>NZ_JCAMPJ010000002.1:0-1019701 GCF_059617205.1 Microlunatus sp. YIM B11417
GGTGGGTGCGCGGACAACCATCCGGCCGCGATGGTCTGGGTGCCGCTGCCGCGGTACTGCGATGCGGCCTCCCGCCAGGCCCATCCACGTCCGCGCACCCACCCCCGGACCCCGACCGCCTTCTTGATCATGGCGAGCCTCTTCGGGGCCGTTGGAGAGCCGAGCGCCGGCCGGGTCTCCTCGACTGGGATGAACGAGCGGTGATCGAGTCACGATGGGGGAGGGGTCGCGAGGTGCGAGGGGAACGTGCACTGAGCTTGTCGAAGTGCCAGGCCAGATGGCGAACCACCGGCAGCGGGTGGCTGCCGGTGGTTCGTTTGGATCAGGCGATGGCTTGGAAGGTGTTCCAGCCGTGGCCGATGGCGGCTCGTTTGCCGAGGGCGGGCTTCCACGTGCCGGTGGCCCGGGAGTTGTTGGGGTAGTAGTACATGTCGCCCTTGGCGTCGACGGCGATGATGTCGGCGTGCTTGTCGCCGGAGAAGTCGGCGGCCTGGAGGTGTTTCATTGTCGACCAGCCGTGGCCGATCTGGGCGCGTTTGCCGAGGGCGGGCTTGAACTTGCCGGTGGCGTTGGAGTTGTTCGGGTAGTAGAACATGCCGCCCTTGGCGTCGACGGCGATGATGTCGGCGTACTTGTCGCCGGAGAAGTCGGCGGCTTGGACGAACTTCATGGTGTTCCAGCCATGCCCGATCACGACCGCCTTGCCGAGGGCGGGCTTCCACTTTCCGGTGATCTTGGAATTGTTCGGGTAGTAGAGGAGGTTGCCCTTGGCGTCGACGGCGATGAGATCGGCGTGGCCGTCGCCGGAGAAGTCGGCGGCCTGGACGAACTTCATGGTGTTCCAGCCGTGGCCGAGTTGGGTGCGCTTGCCGAGGGCGGGGCTCCACTTGCCGCTGGCGCGGGAGTTGTTGGGGTAGTAGAAGAGGTTGCCCTTGGCGTCGACGGCCAGGACGTCGGCGTGGCGGTCGCCGGAGAAGTCGGCCGACATGATGTGCGGGTAGCCGATCCAGCCGTGGCCGAGCGCGGCGCGCTTGCCGAGGGCGGGCTTGAACTTGCCGGTCGCGTTGCTGTTGTTGGGGTAGTAGAAGAGGTTGCCCTTGGCGTCGGCGCCGAGGATGTCGGAGTATCCGTCACCGGAGAAGTCGCCCACCGTGCCGGCCGGCTTCGGCGGGACCGGAGCGACGTTGTACTTGTACAGGTTGTACTTCTTCATGATCGAGATCAGCTTGTCGGCGTAGTCGGGATCGGTCGCCCAGCCACCCTTCTGCACCTCCCGGGCGAACTGGTCCGGGTTGTTCACGTACTTGAAGGCGGCCGCGTAGCGGGGCAGCGTGGACAGGATCCGGCCGTAGTCGCGCAGGCCGTCGGTGGTGCTCCGGTAGACCCGGAAGTACGCGTGCTCGGTATGACAGCCCGGCGTGCACTCCTCGGTCGGGTAGTCGTGGCAGCCGATCGCGATCGGACCATGATCACCACCGCTGCCGCACTTGATGCCGAAGTAGTTGTTGTCGTTCTTGGACAGCTTGCTGGCACCCCAGGCCGATTCCAGAGCCGACTGGGCCAGGGTCACCGATGCGGGGACCCGGAACTCCTTCTGGGTCGCCTGAGCGCCGGGTACGGTCTTCGCGAAGTACGACTGCGGGTCGGCCTGGGCCGCCGGTGCCGTGGCCAGCCCGGCCGCGACCAGTCCGGCAGCGGCCACGCCGACGGCCAGCACCGAACGGAACCGGCTCAAGATCTTTCGAGACTTCATGATCATTCCTTTCCGTGTCGGGAGCTCAGGCGATGGCCCGGAAGGTGTTCCAGCCGTGGCCGATCTCGGCCCGCTTGCCGAGGGCCGGCTTCCACTTGCCGGTCACTCGGGAGCTGTTCGGGTAGTAGTAGAGGCCGCCCTTGCTGTCGACGGCGATGATGTCGGCGTGCTTGTCGCCGGAGAAGTCGGCGGCCTGAAGATGCTTCATCGTCGACCAGCCGTGCCCGATCTGGGCGCGCTTTCCCAGGGCCGGCTTGAATTTGCCGGACGCGTTCGAATTGTTCGGGTAGTAGAACATCCCGCCCTTGCCGTCGACGGCGATCACGTCGGCGTACTTGTCGCCGGAGAAATCGGCGGCCTGGACGAACTTCATGCCGGCCCAGCCATGCCCGATCACGACGGCCTTGCCGAGGGCGGGCTTCCACTTTCCGGTGATCTTGGAATTGTTCGGGTAGTAGAGGAGGTTGCCCTTGGCGTCGACCGCCACGATGTCGGCGTGGCCGTCACCGGAGAAGTCGGCGGCCTGGACGAACTTCATGGTGCTCCAGCCGTGACCGAGCTGGGTGCGCTTGCCGAGGGCCGGCTTCCACTTCCCGGTCGCGTTGCTGTTGTTGGGGTAGTAGAACAGGTTGCCCTTGGCATCGACGGCGAGGACGTCGGCGTGCCGGTCGCCGGAGAAGTCGGCCGACATCACGTGTGGGAAGGTCGACCAGCCGTGGCCGATCTCGGCCCGCTTGCCGAGCGCCGGCTTGAACTTGCCGGAAGCGTTGCTGTTGTTCGGGTAGTAGAAGAGGTTGCCCTTGGCGTCGGCGCCGAGAACGTCGGAGAACCCGTCACCGGAGAAGTCACCCACCGTGCCGGTCGGCTTCGGCGGCGCCGGCGGCGCGTCGGACACCCCGGGCGGGGCGACGTAGCCGGAGATCAGGACGTTCCGGCCGCCGGCCCGGGCCGTGGTCGGATTGATGGTCCGCTTCTTCACGGCGTTGCTGTAGTTGCCGTCGATCGTGGTGATCGTGCCGTCCCGGTTCACCGAGTAGACCACCGACACGTGGCCGCCCGTGCCGGAGCCCGGCTCGCCGTACACGACGATGTCGCCGGGCAGCGGGTTGCCGCGCTGGCCGGCCGGGCGACGCTTGAACAGCCCCTTCGACACGCCCCACGAGCCGACCGCCGTCGCCACGTACGTCTTCCGCGGCGCACCGGCGACGCCGGACTTCTCCCAGACCCAGGTGGCGAACATGGCACACCAGTCCGCGCAGAGCGGGCCGTACGGCTGGCACTGGCTGCCCGGGGCCTGGTAGCCGACCTGGCGGTTCGCGGTCTCCGCGATGCCGGCGCGGGTGGCCGCCGCGTACGCCGGTCGTTCGGATCCGGTCAGGATCGGCGCGGCCACCGCACCGAAGAGTCCGAGCGCCAGCGCCACCACAACGGCGGCCAGGCGCAGACTGAGGGGCTCGCGTCGGGCGAGCGCATTCGTTGGCATCGCAGTCTCACTTCCTCGCGCAGTGACGACGAGGAAGCGTCATCCGTGACCCATCACCCCGTCGGCCGGCTCGATGCCGGTGGCACCGTTCTACGGGGCGAGACTCACCGGACTCTGACGCGACGCTGACGCGGCGATGTCCGAAACCCGGCGATCAGGACAGCTGCTCCCGCAGCCAGGCGATGTCGCCGGCCTGACCCTCCCGGCCGCCGGGCGTCTCCACGATCACCGGTGCGCCGGCCGTGGTCACCACGTGCAGCAGCGACTCGCCGGCGATCTCGCCCTCGGTGAAGTTGGCGTGCCGGTCGGCGCCGGAGTCGAACGGGTCGCGCGAGTTGTTGGCGTGCACCAGGTCGACCCGGCCGGTGATCGCCTTCACCCGGTCAACCACTCCGGCCAGGTCCTCGCCGCCGGCGTGCGCGTGGCAGGTGTCCAGGCAGAAGCCGACCCGGTCGCCGCCCTCGGCCTGCCCGATCGCGTCCCAGAGCCGGGCGATCCGGTCCAGCCGGCGGGCCATCGCGTTGTCACCGCCGGCGGTGTTCTCGATCAGGATCGGCACCGGCGCGTCCAGCCGCTCGATGCACTTGCGCCAGTTGTCGAAGCCGCCCTCCGGGTCGTCGTTCTTCAGCCCGTGGCCGCCGTGCACGATCACCCCGGCCGCGCCGACCTCGGCCGCCAGCGTGACCGTCTGTTGCAGCAGCTTCCGGCTCGGGATCCGGATCCGGTTGTTCGAGGTCGCGACGTTCAGCACATACGGCGCGTGCACGTACAACGTGATCTTCGCGGCCTCCGCCGCCTCCCGCAGCGCCGCGGCGCCGCCGGCATAGGCGACCGTCGGCGCCTTCCAGCCCTGCGGGTCGCCGAGGAAGAACTGCGCCAGGTTCGCCTGCCGGGCGACCGCCTCCGCGATCGGGTCCTCCTGGTCCCCATGGCCGCCGATGGCGAGGGTCTCTGCTGTCAGCGTGTCACTCACCCGGCCGACCCTAGCGACCGCCACCGACACCCGCTGGGCGGGCCGCCGACTCAGTCGAGGCCGGCCGGGAGCTTCCGCTCCGGACTCACGATCCTGATCTCCAACTCCTCGTCGGCGCAGGGCTCCTCGAAACGCCGGTCCGGCTGCTCGGCCCGGCCGGGCAGCAGGTGCAGGGCGGCCCGGAAGCCGGCGATCCGGGCGCGGTCCTGCCAGGCCGCCCGCTCCGACCGGCTCCACTGGTTCCAGTCCAGCACCGCGTCGGCACCGGCACCGAGCACCTGGCAGGCCGTGTCCCAGATCAGGTTCGTGCAGCGCTCGGCGAGCTCGCCGTAGCCCGGATCGTCGTCCGGTAACCGGTAGAGCTGCTGCATCCACTCGTCGAAGGTGAATCGGACCGCAGGATTGCTCCGCTCCAGCTCCCGGGCGAGGTCGGTGGTGCCGGAACCGTCGGGGCTCGCGAGCAGGTGGAGGGTCGGCGCCGTCGCCCGCCGAACCGGGTACTGCTTCATGATCATGATTCTGCACCCATCGGGCCGCCGGATCCGGCAGATCGGGGGATGTCGTTCAAGATCGCAACGAGGTCGGTACGAGCAGTTGGTTCAACCGCTCCGCGGCGGCGTCGACGGCCACCCGATCACCGGTCAGCAGAAGATCGAACAGCAGCCCGCGGGCGGCTCCCAGGGCGAGCCGGGCGGTCGCCGCACAGTCCTGCTCCGGTACGCCGAGCCGCCGGCACAGCTGCTCCAGCGGCGGCAGCCACGGATCGATCAGCCCGCGCCGCAGTGGCCGGGCGTGCTCCCGATCCTGCATCGCGTGCGCGCCGAGCTCGAAGAACAACCGGCCGTGCCGCTCGGCGGCCGCCGACACCGCCCGCCAGTAGTCGCGACCCTGCTCGAGCGTCGGCCGGTGGGGATCCATCACAGCGTCGAGCAGCTCCCGCTGCTGGCGTTCCACCTCCGCGACGACGGCGGCCAGCAGCCCGTCCCGCGACCCGAAGTGATAGATCACCATCCGGTGGCTGGTGCCGACCTCCTCGGCCAGCCGGCGCAGGCTGATGTCACCGATCCCGGCCCGGGACAGGTAGTCGACGGCGCGGTCCAACAGCGCCTGCCGACCGGTCACCGAGTGGCCTCGGACCGTTCCTTGAGGCCGGCCATCTCCATCGCGACGTAATTCCGGGCCAGCTTGCCGAGCAGCAGCCCGAACAGCCCCGACAGCGGGCCGGTCTGCTCGAAGCCCAGCTTCGCCCGGGATCCGGTCGCGGTCGGTTCGACGGAGTGGCGGCCGACGGTCGTCAACCCGGTCGAGTCCGCGGTCCAGTCGAACCGGCTGTTCTCGTCGAGCCGGCTCACCGTCCAGACCGCCTTGGGCAGCTTCGGCTGGACGACCTCGACGCGTGCCCCGACCCGGAGTTCGCCGTCGAGCAGGCGGAGCGACGTCATGGACGCCGTCCACTCGGGCCAGCGCTCCACGTCGGCGAGGATCGACCACACCACCGAGGCCGGTGCATCGATCGTGGTCTCTTGTTCCACCTTCATGTACCAAATGGTACACACGGCTGCGGTGTCGATTTCCGGGCGGCTCGGACGTGGTAGTGGTGAGACCCGACGAAGGGAGTACGGATGTACAGGGAGTCGTTCCCGATCCTCGCGGTGCCGGAGGTGGACCGGGCGCTGCGGTTCTACCGTGACCTGGTCGGAGCGGAGGTGACCTACCAGTTCCCGGACGAGGGACCGCCGGACTACGTCACCCTGGCGATCGGCGGGACGAAGCTCGGCATCGGCCGCGATCCCGAGGCGACCGAACCGTCCCGGCGGTTCGCCCTCTGGCTGTACGTGGACGACTGCGACGCCGCCGTTGATCAACTCAGGGCGGCCGGCGCGACGGTCGACGCCGAACCGGCCGATCAGCCCTGGGGCGAACGGACCGCGCAGGTCAGGGACTTCGACGGCAACGTCGTGCACCTCGGCGCGCGGCCGAACTGATCATGAACCCGCGACCCGCTGGATCGCGGCGGCTCCCTCGTCGGCCCACTCCTGGAAGATCGGCGCGGTGACGTCGGGGAAGAAGTCGTGCTGTGCCACCACGGCCCAGCGCAGGTGCAGGAAGTACGCGACGCCGTAGTCGGCCGGATCCACGTACGGGAATGGATCCGTGCCGGCCTCGGCGAGCAGCCAGACCAGGTCGATTCGGGCCGGCGCCACGGCCGGCGTGCCCCAGTCGATCACCCGGTAGCCGTCCTCGACGAGCAGGATGTGCTCCGGCTTCAGGTCCCGGTGCACCACCCGGGACTCGGTGGCGATCCTGTCGATCACCGGTGCCGAGGCAGCCCAGTCCGCGACGGTGCTGATCACGTCCGGTCCCGGCTCGCGGAACCGGCCGTCCTTGATCAACCGGCGCAGCTTGTCGAGGGTACGGTCCACCTCGGCCGTCCACCGCTCCGGCGACCCGACGTCCAGATAGACCGGAGGCCCACCGCCCAGCTGCGCGAGCCGATCAAGGACCGCCTCACCGTGCCGCAGCAGTTGATCATGATCGGCGGCGAGCCCGGCCAGGGACGGCGCGTCGATCCAGTCGACCACCAGGGTCGAGCAGCCGCCGAGGGTGCCGAGCGACCGGTGGCCCGGCAGCAGCGACGACCTCGCGGCGTCGTAGAACGCCGACTCGACCAGCGGCGGCAGCATCGACTTGTAGGCGTACCGCCGGCCGTCGGCGAGCTCGACCCGCTGGGTCAGCGAGAGCGGCCATTCGCGGACCGGTTCCCGTGCGACGAGCTCCCCGCCGAGCAGGGCGGCGAGCTCGTCGTCGCCGTGCGTGACCAGCGACCGCACCGGAGCGTCAGCGGTCACCGTCCGGCCGGGCGCCCGGCCCGCTCTTCCACCAGTCGCGAACCCGGTTCGCGGCGCTGCCGCTGACGCCGCTGACCACCGTGCCGGCCTTGTTGAGCACCTTGAACAGCGGATCGGCGGACGTCTCGAAGTCCTTCTTGTACGAGGCCGCGGCCGCCTTCACGTCCTCGCTCAGCGGGGCGTCCTTGTCCGCCGAGCGCCGCGGGTAGTTGCCGGCCAGCACGTCCTCGTAGCCGTCCTGGACCCACTTCTGCAGCTCGGCGGCCCGCAGCGCCGCCATCGGGTGGGTCAGGTCGGCGGTCTGCAGGATCTTCAGGAAGCTGTCCCGGATGTCGCCGCCGGACTCGTACTCCTTCGCCTGATCGAGGAACGCCGTGGTGTCCATCTCGTCAGGGTCCTTGGCTCCGGCCAGTGCGGCATGCACCCGCAGCGCCGCCTTCGGGTCCTGGCCGCAGAGCAGCCCGGCCCGGTCACAGGACAGCTCGGACTTCCGGAACCACTCGTTCAGCCCGAGGATGATCGCCCGCAGGCCCCAGACGCCGATCGGCATCCACTGGATCGAGTTCGCGACCGCGATCAGCTGCAGCAGCATCGTCCGGTAGAGCGCATGACCGGACAGCACGTGGCCGACCTCATGGCCGACGATGAACCGCAGCCCTTCATGATCAACGATGTCGAGCATGCCGGTGGTGATCACGATGATCGGCTTGTCCAGCCCGATCGCCATCGCGTTGGGCATCGGGTCACGCTGCACGTACAGTTCCGGCACCGGCTGCAGATCCAGCGTCGTGGCGCACTCGGTGAGCACCTGGTGCAGTTCCGGGAACTGACGCGGCGAGACCCGGATCGAGGTGGCCAGGAAGGCCAGCCGGACGCTGCGTTCGCCGATCGCTCCGGAGATCGCCTTGAGCACCTGGTCGAAGCCGGGGATCGCGCGCAGCGCCACCAGGGCGCCGCGGTCGGCGGGGTGTTCGTACGCGCGCGGGCTGAGATCCGGGAACCGGATGCGCCCCGGCCGCGAGGAGTCTTCGGTCATGGCACCGAGGGTAGTCCGCGGCGGAAGCAGCAGCGGGTGATCAGTGCGGGTCAAGGTCGACCCGGGCCACGAACCGGCGTTGCCACGGCGTCTCCACCGCACGCGGGTGATAGTGCCGCCGGGTCCACGCGACGGCGTCCGCGGCCGGCACCCCGCTGAGCCGGGCCAGGATCGCCACCGCGGTGCCGGTCCGACCGATCCCGCCGCCGCAGGCCAGCTCGACCCGGCGATCCGCACTTTGATCATGGACGCGGCGCAGCACCCGGATCGCCTCGGTCCTGGAGTGCGGCAGCCGGAAGTCCGGCCAGCGGATCCAGACCGACTCCCAGCCGTCCTCCGCATGCGGCTTGGCAGTCAGGTAGACCCCGAGCTGTGGCCGTTCCGGTCCCTCCGGGCGGCCGTGCCGGAGCCCGCGCCCGCGAACCCGGCGGCCGTCCGGCAACTCGACCAGTCCGCTCGTCCCGTCACTCCACGACTCCATGCGTCCAAGGATGGCGGAGGCCGGCGGCAACCCATTGACCGGCTCCGGTCCGGCGTTTAAGCTTAAATCACGAATTCCGCAGTGCGGAGTAGTGATGTTGCACAGCGGATTAACGGCATCTCATCGAGGGAGATGACGCCGATGTGGCAGGGTCATTCGACGCCCTGGCCCGGGGGACCTTCCCGGCGGCCGGCGTTCAGTCGCAAGGACTTCCTTTCGCTGGCGGGCCTGTCCGCCGGTGCGGCCGGCCTCGGCGGGTGCAGCTTCTTCTCGCTGGAGCCGGACCGCGGCGATGCCAAGGCCGGTCCCAAGGGAGCCGAGGCGCCGATGCTGGCCGAGCAGGTGGCCGCCGGGGCGCTGCCGCCGGTGGAACAGCGGCTGCCGCGGAATCCTCGGGTGATCGAGCCGCTCGATCAGATCGGGGTGTACGGCGGCGCGCTGCAGACGGTGCTGGAGAGCACCGACGCCAGCTGGCTCTGGATGACCGTCGTCCATGATCATCTGATCACCTGGGATCCCTTGTACAGCGAGATTCTGCCCAACATCGCGGAGGCGTACGAGGTGGAGCGGGACGGTGCGCTCTACGTCTTCCACCTGCGCGAGGGGATGCGCTGGTCCGACGGCGAGCCGCTGACCGCGGACGACCTGACCTGGTGGTACGAGAACGTCCTGCGCAACGAGAGCGTCACGCCGGTGGTGCCGCGGGCGCTCACCGCGAACGGGCAGCCGGTCCGGGTCAGCGCCACCGGTGACTGGGAGGTCCGGTTCGCGTTCGACAGCCCGAACTCCTTGTTCCTCGAGCAGATCGCGATCCACGGGCCGCCGTTCCGGCTGCTGCCGCGGCACTATCTGGAGCAGTTCCACGGCGGCCTCAACCCGGACCTGCCGGATGACTGGAGCCAGGACTTCCTGGCCAAGATCGACGAGCTGGAGAACATCGACCTGCCGGTGCTCAGCGGCTGGGTACCGCGCAACCCGCACGGCGACGGCGGCCGGCAGGTGTGGGAACGCAATCCCTACTACTGGAAGGTCGATCCGGACGGCAGTCAGCTGCCGTATCTCGATCAGGTGGTGTTCACCTTCTTCGCCGAGGAAGGCCCGCTGCTGCTCGCCGCCGCCAACGGCGACGTGGACCTCTATCAGCGGCAGGAGATCACGATCCCGAAGAACCGGCCGGTGCTCAGCGACGGCCAGGACCTCGGCGACTACGAGTTGATCAAGGTACGGGAGCCGAACCACAACACGGTCGGGATCTGCATCAACCTGACCCACCCGGACCCGGTCCGCCGGAAACTGTTCCAGAACAGGGACTTCCGGATCGGCCTGTCGCATGCGATCAACCGGCAGCAGATCATCGACCTGGTCTACCTGCGCCAGGGCCGGCCCTGGCAGACAGCACCGCGGCCCGAAGTGCCGTTCTACACCTCGGACGACTTCGGCACCCAGTACACCGAGTTCGATCTCGACCTGGCCCGTGACCACTTCGGCAAGGCCGGCCTCGCCGAGCGGGACGGCGAGGGCCGACTGCTCGGCCCGGACGGTCGGCCGATCGTGATCACCGTGCTGTGCCAGTCCCGCTACCCGGACCTGATCGACTGCATGGAGTTCGTCAAGCGGACCTGGGCCGAGGTCGGCATCGAACTGCGGATCGAGACCGCCAGCCCGGAGCTGGTCTCGACCCGGATGGACGCGAACGACTACGACTGCACGCTGGACAAGGGCGAGGTCGGCTATCTGGATCTGCTCGGCGATCCGCGCTGGCTGTTCGCCACCGGCGGCTCGTCGTACGCGCCGCTGTGGTCCCGCTGGTACGAGGGCGGCGAGCCGAACGAACCGCCGCCGGCAGCGATGCAACGGCAGATGTCGATCTATCGCGAACGGGTCGTCGGCACGGCCGACCGGGACGCCCAGTACGCGGCGATCAAGGAAGTGATCGAGATCGCCCGGGACGAGTTCTGGACGATGGGCCTCTCGTTGCCCGGCGAACCCTTCTGCGTCAGGACGAACCGGCTGCGCAACGTGCCGGGCGACGACCAGATGTGGATGTCCTTCAAGTGTCCGTACCCGGCGGTCACCAACATGACGACCTACTACCTGGAGTCATGATCATGCTCAGTTACGTGGTGCGCCGGCTGCTCTACATGATCCCGACTGTGTTCTTGATCAGCATCGTCGCGTTCCTGATCATCTCGCTGCCGCCGGGCGACTACCTGACCACCCTGATCGCGCAGATGCGGGCCCAGGGCGGCGAGGTCGACCAGGCCCGGATCGCCGCCCTGGAGCTGCGCTACGGCCTGGACTCGCCGATCTGGGTGCAGTACGGGAAGTGGATCGGCGGCATCCTGACCGGCGACTTCGGCGAGTCGTTCCAGCTGAACCGCCCGGTCACCACCGTGCTGGCGCAACGGCTGCCCCTGACGATCATGATCGCCCTCTGCACGTTGATCTTCACCTGGATCATCGCCCTGCCGGTCGGGCTCTACTCGGCGGTCCGGCAGTACAAGTTCGGCGACTACCTGGCCACCACGATCGGCTTCCTCGGCCTGGCCGTGCCGAACTTCCTGATCGCGCTGGTCCTGATGTATCTCGGCTACCGGTTCTTCGGGGCCAGCGTCGGCGGCCTGTTCTCGCCCGACTTCGCCGACGCCAACTGGAACCTGGGCCGGATCCTCGACCTGCTCGGACACCTCTGGGTGCCGGTCGTCGTGCTCGGCATGGCCGGCACCGCGGGACTGATCAGGATCCTGCGGGCCAACCTGCTGGACGAACTGCGCAAGCCGTACGTGATCGCGGCCCGGGCCCGTGGCATCCCGGAACGCAAGCTGATCTTGAAGTATCCGCTGCGGGTCGCTCTGAACCCGTTCATCTCGACGATCGGCTGGGTGCTGCCGGCGCTGGTCTCCGGCGAGGTGATCGTCGCCCAGGTGTTGTCGCTGCCGACCACCGGTCCGGTGCTGCTGAGTTCGCTGCTCAGCCAGGACATGTACCTGGCCGGCTCGATCATCCTGATCGTCTCGGTGCTCACGGTGATCGGAACGCTGCTGTCCGACTTCGCGCTGGCCTGGCTGGATCCGCGGATCCGGCTCCGGATCGGCGGGTGAGGTGATCATGACGACCCTCGCAGAACGCGAATCGGTGGACCAGCCCGCCGTGACCGGAAGCCGGGCCGACCTGTCGACCGCGGGTCAGGGCAGGCTCGTCTGGCGGGCGTTCCGGCGGCACAAGCTGGCCATGGTCGGAGCCGTGATCACGATCGTGTTCTATCTGGTCGCGCTGTTCGGCGAGTTCCTGGCGCCGTACAGCAGCGACGCGTTCAACGAGGCGTACCCGTATGCCCCGCCGCAGGTGGTCCAGTTCGTCGACGTCTCCGACGGCGGGATCCGGCTCGGGCCGTTCGTGAACGGCTACCGGTCCGAGATGGACCCGGAGTCGCTGAAGTTGATCTACTCGGTGGACCCGGACACCCGGATCCCGCTGCGGTTCTTCGACACGTCGGCGGAGGGCTACCGGCTGTGGGGCCTGTTTCCGGGCAACGTGCACCTGCTCGGTCCGGTCGACGACAGCCAGCCGATGTACCTGCTCGGCTCGGACCGGAACGGCCGTGACATGTTGTCCCGGATCATCCACGGCACCCGGGTGTCGATGACGATCGGCCTGGTCGGCGTCGCCATCGCGTTCCTGCTCGGGGTCGGGCTCGGCGGCATCTCCGGCTTCTTCGGCGGCCGGCTGGACACCGTCATCCAGCGGATCGTCGAGTTCTTCATGTCGGTGCCGACGCTGCCCCTGTGGCTCGGCCTGGCCGCCGCGGTGCCGGGCGACTGGGGCCCGTTGCAGCGCTACTTCGCGATCACCTCGATCCTGGCGATCTTCGCCTGGACCGAGCTGGCCCGGGTGACCCGCGGCCGGTTCCTGTCCTTGCGCGAGGAGGAGTTCGTCACCGCCGCCCGGCTGGACGGCAACCGGGCGCCGCGGATGATCTTCCGGCACCTGCTGCCGCTGTTCAGCAGCCACCTGATCGCGTCCTTGACCCTGTCGGTGCCGGCGATGATCTTGGCCGAGACCTCGCTGTCGTTCCTCGGCCTGGGCCTGCAGGCGCCGGTGGTCAGCTGGGGCGTGCTGCTCCAGGAGGCCCAGAACATCCGGGTGGTCGCCACCGCGCCCTGGCTGATGCTGCCCGGCCTGGCCGTGGTGCTCGCCGTGCTCTCGTTGAACTTCGTCGGGGACGGACTGCGGGATGCCGCCGATCCGTACAAGAACTGAAGGGGGCCCGATGGCCGACATCCTGCTCGAGATCGACCGGCTGCGGACCCACTTCTTCGTCGACGGCGGCGTGGTCCGCGCCGTGGACGGAGTGAGTCTCTCGGTGCCGGCCGGGAAGACGGTCTGTGTGGTCGGCGAGTCCGGTTGCGGCAAGAGCATCACAGCCAGATCCGTGCTGCGCCTGATCGAACGGCCGGGGAGCATCGTCGACGGCCGGATCCTGTTGTCCGGTGGCGATGCCGAGCCCGTCGACCTGGTCGCGCTGGATCCCGAGGGTGAACGACTGCGGGAGATTCGCGGCGGCGAGATCGCGATGGTGTTCCAGGAGCCGATGGCCTCGCTGTCGCCGATGTACACGGTCGGCAACCAGCTGGTGGAGGCGATCCGGGTGCACCTCGACCTGACCGAGGAGGAGGCCCGGAAACGGGGCGTGGAGCTGCTCGGCCGGGTCGGCATCCCGCGGCCGGAACGGATCATGGAGAGCTACCCGTTCCAGCTGTCCGGCGGGATGTGCCAGCGGGTGATGATCGCGATCGCGCTGTCCTGCCGGCCGCGACTGCTGATCGCCGACGAGCCGACCACCGCACTGGACGTCACCACCCAGGCCCGGATCCTCGACCTGCTGGCCGATCTCCAGGCCGAGACCGAGATGTCGATGATCTTCATCACCCACGACCTCGGCGTGGTCGCCGAGATCGCCGACGAGGTGGTGGTGATGTATCTCGGCACGGTGGTCGAGCAGGGGCCGGTCGACGACATCTTCCACGACCCGCAGCACCCGTACACCCGGGCGCTGCTCGCCTCGATCCCGCGGATGGGCCGCGGCGCCCGGGAGCGGTTGGCGACGATCCCGGGTCAGGTGCCACCGCCGCTGCAACGGCCGGCCGGCTGCCCCTTCCATCCGCGCTGTCCGGAGGCGATTCCGGGATTGTGCGACGCCGAGGACCCGCCGCAGGTCGAGCTCGGCGACCGGCGCCGGGCCCGCTGCGTCCTCCATGATCGAGAACGGCTGGACCGGCACCGGGTGGAGGTCGCGTCATGATCGACTCCGACGCCCTGCTGTCCGTCGAGGACCTGTCGATGCGGTTCCCGATCCGTGGCACCGGGCTGTTCGCGCGGACCACCGGGCACGTGCACGCGGTCAACGGGGTCAGCCTGGCGGTCCGGCCCGGTGAGGTGCTCGGCCTGGTCGGCGAGTCCGGCTGCGGCAAGACGACGCTCGGCCGGTGCATCGTCCGCAGCGAGCGGCCGACCGAGGGCCGGCTGCACTACCGCGGCCCGGACGGCCGGGTGGTCGACCTCGCCGCGCTGAACGCCCGCGAGCTGAGGCCGTACCAGAACCAGGTCCGGGTCGTCTTCCAGGATCCGTTCTCCTCCTTGAACCCGCGGATGACGATCTTGGAGATCGTGGGCGACCCGCTCCGCGTCGGCGGCATCGCCCGCGGGTCGGAGCTGGAGGAGCGGGTCGCGATCATGCTGCGCAAGGTCGGCCTGTCGCCGGGTCATCTGCGCCGCTACCCGCACGCCTTCTCCGGCGGCGAGCGGCAGCGGGTCAACATCGCCCGGGCCTTGATCACCGAGCCGCGGCTGGTGATCGCCGACGAGGCCGTCTCGGCGCTGGACGTGTCGGTCCGGGCGCAGGTGCTGAACCTGCTCCGCGACCTGCAGGAGGAGTTCGAACTGACCTACTTGTTCATCTCGCACGACATGTCGGTGGTGGAGAACCTCTGCGACCGGGTCGCCGTGATGTACCTGGGCAAGATCGTCGAGCTGGCCGACACCGCCGAGCTGTACTGCCAGCCACGGCATCCCTACACCCAGGCGCTGCTGTCGGCCGTGCCGCGGCCGGACCCGCGGCTGCGCGGCACCGGACGCCGGCACCGGCTGCCGGACAACTTCCCCGACCCGGCGAATCCACCGACCGGCTGCTTCTTCCACACCCGCTGCGAGTACGCCGACGACGCGGCGTGTGTGCAGCAGCGGCCGGAGCTGCGGGTCCTCGCCGGTGATCATCGAGCCGCCTGCCACCATACCGAGACGCTGACCCTGACCGGCGTCGACCAGACCGTGCCCTGAGTCGCCCCCCGAGCCGCCCACCACGCGCCCTGAGCCTGTCGAAGGGCCAAGCCCGATCCCCTGAAACCGAAGGAGTCCTGATCATGGAAACCCGTCCCACCCCGGTCGTCCTCGAGATCGACTCGGCGGTCGCCGGACCACCGGTCGACTGGGCCGGCGGGATCCTCGCCGGCCAGCTGGCCGAGCGCGGAGCGGAGTTGATCATCGCCGGCGAGGACCCGACGGTGACCGTGGTCGCCGCGGCTGATCACGGTCCGGAGGACTTCTCGTACGAGGCCGCTGACGGTCGCCTCACCATCCGGTCCGGCGCGGCCGTCGGCGCCTCGTACGCGCTGATCGGGCTGGCCGACCAGCTCGCCCTGGACGGTTCGCTGGCCGCGGCGATCGGCCGGCTGGACGGGCGGCGCGCCGCGGCTGCCGTACCGACGCGGGGGATCATGCGGTCCTTCTCCAGCGTCGACGAGGACCTGCCCTGGTTCCATGATCGACAGTTCTGGACCGACTATCTGGACTGGATCGCGCGCTGCCGGTTCAGCCGGTTCCACCTCGCCCTCGGCATGCAGTACAACTACGGCGCCGACCGGCACGGCGCGACCGACAACTACCTCTGCTTCGCCTACCCGTTCCTGTTCGACGTCGACGGCTGGGACGTCCGGGCGGAGGGAGTCCTGGCCGAGGAACAACGTGACAACCTCGAGGTGATCAAGTTCGTCGCGGCCGAAGCGACCCGACGCGGCCTGAAGTTCCAGCTCGGCCTGTGGAACCACGCCTACGACTACGGCCGCGACTCCGAACACCGGTTCCCGATCACCGGCCTCACCCCGGAGACCCACGCCGACTACTGTGCCGCCGCGATCACCCGGCTGGTCGCCGAGGTGCCCGAGCTGACCGGGTTCACCTTCCGGGTGCACTACGAGGGCGGCATTCATGATCATGGCCATGAGGCGTTCTGGGGCACGGTGTTCGACGCGCTGGCGGCGACGGGCCGCGAGCTCGAGGTCGACATGCACGCCAAGGGAGTCGATCAAGCTCTGCTGGACGCGGTCGATCAGCCCACGTTGCACCCGGTGCTGTCCGCGAAGTACTGGGCGGAGCACCAGGGGCTGCCGTACCACCAGACGACGATCCGCCGCCGGGAGGAGGCCAAGCCGGTGCCGCCGGGCAAGGAGATGACGGCGATCACCGAGTTCTCCCGCCGGTTCACCCGTTACGGGTACGGCGACTTCCTCAACGAAGATCGCCGGGCCGACCTGATCTTCCGGGTCTGGCCGGGCACCCAGAAGGTGCTGCTCTGGGGCGACCCGGCGCTCGCGGCCGGCTACGGGCGGCTGTCCACCTTCGCCGGCGCCCGCGGCGTCGACGTCTGCGAACCGCTGTTCTTCAAGGGACGCAAGGGATCCGGCCGGCCCGGCGGCCGCGAACTGTACGTCGATCCGGAACTCGAGCTCGGGTTGCGGGACTGGACCAAGTACAAGTACACCTATCTGCTCTGGGGCCGGCTGCTGCACAATCCGGACGCGCCGGCCGATGAATGGGCAGGCCACCTGCGCGAGACGTACGGGGACGCGGCCGACGCCGTGGCCGATGCGCTGGCGCCGCTCAGCCGGATCCTGCCGCTGATCACCGTCGTGCACGGCGTCGGCGGCTCCAACAACGGCTACTGGCCGGAGGTCTACACCAACCTGCCGATCACCGACGGCGTCCACCCCGGGCACTACCGCGACACCGACGACCCGCCGCGCTGGGGCACGGTCAGCCCGTTCGACCCGACCCAGTTCTACGTGATCGACCAGTACGCCGACGACCTGGCCACCGGGCGGCTGGACGGCCGGCACACCCCGGCCGAGGTGGCGGGCTGGCTCGACGGGATGGTCGACGCGGCGGCCGGGCCGCTGGAATCGCTGCGGTCCGTCGCCGACCCGTCGCCGCAGCTCCGCCGGGCCCTGGTCGACCTGGAGGTCCAGCACCGGCTGGGCCGCTACTTCGCCGCGAAGTTCCGCGCTGCCGCCGACTACGCGGTGTGGCGCCGGACCGGCAACGTCGGCTCGCTGCGTCGGGCCGTCGACCAGCACCGGGCCGCTCTGCGCGCCTACGCGGAGATCCTGCCGATCGTCGACGGCATCTACACGATCGACCTGCGCTTCGGCCCGGAGCGCAACGAGCACGGCCACTGGGCCGACCGGCTGCCGGCGCTGGAGCAGGACGTGATCTCGATGGAGGCCGAGCTCGCCGAGGCCACCGGCCCGGAACACATCACCGCCGACGAGTCGGCCCCGATCGAGCACCCGCTCCGGCCGGTCCGGACCGGGCTGCGGCACGACCCGCCGAAGACGTACGCCCGGGGCGAGGACCTGGTCATCGCCGTACAGGCCGATCCCGGCGTGACCGGCGTCCGGCTGAACTACCGGCACGTCAACCAGGCCGAGTCCTTCGAGAGCGTCGCCCTGGAGCCCGCGAACGGCGGCTACCAGGGCATCATCCCGGCCGGCTACACCGCGTCGACGTACCCGCTGATGTACTTCTTCACCGTCGACCACGGCGAAGCCGGCGTCACCGTCCACCCCGGCTTCGAGCCCGACCTGGCCAACCAGCCGTACCACCTGGTCACCAGCGACCAGTTCACCGGAGGCCCTCAAGCCCGCGCCGCCACCTGACCATCCCGAGTTCCGCAACCGCGACCGTTCCTCCGATCCGCGACCGTTGCACTGGTCGCGTTTGCGTGGAACGGTCGCGGATCGGGCCATGGAGCGGTTGTCCACAGTTGGCCGCAGCCCATGTCTCCTTTCCACAGATTTTCTGCGGCGGTGGCGACAGGGCGGTTGCGGTGGTGGGGTTCGAAGGGTGAGCGAGGTTGTGATGGCGCGGCAGTTGGCCGCGGAAGGGTTTCGGCCCTCGGAGATCGCACGGCTGGTCCGGCGGCGGGAGCTGATCCGGGTCCGGCGTGGTGGATACGTGACCGAGGTGCCTGACGATGAACGGGAGCAGCACCGACAGTTGATCGACGCGACGCTGCGACTGAGCAGCACCGATGTCGTCGTCAGTCACCTCTCGGCTGCGGCGCTGCACGGATTGCCGATCATGAGGAACACGCTGGATCGGGTCGAGTTGAGTCGGCCGGGCCGGTCGGGCGGCTACGTCAGAAAGTCTGTCCACCTGCACGCGGTACTGCTGACGGACGCGGATCGGGTGGTTCTCGACGGGCGTCCGGTGACGACACTGGCCCGCACCACCGTCGACGTGGCCCGCCGACTACCGGAGCGTCGCGGGGTGGCCGTGGCCGACGCTGCGCTCGCCTTCGGCATGACGGTCGAACAGGCCGCGGCCGCGGTCGGCAGGCTCGGCGGGTGCACCGGGATCGGCCGGGCTCGCCGGGTGCTGGACTTCGCCGACGGGCGGAGCGAGAGCGTGGGCGAGTCGGAAGGTCGGTTCGTCATGGCTGCGGCAGGTCTACCGCCGCCGACTCTGCAGTTCGAGGTGTACGACGAGCGTGGTGAGTTCGTCGCTCGGTGTGACTATGCCTGGCCGGAACAGCGGACCCTCGGCGAATTCGACGGTCTGATCAAGTACGGCCGGCTGCTGAGGCCGGGCGAGACGAGTTCTGACGTCATCGTGGCCGAGAAGCTCCGGGAGGACGCGCTGCGCGACCTCGGCTGGGAGGTCGTCCGGCTGATCTGGGACGACCTCTCCCGCCCCGCCAACCTCGCCGCACGCGTCCGCCGAGCGTTCGCCCGCGCCCGGACCTGACTTGACCGCCCACGGCCCAGCCCCGCATCCGCGACCGTTGCAGCGGTCGCGGACGGGAGCAGCGGTCGCGGACCGGGTGATCTGCACTTGCCGGTGGCCGGGTTTGCGCCGGCGCCGACGGACTTCGATCCGGGGGGATCTGCGACCGTTCCACCCATCCGCGACCGTTGCAGCGGTCGCGGATGCGAGCAACGGTCGCGGATCGGAGCGGGATCGGTGCGGGCCGGGTGGATTGGCGCCGAGCGGGGGCCGGCGGGTAGTCTGCGGGGTCGGTGTCGCTTCGGCGCCGCCGTGCGGGCTGCTCGCGGAACGAGCCGGCTCGCTGCATTCGCCCTCCTGCCACGGGGACGTCCCGTGGCCGCCGAGACCAGAGGAGGTGGAGTTCGCGCATGCGCAAGTACGAGATCATGGTCATCCTCGACCCCGATACTGAAGAGCGTTCCGTTCAGCCGACGCTCGAGCAGTACCTGAAGATCATCACCAACGGTGGCGGATCGGTCGAGAATCTTGACATCTGGGGCCGTCGCCGGCTGGCGTACGACATCCAGAAGAAGTCCGAAGGCATCTACGCGGTGATCGACCTGACCGCAGCCCCGGACGACGTGAAGGAACTGACCCGTCAGTTCTCGATCAACGAAACGGTCATGCGGACCAAGGTCATCCGGCCCGAGCTGCACTGACACGTCCGGGGGATTTGTCCACAGATTGCGGCCCGCAGGGGGTGTCGTTGTCAGTAGATGCTGGCACCCTAGGGAGCGACCGCAGACCGTACTAGCTTGACGGAGACCTCAACGATGGCAGGCGAAACCCAGATCACGCTCGTCGGCAACCTCACCGCCGACCCGGAGCTTCGCTTCACCCCCTCGGGTGCGGCGGTGGCCAACTTCACCGTCGCGTCGACGCCGCGCACCTTCGACCGGCAGACCGGCGAATGGCGGGACGGCGAGGCGATGTTCCTCAACTGCGCCGTCTGGCGGCAGGCGGCGGAGAACGTCGCCGAGTCGCTGCAGAAGGGCATGCGCGTGATCGTCCAGGGACGCCTGAAGTCGCGGACGTACGACACCCGCGAGGGTGAGCGCCGCACCGTCTTCGAGATCGACGTCGACGAGATCGGTCCCGCTTTGCGGTACGCCTCGGCCAAGGTGACCCGGAACCCTGCCGGTCAGGGTCGCCAGGGTGGCGGCGGCGGAGGCGGCGGCTACAGCAACAACAGCGGCGGTGGCGGCGGTTACGGCGGCAACTCGGGCGGCGACGACCCGTGGGCCACCGGTGCCCCGGCCTCGCCGCGCGGGGGCCAGCCGTCCGGCGGCAGCGACCCGTGGGCGTCGCCGCAGAGCGACGAACCCCCGTTCTGATCCATCTGACCAACCACAGGCACATTCCGGCCGGGGAGACAGGCCCTGGCCGGGCTCAGTAAAGGAGAGCACCACAATGGCCACATCACCGCCTGTTCAGCGCAAGCCGAAGAAGAAGTCGAACCCGCTGAAGGCCGGCCAGAACATCGACTACAAGGACGTCAACACCCTGCGCAAGTTCATCTCCGAGCGCGGCAAGATCCGCGCCCGGCGGGTGACCGGACTGAGTGTCCAGGAGCAGCGCAAGGTCGCGATCGCGATCAAGAACGCCCGCGAGGTGGCCCTGCTGCCGTACGCCTCGACGGCGCGCTGAGTCGAAGGAGTCTGACCAGATGAAGCTCATTCTGACTGCCGCCGTGGACAACCTCGGGGTTGCCGGCGACATCGTCGAGGTCAAGGACGGCTACGGCCGGAACTTCCTGATCCCGCGTCACTTCGCGATCCGTTGGACCAAGGGTGGCGAGAAGCAGATCGAGGGCATCAAGCGGAGCCGGGACGCCCGGGAGATCCGCGGCCTCGATCACGCCCAGGAGGTCCGGACCCAGCTCGAGGGCCTGACCGTCCAGCTCGAGCGGCGGGCCGGTGACACCGGCAAGCTGTTCGGCGCCATCACGGCCGCTGACGTCGTCGGCGCGATCAAGAAGTCCGGCGGACCGTCGGTGGACAAGCGGACCGTCGAGATCGGCAAGCCGATCAAGACCGTCGGCGCGCACACCGTCGGCGTGAAGCTGCACGACGCCGTCACCGCGCACCTGCCGGTCACGGTCGTCGCCGCCGGCTGAACCGAACCATCGCGGCGGCCCCGCACCCGGATCCGGGTGCGGGGCCGTTGTCGTCTCTCGGGGCGTACTGCTGGTCAGGGTTGCCGTGGCCGCCCGGCCAGGTCGCCGGCAGCGCGGCCGATGTCGCCGGTTCCGACTGACTCAGACTTCTGCGGCTGCAAGGAGTTCCCAGGCACGGTCGGCGAGCTCCGCCGGACCGCCGCCGCCGACCTCGAGTTCGATCACGGTCCAGTCGGTCCGGTTCAGCACCCGGCCGGTCAGCTCGGCCTCGACGCGAAGATGGTCGGCGGCGGAGTCCAGGTCGGTCACCCGGCCGGTGCCGGGCGCCGACCGCAGCTTGCCGACATACCAGTCCAGCCAGCCGGGACCTTCCCGTTCGACCGCACGGAGCAGGGTGGTCCGCGGGTCGTCGGTCAGCCGGACGATGATCACCCGGGTCGGCGGCGCGACCCGGCCGAGTTCGCCGACGATCGCCTCGATCGCCGGCTCGTCGTGTCCCCAGGCGAGCAGGGACGGGATGTAGGGCAGCAGAGCGTCGGTGATCAACAACTCGGTGCCGTCGCCCTCGGCCCGGCGCAGGTAGCGTTCGGTGGCGGTGATCAGCGTCTCCGGCCGTACGCTGCCGGCGCCACCGGCGAACTCCGTTGCCACGTCGGCGAACTCCGTCCGGCTCAGGATGTGCTCCTCGGCGAAATGATCAACCGAGCGGCCGGCCGCGGCGAACCGTTCGGCCAGCGCGCCGCAGAGAGTCGACTTTCCGCTGCCCGGGCTGCCGAGGACGGAGATCAGGGTGGTGCGCACGGGCTCAACCCTGCCACGGCGGGAAGGCCGGTCAGGATCGGTTCCTCGGCGATGTGCGATCGGCCGACGGCCTGCCCGCGGTGAGTCGTGAGGCCGCGCGCACTGCCGATCGGCGGCTTCGACCAGGCGCCGGCGCGCTGTCGGGTGAATTCCCGCCGGTCAGTCGCGGCGGAAGTTCACCCGAACCCTGCGCCGGGCCACTCGGTCGGCGTCAGTGCGGCCAGGACGGGTTGCGGCCGAGCAGCGCGACGATCTTGTCCAGCGAGGTCGCGTCGTCGGCGTACGGAACGGCCGGGCCGAACGGGGAGCCGGGCTCCGTGCGGGACGCATCGTCCGGAATCTGCTCGGACAGGTCGAGCACCGGCCGGAGGATCGCGTCGTCGAACTCGAGCGGCAGGTCCAGCGTGCGGGCCAGATCCCAGGCGTGCACGACCGAGTCGACGAGTTGCATCAGCACTGCCTGCGCGCCGGGGAACTCGCGCTCCCGCGTCAGCAGCGGCAGGGCGAACGAGCGGTCCAGCACGCCCGGCTCGGCGAACGCCTCGAGCAGCGTCTTGGTCGCGGCCGCGTAGTCCGCCACCGGGTCGGCCCGGTTCGGGTCGCCGGCCCAGGGCTCCGGGTCGTTGCCCCGGCCGCGGGCGGCGGCTGCGAAGCCGAGGTTCTCGGTGGTCAGGTGGTCCAGCAGCTGGCGCAGGCTCCAGCCGGCGCAGGGGGTCGGGGCGGACAGTTGCTCGGGTGTGGCCTGCTCGGCCAGCTCCACGGTCCGCCGGGCCGCCACCGCGTGCTGAGCGATCAAGGAATCAGTAGGCATGTGTAGATCATAGGCACACGCATATCATCTGTTCAAGGGTACCGTCGGATCATGGCGATGAGCGAGCGGCCCGACCTGGCGGCGATGCTGTTTCCGTTCGTCCGTGAGTTGATGGCGATGGAGCGGCCGATCCTGGAGGCGAACGGCCTCACCATGTGGGGCTACTCGATCCTGATCACCCTCGGCGCCGAGCCGGTGCGTACCCAGGCTGCGCTGGCCGAGATGATCGGCGCGGACAAGACCCGGATCATCGCGGACCTGGACACGCTGCAGGAAGCCGGCATGATCACCCGCGACGTCGATCCGGACGACCGTCGGGTCCGGCTGGTGGCGATCACGGCGAAGGGCCGGCGGGCCCGCGACCGTGCCCAGGCAGCGATCCAGCGGGAAGAGGAGCGCCTTCTCGCTCCGCTTCCCGCCGCCGATCGCCGTACCTTCCTCAGGGTGGCCCAGTCGTTGGCCGAGCTCACCCGTTCCGATCCCTGAGCCTGTCGAAGGGCAAGGCACGATCCCGCTCCGGCCCTTCGACAAGCTCAGTGCGCGTTCGATCCTGGCGGGGCGGACCGCCGGTGCAGGACGTACCCCCAGACGGCGAGCGACAGCATCGGTCCCCAGAACCAGAACGGGAAGATCACCGCGCTGATCAGGCCGTCGACGACGCCGACGGAGCCGAAGCTCCTGATCATCGGGACCGCCGAGACCATCAGGATGGCCGCGACGAACGACCCGGGACCGGCGGCCGCCCAGACCGGCACCGGACGGCCGGCGAAGAACGGGACCCAGCGCGGGAAGATCTCACCCCAGCGGGAGATCAGGCCGAGGGTGAGGATCAGGCCGGCCCAGCCGCCGGAGGACAGCAGCACGCCCCAGATCCGGATGTCGGGCGGCAGCCCCTCGCCGCCGCCGTACGGCCACGGAGTCAGCCAGGTCAGCCGGATCAGGCAGTACGGCAGCGGACCGAGCGCGGCCAGGATCGTGATCACCCGACGGTGCCGCAACACCCAGGCGGCCGGCCGGTCCAGCAGCCGGTTCCGTTGGGCGGTGCGGGCCGCGACGAGCAGCCACAGCAGGGTGGTCGCGGCGAGCGCGAAGATGATCGCCACGATGCCGAGCCGGTCGCGCAACCCGGCGATCCGGCCGGCCAGCACCAGCAGCGAGTCGGCCGGCACCAGCCCGGTGGCGAAGATCGCGACGATCCCCGCGACGGCCGCCAGCGCGAGCCAGCGGCCGATCGTGAACTTGCGGACCAGTTGGACGACCAGCAACACGCTGCCGGCCACCACGGCCAGGGCCATCAGATAGCCGGCCATCATGATCGCGGTCTCGTTGAGGATCCCGATGCCGATCAGCAGCGGCACCGCGACGCCGATCATGATCACCAGGACGGCGGGCAACGAGGCCGGTCCACGGACGAGCAGGACCGTGGCCGTCGCGACGGCGACCAGGCCGGCGCCGAGCAGGGCTCCTGCGGTCGCCGCGGGGCCGGCCAGCCCGTTGAGCAACGAGAGCGCGGCGTTGAACTGGCCGGTCGTGTTGGCCATCAGGTTGGTCGCGGGCACGGCGAGCCAGACCGCGGCGAGCACCGTGCAGAACAGTCCGGCCAGGCCGGCCAGCACGATCAGCGGGCGGTCCGTCCTGCGGTCGACCGGGCCCGGCTTCGGCCGGCCGCGTTGCTGCAGTTGGTTGATCATGGTGACCCCTTCGACTCGGCAGATCCACCCCACGACGGGGTTCTCCTCCGCTTCGCTCCCCCGAACCACGCCGCGGGGAACCCCGGATGAGTCGACCTTCTCGCCGGGCGCTGGGTCGCGGCATCACCCCCGCGGGTGAGCCGGCGGGGTGTCCGGGTGATCGCCGCGCCGGCGGTGGGGAGTCCGGGTCAGACGGTCGCGCCGGTGCGGAGCCAGGCGGTCCCGCGGGCCCGGAGCAGCAGCGTGATCACCCGGGCCGTCATGTAGCCGCCCCAGGCGATCCACAGCCAGACCAGGCCGGCCCGGTTGCTGCCGACCAGGTACGCCAGCGGCAGGTAGGCGGCCAGCGCGACCAGCCCGGCGAGGGCCAGGTAGCGTCCGTCGCCGGCGCCGATCAGGATCCCGTCCAGCACGTACGTGACGCCGGCGATCGGGGTGATGATCACGACGACGACCAGTACCGCGGTGATCAGCCGGACCACCTCCGGATCCGGCGTGAACAGCCCGACGTAGAGCGGCCGGGCCAGCAGCGCGATGATGCCGAACGCGACGCCGGAGACGACACCCCAGCCGATCATCCGGCGCATCGCCGCTCGACCCCGCTCGGTGTCGCCGGCGCCGAGGGCCGTGCCGATGATCGCCTGCGCGGCGATCGCGATC
Organism: Microlunatus sp. YIM B11417; assembly: GCF_059617205.1. Lineage (NCBI taxonomy): Bacteria > Bacillati > Actinomycetota > Actinomycetes > Propionibacteriales > Propionibacteriaceae > Microlunatus > Microlunatus sp. YIM B11417. Next base: position 24,756 of record NZ_JCAMPJ010000002.1, read on the forward strand.
GAGTCGAGGGCGAACGCGAGCAGGGTCCACAGGGAGCCGACCACCTGGTGCGCGGCCAGTGCGGTCGCGCCACCGGTGGCCGCGACCATCACCGTGATCGTGTAGCCGGCCTGCAGCGCCGCGGTCCGGATGACCAGCCAGACCCCGGTCCGGGCCGCGGACAGGATGCCCTGGGGCCGGAACCGGAGTAGGGCCCCGTCCCGCCGGGCCGCCCGGACCACGAACACCGCGAGCACGACCGCAGCGCCGGTCTGGGCGATCAGCGTGCCGACCGCCGAGCCGGCGATGCCGAAGTCGAGCCCGTACACGAAGAGGACGTTGAGCCCGATGTTCGCCAGATTCGTCGCGATCACGACGAAGAGCGGCGTCCTGGTGTCGTGCAGCCCGCGCAGTACGCCGGTGCTGGCCAACACGAGCAGTACCGACGGCAGCCCGAGGGCGGCGATCCGGAGATAGCTGGTGGCCGCGGCGGTGACCTCCGGGTCGGCGCGGTAGATCCCGAGCACGGCCGGCATCGCCAACTGCAGGGCGACGCAGAGCAGGACGCCGAGCAGGACCGCGAGCACCATCCCGTCCAGGCCGCCGGTCATCGCCCCGGCCCGATCACCGGCCCCGAGTCGCCGGGCGACGGTGCCGGTGGTGCCGTAGGCGAGGAAGACGGCCAACCCGACGAGGAAGGCGAGCACGTTCGCCGCGAGCCCGAGCCCGGCCAGCTGGGTGGTGCCGAGGTGGCCGACGATCGCGGAGTCGGCGAGCAGCAGCAGCGGCTCGGAGAGCAGTGTGGCGAAGGCCGGCACGGCCAGCGCGAAGATCTCCCGATCCTGCTTGGAGAGGAGACGTCCGAGGAGGCCACGGGAGCCGGCCCCGGGCGTGTGAGGCATCGCCAGTATTGTCCCAGGCGGCGTCCGCGCCGACGGCCATGGGTCCGTCAACGGCGCCTGACCAGGGAACACGCCAGCAGAATCAACCGGGAGTCAGGGCTCGCGGCTGTCACCATGGGTGCTGGTGGTCCCCTGCCTGCGCGCCCCCAAGTCCGTCCGGCCTCTTCCCTATCTGCCGGCGGAATGCCGCTGCGCGGCAGGGGACCCACTCACGTCGTCGGCAACCCGCAGCAGTTGTCCACAGGGTTACCCCCAGCTGTGGAGAATCACACCGGTGTGATTCGTCGGCGTCAGCGCCAGAGGGTGGCGATGACGAAGGCGCCGGCCAGGCCGCCCATGCCGATCAGGATGTTCCAGTTGCCCAGCTCGGACATCACGGGGATGTTCTGGCCGGCCACGTAATAGACGATCAGCCAGGCGACACCGAGCAACCCGACCGTGATGAAGGTTGGCGGGACCCAACGCCGACTGCTCGGCGGCTTGACCCGCCTGGTCGGTGTCGGCTTCGGCTCCGTCGACTTCTTGGGCTTCTTCTTCTCGACGGATTTCCGGGTTTTGGACTCGGGCACGCATACTCCTCGCTCGTTGCTGCCCAGGGTAGTCAGTGACCCCGGACCGGCGCCATTCTCCGGCCCTCGCCCGAGGGCACTACTGTCGGAGCATGGCGTCGCGACATCCGGTCGGAGAGCTGCTGAACCGGGTCAACCGGGTGCTCGGACGCGCCCGTGACCGGCAGCAGATCACCGGCCCGAAGCGGCTGCTGGGACGCACCGCGACGACCGTGCTGTGCCTCCTGGCCGGTCTGATGATCGTGGTCGGCGGGCTCAGCGCCCGCGGCACCGATCTCCGGCCCGACCGGAACACCGACCTGGTCGGACTGGTCCGGTCGGAGGCCTGGAACAGCGAGGAGCTCCGCCGCCGGGCCGACGAGCTGCGCCAGGAGGTCGACAAGCTGGCCGAGCAGGGGACCGGCGTCGATCCGAGCCGGATCGCCGAGCTGGAACGGCAGTCCGACATCGCGGGACTCCGGGGCGTCGCCGGACCGGCCGTCTCGGTCACCCTCGACGATGCGCCCGAGACCGTGGCCGCCGACGGCATCGACGCCGACCTGCTCGTGGTGCACCAGCAGGACATCCAGGCGATCGTCAACATCCTCTGGCAGTCCGGTGCCGAGGCGATGACGATCCAGGGCCAGCGGGTGATCTCGACGACGGGCATCAAATGCGTCGGCAACACGGTGGTGCTGCACGGCATCCCGTACGCGCCGCCGTACGAGATCAAGGCGATCGGCGACCGCCGGCAACTCGAGGACGGCCTGGCCAATTCCGAGTTCGTCAACGTCTTCCAGCGCTACGTCGACGCGTACGGCCTCGTCTACCGGACGGGCTTCGACGCCAACGCGAAGTTCCCGGCCTACCCCGGTTCCGAACTCCGTTACGCGCGCTCGCTCGGTGGTGACAACCGGAGCCCGGGAACCCGGTGATCCCGCCGTGGGCAGCAGTCCGGCTCACGGGGCACAATGGTGCGGTGCCCGTGAAGATCCTCGTCGTCGACAACTACGACTCCTTCGTCTACAACCTCGTGCAGTACCTCGCTCAGATCGGGGCCGAGGTCGAGGTCTGGCGTAACGACGACCGTCGCTTCGACGACCCCGACTTCGCGGCCGAGTTCGACGGCATCCTGCTGTCGCCCGGCCCGGGCGTCCCCGAGCAGGCCGGCGTGTGCGTCCGGCTGGTCACCGAGTACGGCGGGCGGGTGCCGATCTTCGGCGTCTGCCTCGGGCTGCAGGCGATCGGCGTCGCGTACGGCGGCGTCGTCGACCGGGCTCCGGAACTCCTGCACGGCAAGACCTCGAGCGTGCTGCACGAGGGCGCCGGCGTGCTGGCCGGGTTGCCGTCACCGTTCACCGCGACGCGCTACCACTCGCTGGCGATCATGCCGGAGACGCTGCCGGACGTCCTCGAGGTGACCGCCCGGACCGACGAGAACGTGATCATGGCCGTGCGCCATCGCGAACTGCCGGTCGAGGCCGTGCAGTTCCACCCGGAGTCGGTGCTCACAGAGGGCGGCTATCAGCTGCTGGCCAACTGGCTCGCGGTCTGCGGCGACACCCAGGCGCCCGCGCGCGCCGTCGGCCTCGCTCCGCTGATGTCGGCGCACTCCTGAATCACCCGCCGGGCTCAGAGCGGGTCCGGCAACCTCCTTTCCGGGTGGGCCGGCCGGACCATGAAGGTCTCGTCGGGCTCGGCGAAGCCGTACGAACGGTAGAGCTCGTGCGCGTCCTTGGTGGCGAGCGTCCAGCGGAACCGGGCGCCCGGACCGTGATCCACCATGGTCGAGACGAGCCGGCGGCCGAGTCCTTGGCCGCGGTGGTCGGGCAGCACGAAGACGTCGGCGAGGTAGGCGTCCGAGACTCCGTCGGAGACGGCGCGGGCGAACGCCACCAGGGCTCCGGTGTGGCTGACGTACCCTCCGACGACGCGCCAGGCGGTGGCGAGCTGCCGGTCGAAGTCGGCCCGGGACCGCCAGCGTCCCCAGTACGCATCGGTGGAGAGAAAGGCCCAGATCGCGTCGGCGTCGAGCCGCGCCGGGTCGTCATCGAACTCATAGGTCACTCCCGAATCCTTGCAGGACGTGTTCCTGACAGAAAGTGATCCGGCCGCACCCGGGAATATCGAACACAGTAGCGAATCTTCGGCTATGCTGCAACCATGGCTGGACAACAGGCGCTCGCACCCGAGCCACGCGACTGGGCACCGGAGCCGATCCAGGGCTCCCTGTTCGACCAGGGGACCATCGGGCTGACTCCGCTGCTCGGACTGATCACCCGTGAGGACATGGGCCGCGGGGCCTGGGTCGACGTGCTGCCGGGCTGGCTGAGCGGTGCCGACCTGCTCTACCGGAGCCTTGTCACCGACGTCCCGTGGTACGCGGAGCGTCGCCAGATGTATGAGCGGGTGGTCGACGTGCCCCGGCTGCTCTGCTTCTACGACGAGCACGACCAACTGCCGCATCCGGTGCTCGAGGAGGCGCGGGATGCGCTGTCGGCGCACTACGCGGCAGAGTTGGGCGAGCCGTTCCGGACCGCGGGCCTCTGTCTCTACCGGGACGGCCGGGACTCGGTGGCCTGGCACGGCGACACCATCGGCCGGGGCCGGAACGAGGACACCATGGTGGCGATTCTCTCGGTCGGCTCGGCCCGGTCCCTGCTGCTCCGGCCCCGCGGCGGCGGCGTGACGATCCGGAAGAGCCTGGCACCCGGCGACCTGATCGTGATGGGCGGCAGCTGCCAGCGGACCTGGGAGCACGCGATCCCGAAGACCGCCCGCCCGGTCGGTCCCCGGATCAGCATCCAGTTCCGGCCCCGCGGCGTTCGGTGAACGCCGCGGACCGGGAGTTCAGCGGCTGACGGTCAGCCGCCGTGCCGCCAACCGAACCAGCCGAAGAAGCCGTTGGCGTTGCCGTTCCCGTTCGCGTTGCCGCCGCCGTTGGCGTTGCCCTCGCCGTCGTCGTCGGAATCGGCGTCACCGCCTCCCGGCGGTGACTGCGAGTTGCTCGGCGGCCCGAACGAGCCGGACGGCGGCTGGCTGCTGGACGGCGGCGGTGACGAGGAGGTCGGATCGGGATCCGGCTCGGGCGCCACGGCGCGGTAGGCGGTGATCTTGGAGCCGCGCTTGAGCATCGTGCCCTCTTCGGGATCCTGCGCGACCACGGTGTCCGGCGTCGCGTCGGGGTCCTCGCGGGTCTTCCAGACGATCTCGAAGCCGCGGTCCTCGGCGTCCCGTTCCGCCTTCTCGACGGTGCTGCCGATCAGGCCTGGCACCTCGGACTTCCCGGTGGCGACGGTCAGCGTCACCTTGCTGCCGGCCGGCTGGGTCGAGCCCTCCTTCGGGTCGATCTCCAGCACGTCGCCCTCGTTGTCGTCCAGGTCCTCCTCGGTGGCGTCCACCACCTCGACCTCGAAGTCGAGGTCCTTGAGCTCCTTGGTCACGTCGTCGACGTTCTTGCCGAGCAGGTCGTCCGGGATCTGCACCTGCTTCGGGCCGACGTTGATGTTGAGCTTGACCACCGAGCCCTCGGGGACCTCGCCGTCCTGCGGATCCTGCTTGACCACGGTGCCGACGCTGCCGTCGTCCTTGCCGTTGACGCTGCGCGCATCGACCTTGAGGCCGGCGTTGGTCAGCTGGCTCTCCGCCGCCTCCTTGTTGTAGCCGATCACCCGCGGCACCTTGACCATCACGACCGACGGGGTCGGCGAGAACGAAGGCGTCGGCGAGGGGCCTGTCTGCTGCCCGAAACCGCCGAACTGGTAGATGGCGAAGGCGGCGCCGGCGACCAGCAGCACGGCCAGGCCGACGATGAAGACGATCAGGCCGGCCCGGTTCTTCGGCCGGTCATCCTCGTCGTCCCAATCGTCCTCGGGATCCGGTTCGGGATCCGGCTGGTGGGCCGGCACGACCGGCACCGGCGGCACCACCCGGGTCGCGTTGTCGTCCGCGCTCGGCACCGGCGGCACCACGGCGGTCGCCTGCTGCCCGGACAGCACCCGGGCGATGTCACGCCACATCTCGCGGGCCGACTGATAGCGGTCGTCCGGGCTCTTGGCCAGCGCCTTCAGCGTGATCGCGTCGATGTCCGGTGTGATCACCGGGTCCAGCTCGCTCGGCGCCATCGGCATCTCGCGGACGTGCTGGTACGCGACGCTGACCGGCGACTCGCCGACGAACGGCGGCCGGCCGACCAGCAGCTCGAACAGTAGGCAGCCGGCGGAGTAGATGTCGCTCCGGGCGTCCACGGTCTCGCCGCGGGCCTGCTCCGGCGACAGGTACTGCGCGGTCCCGATCACGGCCGCGGTCTGGGTCATCGTGGCGGACGTGTCGGCGACCGCGCGGGCGATGCCGAAGTCCATCACCTTGACCTGGCCGGTCCGGGTCAGCATCACGTTGGCCGGCTTGATGTCGCGGTGGACGATCCCGGCCTTGTGGCTGTAGCTCAGCGCGTCCAGCACACCCTGGGTCAGCTCCAGCGCGCGCTCGGGCAGGATCTTGCGCCCGTCCCGCAGCACGTCGCGCAGAGTCTGGCCCTCGACCAGCTCCATCACGATGTACGGCACCGAGACGCCGGTGTGCGGGTCCGGCTCCTCGCCGGTGTCGTACACGGCGACGATCGTGGGATGGTTCAGACCGGCTGCCGACTGCGCCTCCCGCCGGAACCTGGCCTGGAACGTGGGATCGGTGGCCAGATCCGCCCGCAGTTGCTTCACCGCCACCGGTCGGCCGAGCCGGGTGTCGACGGCACGCCAGACCTCGGCCATGCCGCCACGCCCCAGCAGACCCTCCATCTGGTAGCGCCCGCCGACCATCCCTTGGTCGCCTGTCATCGCAATCCTTTCTCGACCCCGTGCCATTCTGGCCAACCGGGGGCCGGAGCGCTATTCAGCGCCGTCACCCTGGACGTGGTCATTCGAGAGCCGCCTTCATCACGTCTCTCGCGATCGGAGCGGCCAGCCGGCCGCCACTGATGTCGTTCCGTTCGATGTCCGCGTCCTCGATCATCACCGCGACGGCGACCTGCTTGCCGTCCACCTCGGCGAACGAAGTGAACCAGGCGAAGGGTTTCCGCTTCGGGTCAGACTGTGCGGTGCCGGTCTTGCCGCCGACCGTGAAGCCGTCGATCGCGGCCCGGCCGCCGGTGCCGTCGGTGACGACGCCGACCATCATCTGCTTCAGCAGCCGTGCGTTCTCCGGGCTCATCGCCGCGCCGACCTCGGTCGGCTTGTGCGTGCTGATCGGCTGCAGGTCCGGACCGCGCACCGTGTTGACCAGGTACGGGTCCATCAGCACGCCGTCGTTCGCGATCGCGGCGGTGACCATCGCCATCTGCAGCGGGCTGGCCGCGACGTCGAACTGGCCGATCGAGCTGAGCGCCAGCTCGGCCCCGTTCAGGTCGTCCGGGAACTGGCTCGCCGCAGCCCCGAGATCGGACAGGTGGCGCTGGTTGAAACCGAACTTCTGCGCCTGCGCCCGCAGCTTGTCCTGTCCGAGCTGCAGGCCCAGGTTCATGAAAGCCGTGTTGCAGGAGACGTTCAGTGCCTGGCTGATGGTGATCTGGGTACCGCCGCAGTTGGTGTCGTTGCCGACGTCCCGCCCGGTGCCGGGCAGCCGCAGCTTGTCCGGTGAGGCCACCTTGCTGTCCGGCTTCAGTCCCGCCTCCAGCGCGGCGGCCGCGGTGACCAGCTTGAACGTCGAGCCGGGCGGATAGATCTCCCGGGCCGCCCGGTTGGACAGCGGCCGCTGCTTGTCCGCGTTCAGTTCCCGGTACGCCTTGTCGGCCTTGCTGATGTCGTGGCTGGCGATCTCGTTGGGGTCGAACGTCGGGCTGGTGACCAGGCCCAGCACGGCGCCGGTCTTCGGATCCAGCGCGACGACGGCACCCTTCTGGCCCTCCAGCGCCTCGGCGGCCGCCCGCTGCACCTCGGGCAGGATCGTCGTCTCGATGCTGGCGCCCTGCGGCGTACGGTTCGTGATCATGTCGATCAGCCGCCGGACGAACAGCGAGTCGTCGGTGCCGGCCAGCTCGGTGTTGTAGCTGTTCTCCAGCCCGGTCCGGGCGTGATCGTAGGAGTAGTAGCCGGTCAGTGCCGCGTACAGCTCGCCGTCCGGATAGTTGCGCAGATACTTGAACCGGTCCTTGATCTCGGTCGTCTCGGCCAGCACCGTCTTGTTCTCGTCGCCGGCCACGATCGCGCCGCGGTCCTGGGCGAACTCGGCATCCCGGGCGCGCCGGTTCAGCGGGTTGGCATTGAGCTCCTGGGTGCGGAACATCGCCGCATAGGACCCGTTCGCCAGCAACAGGGCGAACATGATCATGGTCACGATCGCGACCCGGCGGATCGGCTTGTTCATCGGGCACCTCCGCCCGGACCGGCCGGGACCAGCGGCAGCAGCTGGGTCGTCTCGTCGTCCGAGCCGCGCTCGGCGATGGTCGGCACCGGCTTGCGTACCTGGTGCGAAATGATCATCAGCAGACCCAGCACGATCCAGTTGCAGATCATCGAGGATCCGCCCTGGGACATGAACGGCGTGGTCAGGCCGGTCAGCGGGACCAGCCGGGTGACGCCGCCGATGATCGTGAACACCTGCAGCGCGAACGCGAACGAGAGGCCGGCCGCAAGCAGCTTGCCGAACGGCTCCCGGCACTGCAGCGCGGTCCGCAGGCCTCGGGCGACGATCAGCCCGTAGATCATGATCACCGCCATCAGCCCGGTCAGGCCGAGCTCCTCGCCGACCGCGGCGGCGATGAAGTCGCTCCGGGCCAGCGGGACCAGGCCCGGCCGGCCCAGCCCGAGCCCGGTGCCGAGCAGGCCGCCCCAGGCCATCCCGAACTGGGCCACGATCACCTGGTAGTTCTGGTCATAGTTGGAGAACGGGTCCAGCCAGGAGCTGACCCTGATCTTGACGTGGTTGAAGTTGAGGTACCCGAGCCAGGCGCCACCGGCGAACAGGATGGTGCCGAGCACCGGCCAGCCGGCCCGCTCCGTGGAGACGTACAGCATCATCACGAACAGGCCGAAGAACAGCAGCGAGGTGCCCAGGTCGCGCTGGAAGACCAAGATCGCCAGGCTGACCAGCCACATCAGCAGGATCGGACCAAGATCACGAAGTCGCGGCAGGTCCAGCCCGATCACCCGCCAGCCGGCCAGCGCCAGCACGTCCCGCTTCTCCACCAGATAGGACGCGAACGCCAACGACAGCAGGATCTTGGCCGCCTCGGCCGGCTGGAAGGAATAGGGTCCGATGCCGATCCAGATCTGCGCCCCGTACACCTCGCGGCCGAGGCCCGGCACCAGCGGCAGCAGCAACAGGACCAGACCGACCAGGAACAGCGTGTACGTGAAGCCCTGCAGCGGACGGTGATCACGGATGATCACCGCGCACAGGATGAACAGGACCAGCCCGATCGCGGTCCAGATCAACTGGGTCCGGGCACCGAAGATCGGCGGGTCGTTGGCCAGGTCGATCCGGTGGATCACCGCCAGCCCGAGCCCGTTCAGCACGACGCCGCAGGGCAGGATCACCGGGTCCGCGTACGGCAGCCGCCAGCGCACCACGACGTGGGCGGCCAGGGCGAGCACGGTCAGCACGCCGGCGTGGACGGCGAAGAAGTCGTCCAGCCGTCCGTTCAGGTTGTAGTCGACCATCGCATAGCCGCCGATGCCGATCCCCAGCGCGAGGATGATCAGCAGCAACTCGACGCCGCGCCGCTTCCGCGGGACGACGGTTTGGGCCGGTGCCGCCGCACTCATCGGTATCGGGGCCGGGTCAGCATGGCTGCCCCGGGCCGGCATTCGGAGAGGCCGTCCCGCTCGGCTTCGGCGGACACGTGGACGACGACGGGGATGCCGACGACTTGGCCGACGGCGTCGGGCTCGGCGAAGTTCCGTTCGGCGGCGTGGACGGCGGCTTCGGGTCCTCCGTCTTGCCCTGGCCGGCGGCCTCGGTCAACCGGGCCACGGTCTGCCGGGCCGCGGTCAGATCGGCCACCTCGATGTTGGACCGGACCTGGTCCTGGTACGCCGACGGCAGCGCCGACAGGGTCAGCGGCTGCACCTCGTAGACGGTGGAGAGGGAGAAGCCGGGCACCGGGTCCGGCAGGCCCTGGAAGATCGCCACCTGATCATCGGCGGCGCCGACGAAGAACTGGGTCCGGGTCCAGGCGTAGCCGGCCGCGACCGCGCCGGCCAGCAGCACCACCAGCGCGACGACCCCGATCAGCGGGCGGAGCAGCCGGCGGCGGCTCGGCGCCTGCGGTTCGTAGCGGGCCTCGTCGTCGCCGTCCTCCGGCTCGACGGCGTCCTCCGACATCGGGTCGACAAGATCGTCTTCGTCGCCGAAGTCGCGCTCGGCCCGGTCCGGCCGCGGCGGCACCGCCGGGATCTCCCGCTCCGAGGCGGCGCCCAAGATCATCACCCGGTCGTCCGGCTCGCTGTCGACGACGTCGGCGACCACCACCGTGATGTTGTCGATGCCGCCCTCGGTGAGGGCCGCCTCGACCATCCGCTCCATGCTGGTGTGCAGATCCGGCTCGGCCAGCGCCGTCGCGAGTTGATCATCCTCGACCAGACCGCACAGACCGTCGCTGCAGAGCAGCAGTCGATCACCGAGCCGCAACTCGACCGTGGTCAGGTCGGGGTCCGCGGCCGGCTGCCCGTTCAGCACCTTGACCAGCAGGGAACGGTGCGGATGGACCGCGGCCTCCTCCTCGCTGATCTTGCCCTCGTCGACCAGCGACTGCACCCAGCTGTGATCATGGGTGAGCCGTTCCAGTGAGCCGTCGCGGAACAGGTAGGCACGGCTGTCCCCGATGTGGGCCAGGGCCAACGCGTGGCCGTCGAACAGCCCGCCGGTGACCGTGGTGCCCATGCCCTCCAGCGAGAAGTCGGCCGCGATGAAGTCGGAGATCCGTTCGTTGGCGGCCCGGATCGCGTCGGCGAGGACGGTCAGTTCCCGCTCCGGCTGGACCTCGGCGTCGACGTGCCGTACCGAATCCACGGCGATCGCCGAAGCAAGATCACCGGCGGCGGCCCCGCCCATCCCGTCCGCGACCAGCAGCAGCCGCGGGCTGACGTACCCGGAATCCTGGTTGTTCTTCCGGATCAGGCCGATCTCGGAATGGGCGACGTAACGCAGCCCGTACGGACCCGACGACTCCGGCGCCGGCTGCCCGGCCAGGTCCGGCAGCACGATCGTCTCGGTCGGCAGGTCCGACTCGACGACGTCCTCGTCCGGCTCCACCGGATCGGTGGCATCGACCGGTTCGGTGGGCTCGGAGGCCGACTTGGCCCGGCGGGCGGACGCGGTCGTCTCCGGGTCCGTGGGCTTGCGCGTCATTGCGGCGATCACGGCTCCAGTTTCATGGCGGTCTTGCCGATCCGGATCCCGTCGGCCAGGGTCACCGTCGTCGGCGCGGTGATCCGCTGGCCGTTGACGTATGTCCCGTTGGTCGAGCCGAGGTCCTCGATGTAATAGCCGTCGGTGGTGGCCACCACCCGGGCGTGCCGGGTCGACACGTAGTCGTCGTCCAAGATCAACTGGCAGTCGGCGCCGCGCCCGATCATGACGACGCCGTCGGACAGGCTGGCCTGCTGGCCGGCCTGTGCGCCCGCGCTGATCGCCAACACTCGGGGGGATCCCTTCGCCTTCTTGCGCTTCTTCGGCGGCGCGGGCTGGTCGAGTTCCTGCCGCCGCCCACCGTCCGGATTCGGCACCGGTCGGCCGAACAGATCGCTGCGGATGACGGACACCGCCGAGAGAATGAAGAGCCACAGTAGCGCCAGGAACAGCACCTTGAGAATGGTGACAGCGATCTCAGACATCGCCGTCCTCAGCGCCCGGCAGGTGCATGCACCAGCATCCGGGTCTGTCCGATCTCGATCCGAGATCCGTCGCCCAGGTGGGCCTGCCGGACCCGGCGGCCGTCGACGACGATGCCGTTGGTCGAGCCGAGGTCGACGATCTCCACCCGGATCGTGGAGCCGTGATGGACGACCCGGATCTCGGCGTGCCGGCGCGAGATGCCCGGATCGTTGATCCGCAGGTCCGCCTCGCTGCCCCGGCCGATGATCAGCCCCGGCGGCTGCAGCGGATGGCGCATCCCGTTCACCTCGAGCACCAACTGGGCCCGATTGATCGCGGTGATGCTGGCCGGCGAGTCACCGCCCGCCCCGGACACCGCCTGGGACGCCACGGTGAACCGGCCGACCGGCAGCGACTCGTTGAGCTCGAGGTGGATCCGGATCGGGCCGTTGAACTGGTAGCCCATGTCGCGGGCGTGCGACTTCAGCTCGGTGGACAGTTCGGCCGAGAGCGTCTTGCTGTACGGCGCCAGCTTGTCGTGGTCGTGCTGGGACAGCCCGACCACGAACTCGTTCGGGACCAGACGCTTGTCCCGCGACAACAGCTTCGCCTCCGAGTCGAGCTCCCGGAGCAGCCGGGCCGCGATCTCGACGGGCTGGACATCCCCCTTGAAGGCGCGCGCGAACACGCCGTTCACCGCGCCCTCGACCTTCTTCTCGAAGCGCTGGAAGATTCCCACCCGTCCTCCTTTCGGTCTCACCGGCGACCCCTCATGCCGCCCTGGACGACCGCCGCGTCCGGCTGTGAGCGACCCAGCCTGTGGCGCACCCGGTCCGGATGCAAGGTCGATGGTATCCGTCGTCCAACGGTGGGCGGATCACCTCCACGCCGTACGTAGCGTCCGCCCACGGTCGTGCCCGTCAACCGATGCGGAGTTCCCGGGACATCCGTGCTAGCCTTGCTCGGCGTTCGCATCTCACGAGATGTGGAACTGCGCGAGTGGCGGAACGGCAGACGCGCTGGCTTCAGGTGCCAGTGTCCGCAAGGACGTGGGGGTTCAAATCCCCCCTCGCGCACGCAGGCGGTCGACTGTGGTCGGCCGCCTTTTTGGCATCCTCCCGGGGGCCTGCGTGCCTTTCTTTGCGGGGGCCGAGCCCCCGCAGGCCCCGCGGCGGTGGTGGAGATTCGTTGGCGGGTTGCGTTGGTGTGGGTTCCGGATCGGCTTGGTGCGGGGGGCTCCTACCCGTTGTTGCGGAACCAGTCGGCGGCTAGGGCGGCTACCTCGGTGGGGGCGTCGTCCGTGATGAAGTGGGCGGCGTCGTCGACGTAGGCGAACTCGAAACGGTCGGCGTGGCGCTCGGGGTTGCGGCAGATTCGGGTCATCAGTTCCTCGGTCCAGGGGCGGTCGCGGCGGCCGAAGACGGCGAGGGTGGGGACCGTGAGGCGGCGGTGGCGGTAGACGCCGCGGCTCAGGCGGAGCGACTCGGGCAGGATCATGCCGCGGGTGAGCGGCCGGACGGCCTGGTCGATCTCGGGGCGTTGCAGCGGGGCCAGGTGGGCCTCGAGGGTGGCCTCGGACAGAGGGTGGGCGACGTAGGCGGCGGAGAAGGTTCCGCGCAACGAGGTGCCGGGGCGGTGCCAGATGAAGTGGGGCAGGTGCCGGAAGCCCGGGATGATCTTCGGGCTGAACCGCATGAAGAACGGCGGTACGGAGAGCTGCACGGCGGCCCGGACCCGCCCGGGATGCTCGTACGCCAGCTGCAGGGCGGTGATCGTGCCCATGTCGTGGGACAGGACGTGGGCACGTTCGATCCCGAGCGTGTCGAAGAGGGCGAGCAGGTCGTGCAGGCGGGTCTCGCGCTCGATCCGCGGGGTCTCGGCCACGGTCCAGCCGGCTCCGCGCAGGTCCGGGCAGAGCGCGCGATAGCCGGCCTCGGCGAGGGCCGGGGCGACCGTGCGCCATTGCCACCAGTGCTGGGGGAAGCCGTGCAACAGCACGACGGGGTCACCTTCGCCGACGGCGGCGACGTGGGTTCGGAGACCAGGGGTCTCGACGGTGAAGTGATCGAAGCCTGTGGCCGCCGGCAACGGCGGCGACCAGGTTGAGGTCGGGGTGGACATCGCGACTCCTTTGACGCGGAATACTATGTTCATAGTAGAACCCTCCGAAGGGAGTTTTGTCGATGCCGGCGGCGACTCGGGATCGTGCGCTCGAGGCGGCCGTGGAGTTGCTCGGCAGCGAGGGCGTACGGGCGCTGACCCATGCCCGGGTCGACGAGCGCGCGGGTCTGCCGCCCGGATCGACCTCGAACTGGTTCCGGACCCGGCGGGCCCTGCTCCGCGGTGTCGTCGATGGGATCGCCGAGCTGGAGCGGGCCGACTTCGATCCCGCGGTGATGGCGACGATCTCGGACGTCGACGCGTTGATTGAAGGCCTGTGCGCCATGACGGAGGTGCAGTCCGGGCCGTTCGCCGCGCGGACCCGGGCCCGTTACGCCCTCTTCCTGGAACTCTCCGACGACCCCGAGCTCGGCGGACCGCTGCGGCGGCAGCGCCTCGAGTTCGAGCGCTGGACCGAGGCGATCGTGACCGCGGTCGGGCTACCGGACCCGGGCCCGGCGAGCCGGGCCCTGATGGCGCTCTGCGACGGGCTGCTGCTGCACCGGCTGACCGTCGACCCCGGCCTGGACCTGCGCCCGGTCATCGACCGCGCGGTCCGCGCCCTCGCCGCGGGTTAGCCGGCCCGGGCCAGGAGGTCGGCGAGGCCGGCGCGGGGGAGGGCGATCGGGCGGGCTTCGAGGAGTTCGGCCGGCAGCTCCGCGGCGGTACGGTCTCGGGCGGCCTCGCGCTCCAGCGGCGAGCCGGCCCGCCGGGCCGCCTTGACCAGGCCGTCCCGCCAGGCGTTCTCGAGGGAGCGGTGGGCGCCGTCCAGGATCGCGCGGCGGAACGTGTCGGCGGGGGACAGCCCCGCCGGGTCGACCCGGACCGCCTCGACGATCGCGAGCCGCGGGCCGGGCGTGCTGCGGCGGAACCGGAGCTCCCATTTCGCGCCGACCAGCGCGCGCAGGGCCTGCTGGCCGGCCTGGTCGGCCAGGTCCGGATGATGGTTCGGTACGGCGACGGCGACCCGCGGACCGGACAGGGCGAGCAGGATCCGGGCCAGCCAGGGGCCGGGATCGGCGGTGGCGTCCACGGCCACCGCGGCCGACCGGGCATCCCGGATCGCACCGGGGCCGGCGAGCACCTCGGCCAGGTCGACGGCCGGCACGGGACCGGACGGGGAGCGGCGTCGTTCCGGTACCACCAGGGCGGCCACCGGCAGCGGGTCCGGGCCGGCGGCCGCGGCGAGCAGCTCGGCGGTCTCGACGCCGGAGCCGGCCGATTCGACGGAGTTCTCGCCGTGCGTGTAGATCGCCAGCGGGGTCCGGTCGGCCCGGTCCAGGGCCGCCCAACTGCCGCGGGTGGGTCGCAGTTGATAGAGGTCCGCGGCGCTGCCCACCGCCTGGGCGCCGTGATAGCGGTTGAAGTGCGGCAGGATCGCCTCGTACGCCAGCGCCAGCGAGGTGAGTTCGCGCTGCACGGCCAGGCCGAGGGCAGGCTGATGGCTGCCGAACCCGTACGCCAGCAGCAGCCGGCCGAGCCTCCGGTCGCGCAGCCCGGCCAGTCCGCGGAGCAGGAACAGCCGCACCCCGTCCGGCGTGTAGGGCGGGTCGGTGAAGATCAGGTCCGCCGTCTCGTGCAGGTCGGTCGGCAGTCCGAATCGGAGATCGGCCCAGCGGCAGGCGATCGGCCCTGGCTGCTCGGCCAGGAAGGCGAGCAGGCGCTCGTCGAGGTCGACCACCACCGGGCGTGCGGCCGGTGCCACCAGGGTCAGCCCGACCGAGGTCAGGTCATGATCACCGACGAACAGCACGGTCGCGCCGGCCAGGTCGAAGGTCCGGTCCAGCCACCGGGCCCGCCGCAGTACGGTCTCCGCGGTCGCCGGCACGTGGTCGAAGGAGCGGACCGGAGCCGGTGCGGCGTCGATGATCGCCTGCATTCTGGTGATCATGTCGGCCGGCGGTCGATCCTGATCATCGGGCAGCAGTCCGGCCAGGCCGAACCGGTCGCGATAGAGCGGAGCCTGCCTCGGATCGAGGCCCAGTCGATCATGATCACGACCGAGGTCGTCGGCGAGCCGGTCCAGCAGTTCCTCGACCACCCGCCGGGGCAGTGCGGTCTCCATGATCAACTCGGCCAGCGTGACGCCGCCCCGGTCCAGCAGGGCCAGTGCGACCCGGTGCGGCCGGGCGTACGGGCCGAGTTCGGTGATCAGCTCCGCCACGTCGGACAGCGCGGTCACGGTGTCTCACCCGGGATGGCGGCATAGGCCTCGCTCAGCCGGCCCAGCACCGGATGATCATGATCGAACACGTCCTCGTCGATCGCGGCGATCGGCCGGACCCCGAACCCGCTGTTGGTCGCAAACGCCGCCGCGAAGCCGCCGAGGTCGGTCGTTTCGACCGGTCGGCTCACCGAACCGGGGGCGGTCCCTTTGAGCAGCAGTTGCGTCACGCCGGGCAGGACCTCCGCCACCGGCCAGACGACCTCATGATCACGGACGAAGCCGATGTTCCAGGTCGGCCCCTCGGTGATCATGGTCCCGTCGATCAGCAGGGCGTCGTCGGCGCCGGCCCGGCGCGCCTCCCGCCGGGCCCAGAGGGTGCCGAACAACCCGACGTGCTTCACCTCGGGAAGTTCGCGCCGGACCGACACCGTGCGCAGCCGAAGCGGCGGCAGGGCCGCGGTGCCGGCCGGCCGGGTCGTGATCAGGACCGCCGGCTCGCCGTCCGGGTGCAGCAGGTCCGCCGCCGGGTCGAACACGGTGACCCGGACCATCCGGGACCCCGGCTCCGTGACGACCGGCCGCAGCCAGTCCCGCACCCGCGCCACCGGCAGCTCGGCGCCGAACAGGCGGCGGCAGTCCCGGGCCAGCCGGTCACAGTGCTCGGTGAGACCCCGGATCCGCCCGTTCTCCGCCAGCATCGACGTGAAATGGCCGTAGTTGATCAAGGCCAGGGTCGCCAGCTGGTCCTGGGTCGCCGGCTCCCCGTTCAGCACTGCCATGGGCCAACCCTCTCACCAGCACCCGGGCCAGGAACGCCGGCCGGGTCAGTGCGGTGGGCGGGTCGAGCAGCGCCATCACCCGGACGAACTGGCGGGCCACGGCGGGGTCGGCGGTCGCAACGCGTTGGATCCGCCGCGTCAGTGCCCCCGTGATCCGGCTGGCGGCGGTCTGGCGCTCCCGATGTTCGGGCAGAGCGAGATCGCTGCCGACCGCGATCGCCCAGGGCGCCTCGGTGACGGCCGCAGCGGCCCGGAAGTAGCGCTGCGGCAGCGTTTCCAGGTCGCCGTCGAGTTCCTCGGCCAGCCCGGCGGCCTGCAGTGCGGCCACGGTCAGGCCCTGGGCGTAGACCGGGTTGAGCGCGCAGAGGGCGTCGCCGATCGCGATCACGCCACCGGGCAGCCGGGCAGCACGGTCGTAGCGGAGCCGGCGGACCGCGGGAATCCGGTAGCCGCGCACGCTCCCCTCCGAACGTCCGGCCAGCAGCGCCCCGGCCAGCCCGACCGGCGCGACCCTTCGGATCACGGCATGCAACCCGGCCTCGTCACGCGGCGCCCGATGCCCGCCGGTGGCGACCGTGGTGACCAGGTGCCGGCCGCCCTCGACGGCCAACAGCGCGAGCCCGTACGGACACGCGGCGGTCGGCGCGATCAGGGCGCCCCGGACGCCGCCCGGCAGCTCGGCCGGAAGCCGGGTCACCAGGCTGGCGTACCGGATCTCGACCGGCAGCCGGTCCGTCGGCACCGCGGTCCGCCACTCGGCCGCCAGCCAACGATCGAGCCGGGAGCCGCGGCCGGTCGCGTCGACGACCAGGTCGGCCGGGACCGCCTCCGCCGCGCTGCCCGGGTGCCGCCGGACGGTCCGCACCCCGGCGCACTGGGCCCCGATCCCGGCCGGCAGCAGCCCCACCACGTCCCGGCCGGTGATCAACTCCACGCCGGGCGCGGCCAGCACCCGTTCCCGCAGCCGGTCGTCCAGCAGGGACCGGCTGACCTGGAGGGTGGTCGCGCCGATCGAGGCGGCACACAGCCGGTGCCCGCCCAGCACGAGCAACAGGTCGGAACCCGGATCCGCGGTGACCGCCCCCTCGGCGACCAGCTCGGCCGACAGCCCGGGAACGAGCCGGTCCAGCTCCAGCAACCCGCGGCAGAGCAGGGTGTGGGCGTGCGGTGCCTGCGCCACCTCGCGGTGCGGGCCGGCGGCGTGCGGGTCCCGGTCGATCAGCGTCACGCGCCCGTACCGCTGCGACAGCACCCGGGCCGCCAGCAGACCGGCGAACCCGGCGCCCAGGATGACGGCATGTCCGTCCATGGCGAACCTCCCTCGGTGAGGTTCGACGATCCGCGGCGGCGCTGGTCAGCCGCCAGGCCGGGCCCTGTCCATCCGCTGCCCGATCACTGCCCAGGGCCGGCGAGGGGCGGCGTCCGGGTGGCCGTGCGACCCAGCCGCGTCACCGTGCGGGCGAAGCGGACGGCGTCCCGGACGGCGGCGCCGCCCGGATCGTTGTTGAAGTAGGTGAACACGTCCGCCTCGTCCGGCCAGGTGTCGGCCAGCCGCCGGGCCCAGTTGCGCAAGGCCTGATCGCCGTAGCTCGGCCACGGCTGGGCGGCGCCCTGGTGCAACCGCAGGTAGCCCCAGCCGGCGGTACGCCACAACGGCGCCCGCGGCCGGCCCCGGACATCGGCCCAGCACAACGCCGCCCCGCGCTCGGTCAGGATGGCCCGGACCTCCGGCGTCCACCAGGACTCGTGCCGCGGTTCCACCGCCACCCGGACCTCGGCGGGGAACAGCCTCAGACAGCGGTCCAGCCGCTCCGGGTCGGCGCGCAGCGTGGGCGGCAACTGGAGCAGCACCGGCCCCAGCCGGTCGCCCAGGCCGGCCGCGACGTCGAGGAACCGGCGAACCGGCTCCTCGGGCTCGGCCAGCCGCTTGATGTGGGTCAGGTAGCGGCTGGTCTTGACCGCCATGACGAAGCCGTCCGGGGTCCGGGACCGCCAGGACTCGAACGTCTCGCGGGTCGGCAGCCGGTAGAACGCGCTGTTGTTCTCGACCGTGGCGAAGGCGCCGACGTAGTGCTCGAGCCACAGTCGCTGGGGCAGCCCGGCCGGGTAGAACCGGTCGCGCCACGACGCGTACTGCCATCCGGAGGTGCCGATGTGGACCGGCATTCCTCCATTCAACTACACCGGCGCGGGACCTCAGGCCGACCGGGCGGGTCCGTCGAGCTCACGCTGCCAGAGTCGCTCGGTGACGGACTCGACGCCACGGTCCCGGTGCCGGCGATAGGTGCTGAACGGCAGGTCGAGCAGTTCGGCAGCCTTCTCCTGCGACGGCGCCGGCCGGACGAAGGTCCGGTCCAGCACCCGGTGCAGGGGCTCCGAGCGGGGGTCGTCGCGGAGCTCCGCGACCGCCTCGCGGAGCAGCCTGGCCAGCGCCTGCTCCGGCGGCCGGTCCGGCTCGGTCGCCCGGCGGACCAGCGCGGAGCCGACCAGCGGGTTGTCGGCCAGGTCGGCCGGCCGGTGCAGCGTCCGCAGCGCGTCCCGGACCGCGGCCGTGAACTCCTCGTGGGAGAGCACCAGCTCGGCGCCGCGCCGGTGTATCGGCTCGACCGGCTCGCCCAGTTCGCGGGCCGCGGTGAGGTCGATCCATTCGGCGATCCCGATCCGGCGCCAGTCGTGCCCGAACACCTCGTACGCGGTGTCGCCGACCCGGTAGCCGGCCTCCGGCAGGTGGTGGAAGTCCAGGTGCCCGAGGAACGCGCGCCAGTGGTCGAGGTCCGTGTACGTACCGACGAAATCCCAGGCGGTACGGGGACGCAGCAGGATGTCCTGGGTATGGAAGGCGCCGAGCATCGTCCCGCTCGCCTGCAACTGCCGCTCGTCGACGGTGTCCCGGTCGACCAGGAAGCGCCAGGCCTTGACCAGCTCGCCCGGCCGCGGCGGCCCGTACCGCTGCGCGTAGTCCCACATCGCCCGGGTGCCAGGATCGGCCTCCCGGTCCGCCGGCGCGGCCCGGTCCAGCGACAGGTAGCCGGCGAAGCCGAGCAGCGAGCCGTCGCCGTCGCGGAAGACCAGGAACGCCTCCGGCTGCCGGTCCAGCCAGTGCTCGACCCAGTGGGCCTGCTCCGAGCCCTGCTGTCGCTCGGTCAGCGCGATCAGCGCCGGCCGGTCGGCGTCGGTGACCGGATCCGTGTAGCCGCTGCCGAGCAGTCCCCAGTCCCAGTGCGCGCCGGCCACCGGGTGATGCCGGAGCAGGAACAGTAGGTCCGCCATCACCGTGCGCCGGTCGGCCGGCGAGATCTCCCGGGCCCGCAACCGCTCCACCAGCGAGACTCGGATCCGGCGGTGCAGCGCCCCGTACCGCTCCTGGTCGCGCCAGCGCAGGTCGGCGTCGAGCAGGTCCCGGACCAGGTCGTGGCAGCGCAGCCCGTCCGCGGTCTCGTCGACGAACGTCTGCCCGCGCAACCAGGTGAACAGCTCCGGCACCGGCACCGCCGGCTCCTCCAGCACCGCGCGGAGCAGCGCCTCGGTGACGTGCCGGGCGTGGCCGCAGACCTGCAGAGCGGCCAGGTGGTCGGTGCTCGGCGCGGTGTCGATCAGGCGATTGAGCAGCGCCCGGACCAGGTCCGGATCCTCGGCCAGGCTGGCCGGCAGCTCGGAGTCCGGTCCGGCCCGGTGGATCGCGTCCACCAGGAGTGACAGGGCCAACGGGTGGCCGTGGGTCAGCCCGGCGACCCGCTGGTGCAGCGCCGGGGGTACCTGCTCGATCTCCAGGTAGTGCCGGGTGCCGTCCGGCGGCAGGCCGCGCAGCGAGATCACCCGGAGCAGGTCCCGCCAACCCGGATCGGCCAGCCAGCGCGCCGACGGCGGCAGCCGGCCGGCCAGGACGACGATCAGCTCGGCCGGCAGCTGGGGCAGCAGCCGGTCGGTGAACCAGGACTCGATCGGGGCCAGCAGCTCGAAGGTGTCGACCAGCAGCACCCAGCGGCTGCCGTCGCCGAGCCGGTCCAGGAACCCGTTCGGTACGTGCTCGTCGGCCGGCAGCCCGAGCGCCTCGGTGATCGCATCGGCCAGCGCGGCCCGGAAGCCCTCGGGGGTGGGCGGCGAGACTCCGTACCCGTCGATCCGGAGCGGGGTCCGGCCGGCCCGGGCGCCCCGGTCGGCGTAGGCGTCCAGCAGGCTGGACTTGCCGATCCCGCCGGGGCCGTACACGAAGAGCACGTTGAACGTCTGGTCCGGCTCGGCCAGCGCGGACTCGAACAGTTCGAGCTCCGCGGACCGCCCGACGAACCGCCGCCGCCGGCCCCGGTCGATCCGATTCGCCAGTCGCCGTTCCGGCTGGGGCGTGGTCGCGCCGCTGCTCATCTGCTGCGTCCTCACTGTCGCCTGACGTCCTGCGCCCGACAGTATCGACCGGCTCGACCGGGGCTCGTGGGCCGAACGGGGTCGGCTGGGCTGATCTTGCGCAAATCCAGCGTTGATGGTGCGCGGACCCGGTGGGCACCGGTTGGGCAGCGGTTGGTCTGGCGACTGAGCAGTCGGTACGGGAAGCCTTCCGGGCATGCCCGAGATCGAACTGAGCGCCGGAATCCTCGACTACGACGACACCGGCGGCTCCGGTCCGTGCCTGGTCCTGCTGCACGGACCGTTGATCGGCCGGACCGTGTGGCGGAAGGTGGTCGCCGAACTCGGGCCCGACTACCGCTGCGTGGCGCCGGCCCTGCCGCTCGGTTCGCACCGCCGTCCGATGCGGGCCGACGCGGACCTGACCATCGAGGCGCTGGCCGACCTGGTCGCGGAGTTCCTGGACCGGCTCGACCTGACCGACGTCACCCTCGTGATCAACGACTGGGGCGGCGCGCAGCTGATCGTGGAGCGCGGCCGCGCCGAGCGGGTCGGCCGGCTGGTGCTGACGCCGTGCGAGGCGTTCGACAACTTCCCGCCCGGCCGGGCGGGCCGGTTGCTCGGTGTACTGTCCCGGATCCCCGGCGGCCTCGGCCTGCTGGCCCTGCTGGCTCGATCACCAGGGGCGCGAGCCCGGCTGGCCGCCGGGATGGCCAAGCATCCGATTCCGGACGAGGTGCTGCGGGACTGGCTGGAACCGCTGGCCGATCCGGCGGTCCGGCGGGATCTGCGGCGGTACGTGGTCAGCGTGCCGCTCGTCAGTGGCCGGGACTGGAGCAGCGGCCTGGCCGGGTTCGCCAAGCCGGCGCTGATCGTCTGGGCACCGGAGGACACGATGATGCCGCCCGACCACGGCCGCCGGCTGGCCGAGCTGCTGCCGCGCGGCCGGCTGGTCGAGCTGGCCGACTGTGCGGCCTTGATCCAGGAGGATCAGCCTGCCGCGCTGGCCGACGAACTGCGGGCGTTCATCCCGGGCTGACCCGCCGCGGGGCCGGATAGGTCAGGCGCCGGAGCAGGTGTTCGGCCGGGCCGCGGCGGCCGGACCGGCGCAGCAGTTCGGCCAGTCCGATCGAGCCCAGCCAGGTCAGCACAGCGACCGCGGTCGCTCCGGTCATGCCGAGGCCATCCTGCAGGCCGAGTCCGGCGAACAGGACGAGGAAGATCACCGACTGCAGCAGGTACGCACTCAGCGACCGCTGGCCCAGCGCCTGGACCGCGGTGGTCAGCCGGCCGGGCCGGCGCCCCACCGCGATCGCGATCAGGGCGAGGATCGCGGCCAGCGCGACTCCGCCGACGTAGCCGGTCAGCGGCTGCAGCACCGAGGCGACCATGATCAACTCCGGGGTCGGCACCACGGCCCCGGTCTCGATCACGATCGCGGGCAGGGCGCCGGCGGCCGAGACGGCGGTCCCGATCACGGCGAACCGGGTCAGCGTGGGCCGATGCGGGGCCGGGTCGTCGAGGTAGCGGCGCCGGGCGGCCCAGACGCCGAAGATCATCGGCGGCAGCACGATCAGGGTGCCGAAGGCGAGGCCGAACGGGAGACCGGGCAGCCGGTCCAGCAGGTACTGCAGCCAGTTCCGGTCGCCGACCGCGACGCTGCCGGTGGTGTACGCCGCGACGCCGTTGCTGAGCGGGATGAACATCGCCGGGGCGGTGGCTGCGGTGGCCGGCAGCAGGGAGATCGCGGCCACGATCAGCACGGTCCGGTCCTTCGCGCGGAGCAGCCCGGCGATCAGGATCCCGGCCAGACCGTACGCGGCGAGGATGTCGATCGGCACCAGCAGCAGGAAGTGCGCCAGGCCGAAGGCGACCAGGAGCCAGCCGCGGCGCCGGATCAGCTTCCGCGGTGCGGGCCAGGCGTTGCCTCGGGCCAGTTGCCGGTCGGTCAGCTGGACGAGGGCGTACCCGAAGAGGAAGGCGAACAGCGGCCGGGCGGTGTTGTGGACGAAGATCAGGTGGAAGACGCCGAGCGCCTCGTTGACGGCCGCCGGGCCGCGCCCGACGTCGGTCACGAACAGCGGCGCGTGCGCGATCGCGATCAGCAGCAGCATCCCGCCGCGAGCCAGGTCGGGCGCGAGCGCGCGGCCGGTGCTGACGGGAGTCCTCGGGGCGGCCAGGTCGGTCATGGTTCCGGTTGGTCCTCCGGTCTCGGATCGCGGGCATGTTCGGTGATCTGTTCCAGCACGGCGGCCGGTCCCTGCCAGTTGGTGATCAGGCGGTCGATCGTGGCCAGGGCGAGGCCCTGCGCCGGGTCGCCGAGGACCAGCAGTTTGTCGCCCGGCCGGATGTTCAGATCGCGTCTGGCTTGGGCGGGAATGACGATCTGACCCCGCTCGCTCACCGTCACCGCGCCGTAGAAACCGCGGCCTCCCGGTCCGTAGGTGGTGCCGCCGGTGTCGTCGGCCATGGAAGCCTCCTGCAGTAGATACAAAGGATATCATGTAAATCATGCGCGACCTGGGCGTACGGCAGCGCACCGGGAACGCTACGGTTGTTCGGGTGCGCCCGGAAACCGTCGCCGAATTCGGCACTTGGCGGATCGTCGTCCCCGCGGTCCGGGTGGTCGAGTCCCATCTGGTCCTGGTCCGGAGCGTCGGTCGTGTCGACTCCCTGAACGAGCGTGAGGCGGCCGATCTGATCGACGCCTACCGTGCCGCGACCTCGGTGCTGCACCGGATCTTCGGATCCTCCGGCTTCATGATCAGCTTCTCGGTGCTCTGGCAGCCGGACTCCGAAGGCATCGGCGAGCCTGACCCGGTCCCGGGCGCCGGCTGCGCGATCCACGTGTTCGGTCGCCGGCCCGGCGAGCTGATCAGCCCGGTCCGCGCGATGGCCCTGCCCCGGCGGGTCCGGTTGCCCGCCCGGCCCGACCCGGAACTGATCGAGCGACTCCGCCACGAGCTGTCCCTGCCGGCCGAGCGGCTCACCATCGAGGCGCCGGAAGGCAACCTCTGCGACGGCTGTACGGGTTCGGTGCTGACCGATCAGGAGCGCTGGCGCAGCCGCGACGTCCGGGTGATCCGACCGCGCCGGGTGCTGATCGACCCCCACGTGCTGGTGCTGCCGCTCCGGCACGTGGTCAGCCTGCGCGACCTGGAGCCCTCCGAAGTGGTCTCGCTGTCCGCTCGCCTGATCGAGTCCCTGGCCCAGTTCCGGCTCGGCTCCGGCTCGACCGGCCTGAGCGGCTTCGCCAACGACGGCATCCATGCGCGCCAGGAGACCCCGCACGTCCATCTGCACGTGTACGGCCGCTCGGCCTCCGAGCCCGTCAACCCGTACCAGCGGCTGGCCGCCTACCTCTCCCCCAACCGCTGACCGGTCACCAAAGCAGCGGTTCTGGCGGCGTGCCGCTGCGGAAGTGACCTGTCGCTGACCCGGCGCGCCGCCGCGGGTGACCCCGGGAGCGGATCGCGAGCCGGGTCCACGACGCCGCTCGGGCCGACCAGCGTGGCTGTCGTTGGCCGCGGGCGGTCGATCGCCGAGTCCTGCGGCCCGGGCCGAGGGCGAACGCGGACCGCCGCGAGTGCGGGTCACGATCCCTGAGGTGACTCTCTCGCGTGACCGGCCTCGCCGCCGGAGTCTGCCAGGGCGCGAGACCGCGCCCGCGCCAGCCTCGGTGCAGGTCGTGGACTACTCCTGAGTCAGCGGGTGTAGCCGGCCCGGCGGAAGGCGTCGGCCATGGCGCCCTGCGGCTCCCGTTCCTCGCGCCGCTGCTTCGGCCGGCCGCCACGACCCTGTCGCCCGTTCCGGTCACCGCCCTTGGCGTCGGCCGACTTGCCGCCACCGCCCGGCTTGCCACCGCCCGGCTTGCCACCGCCCGGCCGGCCCTCGCCGGGCTTCCGCTCGCCGGGCTTGGACTCGAGATCGTCGTCCAGGCGCAGGGTGAGCGAGATCCGCTTCCGATCATGGTCGACCTCGAGCACCTTGACCTTGACCAGGTCTCCGGGCTTGACCACTTCGCGCGGGTCCTTGACGAAGTTCTTCGACAGGGCGGAGACGTGGGCCAGGCCGTCCTGGTGGACGCCGATGTCGATGAACGCACCGAAGGCGGCCACGTTGGTCACCTGGCCCTCCAGGATCATTCCGGGGCTCAGGTCGGCCAGCGTCTCCACGCCGTCGGCGAAGGCCGCGGTCTGGAACGCGGGGCGCGGGTCCCGGCCCGGCTTGTCCAGCTCGGCCAGGATGTCGGTCACCGTCGGCAGGCCGAACCGTTCGTCGGTGAAGTCGGCGGCCTTGACGGACTTCAGCGCGCTGCTGTTGCCGATCAGGGTCTTCAGCTCGGTACCGGTCGCGGTGAGGATCCGCCGCACCACCGGGTACGACTCCGGATGCACGCCGGACGAGTCCAGCGGATCGTCGCCGTCGCTGATCCGGAGGAACCCGGCCGCCTGCTCGTACGCCTTCGGACCCAGCCGGGCCACCTCGAGCAGCGCCGCCCGGGACCGGAACGGCCCGTGCTGATCACGATGCAGCGCGATGTTCTCGGCCAGCCCGGAGGTGATCCCGGAGACCCGGGTCAGCAGCGGCACCGAGGCCGTGTTGAGGTCGACCCCGACCGCGTTCACGCAGTCCTCGACCACGGCGTCCAGCGACCGGGACAGGGCCAGCTCACCAAGATCATGTTGGTACTGCCCGACGCCGATCGACTTCGGGTCGATCTTGACCAGCTCGGCCAGCGGGTCCTGCAGCCGTCGGGCGATCGACACCGCGCCGCGCAGTGACACATCCAGCTCGGGCAGTTCCTGCGATGCGTACGCGGACGCCGAATAGACCGACGCCCCGGCCTCCGAGACGACCGCCTTGGTCAGCTCCAGTTCCGGATGCTTGATGATCAACTCGCGGGCCAGCTTCTCGGTCTCCCGGGACGCGGTGCCGTTGCCGATCGCGATCAGCTCGACCTGGTGCTCCTTCGCCAGCCGGGCCAGCGTCGCGATCGACTGGTCCCACTGGTGCTTCGGCACGTGCGGGTAGATCACATCGGTGGCGACGACCTTGCCGGTCCGGTCCACCACGGCCACCTTGACGCCGGTCCGGAAGCCCGGGTCCAGGCCGAGGGTGGCCCGGGTGCCGGCCGGGGCGGCGAGCAGCAGGTCCTTCACGTTGGCGGCGAAGACGCGGACCGCCTCCTCCTCGGCGTGCTGCCGCAGCCGCATCCGCATGTCGATGCCGAGCGTGATCATGATCTTGGTCCGCCAGGCCCAGCGGACCACGCCGACCAGCCAGGCGTCGGCCGGGCGGCCCTGGTCGGCGATCCCGAACCGGTTGGCGATGATCTTCTCGTACCGGCTCTGACCTTGATCATCATCGCCCTCGTCCGGGGCGATCTGAATGGCCAGCACGTCCTCGGTCTCGCCCCGGTAGAGGGCCAGGATCCGGTGCGACGGCAGCGTGGTGAAGGACTCGGAGAAGTCGAAGTAGTCGGAGAACTTGGCGCCCTCCTTGGCCTTGCCGTCGCGGACCGTCGAGACCAGCCGGCCGTTCTGCCAGAGCAGTTCCCGCAGCTCGCCGATCAGGTCGCCGTCGTCGGCGAACCGCTCGATCAGGATCGCCCGGGCCCCGTCCAGCGCGGCCTTGGTGTCGGCCACGTCCTTGGCCGGGTCGACGTACGCCTCCGCCGTCGCCACCGGCTCCAGCGTCGGGTCGCCGATCAGCGCGTCGGCCAGCGGTTCCAGCCCGGCCTCGCGGGCGATCATGGCCTTGGTCCGCCGCTTCGGCTTGTACGGCAGGTAGAGGTCCTCCAGCCGGGCCTTCGTATCGGCCGCCAGGATCCGCTGCCGCAGGTCGTCGTCCAGCTTGCCCTGCGCCTCGATCGACTCCAGGATCGCCTGCCGCCGCTCGTCCAGCTCGCGCAGGTAGCGCAGCCGTTCCTCCAGCGTCCGCAACTGGGTGTCGTCCAGCCCGCCGGTGACCTCCTTGCGGTAGCGCGCGATGAACGGCACCGTCGACCCCTCGTCGAGCAGAGCCACGGCCGCCCGCACCTGGCCCACCGCGACGCCGAGCTCTTCGGCGATCCGCTCCTCGACCGACACCCTCGAAACCTGCTGCACCCTGAACCCCTCACTGTCCTGCCCGGAAATCCGAAGCGACCCTAGCCGACGGGCCGCAGCCTGGCAGGCACAGGACACATCACGGGACTGACAGTCCGGGCCGGATCAGACGTCGGCCCAGGCCACGTGGCGATCGGCACCGGCGACGGTGAGGCCGTGATGCTCGAGGAAACTCACCGCCGTGCCGTACGGACCCGGCTCGGCCAAGGTGACGATCAGCCGGCCGCCGTCGGCCAGGACGTGCTCGCGCAGGTGATCGACGAGCGCGCGCCGACGATGCGGCAGCACCGGATCCGGCCGCACGTGAACGAGGTCGAACCGCCGGCCCTCGGGGTGGACCCAGGTCTGCATGGTGCCGACCCAGAACCGGTCGGCCCAGTGGGGCAGCCGTGCCTGCGCGAGCTTGATCAACTCCGGTCCGAGATCCATCCCGTACGGCTCGACGGTGATCCCGCGCTCGGCACACCAGGCCTGCACCGACTCCATCAGGAACCCGTTGGCGCAGCCGACGTCGAGGAAGGTCGCGTCCCGCTCGATCGCCTCGGCGACCGGCCGCCGGCTGTGCGTCCAGTCCTCGAGGGTGCCGCCGTTCCCGGACTGGCCCCACGGCGTGTCCGCACGGAGATAGGCCGCCTGCAACAGACGCAGATTGTCGGCGGCGACGCTGTCGTCGGTCTGGGCCCGCCACGCCGCGGCCGCGTCCACGAAGAAGCGAGCCGCGGCCGCCTCACCGTCGGCGGCCAGCCGCGCCGCGAGCCGGTCGGCGGTCAGCTGCTCCAGCGGGACCGCGCGGAACTCCCGCCGGCCCCCGTACGGCGCTCCGACGGCGAAGCCGTACAACTCGAGACCGGCGGCCGGGTCGGCGGGATCGAGCTCGGCGACGGCGACGGAGTGCAGGCCCTGGGTCCGGACGCCGTGGGTGTGCAGCGGCACCCGCAGCGCCGTGTCGAGCAGCCAGTGCTCGCCGTCGGCGACGTCACCGGTGCTGAGGGCCGGGCTGCCGTCGACGGGCACGAGGCAGAGGCCCTCGGGAACGAGCAGGAGCAGCGTGATCCGACGGACCAGCTCGGGTCGGGGATCGGCGGAAACCAGTCGATAAGGCATTCGGTGATCATGGTCCGAGTCGGCCTCGGTGGCTCGTTTCCCGGCGAGCCGACCGCCCGGCACCGGCGTGGCGAGACCGGCCGGGTGTTCCCGGGACGAACGTCTTAATGCGTTGCCGCAGCGGGCACGGTTTGACACTGTGACCGGGTGGCGACCGTCGAGGGTCCGTTGGTCCGGGTCGAGGGACTGATCAAGGAGTTCCGGCGCGTCAAGCGGGTGCCCGGCCGGCTGAGCGCGATCCGTACCTTCCTCAACCGTGAGCACGACGTGATCCGCGCCGTGGACGACGTCTCGTTCTCGATCATGAACGGGGAGTTGATCGGGTTCCTCGGGCCGAACGGGGCGGGCAAGTCGACCACGATCAAGATGCTCACCGGCATCCTCACTCCCACCGCCGGTACGGTCTCGGTGGCCGGCCGCGACCCCTCCCGGGAGCGCAAGGCCAACGCCGCGACGATCGGCGTCGTCTTCGGCCAGCGCAGCCAACTCTGGTGGGACCTGCCGCTGCGCGAGTCGTTCCGCGCCGTCCGCGATCTCTACGGCGTACCGCCCGCCGACGGCGACCGGCGGCAGGCGGAGCTGGTCGAACTGCTGGAGATGACCGACTTCCTGGACGCCCCGGTACGCCAGCTGTCCCTGGGCCAACGGATGCGCGGCGACCTGGCCGCGGCCATGCTCTACCGGCCCCGGCTGCTCTTCCTGGACGAGCCGACGGTCGGCCTCGACGTCGTCGCCAAGCAACGGATCCGCGAGTTCGTCGGCCACACCAACGCCGAGAGCGGCACCACGATCCTGATCACCACCCACGATCTGGAGGACGTCGAGCGACTCTGCCGCCGGATCGTCGTGATCGACCACGGCCGGGTGCTCTACGACGGCGGCCTGGCCGAGCTGATGGCCCATTACGCGCCGTACCGGGATCTGGTGGTCACCCTCGCCGAGCCGCACGACGTCGACGTCCCGCCGCTGCAGCAGGTCGACCGGGACGACCGCCGGGTCACGCTGCGGTTCCGCTCCGACCGGATCAAGGCCCCGGAGGCGATCGCGGCCGTCACTGCCGCCCACGCCGTCGTCGACCTGTCCGTCGTCGAGCCCCGGCTGGAGGACGTGATCGCCCGGATCTACACCGAGCGCGGCCTGCCGGACGGCTCGCCGTGACGGCGCTCCGGCTCCGGACCCGGGCCGTGCTGGCCCAGATCCGGATCGGCTGCCTGACCCCGTGGTCCTACCGCGGCTCGATGCTGCTGTCGCTGGTCGTGATCGCGATCCAGGTCGTGCTCTATACGGTCGTCTGGCGGGCCATCTATGCCGGGCACGACGGGCCGGTCGCGGGCGCCGACGTCCGGCAGGCGGTCGGCTACGCGGTGCTCGGCATCACCGTGGCCGCGGTCCTGGACACCTGGCCCGGCCAGTCGATCGAGTGGCGGGTCCGGGAGGGCCTGATCGGGATCGACCTGACCCGACCGCTCGGCCTGCTGACCCAGAACCTCGCGGTGCAGACCGGCTTCGTCCTCGCCGCGCTGCCGACGGTCCTGGTCGGGCTCGGCGCCGGCCTGCTGGTCGGTGGCCTGCAGCCGCCCGCCGATCCGGTCGCCGCGCTCGCCTTCGTGGTCAGCCTGGTGCTGGCGTTCGGCGTCGCCCAGTTGATCACGCTGCTGATGGGCCTGACCTCGTTCTGGACGCTCGAGGTCGGCGGGATCCAGATGGCGTTCGCGGTCGTCCGTACCTTCCTGTCCGGCTCGGTGCTGCCGCTCTGGTTCATGCCGGACTGGCTGCAGGCGATCGCGACGGCGCTGCCGTTCCAGGCGGCCACCTTCACCCCGGTCGCGATCTACTTCGGCCGTCCGCCCGGCGGCCTGGCGATGGCGCTCGGTGTCCAGGTGTTCTGGGTCGTGGCGCTGGCGCTGCTGGCCGCCCTGGTCTGGTCCCGGGCCCGGCACCGGGTGGTGGTCCAGGGTGGCTGACGTCGTCGCGGCCCGGCCGCCGTCGCTCTTCCGGCAGTACGCGGTGCTGCTGCGGATCGGGCTGACCTCGGCGCTGCAGTACCGGGCCGACTTCGTGCTGACCGCGATCGGCGCGATCTGCTACGAGGCGGTCTCGCTGGCGTTCGTCGGCGTGGTGGTCTTCGCGTTCGGCGGGATCGGCGGCTGGGGGCTGGTCGAGGTCGCGTTCGTGTACGGGATCCGCTCGATGGGCCACGCCCTGCACGGCTTCCTGTCCGGTCAGCTCTGGGCCACCGACCGGGTGGTCCGCGACGGCGAGTTCGACCGCATCCTGCTCCGCCCGGTCAACCCGCTGGTGCAACTGCTGACCCGTCGGTTCACCGTGACCGCGTTCGGCGACCTCGCCTTCGGCCTGGTCGTCCTGGTGATCACCGCCGCCGCGGCGCCGATCGCCTGGACGGTGCCGACGGTGACGTACCTGATCATGGCGGTGATCGGCAGCGCCTTCGTCGAGTCGGCGGTGATGCTGGCGCTGTCCGCGCTGTCGTTCCGGCTGCTGGTCAGCATGCCGATGCTGCAGGTGGCCGACCAGGTGTTCGTCACCTTCGGCCCGTACCCGCTCAGTGTCTTCCCGCGCGCCGTCGCGTACCTGATGACGTTCCTGCTGCCCTTGGCGTACGCGGCGTTCTTCCCGGCCGCGGTGCTGCTCGGCCGGACCGACGAGCTGTTCGTCCCGCTCTGGCTGGCGCTCGCGTCACCGGCGATCGGCGTCGCGCTCTACGTGCTCGCGGTGATCTTCTTCCACCGCCAGTTGCGCCACTACGCGAGCCCCGGTCACTAGCCGGTACGGGCAGCGCGTGGCACCTTCGTCTTCCGGCGCAGCCCGAACATCGGCCGGTCCACGTCCGGCGCCTCGCCCGGCGTCGCACTGATCAACGCGCCGAACCATCGGGTCCGGTCGGACTGGTCGATCAGGATCGCCTTGACGAAGAGGGTCGCCGGCACGGCCAGCAGGGCGCCCAGCCCGCCGAGGATGAAGGACCAGAAGATCAACGAGATGAACGCGACGGTCGGGGTGATGCCGACCGCGTCGCCGGTGAACTTCGGCTGGATCAGGGTCTGGATCACGAAGTTGATCACGCAGAACGAGATGATCACCGCGAGCATGTCGCGCAGCCCGTTCTCGCCGCCGCTGAGCAGGGCGAGCAGGGCGGGCGGGATCATGCCGACGACGAAGCCCACGTTCGGGATGTAGTTGGTGACGAAGGCGAATACGCCCCAGGTGACGGCCAGCGGCACACCGATGATCGACAACGCGATCACGTCGAAGATCGACACGATGAAGCCGAACAGGGAGGTGACGATCCAGTACTTGCGGACGTTCCGGGCGAAGGTCTCCAGGGCCTCCGCGACCCGCGGCCGGGCCTCCCGGATGATCTCCATCCGCGGGGCGATCCCGGACGCGTCGAAGGCCAGGAAGACGACCACGGTGACCATCAGGGCGCCGAGCGACAGCCAGTTGGTGATGCCGCTGAGCAGCGTCTGCGCAACTCCGGTCAGCGAGCTCGGGTCGAAGCTGTTCAGGAACGACTGGAACTGTTCGGTGCCGACACCGAAGCCGGCCAGGGTGTCCAGCACGATGTTGTAGAGCCGGATGAAGGCCTCGCCGTACTTCGGCAGGGTCGTCGCCAGCTGGGTGATCGACAGCGCGATCGAGCCGAGGATGACGATCAGGATGCCGTAGATGGTGAACAGGGCGATCGTGCTGGCCAGCCAGGCCGGGACGCCGACCCGGCGCAGCCAGATCCGGAACGGGTGCACGGTGATCACCAGGGTGAGCACCAGGAAGACCGGGCCGGCGATGTCGGAGATCGCCTTGACCCCCATCGCGGCGACCACGATCCCGGCGGCGACCAGCACACCCCAGAGCGGCGGCGACCAGCCGGGGCCGGGGTCGGTTCGGCGGCTCGTGCGCTCGACGCCGCTGCGACGCGTACGTGGACCCGGCATCTGTTCCTCCCGCTCACCTGACCTGGCGTCGCGAGTGTAGTTCTCCCTGGTGACCCCCGGTCGAAGGAACGGGACACCACGACCAGGGTCGGACGTCCGGATCCTAGGGTGAGACTCATGACAGACATTCCGTACGCCGACCGCCCGTTCCGGGTGGGCGTCCAGCTCCAGCCGCAGCACGCCGACTACTCCGCGTTGCGGGAGGCGGCGGCCGCGGCCGAGGAGGCCGGGGTCGACGTGATCTTCAACTGGGACCACTTCTTCCCGCTCTCCGGCGAGCCTGACGGCCTGCACTACGAGTGCTGGACGATGCTCGGCGCCTGGGCCGAGCAGACCAGCCGGGTCGAGATCGGCGCCCTGGTCAGCTGCAATTCGTACCGCAACCCCGAGCTGCTGGCCGACATGGCCCGCACGGTCGACCACATCAGCAACGGCCGGCTGATCCTCGGCATCGGCGCCGGCTGGTTCCAGCGCGACTACGACGAGTACGGCTACGAGTTCGGTACCGCCGGCACCCGGTTGGCCGACCTGAAGCAGGCGCTGCCCCGGATCAAGGACCGCTGGTCGAAGCTCAACCCGGCGCCGACCCGGGACATCCCGGTGCTGATCGGCGGTGGCGGCGAGAAGAAGACGCTGCGCTACACGGCCGAGCACGCCACCATCTGGCACGGCTTCGGCGACGCCGAGACGCTGAAGCACAAGAACGCGGTGCTGGACGACTGGTGCGCCCAGATCGGTCGCGACCCGGGCGAGATCGAGCGGTCGACGGGTGTCAACGGCAGCCCGGACGAGGAGGCGCAGGGCCTGGTCGACGTCGGGGTACGGATGGTGACGATCACGACCGACGGCCGGGTGAACTACGACCTGACCCGGGTCAAGGAGTGGGTGGCCTTCCGCGACGAGTTCAACGCGGCGTAGGCTGCACCGGTCAGGCAAGACTGAAGGGCCGGCGGATCCGAAGATCCGCCGGCCCTTAGCGCATTCGTCGACCCCCCTGAGTGTCGGCGAATCAGACTGTGGCTGGTACCCCTCCCCGTGCTGGGTACCGATCCATCTGCCCCCCTTGCGTAAAGAATCATGACCCGGCAGCCTCTGCAGGTCCGCCAGGATCCCTCAAGAGTTACGCAAGGTCTGCACAAAACTGACATGAGCCGGTGCAGCGCACCTCAGGACCCGTGCCACCGGGGTCCGATACCCCGACGACCAGCGCCGTCGTCGGCGTACCCGGAACTCCGGACCGGCGACCGATGGCGGATTAGGCACTGCGAGCGATTCTTGATGCATGGATGCGATACAGGTACTCATCACGGTGTTGGCGATCATCGGAATCGTCGTCGTCGGCGTGCTGGCGATCGTGCCCACCATGCTCGACGTGTCGGCCCGCGCCGCCAAGACTCCGCGCAGCCGCAGTCACGTCGACCTGGCTGCCTGACCCGCTCGGCTTGAGCGGTACGGCAGAATCCAGGGCGTGGTGAGCTTCGAGCGGTACGTCGCCATCGGTGATTCCGCGACCGAGGGTCTGGAGGACCCCGACGGCAACGGCGGCTACCGCGGCTGGGCCGACCGGCTCGCGCAGCACATCGCCGACGGTCAGGACGAGCCGCTCGACTACGCCAACCTCGCCGTCCGCGGGCTGCGGCTGGACGAGATCCGCAACACCCAGTTCGACGACGCCCTGGCCTTGAAGCCGGATCTGATGACGATCTTCGGCGGGGTCAACGACGTCCTCGCCTTCGGTTGCGACTACGACCAACTCGCCGCGACGCTCGCCGAGATGTACAGCGAGGCCCGCGGCAACGACATCACCGTCCTCACCTTCACGATGCCCGACCCGACGGCGATCAACCCGTTCGGGCGCCGGCTCCGGGACCGGATGTTCCGGCTGAACGACCTGGTCCGGGCCGAGGCCGCCCGGTACGGCGTGATCGTGCTCGATCTGCAGGCCTACCCGATGGCCGGCGATCCGAGGCTCTGGTACGAGGACAAGCTGCACGGCAACCCGCTGGGCCACGAGCGGGTGGCCCGCGGACTGGCCTGGCGGCTCGGCATCGACGGAATGGACGAGTCCTGGGCCGAGCCGCTCCCGCCGGAGTCGACCCGCTCGGTCCGGGCGCAGCTCACCGAGGAACTCGACTGGGCGGTGACCCACCTGGCGCCCTGGCTCGGCAAGGGGATTCGCGGCATCCCGCACGGCGCCGGGATCGTCGCGAAACGCCCGGTCCCCACAGTGGTCGCCAAGTCCCTGGGTCAGTCGACCGGCTCCGGCAACGTGATGCCGCGCTCGGCCGCCCGCCGCGCTCCCCAGTCGTAGAGCGCCTGCAGCACCGGAGCCAGGCTCTGTCCCTCCTCGGTCAGCCGGTACGAGACCGGCGCCGGCATCTCCTCGGCGTCCCGGTGCACCCGCCGCTCGACCAACCCGGCCGCCTCCAACTCACGCAGCCGTTGGGTGAGCATCTTCTCGCTCAGGCCGGGGATCCGCCGCCGCAGCTGCCCGTACCGGTGCACGCCCTCCTTGAGGTGGGCCAGGATCACCGGGGTCCAGCGGCCGGCGATCGCATCGACCGCGACCTCGACGGCGCAGGAGTAGCCGCGTCTGTTCATCCGTTCACCGGCCCTCCACGCACCGGAAAGTGCGTACTTGCGGATCCGTCCCGGCTCGACTCTAGTTTCTGTACGTGAGCATCGAACACGAGCCGGCCGCGGCGACGCCGAGCCTGTACGCGTGGGCCGGCGGCAGCGAAGCGCTGGAACGGCTGACCGAGGACTTCTACCGGGAAGTGATCAAGGACGAGCTGCTGGCGCCGGTGTTCGCCGGCATGTCGGCCGATCACCCGAAGCACGTCGCGGCCTGGCTCGGTGAGGTGTTCGGCGGGCCGCCGGCGTACTCGCGTGATCATGGCGGGCACCCGGGCATGGTCCGCCACCATCTGGGCCGGGCGATCACCGAGCAGCAGCGGCGCCGCTGGGTCGCCCTGCTGCTGGAGGCCGCCGACCGGGTCGGCCTGCCCGACGACCCCGAGTTCCGCGCCTCCTTCGTCGGCTACCTCGAGTGGGGCAGCCGGATGGCCGTCATCCTCTCGGCCCCCGACGCCCAGCCCGACTTCGACGAGCCGATGCCGACCTGGGATTGGGCCCGCCCACCCTGGGTGCCCGGCCCCTGACCGCGATCCGGGCCGGCCCGACCGCCGGTGACCCGAATCTGCAACGCAACGCCTACCGCAATCGGGTCGCGGCTGTCGGAGACAGAACCCTGACGCGGACCGAGCCGAAACCTCGTGGTGTTGTCGACCTGCCCACGTGGATGGTGCCGATCACGGTGGGGTTGTCGACATTCCGACGCTGAACATGCCGAGCTGGGTGGGTTGTCGACATTCCCACAGTGGGCGGGGTGGGGTGCCGGGTCAGTGGGAGACGGCGGCGGGGTGGTGGGCCGGATCGGTGGTGGGCCGCGGGGCGCCGTGGTCTCGGCCGGCAGGGCGGAGTTCGACCGGGCCGGCTGTGCTGGTCCGGGCCGCCTGCTCGCTTGCCGGGAGAGCGAGCTGGGTGGTCAGGCCGCCGCCGGAGTCGGCGCGGACGGTGAGGGTGGCGTCCAGCGAGCGGGCCAGGTTCTGCGTGATCGCGAGGCCGAAGCCGTGGGCGGCCGCACCGGTCCGGGTCTCGGGGGTGGGGTTCAGTGCGTGCTCGACCTCGCGCTGGGTCATCACCTCGCCGGTGTTGGAGATCGTGATCGTCGGCTGACCCCAGCCGCGGCTGGTGCCGACCCAGACGGTTCCGTGTCGCCGGTTGTAGCGGATCGCGTTGTCCAGCAGCTGATCGACGATGCCGCGCAGGATGGCTCGGTCGGTCGCCGCCCGGACGTCGTCGATGTCGAAGATGATCTTGACCTGATGCTGGCGCCGCAGCGATTCCAGGCCGACCGCCGACTCGACGATGACGTCGTCCAGGTTGTTCACGGTGATCATGGGCTCCACGGTGCCGGATCGGGACAGCGCCATCAGGCCGTCGACCAGGTCGAGTGATCGCTGGTTGGCGTACGCCAGCTGTTCGATCAGCCGCTGCGTCCGGGCCGTGATCAGCCAGTCATTCGCGGCGGCGTCGAGCAGCTGCCGGGTCGTCGTCAGCTGGGTCGGCAGCTCGGTCGCCGCGATCGCGGTGAACCGGCGGCGGGCCTCGAGCTGGTGGTCCAGCCGGGTCAGCATCCGGTTGAAGCTGGTCGCCAGGGCGGCGAGCTCGTCGCGGCTGGACACCTTGGCCGGCTCGTTGACCTCGAGCCGGCCGGCCGGCGGCCCCTGCGCGGCCCGGGTGGCGGCGGCGTTGAGATCGTTGAGCGGGCGGAGTACGCCGCCGGTGATCATCCAGGTGACCAGGGTGGTGCCGGCGATCAAGGTGATCAACGCGACGACCGAAACGATCATGAGGGCGTCGACCAGTCGCCCGGTGCCGCCGGTCAGCAGCGGGTCGGGCACCAGTCGAACGGCGAGGTTGACCGCGACCAGCGCGGTGGTGGCGGCGATCGCGGCGAGGATCCCGTACACGATGGTCAGCTGGGCGCGCGTACTGACCCGTCGGCGCACCCGTCGCCAGCTGAACAGGAAGGCCCGGCCGAGCGTGACGGGTTGCGCGGTCATGACCGACGTTCCGCGATGATCAAGCGGCACATCTCAATCCCCCGATCGACAGTGTCGATTATGCGCAGGATCTGGCCGTCGCGGGCGCAATCGGGGCAATCGGCCGCGGCGTGTCCGGCGCCGCCCTGGTGCGCTGAGCCTGCCGAAGCGCCAGGCCCGAGCGGACCTTGCCCTTCGACAGGCTCAGGGAACTGATCAACTCGGCGGATCAGCCGGTCGGACTCAGCTCGATCCGAACCTGCTTCGCCGCCGCCACCAGATGCCGCAGCGACTGCTCCACCTCGGCATAGCCGCGGGTCTTCAGACCGCAGTCAGGATTGGCCCAGAGCCGTTCGGCGGGCAGGGTCTGCCCGGCCAGCCGGAGGGCTTCGATCATCTCCTCGACCGGCGGCACCCGCGGCGAGTGGATGTCCCAGACGCCCGGGCCGACCTCGCGCGGATAGCCGGCGTCGGACAGCTCGCCGACCACCTCCATCCGGGACCGGGCCGCCTCCAGGCTGATCACGTCGGCGTCCATCGCGACGATCGCGTCCACGATGTCGCCGAACTCGGCGTAACACATGTGGGTGTGGATCTGGGTCGCGTCGGCCACCCCGGCCGTGGACAGCTGGAACGCCGCGACGGCCCAGTCGAGGTAGGCCGGCCGGTCGGCCCGGCGCAGCGGCAGGGTCTCCCGCAACGCCGGCTCGTCCACCTGGATCACCCGGATCCCGGCGGCCTCCAGGTCGGTCACCTCGTCCCGCAGCGCCAGCGCCACCTGCCGTGCCGTGTCGCCGAGCGGTTGATCATCGCGGACGAACGACCAGGCGAGCATGGTCACCGGCCCGGTCAGCATCCCCTTGACCGGACGGTCGGTCAGGCCCTGCGCGTACGAGGCCCAGTCCACGGTCATCGGCCGCGGCCGGGCCACGTCGCCGACGATGATCGGCGGCCGGACGCACCGGGTCCCGTACGACTGGACCCAGCCGTTGCGGGTGCTCAGGAACCCGACCAGCTGATCGGCGAAGTACTGCACCATGTCGTTGCGCTCCGGCTCGCCGTGCACCAGCACGTCGACCCCGAGCTCGGTCTGCAGCTTGATCACCTCGGCGATCTCGTTCCGCATCGCCTGGTCGTACGCGGCGTCGTCGATCTTCTTCGCTCGCAGGTCGGCCCGCGCCTGGCGCAGCGTGGTGGTCTGCGGGAACGAGCCGATCGTCGTGGTCGGGAACGCCGGCAGCTTGAGTTGATCATGCTGCGCCTCCGCCCGGACCGGGTACGCCGAGCGGCGCCGGAGTTGATCATCGCTGACGGTGGCCAGTCGCTCCCGTACCGCTTGATCACGGACGATCGGCGACGACGCGCGGGAGGCCAGCCGGGTGGCGTTCACGGTCAGCTCGCCGGCCACCGCGTCCCGGCCCTCGTTCAGCGCCCGGGCCAGGATCGCCAGCTCCTCGAGCTTCTGGTCGGCGAACGCCAGCCAGCCGGCCACGGTCGGGTCCAGGTCGGGCTCGTCGGTGACGTCGATCGGCACGTGCAGCAGCGACGACGAGGACGCCACGTCGAGCCGGTCCACCAGGCCGAGCAGCGTGCCGAGCTTGCCCAGCGCCGCGGCCAGGTCGGTCCGCCACACGTTGCGGCCGTCGACCACGCCCGCGATCAGCCGCTTGCCGGCCAGGCCCGGCTGCCCGGCCAGTTCGTCGAGGCTGGCCGCGCCGGGGCCGACCAGATCGACCGCGAGCCCCTCGACCGGAGCCGAGGCGAGCACCGGCGCGGCCTCGCCGAGCCGGTCGAAGTAGCTGCCGATGATGATCTTGGGCCGGTTCGGCACCGCGGCCAGCGTCGCGTAGGCCTCCCGGACCTGTTCCAGCCGGTCCGGTTCGAGGTCGGTGACCAGCACCGGCTCGTCCAGTTGCACCCACTCCGCACCCGCCTCGGCGAGCCGGCCGAGCAGCTCCGCGTACACCGGAATCAGCTTGTCCAGCAGGGAGATCGGCGCGAAGTCCGGGTCGTCGGCGGACTTGGCCAGCAGCAGGAACGTGACCGGACCGACCAGCACCGGACGGGCCGCGACGCCCAGCTCGGCCGCCTCGGCCAGCTCGCCGATGATCTTGGTCGGGTCGAGGATGAACTCGGTGCCGGCCGACAGCTCGGGCACCAGGTAGTGGTAGTTGGTGTCGAACCACTTGGTCATCTCCAGCGGCTGCACGCGGTCGTCGCCGCGGGCCATCGCGAAGTAGCGGTCCAGCCGGCCCGCCTCGGTCGTGGTGTCCGGCACCGCCGCGGCGTGCCGGGGCGGGATCGCGCCGACCATCCAGGCGGTGTCCAGCACGTGGTCGTACAGCGAGAAGTCGCCGACCGGCACCTCGCCGAGCCCGGCGTCACGCAGTCGTTCCAGCCGTTGCCGCCGCAGCGTCGCCGCGGTGTCCAGCAGGGCGGCTGCATCCGTCCTGCCCTTCCAATAGCGTTCGATGGCGCGCTTCAGTTCGCGGCGCCGGCCCTGGCGTGGATAGCCGTGGGTCGTGGCAATCGAAGTCATCTGAAGAGAACTCTCCTTCGCGAGTCCTGCTGATCAGCCGGAGGCGGGCAGCACCGGAAGACCTTCCGGCACGACCTTCCTCCGAGATCGTCACCTCCGCCAGGCGGGCGCCGGGCGGACGGCTGGCAGGTCTTCGGACTCGAGGGCGCGGGCGAACCCACCTACTGGCCGTCGCTTCCCAGGCCGGGGGCCCAGTGCTCGATGACGGCGATCGTTCCCTGATACCGCTGCGGGGCAGTCCCGGATTCGCACCGGGTTCCCTTGTCCAACCGCACCATCACCCTATGCGCGGCACCGCACCGGGCCCGGAATATCTCGCCGTTCAGAACCGGCGGAGCATCACCGGAGGTCAGGCTCGGATGGCGCGGCGACGGACCAGTTCGGTCTTGGCGTACTTGCCGATCTGGTGGGTGGCCATCCCGTCCATCACGGCGCCGACGCCGCCGCCGATCAACGGGATCCGCTTGGTCACGAGCAGGGCGAGGTTGCGGCCGCCGACCGCGGCGAGCAGGCCGGACACGACGGCCTGGGCGACCGCGGCGTCCAGGCCGGGGTCGAAGACCGGCGCGGTGGCGACGGCCAGCGGCGAGGTGGGGAACGTGCCCTCGGCGATCCGCTTGGCCACCTGTTCGCCGCCGAGCAGACACATCAGCAACGCCGTCCGGACCCGGGGATCGTCGAGGTCGTACCCGCGCAGGTGGGCGATCGCGGCCACCATCCGGACCTGCACCACGGCGACGCCGGTCAGGTTCGCCGGCAGCGCGACCGGCAGCGTGGCCAGCCCGCCGATGTTGGTGACGAAGCCCTGCGCCGAGCCGAGCATGATGTGCGACTCGATCACGGACTCGATCGCGTCGTCGACGTACCCGGCGCATTTGGTCAGATGCTTGCCGGCCGCGTGCTTGGCGCTCGGCAGCCGGCCGATCCCGTCGATCGCCGCCTCGACGACCCGCCGCAGCACGCCGCCCGCCGCCTGCGGACCCTGGGTCCGGATCGGTTCGAGCGTGCGCGCGATGTTGCGACCGAACTCCTGTGCTGACGGCATCCGACCTCCCGGGCCACGAAATCACCACCAGCGTACGTGCCCGGGGGCGATGGCGCGTCGCTCGCGCCCGGGCGGCACAATCAAGGGCATGCAGCCGTCGCCGTTCGGTCCGCCGGCGGACTGGCCGGACGAGGACCTGATCGGGTACTCGCACGGGTTCGACCTGGGGCTGGTCGTCGCGGGCTATCGCTCCGGCGTGTTCCCGATGCCGATCGGCCGCGGCACCATGGGCTGGTTCTCCCCGGTCCGGCGCGGCGTCCTGCCGCTGGACGGACTGCGGATCAGCCGGTCGCTGCGCAAGATGCTCAAGCGGTACGAGATCCGGGTGGACACCGCCTTCAGCGCGGTGCTGGACCGCTGCGCCGACCCGCGCCGCGAGGGCTCCTGGATCAACGCCGAGATCCGGGCTGTCTACACAGAGCTGCACCGGGCCGGCGTGGTCCATTCGGTCGAGGCCTGGACCTCCGACGACCGGTTGGCCGGCGGTCTGTACGGGGTCGGGCTGGGCGGGCTGTTCGCCGGCGAGTCGATGTTCCACGACGCCGAGATCGGCCGGGACGCCTCCAAGGCGGCGCTGGTCGGACTGGTGGAACTGCTCCGCGCCGCCGGCCCGGACGGCCGGGTGCTCGACGTGCAGTGGCAGACCGATCACCTGGCCACCCTCGGCGTCGTCGAACTGGACCGGGCCGACTATCTCGGCCTGTTGCCCGCGGCGCTGCGGGCCGAACCGCCGGTCTGGCGGGCCGGTGTCCTCGCCACGCCGGGGACCACCCGCCCGGCCGAGCCGGTGACGGACTAACATCCCGCCAGTGCAGGACGAGCGGAAGACCGTGCGGCTGAACCGGTTCTGGACCGGCCAGGTCGAACCCTTGGACGTGCTGCTGATCGTGTTCGCGGCTGCGGCGGTCGCCGGAATGGCGACCTGCATCTACGTCGCGATCTGGCTGCGGTCGACCCAGCCGGCGATCTCCGGCGCGGTGGTGATGATGGCGATCGTGCTGGGCCTGGCGCTGGCCGGGATCGGGTGGCTCGGCGTCCGCGGCCGGACCGTCCAGGTGGGCCTGGCTCGGTCCGGGGTGGTGCTCGGCAGCGGCGAGTCGCGGCTGGTCATCCCGTGGTCCGACGTCGACCGGATCGTGGTCGAGGACGCCGACGGCGACGGCAAGTTCCTCCCCGTCCGGATCCAGCTGAGCGACATGGCGGCGGAGTTGGACGATCCCGTCGTGAGCCGGATGTTCGGCGGCGACGGGCTGGCCCTGTCCCGGATGGGCGGGCTGCCGGCCCAGCGGCTGGACCGGGTGGCGACCTGGGCCGAGCACCGCCTCGAACTCGCCTGAATTCCGCCGGCCGGGGCGTTCCCGGCGAATAGATTGGTGTCATGCCGGAGATGCCTGAGGTCGAGTCCCTCGTACGGTTCCTGCGGCCGGTCTGCATCGGACGGACGATCGCCCGGGTGGACCTGGTCGCGTTCAGCGCCCTGAAGACGTACGACCCACCGCTGACCGCCCTGTCCGGACTGGAGATCGACGGGGTCGACCGGCACGGAAAGTTCATCGACCTGTCCGCGCAGGGCCTGCACCTGGTGTTCCACCTGGCCCGGGCCGGCTGGCTGCGCTGGAAGGACGAGGTGCCGGACAAGCCGATCCGGCCGAGCGCCAAGAATCCGCTGGCGTTGCGGTTCCGGCTGGACGACGGCTCCGGGTTCGAGCTGACCGAGGCCGGCACCCAGCGCAAGCTCGCCGTCTACGTCACGGCCGACCCGTCGACCATTCCGCACGTCGCGACGCTCGGCCCGGACCCGCTGTCGGACGAGTTCGACGCCGCCGCCTTCGCCGACCTGCTGCAGCGGGCCGGCCGGTCCCAGCTGAAGGGCGTCCTGCGGGACCAGAAGATCATCGCCGGGATCGGCAACGCCTACTCCGACGAGATCCTGCACGCCGCCAAGCTGAGTCCGTTCAAGGGCGCCAACACGCTCACCGACGAGGAACGGGACCGCCTGTTCGCGGCGATCAAGGACGAGCTGGCCGGTGCGATCGAACGGGCCGAGGGCCTGGCGGCGAAGGATCTCAAGGGGGAGAAGAAGGCCGGCCTGCGGGTGCACGGCCGCAAGGGCGAGACCTGTCCGGTCTGCGGCGACACGATCGCCGAGGTGTCCTTCCACGACTCGTCGCTGCAGTACTGCCCGACCTGTCAGACCGGCGGCAAGAAGCTCGCCGACCGCCGGCTGTCGAAGCTGCTCAAGTAGATGGGCCACCTCGCGGCGCTCTGGTCCATGATCAAGTTCCGGTTCGCCCGTAAACCGGGTGATCATGGGCGGGTGGATGTGATCGAGATCGGACCGGACCAGGTCGACCAGCACGTACGGGACGGCTGGACCCTGTTGGACGTACGGACCGACGGCGAGTGGGCCGGCGGCCGGATCGACGGCGCGGTGCACCTGCCGCTGGACCAGTTGATCGCCCGACTGGACGAGGTGCCGGACCGGGTGGTCTGCGTCTGCGCAGTCGGTGCCCGGTCCGCCCAGGCGGCGAGCTACCTGGCCGCGCAGGGCCGGGAGGCGGTCAACCTGGCCGGCGGCGTCTACGGCTGGCAGTCCTCCGGCCGCGCGCTGACCAGCTGACCGGCTAGAGGTAGAAGAGGTTCGACCGCCGGACGCCGCCTTCGCCCGAGGCGAAGCCGAAGTGGAGCCTGGTCGGCGCCGAGCCGAACGACCCGACGGCCATCCCCTCCGGTTCGCGATAGACCAGGTCCGCGCCCGCGTGGGTGAGCACCCGCTCGGCCAACGCTCCGGTACGGGTGTCGATGCGGGACAGGTAGGCGTTGCCGGGCGGCGGATTGGAGTCGCCGTACGCGGTGCCGTCCAGCGTGTAGACGTCGCTGCCGTACAGCGCATAGCCCTGGAACACGCCGAGCCCCGGTGGCTGCGCGAGGTCGACGATCCGGTCGGGTGCGCCGCCGGCGGCGACGTCGGCCAGCCGGAAGATCGCGATCCGCTTGCCCGCGCTGGTGTGGTAGCGGACCGCCATCCGGCCGGCGTCGTGATCGATGGCGCAGGTGGTCTCCAGCGCCTCGGGCACCGGCCGGAACGTCGTCGCCCGCGCGTCGTCCCGGCTGAGCGTCGCGCCGTTCTCCCAGGCGAACCGCTTGAGCACCGTGCCGTAGCCGTTCGCGTTGGCCTCGCCCTCGGTCCACAGGTAGGTGCCGCCGCGGAAGGCCTGGGCGGCGAACGAGACGGCGTGTCCGTAGCCGAGCAGCACCATCGCGCCGAGCAGCCTCCCGGTCCGGTCCACCTCGCTGATGTGCAGGTCGCCCGCGACACCGGGCGAGCCGGCCTTCAACTGGGCGACGAACAGCCGGTCGTTCTCCGGGTCGAACGTGAACGACTGCTGGACCGTGGCCGAGGCCAG
Source organism: Microlunatus sp. YIM B11417 (assembly GCF_059617205.1). NCBI lineage: Bacteria > Bacillati > Actinomycetota > Actinomycetes > Propionibacteriales > Propionibacteriaceae > Microlunatus > Microlunatus sp. YIM B11417. The sequence goes on from NZ_JCAMPJ010000002.1 coordinate 68,204, forward strand.
TGCGGCGCCGGTGTAGAGCGTCCGGGCGGGGGCCGAGAGGTCGAACGACCGGGGCCGGGCCGAGGCGGGCCGGGTGCCGCCGGACCAGCCGGCCGCGGCCAGGCCGGCAAGCCCGGCGGCACCGAGAAGTCTGCGTCGATTCCACATCGCTGATGCCATTCCGAGCTCCCTCTGCGCAGGTCAGATTAACAATCAGGATGTGAAAGCTAACACTCGGTGTGACGTGAATTCACAGTGTGCGGCGGTTGTCTCATTCGGTGGTGATGCCGGAGATGATCAAGGAACCGGCCAGCCCGATCATGATCACGGCGATCAATCCGTCGAGCAGCCGCCAGGTCAGCGGCTTGGCGAACACCGGCCGGAGCAGCCGGCCGGCGAGGGCGAGGGTGAGGAACCAGAGCACGCTGGCGACGATGGCGCCGGCGCCGAACGGCCAGCGGCCGTCGGGCCCGTGGGTGTTCGCCACGGTGCCGAGCAGCAGCACCGTGTCCAGGTAGACGTGCGGGTTCAGCCAGGTCAGGGCCAGCGCGGTGATGATCACCCGGGCCGTCGAGGCCGAGCCGCCCGTCGCGGCGTCGAGACGTTGCTGCGGTCCCAGGGCCCGGCGGGCGGCCAGGATCCCGTACCCGATCAGGAAGGCGGCGCCGCACCAGCGCAGCACGTCGATGATCACCGGGGCCTGCTGGACGATCACGCCGATGCCGCTGATCCCGAGCAAGATCAACACCACATCGGAGGCAATGCAGATCGCTGCCACGACTCCGGCCCGTTCGCGGCTGATCGCCTGGCGGAGCAGGTACGAGTTCTGCGCCCCGATCGCGACGATCAGGGACAGGCCCATGCCGAACCCGGCGGCTGCGGTGTGCATCACCCGGCCGAATCTAGGTTCCGGCAGGCTGTCGTACCAGCTAAAGATTCTGACGAATCATCAGGATTGCTAATGTCGGAGGATGCAGGTCCAGTTCGATCAGCTGGCCACCTTCCTGGCCGTACTGGAGGAGGGCACGTTCGACGCGGCCGCCCGCCGGCTGCAGGTGACGCCGTCCGCGGTGAGCCAGCGGATCAAGGCGCTCGAGGTCGGGACCGGCCGGGTGCTGCTGCTGCGCAGCAAGCCGGTCCGGCCGACCGAGTCCGGTGAGGTGCTGGCCCGGCTGGCCCGGCAGACCGCCCTGTTGACCGGCGAGGCAGTGGCCGAGCTGGGCGGACCTGCTGGTCCCGGGCAGGTGCAGGCGGCCGAGATCCCGATCGTGATCAACGCCGACTCCCTGGCCACCTGGGCGCTGCCGCCGCTGGCCCGGCTGGCCGACCAGCACGGGCTGCGGTTCGACATCCATCGCGAGGACGAGCAGCACTCGGTCGAACTGCTCCGGGCCGGTGCCGTGATGGCCGCGGTGACCGCGATCGCCGAGCCGGTGCAGGGCTGCAGCGTCCGCCGGCTGGGCCGGCTGCGCTACCTGCTGGTGGCCAGCCCCGGCTTCGCCGAGCGCTGGCTGCCCGGCGGTCTGACGGTGGAGAACCTGGCCGGGGCGCCGATGCTGGCGTTCGACCACAAGGACGACCTGCAACGGCGCTACCTGCGCCGGCGCACCCGGCGCCGGCTCCGGCCGCCGCAGCACTACGTGCCGTCCTCGGCCGAGTTCGCCCGGGCGGTCACCCTGTCGATGGGCTGGGGTCTGTTGCCGGAGCAGGACGCTCGCCCGCTGCTCGCGGCCGGCTCGGTGATCCAGCCGGAGCCGAAGGCGTCCGTGGACGTCGCGCTGTTCTGGCAGCGCTGGCGGCTGCCGTCGCCGGCGCTCGACCTGGTCAGCGACGCGATCGCCCAGGCGGCTTCGGTTGCGCTTCGGTGAACTGCGCGGTCGTACGATCCGGAAAGGTCCGTGACCATTCGTCCAACTCCGACCCGGCTCGGTGAGCCGATCGGCGCGGGTGTGCCAGACTGATCGCCGTGATTTCACCGGTGCATGCGGCCCGGCCGCAATCCCACCAGCTCTTCGCCCACCGTGGATTCTCCGGCCGCCAGCCCGAAATGACGATCGCCGCCTACCGTGCCGCGATCGACTGGGCCGGCGAGACCGGAACCCGCCTCGGCCTCGAGTGCGACGTCCAGTTCAGCGCCGACGACCAGCTGATCTGCCTGCACGACAGCCGGGTGGACCGGACCGCCACCACGACCGGCATCGCCTTCGAGTTCACCGTCGCCGAGCTGAAGGCCCTCGACTTCGGGTCCCGCCAGACGCAGAACCCGTCCGAGGAACAGCGCACGCTGATCACGCTCGCCGAACTGCTCGCCATGGTGGACGAGGCCCGGCAGCGCGACGTCGACGTGACCCTGGCGATCGAGACCAAGCACCCGAACCCGCGCGGCCTGGACACCGAGGACCGGGTCGCCGCCATGCTCGCCGACTACGGCTGGACCAAGGCCGGTGCGCCGGTGCGAATCATCAGCTTCTCCATGGAGGCGCTGCTCAAGGTCGGCCGGCTGCTGCCGGACCTGGAGCGGACCTACCTGCAGCAGTTCGACTTCGGCGACTACGAGACCGGCGAGCTCCCCGACGGCATCGAGGCGTTCGGCCCGGACATCGCCATGCTCCGCGTCGACCCCGACTTCGTCGCCCGCGCCCACCGGAACGGCAAGCAGGTCCACCCGTGGACCCTGAACGAGCCGGACGACATCGACTTCGCCCTCTCCCTCGGCGTCGACGGCCTCACCACCGACTTCCCCGACCGCGCCCTGGACCGCCTGAACACCCCGGCCCGCGCCTGACCGCCGAGGAGCACGGCCGGAGTGAATTTCGGCCGGTCAGTCACGGCGGAATCCACATCGGTCGGAACGTGAGCCACCGCACCACCAAGGTCCTCCGCGGGTCACCCGAAGGTGCCGAATCCGCAACGCGCTCTGCCTGAGTCCGGGTTCGCCGCACGACCCGATCCCTTCGCCGAACGTGGCCCGACTCCCCGGTCTTCCCCCACACTTCTTGCCGCTTTACGCGAGAAGTAACGCGTGGGAAGTGCCGGTTTTTCACGTTAACGTGAAAAACTTGTGGCCAGAGTGACGTGGGGGACCGCCGCCGGCGAGAGTGGGGGGTCAGTCGCGGAGGACGGGGCAGGACATGCAGCGGGGGCCGCCGCGGCCGGAGCCTAGTTCGGAGCCGGCCAGGGTGATCACCTCGATGCCGGCGGCCTCGAGGCGGGCGTTGGTCTCCACGTTGCGTTCGTACGCGACGGCGACCCGCGGCTCGATGGCCAGGGTGTTGTTGCCGTCGTCCCATTGTTCGCGTTCCGCGGTCACCGGATCGAGGCCGGTCGCGATCACCCGCAGCCGGTCGATGCCCATGGCGGTCGCGGCCGCCTCCAGGAACGGGGTACGTTCGCCGATGATCAACTCGCGGCCCTCGCCGGGTCGGACCGGGATCGCCGACAGGCGGTCGGCCACGTTGGGATACATCACCACGGCGTCGACGTCGACCATGGTGCAGATGGTGTCCAGGTGCATGGTGGCCCGGTTCTGATCGATGGGTACGACCAGCAGTTGCTCGGCCAGACCATGATCGAAAACGGTCCGGGCGAACCGCTCGGCGCCGGCCGGCGTGGTCCGTTCGCCGACACCGACCGCGAGAACGCCCGGCGCCAGCGCCAGGACGTCGCCGCCCTCCAGGTGTTCCCGGGTCCACCCGTGCAACCGCGGTACGGACTCGAATCGCGGGTGGAACGCGTAGATCAACTCGGTCAGCTGGGTCTCCCGCTGCCGGGCCGGCATGGCCAGCGACGTGATCGCCACCTGGTCGCCGACGCAGACGCTGGAATCCCGCGTGAACAAGAGGTTCGGCAGCGGATCGATCAGGAAGTCCTCGGCTGCCAGCAGCGACGAGACCAGCCCGGTCGAGCGCAGCTCGTCGTTGCGCAGCCCGGCGATCAGCACTCCGGACAGTTCGTCCGGCCCGAGCTGGACGAGTTGATCACGGAGCTGGCGGCGAAGTTGATCACCGAGCCGGAGGTCGGTCAGGACGCCGTCGATGGCGTCGGCGGCCGCGGTCGGCTGGGCCAGTGTCTCGATCAGCAGCTGCTCCAGGTGCAGCACCTCGACGCCGCGGTCCCGCAGCGCGGCGGCGAACGCGTCGTGCTCGTCCCGGGCCCGGCTCACCCAGGGGATGCCGTCGAAGAGCAGGGCATCGTTGTTGCGCGGGGTCAGCCGCCGCAGTTCCGGTCCCGGACGATGCAGCAGTACGGTGCGCAGCCGACCCACCTCGGACCGTACGCCGACCGGGCGCTGATCAACCTTCTCGGCAACGTTCTCGGCCATAGCGCCAGACCCTACCCCCGGCCCAGGAGGGTGGTGCCGGATACGAACGCGCGGCGACCAGCAGGAAACCACTAACCTTGCCCTGTGACTTCCCGGACGCCGATCGCCTGCGTGATCTGGGCCAAGGACGCGCAACGGCAGGTGGCCGACGTCGTCCGGGCCGCCGCAGCACTGCCGGGGATCGACCCGGTGATCGTCTGCGACGACGGCAGCGCCGACGAGACCGCCAAGTACGCCGGCGCGGCCGGGGCGATCGTGGTCACCCATCAGCGGGCCCGAGGCTGGGCCGCCGCGATGGAGTCCGCGGTCAACGCGCTCGGCATCCTGGAGCAGCGGGATCGCCGCTCCGAGGCGGCCTCGCTGTTGTTGCTGTCCGCCACCGGCGGCCAGCCGGCCGAGCTGGCGCCGCTGGTCGAGCCGATCCGGTCCGGCCGGGCCGACCTGACGATCGCGGTACCTGTCCCGGAGTCGGCCGCCGCGCCCGGCGTTCCCGAGCTGGCCGCGATTCGGGGCATCGCCGAACTGACCGGCTGGACGCCGCGGGCGCCGCTCGCGGTCGAGCGCTGCCTGACCCGGCGTGCCTTCGAACTGACCAGCCCGCTGGCCGCGGGCTGGGGCGGCGCGGTGAGCATGCTCGTCGACGTGCAGCGAGCCGGCCTGACCGTGGCGGAGGTCGAGCTGGACCGGCCGCGCCGCGAGTCCTCGCTCGATCTGACCGAGCGGTTCGACCGGGCGGTCCAACTGGCCGAGGTGACCCGGGCCCTGGCCGCGCGCGGCCTGGTGCAGGCCGGGCTGTCCGAGTTCAAGGAGTCCGGCGGCATTCAAGGAATACTGAAGCGGTTCAAGCGATGACCCGAACGACCCAACGACCGGCGGGATCGAACTCGACCGGCTACGTCCCCGATGCCTGGCATCGTGATCATCGGATCGCGCTGGCCATGATCATCGGCGCGACCGTGCTGACCTTGATCACCGGCTTCCTCGGCCCGTCCGCGGTCACCCTGACCCTGGGTGCGCGGTCCAGCCTGCTGCCGCCGTGGTACCTGCCGGACGGCAGCCCGAAACCCAACGAGTGGGTCGTTTCCACGATGATCTGGGCGGTGATCATCGTCGGCGGGGTCGGCCTGACCATCGCCCTACGCGCGCTGTCCCGCGGCTGGCGGCCGGATCATCGCAAGATCTTCGGCCTCGGCACCGGGCTCAGCCTGGCCACGATCCTGGTGCCGCCGATGACCTCGGCCGACATCTTGATGTACGCGGCGTACGGCCGGCTGCAGGTCACCGGCCACAACCCGTACGACACCACCCCGGCCGAGGTGTTCCGGACCGTCTACGACCCCGTCCTCCATCAGATCGAACCCCCCTGGTGGGACGTGGTCAGCGTCTACGGCCCGATCACCTCCTGGACCCAGTGGGCCGCCAACATCATGGGCGGCGAGAACCTGCACGACATCGTCTTCTGGCTGCAGGTCTTCGTCGTGGTGCCGTTCCTGCTGGCCGGCGCCGGGATGGTCGTGCTGGCCCACGGCGACAAGACCCGGCAGGCCCGCACCGCCCTGCTCACGGTGGCCAACCCGCTGCTGATCTGGGCCGTGGTGGCCAGCGGCCACAACGAGGCGATGTCGGTGATGTTCGCGGTCGGCGGGCTGCTGCTGATGCGGAAGAGCCCGTTCGGCGCCGGGATCGGGATCGGCCTGGCCGGCTGCGCGAAGCTGAGCATCGGGCTGTGGGGCGTCGCCATGTTGTGGGCGTACCGCAAGGAACCGAAGAAGGCGCTGCTGCTCTGTCTCGGGGCGGTGATCCCGATGGGGCTGTGCTACGGGCTCTGGCAACCGACCGCGCTGGTCCGGGTGCTGAACAACACGACGTACGTCTCCGTGGGGTCCTGGCCGGACCTGCTGTTCCGCCTGTTCGGCCTGTTCCCGGGGCCGCCCGGGATCAAGAAGCTGGCGCTGAACCTGATCTGCTACGCCCTGATGGTGATCGTGGTCTGGCTGCTCTCCCGAGTGCTGCCGTGGACCGCCGCGCCCGGCCTGTCCCGGGACGCGAACCCGCGCACCGACCCGCTCACCGTCGCGTTGCGGACGTCGGTGCTGCTGGCGGTCGCCTGGCTGGCCACCTCCACCTACACGCTCTCCTGGTACGACCTGATCGCCTGGATGCCGCTGGCGGTGCTGGCGCCGAGCAAGCTCGACCTGCTGATGATCTTGCGCGGCGTGCCGCTGTCGCTCGCCTTCGTGCCCGGGCGGGATCTGCCGATGGGTCCGGAACTCGACTTCGTCGCCACCCGGGTCCGGGAGAACGTCTCCCCGGTGATCCAGCTGATGATCTTGATCGCGATCATCCTGTGGGCGATCCGGCGAGCCCGGCCGGAATCGCTGCCATGGCTCGATCGGTTCGTGGGACCGCCGCGCTCTAGGGCGAGACCAGCGGCGGGTGCAGGTCCCGCATCGAGAACCGCTGGCGCCGCAGTACGGTCAGCGCGCACAGCCCCAACGCCAGAACGGCCACCGCCGCCAGCACGATGACGTCCCGGATCAGGTGACTCGCCTCGCCGCCGGAGATGGTGATTCGGAAGGCGTCGATCAGGTACGTCATCGGCATGTACGGCGCGATCGCGGCGAAGAACCCGGGCAGCACCGGCGACGGGTAGGTGCCGCCGGCCGATGTCAGCTGCAAGATCAACCAGACCAGCAGCAGTGACGAGCCGGGCGTGCCGAGCGCGGTCCGGAGCAGGTGCGCGATCGCCGAGAAACAGATCGCGGCGAGGGCGACCAGGCCGAGGAAAGGCCACGGCTGTACGGGATCGAGGCCGAGCGCGAGCCACACCACGCCGACCATCAGCCAGCCGCCGACCACGGCGATCGCGCCGATCGGCAGCCAGCCGGCCAGCGCGTGCCGGAGCGGGCTGCCGCGGCCGGCCAGCGCTCGCGCGGTGATCGGCCGGACCACCAGGAACACCGAGATCCCGAACACCCAGAGCGCGATCGCGAAGAACATCGGGGCCAGCCCGCGGCCGTAATAGGTGGCCGGGTTGTCCACCCGCATGGTCACGTCGGCGGGCGACGACAGCACCTGGATCGCCTGGTCCTGCTCGCCGGCCGAGTAGACCGGGATCCGGTCGGCGCCCTTCTTGAGTTGATCATGGAGCTTGGTCGCGCCGCCCTGCAGGTCACCGAGCCCGCCGGTCAGGTCGGTCAGACCCTGGTGCAGCGTGCCGAGACCCTTGGTCAGGTCACCGGTCCCGGTGGCCAGCCGGTCGGCACCGGCCGAGGCGTCGGAGATCCCGCCGGCCAGGGTGTGCGCGCCGGAGTTCGCCTTGACGATGCCGCGGTTGAGCTCCCGGGCGCCGTCCTCGACCTGGTGCGCGCCGTCGTTGAGCTTGATCAGATCGCTCCGGGCCGACTTCAGCCGTTCGCTCGCGGTGGTGTCCTCGGCCACCCGCCGGTTGATCGCGGCGATCCGGTCGGCGCCGTCGGTGGCCCGGCCGGCCAACCGCTCGGTCCGGGCACCGGCCTGTTCCAAACGTGCGGTCAGGGCCAGGAAACTCTTGTCCTGGGCCAGTTCCGGATGGTCGGCCTTCAGTTGATCAAGGGCGGCACCGGCCTGGTCGAGGTCGCTGCTGATCGACTTCTCGTTCCCGGCCAGTCCGGCGGCGAGCTCGTCCAGCGGTTCGGCCGCGGCCCGGGCGTCCTGCTGCACCCGGGTGAGCACCTTCTGCACCCCGTCCAGGATCGGCAGCAGCCGGTCGTTCAACTGCTGGGTGCCGTCGGCGACCTGGCCGGCGCCGTCGGCCAGGTCGGCCGAGCCGGACTCGAGTTGATCAAGGCCGCGGTCCAGGTCGGCCGAGCCCTGCTCGGCCGACTTCAGCCCGGTGGCGAGCCGGCCCGCTCCCGCATCCAGCTGCTTCGCGCCGGACTCGGCGTCCGCGGATCCCTGCTCCAACTTGCCTGCCCCGGTGCCGGCCGACTTGGCGCCTTCCGCGAGCTTGCCGGACCCGTCCGAGGCCTGCACCATGCCGGACCGGATCGTGGCGAGGTTGGCGAACACGGCGTCGAAGTAGCTCGCCACGGCGGACTCGTCGACGGCGCGGGCGATCGTGTTCTGGGCGCTGTTGGTGATGCTGCCGATCACGAAGCCGTTGGCGTCGTTGCGCCGGAGCATGATCACCGCGCGTCGCGGATCGTCCCCGGCCCCGCTGACCAGGTTCGCCGAGAAGTCCGGCGGCACGACGACCGCGAGGTAGTAGTCGCCCTCGCGCAGCCCGCGCTCCGCCTCTGCCTCGTCCACGTCCGAGAAGTCGAACGTCGCCTTCTCGCGTAGCTGAGAGACGAAGTCGGCGCCCGCCGCCACCTTCTCCTTGTTGTAGGTCACGGGCCGGTCGTTGTTGACCAGGGCGACCGGAAGATGATCGAGCCGCCCGTACGGGTCCCAGTTCGCCGTCAGGTAGATCGCCCCGTACAACAGCGGGACGATCAGCACGAAGATCAATGCGATCTTGGGCAGTGGACCGCGGAACCGGCGCAACTCGAGCCGGGCCAGTCCGGTGATCGGGAACGGCATGATCAGTCCTCTTCTTCCGCAGCATCGGGGCGGGTCAGCGGGATCAGCGTGATCCCGGCCGGCGCCGCATCGGCGTGTACGGTGCTCGCCACCACCGTGGTGAAGTCCTCGCCGAGGCCCGCGAGCACCGCCAGCAAGGTGGCCTGTTCGGCCGGGTCGAGGCCGCGGTCGGCGTCGTCGAACACGACCAGGTCGGCGGCCCGTACTGTCGCCAGCAGGGCGGTCAGGATCGACCGGTCCAGTGCGGGCAGCCGGCCGACCAGCGCGGCGTCGTCCAGTTCGAGCCCGTACTCGCGAGCGGACCGGTGGATGATCATCGCGGCCGACCGCGGCGCGACGTTGTCGATCAAGGCCCGCTCGGTGATGGCCTCACCGACCGTGTGCTGCGGCTCCAGATCGATCAGGGTGTCGATCCGGGCCACCGACGAGATCCGGCGCACCGCCCGGGACTCCCGTGCCGCGTCCCGGCCGCCGACCCGCAGCGCCCCGGTCCAGCCGCGCATCCGGCCGGCCAGGGTGAGCAGCAGCGCGGACCGGCCGGACCCCGACGGTCCGGCCACCACGGCCAGCCCGCCCTGCGGCACGCTGAACCGAAGATCACGAAAGACCGGGCCGTCCCTGGTGATCAAGGACAGTAGTTGCGCGTCGATGAACGGCTCCGGCTCCGTCCCGGCCGCGGTCACCGGAGCACCTTGATCAACAACTCGGCCAGGCACTGCTCGATCCGGTCCCGGTCGGTCACCGCGGGCGCGGCGGCGTGCTCCAGGGCCAACGAGGTCGCCGCGGTGAGGATCAGGTACGCCGCGACGGCATGATCGAAGTCGCCGGGCAGCCCGATCGCCTCCCCGTGATCGCGCAGTTGCCCGGCCAGTCCGTCCAATTGCCGCGCGGACAGTTCGGCATAGGTGCGGGCGACCTCCGGATCGCGGACCGCGAGCAGCCGGAACTCGCCGAGCGCGGTGGCCCAGCCCGGCGTCTCGGTCAGTCGGACCGCCAACTCGCGGGCCACCTCGGTCAGGATCTCCTCCCGCGGCCGGCCGGACCGGATCAGCTCGGAGCGGCCCAGCGCGAAGCCGGCGATCGCCTCGAACCGCTCCGACCAGACCGCGCTGAACAGCCCCGGCTTGCCGCCGAAGTTGGAGTAGACGGCACCCTTGGTGAAGCCCGCAGCCGTCGCGATGTCGATCACCTTCACGCCGGCGTAGCCGTCCCGCAGGAACGCCTCCGCCGCGTGCTCCAGGACCCGGTCCCGCACCTCGCGGCGCGGCGGTCTGGCCCGAACCTCCGACCCCATCCGTGACTCCTTCCCGCAGTCCTTTCGCACTTCTCGATACCCAGGGTATCGAGATCGGGCACCGAAAGCCAACCCCGGTAGGGTGAGGCCGTGTCCGAGCTCCCGTACGGCTATTTCGGCCCGGAGGGGACCTTCACCCACCAGGCCCTGCTCACCCTGCCGCTGCCGGCGGCGGCGCCGATCCCGTACCCGACGGTGCCGAGCACGCTGGACGCGGTCCGGGACGGGGCGGTCGCGGCCGCGCTGGTGCCGATCGAGAACTCCGTCGAGGGCGGCGTCAGCGCGACCCTGGACAACCTCGGCTACGGCGACCCGCTGGTGATCACCCGCGAGGTGCTGCTGCCGGTCAGCTTCGAGCTGTTCGTCCGGCCGGGCACCGCACTCGCCGAGGTCCGGCGGGTGATCACCCATCCGCACGCCGCGGCCCAGTGCCGCAGCTGGCTGGCCCGGGAGCTGCCGCTGGCCGAGCTCACCGAGGACGGCTCGACCGCCGCGGCCGCCGCCGAGGTGGCCCGACCCGACTCCCCCTATGACGCCGCGATCTGCGCGAGGGTCGCCGGCGACCTGCACGGCCTGACGTCGGTCGCCGCGGGGATCGGCGAGAACCCGGACGCGGTGACCCGGTTCGTGCTGGTCAGCCGCCCGGGTCCGATCGCACCGCCGACCGGTGCGGACAAGACGACCATGGTGCTGTTCATGCGGCACGACCATCCGGGCGCGCTGCTGGAACTGCTGGAGCAGTTCGCCAGCCGCGGCGTGAACCTGTGCCGGATCGAGTCCCGGCCGACCAAGAAGAGCCTCGGCGACTACTGCTTCTCGGTCGACGCCGAGGGCCACGTCGACGATGCGCGGGTCGCCGAGGCCCTGATGGGCCTTCATCGGATCTCCGCCCGGGTGGTCTTCCTGGGCAGCTATCCGCGGGCCGACGGTGTGCAGCCGGTGGTACGCGGCGGCACCTCCAACGACGCCTACCGCGAGGCCGCCGACTGGCTCGGCCGGCTCCGGCGCTCATGACGCCGCTGATCCCGGCACCCCTATCCTTGGTGCCGTGACGGACCGGCCCGGATGGTACGCCGACCCCAGCGGCAACCCAGACACCTACCGCTGGTGGGACGGCGCGAACTGGACGCGTTGGCTGAGCGACGACCAGCACGCCCCGGCCCCGACGGCCGAGGAGACGGCCGACCTGCTGGCCGGTGACGCCTACGCCGAGGCCGGGCACGACCAGCCCGCGATCCGGCTCCCGTTCGCGGTCGGCATCACCGTCGGGGTGGTGATCCTCGCCGTCGTGCTGCTCGGGATCACCGTGTCGATCACCAGCGATCGGCTGCCCACCGGTCCGGCGATCGACCCGCCGCCGCGGAAGGACCAGGCGGCGGTCGCGCTCTACGACAAGACGGTGCCCGGTTATCTCGCCGGGAAGGTCCGGATGAACCTGCCCGGAGCCCCGTACCACTGCTCCGACTATCTCGGCCAGCTGCGCAGCGGCGGCGACCAGGGCTTCACCTGCGACTTCGTGGTGCACAAGGAATACCGCGACGGCGGCAACTGGATGGCCGACACCGGCTTCGGCCTGGTGCCCGCGGAGCTGGTGGTCAAGGACGACCTCAAGGGGACCTGCCAGAAGGTGCTCAGCCAGCTCGGCCTGCACGGCTACGAGAACGTGAAGTTGATCAACCCGAAGTTCAAGGCCGAGCCGCTGACCGGGATCACCGATCCGCCGGACGAGGCGATGAAGGTCACCGGCACGGTGGGCTTCCGGGTGCCGGGCCTGCCGTCCACGAGCTCCACGATCACCTTCGTGGTGATCAAGATCGCCGACACCGGCCAGCACGTGGTCTTCTACACCGACTACCCCAACGACGCGCCCAAGGAGATCGTCGCCGCCAGCGACGCCGCCCTGAAGTCGCTCACCGCTCGCTCTCGCTGAGCACCTGCTCCTCCGGTACGGAAGCCGGCTCGGCCTCGTCCGACGCCGGGGCTGCCTCGGCCGCCATGATCGCCGGCCGGGTCGTGCCCGCGGCGGCCAGCGGCCACGTCCCGCGTGGGGACCGCAGCAGCAGTGCCCCGGGCAGCACCTCGGCGATCAACTGGTTGCACTCGCCCTCGGTGTCGCCGTCGAGCTGGTAGCGGTCCCGCTCCTCGACCGTGATGGTCACCCGGCGGCCGGTGATCCGGTCCAGTTGATCATCGGTACGGCGCTGCCGGGTGAGCACCCGTGCGGTCAGCTTCACCCAGTCGCCGACCCCGCGCGGCGACGCGATCAGCACGTCCAGCAGGCCGTCGTCCGGCGCGGCGTCCGGGATCAGCGGGATGTTCGCCTGCAGGAAGCCGACGTTGCCGATCACCAGCACGTGGGCCCGCCGGCGCAGCGGCGGGTCGTCGTCGACCTGGATCGTCGCGTGCAGCGCCGGATGGCCGGCGTTCTTCGCCGCCGACACGAAGTAGGCGGCCGAGCCGACCGCCTTCTTCAGGTCCGGGTTGGTGGCCTCCATGATCACCGCGTCGATGCCGATGCCGGCCATCACCGCGAAATGATCAACGGTCCGGTTGTCGATGGTGAGCTTGACCAGGTCGATCGGCCGGTCGGCGCCGTCCAGCGCGACCTGCAGCGCCTCGTCCTCGTCCAACGGGATCCCGACGTTCTTGGCCAGCAGGTTGCCGGTGCCGGCCGGGATCAGGCCGAACGGGATGCCGGAGTTGGCCAGGCCGGCGCAGATGACCCGGATCGTGCCGTCGCCGCCCGCCCCGAGCACCAGGTCGACCCCCTCCTCGACGGCCCGCGCGGTCTGCGCCCGGCCCGGGTCGGACTCGGTCGTCTCCAGCCACAGCGTGTCCCGCCAGCCGCGATTGGTCAGCTCGTAGTGCACCCGGCGCCGGAACACCTCCCAGTTGGTCACCTTGGCCGGGTTGTAGATCACCGCGCAGCGCCGGGCCCGGCCCGGCTCGGCGGGCCGCCGGATCCGGACGATCTCGGTGACCAGGTCGTGCGGCGCCGGGATCGCGACGCCCGCGATCATCAGGGCCAGCCGGGCCGCCAGGCCGCCGTACAGCATCCCGCCGATGATGTCGGAGATGTAGTGCGCGGACAGCAGCCAGCGGTCGACGCCGACGATCAGCACCACGACGGCGCCGCCGAGCAGCCAGCCGAACTTGGTCGCGATCCGCTCCCGGGTGACCAGCAGGGTGGCGCCGATCCCGACCGAGAACGCGACGATCGCGACCGCGTGCGACGAGGGGTAGGAGAACCCGCCGGCCGTGATCAGCGGCAGCGCGTCCTCGGGCCGCGGCCGGGCCAGCCAGAGCTTGAGCAGGTAGGCGCCGCCCCAGGCCAGGATCACGGTCAGCGCCAGCGCGAGGGCCAGCTGCCGGAGCCGCTGCCGTACCGCCCAGACGGCGATGCCCAGCAGGATCGCGTACGGGACGCCGGGCCAGGTCAGGATCGCGATCGCGGAGCCGATCTGGGCCACCGGCGAGACCAGTTCGAGGGGCGGTGCCGCCATCCGGCGGTCGAACGCGGCGATCGGCGGCCAGTAGCGGACCAACGCGGTCCAGACCACGAACGCCACGAGGATGCTCGCGGTGATCGCGGAGGACGAGGCGGAAGGCGGCCGACGCACGCGCCCATAATCGCCGACCCTTCAACCGATTGTGTGGAGCAGAGCGCCGTCGAGCCTGACGGCGGGGTGTCGCCGCCGGAGATGGCCGGTCGGTGAGGCGGAGAAGGGTGGCCGTGGAGGCACCGGCGACGCGGGGGTAAACGACCTGCTTCGCCCGGGCGGGCCCGGCTAGGCTGGGCGGCATGCTCGATCCCAAACTGCTTCGTCAGGACCCAGACCGGATTCGTACCTCGCAACGTGCCCGAGGCGAGTCCGAGTCCCTGGTCGACGACGCCGTTCGGGCCGACGAGGAGCGCCGTACCGCCATCGCCGAGTTCGAGGCGCTCCGGGCCGAGCAGAAGGAGTTGGGCAAGCAGATCCCGAAGGCCACCGGCGACGAGAAGGCCAAGCTGCTGGCCCGCACCAAGGAACTGGCCGACGCGGTCAAGAAGGCCGACGGCACGGCGACCGAGGCGGGCAACCGGTACGCCACCGTGATGGCCCAGTTCGGCAACCTGGTCGCCGACGGCGTCCCGGCCGGCGGCGAGGACGACTACGTCGTGCTGGAGACCCACGGCACCCCGCGGGACTTCGCGGCCGAGGGCTTCGAGCCGCGGGATCACGTCGAGCTCGGCTCGCTGCTCGGTGCGATCGACCTGGAGCGCGGGGCCAAGGTGTCGGGCTCGCGGTTCTACTACCTGACCGGTCAGGGCGCCGAGCTCGAGCTGGCCCTGGTCAACCACGCCGTCGCCTCGGCGACCAGGAACGGGTTCACGCTGGTGATCCCGCCGTCGCTGGTCAAGCCGGAGGCGATGGAAGGCACCGGGTTCCTCGGCCAGGCCGCCCAGGACGTGTACCGGCTGGAGGCCGACGACCTCTATCTGGTGGGTACGTCGGAGGTTCCGCTGGCCGCCTACCACGCGGGCGAGATCCTGGACGCCGACCAGCTGCCGCTGCGCTACGCCGGCTACAGCCCGAGCTTCCGCCGCGAGGCCGGCTCGCACGGCAAGGACACCCGGGGCATCTTCCGGGTGCACTGGTTCGACAAGGTCGAGATGTTCAGCTTCTGCGATCCGGCCGACGCGGCCGAGGAGCACCAGCGGATGCTGCAGTGGGAGCGCGAGTTCATCGAGTCGCTGGAGATCCCGTACCAGGTGCTCGAGCTGGCCGCCGGTGATCTTGGTCTGAGTGCCTCGCGGAAGTACGACTGCTACGCCTGGGTGCCCAGCCAGCAGCGCTACCGGGAGATCACCTCGACCTCGAACTGCACCGAGTTCCAGGCCCGCCGGCTCAACATCAGGGCGCGGTTCGCCGACGGCACCGGGCCGGTCGCGACCCTGAACGGCACGCTGTGCGCGATGACCCGGGTGATCATCATGATCTTGGAGAATCACCAGCAGCAGGACGGTTCGGTACGGATCCCGGCGGCGTTGCAGCCCTACCTGGGCGGCCGTACGGAATTCACCCCGGTGCGGACCGGATAGCCGACGTGAAGTCCAGGTTCCTCTCGTCGCTGTTGCGGCGCGACCGTCGTCGGCTGCCCGCCGACTGGCGGCCGGAGCTGGTGGCGCTGGACATCGACGGCACCGTTGTCGATCATGACGGCCGGATGCCCGACTCGGTCCGGGACGCGGTGCGCCGGGTGGTCAAGGCCGGCGTGCCGGTCGTGCTGGCCACCGGCCGGTCCTGGCACGGCACCCGCGACCTGTTCGACTACCTGGACCTGCCGGCCGGGCCGGCCGTGCTGTCCAACGGCGCGGTGGTCGTCCGCTACCCGCCGCAGGAAGTGATCAAGACGGTGACGTTCGACCCGTCGGACGTGATCAGGAAGGTCCGCGACTTCTCGCCGACGACCCTGATCGCGGTCGAGGAGATCGGCCGCGGTTACCGGGTCACCGATCATTTCCCGGAGGGCGACCTGACCGGCGAGATGATCATCGAGACCCCGGAGCAGCTGTCCGCCCGTCCGGTGACCCGGGTGATCCTGCGCGAGCCGGGCCGCTCCGACGAGGAGTTCCTGGCCCTGGCCGATCACCTCGGCCTGCACGGCGTCACCTACTACGTCGGCTGGAGTGCCTGGATCGACATCGCTCCGGTGGGCGTCAACAAGGCGACCGCGCTGACCGAGGTGGCGGCCGAGTTCGGCGTCTCACCGGACCGGGTGCTGGCGCTCGGCGACGGCCGCAACGACGTCGAGATGCTGGCCTGGGCGGGCCGCGGCGTCGCCCTCGGCGACGCGCCGGACGAGGTCCGGGAGGCGGCCGACGCGGTGACCGACCGGTTCGACGACGGCGGCACCGTGAACGAACTCGCCCGCTGGTTCGACTGACCCCTCCGTCCGTGCCCTGAGCCTGTCGAAGGGCCTTGGCTGATCCTCGGCTCGTCCGTGCCCTGAGCCTGTCGAAGGG
This sequence comes from Microlunatus sp. YIM B11417, assembly GCF_059617205.1. NCBI lineage: Bacteria > Bacillati > Actinomycetota > Actinomycetes > Propionibacteriales > Propionibacteriaceae > Microlunatus > Microlunatus sp. YIM B11417. Next base: position 84,368 of record NZ_JCAMPJ010000002.1, read on the forward strand.
CCTGGGCTGCTCGTCCGTGCCCTGAGCCTGTCGAAGGGCCTTGAGTTCGCCGCGGCTCGCCCGGGTACTGTCGGCCCGTGACGGAACCCGCGTTGGTGATCTTCGACAACGACGGCGTCCTGGTCGACAGCGAGCCGATCGCGAACCAGGTGCTGGCCGACCTGCTCACCGGCTACGGCTGGCCCACCACCTTCGACGACAGCGTGAACGCCTATCTCGGCGGCACCCTGCAGCACGTTCGTGATCTTGTCGAGCCGCGGCTGGGCCGGGCGCTGCCGGCCGAGTTCGAAGATCAGTACCACGAGCGCCTGTTCGCCCGGCTCGGGGCCGAGCTGACCGCCGTGCCCGGCGTCCGGGAGGCCCTGGACGCGCTCACGCTGCCGTACTGCGTGGCCTCCAGCGGCGCCCACCCTCGGATCGAACGGACCCTGCGCACCGTCGGCCTCTACGACCGCTTCGCCGGCAACATCTACAGCGCCGACGACGTCGAGCGCGGCAAGCCGTTCCCCGACCTGTTCCTGTACGCCGCTCGCCGGCAGGGCGTGCCACCCGAGCGCTGCGTGGTGATCGAGGACAGCCCGTACGGTGTCGAGGCGGGCAAGGCCGCCGGCATGACCGTGATCGGCTACGCGGGCGTGACCCCGCCGCACCGGATCGCCGACGCCGACGTGATCATCACCGCGATGTCCGAGCTGCTTCCGGAACTGTCCCGGCTCGGCTGAGCCCGAGGGCGGCTCAGGCCGGCTCGGCCGCGACCTCCGCGTCGGCGAGCGGCGCGAAGTCCTCCGGTCGCTCCCGGAGCCGGGTCCGGAACTGCTGCTCGACCTGCCCGGCGAACCGGTCCAGCCGTCCCTCCAACCGGCTGAACCGGGGCTCGTTGTCCTCCAGGTCGGCGTCCAGCCGGCGGGCCGCGGCCACCAGGTCGGCGCCCTCGTCCAGGCCCAGGTAGCGATAGCCGTCCTCCACGGCGTCCAGCTCCTCGCCGCTCAGCCCGGCGCAGGCGTCGGCCAGCCCGCCGTCGTCGGTCATCGCGCTGAACCTGATCACCGCCGCCAGGGCCAGGTCGCCCGCCCGGCGGGCCACCGGACGATCCGAACCGGCCCGCTCCCAGACCGCCCGTTCGTCGTCGTTGATCATGCTCCGTCCTTCCCGGGCTCCGGCGTGTGGCCGAGCAGCGTACGCGTGAACAGCTCGGTGTCCGACAACAGTGCGGTCAGCGCCTCGTCCAGGTCGTCGTCGGTGACGGTCCCGGCCGCCCGCAGCACGGCCCGGCGGACCAGTTCCTTGGCGAACGAGGCCGTCGCCCCGTCGGACCGGTCCGCGGCCCGCCGCAGCGCGTCGTCGGAGAACCCCAGCCCGTCGGCATACAGCCGAAGCAGCCGCAGTCGAGCCGCGGCGTCCGGCTTGTCGATCTTGACCGCGAGATCGACCCGGCCGGGCCGCTCCACCAACGCCCGCTCCAACAGGTCCGGCCGGTTCGTCGTCATCACGAACGCGATGTCCGCGTCGCCGTCGATCCCGTCCAGGGCTTCGAGGGTCTCGAACAGCGCAGCGTTGGTGTCGCCGCCCCGGTGCTCGGCGATCAGGTCGCAGTCCTCCAGCACGATCATCGCGGGCTGGTTGGCCCGGGCCAGCCGGGTCGCGACCGAGATGTACTGCAGGGTACGGCCGGACAGCAGGACCGCCGTCGTCCCCGGCGTCACGCTGAGCAGGTGCCGGACGACGTGCGTCTTCCCGGTGCCGGGCGGCCCGTACAGCAGGATCCCGCGTTTCAGGTGCTGGCCGGCCGCGGTCAGCCGTGCCGCGCCGGACCCGATCCCCACCACATGACCGACGATCCGCTCCAGCTCGCCCTCCGGCAGGATCACCTCCCGGTCCGCGACCGCCGGCCGGGACAGGAACGTCAGCGGCGCCCCGCCCGAGAAACTGTTGAAGTCGTCCCGGTGGAAGGTGATCACCTGGCCGCGGAAGACGCTCTCGGCGCCCATCACCTCACGCAGCTCCCTGAGGTAGCCGTCGGCGACCGCCGGATCGGGGCAGAGCACCTCGAGCCGGTACTCCTCCCGACCGAACCGCGCGTTCGCCGTCTGCTGCAGCACCGCCAGCGGTACGCCACCGATCCGCAGCAGAGAGATCCCGAACGCGACCACCCGGCGCTCGGTGTCCGGCCCGACCGGTTTGCGGACCTGGCTCACCGGACCCGGCTCGAACCGGAACATGGTGCCGAGCAGCAGGTCGAGGAACGACCCGACATGCTCCCGGTGCGCGCCGAAGACTCCGATCCGTTCGCCGCCGTAGCGCTCGTTCAGCACCGCCGCCGCGTGATCGACGTCGATCGTGAGGTGCTCCCCGAACTGCTCGATCACCGGGTCCATCGTGCCGAGGCCGACGCCGAGGAAGTCCTGCACCCGTTCGCCGAGCGGGCTGGTCCGGCTCACCCCGCCGCCGGCCTCCGCATTCAGGTGATTGAGGAACTCCTGGAAGGCGACGGCGAATTCGAGCCGATCGAATGCCATGATCATCAACTCCCGCAACGTTGGGGAGTCGACTCTAACCGCGACGGCTGCCACTCTCACCGGGCCGGATCGGTGCTCGCGGAAAATTCTCGGATCGGGTGGAACCCGGTCCGACGGCGCGTCGTCTCATGCGAGGCCAACAGAGCTTCGAGACCTCCTGGAGACACGATGTCGACCCAAACCAGCACCAACACCGCTCACGCGTACGAGCGCGTGTCCTGCCTCGACAACCCCGAGCTGTTCCAGGACCCGTTGCTGGAAGAACCGCCCTCGACCGCCGCCCCGGCCTCCGTCCGGCGCCGCTACTCCATGCTGGAGTCCAAGGCGCAGGACCTGTGCCAGGCGTGCCCGCTGCTGACCGACTGCCTCTACCGCGCGGTCGTCGACCACAACGTCTCGGGCATTGCCGGCGGCACCACCGAACGGCAGCGCAACGAGATCCGCAAGCGCCTCCGCTGGAGCGTTCAGCCCGAGGACTTCGACACCCTGGCCGGCGTCACCGGCCGGCACCGCCAGGTGGACCACGACGAGGTCGTACGGCTTCGGCAGGCGAACCCGCACGAGAGCCTGGAGACCCTGGCCCAGCGCCTCGGCTGCTCACTCTCCACCGTCAAGCGGCACCTGCGCCGGGCCCGGACCGAGCCGCGGCGCCCCAAGAAGACGGTCTCGGCGCCCAGCATGGCCGCCGTCCTGGCCGCGTCCGCCGCCGTGATCAACCGGCTCCGGGTGGCCGCCTGAAGACGATGAACACGCGACCCTGAACAACCTTTGACGCCCACGCGAACCCAGCCGGTCGCGTGGGCGTCGCGCGTCCGGCTACAGGTACATGCCGTCGCTGCGGCCCGGTCCCGGGCCCTGACCCTGGGGTGCCGCACCGGGCGGCAGGGCCCGGCGCATCTGCTCGAGCTGCGCCCGGGCCGCCATCTGCTGGGCGAACAGCGCGGTCTGGATGCCGTGGAACAGGCCCTCCAGCCAGCCGACCAGCTGGGCCTGGGCGATCCGCAGCTCGGCGTCGCTCGGCGCCGACTCCTCGGTGAACGGCAGCGAGATCCGTTCCAGCTCGGCGACCAGATCGGGGGACAGACCGTCCTCCAGCTCCTTGATCGAGGCCTGGTGGATGCCCTTGAGCCGCTGCCGGCTCGCCTCGTCCAGCGGCGCCGCCTTCACCTCGTCGAGCAATTGCCGGATCATGCCGCCGATGCGCATCACCTTGTCCGGCTGCGAGACCATGTCGGTGACCGATTTGGCCTGGTCCTCGGAGCCCTCCGCATCCTCCTGGGGCGGTCCCTCGACGGCCATCGCCGTCGGTGTCACCACATAGACCCTGCCGTCGTCGGTGGTGCCCGCGACGCCCTGCGGTTCGGCTGCGTTCTGCTCCGGATTCGGTTGGTCGGTCATGGCCTCGATACTAGTGCTGACGACTTCCTCGGCGGGGTGCGTCGGGGGCCCGAGCCGTCCCCGGAAAATCGGTTCGGGAATGTCGGTGCGACGCCATAGTGTGGTGCGGTCATGTTCGACTTCCCGCCTCAGGTTCCCGAGTTCTCAGCGCGCCCGAACGCCACCAAGCGTTCGTGGACGCGAGGCTTTCGCGACCCTGACACCTCGTCCCCGCGCCGGTTCCTGTTCTGGCTGCTCTGGCAGCAGGGACCGAGCCTGCTGGTCGCCTCGCTGGTCGCCGTCGTGGAGTTCATCCCCGGCGCCATCGGGCCCTATCTGATCGGCCAGGTGATCGACCGCGGGATCGCGGTTCGTGATCTTGGTGCGGTCTGGTTCTGGTCGCTGCTGCTGCTCGGCGCGATCATGATCGGAATCGGCTTCGGCATCGTCCGGCACACCATGATCGTCAGCCAGTGGCTGATCGCGATGTACGGGTCGATGAAGCTGGTCACCCGGAAGACGACCCAGATGGGTCACGTCCAGCTGCGGCGGGTGCCGGCCGGCGAGGTGCTGTCCGTCTCGTCCGGCGACTCCGACATGTTCGGTGCCCTCTGTGAAGTGGGTACCCGAGCGGCCGGCGCCCTGGTGGCGTACTTGGTGGTGGCGGGCCTGGTGCTCTCCACCTCGGTGCAGCTCGGCATCGTCGTGCTGATCGCCGCGCCGGTCCTGGTCGCGGCGGCGCTGCCGCTGCTGAAGCCGCTGGAGCGGCGGCAGGCGGTGGAGCGGAGCCGGCTGTCCGAGCTGACCTCGCTGGCCACCGACATCGTCGCCGGGCTGCGGATCCTGCGCGGCATCGGCGGCGAGCGGACGTTCGCCGAGAACTACGCCGAGCAGTCGCAGGTGGCCCGCAAGGCCGGCGTCCGCTCCGGCACCTGGAACGCCCTGGTCGACGCGACCGCGGTGCTGTTCTCCGGGCTGTTGCTGGTCACGCTGACCTGGCTCGGCGCGCGCCAGGTGGCGGCGGGCGAGCTGACCGTCGGTGCCTTGATCAGCTTCTTCGGCTATGCCGTCTTCATGATGTTCCCGGTGCAGACGTTCTTCGAGCTGGCCCAGACGTGGGTGCGTTGCCTGGTCTCGGCCCGGAAGGCGATCGCGGTGCTGGAGCAGCAGCCGCCATGGGCCGCCGGCGCCGCGCCGACCGGGACGCTGCCGGCCGGGGCGGAGATCGTCGACGACGCCTCCGGCTTCACCGGCCGGCCGGGCGAACTGACCGTGGTCGTCTCTGCGGTGCCGGACGACTCGGCGGCGCTGGCGGACCGGCTCGGCCGGTATCTGCCGGCGGAGTCGGAGCAGGTCGGCCTGGACATCGACGAGTCGATCAAGGGACGCGAGGCCAAGGAGGCCCGGGCCAAGCAGAAGGAGGCCCGGGCCAGGCAGGCGGCCCGGGATCTGGAGGTGGCCAGCCGGGCCTGGGGCGTCACCGTCGGCGGCGTCGATCTCGGGGCGGTGGACATCGGCGAGGTCCGGCAGCGGATCCTGGTCTCCGACACGACCAGCCAGGTCTTCGCCGGCACGCTGCAGTCGGCGATCGACCCGCTGGGCCGGCTGAGCCGGGCCGAGGCGGAGCGGGCGTTGCACACGGCCGCCGCGGAGGACGTGTTCGACGCGATGCCGGGCGGCTGGCAGGGCCGGATCGACGAACGCGGTCGCGGACTGTCCGGCGGGCAGCGGCAGCGACTGGTGCTGGCCCGCGCGCTGGCCGCGGATCCGGAGATCCTGATCTTGGTCGAGCCGACCTCCGCGGTCGACGCGCACACCGAGGCGATGATCGCCGAGCGGCTGTCCCGGCACCGGGACGGCCGGACCACGGTGGTGATGTCCACCTCGCCGCTGCTGCTGCACCATGCCGACCGGGTGGTGTTGCTGCAGGACGGCCGGGCCGTCGTGGACGGCACGCACGATGAATTGCTGGAACGAAGCGCCGACTACCGCAGGGTGGTCGTGCGGAGCATGGAGGAACCGGGATGACTCAGCTGATCACCCCCTTGGCGGGGTCGGCCGAGACCTGGCGCGAACAGGCGCACGAGCCGCGGGTGCCGGCGGAGCTGATCCCGCCGGCGCGGGCCACGCCGTTGCAACGGCTGCGGCACTGGCAGTCCCGGCACCTGCTCCGGGAGCAACGGGCCCGCGACGTGTTCGAGGCCTCCCGCCGTCCGGAGCGCGGGCTGCCGGTGGCCGAGAACCGGCAGGTCACCGGCTTCCTGGTCGACCTGTTCAAGAGTCGCCGGACCATGATCGTGATCATGCTGGTGCTGAACGGGCTGGCCGCGGTGGCCGGCCTGCTGGTGCCGCGGATCCTGGGCTCGCTGATCGACGCGGCGAGCGCGACCGGCACCCTGGCCGCCACCCTCAACGGCCTGGCCCTCGGGGTCGCCGGTGTGGTCGTCATGCAGGCCGCGATGACCTTCCTGGCTCGCGCCTCCGCGACCGTCTTCGGTCAGGACGTGCTGGCGTCGGCGCGGGAGTACGTCGTCCGTACCGTGCTCCAGCTGCCGCTCGGCCGGGTCGAGGGCGCCAGCTCGGGCGACCTGGTCACCCGGGTCACCCGCGACGTGGGCGCGATGAGCAACAGCGTCCGGCAGGGCGTGCCGGAGGCCGTGATCGCGTCGATCACTGCGCTCCTGACGATCATCGCGATGCTGCTCAACTCGGTCTGGCTCTCGCTGCCGCTGGTCTTCACCGGTGTGCTGTTGATCATCTTCGTCCGGCGCTACCTGCGCCGCGCGCCGAAGGGCTACATCACCGAGGGCGGTACGTACTCGGACATCAACACCACACTGACCGAGACCGTCGAGGGCGCCCGGACCGTGGAGGCGCTGGGTCTGCAGGGATCGCGGAACCGGACCAGCGACGAGGACATGGCGGCGTCCGGACAGGCCGAGCGCTACACCATGGCGCTGCGCAACCTGCTCTTCGTCGGGATGGACACCGGCTATCAGGTGCCGCTGGTGCTGACCCTGCTGCTCGGCGGCGTCGGCTTCGTCAACGGCTGGGTGACCCTGGGCCAGATCACCGCGGCGGTGCTGTACATCCAGCAGGTCACCGACCCGCTGAGCCGGCTGATCCGCAACCTGGACCGGCTGCAGGTCGGGATCGCCTCCACCACCCGGCTGCTGGGGATCGCGGCGGTGCCGCAGGACCGGGAGCCGGGGGAGGAGCGGCCGACCGGCACCCAGATCCAGGGCAAGGACCTGCGCTTCGCGTACCGAGCCGATCACGACGTGCTGCACGGCGTCGACCTGGAGCTGGAGCCGGGCGAGCGACTGGCGATCGTCGGGCCGAGTGGTTCCGGCAAGTCGACGCTGGGCCGGCTGCTGTCCGGGATCAACCGGCCGCGGACCGGCACGGTGAGCGTCGGCGGGGTCGAGCTGACCTCGCTGCCGCTGCCCGTACTGCGGACCGAGGTCGCGCTGGTGACCCAGGAGCACCACGTCTTCGTCGGCACCATCCGGGACAACATCGTGCTGGCCCGGGAGGATTCCACCGACGAGGTGGTGATCCAGGCGCTGCGCACGGTCGACGCCTGGGAGTGGGTCGAGCGGCTGCCCGACGGCCTGGACACCATGATCGGCTCCGGCCGGATGACCCTCACCCCGGCGCAGGCCCAGCAGATCGCCCTGGCCCGGCTCGTCGTCGCCGACCCGCACACGCTGGTGCTGGACGAGGCCACCTCGCTGATCGACCCGCGGACGGCGCGGCACCTGGAAGGCTCGATGGCGGCGCTGCTGCACGGCCGTGCGGTCGTCGCGATCGCGCACCGGCTGCACACCGCCCACGACGCCGACCGGATCGCCGTGGTGATCGACGGCAGGATCGCCGAGCTCGGCAGCCATGATCAACTCGTCGCGGCGGACGGTGAGTACGCGAGCCTCTGGAAGGCCTGGACTTCCTGAGTGGTCGGGTTGGACCCGCGCCGGGTTCAGGGGTCTTGCGGTTCTGGGCGCGGGCAACCAGTCGCGGGCGGTGGTTTCGGTGCCGCTGCCGCGATCCGGCCTGCGCGCGGCGGCCAGTCCCATCCCACGTCCCGTGGTCGCTGCGGCTGTCCCGTCGAGCGCTGATCGGGTACGGACGGGGCCGGCGAGCCAGGTGTCCCAAATCTGCAATGGAACGCCTCGTGATGCCCGGATTCGGCATCGAATCCGGGTTCCATTGCAGATCTAGGACCCTTGCTCCCAACCGTCGCGAGCGAAGCGGTCGGCGTCTCTGCTGCCCATCTCGCCGTCTGCTCCTCCCCGTCCTTCTTGCGGGTTCTTGGCGTCCCTCGCTTCCGGATTCTGCTTCAGGCCCGCCCCACGGTTCTCCTTCGCGCCCCCCCGCACCCCGGGCCCTCGTTCGTGGCCGCTTCGCTCGCCCCTGTCTTCGCAGCCCTATCCGCCTCGTGCCCTCTCGCCTCCCGTGGCCGCGTCCGCTGTTCACGGCGTCACGCTGGCTGCGCCTTCGCGTCCTCGTGGTTTTCCTTCGCGCCCGGGCCGGCTTTCGTGGCCGCCCCTGTCTTCGCAGTCCCGATCAGCCCCGTGCCCGCGCCTCTCCTGCCGCCGAATCCCTGCACATCGCATCCCGCCAGCAGCGCCTTCTCTGTCAGGCGGCGGTTCGGGCGGGTTCGGGGTCGACGGGTGCCGGGGCGGGCCGGGGGAGGCCTCGGGTGGCGATCAGGGCGATGATCAACAGCAGGCAGGCGACGGCGAAGGCGATGCCGACCGCGGTCGCGGAGCTCAGGCCGGCGTGCAGGCGGTCGAAGTAGACCGAGCCGATCAGGGCGATGCCGGTCGCGGTGCCGAGCTGGAAGACGGTGTTGATCACTCCGGAGGCGCCGCCGGCGGACTCGGCGGGCACCTCTTGCAGGGCGGTGCCGACGAGTTTGCCCATGGTCAGGCCGAGCCCGACGCCGAAGATCACGGCGGACGGGATCAGCTGCCACAGCTGGAGTCGTTCCGCGGTCAGGGTGACGGTGACGGCGATCCCGGCGATCCCGGCCATGCTGGCGAGCACGCCGAGCGACACCAGGCCGCGGCCCGCCTTGGCACCCACCGACATGGCCAGCCCGTTGCCGGAGACGATGCCGAAGGTCGCCGGCAGGAAGGTCAGCGCGGTGATCATCGGGCTGAAGTGCAGCACCTCCTGCAGGTGCAGGGTGAGCACGAAGAACACCGCCATGCCGGCCAGGAACAGCCAGGCCGCCAGCAGGCCGGGACCGAAGCCGCGCCGCCGGAACAGGCCCGGATCGACCAGCGGCTCCCGGCCGGACCGGGCCCGCCGCCGCTGCTGGGCGAGGAAGATCAGCACCAGCGGGACGAACAGGACCAGCAAGGCCACCGCCCACCAGGGCCAGCCGGCCGGCATCCCCTGGATCAGCGGCACCATCAGGCTCAGCACGACCGCGCCGGCCGACAGCATGCCGACCGGATCGACGCCGGCGGTACGGGATTCCACGCTCGCCCGACGGCCCGGCATGGTGACCGCGATCATGATCAGCGCCAGCAGGCCGACCGGCAGGTTGACCAGGAAGATCGTCCGCCAGTCCAACCCGAACAGGTCGGCGCCGGTCAGCAGCCCACCGAGCAGCGGACCGGCCATGCCACCGATCGGGAACGTGATGCCGTAGAGCCCGAACGCCTTGCCGCGCTCTTCGGGCGGGAACTCCGACTGCACGTACGCCAGCACCTGGGGCACCATCAGTCCGGCGGTCGCCCCCTGAGCCAGCCTGGCGATGATCAAGGTCTCGACGGTCGGCGCCAGCCCCGCGACCAGGGAGGTGGCGACGAACCCGGCGACGCCGGCCAGCAGCAGCGGCTTGCGCCCGTACCGGTCGCCGAGCCGGCCGCCGGTGATCAGGACCAGAGCGAAGGTCAGCGTGTAGCCGGCGGCGATCCATTCCAGGGCGGAGCCGGAGGCGCCGGTGTCGGTGCGGATGGACGGCAGTGCGACCGCGACGATCTGGCTGTCCACCATGTCCATGAAGACCACGAAGAGCAGCGGGACGAGCGCGATCCAGCGCCGCGGGTGGTAGCTGCGGAACTCGTTCATGGAACCCATAATCATCCGAACGGATGAAAGTGTCAACCAAACAGATGACTGTGCTGCCCGATCGGGTAAGGTGACGGCCATGGCCAGGCGGACCCCACAGCCCGACGAGCGGCAGCGCGACCCGGAACGGACCCGGCAGGCGATCCTCGACGCCGGCCTGGCCGAGTTCGCGGCGAAGGGCTACGCCGGTGCGCGGGTCGGCGACATCGCCGAGCGGGCGGGCGTGAACAAGCAACTGATCTCGTACTACTTCGGCGGCAAGGAGGGCCTCTACCGGGCCATCGGCGAGCTCTGGTGGGAGTTCGAGAGCCGTGAGCTGCGGGAGATCCCGGGCTTCGCCGAACAGGTGCGGCAGTACGTCATCGCCGGTGCTGAGCACGGGCAGTCGGCGCGGCTGCTGGCCTGGGACGGCCTGGCCTACGCCGGCCCGGACTCCGACATCGGCGGCGCCGAGCGCGATCAACGGCTGCGCGACAACGCCGAGGTGATCAAGAAGGCCCAGGCCGACGGCCGGCTGGACCCTCGGCTGGACCCGATGGTGGTGATGTTGATCTTCCTCGCCGCGGCGAACGCGCCGATGGTCTACCCGCAGTTGGTCCGCGGGCTGACCGGCGAGTCGGCGGATTCGCCGGCCTTCGTCGAACGGTTCGCCGAGCAGCTCGGGCTGGTCGCGGAGTTGATCACCGGCGGTGAGAGCTAACCCTGCCGCCGAGTCCGTACGGTGATCATGACGGAGCCGGCGACCGCGAGCAGCAGCCCGAACCCGCCGACGACCAGGAAGCTCGACGGCCAGCCGGCGTGATCGATCGCGAAGCCGGCCACCGGCGAACCGAGTGCGGAACCGCCGGTCAACGCCGAACCGTGCCAGCCCATCGCCTCACCGCGAACCCGGGCCGGCACCGCGCGGCTCAGTTGATCAATGGTCGCGGTGATCGTCGGCGCGCAGAACAGCCCGGCGACGAAGATCAACACGCCGAACGCCAGCGGGCCGCCGGCCAGGGCGAGCGGCACCGTGGCCAGGCCCAGCAGGCCGAGCAGCGTGAACGCCGAGACGGTCCGCCGCATCGCTCCGTAGATCAGGCCGCCGGTCGCCGAACCGAGGCCCCAGGCGGCCAGCACGATGCCGATCGAGGGCTCGTGGCCCATCGCGCGGAGCGCCGCGATCGCGCCGACGTCACTGCCGGTGAGGACGATCATCGTCGCCGTGGTGGCGGCGAGCACCAGCATCACGGTCGGCGACAGCCACTGCCGCAGTGGCACCTTGGCGGCCGTGGCCTCGTCCGGCTCGGCCGGCCGCAGCACCGGGTTGACCAGCCACAGGGCGACTCCGCCGGCGACGCTGGCCAGTTCGCAGATCAGCAGCGCGAACGGAGTGCCCAGCCAGGTGGCCAGCAGCACGCCGAGCGCCGGGCCGGCCATGTAGGAGAGCTCGACGGCGATCGAGTCCAGCACCAGTGCGGTCTTGCGCCGCTCGTCGTCGACTGCGGTGATCATGACCTGCCGGATGATCGAGAAGGTCGGCACGATGAACAGGCCGGCCACCGCCACCAACGGCAGCAGCAGCCAGTAGCCGACGAACGGCGCGATCGACCAGCAGGCGGTGAGCACGAACAGCGACGGCAGCACGGTGCGGCGCAGTCCGTACCGATCCAGCAACCGGCCCCGCCAGGGACCGCTGATCGCCGAGGCGACGGTGACCACGGCGGCGGCGATCCCGGCCGCCGAGTAGGACAGGCCGAGGTGCGAGACGACGTGCAGGGTCAGCGTCACCATGCCCGCCATCAGCGGGGTCCGGATGATCACTCCGAGCAGCAGGGTCCGCCGCGCGGCGGGGATCCGCAGAACGCTTGCGTACGCTGACCCGGAGGCGAGTTGCCGAAGAGTCACGCCTTCGAGTCAACCACCGGCCTCAGACAGTTGCCGACGGGTTTCGCGGAGGGCCCGGCCCGGATCGGGCGCGGTGGCGAGCAGTCGCTGGATCGGCTTCAGGACGGCCTGCACGCTGAGCAGCCGGGCGGCGACGTCGCGGACCACGGCCAGCGGCCGGCTGCGCCGGAACATCATCCGGGCCAGCGCGCGGGAGTTGTCCTGGGCCGCCTCGACCCGCGGGCGCTGGGCGCTCTCGTACCGGGTCAAGAGATCGGGAACGGCCAGCTCGTGGCCGTCGATGATCATGCGGCCGAGCACCCAGGCCGACTCCATCGCCATCCCGGCGCCGATCCCGGCGGTCGGCAGGAAGCCTGCTCCGGCATCGCCGAGCAGCACGGTGCGGCCGCTCGCCCAGCGCTCCGCCCGGCAGTCGGTCAACGGCCAGTAGTACGGGCTCGGATCGGCCGCGACCGCAGCCAGGATCCGGTCCATCCGTGGACTCACCTCGCGCAACCGTCGACGCACCGAGGCGGTGAAGGCGGTCGGCCCGGCCTGCAGGTCCTCGACCGGGCCGCCGAGGATGGCCCCGAACCGGTCGGCGACCGGGTAGACGCCGAGGAAGAACCCGGCGCCCCAGAGCTCCTCGCCGAGGTCCGGCTCGTCGTCCGGCGGTGCCCAGGCCACCCAGCCGGCCCAGCGTGTGTCGACGGTCTGCACCCCGATCCGCGGCCGGATCAGGTCCCGGGTGGTCGAGTGCAGGCCGTCGCCGACGATGACCAGGTCGACGTCCAGGTCGGCGGGACCGTCCGGTGTGGCGAGGGTGGCTCGGACCGCCTCGGGGGTCTCGGTCAGCGCGGTCACGGTGGTGCCCGGCGTGACGTCGCAGCCGTCCCGGGTGAGCACCTCGAGCAGCGCGCCCCGGCTGATCCCGCGGTAGTCGCCGTACCGGTCGAGGATGGCGGACATCGAATCCGTCCGCAGCCGGCGGCCGGTGTGACCGTACAGGCCGTAGCGGGACAGTGGGACGCTCGCGGCCCGGTACCCGTCCCGGACGCCGAGCTCGTCCAGCACCGGGTCGACCATCGGCATCAGGGCCAGCATGTAGCCGGGATGCCCGCGGTCGAGGCCGCGCTCGACCAGGATCGGGCGCAGTCCGCCCCGGCGCAGCAGCTGGGCCATCGTCACGCCGGCGATCCCGGCTCCGACGATCAGGACGCGAAGCCCGTCGCCCTGCCGCTCGTCCTGCTCCCGAAGCGAGACCGTACGGAACATGAAGAGCCCTCCCTCGAACGTCTCTGGACCACCTGGTCCAGAACCAACGTAGCACGCTCTGGACCGGGTGGTCCAAGGCCACTACGCTGCGACCATGACCGACGCGTGGGACCGGATGACGCCGGAACGCCGACGCCGGCTGATCCGGGTCGCCGCGGCCGAGTTCGCGGCGGCGGGCTACCAGCGCGCCTCGCTGAACGCGATCATCCGCCGCTGTGGACTGAGCAAGAGCTCCTTCTACTACGTGGTGCCGGGGAAGCGTGAGTTGTACGACCTGGTGATCCGCGAGCTGTCCGCCGACCTGGCCGAACGGATCCGGATCCCGCACCCCGAGGAACTCGCCGGGCCGGCGTTCTGGCCGGAACTGGCGGCGCTGTTCGACCGGCTGCTCGCGGCCGCGGCGGAGGACGAGGGGTCGACCGCACTGGGCCGGATGATCTACGGGCCGGGGCCGGACGATTCCGCCGGAGCGACCTGGGCCGGCATCGAGGGCTGGATCGGTGAGGTGCTGCGGGTGGGCCGGGAGTCCGGCGCGGTCCGGGCCGACCTGCCGCCGGGGCTGCAGCGGCGACTGGTCTTCGCGGTGCTCCGGGCGATGGACGAGTGGAGCCTGACCGAGGTCGATCCCGGCACCGACCTGGACACCCTGACCAAGGCCCAGTACGACGCGATCCGGCGGCTGCTGCAGGACGACTCCGAAAAGTCGTGAACTCGGCCGTGACGATCCGTGTCGCGCGACGTCTGTCCAGGTGTACGGACACAATGATTCCGACGGTGTCCGGGTTGCCCGAGAGGAAACGGTGCAGATGAGCGAGACAACGAAGAACCTGCCGGCCACCGGCGAGGAGCGGCGCCAGGCGGAGAACGCCGCGGCCCGGCCCGCCGAGACCGAACCGAAGCAGCTCGACGAGCTGCACACCGAGTTCGGTGACACGACCATTGCGGAGGCCGTGGTCCAGAAGATCGCCGGGATCGCGGCCCGTGAGGTGCCCGGCGTCTATGCGATGGGCAACATCGCCCGGCGCACGCTGAACAACCTCACCCAGCGGATCCCCGGGGGCCAGCCGAATGTGACCGGCGGGGTCGCGGTGCAGAAGGGTGAGCGGGAGACCGCCATCGACGTGTCGATCGTCGTCGAGTACGGCGCGCAGATCGTCGAGGTGAGCCAGGAGATCCGGGAGAACGTGATCCGCGCCGTGGAGACCGGCACCGGACTCAAGGTGGTCTCGGTCGATGTCGACGTCACCGACGTCCACCTGCCCGAGGACGATGCGGAGCCTGCGAAGCGGTCCGGCGACGACGAGCTCGCCTGATCGATCCGAACTCGGTCCGGGAAGTCACTGCGGGGACTTCCCGGGCCGTACCAAGCGAAGGGAGAACGGCCATGTCCCGTACCACGATCGCGTTGTTCGTCGGCCTGGTGCTGGGGGTGACGGCGGCGTTCGGCGGGTTCGGGGCGTTCCTGCTCGTCGCCGTCTTCGGCGGGATCGGCCTCGTCGTCGGGCTGGTGCTGGACGGCCGGATCGACCTGCCGGCCCTGCTCGGCCGGGCCACCGAACGCCGGTAGCGGCATGGCGAGCACAGTGGTCGTGCCGCCGGTCGACGACCCGCGGACCCGCGGCCGGCTGACCATTCCGCAGCGCGTGGTGCAGCGGATCGCCGCGCAGGCCGCCTCCGAGATCGCCGCGGCCGGCGGCCGGGCCGGCGGGCTGCTCGGCCTCGGCGGCCGGGCCGAACAGGGGGCCCGGCCCAAGGTGACGGCGACCCTGTCCAGCGATTCGGTCGACCTGGCCATCGAGCTGGCCCTGGACTACCCGGTGTCGCTCCGCGCGGCCGCCGGGCAGGTCCGGCAGCACGTCGCCGAGCGGGTACGGACGCTGACCGGCGTCGCCGTGCACCGGATCGACCTGTCCATCGTCGCGGTCGGCCTGGCCGATCGCTCGGAGCGGGAGGGACTGCGATGAGTGCTAGGTCACCGAAATTGCGGCATCGTCCTCAGCGAACCGTTCCGGCCGGCCTGACGGCTCTGGTGATGGTCGTCCTGGGCGGCTTCGTGGCGGTCAGCGGCGCGCTGCGGCTGGGGACCGGGGCCTGGCCGGAGCCGGCCGGTGCAGTGCTCGGCTTCCTGGCCGGGACCCGGTGGGGTTCGACGGTCTGGCTGGTGATCAGTGCCGGGGTCGCCGTGATCGGACTGATCATGATCATTGCCGCGGTGAAGCCCGGCCGGCTGAATGCCGCCCGGCTCGGTACCGCCGAGTCCGCCGGGGGGCCGGAGCTGGAGGTGGTGATCTCCCGGCGCGGCATCGCCCGGCTGGCGGCGGCACGGGCCGAGCTGGTCGACGGCGTCGATTCGGTACGGGCTCGGGCGGACGCCCGGTCGGTCCGGCTGGCGATCGGCACCGCGACCGAGCATCGGGCGGAACTGCGGACGGCGGTCACCGAGGCGGTCCGTCAGTCGCTGAGCCGGACCGGGGTCAGCCCGGTGCCGCGCGTCTCCGCGACCGTGACCACCAGGTCGAACTGAACTCGGGGCGGGAGGAACGGATGAGCAATCGAGCTGCGGGCGTGAACCGGTTCTGGCTCTGTGTACTCGGCTTGATCATGATCGTCGCCGGTGCACTCGGTGTTGCGATCGGCGCCGGGTGGATCGCCTGGATCCCCGTACCCGTTGAGCTTCCGGCGCCCACCGCGCCGATTCTGACTGATCCCGGGGCCGATCAGGTCGTCATGATGATCTTGATCGCTGCCGGCTTGTTGATCATGCTGGCCGGGCTCGCCTGGCTGGTCCGGCAGCTGCCGCGCAGCGGGTCGGTGAAGCCGTTCCGGTTGCACGACGACCCGGCCGACGGGATCACCACGGTCGACCCGGCCGTGATCGGGGAAGCGGTGCGCGGCCAGCTCGAGTCGTTCCGCGGGATCGCCGCCGCTGCCGTACGGTTGCGCGGGTCGGTCCGGCATCCCGAGCTGACGATCAAGATCACGGCCGACGAACAGGCCGATGTCGCCGAGCTCGTGGACCGGATCCGGACCCAGGCGGTGGCGGACCTGGAACAGGCGCTGGACGCGACCGTGACCCGGCTGGCCGTCCAGGTCGAGATCGATCGCGTCCGCGGCGGTGTCGCCGAGATCAGGATGTGACGTTGATCGAGGAACTGGAGCACGCCGCCACCGCCGATCGGCTGGCCGACCTGGACGAGACGACGATCGTGGTCCGGGCCCAGGACGGCGACCTGGCGGCCTTCGAGTCCCTGATCGATCGTTACCAGCGGCCGCTGTTCCGTCTCGCGGTACGGACCCTGAGGAATCGCGAGCTGGCCGAGGACGTCCTGCAGGACTCCTTGATCGCCGCCTGGCGGAAGCTGCCGACCCTGGAGCAGCCGGGAGCGGTGCGGACCTGGCTGTACCGGCTGGTCACGTTCCGCTGCCTGGACGCGCTCCGCCGGCGTCGCGAGGCCGACCCGCTGGACGAGGAGCGAGACTCCGGCGGCACCGGGCCGGGCCGGGACCCGGCCGAGGTGGTCGAGCATCGGGAACACTGGAAGCAGTTGCATCAGGCCGTGGGCGAGCTGCCGGCGCAGTCCCGGGTCTGCTGGATCCTCAAGGAGATCGACGGTCTCAGCTATGGCGAGATCGCCGAGGTGATCAACCAGCCGGTCAGCACGGTCCGCGGCCGGATCGCCCGGGCGCGACAGCAGCTGGCGGAGAGGATGGCGTCATGGCGCTGACGGACCGTGGTCGCGACCTGGCCGAGAAGCTTGCCTGCGGACGCTCGCTGGACGAGGTCTGGGAGCGGGTCGCCGGCCCGCCCGATGATCATGAAGCCTCGTGCCCGTACTGCACGGAGGCACGGGAACGCCTGGCCCGGCTGCACCGGGCCACCCAGGAGCTCACCGAGAACGAGGCGTCCGATCCGGCGATGGAGGTCAGCCCGAATCTGAAGGCGTCGATCCTGGACATCGCGCGGACCGAGGTACGCCGGAGCCGGCTGCTGCCGCTGGTGCAGCCGGACGAGCAGGCCTCGGAAGCCGATCAGCTGACGGTCAGCGAACGGGCACTCGCCGAGCGGATCCGGGCCGCCGCCGACAGCGTGTCCGGCGTGCATGCGCGGCGCTGCTCCGTCGAACTCGACCTGGCCGGCGAGGGTGCGGCGGAGCCGGTGCAGCCGGAAGCATCGGCGGCGGACGACCGGCCGGCCCGGATCGCCGTCACGCTCCGGATCGCCGTCGGCGCCCGGACCGTCATTCCGGAGGCCGTCGCCCGGGTCCGTACCGCGATCGGCGAAGAACTGGCCCGGCGCACCGGCCTGGTCGTGACCATGATCAACATCACCGTGGAAGACGTCTACGATGCCTGACCTCGAACCTGCCGCCGGCCGGGCTCCGGTGAGCCGCGCGGAACTCTCCCGGGCCGCGGCCGAAGCCGTGCTCGCCGTCGCCGGGGTGTCCCGGATCGAACCCGACCTGCGGCGGGCCCTGCGCAGTCTCGGTCGTGGTGGAGCCGAGGGGCTGCCGACGATCAAGGTCGCGGACCGGACCGACGTCGCCGTGGAGATCTCGGTGACCGACCCGCGCACCGCCTACCAGGTCGCCCAGGACGTCCGGGCCGCGCTCCGGGCGTGCCTGACCCGGCTCGGGCACCGGCCCGGCGTGATCACGGTCTCCGTGCTGGGGCTGACCGACCGGTAGCCGTCAGGCCTGGTTGTCCTCGTAGTAGGCCACCAGGTCCGGATCGAGCTCGGGGATCGGCAGGCAGGAGTTGTCGCCGCGGATCGACTCGGTGGCGAGCAGCGCTGCGGCGACCGCCTGCCGGGCCGCGATCGGCGAGGTGCGGGTCGGGCCCCCGTCGGCGACGAACCGCAGGAACTCCGCGATCATGACCGGGTCCGCCCCGCCGTGACCACCGCTGCCGCCGCCGATGATCATGGACTCGTCCGGCTCCGCCGAACCCATGTGCCGCCGGTTCCACAGGCCGATCTGATCACCCGGGCCGTCACCGAAGTTCTCCACCCGGCCCTCGGTGCCGATCACCGTGTAGTTGCGCCAGTAGTCGGGGGTGAAGTGACACTGCTCGTACGAGGCGAGCACGCCGTTGTCCAGCCGCATCTGCATCATCGAGATGTCCTCGACGTCGACCACCGGATTGAGCCCGGTCAGCGAGGTCGGCGGCCAGTTGTCCAGGCTGAACCACTCGCCCATCCGTTCGCCGGTCCGGTCCTTCCGGTCGGTGATGTCGCCGTAGACCGCGAGTGACCCCATGGCCGACACTGCGGTGCTGTAGCCGCCGGCCAGCCAGTGGATCACGTCAAGATCATGAGCGCCCTTCTGCAGCAGCAGGCCGGTCGAGTAGCGCCGGTCGGCGTGCCAGTCCTTGAAGTAGTAGTCGCCGCCGTGGCTGACGAAGTGCCGGCACCAGACCGCCTTCACCTCGCCGATCCGGCCCTCCGTGATCAGGTCGCGGAGCTGGGTGATCACCGGCATGTGCCGCATGTTGTGACCGAGGTAGAGCCTCGTCTTGCTCTCGTACCCGGCGCGCAGGATCGCGTCACAGTCGTCCAGCGTGGTCGCCATCGGCTTCTCGCAGAAGACGGCGATGCCGGCCTCGAGTGCCGGCACCGCGACCGAGCGGTGGGCATGATCAGGAGTGGTCACCAGCACCGCGTCGATCCCGGACTCGAGCAGCCGGTCAAGATCATCGGTGACCACGGCCTCGGGCAGCGTCGCCGCCGCATCCCGGCGGCCGCGTTCGCTGGTGTCGCAGACGATGGTGACCTCGGTCCCCTCGTCCGGCCGATGGGCGTGCCGCCACAGGCCCGCCCGCTGACCGAACCCGACGACACCGATCTTGAGAGCCATGCTTACTCTTCCCCTCGTGGTTGGCTGGAATCCCGGACGAACAGGGTCCAGGGAAACTCGTGCAGCCGGCCCGGTGCGTCGTCCTCGCCGACCGCGCGGGCCCGGATGATCTCGGCCAGCCGGTCGAAGAAGTCGGTCGGGCCGACCGTGGTCAGTGCCGGATCCATCTGCTCGCTCTCGCGCGTGTTGCCGACCCCGGCCACCGCCACGTCCTCCGGCACCCGGAGCCGCAGCCGCTGCGCGGCGTGGATCGCACTGATCGCGGCGAAGTCGGTGGTCGCGAAGATCGCGGTCGGCCGGTCCGGCAACGTGAGCAGGCGCATCGCTGCCGCGTAGGCCCCGGCAGCGTCGCGTGGATAGACCTCGACGTAGTCCTTGCGTACGTCCAGCCCGGCCGCCGCGAGCCCGGTCGTGTACGCATGGAACCGGTTCGCCTTGGTCCGGCGGGTCGTCGCGGTCAGGCAGCCGATCTTGGTGTGCTCACGGGTCAGATGATCAACAACCATCCGGCTGGCCGGCATCGCCGTCGACCTGATCACGTCGAAGTTGTTCGGTTCCAGCTTCTCGTCGAAGATCACCAGCCGGTGACCGGCGGCCGCCAGGTCGGCGAGCCGTTGCTTGGCGTTCGGCGAGGCGGGCACCGCGTCGAGGAAGGCGGCGTCGCACGGCTGCCGCTGCAGCACCGGCTCCCAGTCGTCGTCGGCCATGATCAACGTCGTGATCCCGTGTGGCAGCAGAGCCCGGTTGACCGCCTCCGCGACCGCCTGTGACCACGGATCGGACAGCATGGTCAGCGACAGCAGGACGACGCCGGTCTTCCCGGTCCGCATCGAGCGCGCCGCCGGATTCGGCCGGTACCCGAGCCGCTCGGCCGCCTCGCGAACCCGCCGCGCCGTCTCCTCGGACACCCCGGCCGACCGCCCGGCCCGGCCGGACACGACGTACGACACCGTCGCCGTGGAGACTCCCGCCTCCTCGGCGACCATGCGCAGAGTCGCCCGCCCCGTGCGCCGCGCCTTCGCGTCCATGCTCGGCTCCCTGGTCCCAATGCTCGTCCGGCGGTCATTCTGTCACCGGCACCCCGACGACCGGCAGTAGCTTTCCGGAGAAATGTTAAACGATTAACGCAACCCGATTCTGCAGACCGGTCAGAAACGCAGCCGTTTCTGCGGCGTGTCGCGCGTAAGCGACGTCTCACGATATGGGTGCGGGGTGCGGGGTGCGGGGTGCGGGGTGCGGGGTGCGGGGTGCGGGGTGCGGGGTGCGGGGTGCGGGGTGCGGGGTGCCGGGGTGTGCGGGTGCCCGGTGTGCGGGTGCGGGGTGCCGGGTGTGCGGGTGCGGGGTGCCGGGGTGTGCGGGGTGCGTGCCGGGTGCCGGGGTACCGGGTGCCGGGTGCGGGAGCTGAGGGCGTTGGCTCGGTGCGCTGGAAGGTGCGAACACGCGGGAGTTGAGGGAGTCCGTGCGGCGTGCGGGGAGTCGAGGTGTTGGTGCGGCGTGTGGGCGTCGGGGGTGTCGGTATGGCGTGTGGGTGTCGGGGGTGTCGGTACGGCGTGCGGAAGTCGGGGGTGCCGGGGGCGGGAGCTGAGGGCGTTGGCTCGGCGCGCTGGAAGGTGCGAACGCGTGGGAGTTGAGGGAGTCCGTGCGGCGCGGGAGTCGACGGAGTCCGTGCGGCGCGGGAGCCGAGGGTGTTGGTGCGGCGTGTGGGTGTCGGGGGTGTCGGTACGGCGTGCGGAAGTCGGGGGTTCCGGGGGCGGGAGCTGAGGGCGTTGGCTCGGCGCGCTGGAAGGTGCGAACGTGCGGGAGTCGAGGGTGTCCGTACGGCGCGCGCGAGCGGGGTGCGGGGTACCGGGGTGCGGGAGCTGAGGAAGGTGCGAACGTGCGGGAGTCGGGGGGTGTCGGTACGGCGCGCGGGGATCGAGGATGTCGGCTGGGGCGCGGTGGAGTGCGAGGCGTGGGACGCGGGTTGATGTTGACGCGGTGCAGGGGAGTTGCGGGGTGTCGGCACGGTGCGGACGTTGCGGGTGCCGGCTCGGTAAGCAGAAGCGCGGGCGCCGGTGCGGAGGGCGAGGGTCGCAAGTGTCGGCATGGGGCCGGACGCGGGATGCGAAGTCGGGACCACCCGCGCTGCGCTCCTGGTGATCGTCCCGCCCGGGTCGAGGACCTGGCTGTCGGATCATCGCGCGGGTGACTCCTGTCGGAATTCCTCCATGGGCGGAGCGTTACCGCGTGGCACCCGCGATTCAGGGTTCGTCTGTGGAGGAATTGTGACAACACGCTGCACTGACCCGGCAGTAGACGCCGCACGGCAACCGGCCTCGGCGCTGGCTTTGGGGGTTCGTCTCGTGCAGGACAGCGCGGCCCACGGGGCGCTGACCTGCCGGTCTTGCACTGCGACCGGAGGGCAGGTCGACCAGGCGCGTCGGCGGGCGGGGTGAGTGTCTCGGGACATCGGGCGCGGCGCGGGTCGAGTGAGAAAGGTGGTCGCTCCGGGGAGAGCGATCGCGGTGCGCGTGTGGGCCGCGGACGTGCCAGTGCGGGCGCACCGGCCAGGGGAGCGTGGGCGGCGGTCGTGAGCTGAGAGCGTCAGTGATGCGCCGTGACTCGGATCTGCGACGCAACGTGGGCGAGATCGCGCTCGTGCTGCGTCGTGACCACTTCCGACCGATTCGTTGACATGGAACGGAGTTCCAGACGAATCTTGATCATCGGCAACTCTGGGGAGGCGATCATGCTCGGGTTGAGGCGTCGGATCGGGATCGGGGTCGCGGCGCTGGCCGCGTTGGTGCTGGCTCAGGCGGTGATCACTGCGGGGCCGGCAGCGGCGGCGGAGACGGCGGCGCCGCGGACGTTCGACGCGGAGCCGCTCGGGCAGCCGCCGTCGGGGGCGACGGTGCAGGGGTCGGTCTCGGTGGTGACCAAGCTCGGCGGTACGGGGCGGGCGGTGCAACTCACTGACAACTCGGCGAGCCTGCAGACCAAGGCGTACTTCCCGGCTCCGGCGGTCAACTCGCGGCACTACGAATTCGATCTTGCGGTGACCGCCTGGCAGACCGCGACCCTGTTCGCGATCCGGGGGAGCGGGGACAACCCGGGGCTGGGCGTGTTCCGGTTCATGATCACCGCGAACGAGACGTCCACCGTGCTGTCGGTCTACGACGGCACGGCCTGGCGAACCCTGGCGACGGAACCGATCACCATCCGCAACACGTACCGCAAGATCAGCGTCGACGCGACGGCCGATCATGCCGCGGTGTCGCTCAACGGGAACCGGCATTCGACGACGATCAAGGCTTCGGCCGGCTCGCCGATCACCGGCATCGAGTTCGTCTCGGCCGGCACGGCGCCGATCGGGAGCTCGGCCCAGCTGGACAATCTGGTCATGCATTCGACGGTGGTCGCGCTCGATCCGGTCGGCACCCAGATCAGGTTCCCGGATGTCACCAAGCTGCAGAACGGCACGCTCGCCGTCGTGTACGACAGCGGGGCGGCCCACACGAACGCGAACGAGGACATCAAGTTCGTCACCTCGGCGGACGGCGGCGTCAACTGGAGCACGCCGCGGGTGATCGAGGACGGCATGTTCGGGAGTCAGCACTACGACGCCCGCGATCCCAAGATCAGCAGACTCTCCGACGGGACACTGCTGGTCAGCTTCTTCGTCACCGAATGGCTGTCCGGTGGCGGCAGCAAGCAGCACGGCACCCACGTGATCAGGTCGGAGGACAGCGGTGCGACCTGGAGCGAACCGGTCGAGGTGGACTCGGCGATGGATCCGGACGTGTCCGGCGGCTGGAACGCCAGCCACGGCGCGGCCGTCCAGCTGCCCAACGGCGACGTCCTGATTCCCTTGTACGGAAAGGTTCCGGGCGACGCCACGTCCAGGGCGACGGTGGTCCGCAGTACGGACGGCGGGCGAACCTTCAACCGGGCGAACGAGGTGACGGTCGGGTCCGGCGGAGGCGTGAACTTCCAGGAGCCCAACCTGTCGGTGCTTCCGGACGGCTCGCTGGCCTGCCTGATCAGGATGGCCGACTCCGCGGGAGCCGGCATCCCCGCCCGGCTCAGCCGGTCCAGCAACGGCGGCCAGGCCTGGACGGCACCGGCGGTCACCGACATCAACGCCTCGTCCCACCACCAGCTGGTCACCTCGACCGGCGCGATCCTGCTGACCTGGGGCGCGATCACGCCGTCCACCCGCCCGACGTACGGTCAGTTGATCACCAACCCCGCCGGATCCTGGAACGGCATCGGCGAGATCCGCCTCTACGACACCACCCGGGGTGATCAGGCCAATCCGAGCAGCGTCGAGGTGTCGCCCGGCCGCTTCCTCACCCTCGGGTACGACGTCAGTCGGCGCACCCTGACCGCGGTGTTCAGCACGGTCGCGGACTACTCCTGAGGGAGCAGCAGCACCTTGCCGAGGTTGTCGCCGGACTCCAGCAAACGATGGGCGGCGGCAGCCTCGGCCAACGGGAACGTGGTCTGCGGGGCGGGCCGGATCCGGCCGGAGGTGATCAGCGGCCATACCCGCTCGGCGACCCGAGCGCAGATCGCGGCCTTCTCCTCGACGGGCCGCGGGCGCAGCGAGGTGGCGTGCACCTGGGCGCGCTTGGCGAGCAGGCGGCCGAGGTCCAGGGTGCCCTTCCGGCCGCCCTGCAGCCCGATCACCACCAGTCGGCCACCCGTGGCGAGCAGCCGTACGTGATCTTCGAGATAGCTGCCGCCCATGTTGTCCAAGATCACGTCCGGTCCGGCACCGTCGGTGATCGACTCGATCGCGGCCGGCCAGTCGTCCCGGTACGACAACGCGTGATCAGCACCGACGGACCGGCAGTAGTCGAGCTTCTCCGGCGATCCCGCCGTCGCGATCACCTCGGCTCCGAGCGCCTTCGCGTACTGGATCGCGAACGATCCGATCCCACCCGCTCCGCCGTGCACCAGGAATCGCTCGCCGGCGCGCAGCCCGACCAGGTCCAGATTCGCCAGGACGGTCGCGGCCACCTCGATCAGACCGCCGGCGGTGACCAGGTCGACGCCCTCCGGCGGCCGGACGACCTGACCGGCCGGTGCGCTCACGTACTCCGCATAGGCACCGCCGGCCAGCAGCGCGACGCAGGCATCGCCGACCGCCCAGCCGTCCGCGCCGGGCCCGAGCGCGGCGACCGTACCGGAACACTCCAGTCCGAGCAGCGGGCTGGCTCCGGGCGGTGGTGGATAGTGGCCCTGCCGCTGCAGCAGGTCGGCCCGGTTCACCCCGATCGCGGTGGTCTTGATCAGAATCTCGCCGGTCCCGGGCGTCGGCCGTTCCAGCTGTGTCGGGCGCAGTGCCTCCGGGCCGCCCGGCTCCGTCACCTCGATCGCCTGCATGATCTCAGGCTGTCACACACGAAGGTTGTCCCGACCATTAGGATCGACGATGGTCCGCCGGGCTCAGCTCGGCGGCCGGGCGAGGTCGCATAGTGGACTAGTGCAGGCGCCTTGAAAGCGCCCGAGCGGGAAACCGTTCCGTGGGTTCGAATCCCACCCTCGCCGCCCGACTGGCTTAAGGTGTGGCCATGGGTGAGCAGGATGCGCGGGCCGCCAGCCCAGGGACCGAGGTGCACCTGCTTGCTCCGAGGCCGCCGATCAGGGCGTACGCCATCGCGGCCGGAGCGGCCGTCGTCGGGGCCGGCCTGATCGTCGCCGGTACGGTGAGCGCACTCCAGGTGATCTTCGTGATCGGCGTGATCGTGCTGGTGCTGGGCGTCGCCCTGGCGCTGGTCGCACTGATCATGGTGCTCCGGCTGACCACGACCGTGATCATGGACCGGGACGGGATCGAGGTGCGCCGGATCGGCCATCGGCACCGGGTTCCGTGGTCGGACATCACCTCGGTGAAGGCGACCCGGCACCACTTCATCGTCGTCGCGAACTCCGGTGGCACCGAGTTCGTCAACCCGCGCGACGGCGAGGACAAGACCGTGATCGCTCTGATGACCGCGATCCGGGACCGGCTGGACGCCAATCGCGGCTACGGGACCTGATCGGGCCTAAGACTCAGCCTTCGTACTTCGGCTTCGAGGTCGCCGCAACGTCCGGCTGGAACGCGCAGGAGTCGCCGGCGTCCTCGCTGGTCTCGGTCGACTTGCTGCTCGGCTTGTCCGACTCCGGATCCGACGGCTCCTCGGACTGCTCCGGCGGATCGCTCTGCTCGGTCTCCGGGTCGTCCGGTTCCTTGGTGGTCTCCGGATCCTCGGGTTCCTGGCTGTTCTCGGGATCACCCGGCTGCGGGTCGCTCGGCTTGGGGGAGGGCTTCGGCTTCTCCTTCTCGGTCTCGCCGATCGACTTCCGTACCTGTTCCCGCATCAGTTCGAAGTCGGGCCGGTAGACCAGGAAGCCGTTCTTGCCGTGCTTGAAGACCAGGCTGCGGAGGTTCCCCTTCTGGGCCCGGCTGGCCAGCTCGACCATCGCGGGCAGCATCTCCTGCGGCACGTCGGTCTGGACGATCTCCTTGCCGGCCTTGGCGATGTCCTCGTAGCGGGTCAGCAGGGTGCCCGGATTGGCCTGCTTGACGATCGCGTTGATCACGCAGCGCTGCCGGTCCATCCGGCTGAAGTCGTCGTACCCGTAGCGCCCGCGGGCGTACCAGAGCGAATCCTTGCCGTCGAGGTGCTGGCTCGGACCCGGGGTGAGGAACTCCTTCGGCGGGATGCCGGCATCCTTGTCGCCGCCCTTGGGGATGTAGAAGTTGACGTTCAGGGTCAGCCCGCCGAGGGCATCGATCAACTGTTCGAAGCCCTTGAGATTGACCAGGACGTAGTAGTCGATCTTGAGCCCGATCGCCTCGCCGACGGAGATCTTGACGACGTCGGCGTTCAGGTTGTCGGTCTCGCCGAGGACGTCCTTCGGCACATTCGCCGGTACGTTCTCGTACATCGCCGTCAGGCAGTACTCGAGGTCGTTCGGGTCACCGTTGGTGAAGCCGTCCGGGTAGTACTCGTGCAGCGGCGAGTCCTCCGGGAACGGCATGTTGGCCGTGCACCGCGGCAGGCTGATCAAGGTCGTGTTGCCGGTGTGGGTGTCGATGCTGGCCACCATCACCGTGTCGGTCCGGACGCCCTGCCGCTTCGAGCTGCCGTCGCCGCCGAGGAGCAGGACGTTGAGCCGCTTCTTGTCCTTCCACGGGTCGTTCTGCCCGCCCTTCGGATCGAAGCTCGGCCGGGTCGCGCTCTTGTTGTCCTCCTGGCGCTTGAAGACGTTGGCGACCAGATCGGCCTGGTCGTAGCTGTACCGGGCCGCGACCGCCATCGGCGCCGCGACCGCGAACGCCAGCAGACCGACGAGCAGGCCGCCCGCGATCCGCTGCGGCTGGCTCGGCAGGTTGCGCAGGGCGAGGTGCGAGGCGATCACGACGACGACCCAGGCCAGGCCGATCACGACCGCGATCACGGAGACGATGTTGAGGGCCTCGGGCGTCACGGCGATGCTGGCCAGGCCCTTCGGGTCGACGACGGCCCACAGGCACAGCGTGACCAGGCCCATCACGAACACGCCGAAGACGGTGAAGCCCGCCTTCTTCCGGCCGGCCGCGATCAGACCGGCACCGGGGATGATCGCGCCGAGGATGGTGAACAGGACGGTGCGCCGGAAGTCCGGGGTGTCCATCGTGCGGCGGTTGCGCCGGTTCCGTGCTGCCGTACGACTGCGCGGGGACTGCCCGGAGCGAGGCGACTGAGCCGAACGGGGGGACTGGCCGGAGCGAGGGGACTGGCCGGATCTGGACTGGGGGCGGCTGCCGGAGCGCGGTCGCGACTGGCCTTGCCGGTTCCGCGGCGGCCCGGACGGGCGGGATGACGCGGGCAGGTCCCAATGCCACTGATCCTGCTCATCCACCACCGAACCTGACCCCCAAAACCCTTACTCGCCGACTTGAGACCCGACCCAGCCTAGGCGGTCGGAACCGTGCTACGACTACGACCTCAGTCCCGTCTTACGGAGCGCAGCTCTGGGGCGACACGGCACCAGTCCAACGACACTTTGCTTCACGAGGTTCCCGATCGGTACTCTTGGGCGGTCTCGGCGATGCCGAGTCGGGAGGCGTCGCCTAGTCCGGTCTATGGCGCCCGCCTGCTAAGCGGGTTGAGGGTTCATCCCCTCTCGCGGGTTCAAATCCCGCCGCCTCCGCCCCTTGAGAGGGTTGGCCGGGCGACTCCACACCATCGGGGAGTCGCCCGGCGCCCACGAAGGCTCGGTGACGTCGATGCCGTGGTGGGCCGAACTGCTGATCGGGATCGCCGTCGCCCTGCTGGCCGTCTGGCTGTTGTTGATCATCGTCCTGATCGCCGTGAAGCCGGACCGGACCGTGATCCGGGAAGGGCTGCGGATCCTGCCGGACCTGATCCGGCTGCTGAAACGGCTGGCGACCGATCCGCGCCAGCCCGTCGGCATCCGGGTGCGGCTCGGCCTGCTGATGGGCTACCTCGCCCTCCCGTTCGACCTGGTCCCGGACTTCATTCCGCTGCTGGGGTACGCCGACGACGTGATCATCGTCGTCGCCGTGCTGCGGTCCGTCGTCCGCCGGGTCGGGCTCGGGCCGCTGCGGGAAGCCTGGCCCGGGACCGACACCGGCTTCGCCGCACTGTGCAAGGCCGCCGGCCTGAAGACCTAGCCGGGGCGGGCAAGATCACCACAGGCCGAGCGCCTCGACGACGACCGCGGCGGCCGGCAGTGGCGCGGCGGGCCGGCGGGTGAGGAGGCCGTCCGGGAGGGGGTGGTCGGGGCGGAGTCTGATCATGGAGCGCCAGCGGAACGCGTCGGGCAGGGCGGCTCGGACCCGGTCGCCGACCCGGCCGGTCAGCCGTCCGGAGTCCGGCAGGTCGTCGATCGTCAGGCCGCCGGCGAGCAGCCTGGCCGCGGTGACCGTACCGACGCCGTGGATGCCGCGGATGCCGTCGGACGGGTCGCCGACCAGGCTGGTCCGGTCGCACCACTGGCTCGGGCGGACGCCGTAGCGGTCCTCGATCTCGGCCGGCACGATGGCCCGGCGGCCGGGCTTCCGGGCCGTGTTGAGGATCCGCGTCCGGCGGTCGAGCAGCTGGTAGAAGTCGCGGTCGCCGGACATGATCCAGACCTGGCGCCGCGGAGTCGTCTGCCGGCAGGCGTGCAGCAGGGAGGCGATCAGGTCGTCGGCCTCGGCGGTGTCGAAGCAGAGCCGGCTCACGTCGAGGAGGTCGAGACCGCGTTCGACGTCGGCGAGCGCGTGGATCGGGGCCATCGCGTCCGGGTCGGTCGGCCGGTGCGCCTTGTAGTCCTGGTCGACGGCGGTCCGGTCGGCCCAGGCGTTCTCGCCGTCGAAGACGACCACGATCTCCGGCGGTACGTCGAGCTCACGGACCGCCACCCGGAGCAGGGCGAAGAAGCCGAACACGCCGGTCAGATCGCGGGACTTGTCGCGGCTGGTGATCCGGGCCGGGAAGCCGTACCAGGACCGCCAGAGCAGATTGTGGCCGTCCACCAGGAGCAGCGGAGGAGTCATCGGGCACGCATCCATCTCTCGCTCATGGTCCGCTGAGCAGAGACGGGCGGGTCGCACCGGACGCGGTGCGCTGATCCAATCGGACCTCCACCGTACGATCTCGCGCCGACAACCCGAACGCCGACGCGCCGCCTCACCTCAGCAGCCTCGGCGGGCCGCCGCGCGGGAGCAGCATGACCGCTCCGGCCAGCGAGTCGTCCTCGATCAACCCCAGCACGGCGGCCGTGAAGTCGGACAGCGGGATGGGTGGCGGGTCGGTGGCACGTTCGGCCTCGCTGACCCGTTCGGTCGCCACCCAGTCCGGCACCAGACAGGCGACCCGGGCCGGCGCGACGTCGGCCAGCGTCGCGGTGAACCGGATCAGCCCGGCCTTCGCCGCCGAGTATTCCGGCGACGGGTGCGGCTCCAGCCCGAGCCCGGCGGTCGAGGCGATGTTGACGATCACCCCGCCCCGGTCCCGCATCCCGGCCAGCGCATGCTGGGTGGCGCGCATCGGCCCGATCAGGTTCAGCGTGATCAGCTGCTCCCACTCCGCGGCCGAAGCCGCCGGGAAGTGTGGTGGCAGGTGGCCCCCGCCGCCCGCGTTGTTGATCAGGATGTCCGGCCGGCTGGTCTCGATCAGGTCGGCGGTCTGGCCGGCGTCGGTCAGATCCGTGCAGACGAACCGGCATCGACCCGGACCGGCGCGTTCGACCGTCTCCCGGCCGCCCGCCTCGTCCAGGTCGGCCACGACGACGTCAGCGCCGCCCTTGGCCAGCGCAATCGCCGCCGCTCGTCCGGTCCCGATCGCGCCTCCGGTGACCACGGCCCTGCGTCGTTGGATGTCCATCACCCCTGGCTATCAGAGGCCACTGACACAGCGTGCTCAGTCGCCGGCGGCTCGGCGTACGGAGGTGGCGTGCAGGTCGACGGCCTCGGAGTAGAAGCCGACCAGTTCGGAGCAGATCGGGCGCCAGCCGCGGTCGATCACGCTGGCCCGGGCAGCCCGGCCGAAGGCCTCCCGCTTGGCGTCGTCACCGACCAGGTCGCGGACCCGGTCGCGCATGATCATCAGCTCGCCGGGCGGATAGAGCCAACCGGTCCGGCTGTGGTCGATCAGGTCCAGTGGGCCGCCGGCGGCAGGCGCCACGACCGGTACGCCGCTGGCCATGGCCTCCTGCACCACCTGACAGAACGTCTCCGACTCGCCGGGCGTGACCAGCACGTCCAGGCCGGCCACAGCGCGGGCCAGGTCGTCGCCGTGCAGCATGCCGGTGAAGGTCGCCTCCGGCAGCACGGTGGCCAGCCGCCGCCGCTCGGGACCGTCACCGATGATCACGAGCCGTATCCCCGGCAGGTCTCGGAGCACGGCAAGATCATCGAGCTGCTTCTCGGCGGCCAGCCGGCCGACGAAGCCGACCAGGCGTTCGCCGTTCGGTGCCAGCCGGTTGCGCAGCTCATGATCACGAAGCTCCGGCCGGAACCTGGTCGAGTCGACCCCGCGTCGCCACAGCCGGAGCCGGCCGATTCCATGATCACCGAGGGCCGTCAGCGATGCGGAGGAGGGTGCCAGGGTCAGCGTGGCCCGCGTGTGGATGTCCCGGATCCGCTTCCACAGCAGGCGCTCCGCGTGCCGGAAGCCCGACCGTGCGGCCATCCCGGGTACGTCGGTCTGATAGACCGCCACCGTCGGTACGTCCAGCGCCTGCGCGGCCAGCACGGCCCGCCAGCCGAGCAGGAACGGCGAAGCCAGATGGACCACGTCCGGCGCGAAATCACGCAAGGGGGCCACCACCGGCGCGAACGGGCCGCCGGCGACCCGTACCTCCGGATAGATCGGCAGCGGCAGCGACGGGATGGTGATCACCGGTGCACCGGAAACGATCATGGGAACGCCGGCCGGATCGGCCGGCGCGATGACGACCGCCTGGTCGCCCCGTTGCTGGAGGTGTTCGAGCACCCGGAGCACCGAATGCACGACGCCGTTGGTCTGCGGAAGGAAGGACTCGGCGATCAGCGCGACCCTCATGAGCCGAGCCTTGCCGCCCGGGCGGACGGGCGGGCAACGCGCGCGTGACGTGTCGGAAACGGCAGCCGGTCCGTTCGGCGACCTGGTCAGGGCTTCCGGCCGGATGGCCGAGGTGCTCGGCCGTCACCGAGGTGACGAAACCGGTCCTCGCGCGGGCTCTGCGCCGGCCGCTGAACCTGGTCGACGGCGTCGTTCCCGAGAGGCAAGCTCGCTCGTCGGCGTTCCGGGCCATGACCAACGGCTAGTGGCCGAGGAAGAAGAGCAGGAAGATCAGGATGACGAAGTTGATCACCGTCGTGACCACCGCCGCGACGGTGCTGATGATCATGAGCTTGGTGGTCAGGTCGAGCCGGCGCGAGCTGTCGTCGTCCAGTCGGTAGGGGTTCATGCTGCGCCTCTCCTGGCTCGGGTTGACCAGGCCGGATCCCGCACCGACCGGACGACGAAGCGTAGCGCGAGCTGGACGCGCCGGTGACGCTGCGCCCGGTGCAGAGCACGCCCTTCCCGAGCGGGGTCCTGGAGCCGACCCACGGACCCGCCGGGCCGGGACGGTGCGGCGGCCGCGCCCGGAGCTGTGGGACGGGTGTGTCGCTGCGCGGGACGGGGCGCGGGGTGGCCGTCGCTCCGCGCGGCCGGGCACTACGGTGTTGCCCATGCGTGAGGCATTCCAGACCGAACAGGCGCCCAAGCCCGGTGGCAGCTACTCCCAGGGCATCGCCGCCGGCGGTTTCTACTACACGGCGGGTCTCGGCCCGGTCGACCCGGCGACCGGGCAGATCGTCGGCGAGACGATCGAGGAGCAGACCGCGCAGGTGCTGGACAACCTCGAGGCGATCCTGGCCGCGGCCGGCCTCGGCTGGGGCGACGTCGTGAAGGTGACGACGCACCTGCAGGAGCTGCACCGCGACTTCGCCGGCTACGACCAGGTGTACCGGAGCCGGCTGGTCGAGCCGTACCCGGTGCGGACCACGGTCGGCTCGCAGCTGATGAACATCCTGGTCGAGATCGATGTCGTCGCCGTCCGCCCCTGAGGCCGCGGCCGATCGCCGCACGCCGGGCAGCACGGCCGGGCTGGAACGGACCGTCGCCGAGCACGCCGAGGTGGTGCTGGACTGGCGGGTCAAGGGCTTCGCCGGTGCCGGGATCACGGTCGGCGACCTGCGCGCCTCGGGCCGCCCGCTGTCCTCGCTCGGCTCGCCGTTGATGATCATCGACCGGTCCGCGACGCAGGCCAACATCACCGGCATGAACGCGTGGTGCGCCGAGCACGGCGTGGTCCTCGCGCCGCACGGCAAGACCACGATGGCGCCGAGCCTGTGGCTCGATCAGCTGCGGGCCGGCTGCGTCGCGATCACGGTCGCGAACGCCTTCCAGCTCCGGGTCGCGCGGGCGGTCGGCGTACCGGACGTGATCGTCGCCAACGAGCTCGTCGATCCGACCGAGCTGGCCTGGGTCGGCGCCGAACTGGACGCGGACCCGAGCTTCGGCCTGGTCTGCTGGGTCGACTCGGTGGCCGGTGTGCAGCGGATGCAACAAGCGCTCACCGGGCACGGCTCCCGCCCGCTGGACGTCTGCGTCGAGGTCGGTGGCGTGGGCGGCCGGGCCGGTGCCCGTGACCCGCAGACGGTACGGGAGGTGGCCGAGGCCGCGGTCGCCGCGGATCGCCTGCGCCTGGTCGGGATCAGCTGCTACGAGGGCGCGGTGCCGGGGATCGGCGCGGACGCCGACGGGCTGGCCACGGTGGACGCGTTCCTGGCCGAGGTCGCCGAGATCCATCGTGGGCTCGGGGATCTCTATCAGGACGAGCGGGTGCTGGTCACCGCCGGCGGCAGCGCCCACTTCGACCGGGTCGCGGCGGCGTTCGCCGAGCTCGGGCCGGAGGTGGACCTGGTGATCCGGTCCGGCGCGTACGCGGTGCACGACGACCTGCACTACGCCCACGTGACGCCGAGCACCCGCGGTGCCGGGCCCGAGCTGATCCCGGCGATCAGCACCTGGGCCACCGTGCTGTCCCGGCCGGAACCGGGCCGGGTGATCATCGACGCCGGCCGCCGGGATGTGCCGTTCGACCAGGATCTGCCGATCGTGCTGGAGGCCAGGCGTCGCGGTGATCATGGGCTGACCAAGATCGAACCCGGTCCGACCACGGTGATCAGCCTCAATGATCAACACGGGTATGTCGACGTCGCCGCGGACTCCGAGCTGGCGGTCGGCGACCTGGTCCGGCTCGGCCTGTCCCACCCGTGCACCGCGTTCGACAAGTGGCGGGTGATCGGTGTCGTCGACACCAACGACGTGGACGACCCGACGGTGGTCGATGCCGTGCTGACGTACTTCTGACCCCGAACGAGGGAGCCCGATCATGATGATCACTCGTACTGTCCTGCGCGGCGGCCGGGTGGTGACCGAAGGGGGCTGCGCCGAGGCCGACCTGGCGATCGTCGACGGCACGATCGAGCAGGTCGGCGAGGTGTCGGCCGGTCCGGATGATCAGGTGGTCGACTGCTCCGGACGGTTGATCATGCCCGGGTTGGTCGACGGGCACACCCACGCCGACGGGCGGGTGTTCGACGACGAGGTGGCGTTCGCGCTGCTCCGGCAGGGCGTGACGACCGTGATCGCCGGCCAGGACGGCGTGTCCTACGCACCGGGCGACGGCAGCTACGCGACGCGCTACTTCGCGGCGATCAACGGGGCACACCCGAGCTACGACGGCGGTGGCGTCGCGGCCCTGTTGGCCGGCTACGACCAGGCGACGCCGATCAACGTCGGCTACCTGGTGCCGGCCGGAACGGTCCGCGAGCAGGTGATGGGACTGCGGCCGGGCCGCCCGTCGCCGACCGAGTTGATCGAGATGCGGGACCTGGTGGCCCAGGGCATGGCGTCCGGCGCGCTCGGCCTGTCCACCGGCCTCGACTACACGCCTGGCCTGTTCGCCGACGCCGACGAGCTGGCCGCGCTGTGCCGGCCGGTCGCCGAGGCCGACGGGGTCTACGTCAGCCACCTGCGCGGCTACGAGGAGGACAGCCCGGCCGGGCTGTCCGAGTTGATCAAGATCTGCGAGGCGAGCGGGGCGCGCGGGCACGTGTCCCACTTCCACGCCCGGCCGGAGTTGATGATCGAACTTCTCGACGAGGCCACGACAAGAATTGATCTGACCTTCGACTGGTATCCGTACTCGCGCGGTTGTTCGGTCCTCGGCATGGTGCTGCTGCCGCCGGAACTGCTGGCCGAAGGCTTCGACGCGACGACCGCGGCGCTCTCGACGCCGGCCGGCCGCACCGCGGTGATCGAGTCCTGGCTGCCCCGGCTGGTGGCCAAGGAGCACCTCGGTGCGACCTGGGCGGACAAGCTGGCGCTGGCCCACATCGCGGCACCGCAGTACGGCTGGGCCCACGGACTGACGCTGGCCGAGGCGGCCCGCCGGGCCGAGGCCGAGCCGATGGACCTGGGCTTGCGGATGCTGGCGGCCGCCGATCTCGAGGTGAGCGTCGTGATGCGGACCCAGTTCGACCGGGGCGACGACGACCTGGCCAAGATCCTGTCGCACCCGGCTCAGCTGACCGGGTCGGACGGGATCTTCATCGGGCGGAGCACGCATCCGCGCGGCTGGGGCACGTTCGCGCGGCTGATGGACGTGTTCGTCCGGCAGCGCGGCGACCTCGGCTGGCCGGAACTGGCCCAGCACAGCAGTGCCCTGCCGGCGCGGGCGTTCCGGCTGGGCCGCCGCGGCGAGCTGCGGCGGGGTGCGATCGCCGACCTCTTCCTCCTCGATCCGGCCCGGATCAGGGACAACGCGACCTATCCGGCGCCGCGCCGGCCGGCCGACGGGATCGACGACGTCTGGGTGTCCGGCGAGCGCGTCCTGGCGGACGGGCAGCTGACCGGGATCCGGTCCGGAAGGGGAATCCGACGCAGCTGAGCTCTGCGTCGTGGAAATCCAACAACCATCCGGGATTGATCTGATGTATTGTGGCGAATGCCGTGAGAAAGGACATCATGTCGCGCATCGCCTCCAGTCGGGTCCTGGACGTCCGATTTCCGACTTCGCTCGAGCTTGACGGCTCGGACGCGGTCAACGTCGACCCGGATTACTCCGCCGCCTACCTCACCCTGACCACCGACGCCGGCGACGCCGGGTACGGGCTGGTCTTCACCGCCGGGCGGGGCAACGAGGTCGTCGTCGCCGCCATCGAGTCCGCGGTCGCGCTGTTGCCGGACGCCGACGTCGAGACCCTGCTGGACGATCTCGGCGCCGTCTCGAAGGCGCTGGTCCACGACTCCCAGTTCCGCTGGATCGGTCCCGAGAAGGGCGTCTCCCACATGGCCGTCGGTGCTGTGCTGACCGCGCTCTGGGATCTGAAGGCCCGCCGGGCCGGCCTGCCGCTGTGGGAGCTGATCGCGAACCTGACGCCGGAGGAGTTCGTCGCCGCGGTCGACTTCTCGCATCTGCGCGACGCGATCACCGAGGACGAGGCGCTGGAGATCCTGCGCCGGGCCGAGACCGGCAAGGCGGAGCGGATCGCCGAGTTGAAGCAGACCGGCTACGCCGCGTACACGACGTCGGCCGGCTGGCTGGGCTACAGCGACGAGAAGATGATCACGCTGGCCAAGGAGGCGGTGGCCGACGGCTTCGAGTTGATCAAGCTCAAGGTCGGCGGCTCGGTCGAGGACGACGTACGGCGGATGAAGCTGGCCCGGGAAGCGGTCGGTCCGGACATCAAGATCGCGGTCGATGCCAACCAGAAGTGGGAGGTGCACGAGGCCGCCCCGTGGATCAAGTCGATCGGCGACTCGAGCATCCACTGGATCGAGGAGCCGACCTCCCCGGACGACGTGCTCGGCCACGCTCGGATCCGGCGCGAGGTGTCACCGATCAAGATCGCCACCGGCGAGGCCGTACAGAACCGGATCATCGTCAAGCAGATGCTCCAGGCCGGTGCGATCGACATCTTGCAGATCGACTCGACCCGGTTCGCCGGGCCCAACGAGAACCTGGCCAATCT
Source organism: Microlunatus sp. YIM B11417 (assembly GCF_059617205.1). Classification (NCBI taxonomy): domain Bacteria; kingdom Bacillati; phylum Actinomycetota; class Actinomycetes; order Propionibacteriales; family Propionibacteriaceae; genus Microlunatus; species Microlunatus sp. YIM B11417. The sequence continues at coordinate 119,866 of NZ_JCAMPJ010000002.1, forward strand.
CCTGCTGGCCGCGAAGTTCGGGATCCCGGTCTGCCCGCACGCCGGCGGCGTCGGCCTCTGCGAGCTGGTCGTGCACTTCTCCTTCATCGACTACGCCGCAGTCTCGGCGGACCGGGACGGCCGGGTGATCGAGTTCGTCGATCATCTGCACGAGCACTTCGTCGACCCGGTGGTCGTCGAGCGGGCCCAGTACCAGGCGCCGGCAGCGCCCGGTGCCGGCGGCGAGATGCGCGAGGAGTCCGTCGCGCGCTGGACCTACCCGGACGGACCGGGCTGGGTCGAGCTGTTCGAGAGCGGCGCCTTCACCCGCTGACCCGGGTCTTGATCAACTCCGGACCGCGGTGCGCCGCGGCCGGAGCAGGGTCGCGATCGCGACCCCGATCAGGGTCACGGCGGCCGCGAGGTAGCTGAACAGGGTCAGCTCCTCCGGCGCGGAGATCAGGTCGATCACGATCGCCGAGACCACCTGGCCGGAGATCGCGCCGAGGCCGAGGATCAGCACGCCGTGGACCCGGACCAGGATCGACGACGCCCAGATGAAGACGATGCCGAGCGACCCGCCGAGATACAGCCACCAGGTCGGCGGCAGGCCGCGCAGCGTTCCCGGCACCAGCAGCGAGATGCCGAAGTAGATCGCCAGGCCGATGAAGCCGACGACGAAGTTGTTGAACGTGGTGGCCCAGGAACCCGCGTAGAGGGCGACTCGGCCGTTCAGCGCCTGCTGGACGCTGGTGCCCATGCCGGCCACCAGCGGCAGTACGGCGATCAGCAGTCCGAGCCCCGCCACGGTGGAGACGCCGCTGCCGATCGCCGACAGGGCGACCGCCACGACAGCCAGCGCGGCGCCGATCATGCGGCCGTGCGAGACCGGCCGCCGGCCGCCCGGACCGAGGCCGTGGTGGTCGACGACGAGTCCCGCGGTCGACTGTCCGGCCACGTACGCGACGATGAAGAGGGCCACCCCGAGGATGCCGACGGACAGGCCCTGCGACGCGACGAAGAGGCCGCCGGCCAGGCCGCCGAGGACCAGCCAGACCGGCACCTCGCCGTGCCCGATGCCGCGGTACAGCCGGGCCACGCCGCGCCGGGTGGACGGATGCACCAGGACCAGGATCGACAGCAGGACCAGGCCGGTGCCGAAGCTGATCACCGCCGACAGCGCCGCCGCCCGCAGGCCGGTGCCGAGCTGCTGGGCCAGTTCGCTGTTGATCTTGGACTGGATGGAGACCAGCGCGCCGATGCCGAACAGCGCCGGGATCGTCGCGGCCCGGACCAGCGGTGAGTAGGTCACCGGCTGCGGGATCGGCGGCGTGCCCGAACTCGTCGGGCCGGGGTCGACTGTCGTACGCACGTGTCGATACAACCACCGCCGGCACCGCCGCATTCCGGGACGTCGAGATCCAGGTCGGCCGGATCAGGAGCTGCCGAAGCCCTGCACCCGGAACTGCATCACCCGATACGGCCAGTTGTTGGCACCTGGCGTCGTGTTCCACTGGCTGACCGAGAGATGCAGGTCGTCCAGCGTCGAGCCGGGGATCACGTACCCGCCGTAGAGCTGCGCCACATGGGTGTCGTCCTCATTGCCCCAGCTGGTGCCGTGCAGGAAGGTGGCCCGCTTCGCCTCGTACAGGTTGGAGGTCGGGGTGTCGGCGATCAGTCCGTCCATCCGGTAGTCACCGGCGTTGAACCAGGTCAGGATCCACTTCCCGCCGAGCGGCCGGAACGACATCTCGCCGAACTTACCCTCCAGGATCGGCGTCGCCGGCTGGCCCCAGCGCCAACCGCCGCCGCTGGTCCAGCCCCACGGCTCCCAGGCCGCGGTGTTGGCGATGTTCGCTGTCCGTACCCGGTGCAGGATCAGCGGCTTGTCCCGCTGGAACCCGGTCGAACAGATGTAGACGTAGTCGTCGTTGCCGAGGCCCCAGCCGACCAACTGGGCCAGCCCACCCGCGAAGTTCGCCGGGATCCGAGCGCCGGTGTCCTGCCAGGTGTTGCCGTTGTCGTCGGAGAACCAGATCTCGTTCCGGACGACGTTGCCGATGCCGCCCTTGTTGACGATCGCGTGCAGGTAGATCCGGTTGCCGATCGTGATCACGTCGGACGGCAGCACGGTGGAGAACTCGGGATTGTTGTGCGGGTAGTCCCAGAACTGCCGCGCCGTGGCGCCGCCGACCGCGCCGGACCAGGTCACGCCGCCGGCCAGGTCGGTGGTGGTCGAGTAGAGCCCGACCGGCGAGCGCCAGTTCGGGTCTCCGATCGTCTTCTCGAAGGTGTCGCCGAAGACGAACAGGTTCCGGCCGTCGGGCGTCCGGACCGGTATGCCGAGGTCGGTCGCCTCCATTTCCCATTCGGTGGTCAGCCCCGGCCCGGTCAGGTCGGCCACCTTGGTCACGGTCAGCGCCAGCGGCTCGGCCTGGGCCGGCCCGGCGGTCAGTCCGGCGAGGGCTCCGCCGGCGACGACGCCTGCCGTACCCCGCAGCAGGGTGGAACGAGAGATCCTCGGATTGAAGGCCCGCATGGTGTGTTCCTTCCGGTCGATTCACCGTTGAAATCGATTACACGCTAACCCGGGCCCGCCGGTCGGCGCCAGGGGTCGAGCCCGTAGATTTGTGCCGGAGTCGAGGTCGAGGAGAGGCGCGCACATGAAGATCGGGGTGATGCTGCCGTTCGGCGGCAGCGACGGGCCGGACGGCACGATGCCCAGTTGGACCGACGTACGGACGGTGGCGCAGACCGTCGAGCGGACCGGGCTGGACTCGGTCTGGCTGGCCGATCACTTCCTGCACCGGTCGCCGGACGGTGACCTGTCCGGCATGCATGAAGCCCTCTCGCTGCTCAGCGCCGTCGCGGCCGTCACCGAACGGGTCGAGCTCGGCAACCTGGTGCTGTGCTCCTCGTTCCGCGATCCCGGCCTGACCGCGAAGATGGCCGTGACCATCGACGAGATCTCGTCGGGCCGGCTGATCCTCGGCGTGGGCGCCGGCTGGCACGATCCCGAGTACGAGGCGTTCGGCCTGCCGACCGACCACCGGTTCAGCCGGTTCGCCGAGTGGCTGGAGATCGTGGCTCGCCTGCTGCGCCAGGAGACCGTGACCTTCGACGGCACGTACTACAGCACCAACGAGGGCGTCCTCGTTCCGGCACCGAAGCGCCGGATCCCGCTCCTGATCGCGGGCGGCCGGCCGAAGATGCTGGGCCTGACCGCCACCTGGGCGGACGCCTGGAACACCGCCTGGTTCGGGCCGCCGAACGACGAGGTGGCCGAACGGCTGGCCGGTCTGCAGCGGGCCGTCGAGGCCACCGACCGCCCGGCCGATGCCGTGGCGACGACCGTCGGCATCACCGTCCGCGACTCCGAGCACGACGACGGCGAGCCGAACCCGAAGATCATCGACGGCACGGTCGAGGAACTGGCCGGCGCCCTGCGCGGCTACCGGGACCTCGGCGTCGCCCACCTGATCGTCGGCCTGCGGCCCGGCACGCCGCGCTCGGTCGAGCGGCTGGCCGAGGCCAAGCGCCTGCTCGACGCCGTGTCCTGAGCCTGTCGAAGGACCGAGCCGCGATGCCCTTCGACAGGCTCAGGGCGCTGGTCAGTCGAGCCGGTCGGTCAACCGCTCCAGTTCGGTACGGAGAGCGGCTGGCAGCCGGTCGCCGATCTTGGCGAACCACTCCTCGATCCGCGGCAGCTCGGCCCGCCATTCCTCGGGACGGAAGGCCACCGCCTCGGCCACGGCGGCCTCGGTCAGGTCCAGCCCGGAGCGGTCGATCGCGTCCGGCCTCGGGAGGAAGCCGATCGGCGTCTCGTCCGCGTCGGCGCGACCCTCGAGCCGCTCGACGATCCACTTGAGCACCCGGGCGTTCTCGCCGAAGCCCGGCCAGAGGAAGCGGCCGTCGGCGTCCCGGCGGAACCAGTTCACGTAGAACACCGGCGGCAGCTGGGCGTTCGGGTGCCGGTCGCCGAGCCCCAGCCAGTGCGCGAAGTAGTCGCCGACGTGGTAGCCGAGGAACGGCAGCATCGCCATCGGATCACGGCGCACCACACCGACCGCGCCGGTCGCCGCCGCGGTGGTCTCACTGGACAGGGTGGCGCCGAGGAAGACGCCGTGCTGCCAGTCGCGGGCTTGGCTGACCAGCGGCACCGTGTCCTTGCGCCGGCCACCGAACAGGATCGCGTCGATCTGCACCCCGCGGGCGCTGTGGTACTCCTCGGCCAGCACCGGCACCTGGTCGATCGGGAAGCAGTACCGGCTGTTCGGGTGCGCCGCCGGTTCGCCGGTCTGACCGCCGGCCGGCCCGTTCTCGGGGGTCCAGCTGCGGCCGCGCCAGTCGGTCAGGTGGGCCGGCGGCTGCTCGGTCAGGCCCTCCCACCAGACGTCGCCGTGATCGGTGAGCGCCAGGTTGGTGAAGATCGCGTTGCCGCGCTCGATCGCCCGCATGGCGTTGGGGTTGGTCTTCCAGCCGGTGCCCGGCGCGACGCCGAACAGCCCGAACTCGGGGTTGACCGCGTAGAGGCGGCCGTCGTCGCCGTACCGCATCCAGGCGATGTCGTCGCCGATCATCTCGGCCGTCCAGCCGGGCAGGGTCGGATTGATCATGGCCAGGTTGGTCTTGCCGCAGGCGCTCGGGAACGCGGCGGCGATCGTGTACGAACGCCCCTCCGGCGAGGTCAGCTTCAAGATCAACATGTGCTCGGCCAGCCAGCCCTCGTCGCGGGCGATCGCGCTCGCGATCCGCAGTGAGTAACACTTCTTGCCGAGCAGCGAGTTGCCGCCGTAGCCGGAGCCGTAGGACCAGATCGCCCGCTCCTCGGGGAAATGGCTGATGTACTTCGTGGTGCTGCAGGGCCACGGCACGTCCTCCTGGCCGGGCTCCAGCGGTGCGCCGACGGAGTGCAGACAGGGTACGAACTCGGCGTCGCCGTTCGCGGTCATCGCGGCCAGCACGTCCGCCCCGGCCCGGGTCATGATCATCATGCTGACGGCGACGTACGCGGAGTCGGTCAGCTCCACGCCGAACATCGGCCGCGGATCGTGCCCTGAGCCTGTCGAAGGGTCGAGCGGCCCCATGCAGAACGGGATCACGTAGAGGGTTCGGCCGCGCATCGACCCGCGGTACAGCTCGGTCATGATCGACTTCATCTCGGCCGGGGCCATCCAGTGGTTGGTCGGCCCGGCGTCCCGCTCGTCCCGGCTGCAGATGAAGGTGCGGTCCTCGACCCGGGCGACGTCGTCCGGGTCGGTGCGGGCGTAGAACGAGTTCGGCTTGGCGACCGGGTCGAGCCGGGTCAGGGTGCCGGCCTCGACCAGCAGGTCGGTCAGCTCGGCGCGCTCGAGCTCGGAACCGTCGCACCAGTGGATCGCGTCGGGGCGGGTCAGCTCGGCGACCTCGGCGACCCAGGTGAGGAGCGCGGCATGGGTGGTCGGCGCCTGCGCGGTGGGCGGCGCGATCCGGGCGGGATCGAGGGTAGCGGTCACGGGCGGCATCCCTTCAAAAGAGACCAGTTGGGGCGGTGGACTGACCATAGCCCACTGATGCCACTGGTATTATATTCGGAAAGCGCCTACTGCAGGGTGAGGCTGCTCACATTCACGACAAGAGCCTGCTGATCAGGGATGATGCCTGAACTGCGTGACGCCGGTCACCATCTCGGATGGTGAGCCAGGACACTCGGTACAACTCCGTCGGCCCCGACCAGACCAGTGAAACGTGCCAGCCGGTTTCGGGGCCGGCCTCGGCTGGCGTGCCGCGGGCGGGCCAGGCGGGTGGACGGCGGATAATGGGCGGACGCCGCCGCGGGTCGAGGAGGATCGTGAAGCAACAGACGGGTGCCGAACTCCTGTCCCGTACGCCTCGCCGACTGGACGGCGACGGCACCCGCGGTGAGCAGATCGTCGCCCATCTGCGCCGCCTGGTCGCCGACCTCGCGCAGGGTGCCGAACTGCCCTCGGAACGGATGATCGCCGAGCACTTCGGGATCGCCCGGATGACGGCGCGCGAAGCGGTGGACAAGCTGGTCGAGCAGGGCCTGGCCGAGCGGATCCCGCGCCGCGGCACGTTCGCCAGCCAGCCGCGCTTCGTGCACACCCGGCACCTGGCCTCCTATGACGAGGACATGCAGTCCCGCGGGCTGGTCCCCGGCGGGCGCAAGATCAGTTCCCGGGTCCGGAAGGCGAGCCGGGCGATCGCGACGGCCCTCGGCATCGAGCCCGGTGCGCGCTATCTGGACCTGGTCCGGCTGCGTACCGCCGACGACGTGCCGATGGCGGTGATCCGGTCCCAGCTCGCCGTGGAACGGTTCCCCGGGATCGAACGGCTGGAACTCGATCATGGTTCGTTGCACGGCGTGCTGGAGCGACGCTGGGGTGTCCGGGCCGCCAAGCACGAGCAGCGGATCAGGGCGAGCCTCGTCGACGAGGCGGACGCGGAGCTGCTGGAGGTTCCGCCGGGCGTCGCCGCGTTCGAGATCCTGGGCGTCAGCCACGACGGCGACGGCGCGGTGATCGAATCCGGCCGCTCGGTCTACCGGGCCGACCGCTACGAGGTCGTTCTGCACACCGATCTCGGGGCGTGACCCGCCGTCCGGCGGGACCCGGTGATCATGTCGGGTCGAGGCGCACCGGCTCCTCGGAGAACCGGGCGGTCCGCGGATCCCGTTCGTCACCGAACCTGCGGGTCAGCACGCCGTACAGCTCCGGGCGCCGGCCCTTCAGCCAACGGCGGCCGGTGCTCAACGGCAGCAGGTCGAGATCAAGATCAGCGGTCACCAGCTCGTCCCGGGCGGCCCACGTCTCGGCGATGATCCGGCCGTACGGGTCGATGATCATGGCGTTGCCGGTCCGCACCTCGTCGTCGTCGCGGCCGACTCCGTTGCTGAAGATCACGAAGAGCCCGTTGTCATGGGCCCGGGCCGGCAACCAGCGCAACAACCACGCGCGCCCGTTCGGCCCGCGGAACTCCGCTTCGATCGCGTCCGGATCGGTCCGCCGGTTCTCCCAGAGTTCCAGGGGAATCGGCTTCGTGGCGTACGGGCTGCGGGATCGGGTGCCGCCGGTCTGGTGCGGCGCGATCAGGACGGAAGCGCCGAGCAGGGCCGTGGCCCGGACGTTCTCGACCAGATTGTTGTCCCAGCAGATCAGGATCCCGGCCTTGACGCCCCACGGTGTGTCGAAGACGGTGAAGTCCTCGCCGCTGGAGATCGCCTCGTGCTCGAAGGCGTGCAGCTTGCGGTGTCGGTGCACCTGTCCGTCGGGCAGGCACACCGCATACGCGTTGAACAGCTGATCATCCGCCGCCTCCAGGAAGCCGACGCCGACGGCGATCCCGTGTCGCGCGGCGAGGTCGCGAACGGCGCCGACCGACGGTCCGTCGAGCGGTTCGGCGAGCTCCCGCAGCCGGGTCGGCGACTGGCGCCGCAGGTGCCAGTAGCCGACCAGGCACATCTCCGGGAACGCCAGCAGTTGCACTCCGGTTGCGGCAGCCCGCTCGGTGTAGGTGGTGATCAACGCGAGATTGCCGGCCTTGTCGTCGGGCCGGGCCTGGAACTGGACGGCCCCGGTGCGCAGGAGGTTCACCCGTCCAGCAGACCGCGGATCCGAGTCCGCTGTCCAATGAATCCTCGTCGCTCACGCATAACCTGTCGGAATGGATGTACGGCTGCTCCGCGCGTTCCTGGCCGTGGCGGAGGTCGGCGCGATCGGGGTCGCGGCGCAGCGGCTGATGATCAGCCAACCGGCGCTGACCAAGCAGCTGCAGAGCCTGGAACGCCAGGTCGGCGGGACGCTCTTCCGGCGCGGCCGGCACGGGGCCGGGCTGACCGAGTTCGGGCATGCTCTGCTGCCGGAGGCGCGTGACCTGGTGCTCCGGGCGGACGCCTTCAGCCGTCGCGCGGAACGGTTGGCGCGGGGCGAGCTGGGCCGGCTCGCGATCGGGTTCGGGCTGTCCAGCATCGAGTTCGCGCCCCGGGTCGTCGCCGCGTTCCGGCGGCGGTATCCCGAGGTCGAGGTCAGGCTGGACGACCTTCCGTCGACGGTGCAACGGGAACGGCTCCGCGATGATCGGCTGCAGGTCGGCTTCGTCCGGCTGGACGCGTCGGTGCCGCGGCCGTACCGGATCGTCGGCACGGACCGGCTCGCCATCGCGATCGGCCCCGACGCCGACCCACCGGACCGTTCCGAGCCGCGGGACTGGCTGGCCGGACGCCCGTTGGTGGGCCTGACGCCCGACCGTGGCCCCGGCCTGGCCGGGCAGATCGAACGGCTCGGGCTCGGGTGGGGTCTCGGCCTGAGCGTGATTCAGGAGGCGGACGATCTGCAGACCGTGCTGGCCCTGGTCGCGGCCGGGGTCGGCGCGGCGTTGGTCCCGGCGAGCGGTCGCGGCATCGCGCCCGACGGGGTCCGGTTGTTCCCGATCATGGACCCGGCGGCCGCCTGGCGCGTGGCCGTGCTGTGGCGACCGGACCACGCGCCGGCCCTGCGCTTCGTCGAGTTGATCAACGACGAGGGTCGATCCAGGACACCAGGTCGGCCAGCCGAGCCGTGATCAGATCCGGCGTGATCGCGGCGAGGTCGGAACTCGGGGCTCCGTCCGCCACCGCCCGCGCGACCAGGTAGTCGTCGAACGCGTCCGGATCGGCCGGGACGTCGGTCCGCAGCAGCACGGTCCGGGCGCCGGCCGCCTTGCCGCCGATCACGTCGTGATCGATCCGGTCGCCGACGTGGACGTAGGTCCTCGCCTCGCCGCGGGCCGCGGCGAACGTGATCGCCGCGGGCTTGGCCCGGCCGACGTCGTCGCTGGTGATGATCAGGTCGACGGCAGCGAGCAGGCCGCTGTGCCGCAGGATCGGTTCCTGGTAGCGGCGCCAGCCGTTGGTCAGGATGATCACCCGCCAACCCTGGTCGCGCAGCGTGCCGAGCAGGGCGATCGTGTCGTCGTGCAGGATCCGGGTCGAGCCGTCGGTCGCGTACCGCTCCAGCCGCTCCAGCAGGTCGAACGGCGCCGCGACATCCAGTTCGCCGATGTAGCCGTCGACGATCGCCTGCCAGTCGTAGGCCCCGAGCAGATCGGTGGCGAGCAACTGCTCGTGCCGGCGGAGGATCTCCCGCTTCGCTCCGGCCGTGGCGTGGCGGCGGTCCAGCTCGTCCCCGAGGTCGGTCAGCACCCGGGCGAACGGACCGTTGATCAAGGTCCCGTCCAGGTCGAAGCTGATCACTCGGTCCGGTCGGTGCGCGGTCAACGGGTCCCCTCGGTCATGCCGTCGATGAACTGTCGGGCCATCAGGACGAAGATCACGACCACCGGGATCACGGCGATCGTCAGGCCCGCGAACAACAAGGCCCATTCGGTACGGAACTCGGCCATGACCGTGGCAAGACCGAGGGGCAACGTCCGGTGCTCCTCGCTGCGGATCAGGACCAGGGGGAAGAAGAACTCGTTCCAGACGCTGACCGAGGAGACGATCGCCACCGTGCCCAGGGCCGGCCGCATCAGCGGCAGGAAGATCCGGAGGAAGATGCTGCCCCAGCCGGCGCCGTCGACCAGAGCCGCCTCCTCGATCTCCCGCGGCACCGAGAGCGCGAACCCGTACAGGACGAAGATCGCGAACGAGAGCCGTTCGGCGACCTGGATCAGGATCAGGCCGGTCAGCGAGTCCAGCAACCCGAGATCCTTCATCAGGCCGAAGATCGGGATCACCGCCAGCCGTAGCGGCACCATCAGGCCGAGCAGGAACAGCACCAGCAGGGCCCGGTTCCAGCGGAAGTCGAACCGGGCCAGGTAGAACGCGACCATCGACGCGATCACCAGCAGCGTGGCCACCGTGATCAGCGTGACGACGACGGAATTGCCCAGGTAGCGGCCGAAGTTCGCCCGGTCCCAGATCTCGGCGTAGTTGGCGAAGCGGAACTCCGCCGGCCAGCCGACCGGGTTGTTCAGCACCTCCAGGTCCGACTTGACCGAGTTGACGATCATCAGCAGGACCGGCGCCAACTGGACGGCGGCGAAGACGATCAGGAACGCGTAGCCGGCGAGCCGGCCCAGCTCGGCCGGGCGCCGTCGGCGGGTCGCCGGCACGACGGGGCCGGTGCGGGGCGGGGTCAGGGTGGTCGTCACGATCAGTCCTTGGCCGGCCGGAACAGGCGCAGGGTCAGCACGGCGGCGGCCGACATCACCAGCAACATGGACAGGGCGAGTGCCGACCCGAGACCGACCGCGGCCGTGCCGCCCTCGCCGCCGAACGCGAGTCGGTAGAACAACAGGCCGAGCGTGTCGGTGCCGTAGTACGGCGCGCCGGTGACTCCCTGCATCGCGTACACCAGGTCGAACGTCTCGAACGCCCCGATGAACGCCAGCACGGTGAGGATCATCCAGGCCGACCGGGTCAGCGGCAGCGTGATCGAGAACAGGGTGCGGACCACGCCGGCGCCGTCCAGGCGGGCGGCCTCGAACAGGTTGGCCGGGATGGCCTGGATGGCGGCCAGGAAGACCAGGATCGAGAACCCGATGCTGTGCCAGGCGCCGACGGCGATCACCGAGGCCAGCGCCGAGTCCGGCGTGCCGAGCCAGGCGTGGCCGGGCAGCCCGATCGCGCCGAGGAAGGCGTTCAGGGCACCGGACCGCGGGCTCAAGATCAACTGCCAGAGGAAGCCGACGACGATCAGCGACAGCAGCCGGGGCAGGAAGAATGCCGCCTTGAAGAACTCGCGGCCGACGGTCAGCTGATGCAGCAGGGCAGCGACGACGAAGGCGGCGAACGTGATGATCATGGAGCCGGCGAACATGATCAGGTTGTTGCCGACCGCGTTGATCACTCGCTCGTTCAGCGGCGCTGTGGTGAACAGGGTGGCGAAGTTGTCCAGGCCGACCCAGGCGCCGCGCTGCAGACCACGGAAGGCGAAGAAGCTGTTCAGCAGCGTGGTCAGGATCGGGTAGAGCACGAACAGTCCGTAGACCGCGAGTGCGGGCAGGGCGAACAGATGGACCAGGGGAGTGACCCGGGCCGGGCCGCCGCGACCCCGCCGGTGGGTCGCCTTCGCCATCAGGACCTCGAGCCGCGGTAGGCGTCCTGGGTCTTGGTGAACAGTTCGTCGGCGGTCAGCTGGCCGCCCAGCACCCCCTGCAGGGCGTTCTCGAACTCGGCCTTGACGTCGGGCTGGCCGCCGCCGATCTCGATCAGCAGGTTCGGTGCCGCGGAGGTCTTGATCGCCTCGGCGAGCCGTACGTGCAGGTCGTCCTCGGGCTGGAAGCCCGGCACCGGGCTGAGCCGGGAGAACTCCTGACCGAACGCGGTCCCGAACGCCGGCGAGGCCAGGTAGGCCAGCAGAGTGCGGGCGTCGTCGAGATGCTTCGAGTCGGCCATCACCGCGTACGCACCGTCGACGAACGTGCACAAGCGGGAACCGGCGCCGCTGTCGGGCAGGCTGGGCAGGAAGCCGATCCTGAGGTCGGCGTTGAGCTCCTGCAGGGGCTTGATCCGGTAGTCGCCGTTGATGTACATCGCGGCCTCGCCCTGGGCGAACATGGCCCGGGCCTCGTCGTCGGCCATGCCGATGAAGCTGTCCGGCAGGTACGGCTCGAGGTCGAGCACCCGCTGCACCGACTGGCGGAACTCGGGCCCGGTGAAGTCCGCGGTGCCGGCCCGCGCCGACTCGACGAACGCATCGCTGAGCACGGACGAGGAGACCGCGGCGTGCAGGATGGACAACAGATAGGCGGCCTTGCCGGATTGGGCGATCGGCACGATCCCGGCTGACTTCAGCTTCTGGCAGGCGTCCAGGAACTCGGGCCAGGTCTTCGGCTCGTCAAGATCATGGTCGGCGAACAGGTCGACGTTGTAGAGCGTGATCAGGGCGTTGAGAGCGAGCGGCACCCCGTACACCTTGCCGTCGGAGCCACTGACCGCGGCGAGATCGGCCTTGCTGAAGCCGGACAGTCCGGGAAGATCATCCAGTGCGGCGAGCGAGCCGCCGTCGATGATCTCGCGGCCGGCTGCGTAGGGCCGGAGCTGGATCACGTCCAGGGTGTCGCCCGTCTTCATCGCCGTGGCGAGGATCTGGTCGTAGTCGGTGGAGTTGAACGGCTCGAACTTCACGGCGAGGCCGGGATTTGCCTCGGAGAAGGCGGCGAACAGCTTCGTGTAGCCGTCGGTGTCCTCCTGGCGCCAGCTGTAGACGCTGATCGACTCCGCGTCGTCCCAGGACGTACCGCAGCCGGCCAAGGGAAGTGAGGCGCCGAGCGCTCCGGCGCCGGCGGCCGCGAGCAGCACTCGCCTGCTGATCATGATCAACTCCGTTCCCGGTCGGCTCGACGCGCGGCCGTGGCCGCACTCGGGTACGGAGATCGTAGGCCTGGTCTAGTCCAGAGTCAACGGGACTGCAGATGGAAGGTCCCGCCGGTCTGCCGGAACCGCGTCGGCGGCTGCCCGTACCGGCGGCGGAAGGCGGTGCTGAACGGCCGCACCTCCGGGTAGCCGCAGCGGCGGGCGACCTCGGTGACCGGGTCGGTCGACTCCAGCAGCAGCCGGGCGGCCCGCTCCAGGCGGAGCCGGCGCAGGGCCGCCATCAGCGATTCCCCGGTCTGGGTCTGGAAGAGCCGCTCGGCGTGCCGCTCGGACAGGTGGACGACGGCCGCGACGTCGCGGACCAGCAGCGGCCGGGCCAGATTGTCCAGCAGATAACGCTCCATGGCCGCGACGGTGACCGATCGCCGGTCCACCGGCCGGGTCGCCAACGCAAGATCGTCTTCGTCGGCGAAGGCCCGCGCGGTCTCGATCACGAGGGCCGCGCCGAGGCCGGTGAGCATTCCGGCCTGGCCCGACCGGGGCTGGTCGGCCTCGTCGGCCAGGGCTCTGACCGTCGCGGGGAGCCGGCCGAGCCGGTACGACAGCACCGGCTGGTTGGGATCGAGCAGACCGCGCCACCAGCCGGGTCGCGACGGGGCCGAGCCCCGGCCGGGCGCGAGCGTGAAACCCCAGAAGGCGATGCCGAGCGGGTCGCGACGGTTCGAGATGATCTCGTGCACCTGGCCCGGCCGCGCGATGAAGACGGAACCGGTCTCGACCTGGTGAAGGTCTCCGTCGATGGTGAAGGTGCCGCGGCCCGCGTAGGTCAGGCACACCTCGTAGTACGAATGCGTGTGGGCGTAGTTGCGCCAGTAGCGTGGCTCGTAGAAGCCCCAGCTGACGAAGTCGCTGGCGTAGGTGTCGACGACGCACCGGTCGAGCAGCCCGTGCAGGCGCACGAAGCTGCTCGAACCGGCGACGTCGTCGAGACTCATCGGGAACTGATCATTGCGGATTGCGGTTGGTCGGGTCGACCCCGGCCAAGATCATGCCCTGGCCGAGCGAGCCGGAGTGCTGGTCGGTGAGCGGCGGATCGGCCGGATCCCGGTACTGGATCAGCCAGGTCGTCCGGGCCTCGTCGGAGGTGTTGATGCCGGAGCCGTGCACCGTCAGGTAGCTGAAGAACAGCACGTCGCCGGCCTCGGCCGGCTGCGGCACCGCGTCGCTGAACGGCACGTCGGTCAGGTGGAAGCTGCCCTCCGCGCTGTGCTCGCGCGGGCCGGACGTATGGCTGCCCGGGATGACCCGGACGCAGCCCTTCTCGTCCGGGGCGTCATCGAAATGGAAGATCGCCGCGCCGACCCGGTGGTACTTGTGCGGGAAGAACGGATGATCTTGGTGCAGCGGGAACGGCGAGCCGTTCTCCGGCGGCTTGATGAACAGCTTGGTGTGGTGCAGTTGGACGTTCGGCGTGCCGAGCACCGCGCCGGCGACCTCGGTGAACCGAGGGTCGAGCAACAGCCGTCCGAACGCGGCGTCGTAGAACTGGGCGTCGTGGACGTGGCGCAGGCTGGTCGCCTGGCCCATCGCGACGTCGGCCGCCGAGGCCCAGGTGGGATCGTCGTTCCGGTTCAGCCGTTCGATCAGCTCGTGGCTCCGGGCCCGGTAGTCGGCCGCTTCCTCCTTGCTCAGCAGGCCCTTGACCAGGACGAAGCCGTCCCGGGCGTGGTCGGCCGCCAGTTGATCAAGATCGCGGGTGGGAGTGGTCAGGGTCGTCATCGAGGCTCCTCGTCAGGGGTTCGTACGACCACCAATGTAGGAACCGGGGACTCCGCCGGGGAAGACTCGGGCCGGACGCTGATGTTCGCGAGACGGACACCCTCGGGCCTCGTGCCCTGAGCCTGTCGAAGGGCTCAGGGGCCGTTGCCGACCGTGCTCAGCCGGGTCGCGACGGCCGCCGCGACCGCCGGGCTCGGATTCGCGCCGGTGATCACCGTGGCCGGCCGATCCCCGCCGACCTTCCTCGCCGCGATCGCGGCGATGCCGGCCGCGCCGGCCGGCTCCGGCAGGATTCCGACACAGTGCAGGATCAGTTCCATGGCGTCCAGCAACGCGGCGTCGTCGACCAGGACGAACTCGTCGACCAGTGCGCGCACCCGGGTGACGGCTTCCTCGATCGGGCGGCTGACGGCGATCCCGTCGGCGATCGTTGCGGCGGGAACCGTCACCGGAGCGCCGGCCTCGGCGCTGCGGATCATCGCCGGGCTGCCGGTGGCGCAGACGCCGACCACCCGTACCTCGGGCCGGTGCTCCTTCAGCCAGCGAGCGACGCCGGTGATCAACGCGCCGTCGCCGACCGGCAACACGATCGTGTCGAACTCCTGGTCGGAGAGCTCGACCCCGATCGTCCCGGCGCCTTCGGCGATCTCCGGCTGCCGGCCGTCCTCGATGAACACCGTGCCCGGCCGCGCGGCCGCCTGCTCGGCGGCGGCGAGCCGGGCCTCGGCACTGCCCGTTCCGGCCGGGGTGAGCCGGGCGCCGAACGTCTCCATCCGGCGCCGCTTGTCCGGATTGAGCTCGTACGGGACGAACACCTCGACCGGCAGGCCGCGCTTCCGGCCCGCGTACGCCACGGCCTGGCCGAAGTTGCCCGACGAGGCGCAGACGACCGGCGTACCCGCTGGCAGGGTTGCCAGCATCGTGTCCGCGCCGCGGCCCTTGAAGCTGCGGATCGGGTTCGCGGTCTCGAGTTTGATCAACACCGGCCGGCCGAGCGCGGCCGCGAGCTGCTCTTCGACGAACTGCGGGGTGTTCCGGAACACCGGGTCCAGCTCGCGCGCCGCGCGGGCGATCCGGTCAAGATCAAGATCGATTGCCGAACCCTAACCCGCCGGGACCCTGGAACCGTGCCCTGACCCTGTCGAAGGGCCGAGCCACAGGGGACCTGGCCCTTCGACAAGCTCAGGGCACGGATGGCTCAGCCGGCCGACCGTCGCCGGACCATGATCATCAGCGCACCGCCGCCGAGCAGTGCCACCGTCGCCGAAAGCAGCGGCAATGGCGCCGACGCGCCGGTCTCCGGCAACGCTCCGTCGCCACCCGGGTTGCCGCCGGCCGGGGGAGCGCTGGTGTCGTCCGAGGGCTCGGTACGGCCCGGGCTCGGCGTCGCTGTGGCGACGGGCGGCTCGGCCGGAGTCGGCGAACCCGACGGCGGGGTCGGGCCGGCCGAGGGCGTCGGGGATTTCGAGGCGGTGCCCGATGGCGTCGGGGTGACCGGCGGGGTCGGACTGCCGGACGGGTTCGGAGTGGCGGACGGGGTGGGATCGGGACCGAAGATCTTCTCGGAGTCACCGAGCCGCAGGAACACTGTCTCCCCGGTCGCGTCGTCGACGCCGTCGTTGTCGGTGATCGCGTACACCTGGCCGTCGCCGGCGATGCCGAGCCCCTCGAGCTTTTCCTGCGTCCAGCCGTTGGTCTCGCGCAGCAGCGGCAGGACGTCGACGGCCGTCTGCTTGGCGAGCGTCGTCAGGCCGGTGGCGGCCGGCTGATCCGGAACGGTGATCAGGGTGACCCGCTTGATCGCCGCGTCCGGCCCGTTCAGCTTGTCCCGTTCGATCAGCGCCAGCCGATGATCATCGACGAGGGTCAACTCGCTGAGCCCGATCCAGTCACCGTCGGCGCTGGTGCGTTCCAGCGGATAGCCGAACCAGGCCCACTGCCCGGTGGACGGGGTGTAGCGCCCGATCCGAGCCGTGTCCTCCGGGTCGCCGTCCAAGTGGCGCTGCAGCGCGACGTACACCTGCTCGACACCGTCGACCGCGTGTGCCGCGACACCCTCGAAGCCCTGGCTCTTGACCTTCGCCGCCACGTCCTCCGGCAGCCGGATCTCTTCCTGGACGGCGCCGTCGGCGGCGACCTTGATCAACGCGTTCTCGGGTCCGGTCCCGCCCTCGGCCGCGATCCAGAAGCTGCCGTCCGGACGCTGCGCGATGCCCTCGGCGTCGACCGGGTAGGGCTGCCCGTCCTTGGTGATCACCAGCGCGGAGTCGATCACCGCCGGCGTCGCGGTCGCGTCGATGCCGAGGATCCGGGTCGGCCGGTACGCGGCGTCGGTCACCGTGTAGAGCCGGCCCGGGTCGTCCACGTCGCGGCTCAGCGCGCCGAGGGCACCCCACGGGATCGGCCGGTCGCCGGTCGAATGGATGGTCGGGAAGGCCGGCTTGCGCTGGCCCAGCTGGAAAAGGTTGACGCCGGCGCGGACCCGTGCCTCCGGGTCGTCGGTCTCGCTGGACACCGCGAGCAGACCCCGGCCCGGGATCGGCAGGATGCCCTCCGGCCCGTTGGTGGTCGGCAGCGTCTGCAGATACCTCGGCGCGGCCGGGTCGGCGAGGTCGTACACGGCAACGAAGTTGGCCCGCTCCGCGGCGACGAACCCGTACCGCGTCCCGTCGAACTCCGCGACCGCGAGCCCCTCCGGCTCGGTGCCCTTGTTCTCCGACCGGTCCTCCGGGTAGAGCCCGTTCGCGATCGCCAGCTGCTCGTAGCTGTTGCCGGCGTCCCAGACCGGCCGGCCGGTTCGGGTGTCGAAGATCGTCCAGCCGCGGCTGCCGCCCTTCCAGTCGCCCTCGTTGGCCGTGGCGACATGATGATCATCGACCCAGGCGATCGCGTCCGGCTCCCGCGGGACGTCGGTGATCGTTCCGGTCGGATCGATCTGATCATCTTCCTCGGTGTCGACCCCGGAGATCGTCACTGTGCCGGCGGTGAAGGCCTTGATCAACTTCCCGCGGCGGGGATCGAACAGCGCGATCCCGTTGTTCTCCTGGAGTGTCAGGGCCACCGTGCCCGAGTCGGGCGCGTACGCGACGTACTCCGGCTCCGGATCCTGCGGGGTGTTGAGGCCCGGGACGCCGGCGAGCTGATCGGCGAACTCGACCGTCCGCAGCGACCAGCGGGCCGGCCCGGTCGGGGCGAGGCG
Organism: Microlunatus sp. YIM B11417; assembly: GCF_059617205.1. Taxonomy (NCBI): domain Bacteria; kingdom Bacillati; phylum Actinomycetota; class Actinomycetes; order Propionibacteriales; family Propionibacteriaceae; genus Microlunatus; species Microlunatus sp. YIM B11417. The sequence goes on from NZ_JCAMPJ010000002.1 coordinate 137,118, forward strand.
CAGGAAGCTGATCATGCCGCCGGGCTGCTGCGGCAGCCCGCCGTCACCGGCCTCCTCGTCCCGCTCGTTCTCGATCGCGATGGCCGCCGTCGACCCGTCCGGCGCGATCGCGATCGAGTCCGGCTGCCCCGGCAACTCGATGCTGCGGACCCGGGACCGGTCGGCGATCCTGATCACGTCCAGCCGGCCGGACGGCTCGGTGAAGGAGGGGCTGGTGTTGACCACCACGAGGACGTACTCCCCGACCACGGCGACCGACGTCGGCTCGTCCTCCGCGTCGCCGAGCTCGGTCAGCGACAACGTGCCGAGCCCCTGCGGTGCGTGCGGATCGGTGATGTCGAGGAACCCGATCTGCCGCGCCACCGCGTCGGTGTAGATCAGCGTGTTCTCGTCCTCGCTGACCGCCGAGATCTCGGCGACGGTCTCGACCGACGGATCGTCACCGTTGTTGAGGTAGACCGGGTAGGTCGCCGTCCGCTGGAACGACACCTCACCCGCGGCCGATGCGATCTCCGGCGCGGCCGTACCGGCGGCCGCGAGGGCCACCACCAGCCATCCGGCCGCGAGCTTTCCGGACAACGTGCGATGCTTCATCGACGACGATCCCCCTGCGATCTCACCTGCGCCCCCTGCGCCGGCCGAGCATCGCAGCCGGACCGTACCGCCAGGTGTCCGGGAGGTGGCCGCCACGTTGCCGAGCGGCAACGGGTTTGAGCCCCGGCCTCCCCGACGCTAAACTCAGGCGTCGGCCGTCGTACGCGACGATCGAGCGCCCGTGGCTCAACGGATAGAGCATCTGACTACGGATCAGAAGGTTGCAGGTTCGAATCCTGCCGGGCGCGCCACACAAAACAGGGCTTGACCAGGGCCGGGAACATCACCGGTAATCGAACACCGCGAGGCTCTGCTCGCCCTGTCCATGTCAGTGTCCATGGTTAGACTCCGAATCATGGTGCGAGAACGCGTACGAGCCTCCGTCAGGAAGCGGGGCAATTCTCACCAGATCCGGGTCTATGCCGGTGTCGATCCCCTCACAGGTGAGGACCGCTACCTCTCCGAGTCGACGACCGACGCGGCCGAGGTCGAGAAGATCAAGACCAAGCTGCTCGCCGCCGTTGACCAGCAGCGATCGACGCCGACCAAGGCATCGCTGGGCCACCTGCTGGACTCCTGGCTCGAGGTACACGACGCCGAAGAGACCACGATCGATGGCTATCGGAACCTCTCCGCCACAGTGATCAAGCCGGCGCTGGGCGACGTGCAGATCGCGAAGGTTGACTCGCTCGTCCTCGAACGGTTCTATGCCGAGCTGCGGAAGTGTCGTCGCCGCTGCGGGGGCAAGATCGAAGTTGATCACCGAACACACCTCCCGCACGAGTGCCGCACCGTCCGACACCATCGCCGGCCCGGCCGACCCAAGGTTGGCGAGACCCACGACTGCGAAGAGAGGGGCTGCGAGGTCATCGAGTGCAAGCCCCATGTGTGCTTGCCGATGGCGCAGTCGACCATGCGGCAACTGCACTGGATCCTGTCGGGCGCTATGACGGCCGCCGTACGTTGGAAATGGGTCCCCTGGAATCCGATGGAGGGCGCCGAAGCTCCCCGCCGTCCGACGCCCAACCCTGAACCGCCATCGGCGGCAGACGCGGCCCGAATCGTGAACGCTGCCTGGGAGCGAGGCGATCTGGAATGGGGCACACTCGTCTGGCTCCTCATGATCACGGCGCCGCGCCGCGGCGAGATCGTGGCTCTTCAGTGGCGTGATCTTGACCTGCACAACGGCGTCGTTGAGTATCGGCGCGGTTTTACCCATCGTGCGGGCAAGAAGTCGCTCAAGCAGACCAAAACCCATCAGAATAGGCGCCTTGGCCTCGACAGCCTGACCGTAGAGCTGTTGACCGCTCACCGAGAGCGGTTCGAACAAGAGATGAGGTTCCTGCAGGGCGTACCCGCCGACGCGGCGATGACGATCAACCCGGAGGCGTACGTCTTCTCTGCCAAGCCAGACCATTCCGCGCCGCGCAATCCGGACGCTGTAACCCACCGCTACGCCAGAATGTGCGCCAAACTCGGCATCGACAGTCACCCCCACGCGATGCGGCACTACAACGCCACCGAACTGCTCACCTCGGGAGTTGACCTGCGCACGGTCTCTGGGCGCCTGGGCCATGGCGACGGCGGCAGTACCACGCTGAAGGTCTATACGGCCTGGAGCACGGCGGCGGACAAGAAGGCCGCCGATGTGCTGGCCACCAAGATGTCCCTGCCGCTGTCTGCAAGACGCCTGAGCAGCAAGGAGTGAACACCCGCAACACCTCCGCCTCAATCGAAGCGGCGGGTCTGAACGCTTGGGTCGACGAATCAATCCGAGAAGCTGCTGGCGGAGGTGACTACATCCTGGCAGCGGTTCTCGGTGACCCTGAGGGATGCGAGCCGTTCCGAGAGAGGCTTCGATCACTGCGGATCGGGCGCCAGTCACGCCTTCACTGGCACACCGAGGACCAGCGCCGCCGCGGCGTCCTGGCGACAGCAGTTGCTGGGTTCGATCTTGCGTCCATCGTCATCGTCGGATCGCCGCTGCAGCGGACGCGGCAGGAACGAGCGCGCCGGAAGTGCCTTCAGCGGCTACTTCACGAACTGGACCAGTTCGACGTCGGCCAGGTGTGGATCGAGGCCCGCACGGAGCGTCTGAACCAGCGAGATCTCCACCTTGTCGAGGCTCTCCGTGGTCAAGGATCGATCAGCAAGCGGATCCGTGTCGAGCCTGCCCGACCAGTGGAAGAGCCGATGCTCTGGGTCTCCGACATCCTTGCCGGCATCGTCGCGGCGGGCCGTGGAGGTGCGAACGAGTGGATCGGGCTAGTCCGACCGCGGCTGACCGAAATCTACGTCGACGCCAGCTAACCTGTCCAGAAATGCGCGAAGGCCGGGTCCCGTCATTCCGGCGGGGGTTCCGACCTCACGGCTTCCCACCCCCCATCAGGAGGCGGGCTCACACACCGAGTCTAACAGCCTGAACCACACAGCCTCGATTCACCAGGCGGGTCGACACCCCATCCAGGTCGATCCATCGAGCCACGCTCGAATCCTGCGGCTGGCGCAACTTCTGCCATGTCTCGGCGCATCCGGCGGCCGGGTGAGGTCATATTGGGTGCGAACGGAGGTCGGAGCGGAGTGGTTCACGGGTGGAGTGAAGCGGGCGCCTTGGTCTGCAGGCGGCGCCCTCGACTCACCGAGTAGGGTTCCGAGTACTGGTCCGAAGAGGGGCCGCTCCAAGTAACGATCTGGACACGCTGGGCGCAGCGCGCGACGTGTCGCCGAGCTTTGCTCGAAACTGAGGATCACCAAACTTCGCCTGAGGTTGGACTGGCTACGGGCTCTCTGGGGGCAGAGGCGATATGACAACTGAGATTGCAATTTTGAACAAGAGTGGTGTTGCGTTAGCCAGTGACAGTGCTGTCACGATTTCCATGCGGAATGGAGACGCGTACCAGATCGCCAAGATCTATGCGAATGCGAACAAGCTCTTCGAGCTTCGGCGAGGGCGTCCAATTGGGCTCATGGTCTATAACAACGCCGATCTTGCTGGCGTCCCATGGGAAACCCTCGTCAAGCTCTATCGCGAGGAATTTCCTTCATTGAGGCGAGAGGGTCTGGCGGACTATGCCAATGATTTCCTCGAGTTCGTTGGTCGCAAGCTCAGGTCCCATCTGTCTGATAATCAGCGCAAGGTCGCAACGCTTCTGGCAGTAAACACGATCGTGTTAGGAATCTTGCCAAACTCCGACTCGGACTTCCACCAGATTCAAGGCAAGCTACAACGTCGCGAGGCACTCAAGAACGCCTTTGAGGCCGCGCTCAACGCGTGGTCACAAGAGCCAAGAAAAGCCTGGGCGTCTGAGATCGATGAGGGAGAACTGTGGTCGGGCCTGCGGTCCAGCCTGATGCAGATGGTCCCGACGAAAGTGTGTGACACATCGCTCTCCGCGCCTCAGCGAGAGTTGCTGGCACGGTTAGGGATTTGCGTCCTGCTGCGGGAGAGTGCGCCCCCGCGCGGTCCCTGGTCGGGTCTTGTTGTGGCAGGATTTGGCGACGATGAGGTGTTTCCGTCGATGCACCATGTGACAGTCACGGGAATGGTCGACGGTGTCCTTCGCTCAATCGACCCTGATCATGAGCGAGTTGATATCGACAGGCCCGCCATAATTAAGCCGTTCGCCCAGACCGGTGAGGCGATTATGTTCCTGCAGGGCGTCGACCCCGAGGTCTCTGCGGGGATTAGTTCTTTTTGGCGGACCTGGTCAGATGGTCTCTCTGCTAACATCTCTCAAATAGTCAAGGATGGTTTTCCGAAAGCAAAACCAGAGGAATTGAGAGAGTTCAAACGAAAGACCAGTGAGTACATGAAAGCCTCGTGGAGCGAGTTCGGTGATTTCATGAACGACCAGTACCATAAGCCCAGAATGGATCCAATCGAGGCCAGTGCCTCTTTTCTTTCCAAGGGCGAGATTGCTGACTTGGCCGAGAATCTGGTTGAGTTAACCTCACTGCGAAATCGTGTAAGCCTGAACCGCCAGGAGACAGTTGGTGGCGCCACGGACGTGGCGGTGATCTCGAAGGGCGATGGCTTCGTCTGGGTCAAGCGGAAGCACTATTTCGATCGCGATCGCAATCCCACATGGGCTCTGCGACAGACAGTGCGAGATGTAGTATCAGAGATGGTCGAAGATCGGAAGGGTGGCAGCGATGGCAACGCCGATGTTGATAGACCTGAACCAACGCGCTGAGGGTGATCGTGCGCGTCGGCAGCGCGAGGCCGAGGCTGTGGCGAAGAAGGCAGCGCAACAAGCCGGTGCGCGTGCACTTGAGCGGGCGTTGCGGGCTCCGCGCGACACGACTGATGGCAACCTACGCAACGAGGCGTGAGGCATTGGCGGCGCGGCAGGCTGCAAATGGACAGGCGCGGCCATTGATTGGCCAAGAGAGAGCCAGGTTCAGCAGTCGGAGGTAGGTCGCCGGATCGCGATCGAGGCAAAGCCTGCTGGTTCTGGACTACCGCTACTCGAACAGTGCGGCGGTCTCTCGGCAGATCCGAGCGGCGTCTGGGCCTGTCGCGGCCACATCGAGAAGGCGTTTCAGATACTCGTTGTACCTGGCCACATCTGCGGGGTCGGAGATATCTAGGTCGCCGAGGGGTGTCTCGATCGAAACGATGTCGTCGGTGAGATCCCAGCCGTTGAACAACAGGACGGGAAGCTGACGATCGAACGGGATGACGCCGATCGTCGCAGTGGTCAGCGCCTCTGCGAGGCGAGCGATGTGCTCGAGCTGATCCCGCATCACCGGCGCCGGTGCGAACCGATTCCGCAGGGCTCCCTCACCGATGAGCAGGGTGACCTCGCGGCCGGGCTCGTACAGGATCGCGGCGCGCCGGAGTCGCGAGGCGATCATGCGCGAGATCTCGTCTGGGGTGGCGCCGGAGTCGATCGGTCCGCCTGGCAGGTTGAGGAGTGCTCGAGCGTAGTCGGCTGTCTGCAGGAAGCCGGGGATCAGGAGCGGTTGGTAGCTGGCGATGACCTTCGCCGAATACTCCGCAGCTGCGACGGCGTCCTGCAGTGCGGCCACGCCGCCGTCTTCGGCGAACATTGCCTTGTAGGTCGAGTACTCGTGCCGGGCGCGCTTCAGCAGCGCGATGAGTTCGCCTGCGTTGGCGCCGGTCAGCTTGGCCCAGGCAGCAAGATCATCTTCAGCTGGAAGCTGGCGCCCGGTCTCCAGCTTGGAGACCTTGGGTTGCCCCCAACCCGGGCCGAGCTTGGCGACAAGCTCGTTTCCGGTCAGGCCGGCGTCGAGGCGCGCCTTGCGGAGCTTCTCGCCGAGGGCGGACCGGGCCCGGAGGTTGGGGGTCACTGTTGATCTTGGTCCTTTCTAGGCTGGTACGCGCTCGCGAAGCTGAGCGGTACGTGCGATGAATTCGCTTACTGGCGTCGACAGGTCGAGTGCCCGATCGCGCCATGCACGATGTTGCGCAACCTCGGCCTCATCCGTGACGTTGTCCGCGTACAAGGGTCGACCCTTGTCGTCGTACGTCATCACCCACAGCTGATCGTCGAGGAGCCAGTAGTCATGGTCCTTCGGCAGACTGTCGGGCCACGTTCCTTGCTGGCAGTGGATCACGCGGATGTCCTCGCCCGCACTGAGCGACGGCTGATAGCCCCAGGCAACTTCGTACTGGACGTACGGGCTGAGCGGCTCGACGACAACGTGCACCCTCTGCAACGTACGGCCGGCCGCGATGTGGCCGGCCACCATCGCTGACCACTCCTCGTCCGCAGGGTCGTACGGCACTGTCGATTCGCCGGCCTGGAATGCGTCGAACTGCTCTTGCTCGCCCGAGACGTCGTAGTGCTGCAGTGTCTCGAGTCGGAACCACGACTTCTGGACCTGTGCGAAGAGCTCGCCGAACTCTGGGCTGTTCAGGCTGACTCGCCGGCTCATGCTCGACCTTCGAGGCGCGCTACTGCGGCCAGCAAGGTCTGACGAGGGATGGCCACTGCGAGTTCATCGTCGGCGACTCCAACAAGTTCAGCAGCTGTGGCGGAGTCCAGGACCTTCCCCTGTATGACCAACACCGAGGGGTCCTCGCCGAGGTAGACGGCGGGGCAGCTGCCGTTCTTGCAGCCGTCCGCGTCGCGAGCAATCTCCGTGAGCTTCATGTCTGCACCCTTTCCCGCGCTCGTGGCGCATCGAATCTTCGACGAGCCAAGCATGACATGGATGACGGCAAGAATCACCAGTTGAGCAGTGAAGAATATTATGCTTGAATCAGGACATAGATTCTCCATACCTGAGGAAGGGTGCAGACATGACGATCAGTGCCGAACGGCCGGGCGGACCCGCCTTTCGCGGTCAGCTGCGTGACCGGATTCGTGAGCACGCGCTGCAGAGCGCGCTACGGAAGCGATCAGCGGGGGTTCCGAGCCTGACAGTCGCCGAGGCTGCTGCTCTGTGCAGCGTCTCGCCGGAGCACATGTACCGACTTGTCCGGACGGGCGCCGTCCCGTCTGTCCGAATGCGGCGTGGAAGCGAACAAGGTCGGTACGTCGTGCCGACCGTTGTGGTGGAGCAGCTGTTCAGCGCAGCCACATCCATGGCGGAGCCCGTCGAGGTCGCCGACTGGGCAGAACAGTGGACCGCCAAGGTCGGTGGTCCGCAATGAAGCGGATGTATCGAGACCGGCCCCGCCCAGGCGCCAACCAAGTCGGGGCCGGCTCTCCCACTACCCAGCTAAGTGCAGCGGAGACCTCAATCATGACGGATCGCTCTGCGTTGCCCGAGGCCCGGGGGCCCCTGGCGGCCAGGTTGAACGAGATACCGGCGGATCGGGCGGCATGGGTACGGGGCATGCTCGAGTTCACGGCATGGGTTTGTGATCATCCGGAGCTGCCGTTGCCGATCGTGTCGGCACGGGTTCCGTCCGGATATCACGGATGGCGCGTTGTTGATCACGTCGCCGCGGCCGTGGGTGACGCGCCGTGTGTGGAGTTCGGTGGCCGTCGCTACTTTGTGGAGCGTTCGTTCGGGCCGGTCAAGATCACGTGCACGGCGTACGGGCCGCAGTCGCTGCGGCGTGCTGGTGCTGGTGGTATGCGATGAGGCGGCCGACGGAGAAGGAAGGCCGGGTCGTCCCCTGGGTCGGGCTTGTCGGGCTCGGTCTGGCGATGGTGGGTATGTTCCTGGCCCGGGCCGGTCAGCCCGCAGGTGGCTGGGTGATCGCAGTCGGCGCCGGGTGCGTGATCACGTTCTGCCTAGTGTTTTGGCGCCTGGTCGCCGGCGGGATCTTGTCGGCCGGGCTGTGGTTCGGGCTGGCGGGTGTGTTCTGGCTGGCCCATCCGGGACTGCCCCATCGGGACTACGCGCCGTTGGTGTTGATCACTGGTCTGGTGATCATCGCGGGCACGGTGACCTATCTGTTGCGGCGGTCGTTCGGGTCGCAGGGGATGGTGCGTCGGTTGGCGCGTCGGTCGGCTCGTAAGGACGGTGTGGCGTCGTGGTGGGACGTGTGGCGCCGGGCGTCGGTGTTCACGTTGCGGCGGAAGGCGAAGATCCTGCGGCCGTCGCTGCGGGACGTGTCGTGGTGGGTCCGTTGGTTCAAGACTCCGGCGACGGAGTTGGGGACGTGTCTGGCGAGGATCGGCCGGCAGAAGGTGTGGTCGGCGATCGAGAACGTCACGTTGAGGTTCGGCGGGCCGCGGATGGGCAAGTCCGGGGAGTTGGCTGGCCGGATCCTGGACGCGCCGGGCGCGGTGATCACTACGAGCACCCGCACAGACCTGATCGAGAACACTGAGCTGGTCCGCGGCAAGGTCGGCCCGCTGTACGTGTTCAACCCGTCGGGTCTGGCGAGGTTGGAATCGACGTTGACGTTCGACCCGCTGGCCGAGTGCGGCGAGCCGCATGTGGCGATCTACCGGGCCGAAGACCTGATCTCGGGCGGACCGTCAACGGATTCGAACGCGGATCGTGAGTTCTGGATGAGGCAGGGCGCGCAGGCGCTCGCGGCGATGCTGCACGCCGCCGCCCTGGGCGGTTTCGACATGCTGGACGTGCAGCGGTGGGTGGCCGCCCCGACCGAGTTCAAGGAGTTGGTGTTGCGGCAGCTGCGGCGGTCGCCGTCGCCGGCGTTCGAGGCGCAGGCGGTCCAGTTCTTTGACAACAACGACCGGACCCGTTCGTCGATCACGACCACGATCCTCCCGGCACTGTCCTGGCTGACCAGTGATGTCGCCCGGGACGCTGCCCGGCCGGGCGATTCGATCGACGTGGAGAAGCTCCTGGCGGAGAAGGGCACCCTCTACCTGCTCGGCGCGGAGGACTCGCTGACGGCCCCACTGGTGACCGCGTTGACGGCCCACATTGCCAGGGAGGCGCGCCGGATAGCTTCGGAGCAGCGGTCGGGTCGGCTGGACCCGCCGCTGACGCTGGTCTTGGATGAGGCGGCGTTGATCTGTCCGATCCCGCTAGATCGGTGGACTGCGGACATGGGTGGCCGGAACATCACCATCCACATCGGTGCTCAGGGTCGTGCGCAACTCCGCGCCCGGTACGGCGACACGGGCGCGGCGACGATCTTGAACAACGCGGCGATGTTCATGATCATGGGCGGCGCCCGCGACGATGGCGATCTTGCCGCGTACGCGACGTTGGTCGGTGAGCGTGATCACGAGGTCGCCACCCATGATCATTCCTCGCGCGGGTTCTCCACGACGAGCCGGCGGCAGCAGACCCTAAGCGATGCCCAGGTGGCCCAACTGGCTGAGGGCGAGGTCGTGATCATCGGCCGGGCGATGCCGCCCGCACTGGGCAAGCTGCCGATGGTGTGGAAGCGGCGGGACGTGAAGCAGGCGGCCCGGGCGAAGAAGCGCGCCGCCCGAGCTGCAGCCCGGCTCAACCGCGAGATCGAGGCTGGTCGGCTGCGGCTGGTCGAGATCTCCTGGCGGGCCGGCCGGGCCGGGTTCCGCGCGTGGCTGGCCAGCCTACGGCCGACCGACCGGTTCGCCCCGACCCTATCGACGACCCGCCGGGTCGGAGAGACCCCCGTCAGTCCGACCGACTTCGACACCGCCTGGGCAACCGAGCAGGAACGTCACCTGGTGGTCGTTCCGCCGGCCGAGGACGAGGCGGGTGATCAGCGATGACCGCGGACATGGAGGCCGTCGAGTTGTGGGACGGCCGGACTTGGCCCGGCCGGGTCGACGAGGACGGGTTGCCGGCGTTTCGGTTCGGCTGGGCGCCGGACGGGCTGTTGACCCGGCGGCAGTTGCGTGAGGCCGGGCTGTCGCCGGGCGGTCAGGACCCGTACGGGCGGATCGTGTGGAAGCACGATCAGCGGTTCGCCTGGCTGTACCGGGAAGACCTCGCGACTCCGAAGCGGGTTCCGACTCCGGCCCAGCTCGCCGCGGTCGAGGCCGCCCTCGCCGCTCGCAAGGTGTGTGTTGAGTGTGGCCCGGTCGATCACACCGTGCGCACCACGGACGGGTTGTGCGGTGACTGCTACACCGCCACCCTGACCGCCGACGACGATGTTGATCAAGTCGACGCAGCTGACGTAGCCGAAGAGCTGATCGCCCAGTACCGACAGGCCCCGAATCCGGACGACCCGTTCCAGTCGATCACTGACGAGCGCCCTTTCGCGCAGCCGCCGGCCGACGTTGAGCGGTCGGCGGAGGAAGCGGTCGAGCGGGCTTGCCGGGCCGTGGCGGAGCTACGGGACCGGCAGCCCGTTCAAGATCAACACACCGAACAAACCGAGGTTGACCGTAGCGACCGGGCCCGAGTACTGGCGGTATGGAGCGGGACCGAGGTCACGGACGCATTGGAGCGGGCCCGGCGATCACTCGATGACGCCGTGAGTCGGCAACTCCAACACGACAGCGAAGAGCGGTGGAGCCGTGGCGATGATCTCGCCCGCTTGCAGGCCGCCGACGCGACCGCCGCCGGCGGTCGCGCTGACGAGGACTGGCAGGAGAGAGGTGTCGCATGAGCAAGCTCACGCCCGAGGAACGGCTCGGCCTGATGGAACGGCAAGTTCGGGGTCTGGCCCGCGAGGTCGAGGCCGCCAAGACCGCCCAGGAGACCCTTGCCGGCAAGGCCCAGTTGGTCGAGTTGAAGGGCCAACTGGTGAAGCTGGCCGATCAGGTCGCCGACCTGCCGAACCTGCTCAAGGCCCCGGCGGCGGCCGAAGCGACGCCGGTCGAGTCCTGGCTGGCCGAGGTGCCGGACACGTTCACGCCGGCAGAGGTGCTGACCGACCTGGTCGGCTGGCTCCGCACCGTGTACCTGCGGTACGCCGATGGTGCGGCCGGGTTGCCGGAGTGCTGGTTGTGGCACCCGGAGGTTGTCGAGGAACTCATCTGGTTGCTGCAGGCCTGGCGGGCCGCCTACCTCGGCGAGCCGTCGATCCGGGCGGTCGGTGACTGGCACGACCGACTCCGGCCCGGCGTGGTGCGCCGCATCGACGCCTACGCCGGCAAGTGCTCCCTGGTCAACCACCAGCAAGCCCGCGCCCACCGGCAGCCCATCGAGGTTCCGGCCGCCGACGCCGCCACGGTGATCGCCGAATGGTGGGCCGGTGACCACGACGCCGCTGCAGCGCCGGAGCCTACCGAGGAACAGCTCGCCGCCGCGGACGCGGCCTTCAACCGCCGCACTCGCTACACGGGAGGACAGCCATGATCATTTGGGACGATTTCTGGGCACGCGTCGGTAGCGAGGAGTGGCTCGCCGCGAAGGCGCTGCTCGAACTCTCACCGACCGTGCGGCGGGATGCGAGCCTGTGGCTGCTCGCCGACGGCGACGACACGCGTGATCCGTGGCAGGCGTGGGCTGAGGATGTCGACACCCGCGGACGCGGCTGGTCGAGCACTGAACGCCGCCTCTACACGGTCGTGGCGAGCCTGACGACCGGCCGGCCAATCGATCTGTCCACCCTCGGCTCTCTCGGGTCGTGGGAGACCGCTGTCTGGGCCGTCCTGGTCGACTGGGGCACCGGCGGCAACAACCGCGAGTACCCCGGCCGGGCGCGGGTGGTGGTGTCATGATCCCGTTCGATCAGATCGATCCGCCCATAATCACCGCCGTCGCGGCCGGCCTGGCCGCGATCGCCGTCGTCGTGATCATCACTCGAGTCGTGCGCCGGATCGCCCGCGCGGTCCGCTCGTCGGCACGCCGGGCCTCCGGGTCGCGATTCGGGTTCGGCGTCGCGGTGACGGTCGCGCTCGGTGTCGCCGGAATCGGCGGCGTGACGTCGTTCGAGGCGGTCAGTGCCGCTTTCGGCTCGCCGTTGGTGCCGCTGGTCGCCGACGGCATGATCATTGCCTGTACCGCCCTCCGGTTGGCGGCGATGAGCCGTGGCTGGCGCATCCCCGGTGCGATGTTCACCACGTACGTGTTCATCGCGGGGTCGGTGTTGATCAACGCCGCGAGCGTCGAGGGGTGGGCGGCCAAGCTCGGCCACGCCCTCGCCCCGCTCGCCTATGCGGTGTTGGTGGAGATGCTGGCGCACCTGCTCCGGCTCCATATGGGCCTGGCGCAGCCGCCCGCGGCGCGGCGGTTGTCGGCGTTGACGTCGGCCCGCTGGTCGGTCCTGACCTGGCTCACCTCGCCGGTGATCACGACCCGGGCATGGCTGTACTTGGCCCGGACCGGCGGGGACGATCCGGTGGCCGCGCGGGCGTTGATGCAACAGCTCGTGCGGATGTCCTCCCGGCTGTCGACGGTGTGCCCGTCTCCGGCCGGGCTGCGCCCGATGTTGCAGGCCCGGGCGGCGCGGGCTGCCGCCCTGCACACGATCCGCGACGGGCTCCTGACCGCCCGCGATGTTGCCCTGCTGCTGCCGCACCGCGAACAGTTGACTCCGGCGGACCTACTGGCGCTGGTCGATCGCGCCGCGCTCGGCCTTCCCGCCGATGAGACCGACGGTGCGGCCGCCCCGGTTGAGGCGCACCGGCCGGTGCGCCCCGCGGCTGTCGAGCCGGGGCACCGCCCTGCTTCCGTAGCTGCACCGGTGGCGGTGCATCCGCCCGCCGCCGAGAGCGCCCCGTGCACCGGTGCACCGGTGCAGCCCGAGCCCGCTACCAGAGATGCACCGCCGGACGGTGATGACAGCGCCCTGGTCGCCTGGCTCCACCGGCACGCGGCCGAGCACAACGACGGCGAACCCCTGTCGGCCCGCGCCGTTCAGCGGCTGCTGTCATCCGGCTGGCCACGAGCCCAGCGCATCCATGCCCTCGCCGGATGGAACGACACCAACGACACCGACCAGACCAAGACCGAGCCCAGACAGCTCCAGTTGATCGCGACTTCCAGCGATCGAGAGCCCCAAGAGTCCGAGTCCGAGCTTGCGGAGAGCCGAGCATGACGACCCACTTCCACACGAGTCCAGTTCTCGCTTTCCATGGCCCATTCCAGGTAGCCAGCACAGTTCAGTTGAGCGCACGAGACCCACAAGATTTTCAGATCACACCTTGGCATCACGATCAGATGGGCCGCCGGGCGGCGGGTGCGGAGGTGACCGGATGCTGACCGTCAGCTCCGGTCACCGGGCGAACTATCTGACCGATCAGGTCGCCCAGGGCCGGGAGAACTACTACACCGGCGCGGTCGCGGCCGGCGAGCCGCCGGGCCGCTGGCAGGGCACGGGCGCGGCCGCGCTCGGTCTGTGGGGCGAGGTCGACACGCAGGACATGCAGGCGCTTTACGAGCGGTTCCTCGACCCCCGCGCCGAAGGGTTCCGCGATCCGGAAAAGTGGGCTGAGATCGACACCCTCGGCCACCCCGGCCGCGCGTACCTGTCCGAGGACGAGATCTATGCCGCTGCCCTGGAGCGGGAGCCCGGTGCAGACGCCGAACGCCGGGCCGCTCTGCGGGTCGAGGCGGGACAGAAGGCCCGCAAGAACGTCGCGTTCCACGATGCGACGTTCAGCGTGCAAAAGAGCGTGACGGTGCTGCACACCGCGTTCGAGGCGCAGGCGGTGCAGGCCCAGCGGGACCTGGACGCCGCCGAGGCCGCCCTGGTGGAAGCGCAGGAGCGGGGCGCCGGGGCGGCGGTGCACCGGGCGGCAGCGGCGGTGCACCGGGCCCGCACCGCCGTCGAATCGTGGGCTGATTACCGGCAGGCGGTTGAGGATGCGATCTGGGCCGGGAACAACGCCGGTTTGGAGTACCTGGCGGAGAAAGCCGGCTACAGCCGGGTCGGGCATCACGGCGGGAACGCCGGCCGGTGGACCGATGCCCATGACTGGGTCGTGGCGTCGTTCTTCCAGCACGACAACCGCAACCACGATCCGCAGCTCCACATCCACAACGCGATCCTGAACCGCGTTCAGGGCGCGGACGGGACGTGGCGCACGATCGACTCCCGCGCCCTGCACAAGTACCGCGGGTCCGCCGGCGCGATCGCCGAGCGGGTGATGGAGCAACACCTGACGCACGCGCTAGGCGTGACGTTCGCGACCCGTCCGGACGGCAAGGCCCGCGAGATCGTCGGGATCCACCACAGGTGATGGACCTGTTCAGCTCGCGCCGGACCGCGATCAGCCGGAAGGCCGAGAAACTGGTCACCGAGTTCGAGACCAAGTTCGGCCGGTCGCCGAACGGGCTGGAACGCAAACGCCTCTCCCAGCAGGCGACGCTGGCGACCCGGCGGGCGAAGTCCCATGACGGAGAGACCGTCGAGGAACGCCTCGCCCGGTGGGACACCGAACTCCGCGCCGAGGTCGCCGGCGGCCTCGCGGCCGTGGCCGATCAGGCCCTCGCCGCCCGGACCGACGAGCCGCCGCCGGCGGAGGAGTGGACCGAGACCGCGGTCCTGCAGACCGCACTGGCCAAGGTCCACGAGACCCGCGCCCACTGGAACGAGTCGGACCTGACCTGGGCGATCTCGGCCAGCCTGCCCGACCACCTCGGCAACCTGCAGCCGAGCGAGATCACCGAGCTACTCGACCGGCTCACCCAAGACGGCCTCAAACTCGCGACGCCGTTGGAGCCGGAACGGCCCGGCGAGGCGGCCCTTCCGGACGAGCTGCGGCTCGCCAACGGCGCATCGTCCTACCAGGCGCCCGGCGGACGGGTCTACGCCACACCCGGCCACCTGCACACCGAACGTCTCCTGCATGCCGCCGACCGATCCGCCGACCGCCGCGCCTTGGACCCGGCCGCGGCTCAGGCTGTCGTCGACCAGGTCGCCAACTCCGGCGCCGCCCTCGGCGCCGATCAGGCCGCGGCGATCACTGGCGTGCTCACCTCCGGCGCCCGGGTCGAGGCCCTGATCGGCCCGGCCGGAACCGGGAAGAGCTTCCTGCTCGGCACCCTCGCCAAGGCCTGGGAAGACCCGGCGCTTTGGGGCGGAGAACGCCGTCGGGTGGTCGGGTTGGCGACCGCGCAGATCGCCACCGACGTGCTCGCCGGCGAAGGCCTCACGGCCCGCAACATCACCCAATGGCTCGGGATGCAGGACCGGCTCGCCGCCGGCGAGCCGCGGCCGGAGGAACAAGCGTGGGCGCTGAGCGACGGGGATCTGGTCGTCGTCGACGAGTCCGGTATGGCCGACACCACCGACCTTGCCCGGATCCACGCTCACGCGGAAGCCGCGGGGGCGAAACTGCTGCTGGTCGGGGATCACCGCCAGCTTTCCGCCGTCGGCGCCGCCGGCGGCATGGACCTCGCCGCCACGGCCGGGCCCCGGTACGAACTGACCGAGACCCGCCGGTTCGCCGAGGCGTGGGAAGGGCTGGCGTCGCTGCGACTGCGGGAACATGACCCGTCCGTCTTGGGCGAGTACCACCGCCAAGGCCGGCTGCTCGACGGCGGCGCGATCGAGCAGACCGAACAGGCCGCCGCGCGGGCGTGGCTGGCCGACACCCTCGAGGAACGCCGGTCACTCCTGATCGTCGGCAGCAACGAGCAAGCCGCTCGACTGTCGGCCGAGTTGCGGGCGCGGCTGGTTGATCTTGGCCTGGTCGACGACACTCGCACCGTCCAGTTGGGCCTGCAGGGCCTGCTGGCCGGCGCCGGCGACGTCGTTCAGGCGCGGGAGAACGCGTGGCACCTGGACGGCTACTGCGGCAACACGCGGGCGCCGCGGAACCGGGACGAGTTCAAGATCACCGAGATCCACGACGACGGGTCAATCTCGTGCGCACCGATCGACCGCGACACCGGCCAGTCAATCGACGACGAGTCGATGCGGCTGCCGGCCGACTACGTCGCCGACAAGCTCGCCCTCGGCTACGCCTACACCGTCCACGCAGCACAAGGCACCACCGTCGACACCACTCATACGGTGGTGACGCCGGGGACGGGTGCGGATGCTCTCTATGTCGGGATGAGCCGCGGCCGGCACGCCAACACCGCCCATGTCGTCACCCTGGACCGGCCCGAGCAGGCCGAGACCGGCGAGACGCTGCAGGCGGTCCGGCGGAACCCGCAGGCGGTGCTGGCGACCGTGCTGGAGACTGACCATCCGGAATTGTCCGCGCTCGCCCAGGCTGCCGAAGCGGCTGCGGAGAACGAGGCGATCCGCACGCCCGGGGAGTTGTTCGCCGACGCGTGCGAGATCGCGGTCGCGAACCGCACCGCAGCCTGGCTCGACCAGGCCGTCCAGGACGGCCAGCTCACCGCCCAGCAGCGGGCCACGCTCGCAGCCGAAGACGGCAACGCCACCCTCTCCCGACTCCTCCGGCAGGTCGAGATCGCGGGGCACGATCCACGGGCCGCCCTGGTCGAGGCCATTGAACGGCGCGACCTCGCCGACGCGCGCCAGATCACCAACGTGGTCCACCACCGCATCACTGAGCACACCGACAATTTCCAGCCCGCCGGTGAGGGCTACGCCGACTGGATTCCAGCTGTCGGTGATCCGCAGTGGGCGGCATACCTCCAGCAGCTTGCGGACCAGGCCGAAGCTCGGCAGGCCGAGCTGGGGGAGGCCGTTGCGCAGAGCGCACCTCAGTGGGCTGTCGAATCGTTCGGCTTGGTGCCTGAGGATGAGGGCGCTCGAGAGGCCTGGATCACCAAGGCAGGTGTTGTTGCCGCTCACCGTGAGCTGACCGGTCATGAGGATCCGGCGGAGGCGTTGGGTGCGGCGCCGAAGCCTGGGCAGGTCGAGGCGTACGCGTCCTGGCACGCTGCGTGGCGCGCCCTGGGGCGCCCGGCCGCGGACCGTGCCGAGGCCGAGATGAGCACGGGGCAGTTGCGGGTCCGGATCGCTGCGTATGAGCGGGAAAAGACGTGGGCGCCGGCCTATGTCGCCGATCAACTCGCGGCGACTCGGCAGACGGCCGAACAGCGGCGGAACGATGCCGCGCTGCTGCACGCGCAGGCCGACAACTCCGCCGACGACGCAGAGCGGGGCCGGCTGCTGGACCAAGCGGGTGACGCCGCCGCGCTGGCCGAGACGTTGGAGGCGCAGGCGGCTGATCTAGCGGTCGCGGACGAGGCCCGAGCAGCCTGGTACGCGCACACCGCTGAGACGCGGGCGGCGGCCGAGCGGGCCGCGGCGGAGTTGCCGACCCGTGACGACGCCGCGTTGGACGAGGAGCCGGTGACGGCCGAGGAATGGCTGGCCGCCCGCCGCGAAGCTGAACTTGCTGAGGATCCGCACCGGGAGATCACCGGCGAGCACGAACTCACCGACCACGAACAGGCGCGTGACGAGGAGCTGGCTGCTGTACGGCCAGAACCCGCACGGGACGAGCCGGCGGCCGAGCCGGTGCCGGATATCCGCGCCGAGACCCCGGTCGAGGTGGAGGTGGCGGACTCGATGCGGGTGCCGTCTGCGGACGAGACCGCGGCCGCGGTCCGCAATGCCCAGCGGGCCTTGGTGGAGTTGCGGTACCGGCAGGCCGCCGACGAACAACGCGTCGTCGACGAGCAGACCGCCGAGCGGGACGACGAACTGGCCCGCTGGCACACCGAGCAGCCCGCTACGGACGGCCACCGGCCTGCCGTCACTGACCGGCAGGACGAAGGCCCTGCCCTCGAATTGGCCCCCAACTGAGCAGCAGTACCCAACCAACTGGAAGGAAGTTGATCATGTCCGAAGCAACGAACAACACCCACGGTGCGTCCGACGATGCCGGCTACACCGACGCTGAACTGCTGGCCGGGATCGCCCAGTCGGTCGAGGCCGGTGAGATGAGCGTCTATGTGTCGGAGCAGGACACACGTGCGGAGCTGGCGGCCGCGTTGGCCGATCTGCACGAGGCGATGGCCCGGGCGGCGGCCATCGAGAGGTCGGCCCGGATCGAGGCCGGCCACGAGAGGGTGACCTCGCCCTTTGAGTGGCGGATCTGGCGGACGATGAACCACGCCACCACCGCCGTCGGCCGGCTGATCGAACTGGACCCGAAGCTGGACGACCCGATCTTCGCCAACGTCCAGGTCGGTGTGAACCGGACGGACGAGTTCACGACCCTGGATGATGACCAGCGGCTGGCACTGCTGGTGCCGGCGCACGCCGCCGCCGAAGTGGCGGCCGAGCGGGCGCAGACCGCGTTGAACCGGCTGGTCGCCGATTTCAGCCACACCGCTGCCGAGGAGAGCGTGTGGGCCGAGCTGGACGATCGGCTCGACCGGGCGGCCGGCACGCTCCGGGTCAATCTCGGCGAGCTGAACTTGCCGGAGTTCCGCGAGCTGATCCGGACCGACTGGCAGATGGCCGAGGCGTCCCGCAGCGAACTGGTCGCGATCTTCGAGCGGCTGCACCGGGCGGAGCGTCCCGAGGCGTTGAGCCTGGGCATTCCCGGCAACGATGAGGAGGCGAACGCGGAGCGGCGCGAGCTGGCTCAGCGGTTGATGGTCGAGTACAGCCAGCAGCGCAAGGCCTATTACACCGGTGAGACCACCGAACCGACTGTGAAGGCGCCGTTCGGGCTGCGGCTGGTCGTCCAGCACGAGGGTGATCTCGCTGCGGTGATCGCCGACGACGAGATCAACAAGGATCTGATCACCGCCCTCGACCTCGCCCGACCCGGAGACGATCGTCGGCTTGGGGCGGCGCCGAGCCCGGACGAGCTGGCCAGGCTCGCTGAGGAACGCGGCCGGCTCGCCGAGCTGCTCGGCCTGGAGGCCGGCCACTCCGCCTCTGATGTGGCCGCGGTGTACTCGCGGCTGGTGCGAGCCGACCGGGTCGAGGCGCTGACCCTCGGAGTTGAGGGCACCGACGCCGAGGCCAACGAGCGGCGGGCCGAGCTGGCCCGGCTGTTGATCGAGGAGAACTCCTGCAAGTCCGAGGCCGCCTACGCCGAGGCGGCCGCGGCCCGGTCGTTGGAGGAGCCGTGGATCCGGGAGCCGTTCGGGCTGTGGCTCGTGGAGAAACATGGTGGCGATCTTGCTGCGGTTGCGGACGATCCCGACCTCGACAACAAGCTCCGGCAGGACATGGAAATCGGCCTGTTCCGCACCGAGTTCGTCAGCGACGAAGACGGAGAACGCTACGTCGACAGCCATCCGAGCGAAGCCGAGCACGCCGCAGTGGCCAAGGAACTCGCCCGGATCACCGCCCAGCTCATCGACCCAGACCACGCAGGCCCGATCGAGGACGGCGCCGATCAGGCCGACGCGGCGACCAGTGCCGGCGTACAGGACGACGAGAAGATCGTCCTGGTTCCAGGCAACAGCTTTCTGCCGCTGCTGGAGCCAGACCAGTCGCGGCTTCAGACCCGTGCGGGGAACCCGCGGTATGCCGATGGGGCGCCGGTGAGGTTCTTCGCCGACGGGTCACCGATTCCGCGAGACCACGGCTCGTACGACTGGTGGGACGCTGAACGGCAGGCCTTCGTGGACCCGCTCGAGGACGATCCCGAGTACCTGCCCGACTACGACCTGATCGACGACGACGCACACCACGAGTCACAGGCTCGCGATGATCAAGATGACGGCGACACCGCCGATGCTGAGGTGGTGCCATCCCCAACGGTGGTGAGCATGGAGGTCGAGGAGTACGACGAGCGGCGCAGCGACCAGGTCCCGGAGGATCCGGTGAACGGCCTGGACGACTTCGCCAGCGGCGGGCCGTACTCGACCGGCCTGGCCGATCACGAGCCCGACGACCTCGATGAGGACAACAGCACCGCGGATTCTGACCTTCGGTGCGACAGCGAGGAGACCGTGGCGGCGGTCGAGCGAGCCGAGCGAGCCGTGACCGAACTCCACCACCGGCAGCAGGAGGACGAGCACCGTCGCACGGCCGCTGATCGGGCCCGCGACGATGATCTCGCCCAATGGCACCAGCAAGATCAACAACAGCACGCCGCCTCCATCGAACAGGCCGACACCAGCCCGGTACTGGACTGCGCCGACTACGACGGGCGGTAGCCGGGCCGGCGGCCGCCGGCCTGGCCGGGTGCCCACCGCCCTTGCGGGCGGAAATGAGGGTGCCTGGCCGGGTTCGGCGGCCTGGTGCCAGCCCGGTCCCTCCAACCTCAAGCGGGGTCCGTGGAGTTCTCGCCTGACGGACGTCGGCGCTCCGCAAGCTCCGCTTCATTCCTAGTCCGCCAAACGAGAACCCCACGGACCCGCTTGACCTTAGAGCCTCTACCGGGCCGGCATGCGACAGCAGTCGGCAGGCCCCGAAAGACAGGGGCTGCCGCCACCCAACGGCCACCAGCAGGGGGAGCAGGGGAGTTGATGATCATGGCGAAGGAATCAAACCCACCGCGACGGCTCCCCGCCGGCGCCTGCACCTGGTGCGGCCAAGCCCCGCACACCACGCCGTGCACCGACGAGATCCGCCTCTCCCGCGACCAGCCCATCCACAGTCCATGCCCCTGCAGCCGCCACATGAAGGAGAAGTCGATCATGACCATGACCGTGACAGTCGGCCAGTCTGCCGGGACAAAGTGTCCCCGTGGAGTCAGCGGGAAGCAGCGCGACCTGTTCCTCTCCCTGCCCGACGCCCAGCGGGAGATCTACCGCTACCACTTCGACGTGTGCGGGCGTCTCGCCCAGCACTGCTACCTGATCGCCTCCGGCAAGATGCCCGCCCCCCCGCTAACCCAAGATCACGAAGGAGACCAATCATGAACACCGCCACGAATGTCCGCATCGTCGACAGCAGCATTCGCACCATGGACCAAGGCGTCGTGCACACCGCCAGCCGGCTGGGCCAGACCGCCGGCCTGCAGGACTACGAGATCGACTGCACCGAGGGACAGGCCTACGTCCTGGCCGTGGACGTGCTGAGCGCGAACAATGATGCCGAGCACCGGTGCCGCGAATGTGGCGGCCGGCTCCTGCTGCCCCGCTGACCCGCATCGGTGACGCCCCTTCGGGGGGCGTCACCGTGGACGGGCCAGACCCAAGATCACCAAGGAGCTGACATGTACGCCGCGCACAACTCCCGCCCGACTACACCATCCACGGCAACAACGGCGAACGACAGACCCAGGCCGGAAACGCCGTACCCGTCAACGTCGCCCGCTGGATCGGCAACGGCATCAAACAAGCCCTGTGACGGGGGTTACTCGGGTCAACGAATCGGGTCAGCTTGCCTCTGCCGCACCGACCTGCAGCGGAGCCGGGCCGTGGCCCTTCCACGCCCACCGGAGCGTCGCAACGGCGCCCTCGACGATCAGCCGCCGTGGATTCTCAGAAGCCTGAGCCTGGATGGCACGTCGCTCGGCGGCCAGGTGCTCACGTTCTATCAGTTCCTCGTGCGCTCGCCGGGTCGTGTGCGTGACTGGCGCCATCGCCGGACCAGGCCGGCCGTTGAACTCGATGGTTGCGCAAGCGATCCACCGACACGTCAGGCAAACACCGGCGGCAAACTTGTCCGTCTTGCCGAGGCGCTCAGCCGCCCGCCACACGTCGGCGAACTCGGCGCGCGAGACTCGGAGATTCCCGCTGGGAATCCCGTCGATGTTCGCGATGCTCACCTCCACGACTCAACGATCGCACGCAGGCCTGACAATTCCTATGGCTCGAGCTATCCAGCCGTCCTCCGGGAGTAGGTCCGCCTGTGAGGCGAGTCGCCCGGACGGCGGCTCGACTGTGTTCACTCCAGTCCCGAAGCACCTCGGGTACACACAAGATCATCGGACTGCTGGGGCTGAGCCTGGGTCGTCGAAGGTCGGTCGCGTACGAGCGTGTGCGCCACGGATGTCGGACAGTTTGTCGGACACGGCCCCGGTGAACAAACACGTCTGCGAGTCCATCGACTCCTGGGGCGACGAATTCCACCGTTTGTCCCGGCCTGCCGCGCCCGGTGTCCTACGATGTGCGATAAGTATCGGGGAGGCAGAGAATGAACTACGATGAACTGAAGCAGCAGTTTGAATCCCATCCCGGTTACATCGCGAATAGCCGGTGGCGCGTCCTTGAGACTGCCCACAGAATGCACCTCACGAATAGAGACGTTCTACTCCGCCACTTGGAGAACTGCCGGGACAATATGGAGCAGTTCCTTCAAATGAATTCGGAGGGTCCAAACGGTGACTTTTGGATCACAATCTGTACGATGTTGCACAACTACGTAGCATCAGCTGCAACCTTGATCGATTACACTCGCAATCTCGTTAGGCATTACAGTGGCACCTTCGTCTCAGAGTATGAGGTACGACGCGCCGCCCTGGCTGGGCTCCCTGTAAGTGCGTTTACGAAGAGTCTTCGAAACCTCATGCTCCATGCCGCGACACCCCCGATTGGTTACACACTACACTTTGAGAATCCCAAGGATGGACCGCAGGCTCAGAGGTGCTTTGTTTCTATTGAGCCGACGATGCTGCTTTCAGCGTATAGCGATTGGAGTTCGGGGGCTAAAAAGTATCTTAATGAGAAGGCTGCGCGTTTCCCGCTATCAGAGGTAGTGGAAGAATACGGCGAGGCGACCGATTCTCTCTCTATGCCTGGATGTTCGAACAGTTCGGACGAATTCACGACGCGGATATTACTGATGTGAATGCACTGATCAGGCGGTCCCATTCAGTTTAGGAGTGGGGTATGCGATGTCAACGGGTGCGGCCGGCAGCGAAGCGAGGGCAAGCGCAGCCTTGATCCAGTAGAGATCAACTCGGAGGGCTGCCCGTATGGCTAACCGCTGTAGCTGTACTTGCCAGCCATCGTTAGTCCGGCGCTTGTCAATCAGGAGCGCAGGGGCAGGCGGGCCCCCGTCGGAGAGCGGACCGCGCCAGAATTGGCGGATGTCAGAGCGTTCACGGGCCCAAGTGCTCGGCGTCGCGTTGGCAATTGGGTCTAGGAGGTCGACGGGCACCCATTCGATCACTACGTTCGCGGTCGCCCGTTGGACGGCGACGAGGGCCAGCCCTTCGTTGGGTTCGGCGCCGAGCTGTTGGTGCCAGGCGATGAAAACGCCGGGTGAGGGGTAGCTGTAGCGGCCGTGGGAATGGACCCAGACGTGCCGCACAGTGGGCACGACCAGACCGTGGGGCATGACCGCATCTTCGCAGCGGCTACTGTCAACGGCGAGGCATGAATGGGTGGAGGCTGCGGTCGCGCGGGTGGAAGAAGGCGAGCCGTGAGGGTGACCGCGCGTATTTGCCGAATGGATCCGGACAGCCAGATGCCGGTCGAGCCCGCCGAGACCGACGAGGTTGTAGGCGTGGCCGAGATCTACGCAGAAGCCAAGGACCGGACTAGTCGGTCTCGAGCCAGGTCGGTGGCGTCCCGGCGGTAACCGCGCGGCCGGTGACTTGGTCGAGGGTGACCGCGATGAAGAGGTTCCTGGTACCTGGCGCCCAGGGCACGGGGTCCTTGGCGCGCCAGACCTGGATCAGGTCGCCAGCAGCGGTCATGCCCCGCGCCCGCCCATGCACCACGACGCTCCACCCGGTCCGGGCAGCCGAGTCGAATGCATCGACTTCGAACACGGCCGGCTGTGGCTCATGCAATCTGGCCAGGGGCCCATACGGGGATGTGCGGAACACAATGGCCCGGTCATGCAGCGCGTACGTGACTGGGAGCAGTTGGAGGCCTTCGTCGTCGGTCCAGCCGACTCGACCAATGACCTGAGAGCGGAGCAAGGCCAGGCACTCGCTGGTCGAGATCGACCGGAAACTTCCCTCCCTGGCCATTACGTCGCCTCCTGGATCTGCTCTCTCCTCCATGCCCGGTAGCCTCGCCGAGGAATGGACGATCGGACAGGGCCTTAGGTCCTGGCACCGGTGGGACGAGCGTGAGGTTGGAGCCAGGTCAAGAGCCTCCACGACCCTGTCTCGGTTCAGCTGCACAGACCGGTCAGGACACCTTCGCAGGCTACGGCGTGGCCGGCCGCGTCGCGGTCTCTCGCCCCATGATCGTGTCGGCGCTGTGCCCTTCGGATTCAGACCCCGCCTACGACGCGGCAGCTGAGCCTGTCGATCACGATTGCGATGAACAGGTTGCGGGCGCCGGGCGCCCACGGCGTGGGATCGTCCGAACTCCACAGTTCCGTGAGATCGGCTGCGTCGGCGACAGCGCGGGTGTGTCCTTGCGCAACGACACTCCAGCCGGAGCGGCTGTCGACGTCGAACCGGTCGACCTCAAAGGCAACGGTGTACGGTTCGCGCAGCTCCGAGAGCAGTCCGTACGGCGCCGTCCGGAAGACGATGCCTTGGTCTCGGACGGCGTAGGTGACGGGCAGGACTTGGATCCCGTGGCCATTGGCCCAAGCCACGCGGCCGATCAGTTGGGTGTGGAGGAGCTCCAGGCACCTGTCTGGCGGGAGCACGGTGAAGTTTCGGCCAGCCACTGGTACCTCCTCATCGTTGTTTGCTGCGTCTCCAGCCTCGCCCGCACCGAGATCCGTTGCATGGGGCGAAGGTCCTTACGGTCGGGGTCATTCGTCGTTGAGGCGCTGCCTTCTGGGGGCCGGGCCGACCGCTGGTTAGGTGGGTCGAATTCGCGGTCAGGGTCGTTCGAGGGTGGCGACCAGGATTGCCTTGATCGCGTGCATTCGGTTCTCGGCCTGGTCGAAGACGATCGAGTACGGCGACTCGAACACCTCGTCGGTCACTTCCAGTTCAGCCCGCCCGGTCGCTTGGAAGACGCGCTCCCCGACGACCGTGTCCCGGCCGTGGAATGCGGGCAGGCAGTGCATGAACTTGGTGTCGTCGCGTTCGGTCAACTCGATGAGTTGCCGGTTGACCTGGTAGTCGGCGAGCAGCCTGATGCGTTCGTTCCAGGTCTCATCGGGCTCGCCCATGGACACCCAGACATCGGTGTGGACGAACTCCGCTCCGAGCAGTCCGTTTACCGGGTCGTCGGTGCAGGTGATCTCGGCACCGGTCTCGTCGGCAATTCTCAGCGCCGCGGCAACAACGTCCGGCGGCGCGGCCAGTGGTTCGGGAGTGACCATCCGGACATCCATGCCCGCCATGGCCCCGGCGATGAGCAGGGATCGTGCGACGTTGTTCCGTCCGTCTCCGACGTAGCCGAAGGTGATCGGCTGCGCCGGCTGCGAGGCGCTCTCGATCATGGTGTAGATGTCGCAGAGCGATTGGGTCGGGTGCCAGGCGTCGCTGAGTCCGTTCCAGACAGGCACCTGGCTGTACCGGGCAAGTTCCTCGACATCGGCTTGTGCGAAGCCCCGGTACTCGATGCCGTCGTAGAACCGGCTCAGGACTCGAGCCGTGTCCTTGAGTGACTCCTTGTGACCGAGCTGGGAGCCGGTTGGATCGAGGTACGTGACGTGGGCCCCCTGGTCGTAGGCGGCGACCTCAAAGGCGCAGCGAGTACGGGTTGAAGTCTTGGCGAAGACGAGCGCGATGGTCCGGCCGGAGAGCCGCTGGATCTCGCGGCCGGCTCGTTTCTGGGACTTGAGTAGCCGCGTCAGGTCGAGCAGATCTCGCCATCGCGCTGGTGACAGGTCCAGCTCCTTGGTGAGGTCCCGGCCGAACAGCGAGGCCGGCTCTCCCCGGCCGGGTCGATTCAGGTCAGGCATCATCGTCGGCTCCTTCGCCCAGAGCCTGCACCGGGGCCGAGTCTCTGGTGATCTTCAGACGTGTCGAGGTGGGGCTTCTCGGACACGGGAATGGTGATCCTCGGGATTCCTGCCGTGTACCGCGCGCTTGCATGCAGTTGATCGAGGTTCCTCGGCAGGTCAATGCTGCGGGTGAACGTCCCGTAGCGGAACTCCGACCAGGAGGCGTCGGCATTCCTGATCTTGCGCTCAGCCGTGATCACCAGAGTGTCGTCGAGCCAGTCGAGGACGTCGAACCTCCGGCGGTGTTGCTCGCCACGATGGTCCAGGGACATGATCAACTCCTGCTCTCGAGAGAACCGGCTTCCAGTACAGGCCAATGGGAGTGCGGTGACCAGGGTCTGCCGACCCGGGCGGAAGTCAACCGGCGACAGGTCTATGGTCCCGAGGTCGGATGAGCTTCAAGCCCTGCCACGTCAATGGTCGGAACGGTGGACTTCGGGATGAGCCACCACCCCTCATGCCAGGAGCGACCATGATCACTCAACCGGACGTCGAGACGGTCGAGGATGCCGGCAGGTTTCTGCTGAGCGTCGCCGAGTGCACCGCCTTGATCCGGGCCCATCGGCTCGGACGGTTGGTGTGGGCCGAGGACGCGGGCCCGGAGGTCCGGCCCGTCGGTTATCGCTCGAGACTCGACGGTGCCGAACTCATGATCGGCAGTGGGAGTCTGATCGGTCGCCTGAGGGCGGGGCAGCGGGTGGCTCTGCAGATCGATGATCTCGATCTGGAGACGGCTGTCGGGTGGTCGGTGACCGCTTATGGCCGGGTCTTGCGCGGTACGGCCGGGGCGCACTGGCGATTGCGGTCGATCACCGGAGCGGGTCCTACTGGGCGGACGTGGGGTAGGTCCGGGGGCCCTGAACCGGAATCGCCGGGGTGGGATTCCGCAGATCGACCGGGTCGCAGGCGATCTCCAGGCCGATCAGGTCGTCGACGTGCGGGACCTTTGGCTCTGGGCGGCTCGGACCGCGGCGCGCAGTCTGGGGCAGGACAACAGCCCGATGACGAGAGGAGACAGAAATGGGCAAAGGCCAGGAAGTGACGGAGCGGCGGTGCGAAACGGCCTGGCGCCGTGCACTGATCGGATCGGCGATCGGGATCCTGTTGCTGGCCGGCTGTGCGGCCGGCCCAATGTCATGGCTGGCCAAGGCCCGGACCCGGCTGGCTTCTGGCTCGGCTTGTGGCACGGACTGATCAGTCCGGTCACGTTCTTGATCTCGTTGTTCCGAACGGATGTGAACATCTACGAGGTTGTCAACAACGGGAACTGGTATGACTTCGGGTTCATCCTCGGCGTCTTCCTGATCTTCTCCGGCCCGGCCGGCGGTGGGTTGGTCCGGAGCAGGCGCGAGTGACAGCGACGCGCAGCCGGCCCGATTCGCACCTCGTGCCTGGAGGAAGCCCAGCACGCCGGACAGCAGCAGAATGGTCAAGATGATCAAGGTGTCGATCTAGTGGCCGAGGACGCCGGACAGAACGGTCGCGGTGATCAGGATGATCTCGACCGGGCCGAGGAACTGGGTTGCGAGCAGCCGCCAGGACGAACGCCGTTCGGGGTAGTCGAGGCGGTTCGCTCCGGTCCGGCTCAGCACCCTCGCGGCGCGATCCGCCGACAGTCCGTTAATTGTCGTGTCAAGGTCTGCGACCAGGTCCTCCGCAGGCACCGACCAGAACCCGGGTTGATCCGGCTGCCTGCCGCGGCCAGCGGCCGCGCGGACGGTGGGTGATCATGACCTGAGGTCATGGCGCGACCTGACCTGCTCGAAACCTTCCGGCACGGCTCAGCTCCGGACTAGGGGCTTCGCCCCGGAGACCGCGCGCGGTGACCTCTCGTCCCGGGTCCCATCGAACAGGGAACCGAGCCGGAGGCGGAGCGAGCCGGGCCGAACCACGAAGACCGGCCGGTCGACCTGCTGCATGATCGACTCGGTGGTCGATCCGATCATGGTCGGCAGGCCGTAACGAGGGCTGCCGCCGATCACGAGCAGGTCGGCGTCGCGCGCCGCGTGGCTGAGGATGACAGCGGGGTCGCCTTGGATGACGGCAGACTCCACCACTGCGTCTGGGTACTTGCGCAGCGGTCCGGCGAGCTCGGCCTCGAGCCGGATCCTGGTGACCGTTTCCTGGCGATGGGTCTCGTCCAGGATCGACCGCCCCTTGCGTGTCGGCGGACGCTCGATCGCTCGGATCACTCGGACGGTGCAGCGCTGCCGCACGGCGAACTCGAGGGCGGCGTCCAGGACGCGCTGGGCGGTCTGGGCGTCCTTCGCCCCAACCACGACGTGGCCGGTGCGGCGGCGGCCGAGCCGCCAGTTGCCGGGCACGACCACCACCTTGCCCACCCCACGAGACAAGACGCCCAAGAGGGTCGAGCCCAGCATCGGCTGAGGGCGGCGATGGCCAAGGACCAGTAGCCGGCCACGGTTCGCCTCGTCGATCAGGACCGTTGTGCGGGAGCCGCGACGAAGGCGCCAGACCGTCGACGGCGGTTCCGGGATCCGCGACTCGGCGAGTCGTTGGTAGACGGCGGATTGGACGGCGCCGGGTTCCGGGCCCCGGACTCCCGGCACGTGCACCATTCGCAGCGGGCAGCGGTTGACGGCCGCGTAGGCAGCAGCCCACTCGAGAGCGGTGAGCGACCCCTCCGTGCCGTCGACCCCGACGACGACTGGCCGGTTGACCAGGAACCTTGGCATGATTTCTCCTTGAAGATCAGGACGCCAGGGTCGCGGCGCCTACCGCGGCCGGCGTCCGAGGTAGCGCGGGCACGGCGAGCACTGGGCACGCCGCATGGCTGAGGCAGTAGTGGCTGACCGAGCCGTCGAGCACTCGGGCGAGGCCGTGCAGCTGCCGGGTGCCGATGACGAGCAGAGCTGCGCCGTGCGCGGCCTTGACCAGCTCGGGCCCGACCGCTCCCTCGGCGAACTCGAGCGAAGCGGACGGCCTGCCCTCGGTGACGTTGTCGAAGAGCTGCGTGATCCGCTCCCGATGCGTCGCCGGGTCGTCGCCGAACTCCGAGATGGGCACCCAGCCCATCGAGGCCGGATACCACCCAGGCGGAACATCGAGTTCCGGCATGAGTACGTGGACGGCCCGCAGCCGGGCGCTGGTGCGGGTGGCCCAGTCGACCGCCCAACCGAGCGCTGTCCGGGCCGACGCCGAGTCGTCGATGCCGACGACCACAGTCGGTTCCTCCATGGCATTTCCTTTCGGTACGGGGATTCCGGACTCCCAGTCTCGAATCGTGACCAGCCTCGCGGCGACGGGCTTAGGTCCGGCGAGGCCGGGACCATCGTCATCGGCCTGCAGGCGATTCAGCCCTGCCGCCGATCTTTCGAAGGCAGTGGACTAACGACAACAGGACACGATGATCTTCGAAGGGATCGAACCGATGCAGGCCTTGCCCACAAGCCGCCTCAGCCCGAGGCTCGCTACTGGAGGACTCCGATGACCCGGGTCTTGATCACGTACGCGACACGGATGGGGTCCACGGCCGAGATCGCTCGCGCGATCGGTGATCAACTGAGCCGCCGCGGCGCTGACGCGATCGTGCTACCGACCGACCGGGTACCCAGCCTGGCCGGCTTTGACGCGGTCGTGGTCGGCAGTGCGATCTATCTGCGCCGTTGGCTGCCCGAAGCGGTGCGCTGGCTCAAGGCCAACGCGCCGGAGCTCGCGGAGCGTCCGACCTGGCTCTTCCAGAGCGGCCCGTGCGGCGCGGACTCTCCGGACCCCGATCGGGTACCGCGCGCGGTCGGACGTCTGGCCTTCGGGATCGGTGCCGAACCGCCGGTCACGTTCGGCGGCCGGCTGGATCGCACACTGGCCCGATCCCCATTACAGCGCTGGGTCGCCGACGGACCGCTGGCCGGTGACTACCGCGATTGGGAAGCGATCGCCCGCTGGGGCGACGAGATCGCCGACCGGCTCAGCACCACCCACCACCACAACACCACACGTAGGAGTTGAATCTCATGACCAGCACGCTTCACCGCCAGACGGCCGCCGAACACCGAGTCGATCATGGACCGGTGCGCACGTTCACCGATCAGGTCCGCGGCCCGATCCTCGCGATCACCCGGATCGCCACCGGCCTGATTTTCCTCTGGGCCTTCGTCGACAAGACCTTCGGCCTCGGCTTCGCGACTCCGGCGGAGCGGGCCTGGATCCGTGGCGGGTCGCCGACCGCCGGATTCCTTGGCGGAGTCGACGTCGGGCCGTTCCAGTCCGCCTTCCGTGCCCTGGCCGGCAATCCCTTCCTCGACTGGTTGTTCATGCTCGGGCTGCTCGGCATCGGCGTCGCTGTGATCTTGGGCGCCGGTCTGCGCATCTCGGCCATCGCCGGATCGATCATGATGATCTTGATGTGGGCCGCGGAATGGCCGCCGGCACTCGTGAACGCCGCCGGGGAGGCCACACGCAGCACGAACCCGATCGTCGACTACCACGTCATCTACGGCCTCGTCCTGCTCACCCTCGCCGTCACCGGAGCGGGCCGCTACTGGGGCATCGGCCGCTGGTGGGAACGCGTGGTCGACCGGCACCGCTGGCTGGTCTAGTCATGCTCCGGCTGCACGTCAGGGACGTCATGACCACCGACGTCGCCACGGTCACGACGACGACGCCGTTCAAGGAGGTCGTCGAGGAACTGGGCGCCCACCGGGACGCGTTGCCCGTGCTCGACGCCGACCACAGCCTGGTCGGGATCGTGTCGGAGACCGATCTGCTACCGAAGCAGGGGTATCCGCACCGGCGTCGGTGGTCGCTACTGCCGCAGCGGCGGCGGATGTTGGACAAGGCACACGGCGTCACCGCCGGCGACCTGATGACATCGCCGGCGATCACGATCGAGAGTTCCGCAACCCTGGCCGCCGCTGCGCGGCTGATGATCCGGCACCGGGTCAAGCAACTGCCGGTGCTCGGGGCAAGTGGGTCGGTGGTCGGCCTGGTCAGTCGGGCGAATCTGCTGACCGCCTTCCTGCGCGACGACAGCGACATCCGAACCGAGGTGCTGGAACAAGTCTTCGGCCCGGGTGTCCTCGCTGCGCCGGACTCGATGACTGTCCGGGTGCACGAGGGCGTCGTCCAGCTCAAGGGCCGGCTGGAACATCGCAGCGCAGTCGAATCCGCAGTCGAGTTGATCAGCGATCTCGACGGCGTGGTTGAGGTCGTCAACCAGCTCGAGTACGCCCACGACGACACCGTCCGCTCCACGTCGCGGGTCCCGTCGGAGTCGCCGCCGGACCCGGCAGCGCCCTGATCTTGGAGGAACGATGGAACGACTGGTGATCGGGTTCAACGACTTGGCCCGTACCGACACTCAGGTGGCCGGCGGCAAGGGGGCGAACCTCGGCGAGCTGACCAGGGCCGGACTCCCGGTTCCGCCGGGCTTCGTCGTCACCGCACAGGCGTACCTCGCGTCCATGGAGCAGGGCGGCGCACGGGAGAAAATCGTCGCTCTGCTCTCCGAGGCGGAGCACCTGATCGATCATGAACGACAACTCGCTCTCGCCTGTGAGCAACTTCAGGCCCTGGTCCGCTCGGCCGGGGTGGCGGTCGAAGTCCGGCAGGCGATCACGTCGGCCTGCCAGACTTTCGATCCCGAGGTCCGGCTCGCGGTCCGTTCGTCCGCCACGTCGGAGGACACCGCGGGGACCTCCTTCGCCGGAATGAATGCGACGTTGACCAACGTCGCCCAGACTCGTGTGATCGACGCGGTCCTGGCCTGCTGGGCCTCGCTGTTCACCCCTCGAGTGCTGGTCTACCGGACCAGCCAGGGCATCGACGAGGAGCCGGCGATCGCGGTCGTGATCCAGCGCATGATCGACTCGGAACGGTCCGGCGTCGCGTTCAGCGTGGATCCGTCCACCGGCCGCCGTGATCGCATGGTCATCGAGGCCGCGCTGGGCCTGGGCGAAGTCGTGGTCAGCGGCGCCGTCGAACCGGACACCTATCTGCTTGCCAAGGACGGGCCGCACCTGGTCGAGGTCCGGGTGGGCCATCAGAGTCACAAGATCGTCCGCGGACCGACCGGCTCCGATCTCAAGATCGATCTGGACCGGCAGACCGGCAGCGAACGCGTCCTCACCGACGACGAGGCGATCGGGCTGGCCCGGCTCGCGCTCCGGGTCGAACAGCACTACGGGACACCGCAGGACCTCGAGTGGGCGATCGCCGGCGGCGAGACCTGGCTGGTGCAGTCGCGGCCGATCACCGCCCTCGACCACCCGCCTGCCGAACTCGGCGAGGTTCTGGTCACGGGGCTGGCGGCGTCACCGGGCACCG
Organism: Microlunatus sp. YIM B11417; assembly: GCF_059617205.1. NCBI lineage: Bacteria > Bacillati > Actinomycetota > Actinomycetes > Propionibacteriales > Propionibacteriaceae > Microlunatus > Microlunatus sp. YIM B11417. The sequence goes on from NZ_JCAMPJ010000002.1 coordinate 168,877, forward strand.
CCTCCGGGCGGGTCCGGGTGCTCACCGCGCCGAGTCAGGGTGACCGGTTCGCCGACGGCGAGGTCCTGGTCGCCCCGATGACCAACCCCGACTGGCTGCCGACGATGCGCCGGGCGGCGGGACTGGTCACCGACGGCGGCGGGCTCACCTGCCATGCCGCGATCGTCGCCCGGGAACTCCGGGTGCCGTGTGTGGTCGGCACCAGGAACGCGACCGCGGTCCTGCGTGACGGGGAACTGGTGACCGTGGACGGCGCCCGCGGCAGAATCCTGTCCGGAGCCGAGCCCGTCGTCCATCTGTCCGAACGACCGGTGCGGCCGGTTCCCGAGCCGACGGGCGCTGAATCGCTGGCGACCAGGGTCTACGTAAATCTCGCCATCCCCGAACACGCGGACGAGGTGGCGGCGCTGCCGGTCGACGGGGTCGGCCTGCTGCGCGCGGAGTTCATGCTGACCGAGGCCCTGAACGGCACACACCCGCGTCGGCTGCTGGCACGTGGCGAGGCCGAGGACTTCGCGGGCGCGATGACGGCGTCCCTGCTCAAGATCGCCACCGCGTTCGCCCCCCGGCCGGTGATCTACCGCGCTACCGACTTCCGCAGCAACGAGTTCCGCGGGCTGTTGGGCGGCGACGAGTTCGAGCCGGTCGAGGCCAACCCCATGATCGGCTACCGCGGCTGCTTCCGGTACGTGCACGAACCGGATCTGTTCCGCAGTGAGCTCGAGGTGCTCGCCCGAGTCCGCGAACAGGCGCCCAACCTGCACCTGATGATCCCGTTCGTCCGGACGGGCTGGGAGCTCGACGCCTGTCTCGAGTTCGTCCATGCGAGCCCGCTCGGTCGGCAGCGCGGGTTCCACTGCTGGGTGATGGCCGAGGTGCCGTCCGCGGCGCACTGGATCCCGACCTACGCCGGGGCCGGCATCGACGGCGTCTCGATCGGGAGCAATGATCTGACCCAGCTCATGCTCGGCGTCGACCGCGACTCCGAGGTCTGCGCCGAGCTCTTCGACGAGAGCGATCCCGCCGTGCTCGACATGATCGGGCAGATCATCCGAGCCTGCGGACGGGCCGGCATCACGTCGTCCCTGTGCGGCCAGGCGCCGTCGAACCGGCCGGAGTTCGCTGAACACTTGGTCCGGTTGGGGATCACGTCGATCTCGGTGAATCCGGACGTCGTCGGTTCGGCTCGCGTCATGATCGGCTCGGCCGAGCGGCGCCTGTTGTTGGAGAACCACCGGCCGTTCGAGGGAAAGGCACGATCATGATCACCGCCACCGGGCCCGACGAGGAGACCGTTCGTACCGCGTTGTCGTTGGCGACCCGGGCCCCGTCGATCCACAACTCGCAGCCCTGGCGATGGTTGCTCGGGGATCGGACCGTTCAGCTGTATGCCGATCCGGACCGGGCCCTTCCGGTCACCGACCCCGATCGCCGTGATCTTGTGGTGAGCTGTGGCGCGGTCCTGCACCACGCCCGGGTCGCCTTCGCCGCCGTGGGCTGGTCGACGATCGTGCACCGGCTCCCTAATCCGCAGAACCCGATGCAGCTGGCCACCCTCGAGTTCGCCGCGCACAACCCCACGGCGGAGGACGTCGTGGGGGCGCGGACGATCGCCGGCCGTCGCACCGACCGGCGGCGGTTCAGCTCCTGGCCGGTGCCGGGGGAGTTGCTGCAGACCCTCGGAGACCGCGCGGTACGGCAGGGAGCGATCCTGACGCCGGTCACCGAAGTGGAGCACCGGCAACTTCTGGAGGCGGCCATCGTCGAGGCCAACCGGCGCCAGCGGAGCGACCCCGAGTACGCCGCCGAGATCGCCTTCTGGTCAGGGCGCGGATCGACCGATCGGGACGGCGTCCCGGCCGCCAACGCACCGCAGGCGGCAACCGTCCACGGCGGTACCGAACTGCGGACCTTCCCCTACGGACGCCTCGCCGAGCCCGTCGGCGACGACCCGGACGCCGGTGAACTTGCCGTCGTCGGTACGTCCTCGGACGACTGGGAGTCCTGGCTCCGTGCCGGCGAAGGCCTGAGCGCCGTGCTGCTCGCCGCGACCGAACTGGGCCTCGCCAGCTGCGTGCTGAGCCCGGCCCTCGAGGTCGGCGAGACCAGGATTCTGGTGCGGGACAGGGTCCTGGACGGGGTGGCCGAGCCCCAGTCGGTGGTGCGGATCGGCTGGGCTCCGATCAGCAGCGAGCCGCTGCCCGTGACACCGCGCCGGCCCCTGACGGAGGTACTGGGACGGGTGCCGGACGGGACCGCCTGATCAGTGCGCGACGGTCGGCCCGGGGCGGCACCTGTCGCCCCGGGCCGATTGCTGTCAGCCTTCGATCACGTCGTCGCCGAACAGCACCACCTTGAGCGCGTCGGAGTCGGCGGGCCGGGCGAAGATGTCGTACGCATCGTCGAACTCGTCCAGGCCGAACCGGTGGGTCACCAGCCCCGGCATCGCGAGCCGGCCAGCGGCCAGCATCCGGAGCAGGTCCGGCGTGGTGACCGTGTCGACCAACCCGGTGGTGATGGTCAGGTCCCGGATCCAGCCGGTCTCCAGGTGGAGTGTGGCCGGGCGACCGTGCACGCCGACGTTCGCGACATGCCCACCCGGCCGGACCAGTTCGACGCACTGCTCGAAGGTCTCCGGAAGGCCGACCGCCTCGATCGTGACGTCGGCACCGAGCCCGTCGGTGAGCTCGGCGACGCGGCGGGCCACCGGTTCGGCGGCGGGGTCGATCATCACGTCGGCGCCCAGCCGGGCGGCGGCCGCGCGGCGGGCCGGAGCAGGGTCGACGACGATGATCCGGGCCGGGCTGAACAGCCGAGCTGTGGTGACTGCCGCGAGCCCGATCGGACCCGCGCCGATCACCGCGACGGTGTCGCCGGGCCGGACCTTGCCGTTGAGCACGCCGACCTCGTACGCCGTGGGCAGGATGTCGGCCAGCATGACCGCGTCCTCGATCGCGACGCCGGCGGGCAGCCGATGGGTCGAGGTGTCCGCGAACGGGACCCGGACCAACTCGGCCTGGGTTCCGTCGATCACGTGACCGAGGATCCAACCGCCACCGCCGAGGCACTGGCCGTAGCGGGCCTCCCGGCAGAACCGGCACCGGCCGCAGGCCGAGATGCAGGACACGATGACCTGGTCTCCGACGGCGACGTTGCGGACCTCGGGCCCGACCTCCTGCACGGTCCCGACCGCTTCGTGGCCGAGGATCCGGCCGGGTTCTACATCAGCGACGTCGCCCTTGAGGATGTGCAGGTCGGTGCCGCAGATGGTGACGCAGTCGATCCGGATAATGGCATCGCCAGGATCCTTGATCACCGGATCGGGCACGGTGTGCCAGGACCGACGGCCCGGGCCGAGATAACTGAGTGCTTTCATGACGCCTCCTGAGGTTGGGTGAGGGGATCCGGTGCCAGGACCACGCCCGGGGCGGCGACTGAGATCGTCGTCCCGGCGGTCCCGGCGAGCATGCGGTCGATCTCGGTGACGTGCCCGATCACGGCATCGCGTCCGGGAGCTGCGAACGCCACCGCGGCCTGGATCTTGGGTCGCATCGACCCGGCCGCGAAGTCGAGTCCGGCCAGCACGGCGGGGCCGGCACGGGTGATCAGGCGGGCCGTGGCGGTACCCCAGCCGTCGATCACGCCCGGTACGTCGGTGGCGATGATCAACCGGTCGGCGCCGAGGGCCCGGGCCAGCATCGCGCTGGTCAGGTCCTTGTCGATCACCGCCTCCACTCCGGCCATGGATCCGGATGCCGGGTCGCGGACGACGGGGATCCCGCCGCCGCCGGCGCAGATCACGATCCCGTCCCGGTCCAAGATCCAGCGGATCGGTTCGAGCTCCAGCACCGCGCGCGGGGCCGGCGACGGCACGACGCGCCGGAACCCGGCGCCGTCGGGTCGTACCGCCCAGCCGTGCGCCGCGGCCAGCCGGGCCGCCTCGGCTGCCGGGTAGACCGGACCGACCGGTTTCGAGGGGTCGGCAAAGGCCGGATCGTCGTGGTCGACGAGGGTCCGCGTGATCACGGTCACCACAGTCCGCCGGTGACGCAGGTGATTACCCAATTCCTGGCCGATCAGATAGCCGATCATCCCCTCGGTCTGGGCCCCCAGGACGTCGAACGGGTAGCGGCTCGCCGGGTCGTATGCGTCGGCCTGCAACGCGAGCAGTCCGACCTGCGGGCCGTTGCCGTGGGTGATGATCACGTCGTGATCGCGCGCGATCACGGCGAGCGGGCCGCAGGCGGTGGCGATCGTCGCACGCTGGTTCGCCACGGTCATCGGCTGGCCACGGCGCAAGATGGCGTTGCCGCCGAGCGCGACCAGGATCCTCATCGCGGACCGGTCCCGATCGTGACGGCGGGCTGGCAGGTGATCATGGTGCCGTCGTCCCTGACTCGTCGGCGGCGTCGCGCACGATCGGGCAGGTCATGCAGCGTGGCCCGCCGCGGCCGCGGCCGAGTTCGTTGCCGGCCACGGGGACAACCGTGATGCCGTTGCCCTGCAGGTAACGGTTGGTGTGCGTGTTGCGCTCGTAGCCGAGGACCACGCCCGGTTCGACCGCCAGGAAGTTGTTGCCGTCGTTCCACTGTTCGCGAGCGGCGGCGCCCGGTGTCGCCGGAGCCCGCAGAACGCGGACCTTGTCCAGTTCCAGCGCGTTGGCGATGGTACGGAACAGATCATCGTTCTCGGCGACCTGGTACTCGCCGTCTGGCCCAGCCGGGCGCAGCGCGAAGGTCCGCATCGTGTCGGGCAGGAAGGGATAGACCACGAACGCGTCGCGGTCGACCATGGTCATGGCCGTGTCCAGGTGCATGAAGGCCCGGACCTTCGGGATCTCCGCGACGATGATCAAGTCGGTGAGGTGATGCCGGAACAGGCTTCGGGCCAGCTCCTCGATGCCCTGCGGTGTGGTGCGCTCACCCATTCCGATCATCACGGTGCGGTGGCCGAGGACGAGGATATCGCCGCCCTCGACCGTGGCCGGCTCGTGCGGCTCCGCATCGTTGCCGTAGAGGAATGTGATCGGTGCGATCCGGAACCGGGGATGGAAGTTGTAGATCAACTGCAGGTTGATCGTCTCGCGCATCCGAGCCGGCTTCGCCATCGGGCTGAGGCACAGGCCGCGGTAGATCCAGGACGAGCTGTCCCGGGGGAACAGGTGGTTCGGCAGCGGCGGTAGCAGGAAGTCCTCCGGCCTGAGGTACTCCAGCAGCAGACTGGATGCTCCGCTGAGCCGGTCGGCGACATCGCACTTCAGCAGGCCGCCGACGAGCACGGACGCGAGTTGCGGTGCCGAGGTCTCCGTGATCAGCCCGTCCAGCGGGGCGTCGAGAGCTGGTCCGAACCGGGTGGCCGTGGATAGCCGGTCCTGGAGGAACTGTCGCGCCCCGACCTGGTCCAGCGACTCCTCCAACAGGGTGCCGAGGTGGTGCACACAGACGCCGTGCGCGGTCAGCTGGGCGACGAATTGATCATGCTCCTGCTGGGCCCGCTCCGGCCAGAGCACGTCGTCGAACAGCAGGGTCGCCACGTTGTCCGGGGTCAGCCGGGCCAACTCCAGTCCGGGCCGGTGCACGATCACCTCGCGCAGCGGTCCGACCTCGGAATCGACGTGGAACATGATCATCCCTTTCGGTCGGCGGGCTCGACGGCGTCGGCGGGCACCTCCGGCGGTGGGGTCATCCGGCGGCGTTCGGACAGGTAGACCGGGACGCCGAACAGGAAAGCCGCCGCCGTCAGCAGGAAGGGACCCCAGGTCACGTACCAGGTGTTGCCGCTGTTGCGCGAGTACCAGACGAACAGCACAGCAAAGACGAGCGACAGCACGGCCACCGTCAGGTCGAGGACCAGGCGCCCGGTGCGGACCCTGGACCGGTCCCGGACCCTCCAGGTCAGCTGGGCGGCCGCCGAGAAGCCGTACGGGATGGCGGCGGTGATGCCGGTCATCAGGACCAGGGTGGTGAACACGTCCGAACCGGCCGCGCCCCAGAAGCTGATCAAGGCGGCGACCGAGGCGAGCGCGGTCGAGCTGACGATGCCGAACGCGGGCACCCGACGCCGCGAGCGGCGGCCGAAGGCCCGCGGGAACAGGCCGTCGTCCGCTGCGGCCAACGGCATCTCGGCGCAGATCATGGTCCAACCGTTGAGCGCGCCGATGCCGGAGATGATCACGATCACCGCGACGACCGCGCCGGCCCAGCCGCCACCGCCCAGGATCGCGTCGGCCGCCGCCGCGAAGGAGGCGCGGTTCTCGTCGGCCGCCAGCGGCCCGCTCGCCAAGATGCCGAAGACGGCCACCAGCGAGAGCAGGTAGACCACCGCGCTGGCCAACGTGCCGAGCAGGGTCGCCCGCGGGACGTTGCGCCGAGAGTCCCGGACCTTGGCCGAGGCCACGGCGGCGGTCTCGACCCCGAGATAGGTGAAGAGACAGATGGCCATGGCACCACCGATCGCCGACCAGTCGCTCTGGCCCGAGACGTTCCACGGGACGAAGTTCTCCGGTCGGATGAAGAAGAGTCCGACGGTTCCCATCAGGACCAGGGGAACGAACTTCGTGATCGTGGTGAGCACCTGGAACCAACCCACGTTGCGCAGGCCGGACAAGTTGATCAAGGCCGGGATCCACAGCGCGGCAAGGGTCAGGACGATCGTCATGATCAGGTTCGGGCCCGGGTTGAGGAACAGCTCCGCGTAGTAGACCCAGCCCACCGCGATGGCGGCATTCCCGGCCCAGGCTGTGATCCAGTACGACCAGGCGTTGGCGAACCCGACCCCGTTGCCGAAGGCGATGCGTGCGTACGCGTACGGGCCGCCCGCGGCCGGGACCCGGTGCGACAGTGCCGCGTACAGCAGGGCCAGGGCGATCGCGCCGACCGTCGTCAAGATCATCGCGACCAGGCTGATCGGGCCGAACCCAGCCAGCGAGTAGGGCAGGCTGAAGATTCCGACGCCGACGATGCTGCCGGCGATCAGGGCCGTCGCCTGTGGCAGGCCTATCCGGTGTTCCGCTGAGGCCGGGCTGTCGATCGTTCGCGCCCGGGGCGCGGTGTCCTGAGTCATGCGGTGCTCCTGATCAGTTGTCCTGGTGGTGCCAGATCCGGCCGTCCGACCAGCGGAGCAGTGGATCCTGGGCACGGCTCTCGGCGACGAGGCGGGCGCCCCACTGCGCGGCGTGCTGCAGTTCGCCGCGGTACAGCGGCCCGTCCGACCGGCTGAGCAGAAAAGTTCGCGGCGCCAACTGTGGATTGGCGTGCTGGCGGCCAACCTCGCGAAGGGCCTGCACCGCCGCTGATCCGCGGGGCAGCGGTGCCCCGGTCGGGACGAGATGGAAGGCGGTCACAGCGGTGTGTTCGGAGAAGGCCGGCTCCTCGGCCAGCCATTCCCGGACGCCGAAGTCGGTCGGGCCGACGCGTCCGGCGCTGGCGAGCGCCTCGGCGCGGGTGGCCGGGTTCGGCATCCGGCCGCGGTGCGTCGGCGCGCCGAGCACGACCAGGTCGTAGCCGACCGCCGAAACGTCCGGATGAAATCGAACGAGCGCCACCCGCGCCTTGGGGAGCATCTCGGCGGCGATCGTCTGGGCGACTCGCCGGACCCTGCCGAGGTGGGATTCGTACAGTACGAGCACGTCCACGGGTCCGTTCCTCACTGCTGGCAGCTGCCGAGCGCTACTGCGCTCATGATCATCACCGTGCCGCCGCGGCCTACGGCACGGCCAGGGACCAAGGCCACAGAGCGACAGGTCGGTCGCCCCGGTCCGGACGGGCCCTTCGAGGCAGGGTTCGGGTACGGGCCGCGGGTGGACGTACGGCTCGTGCCCGCAGGACCTTCGGCTCTGCTCGTGGCAAGATCAGCGATCTTGACTGAAGTCGTGCGACCATCGTCCTCACCCGTCGCGCCGGGTCTGACCGATCCGGCGGCTGGCCTCGATCGCGGTGCCGCTGCGGCCCGGCTCCGGCAGCACGGCCCGAACGTGCTACCGCAGCCGCCGACGCCGACGTTGCTCCGACGGGCCCTGCGCCAATTGATCGATCCGATGTCCCTGTTGTTGATTTTCGCCGGCGTGACCAGCCTGGCCGTGCTTCATGACCTGCCCGAGGGTCTGGCGATCCTGTTGATCTTGCTCGTGAATGTCGCCGTCGGGGCCGGGCAGGAGGGGCGCGCGGATCGAGCGGTCAGGGCGCTGAGACAGCTGACTGCGCCGACGGCCAAGGTCCGCCGGGAAGGACGCTTGGAGCAGGTGCCCGCCAGCGACGTCGTGCCCGGCGACGTGATCGAATTGGCGGCCGGCGACCGGGTCCCGGCCGACGCAATCCTGGTAACCGCCGCAAGCCTCGGTGTCGAGGAATCCGCTCTCACCGGAGAGTCGGCCACGGCCGACAAGGAAGCGCCGGGCCGGACCGGGACCGATGTCCCCGTCGGCGACCGGACGGGGGAAGTGTTCGCCGGAACGCTGGTCGTACGCGGCTCCGGGACGGCTGTGGTCACCCGGACCGGCGGGGACAGCGAGGTGGGCCGGATCGCCGCAACCCTGCAGGCCCGGCCCAAGGCACCGCTCGAACGAGAACTCGCGCGCGTCTCGGTGCGCCTCGGCCTGGTCGCGGTCGGCGCCGGAATGATCATGGTCCTGGTCGGGTCGACCCGGATCAGCCGGGGCGAGGTGAGCCTGCTCGACGTTCTGCTCGCCGGGACGGCCCTCGCTATCGCCGCCGTCCCGGAGAGCCTGATCGCGGCGGTCACGTCGGCGCTCGCGGTCGGCGCCCAGCAGATGGCACGGCTGGGCGTGATCGTCCGGAAGCTGCCGGCGATCGAGTCACTCGGAGCCACGACCGTGATCGCTACCGACAAGACCGGCACCCTGACCACGGGACGGCTCGCGGTCGTGGACGCGGTGGTCCTGCCCGGCGCCGATCTGTGGTCGGCCGCCCTGCGCTGCAACGACGCGGCGGACGGAGTCGGCGACGCCGTCGACATCGCCCTGCGGGCGCACGCCGAATCGCTCGGCTATGTCCTGGAGTCGCGGCCGAGGCTGGCCACCCAGCCGTTCGACGCCGCGACGCGGTCGATGGCGGTCGTTCACCGGGGACCGTTGCTGACCGTGAAGGGGGCGCCCGAGGCGATCTTGGACCGCTGCCGCGACGAGCCGGAGACCGAGCGGCTCGCGGGCGAGGTCTCCCGGCTCACGGCTGCGGGGTTGCGGGTGCTGGCCTTCGCCTCGGCGCCGACCGACCGGCTCGACGCCCGGCAGTTACGGCCACTCGGGCTGGTCGCGATGAGTGATCAACTGCGTCCGTCCGCCGCCGCAGCGGTCGCCGACTGCCGTGCCGCTGGCACCCGCGTGATCATGGTCACCGGTGATCACGCGGACACCGCACGTGCGGTGGCTCGTGAGGTCGGGATCGACACCCGGGTGGTCGTCACCGGGTCGGAGCTCGGGCCGGACCGGGCCGCGGCGCTACGCCGGGCGGACGTGGTGGCCAGGGTGGATCCGGAGACGAAGCTGGATCTCGTCGGCGCCCTGCGGCGGGCTGGCGAGGTCGTCGCGATGACCGGGGACGGTGTGAACGACGCACCGGCCCTGCGCCAGGCGGACGTCGGCATCGCGCTGGCCGGCGATGCAGGCACCGACGTGGCTCGGGAAGCCGCCGCGGTCGTCGTCACCAACGGCGAGCTGGGCACGATCGTCAGCGGGATCCGGGCCGGCCGGCGGCTCTACCACAACGTCACCTCCATGGTCGGGTATCTGCTGGCCGGCAACTTCTCCGAGGTCGGGCTGGTGCTCGTCGGCCTGTTGCTGTGGCCCGATCTGGGCTTGCCCCTGCTGCCGATCCACCTGCTCTGGATCAACCTGGTGACCGACGGGATCCCGGCGCTTGCCCTCGGCGTGGACCAGCCGCCCGGCGATCCGCTGCGCGATCGTCCACGCCGGCCCGGCAGCCGGCTGCTGAACGCACGTCTGTTGATCACCCTGATGGCGCGCGGCCTGATCGCCGCCGCGCTGGTGGTGGCGAGCGGCGAGATCGCCCGTCGGCTCGGCTGGTCCGATGATCAAGTACGGACGCAGGTGGTGCTCACTCTGGTCTGCGCGCACCTCTCGATGGCCTACGTGGCCAGGGCGCGCCGGTGGACCTTTGAACGCGGCTGGTGGCGCGGCCGGGCACTGCGCCGGGCTGTGCTCGCGTCGTTCCTGCTCCAGGCCGCCCTGTTGATGCTTCCGGGTGCCGGGGCATGGTTGTCGCTGAGCCCATTGCCGCTGGCCGGCTGGGCGATGGGTGTCGCCGCCGCGCTGCTGACTCCCCTCCTGTGCGACGCTCTGCGTACCGTGATGCGGCCACAGGCGGCCCACGACAGGCCGGTCGTCCGATGAACCGGGCCTTTCGACTCTGCGGTAGTCATGGGACGCCGGGCAGGCTCGATCTCATGAATCAGGGGCAGGGCCGTCTGGAGGTGCTGAGCGAGGGCGAATGCCGATGGCTGCTCGCCAGTACCGACGTCGGCAGAGTTGTCTACTCGGATGGCGCCCTGCCGGCGATCGCCGTCGTGAACTACGTCGTCCATGGCGACACGATCGTGATCAGGAGCTTGGCCGGCGCCAAGTTGTCGGCAGCGCGCCGGCGGGATGTCGTCGCTTTCGAGGCGGACGTCATTGATCCGCACGACGGCACCGGGTGGTCGGTCGTCGTCGTGGGCGAAGCGCGCCTCGTCCGGGACCGGGTCGAGGCCGAACTACTCACGGCACTGTCGCTGCGCAGCCGGGTAGCGGAGCCGGAACCGGTCGCGTTCCTCCGGATCACGATCTCGATGATCTCCGGTCGTCGGGTCGTCGTTGACCCCGTAGACAGCCGGGCAGCGGTGGCCGAGGACCAGAATTAGCGCTGCCGGGATGCCCTGCCTGATCTGCTCGATCTTTCCGGCCGCGGGGTGGTCCGGGTCGATCAAGGCGCGTTTGTAGCGGTTGACCGCGTCCGCTCGTGGTCGACGATGCAGTCGGATCGCTGCGGTTGCGATCGCGGCGTCGAAGGCTGACGATGGTTTCTTCCCGCTCGTGCGCCCAGCGGCCTACAGGCGGGCATGGCCAGAGCGGAGGCAGATGGTGTCAGACTCGGATCGCCGCCACTTTCTGCCTGGACTGCGGCTGGACGAGTTGTTGGAGGAGTTGCAGGGCCGGCTGAGCGAGGCGATGTCGGAGCGGGAGAGTCTGCACGCGTTGCTCGATGCGGTGGTCACGATCGGGTCCAATCTGGACTTGGAGACCGTACTGCTACGGATCATCGAAGCGGCCAAGACGGTGGCCGAGTGTCGGTACGGCGCATTGGGTGTGATCGGCGAGAACGGCCAGTTGACCGAGTTCATTCCGGTCGGCATGACCGAGGCCGAGGTGGAGGGGATCGCGGAGTGGCCGCACGGGCGCGGCCTGCTCGGCTTGCTGATCAAGCATCCGCAAACCCTTCGCCTGCCCGAGATCTCCGCGCACCCGGAGTCGTACGGGTTCCCGCCGGGTCATCCGCCGATGCATCGCTTCCTCGGCGTCCCGCTGATGGTGCGGGACGAGGTCTTCGGCAACCTTTACCTGACCGAGAAGTTGCAGGGTCGCGAGTTCGACGAGCAGGACGAGGTCATCGTGAAGGCGTTGGCCACCGCCGCCGGGGTCGCGATCGAGAATGCCCGGCTCTACCAGGTCACCAAGGCCAGGGAGGTCTGGCTGGACGCGATCTCGGAGGTGACCAGGATCCTGCTGTCCGGCGCGGACCGAAGGGACGCGCTGGCGATCGTCGCGGCCCGGGCCCGGGAGATGGCCGACGCCGCGGTCAGTGTGATCGCGTTCGCCGACGGTGATCGGTTGCGGGTCGAGGTTGCCGACGGCGATGCCGACCTGGCCGGGTTCGAGGTCTCACTCGACGAGTCGGTATCCGGCCGGGTGGCGACCGCGACGGAACCGGTGCTGATCGACGACGTCCGGGCGAGCGGTGTTCCGGCGCCGCTGCTGGACCGGCTTCCGGGGCCGGCGCTGCTGCTTCCGATCTCCGGGGCCCGGCCCGGGTTGCTGGTGGTATCGCGGCGCCGGGCTGGGGTTCCGTTCGCGGTCCAGACGATGCGGATCCTGGAGTCCTTCAGCCAGCAGGTTGGTGTGGTGATGGAGTTGGCCGATGCTCGCCACCAGGCCGAGCGGTACGGTCTGGTCGAGGACCGGGAAAGAATTGCTCGCGATCTGCACGACCTGGTGGTCCAGCGCCTGTACGGGATCGGGATGCATCTGGAGGGCGCGGCTAACCTGATCACCAATCCGCTGGTCGAGCAGCGGGTCCAGTCGGCCGTGGACGGTCTCGACGACACTATCCGGCAGGTCCGCTCGACGATCTTCGGCCTGCAGGTCGCAGCTGGCCCGCGCGGCCGCCAGGGCCTGCGGCGGCAGATCACCCAGATCGTCGACCAGACGAGCGAACTGCTCGGCTTCGCCCCCGGGGTCCGGATGGCGGGGCTGCTCGACACCGATGTCTCCGATGCCGTAGCCGCGGACCTGGTGGCAGTGCTGGAAGAGTGTCTGTCGAACGTCGTCCGGCACGCCAAGGCCAGTCAGGTCGAGATCACGGTCGAGCTGTCTCCCGACGGCGAGCTCCAGGCTCGTGTTTCGGACAATGGTGTCGGTCCCGGTACGGCGGAGCGTCGCAGCGGGCTGCGGAATCTCGAAGAGCGGGCCCAGCGGCACGGCGGCACGTTCTGGGTCGAACCGGGAGACGACGACGGCACCACCGCCGTCTGGGCCGTCCCAGTCGCGATCGACTGAGCCCCCGCGATCGCCTGTCCTCGGCAAAATCAGGCGGAGTCGCCGTCGGAGGATCGGAAGGTCGACTTCAGCCGACTGGCCTTCAGCGTCGCTGCCAGCGCGGCGGCCTGGGTCCGACGGTTCATGTCGAGCTTGGCGAGCAGATTCGACACGTAGTTCTTGACCGTCTTCTCGGCCAGGTAGAGGCGTTCGCCGATCTGCCGGTTGGTCATGCCCTCGCCGATCAGTTCGAAGATCCGCCGCTCCTGATCGGTCAGCGTGCTCGTCGGATCCGCCGCATCCTCGTCCCGCTGACGTAGCCGGCGCAGCATCCGCTGCGTGCTGTCCGGGTCGAGCAGCGACTTTCCCTCGGCGAGCGTCTTCACCGCGCCGATCAAATCGGTGCCGCGAACCTGCTTGAGGACATAACCGGCCGCACCCGCCATCACCGCTTCGAAGAGGGCGTCGTCGTCGGGAAAGGAGGTGAGCATCAGGCAGGCGATCTCGGGCAGCCGGGACCGGACCTCGCGGCAGACCATGATCCCGTCCCCGTCCGGCAGCCGGACGTCGAGCACCGCGACCCGGGGCCGCAGCGCCAGAATCCGGGCCACCGCGTCCGCCGCGGTGCCGGCCTCACCGACGACCTCAAGGCCGGGATCCGCGTCCAGCAGCGCGCGAACCCCTTGCCGTACGACTTCGTGGTCGTCGACGACGAACACCGATACGGGCCGATCAGGCTCACGTTCCACCATGTCCCGAACTCAACCACACACGAGCCGGAATGCGTATGGTCCTCTGCCGGGATCTCCGGGACGAAGGTCCCGACCGCCCGGTGCCTCGGGCCCTAATCCGCGCGATGCGTGTCGGCTGGACTGTGGACCTCGGATCAGTCGCGAGCGGGAGGACAGATGACGGAAATCGTGGTCGGAGTGGATGGCTCGCCAGAGGCCCTGGCCGCGGTCCGGTGGGCGGCGGTACGCGCAGCACTCGACAGGACACGGTTGGACCTGGTGGCGGCGGTCCCGGCCTGGGCCAACGAGATGCCCGAGGACGACCCGCACGCGTCCGTCGGACGCTGGGCGAGGGAAGACGCCGACCGGTCCTTGACCGAGGCGCGGGCGGCGGCGCGGGAGGTCTGGCCGGACTGCCCGGTCGAGATCCAGCGACGCGGCGGGGAAGCGTGGACCGTGCTCACCGAAGCGGCCCCCGACGCGGTGATGCTGGTGGTCGGGGACCGAGGGACAGGTGGCTATCTCGACCAGCTGCTCGGGTCGGTGGCGACCTGGGTCGCCTCGGCGGCTGACTGTCCGGTCGTGCTGGTCCGCGATCAGCAAGATCAAACCGCTACCGGCGTCGTGCTCGGGATCGACCTGTCGGACTCCGAACTGGCCGACCCAGACCGCTCGGCCCTTGAGTTCGCGATGAACGAGGCGTCGCTGCGCAGCGTCGCCCTGACGCTCATTGCGGCGGAACGCGCTTGGCCCGGAGCGGCTGCATCCCGTCACTGGGACCTTCGCGCCCACACCGAGCGGGCGGTGGCAACGCTGAGGCAAAGGATGAGGGCACTCGTCGAAGACAGTCTGGTACGGCACCCCGGGCTCGACCTGTCCGGCGAGGTGGTGACCGGTCATCCGGTCGACGTCCTCGTCGCGGCGGCCGCCAAGGCCGAGCTGCTGGTGGTCGGTCGGCGCCGCAGGGGTAACGGACTACACCTGGGCTCCGTCGCCAATGGCGCGGTGCACCAGGCGAGGTGCTCAGTGGCCGTGATCCCCTGAGCGCTCGAGAGCTCATGACTGTGCTCGACCCCTCGGATCCTTCGCTGCCCGGGCGGTCGATACCTCAGTGCTGTTCCGGCCCGCGCCGGAGCGCGTCCAGCCGGGAGCGGTACTCGTGCTCGTCGAGCTCGCCGCGTGCAAAGCGGTCGGCGAGCAGGTGCTCCGCGGAGACGTGGCGGCTGTCGCCGTCCGTTCGCTGCGCACGGGTGATGTGTCGGGTCAGTACGACGACCGCGAAGATCACCGCTGCCCAGAAGAGGACCATGCTCACGGTCATCAGCAGATATCCCCATCCGCCCATGCCGTTGCCGTACCAGAACATCATCGGAGTTCTCCTTTCCTCACCGACCACGATCGTCGTCGCGGCGGAGGGTCACCAGGGACCTATTGCCTGCGGCCGGATGCCCTCGGTCCAGACCCGGCAGGGCCGGAGCGAGGACGTTCGCCCCTGGCCCGCCGGCCCAGACCCTCATTGCGGACCGCCCGGACGCGACGGAACCCGCGGCAGCCAGCCGACGATGCCGAGCAGGGCGAGGACGAAGATCAACTGGAGGGTGCCGGTGCCGAAGTAGAGCACCTGGAGTACGGATCCCGCGCGGATCACGAGCACCTCGCCGAAGATCCAGATCTGCATCCCGAAGCCCGCCACGGCGGAAGAGAT
Organism: Microlunatus sp. YIM B11417; assembly: GCF_059617205.1. Lineage (NCBI taxonomy): Bacteria > Bacillati > Actinomycetota > Actinomycetes > Propionibacteriales > Propionibacteriaceae > Microlunatus > Microlunatus sp. YIM B11417. Next base: position 184,076 of record NZ_JCAMPJ010000002.1, read on the forward strand.
CAGGGCGGCTTCGCGACGTCGGACCAGCAGAACGGAGGCCAGCGCCTGGGTGCCGCCGACCACGACCAGCAAGATCAGCCCGGGCCAGACGAATGTCTGGAACGGGGCCTTGGCGAGGAAGGTCATGGGCATCCCGAGCCCGTCGGTGACCAGCAGCCCGATCCCGCCCGCTGCGGCCGTGACGGCGTTGAAGATCGTGATCACGACCAGCGTCCGGTAGGTCAGGGAGCGGAGCCGCCGAGCCAGCCGGGTGTCGGTGTCTTCCGTTGTCGTCATGGTGTCACCTGAGGCGTCGTAGGTAGGGGTCCGCGGGTGCGGCGGGCATGATCTTGATCTTGAGATCGACGGCGCTGACACCGTCGGTCCGGACCAGGACCGGGTTGAGATCGAGCTCGGCGACCTGTGGAAGATCGGCCGCGAGCCGGGCGACCCGAGTCACCGTGTCCTCGACCGCGCCGATGTCGAGCGGTGGCGCGCCGCGGAACCCGTTGAGGATCGGCCAGATCCGCAGGCCGGACAGCATCTCTCGCCGGTCCGGCTCGGTCAGCGGCAGCAGCCGGGCCGCGCGGTCGTCGAGCAGGTCTGTCAGCACGCCTCCCGCGCCGACCTGGACCAACGGTCCGAAGGTATCGTCCTGAACCACGCCGACGATCAGCTCCAGGTCGCTCTCGGCCATCGGCTGTACGGCCAGACCGCTGAGGTCCGTGCCGAAGCGGTCCGTAAGCGTCCGGTGCGCCGCGCGGACCGCCGCCTCGTCGGCCAGGTGCACGAGGACCCCGCCCTCCTCGGTCCGGTGGACGATCTCCTCGGTGATCGCCTTGAGCGCCACCGGTCGGCCGATCCGGCGCCAGGCCTCGACGGCATGGTCCGCGTCCCGGGTCACGATCGCCGGCACGACCGGCAGCCGGTACGCGGTCGCGATCGACTGCGCCGTCGCCCAGTCGGCCCAGCCGCCCGCCGGCCGGCGCTGCAGGAAGGTCTCGATCACGGATACGGCCGCCGGCTTGTCGATGTCGGTCAGCGCGGGCAGCTCGCCGGTGTCGCGGCGCAGCCGGTCGGCGTAGCGGGCCGCGTGACCGAGGGCTCGGAGCGCCACGGCCGGATCGGCGTAGACCGGCGTCGCGCCGCGGACGGTCACGACCTCAGAGTGCCCGAGCACGACGGCTGCCATCGGCTTGGCCGAGACTTCGGCGATCCGGTCGATCGCCGGGGTCAGGTCGCCGAGGGCGGTCGGTGCGATCACGACCAGGAGCGCGTCCACGGCGGGGTCCCCGGCGAGCAGCCCGGCCGCGGCCGCGAAGCTCGCCGGGTCGACGCCCGCCGTGGTGTCGAGGGGATTGGCGAGCGAGGCGGCCGCCGGGAGTTCGGCCCGGATCCGGTCCAGGGTCGTCGGTGCGAGGTCGGGCAGTTCGAGTCCGTGCCGAGCCGCCGCGTCGGCGGCCAGCACGCCGGCGCCGCCGGCATTGCTGATCACTCCGATCCGCCCGCCGGCAGGCGTCGGCAGCACACTGAGCAGCGCGGCAGTCGCGACCGCCTCCTCCAACTCGTCCACGGCGATCACACCGGCCTGCCGGAAGAGCGCGTCGCGCGTGACCGCTGGGGTGGCGGTCGCGGCCGTGTGCGACCGGGCGGCCCGCTGGGCGGTCGGACTCGCCGCCGCGCGCACCGCGATCACCGGCGTTCTGGCGGAGAGTCTGCGGGCCAGCCGGGAAAACTTGCGTGGATTGCCGAACGACTCCACGTAGACGATCGCGACGCGGGTCCGGTCATCGGCGTCCCACCACATGAGGAGGTCGTTGCTGCTGACGTCGTACTTGTCGCCGGTCGACACGAAGGTCGAGATACCGAGGCCGGCCGCGGCCAGGGCCTCGATCAGTGCGATGCCGACACCGCCGGACTGGGTCACCACACCGATGTCGCCCGGCGGCGCCGGGCGGGCGAGAAAGGTGGCGTCGAGGCGGACGGCGTCGTCGGTGTTCGCGACGCCGATGCAGTTCGGGCCGACCAGGCGCATGCCGTGACGGTGCACCTGGTCGAGCAACCTCCGGCCGGCCCCACCCGGATCGGCGAGGCTCAGACCCGCCGTGAGGACGAGCAGTGCCGGCACCCCGCGGATCCCGCACTGCTCGGCCACTGCGGGGACCTGGTCGGCCGGGACAGCGACCACCACGAGATCTGGCACCATCGGCAGCGCCGCGACCGACGGGTACGCCCGACGGCCTTCGACAGACTCGGCGTTCGGATTGACCGGCAGAACCGTTCCTCCGAAGCCTGCGAGCAGCCGTCGCAGCACGGCGTTCCCGACCTTGCCTGGGCTCCGGCTGGCGCCTACGACGGCCACCGCCGCCGGGGCGAGCAGGGGGGTCAGGCTGGCCACGTCGGAGCGGACTTCCCGAGAGCTGACGGCCGCAAGATAGCGCTCGCTGGCCCCGAGCGAGATGTCGACGGTCAGCGTCGTACCGTCGCGGTGGACGTGTTCCTCCAGCCCGGCGTCGGCGAAGACCCGCACCATTCCGGCGTTCGCGGCTAGCACCTCCGCCCGGAACTGCTCGACGCCGCGAGCCCGGGCCTGGGAGACGAGATGCTCCAGCAACAGCGTCCCGACTCCGCAGTGCTGCAGTTCGTCGGCGACGACCAACGCCGCCTCGGCCACGGTCGGACGCTCCAGCGTCTGGTAGCTCGCCAGCCCGATGATCCGGCCGTCCATCTCGGCGACGACAGCCTGCCCGAACCCGAGGTCCGCGACGATCTCGTGGACGAACCGAGTGCCGGCGTTCCGATTGGGCGTGAAGAACCGGAGATACAGGCTTCGTTCGGAGAGGCCGTGATGGAGGGCGACGAGCTCCGCCTCGTCGGCGCTCGTCACCGGCCGGATTCGGACCTGGCGGCCGTCGGTCAGCAGGGCTCGGGTCGTGACGGTCAACGGTGCACCCGGGCGGTGCGGTGGGTGACGCCTTCGATGTCGTTCTCCGCGGTGTGCAGCAGCCTGCCGCCGAGGTCGATCAGCGCTCTTCCGGTGGCGATCTCGGCGCCGATCTCGGGCACGTCCCGGTCGTCCGGGTTGCGCCGGGTCGCGCCCACTCCGCGGATGCGCTCGGTGCCGTCGATGATCAACAGGGCATGCGCGGTGGTATGGGTCTCGTGGTTGCTCAGGAAGATCGTGATCTCCCAGCGATCGGTGTGCATAGTCAGCTCCGTTCTCGTTGGGTCGCCGCGCGACGCGGCGCTAGGCGCTGGGGTGCGGGTCGGCCGGGTTGGTCGGGCTCGTCGGTCCGAAGTGTTGGTCCGGTGCGGCAGGATGATCATCCGCCGTGCCTCGGGACGGTTCGTCCTGTCGGACCGGATGGTCGACGGGCGGCTCGCTGCCGCCCTGGTCGAGCCGGAACGGCGGATAGGCGTCGGTCATCAGCGCGGCGTACGCGACGACCCGGAGCACCCACCGGTTCAGGCCGAGCACGAGGTCGAAGACGGTCCGCGGATAGCGCCCGGTGAACAGGAGGGCGAATCCCGCGATGATCACCAGGATGCTGATCAGACTGCCGCGCCAGGCCACCGGTTGGGTGGTGCCGGTCTCGGTGGTCAGGTAGACGCCGCCGCCGAGGAAGAAGCCGATGACGAGGTAGTGCGGGATGGCGAGAAGCCACCACTTGACGAGGACGAGCCCGCGGGACAGCTGTTCCGGATAGTCGATCCTCAACCGCGCGGGGTAGTCAGGCCGGTCCGCCAGCGAGAACGGCGGGTAACGGTCCGTGCCCAGAGCGCCGTAGGCGTAGTAGGCGACGCGCCAGTTCCACCGGAGCACGCCGACATTGATGTCGAAGATACTTCGCGGATAGCGACCGGTGAACAAGATCGCGAAGAACGCGACGATGCTGAGCACCAGGAACACCAGCCACAGAAAGAACAGCACCACGTAGTGCGGAATAGCCAGCAGCCACTTCACCAGCCACGGCCAACGGCCCAGCTCGGGATCCAGCCGACCCTCGATGCGGACCGGATATGCGGTGGCGTCCATGTGATATCTCCTCGGTTGTCCGACACCCAGAGCCTCTCGTCGGCGGTGCTCCGCCGGTCAGGGCCGACGGTCGCCGAGTCCTCTCCATTCGCCCCTCGTCGAGCGGGCCGAAGGTCCCCGGCATCCGTGCCGTTCGCTCGTGGCGGCGCGCGATGGGCCGGAGGACCGTTTTGATCATGGACATTCAGGTTGAGTCGGTCCCGTCGGTGAAGCACCTGCTGGTGGTGTGCGCACGTCCGGATGACATGGTCTTCGCGCTCGGTGGGATGATCCGTGCGTTCGCGGACACGGGTTCGGTCGTCCAGGTCCTGTCGCTGTCGGACGGGCAACGGTTCGGGACGGCACCCGGTCACTGGGTCGCGCTCAGCCATCGGATCGTGGACGCCGCTGACGAGCTGGGGGTCGGTGAGTTGGAGATTCTTGATCATGGACTGTCCGAGCTGCCGGTCATCGGGGTGAAGACACTCGCCCGGGAGGTCTGCGAATCCTCCGGCCGTGTGGACGCCGCCCTCGCTATCGACCAGCCGGGACGGCGGCGCCCGAGCCAGCGGGTTGCGCTCCGGACCGCCCAACGTGTGGCGCAGGTACTGGAGGTGCCGCTGCTGCGCTGGTCCGGTGTGATGCCCCGGCGCCGGGCGGCCGGAGAGAGCACTATCGCGGTGGAGGTTCAGCGGTCGCGCCACCAGGCGGCCTTCGCCCGGCTGATGCGTCTGGCGAGCGAGGACCGGTCCATGGTCGGCGTTAGCCCGGAGCCTTGGGAGTACCTCACCGTCCCGGCTGCCGTTCTCGCGGTGCCGGGGACCAGGTCCACCTGATCGACTCGGGGGAAGCCGATCACCCGATCGGATGATCATGGTCCGGTCCGTTCGAGCAAGCGGTGCGCCTCGCGGATCAACTGGTGCGTGAATCCCCACTCGTTGTCGTACCAGGCCATCACCTTGACCAGCGTGCCGTCCACGACCTGGGTCAGTTGGGCATCGATTACGGCGGCGTGCGGGTCGCCGATGATGTCCGCGGAGACGAGTGGCTCGTCGGAAACGGCCAGGACCCCGCGATAGCGGTGGTTCGCGGCCTCCTGACGGAAGATCTCGTTGAGTTCCGCAGCGTCGGTGGGCCGGCCGGCCACGAAGACGATGTCGGCCAGCGACCCGACTGCGACCGGGGCCCGCACTGCGACGCCGTCGAAGCGTCCGGCCAGGGCGGGGACGACCCGACCGGTCGCGTGAGCGGCACCTGTCGACGTCGGAACCAGATTGGCGGCGCCTGCCCGGCCGCGGCGGACCTGCCGGTGGGAACCGTCGACGAGCCGCTGGCTGCCGCTATAGGCGTGGACCGTGGTCATGATCGCTCGGTCGATGCCGATCCTGCGGTGCGCCACCTCGAGGACGGGCGCGACGCAGTTCGTCGTGCTGCTGGCGCATGACAGCACGGCCGGGTGTCCGGCCGGACTGTTGACCCCGTGCACGATTGTCGGTACGGGGTCCGACGGCGACGGCGCCGACAAGATCACGTGTGCAGCTCCGGCGTCCCGATGGCGGTTCAGCTGCGCCTCGGTGGTGAGCGTTCCGGTGCATTCGAGAACCAGATCCACTTGAAGATCACGCCACGGGAGCGCCGTGGGATCGGGCTCGGAGCACGCGCAAATTCTGCGTCCATCGATGATCAAGGCGTCGTCCGCGGCCTCGACGGATCGGCCGAAACGTCCGTACATCGTGTCGTACTTGATCAGATAGACGAGGTTGTCGAGATCGACGATGTCGTTGACCGCGACCACCTCGAAGGTCCAGTCGTCGGCCAGGATTCTGAGCGCCGCCCGCCCGATCCTGCCAAGTCCGTTGATCGCGATCCTGGTCATCTCGGCGCCTCAGTCCCGGACCTCGGTCAGGTCCCGATCGGAGTCGACCATGTGCGTTCGCCCCTGGTTCGGCGGAGCAACCGGCGCGGAGTCGGATGGGCGACCACGACCGGGCGGTCGCCGTGCGCGAGCAACTGCTCGACCGTCGAACCGACATGGACCGGGATCTCGGCCCAGCGGCGCCCGCCGAGCACCACCAGATCGGCGTCGGCCGCTACCCGAAGCAGCACTTCGCCCGGCTCTCCCTGGATCACCCTGAGATCGAGCGGTACGTCCATCCGGCGGTTCACGTCGTCGAGCACGGCGTCCACGACGGCCCGGCCCTCCGCCTCGATCCGCCTGGTTTCCTGCGCGATCGTGCGATCTGGGTGCGGCACGGGGCGGCGCACCGCGTGCACGACGGACAGCGTCGAATTCTGGGTGACCGCAAGGTCGTACGCGAGGTCGAGCGCAGGGGCAGAGGTCAGATCGCGGATCCCCACGACGATCCGTCGCGAGGGCGCCGTGACCGGCCTCCACGCCCCGGGCACGACGGCGACCCGGCCGGCGCCCCGGATCAGCACGCCGCGCAGCGTGGAACCGATCACGGGCTGCGGCTCGCGGTGACCGAGAACCAGCAGGCGTGCGGCGACCGCTTCCTCGGCCAGGATCTCGGCGGCCGGTCCGTGCCTGACCTTCCATGCCACCCAGGGCGGGCTGGGACTCATCGCGGCGAGCCTCGCCGCCACCATCTGTTTCAGGGCTTCGGTCTTCCGCGGATGACGGCCGGCCGCGTGCACCATGCGCAGTGGGTGATGCTGCTGCACCGCGAAGCGGCCGGCCCATTCGAGCGCATCCAGTGCAGAGGTCGAGTCGTCGATTCCCACGACGACCGGACGGTTCATGGTGAACCTGGCCATGATCAACTCCAGTTCTGTCGGCGACTCGGCCAGTCCAGCAAGTGATCTTGCGCCGATTAAGGGGCGAAGGTCCCGGGTACGGATGACCAAGGAGACCGATACCGAAGATGGCTCGCACCGGGGGACGTAATGCCCTACCCAGCCGGGGCCGAGCGTTCAGATCATTGGTTGGGCTATCACGTCTCAAGATCAATTGCGGCACGCTGGAAGGTGTACCGATGATGCGATCATCCTCGAGTGAACCGGACAGCGCTCGCTGGCGTTCCGGACCACCGGAAGTCTGCCGGTGAGCCTCCGGGCGCGGCATGTCCTCGGGGGAGCCGCGGTGATCGTCGGCACGGCGGCGGCGGCGAATGCCTACCGCCAGATCCGCGACTGGGGTGCGTCGCCGTCCGACCTCCGCCTGTCCTTGCCTGGCGACGACCTCATCCCGGATCCTGGATTCGTCCGTACGCGGGCCGTCTACATCGATGCGGACCGCAGTGTTGTCTGGCGCTGGCTGGTTCGTGCTGGGAAACCGTTCGGTGCCTGGTTGCGGGGCTTGTGGATGGGTCAGTTCAATGGACTCGGCCTGACCGTAGCCCGTGCTGATCGACCGTATGCACTCGTCCTGGAGCAACGGTTCTCGGGGCCGGTAGACCTCACCTGGGCCTTCGTGATCATCGACGGCCCGGCGAATGGCTGCCGGTTGCTCGCGCGTACCCGGGCCCGCTGCCGGTCCGGCTGGATCGGGGCGATTCGCTTCACGGCATTCCGCTTCATGGATCCGCTCGCTCTCGCAGCAACCCGCCGCATACTGCTCGACGTGAAGTACCAAGCCGAGGCAGAGCGTCTGACCGAGCCCTACCGGAACGACTGATTCCAGCCAGCCACGCCGGTGAGGCGTTCGTCTGTTGACTGATGAATCGGCCCATGATCAGCTTCAGCCGACCGGCCGAGCCGGGGGAATCCCCTGTGTCGCGAAGGCGGTCGACACGTCCCGCCAGCACCCGTGTACGCAGCGACCCGGAATCTGGTCCGTGCCGACGGTCAACACCTCTCGAGGCCTCCGACCTCTAACGACAGAATTCGGATTCCGCGGCTTCACCGGCACCGATAGCAGGATCATCCCCGGCAGATCACCCTTGATTTAGCTCCGTCGGGCTCGATTAGCCACCACTCCGGATCTCAACCAATGCCTGGTCGGGTCGGCGGCCTGGTGCCAGCCCAGTCCCTCCAACCTCAATCGGCCGCCGCAGGGGTTCTCGCCTGGCGGACGTCGGCGCTCGCGAGCTCGCTTGTTTCCTTGTCCGCCAGATCGAGAACCCCTGCGGCACTCGATTGACCTCAGAGCCTCTACCGGGCCGGCATGCGACAGAAGCCGGCAGGCCCCCAAGGACGGGGCTGCCGCCACCTAACGGCCACCGAGCAGAGGAGTGATCGCAATGCCGAAGAAGATCAAGAACACCAAGACCGCCGAGGAACGCCGCGCCCAGGCCGAGCAGCTCCAGGCCTCGATCGCCGATCAGGTCGAGCAGCTCCGCAACTCCGAGCAGTGGGTCCGGTTCCTGGAGTTCGCCCGCTCATTCCACCCCTACAGCTTGAACAACCTGATGTTGATCATGGGCCAGCTGCCGACCGCGACCAGGGTGGCCGGGTTCCGTCAGTGGCAGGCCAAAGGACGACAGGTCCGCAAGGGTGAGAAGTCGATCAAGATCTTCGGCTACGCCCAGAAGAAGATCCGCGACGACGACGCCCCGGCCGTTGAGGACGAGGACGCGGCAGAGCGGATCGTCACGTACTTTCCGGTGCTGAGCGTGTTCGATATCAGCCAGACCGATCCGATCGACCCCGACAATGATCCGTTCGCCATCGCCGAGGCCCGGCTCAACGCGGACGACTCCCACGGGATCGCCGAAGCCGTGACCGGCTACCTCACCGCGCGCGGCTGGACCGTCGAGCACAAGACCATCCAAGGCGCCGACGGCTACACCGACCCCGAAGCCCGGCGGGTCGTGATCGAGACGAGCCTGTCATCAGCTGACGTCGCATCGACGCTGCTGCACGAAGCCGCCCATGTGATTCTGCACGCCGACGAGCCTGCGGCGGAGTACCAACAGCACCGGGGAATCAAGGAGACCGAGGCCGAATCCGTGGCCTACGTCGTCGCCGGCCTGCTCGGGCTCGACACTGCGCCCAGCAGCATCAGCTACGTTGCCGGCTGGTCCCACGGCGACACCGACACCATCAAGAACACCGCAACCCGGGTCCTTCACGCCGTTCGGATTCTGAGCGACGCACTGACCGGAGAAGCCTCAGCGCACGCTGCTGCGTGATCATGGTCTGAGCCGCAGCCGAAGGGCTGCGGCTCAGACCATGGACTCGTTCAAGTAACGTCGGGCCCGTGGATGGCGGGCCTCGCTGGAGCTTGGTCCATGATCATCTGTCCATCACTCTGCCCATCAGATGCCTGCAAACCATGCCGAATCTGCCAGGTCAGACAGCCCTGCAGGCAGGGATTCCAGCGTGAGACGCACCACGTGCTCCGGACCTCGGACTTTTGCTCCTCGGGTTGTGGATTTCGAGCCCGCGGCGGGGCTGCATTGGGCAGATGCCTTAGATACAAGGAATTCCGACACTGGATCGAGCCGGTTGGTGCCATTATGGTGGCCACATCAGCCGGGATGCCTGGTACTCCCGAGGTTAGGTAGTGAACCAGCGGAGAGGTCGAGCCCCTCCAGCGGAGCTTGATCCGACGAGCCAACTTCGTTCTCCGAGTCTTCGAACTCGTCTTCCGTGATGTCAACGGCCGGAGAAGCAAATGGCAGTTCCAATGGCGGCGCGTCCATCGCAGCGCACAGGGATCCGAGGGTTCGGCGCGCGACGTCCCAAAGCTGTTCCACGTGGCCGCGGACGTGCGCGGCGATCGGGTACCGATCAATCGTAGCGGCGTCGATCGTCAGGCTGCCTGCCACGATGATCTGACCCCAGGACTCTTCCCGCCCGTTGACGAGGTGTCCTGTGACTGCCACCACGTGACGGTCGATGGCGTCGACGAATCCCACGTTTAGGAATGACACTTCCCAGGAGGTGGTGACAGGAATCTCGGTGGCCGCCGTGATGAACTCAACTCGAACTGGCTTGCACTCGAACGACGCCGGCGTGCCGGCCCAGCTTGGCTCTCGGTTCTCGGTCTCAGCCACGGGCCAACGCGGTGTCGCGCGTGACCTCGCGCGCAACCTTGCTGCGGAGCGCATGGCGTGACGCGGGAGCGAACGCACTGAACTCGGGCTTGCGCCAGGTCTCGACCGCGGTCTTTAGTGCTGCATCGCTGCTGATCCTGTCGAGAAGCCGGTCGACCGCGGGAGTAACTATGTACCCGACATGGGCGCCGATGGCGAGCGCGATCATCTGAACATCACTCAGGGTGACGTCGATCGACCGCGAGAGCGCTGCGCGGATGCTCTCCTCGTCGGTTCCGACCAACTCTGCGATCTCGGCGTGGCTAGCCCCCACGGCCTCAGCTTCTTCCGACAGTCGTTCCATGAGGAGCTCGGCGCTCTCGACGTTGGCCTCCGCGAGCGCCTCGCTGAGCTTGCGCTGTGACGTCATGGTGTCAGTATGACCTAGCGTCATAGAGCCTGCTTGATCCGGGCCATTTCCCAGTCGTTCGCACGGTTCTCAGCCCGAGTGATGGAGCTTTGCTGCTCGCCGGTTGCGTCGGGCTGGTCGCCAGGCTTCGTACCAAGATGAAGAGCGAGGATGAGGGCCGCTACCGGCCGAGGCTCTGCGCAATACAGACGTACGGCCCGGCGGTGTTGCCGACGAAGGTTGGATGCATAGGCTGGCCTGATCTCATAGAGGAAATCTGAGGATTCGATGACCTTCGCTTCAGCAGCCCCGTCCCGGCCGAAGAGTACTCGCCCCTCCCTCGCTCTTCTCATGGCAGCGAGTAACGAAGACCTGATCTGGAGGTGCTCCGCAGGCGCCATCAGTGGGTCCAGTCGGTTATTGACGAGCGCCTCAATCTCGCTCTGGCACTCCGGAATGGGGCTGATGGTGTTGCCGGGTGGCACACTGCAATCCAATCCGCAGGCCCTGGCCCCGACAGGCTGAGTACTGATGAACAGTGTCACGTGGCATCTGAGCCATGACGAGTGATGACTGATCCCAACGTCCCCCCCAAAGTGAACGGCAGAATCGTAACCCTAGGGTTCAGCCCTCGCAGGAGGATGACGCTTAGGGCGCGTTCGGTTGGTGCAGCGTGATCCAGTACTTGGTCACGATCTCCTGCGCGACCTTGATGTGGGGGCTGGGCGATCAGGTCCCGGCAGAGGCGCGGGACAGGGGTGTCCGGCGATGGTCCGAGCCGGTGTCGGACCGCCGTGCCAGCCGGCTGGCGTTCATGATTCAAGTCAGGCGTGGGATCGCCCCTGACCTTCTCCGGCGGTTCGTCTCGAAGAGTAAGATGCGAAGTTCTCGGCGAGTGTTCGAATCTTGCGTTGGTGGCCGGGCTCTGTCCATGGCGATGTCCATGAAACCCTGTCTGTCCATGGCAAAGATGACAGTGCAGACACTCACCATGAGCTATCTGACTAGGGATGACATGGCTGTCAGCGGTCAGCTTCGGACTACGGATCAGAAGGTTGCAGGTTCGAATCCTGCCGGGCGCGCCACACCATTCAGTTCCTGACCAGGGCCGGGAACGTTCTGGACTGACGAGCCTTAGCCACTCGGCGGCAACTGATCCGTAGATCGACGGGCAAGGGGCGGACCCTGCCCCGGCCTGGGTCCCCCGCAGTCACCCGGAAGCGCGCCCACTGCCCAACGCTGATGTGGTGCGCTCCACCTGCAGCTTCACGGGCGAGTGCGGGGTAGGGGCGAAGGCTCTGGGCAGCTGTCGCCTCACTCCGTGATCGGGCGGCTAGCTGCCGCCGGGGCGGTACGGCTTCGGGTTGCTCCTTGAGTGGTGAGGACGACGCTGCCCTTCTTGCGGCCGGTGTCCACATAGTGGTGGGCCTGGGCGATCTGGTCCAGCGGGTAGGTCCGATCGACGACAGGCGTGATCGTTCCTGCCTCGAGGAGGTGTTTGAGCAAGATCAAGCAGTCGGTCTTCTCGGTGTCGGGGCGGAGTCCGGCGGCGGCGATGATCGCCTTCTTGCCGCGGCCCCGCGAGGTGAGCAGCATCTGGGGGTAGATCGCGAAGCTGGGAACAGTGGTGAGATAGACACCGTCCGGTTCGAGCGCCTGACGGCAGCGGGCGAAGGAACTCTTGCCGACGGTGTCGAAGATGATGTCGTAGCGGTGTCCGGTGTCGGTGAAGTCCTCGGCGGTGTAGTCGATCACCGCGTCGGCACCGAGCGACCGGACCAGGGCGATGTTCGGCTCGCTGCAGACACCGGTCACGACCGCACCGAAGTGTTTCGCGAGCTGGACCGCGGCGGTGCCGACCGAGCCGGACGCGCCGTTGATCAACACCTGGTGGCCCGGCCGGATGTGGGCCTTGTCCTGGAGGAAGTACAGCGACGTCGACGCGCCGTCGATCACGGCGGCTGCCGCGGCCGGCGTGAGGTTGGTGGGCTTGATCGCGAGCGCGCCGGTCTCGCTGACGCAGAGGTACTCCGCGGCACAGCCGGCTTTGATGCCGGTCTCGCCGTAGACCTCCTGGCCCGGTTTGAACCGGGTAACTTCGGCGCCCACGGCCTCGATCCGGCCGGCGAACTCGGTGCCCGGAACCGGCTGTTTGGGTCGGGTAAACCCGGTGAACAAGCGACCGATCAGCGGCCGTCCCTGCCGCATCATGCTGTGCGCCGCGGACACGGTCGTGGCCTGGACCCGGACCAGAATCTCGTCGGCGGCCGGGATCGGCCGTGGGAGCTCGGCGAATTCGAAGACCTCCGGCGAACCGTAACGAGTGGCGACGATGGCCTTCATGGCGACTCCAGATCCACGAGCCGACGCGAGAGGCCGGCTCATCCTTCGACGCTACGCCGTCCTGCAACGGTCCGCCGACAAACCGAGAACCCCGTTGCCGCGGGAGTCAGCGGTGATCATCCCGGTCAGGAGGGGGCGAGGTGCCCGATCAGCGCCGGTGCAGCCTCGGAGGATTTGAGCGGATGCCCCTGATCGTGCGGGCCGGGCGTAGTGTCAGGTGTAGTTCCGGAATCGACGACATCCCGGTTTGAGATGCCAGCCATACCGGCCCCGATGAGGGCGGGCGCGATGGCGACGGCGCCCGGGTTCAGATGAAGGAGCTCCACCATGCAAACTTCCCAGCCGGTCGCGAGACGCGGCCAGCTCAACCAGTCTGACTATCGGGTGACCGCCCGGATCATCGGCGTGCTGTATCTCGCCGGCATGGCGATCGGCATTCCAGGCAACATCATCATCCAGTCCGTCCTGACCACACCGGGCGGTCTCGCGGCGATCGCCGCCGGCAGTCTGCTGCTGGCCGCTGGCGTGGTGTGTTGGCTGGCGACCGTGGCCGGTGATGCCGCGCACGGCGTGGTGATGTTCCCGGTCCTGAAACGCCACAGCGAGCGCACCGCGGTCGGCTATCTGGCCGCCAGGATCATCGACGCGACCTTCATCGCGGTGATGGCCTTGCTGATCATCATCCAAATCCCGATCGCTGCCGCCTTTGTGAGCGCGGGAGCTGCGGACACCTCCTACCTCCAGGCCTTGAGCACAGTGCTGACCGAGGCGAACTTGTACGCCTACGACTTCGCCATGACCACGCTCGGCGTGTCCGGGCTGATCTTGTGCGCCGCGCTCCTGCGGTCCGGGCTGATCCCGCGGCCGCTGGCCGTGTGGGGCCTCGTCGGGTACGCGGTGATCTTGGGCGGGTCGGTGCTGCAGATCTTCGGGCTCGACCTGATCTCGATCCACTCCATCCCGGGCGGCGTGTGGGAGATCTTCATCGGCGTCTGGCTGATCGCCAAGGGGTTCAACACGCCGACAGTCACACCCGGACCCGCCGTTCCCGTTTCTGGCCCGGCGCCGTCGAGGCTGGCGGGCACCACGCTCTAGCACCAGGACCCGTGGCCGAGCTCAACGTCGGGCCGCAATCCACGCCGCCAAGCGAGCCCGGCTTGCAGGGATGTTTCAGGGTCGGGCGGGTTGGCGTGGACCGTGGTGGTGGTGCTGGTGATCATCAGCGCGGCACCGCCGAGCATGGCGGCCGCCGATCGGCGCATGTTCAAGATCCTTCTTTCGTCATGCCGCCATGGGGCGTCTTCTGGACCTCGCCAGCGTGTAACTATCCGCAGCTCAGCGGTGATCATCGCCCCCTCACCCGTTGTCGGACTTCCGCTTCCGCGATACCGGCCAGTTTCGGTCATGGTGGGACATTCGAGATTCCAAGATCATCTGCCCAGGGAGGCGCATCGGAGTGGGACTAGCCGCGGCTCGACCAAACGGTGCGCCCGGGCCCATGACGGGCCGACCGTGACGCTGAAGCTGCGGCACCTGCTCGAAGGAGCTGCCGTGATCGCCGGCGCGGCGGCTGCCGCGAACGCCTACCGTCAAGTCCGTGACTGGGGCGCGTCGCCGACCGACCTGCGACTGTCGTTGCCCGGCGACCACCTGGTGCCGGACCCTGGGTTCGTCCGGACACGGGCCGTCTGCATCGACGCGGACCGCAGCGTGGTCTGGCGCTGGCTGATGCGTGCCGGAAGGCCGGTCGGCGGCTGGCTGCGCGGCCGATGGATGGGACAGTACGACGGGTTCAACCTCGCCGTCGCCGTCGCCGCCGCCGATCCGCCGAACGCGCTCGTCCTGGAACATTTGGGATCGGGACCGCCGGACGTGACCTGGGCCTTCGTGATCATCGAGGGGCCGGCCGATGGCTGCCGGCTGCTCGTCCGCACGCGGGCCCGCGCCCGGTCAGGCCTGCTCGGAAGCCTCCGCTTCGTCACGTTCCGCTGGCTGGATCCGGTCACCGTCGCGGCGATCCGCCGCCTGCTGCTCGACGTGAAGTACCAGGCCGAGGCGGCCCGCCTGGCCGAGACGTCTCGGCCGGACTGACGCAACGGTGCCAGGGTGCGGACGGCACCCTGGAACGGCGGGTGACGGACGCCGACCAGCTCCGTGAGGTCAAGGGCCGGCAGGTCCGCAAGGGCGAGAAGGCGATCGAGATCTTCGGCTTCGCCCAGAAGACGGTCCGCGACACCGGCGACCAGACTGCCGACATCACCGACGAGGCGGAGCGGGTCGTGACCTACTTCCCGGTGCTGAGCGTCTTCGACATCAATCAGACCGAGCCGATTGACTCCGCCAACGACCCGCTGGCCCATGCCGAAGCCCGGCTCAACGTCGACGACCCGGACGGGATCACCGAGGCAGCGACCGGCTGCCTCACCTCGCGTGGTTGGACTGTTGACCACAGGAGGATCCAGGGAGCCGACGCGGCTGCACGAAGCGGTCACGTGATCCTGCATGCCGACGAGCCGCCGGAGGAGTACCAGCAGCACCGGGGGATCGAGGAGACCGAAGCCGAATCCGTCGCCTACGCCGTCGCCGGCCTGCTCCGGCCCGACACCACGCCGACCAGCATCAGCTCGTTGCAGGCTGGTCGCACGGCGACACGGAGACCATCAAGAACACCGCGACACGCGTCAGGTTCGCCGCTCGGACACTGACAGAGGCCCTCACCGGCGACGGGGCAGGCCGCCGCCTGAGATCATTTCTGAGCCGCGGCCCGATCCGGACCACGGCTCAGTGCGTCCGGCTAGGGAGATCTCCATTCCGTTCCTGCAGTCCGTTGGCGTACGGCTTACGACGCCGTCATTGACGTCCGGCCCGGCTTGTGGTGCGGTGCCGGACGATCCCGAAGACGAGGGTGCCGACAAACAGGACCACTCCGACTACACCAAGCCAGATCAGGTTCGGTAGTGCGAACCCCACCACCGACAGCACAGCCCAGATGATGAGCAAGATGACGATGACCGTCCACATAGCGATCCACTCCTTCTCTTCGCAGGCTTGCGAAGGTCTGTTGTACGGCCCACTCCGCCGGTGGGCCGGCTGGTCAACTCACACGACGGCTGCGCAACGGGCGATGCGGAGCCCGACCCGCGGCGACGTGGCGCTGGCCACCAGTCGCTGGCCTCACGTACGGTCAGCGACCTTGGCTCCGGCGGCGACGCGTTTCGCGGTTGCGGTGGCGGCGATCGCGGCGTCCAGAGACTCGTAGGCTGCGTCGGCGCCAGCGAGGATTTCGCCGTCAGCGGCGGTCAGGCGCCATCGGAACTTGCCGCGATTGTCCTTGTAGATATCGAAGGTACCGGTCATCGTGGTTGTCCTGTTCAGGCGAGGTTGCGGGCGGCGGGGCAGTCGAACGGGTCCCTGGCGTGCAATCCGACCCGATTGAGATAGCGGACGATCCGCGCGTACGACGCCGGCAGGGTCGTTTCGAGGTAGGGAATCCTGGCTTGTCGACAGTGTTCGCGGACGATGATCGCGGCCCGGCGAAGGTGCGGGCGGGGCATGCTCGGGAACAGGTGATGCTCGATCTGGAAATTGAGCCCGCCCATCAGGGTGGTCGTACCGAAGCCGTGGATGTTGCGCGACGTGAGCACCTGCTTGCGGACGAAGTCGAGTTTGCTGCGTGCGGAGATGATCGGCATCCCCTTGTGGTTCGGCGCGAACGACATGCCCATGTAGAACCCGAACACCGCCAGTTGCACGCCGAGGAACGCCGCTCCCATTCCCGGGCCGAGGAGCAAGATCACGAACGCCGGATAGAGCGTCAGCCGTACCGTGATCAGGATCCGTTCCAAGATCGACGCGCGGCCCCTCCGACTGTATGCGCTGCGGACGGAGTCGACATGCAGCCCAAGCCCCGTCAACAGCAGCAAGGGAAAGAACAGGTAGCCCTGCCGGCGCGTGACCATCGCCCAGAGCCCCTTCTTGGCGCGGGCGTTGTCGGCGTCGAACGACAGCGCCTGCATGTCGATGTCGGGATCGCGGCCGATCTTGTTCGGATTGGCGTGATGCCGGCTGTGCTTGGACACCCACCAGGAATAGCTCAACCCGGTGATGCCGGTGCCCACCAGGAGTCCGGCAAGATCATTCTTGCGACCGGAGGCGAACACCTGCCGGTGTGCGGCCTCGTGGGCGAAGAACGCGAACTGGGTGAAGATCACGCCCAGCCCGGCCGCGATCAGCAGCTGGAACCAGGACTGGCCGATCAGGAACCCACCCGTCACGGCCAGCGCGAGACAGCCGCCGAGCACAGCCAGAAGCCCCAGATAGAAGCCACGACGACGGTTCAGCAGCCCTGCCTGCTGAACGGCACGAATCAGCGCCTGGTGACCGCCGTCCGCGCGGGCACGGAGGGTCGATGGTTTCGGTAGTGCGATCGTCGTCATCGGATCTCCCCCACAGTGCCTTGAGAGCGAGGGCTCTGGGGCGTCGGCCGACTGCCGCCCTCGTTCTCCCAATCGCCTTCCGCGCCGGACACGGCGGGCGGTTCGATCGTGTCGGTCAGATACGTCAGGATCTGTAGGGCCCGCAGCCGGTTGCCCTGGTCGGCGGCCACATTCATCGCGGCTGTGGCGACGTCACGTCGCGTCGCGGCGGGCACGACCAGGAGATCGATCCGGCCACTCACGAAGGTCGAACTGAACGCCGTCAGTAATCCCGAGGGATGGCTGTCGAAGTAGGCCAGCCGGATGATCCGGCCCGCCAGCCCGAGCAGGTGCGGAAAGTGGGTCCAGTCACCGCGATGAAGCACGACCCGTAACACCGGACCATGAAGATGATCAAGAGCCAGAATCAGACCCGGCAACTCCGCCACCGGGTTCGATGAGCGAGGCCACCACCCGCCGTCCAGAAGACCGTACGGGCTGATCGTGTCGCGCAACCGGAGCCGCGGAACCGACGGCTCGGCAACGGCGGTCGTCACCGTGTTTCGGTCGCTGTCAAAGGTCATGGGAGTCCTCCTGAGGAGGACGGACGATTCGTGCACGATCTGAACTGGCCGCCTGGCCAGTGCTTGGCCGATCGTCGACGCCTGGGAGGAGACGCCGGGTGGTGTGACGCCGGAGTCCGTGCCATCGCGTCCGCCCTCATCGTGGCCGGCCTGGCTGGCATCTCAAGACGGGATGCCGTCGATTCCGGAACTGTTCAGAGTCTATGCCTCGGGACCAAAGCGGATCCGGTGTCGGCGGCTTGGTGCGGTGGGCCGGTCTGGCCCAGGCCTCTGGCTGGCGGACGGATAGCTCGGCCCTGGATTGACCATGATTTCGTGGGTCCAAAAGGTCTTACGAACTTCGCCGCGTCCCCAGAGGCACCGGCCGTGAGGTCCCTTGAGGTCTGGGGACCTGTGTGCTCGCCGTCGACGACGGCAAAGCGCGAATCCGAGACGGGTGCTCGGTCAAACCGTCAGTGCGAGGAACGCGTGCCCCGAAGCCCCCGACATGCCGGGCCGCGCGGCCCTCGTCTTTCGACAGATGGCGAAGGGAAACGACCTTGGTCATGGTCCAGAACCACCACACGACACCCGTCATCCGGGTCCGCGTATCCGACAACCTAGACCTGTGTTCAGCCATCCGTCAACGCGTTCAATTGCGCGGTTCAATCGGGCGGGGAACCAAGCCGGGGTTGAGGTGTGGGCCGGCTACCGCGATTCCCGGCGGCCCGGGAGGGAATCCGCAGAGGAGGAACACGAGCACGGCAGGGCCGGCGGCGAGTAGTACGGCAATGATGATCTTGGTCTAGATCGCTTCCGCCCGGGTAAGGGGATGCCCGAGCCAACGGCCACCAGGTATCGGAGTCGTTCGCGATGCAGACGAGGATCAAGATCAACAAGCTCGCCGACGAAGTCGGGCCCTCGCCACCCATCAGCCGAGGATAGCGACCCCACCAGGTTGCAGTCCTCGATCTGGTTGGGTCGACCGGTAGCCTTTTCGCCCATGGATTCCGGTGATCTTGCCATCGGCGGACTGCCTGGCTCCTAGGCCCGGCCTAGTGGTGGCTCACTGGCTCGGGCCGCTTCATGATCAACGTGTGACCTCCGCCTGGTCACTCGCACCGTGCGCCGCAGTAAGCGGGAGCGGTGCTCGGAGGCGTGGGTGGACCAGGCCCCCAAACGTCTGGTCCCCCGCAGTACGCCCATCCGTCTGTCGACGTGCTGGCGCGCGGCATCGCCGCGCGCGTTGCGATCCAACTGATGAGGAGTTGGAGTTGATCTTGGGCGTTGGTGCCGGGGTCGGCGGTGTAGGCGACGAGGACGAGATCGTCGGCGGGGAGTTCGAGGGCGTTGCCGGTGAGTTGGATGTCGCCGACGATGCGGTTGTGCAGGGTCTTGCGGGCGGTGCGGTGGAGGCGGACGTTCTGTTTGGCCCAGCGGGTGGCGAAGTCGTCGCTGCGCGTGGACAGTTCGCCGACGAGGTCGCTGAGGGCGCGGTTGCGCGGGTCGCGGCCGGCTTGGGTTCGGAGTGAGCCAGCGAGGTCGTCGGCGACTTGGTCCCATTCGAGGTAGACGTCTCGGGCTTGGGGGTCGAGGAACAGGAACCGGGCCAAGTTCACAGGAAGCTTGTCGTCATCGAGCGCGCCACCATAGAGGGCCTGGCACAGTTCGTTGGCCGCGAGGATGTCCATGGTCGGCGTGCGGACGTAGGCCGGGACACCGGTGAGCCCGTCGACGATGGTGCGCACAGCGGGCCGGAGGCCGGGCTGTTTCGGCCGGGCAGACCGGCGAGCGGCCGGAGCGGCTGGGGTGGCGCGGGCGAGGTCGAGCAGGTGCTGGTACTCGGCTTCATCGAGCTTCAGGGCGCGGGCGACGGCTTCGAGGACGGCGTCGGAGGCTCCGGCGAGGTGGCCGCGTTCCAGGCGGGCGTAGTAGTCGACACTGACGCCGGCCAGCATGGCGACTTCTTCGCGGCGTAGCCCGGTGACGCGGCGGCGGTCGCCGAAGGTGGGCAGTCCGGCCTGTTCCGGGGTCAGCCGGGAGCGGCGGCTGGTCAGGAATTCCTGGATGTCCTTGCGGCGGTCCACGCTTCTGACGGTACGGGCACCGGTCAGAGCCTTACCAGGGACTGGCAGTACATGGCACGGCAGTCACTGGTACCGGTCCAGCCCGCGTCGTTGGATGGGGTGTCATCGAGCAGAGAGGCACACAGCCACCATGGAACAGGTACGACTCGGATCGTCGGGGTTGAAGGTCAGCCGGCTCGCGCTGGGCTGCATGAGTTTCGGCGACGGCTCCCGAATGCCGTGGGCGTTGGGCGACGAGGCCGGCGAGCCGATCTTCCGGCAGGCGATCGAGCTGGGCATCAACTTCTGGGACACCGCCAACATCTACGGCTACGGCAGCTCGGAGGAAATCGTCGGCCGGGCCCTGCGCAAGTACACCAACCGGGACGACATCGTGCTGGCCACCAAGCTGTTCCAGCCGATGAACGACGGCCCCGGTGGCGGCGGATTGTCGCGGCGGGCCGTGTTCGAGCAGGTGGAGGCGTCGCTGCGCCGGCTGGGCACCGACTACATCGACCTCTATCAGATTCACCGGTTCGACCCGGACACGCCGATCGAGGAGACGATGGAGGCACTGCACGACGTCGTGAAGGCGGGCAAGGTCCGCTACCTCGGCGCCTCATCGATGTGGGCCTGGCAATTCGCCACGATGCAGCACGCCGCCGACCTCGGCGGCTGGACCCGCTTCGTCACCATGCAGGACCAGTACAGCCTGCTCGCCCGCGAGGAAGAGCGGGAGATGTTCGGGCTGCTCGCCCGCCAGGGCGTCGGCTCGATCCCGTGGAGCCCGCTCGCGGCCGGCCGGCTCGCCCGCCCGTGGGGCCGGGGCGGCACCGAACGCTCGGCCAAGAACCCCGACGTCGACATGTACGGCCGGCCGCTGTTCCTGGACAGCGATGCCGCGATCGTTGACGCCGTCCAGCAGGTCGCGGAGAACCGTGGTGTGCCGATGGCCCAGGTCGCGCTGGCCTGGGTGCTGCACAACCCAGTGGTGACCGCGCCGATCATCGGCTCCACCAAGCCGCACCATCTCACCGACGCGGTGGCCGCGCTCGACCTCGACCTCACCGAGGAAGAGATCACCGCCCTGGAACAGCACTACGTTCCACGCCACCCCACTTACTACCGCTGAACCCCAACCACGCAAGGAATCGGACCATGATCAAACGCACCCTCGGCCACGGGCTCGACGTGTCCGCGCTCGGCCTCGGATGCATGGGCCTCAGCCACGGGTACGGCCAGCCGGTCGACGACAGCGACGGGATCGCGTTGATCCGTGACGCCGTCGACCGTGGTGTCACCTTCTTCGACACGGCCCAGGTTTACGGCCCCTACACCAACGAAGAACTCGTCGGCAAAGCGCTCGCTCCAGTCCGGGACCAGGTGGTGATCGCCACCAAGTTCGGCTTCGGCATCACACCCGGCCAGCCGAACACCCTGAACAGCCGACCGGACCACATCGTCGAAACCGTCGACGCCTCGCTGCAACGGCTCGGCGTCGACCGGATCGACCTGCTCTACCAGCACCGCGTCGACCCGGACGTGGCGATGGAAGACGTTGCCGGCACCGTCAAGGACCTGATCACCGCCGGCAAGGTCGGCCACTTCGGACTGTCCGAGGCCGGCGTCGACGCGATCCGCCGTGCCCACGCCGTCCAGCCGGTCGCGGCGCTGCAGAGCGAGTATTCGCTGTGGTGGCGCGAACCCGAAACCGAGATCCTGCCGACCCTGGCCGAACTCGGCATCGGGCTGGTGCCGTTCAGCCCGCTCGGCAAGGGCTTCCTCACCGGCACCGTCACCACCGACACCCAGTTCGGAGCTGGCGACGTCCGCAACCGGCTACCCCGCTTCACCCAGCCGGTCGAGGACGCCGACCAGGCCCTGGTCGAGCTGCTCACCACCATCGGCCAGCGCAACGAGGCCACGGCGGCCCAGGTCGCCCTGGCCTGGCTCCTGGCCCAGCAGCCGTGGATCGTGCCGATCCCCGGCACCACCAAGCTCCACCGGCTCGCCGAGAACACCGCCGCTGCCGCCCTCGACCTGACCGCCGACGAGCTGGACCAGATCACCACCGCCGCAGACCGGATCGACACGACCCGCGACCGCTACCCGGCCGAAATGCAGGCCTGGATCAACCGCTGATGCTGACCCGACGAGCCCTCCTCACCAGCGCCCTCCTCGCCGGCTCGACAGCCTGCACCAACGGGCCAGACCCGACGGAACCCAGCACCCAACCCGGCTCACCCCGCCCAACCCCCTCCGGCTCGCCGTCACCCGGCGGCGCCGCCGGCCGGGTGCTGCTTGCTTGTCTACTTCTCCCGTCCGGGCGAGAACTACTACTACGGCGGCCGCCGCAACCTGCAGACCGGCAACACCGAAGTCCTCGCCGGCATCATCTCCGAAATGATCACCTGCGATACCCACCGCATCGAAGCCGCCGACCCCTACCCGGACAGCTACGACGCCACCGTGCAACGCAACCAGACCGAACAGAACGCCGACGCCAGACCCGCCATCGCCAACCCGCGGGCCACGATCGACGGCTACCGGCACGTCCTGCTCGGCAGCCCGATCTGGAACACCCGACCCCCGATGATCATGACCACGTTCGCCGAAGCCCACGACTTCACCGGCATCGAAGTCCACCCCTTCGTCACCTACGCCATCAGCGGCCTCGGCAGCACCGAAGACGTCTACACCACCGCCTGCACCGGAGCCCAAATCAGCCCCGGCCTCGCCATCCAAGGCGAAGAAGTCACCCAACACCGTGGCGACGTCGAGACCTGGCTTCGCGAACGCAGACTTCTCAACTGACCCGATGCGGTGCTGGGTGGATGGTGGCCC
The DNA here is from genome assembly GCF_059617205.1 of Microlunatus sp. YIM B11417. Lineage (NCBI taxonomy): Bacteria > Bacillati > Actinomycetota > Actinomycetes > Propionibacteriales > Propionibacteriaceae > Microlunatus > Microlunatus sp. YIM B11417. Next base: position 206,646 of record NZ_JCAMPJ010000002.1, read on the forward strand.
GAGGGGCACTCGGCGCATGCTAGAAGGTTGCAGGTTCGAATCCTGCCGGGCGCGCCAGACGAAGCGGCGGTTGACCAGTTCTACGGCGTGATCACTCTCATGCTGATCATGTCCCGGATCCGTCCGGATCAGTGACCACACCCCAGTCGACAGCCATGGTCGCTCCCAGGGCGACCATCTCGGCCCGTCCCTCGGCGGCACGGTCCGGCAGCAGCAGCAAGGTGCACGCCCGCTCGAAGCGGGCACCGATCCCGGCGTACAGGTCGGCTGCCTCGGTGTAGGCCGAGAGGTTGCCGGTCAGTCTGCCTTCCGCGCGGAGCATGCCGGCAGCCGCCCAGTCGCTGATCGCCCGGACGGACCCGGCGGCTGCCAGGAGGTCGGCGGCCGCCGGCAGGCCGGCCACGACCGCGAGTTCGACGCCAGCGACCTTGGCGTACTGCGCGTACCAGGGCCCGGGCAGGTCGGCGACGGCACGGCCCACCAGGTCCTGCACGTCCGCGGCCGATCCACGATGGATCGCCAAGCGGGCGTCGACGTAGGCGTCGATGGCGGCCAGGTGCGGAACCTCGGCCGCATCGGTGACCCTCGCGATCTCCAGTGCGCGTGCCCGCCAGGTGTCCTCAGCTTTCGTCTGCCCGAGCAGGCCGTGGGCCAGCGCAGCCGCGGCCGCGTGCGGCGACATCCAGCGCCGTGGCGGTGAGCCGCTGCGGATCCAGTTCTCCCACTGTGATTCCGCGACGCCGGTGGCCTCGGCAAACCGGCCGGTGCAGCTGAGGGCGAGCACCTTACTGGCGTCCAGGAGCGGGTACGAGCCGGCCAGCACGGCCGCGTAGTCGGCGGCACCGACTGCGTGAACGGCTGCCATCAGCAGGGCATCCTCGACCTCGAGGTCCGCGTACGGTTCGTGCCGAGGGATCTCGGCCAGCAGGGGCAGCCGTTGCTGGGCGATCAGGTGGGCCTCCCTCAGCCGGCCTTCGCCGGCGACCGCCGCCCCGAGAGCGTCGAGAGCTCCCAGGAGGAGCACCGGGTCGCCGGAGTCCCGGCCGGCGTCCACGGCGACCTGAGCCAACGCGGCGTCGGGAGCTGGATGCGTGAGGTCGGGGGCCGCATTCCAGGCGCGCGCGGTCTCGATCATCGCCCGGGTCGTGGGATCGCCTGCGTCGTCGAAAAGCTCCCGCGCCGTCGCCAGCAGCGCCGTCATACGGTCGGCGGTGACGTCGGTGTGCTCGGCGCCGTGGCGATGCATCAAACTCACCGAGAGTGCCAGCGCCTGAGCGCGAACGTTCGGATCATCGCCCGCGCGCTCGGCGGCGGCCAGGAGGTGTCGGCTCGCCCGGGTCCGGCCGGAGACGTTCAGGGCGGCCGCGGCCGCGTTCCGACTGTCCAGCAACGCTTCCGCTGCCGTCGGAGCGCACGCTGCCGCGGTCAGATAGTGCTGCTCGGCCTCTGCGAAGAACCTCCGGGCGAACGTCAAGCACCCCAGTCCTCGCGCCAGTCGATGCGTCAGCGGCTGGCCATCGGCGTCGCCGGCGGCCAGAGCGGCGCGAAGGTCGTCCGCGACCGCGTCGAAATCGCTCTCCCAGCGGCCGTCCAGGCGGTCTCGCAGGTCGTCCGCCACGGAGAGCGCCCACCGGCGGTGCCGGGCGAGCGTGTCGGCGTACTCCCGACTGGCGTGCAGTTGCTCGACCGCGTACGCACGAATGGTCGCCAGCATCCGCCACCGGCCGCCGGCCTGGGCCGGGATCAGCAAGCTCTGGTCAGCCAACCGGCCGAGAAGGTCCGCCGCCGAGGCCGATTCCAGCTCGGCGACCGCGGCCACAGCCGCAAGATCGAACCCGCCGGCGAACACCCCCAGCCGCCGGAGCAATCGCTGTTCCTCAGCATCCAGCAGGTCATGACTCCAGCCGATGACCGAACGCAGGGACCGATGCCGCACCGTCGAACCGCGACCACCCGCAAGAAGCCGCAAGGAGTCTCCCAGGCCCACGATCAGGCCGAGCTCCCCGATCGCCCGCCGCCGCGCTGCCGCCAGTTCGATCGCGAGCGGCAACCCGTCCAGTCGAGCACACAGCTCGGCCACCACCGTTGGATCGGTGGCGTCGTCCGGACCCACTGCCGCGGCCCGATCGGCGAACAATTGCTCGGCGTCCGAGTCCAGCGGAAGCGGCCCTAGGTGATAGGTCTGTTCGCCCGGGATCGCGAGCCGCTCCCTGCTGGTCGCAAGGATCGTCGTGCCAGGACTGGCAGCCAGTACGACGTCCGCGAAGGCGGCGACCCCGTCCACCACGTGCTCGCAGTTGTCCAACACCAGCAGGAAGGGACCCCGCTCGAGCCGGCCGATGATCGCGGCCTCCAGGGACCGACCCGGACTCTCGGCCACCTCCAGCGCAGCCGCCACCGCCTGTGGAACCGAGCCATCCTGCGCCGGTACGAGATCGACGAACACCCCGCCGAACGGGTACGTCGGACCCGCCGCCTCCGCCACCACCGTGGCCAGCCGGGTCTTGCCGACGCCGCCCGGCCCGACCAGCGTCACCAGGGGAGCAGACGCGAGCAGGTCCAGCAGCTCGGCCCGTTCGCTGACCCGCCCGACGAAGGAGGTCCGGGCCGGCGGCAGGCCGATGATCATTCCCGGAGTCGGCGCGCCACCCGCAGCGCCGGTACCGGACAGCGCCGCCAACTCGCCGCGGCTGCTCACGCCGTACTTGCGCAGCAGCGAGGAGACATGGCCCTCGACGGTGCGGATCGAGATGTGCAGACGGTTCGCGATCCGAGCGTTCGACAGCCCCGCTCCGAGCGCGGCGAGGACCTCCGCCTCACGCCCGGACGGTTCGGTCACTGGACTCCTGGTCACGGCCTCATCATGCCCCGCTCCAGCCCGCGGACGGCCGCCCGACCGGGTGCCGAACGCGTGGTGCGCAGGTGGTCTGCAGGTGGTCGCCTCGGATGTCCGGCCCCGGGGTCCGGCAGAAGGCTGTACGTCGTACGGCAACCACGATGACGAGGAGTAACGACATGCTGCTGCAGAACAAGAACGCGATCGTGTACGGCGCCGGCGGCTCGATCGGCCGCGGGGTCGCGCTGGAGTTCGCCCGGGAAGGAGCCCGGGTCTTCCTGGCCGGGCGGACACTGAACACCCTGGAGAAGGTGGCGGCGGAGATCGCTGCGGCCGGGGGTAGCGCCGACGTGGCCGTACTCGACGCCTATGACGAGCAGGCGGTCGACCGTCACGTCCAGGTCGTTGCCGAGCAGGGCGGCAGTCTCGACGTGTCGCTGAACCTGGCCACGCGCGGCGATGCCCAGGGCACGCCGTTGCTCGACATGACCGCCGAGGACTTCGTCAGGCCTGTCACCAATGGACTCACCACCAACTTCATCACCGCCCGGGCCGCCGCGCGGGTGATGGTCAAGCAGGGCTCCGGTGTGGTGCTCGCGCTGAACAGCGGGTCGGCCGTCGGCAGCCCGCTGATGGGCGGCACCGGTCCGGCCGACGCCGCGACCGACACCTTGATCCGCAACCTCGCCGCCGAGGTCGGTCCGCACGGCGTCCGCGTGCTGGGGATCTGGACGTCGGGGGTCGAGGACGCACTGACCCCGGCGAAACTCGCCGCCGTCAACCCGAACCTGCAACTCGACGAGGTCGGACTCCGCGGCCTTCAGGAGGCCCTCGCCGGAATGCGGACGTTGCGTCGGTCGCCCCGAGTGGCGCAGGTCGCCGCCACGGCCGCCTTCCTCGCCTCGGATCGCGCCGCAGCCATCACCGCCAGCTTCGTCGACGTCTCCAGCGGCACCAACTGACCACGCACCTTCAATCCACCACTCCGGTCTATCCGGCCGGAAACAACACCCTTCGGAGGTTCACCATGACCAAGATCATCGCCCAGGCCTCGGTATCCCTGGACGGCTACATCGCCGGCCCCGCCAACTCCGGCTTCGACCGCCTCTTCGCCTGGTGCACCGCCGGCGACGTCGAAACACCATCAGCCCAACCAGAACGCCTCACCTACCGCACCGCGGCCGCAACCGCCACCTACCTACAAGACCTCGTCGACCGCACCGGCGCCTTCATCGTCGGCCGCCGCCAATTCGACGACACCAACGGCTGGGGCGGTTCACACCCAGCCGGCCAACTACCCGTCTTCGTCCTCACCCACCAACCACCCACCGACTGGGTCAACACCGACACCCCGTTCACCTTCGTCACCGACGGCCTCGAGGAGGCCATCCGACAGGCCAGCGCCGCCGCCGACGGCAAGGACATCGGCATCGGCCCCGGCAGCCTCGTCGGCCAAGCCCTCGACCTCGACCTCCTCGACGAACTCCGCCTCGACCTCGTCCCACACATCCTCGGCGGCGGCACCCCCATGCTCACCGGCATCAACCACGCCCCCGTCGGCTTCACCGATCCCGAGATCATCGCCGGCACCGGCGTCACCCATCTGATCTACCGCCGCTCCGCAACGAGCTAGACAACTCGGGTGCCCCAAGGGGTCCTGGCGCGGCCGCCCGGCTGGTGGCCTCGGCCGACCTGATCCGCGGGTTGATTCTCTGCACCCTGTGCGGGTCGCCACGAGTTCCGATCCGGGAAGGATCGTGGGCAGGACCAGGCCCCCAAAGCCTTGTTCTGATCCTCCGCGCAGTGCCCACGAACCGAGGCGCAGACCGTAGAGACGGTGCTGGTCTGGTCCTCCCCCCAACGTGGTCAGTTTCCATGACCGAGCTGTGATGTCGATAGATTCAAAGGGTTCTAGCGCTTGTTGACTCGGAGGTGTACAAGGGACCCGATGGCTGTGGAGGCCTGCTGACCTGATCATGATCATGCATCGATCGGCGAGCAGATTTGCCGGAACCGATCGGTCCTTGCGTACCGCTCATGACCGCTGGGTACGTGGCCCGAGGTGACGGTCATCGGCATCCACGCCTCCCACGAGCAGATCCATCCCACTGCGCTGCTGGACGCGGTCCGGCAGGCGGAGCAGGTCGGGTTCGACGCGGCGATGAGTTCGGACCACTTCTCGCCGTGGAGCCATCGGCAGGGACACAGCGCGTTTGCGTGGTCGTGGCTGGGCGCCGCGCTGCAGGCGACGACGCTGCCGTTCGGAGTGGTCAATGCGCCCGGCCAGCGCTACCACCCGGCGATCATCGCCCAGGCCATCGGCACGTTGGGTGCGATGTTCCCGGGTCGGTTCTGGGTGGCCCTCGGCACCGGCGAGGCCAGCAACGAGCACATCACCGGCGAGGCCTGGCTGGACAAGGCGACCCGGACCGCACGGCTGCGCGAGTGCGTGGAAGTGATCCGCGCGTTGCTGCGCGGCGAGGAGGTCACCCACCGGGGCTTGGTGGTGGTGGACCGAGCCCGGGTGTGGACCCGGCCCGAGAAGTCGCCGTTGCTGTTGGGAGCAGCGGTCAGTCCCGAGACGGCGGCGTGGTGCGCGGAATGGGCGGACGGCTTGATCACCGTGAACGCACCGGCCGAGAAGTTGATCAAGGTCCGCGATGCGTACCGGGACGCCGGCGGCCGAGGCAAGCTCCACCTGCAGGTGCACCTGAGTTGGGCACCCGACGAGGCTGCGGCGCGAACGGCGGCGTACGAGCAATGGCGGAGCAACGTGTTCCCGCCACCGGCCTGCTGGGACCTGGACCTGGCGGAGACCTTCGATGCCGTGTCGGAGCACGTCTCGGCGGCACAGGTGGCGCAGGTGGTGAACATCTCGGCCGACCTCGGCTGGCATTCCAAGATCATCCGCGACTACGTCGAGCTCGGGTTCGACGAGGTCTATCTGCACCACGTCGGTCAGGAACAGCGGGCGTTCCTCGACGCGTTCGGTGAACACGTTCTTCCGGAGGTGCGGTGATGAGACTGACCCGGACCGCAGACCTGTGGTGGAAGAACGCGGTCATCTACTGCCTGGACGTGGAGACGTTCCATGACTCCGACGGTGACGGCGTCGGCGACTTCCGCGGCCTGAGCCAGCAGATCGACCACCTGCAGCGGTTGGGGGTGACCTGCCTCTGGCTGATGCCGTTCTTCCCGACCCAGGATCGCGACGACGGCTACGACATCACCGACTTCTACGGCGTGGACCCGCGGCTGGGCACGCTGGGCGACTTCGCCGAGTTCGTCCGTACCGCCCGGGACCGCGGGATGCGGGTCATCGTGGACCTGGTGGTCAATCACACCTCGGCGCAGCACCCCTGGTTCCAGGAGGCCCGCGACCCGTCCAGCCCGCGGCACGACTGGTACGTCTGGGCCGACGAGAAGCCCGCCGGCGCCGACCAGGGCGTGATCTTCCCGGATCAGGAGACCTCGCTGTGGACGTACGACCGCAAGGCCAAGCAGTACTACCTGCACAAGTTCTACAAGCATCAGCCCGACCTCAACGTGGCCAACCCGGCGGTGCGGGACGAGATCGCACGGGTGATGGGGTTCTGGATGGCGCTGGGCCTGTCCGGGTTCCGCGTCGACGCGGTGCCGTTCCTGCTGGAAGCCCCGATCGAGGCGCTACCCGACCCGCACGACTACCTCGGTGACCTACGGGCCTTCCTGTCCCGGCGCAACGGCGAGGCGGTGCTGCTGGGCGAGGTGAATCTCCCGTACGCCGACACCATGACGTTCTTCGGCGGCGCCGACGGCGTGGGCGACGAACTGCACCTCTGCTTCGACTTCATCGGCATGCAGCAGCTGTACCTGTCGCTGGCTCGCGAGGAGGCCAGTCCGCTGGCGCATGCGCTCAAGGAGCGGCCGCAGCCGCCGCGCGACTGCCATTGGGCGACCTTCGTCCGCAACCACGACGAGCTGACCCTGGACAAACTGACGGTGCCCGAGCGGCAGGAGGTGTTCTCCGCCTTCGGGCCCGAGGAGCACATGCAGCTGTACGGTCGCGGTCTGCGGCGGCGGCTGCCCTCGATGCTGGGCGGTGACCTCAAGCGGATCAAGTTGGTCTACAGCCTGCTGTTCTCGCTGCCCGGCACGCCGGTGCTGTTCTACGGCGAGGAGGTCGGCATGATCGAGGATCTGTCGGTGCCCGGCCGCGAGGCCGTACGGACTCCGATGTGGTGGGACGCCGCGGCCGAGCAACGCCGCGACCCCGCTTCCCTGCTGGAGTGGATCAAGCTGCTGATCGAGCGCTACCGCGAGTGCCCGGAGTTGGCGTGGGGCACCTGCCAGATCCTCGACACCGCCGACCCCGCCGTGCTGGCGCACCGCTGTGACAGCGACGGCGGCACCGTGGTCGCCGTCCACAACCTCGCCGACCGCGCCGTCACCGTCGACCTGGACCGGCTCGACGGAGACCTGACCGACGTGCTGGTCGACGGAACGGTGCCGATCACCGGCGGCACGGCGAGCATCGACCTCGGCCCGTACGACTGCCGCTGGTTTCGGATGGCTTGACCCCTCTGCCAGGATGTGGCCGATGGGATGGTCGGCGCTGAAGGAATGGGGTGACGACGCCCGTCGGATCGAACCGTTGACCGGCGGAGTCGGGGTCAACGAGGTGTGGCGCGTCCGGGTGAACGGACGCCTGGGGGTCGGCCGGCTGGGCCGGCGCAGCGACGCCGATCTGGCTTGGGAGACCGACCTGTTGCGCCACCTCGACCGGGCGGGGATGGCCGTACCGGTTCCGATCCCGACCACGGACGGCCGGAACTTCGCCGAGGGTCTGGTGGTGATGACGTACGTGGAGGGCGGGCCGCCGGAGACGGCGGCCGACTGGCAGCGGGTCGGCGAGACGCTGCGGCAGCTGCACCGGCTGACGCGGGACTGGCCGCAGCGCCCGGGCTGGCGATCATCGACCGACCTCCTGCACGCCGAGACCGGAACGAGGGTCGACCTCAGGGCGATGCCGCTCGAAGGCGTCGAGCGCTGCCGGGCGGCCTGGGCTCGCGTCGCCGGCGGTGCCCGGTGCGTCGTCCACGGCGATCCCAACCCACGCAACATCCGGATGACCGCGGATCGCGTCGCTCTGATCGACTGGGACGAGTCGCACGTCGATGTCGCTGATCTTGATCTGGCGTTGCCGTACAACGCGGTCGGTCTCGACGAGGAGGCGTACGACCTCGCCGCGCAGGCACGGGCGGCCTGGGAGGCTGCCGTGTGCTGGGATCCCAGCGGGGTCGACCCGTTCGGGGCCAGGCGGCTGGCCGAAGTCCGGGCTGTTTGAGCAACCGGTCATCACCCGTCAGGCAGCGGGCGTCCCAGATCGGCGAGAACGCCCTGCCGTTCGCGGGCTGCCCGATTAAGATTGCCAGTAAATCGCTATTACGGGGGTCCGGAATGCCGTTGCGGTTGTGTTCTCTGGTGTTGTTGGTCGGCTTGTTGATCATGGGTTCGGCCGGAGCGCCGACGCCCGCCTTGGCGGCCGAGCCGACCGAGCTCCATGTCAGTGCGGACGGTTCGGACACCAATCCGGGGAGCGCGGAGGCGCCGGTCGCGTCGCTGACCCGCGCGGCCCAGCTGCTCGCCGACGTGCCGGGTGACCAGGGCACCGCCACCGTCTGGATCGGACCCGGCACCTACTACGAGCCGGCGGTCGTGTCGTGGGGCAAGGTCGCGCTGGCGCGGGTGGTGCTCCGTCCGACCGACCCGGCCCACCCGCCGACCTTCGATGGCAGCCGAGCCACCGGGACGTCCCACTACTGGATGAACACCGGCGGCGGGCCCAGCCTCGACGTCAGCGGCATGGTGGTCACGCACTACCGCACCGGCGGCATCCGGCTCGACACCGACGGCAATGCGATCTACCGGATGGTGTTCAGCGAGCTCGGCAACGCCTTCGTGCCCGACGGGCCCGGCTACGCCGCCCTGCACTTCCTCAACTCGTCGGACAACACCGTGACCGACTCCGTGTTCAGCGACCTGGTGAACACGGACTGCCCGGGCTGCATCCACGCCGCCTACGTCGCGAACGGCAGCAGCGACAACCACTTCGCCCGCAACACGATGGCCCGGATCACGGGCGACCCGGTGCGGTTGCGTCACGACACGCACCGGAACCTGTTCCAGCAGATCGTCTTCGCACGGTCGGGCAGCGCGTTCCCGCACCGCGCGATGGCCTCGTTCTGGCGGTTCAAGGACACCGAGGTGTGCGGCGTCGACAACCGCGTCGAGCGAAGCGTCTCCGACGGCCGCTACTACGACGGTACGGCGGGGCAGCGGACGATCGGCAACGGCGCAGAGCCCGGCATCGAGGTGTGTGATCAAGCCCTGCGCGGGATCGGCAACGTGATCAATCCGTACCTGCGGCTGCCCTGAGCGGCCGCCGGCAACGATCGGCCCGGTGACTCAGGCATCGGCCGACGGGGCGGCCAGGAGCGGGGGCTTTGGTTCCGGTTCGGTCGCGGTCGTCGGGCCGGATTCGGCGCTGCGCAGGTTGCGGACGTGCCGGAAGGCGCGCACCGCGAGGACGGTGAGGCCGGCGTAGAGGACGGCGCTGGCGATCCCGACGACGTGGACGCCGGAGCTGAAGGCGTCGCGGGCGGCGACCAGCAGCTCGTCGGCCTGCCCGACGGGCAACTGACCTGCCGCGGCGATGGCTCGGTCGACACTCTCCCGGGCTGCGTCGGCGATCGAAGCCGGGACGGCACCGAGGGCGCCCTCCACGTTGTTCCGGTACACCACGGTTCCGAGGGTCGCGATGGTGGCGATGCCGAGACCGATGCCGAATTCGGTGGTCGTCTGCACGATGGCTGCGCCGGAGCCGGCCTTCTCCGCCGGCACCTCGCCCATGGCGAGGTGATTGCAGAGCGCGGCCAGGGGTGCGGTGCCGATCATGACGACACACATCGCGACGAAGATCGGTACTGGTCCCGAGGTTCTGCCGGCCAGCGTGAAGATCAGATAGCCGATGCCCGCGATGATCAAGCCTCCGGCGATCAGGTACGCGGGCCGGACCCGGTTCGCCAGCGTCGGCGTGGTCAGATTGCCGATGATCATCACCACATTGGGTACGAGGAGCAGCAGGCCGGCCGCCAACGGTGTCAGGGCGGCGACGTTCTGCAGGTAGAGCGTGACGATCAGCAGGGTCCCGGCCCCGACGGTGGCGCTGACGAAGAACAGGATCAATGCAGCGCGGAAGGTGCGATTGCCGAACAGGCGCAGGTCGAGCAGCGGCTGGTCGAGGCGTCGTTGCCGTTGAACGAACGCGATCCCGGCGGCGATCCCGATGATCAACATCAGGCCGGGCAGCCAGGCCCAGCCGTTCCGGGCGAGCTGTTTGAGGCCGTACACGAAGGGCAGGATCGTGGCGAGTGACAACACCACACTGATCGGGTCGAGCCGGCCGGGCTGGGGTGCCTTCTGGTCGGGCAGCAGAAATGGACCGCAGACCAGGAGCAGCACGATGCCCGGCACCGCGATCAGGAACACGGAGCCCCACCAGAAGTACTCGAGCAGGACCCCGCCGACGAGCGGGCCGAGGGTGCCGCCGGCCATGAAGCAGGTCAGATAGATCGCCAGCGCCCGGCTGCGTTGCGCCTCGTCCGTGAACATCCCGGTCACCAGCGCCAGCACCGAGGGTGCGACGGCGGCGCCGGCCACGCCGAGCAGGGCCCGGCTGGCGATGAGCATCTCAGGGCTGGTGGAGAAGGCCGCCGCGATCGAGGCAAGCCCGAACACCGCCGCGCCGATCAACAACAGTTTCTTCCGCCCGATCCGATCACCGATGGTGCCCATGGTGACCAGGAAGCCGGCGATCAAGAAGCCGTAGATGTCCACGATCCACAGCTGCTCCAGGCCGGTTGGGACGAGGTCGACGGTGAGGTGCGGTACGGCGAGGTAGAGCACCGAGAAGTCCATCGTCACCAGGAAGGTCGGCAGGCCCAGCACGGCCAGGCCCAACCACTGCCGCCAGCCGGCCCTGTTGTCGGTGATCACCATCAGGATCCTCCGTTCGAGGGCGACGGCCGCGTCGGTGATGGGCTCGGCTCGGCCGGCGGTTCGGTCAGTTCTTCGAACAGCGTGATCTGGAGATCTCCCGGGGCGGCCAGCCGGGAGTTGAGCGAGTTCCACGGGGTCGGCGTCGGCGGGGCGATCGGGTCCGCCCCGGCCGCGACGAGCCGATCGGTGACCTGCCGGACGTCGCTGACCTCGAACGCCACGCGCAGTTTCGGACTGACCGGGCGGCCGACCTCGACGTCGTCGATCATGGCGACCTGCTTGGGGTTGGACAGCTCGAGGGTCGCTCGGCCGAGGTCGAGAATCGTGACGTGCTCACCGTCGTCGCCGTGGACCTGCAGTTCCTCGTCGGCTCCGAGAACGTCGCGGTAGAAGCGGACCGCTTCCTCGTAGTCGTCGGCTCGTACGACCAGGCGCATCTGCAGCACCCGGCGGCCGGGTGCCGTGTCCGCCTCCGTCGGGTCCGGAGCGTCGTGATGGATCGTCATGATCTTCAGTGAGCCGTCGGCACGTAGATCAGCTCCTGGGTGCGGCCGTCGAAGGTACGGCTCTCGATCAGTTCAAGATCGAAATCTCCCGATCCCGCGAAGATCGGCTCCGTCCCGGTCCGGCCCGAGATGACCGGGAAGATCGACAGCTGGATCCGGTCGATCAGTCCAGCGGCCAGCAGAGCCCGGTTCATCGACAGGCTGCCGTGGGACCGCAACGGCACGTCGGATTCCGCCTTGAGTCGGGTGACCACGTCGACGGCGTCGCCCCGAGCGACGGTCGCGTTCGGCCAGTCGAGCGGATCCTCCAGGGCGTTCGACACCACGATGGTGGGCAGCTTGCGCAGCGCCTCGTTGACCGGATCATGCCCCTCCACCACGGCACCGGCAGCAGCCAACTCCACCGACTCCCGGTAGGTGTTGGCGCCGAAGATCATCCGCTGGTCCTCGTTGTACAAGGCGAGTCGGCGGGCCAGGAACTCCGGCCCTTGCTTGCCCCAATATCCGCCCCAGTCACCGCGTTCGTCGTACGAACCGAACCCGTCGATGGTGCAGTACACGTCGAAGGTGTAGACAGCGGCCACAATGCTCTCCTTTGAGTACGTCTGAACCAACAGTCTGGGGCTGACCTCGGCCATGACTCCAATGCATTGTGGTCATGTCATTGATCGTGCGGAACGATGGATGCGTGGAACTGCAGCAACTCAGGTACGTCGTCGCCGTCGCCGAGCTCGGCAACTTCACCCGCGCGGCCGAACGGTGCTTTGTCGTGCAGTCGGCGCTCAGCCATCAAGTGGCCAAGCTCGAGCAGGAGCTCGGGTCTCGGCTGTTCCACCGGACCAGCAGGTCGGTGGCCCTGACGTCGGCGGGCACCGCGTTCCTTCCGGCGGCCAGGGAATGCCTCGCGGCGGCGGAACGTGCCCAGGCCGAGGTCTTCGCCGCCGCCGGCGAGATCCGCGGCCAGCTCGTGGTCGGGATGATCCCCGGGGCGGCCGCCGTCGACGTACCGGCCGTGCTGCGCGCCTTCCACCAGGAGCATCCGCAGGTCCGGATCGGCTTGGTGAACGGTGGCAGCGACGGTCTGTCTGACCAGGTACGTGACGGCGCACTCGACGTGGCCTTCATCGGGCTGGCCGACGACGTCGAGGTCACGGGCCTGAACCACCGGCAACTGGCCCGCGATCCGCTGGCCGCGATGTTGGCACCCGACCACCGGCTGGCCCGCCGCAAGCGGATCCGCCTCGAGGACGTCGCCGACGAGGAGTTCGTCGACTTCCTCAGCGGCACGCCCGGTCGGGTCCAGGCCGACCTCGCCTTCGCGGCCGCGGGACTGACCCGTACCGTCGCCTTCGAGATCACCGACCCGCACGTCATGGCCCGCCTCGTCGCCGAAGGACTCTGCGTAGCCCTGCTCGCCTCGACCTATGCCGCCCGGCTCCCCGGCGTGGCGGTGGTACCGGTGATCAACACGTCGTACCGGCGCGAATACATGATCTGGAGCCGGCTGGGCCCGACCCCGGCGGCCAACGCGTTCATCGACCGGGTGGCCAAGATCACGTGAGGCCGTGCCGAGTTCGAGGATTCGCATCTCACCCAAGCCCGACGCTGCGGCGCGACCGGTCGGTCGCCGTTGGGGTGTTCACATCGTGCCCGGGCACTCGCGGCGAAGTTGATCATTCTGATCTACTGAGTGCATGGCTGATCAGGTTCGCATCGGAGTCGTCGGCGCCGGCAGCATCTCGGTTCGGGGGATCCTGCCGCACCTTGCCCAGGCCGACCTGGCCGATCGCGTCGCGTTGGCTGCGGTGTGCGATCCGGTGCCCGGCCGGGCCGCGGCGGCCGCGGAGAAGTTCGGGGTGGAGCAGGCGTTCACCTCGTACGAGGAGCTGCTGGCCGACGGCGACGTGGATGCCGTGACGATCGCCTCGCCGATCGGATTGCACTACGAGCAGGGGAAGCTGGCGCTCGAGGCGGGCAAGCATGTCCACTTCAACAAGACGATGACGATCACCGTGGCCGAGGCGACCGAGCTGATCGATCTTGCTGCCGCCCGGCAGTTGCGGATCGTCGCTTCGCCGGGCGAGATGCTCCGGCCGCATCACCAACGCACCCGCGAGCTGATCGCCGAGGGTGCGATCGGGACGCTGTCCTGGGTCAGCTGCGGCGCGGCCTTCGGGACGTACCACGAGAACGAGTCGGTCCGCGGCGGCAGCGATGTCCTGACCAACATCGATCCGTCCTGGTATTTCCGCAAGCCCGGCGGCGGCCCGATGTACGACATGACGGTCTACTCGCTGCACACCGTCACCGGGATCCTCGGCCCGGCCCGGCGGGTGACCGCGATGTCCGGCGTCCGGGTCCCGACGCGTTCGTTCGGCGATCGCACGGTGAAGACCGACGCCGACGACAACACGGCGCTCCTGATCGACTTCGGGGACAACCTGTTCTGCGTGGCGACCGGCACCGCGGCCGGCACGATGAACGGCGGCATGGGCGGCGCCTTCTACGGGACCAACGGCACGATCAACGGGCTGTTGTTGAACGGCGAACCGTTCGAGTTCCCCGGCCGCAATCCCGCCGAGGAGCACGCCCGCGGGCCGCTCAACCAGGCGCTGCTGCCGCACGTGACCGGGGTGCACCGGGAGATCGAGGAGCAGCACGTGTACGAGGACGTGATGCAGTTGGTGGACTGGGTCCGCGACGGTACGCCCTCGATCGTCACCGCCGAACACGCCCGGCACGTGATCGACATCATCGAATCCGGGTACCGCGCTGCCGAGACCGGGCAGACCCAGGACCTCACCACGACGTTCTGAGCGAGAAGTCGCCCTGCCCGGGCGATGAGTTGCCGGCCCGGTCCGAGTCTCAGTGTTCAGAGGGTGGCGGGTGCGCCCGCCACCGGACCAGCACGGACTTCGGAGGATCGCATGCGGAAGTTGATCTTGGGCTTCTACGTCTCGCTCGACGGCAAGAGCGCCGACGGGGACAACGGGATTCGGGACGTCATGATGGGGATCGACGATCCCGAGCAGGAGCAGTACTTCGTCGAGCGGCTGTGGGAGGCGGGCGCGTTCCTGATGGGCCGGAACACGTACGAGATCATGGCCGGTTACTGGCCGACCGCCGATCATCCGTCCGCCGAGGCGATGAACCGGATTCCCAAGATCGTCTTCTCCCGTACCCTCCAGGCCGCCGACGACTGGCCCGAGACCCGGATCGCGCGTGGCGACACGGCGGAGGAGATCGCCAAGCTGAAGGCCGAACCGGGCAAGGATCTCGTCGCAGCCGGCGGCACCGCGTTCCTGCAATCGTTGATCAAGCTCGGCGTGGTCGACGAGTATCGGCTGTGGGTGCTGCCGGCCGTCACCGGCAAGGGCGCCGCGCTCGTTCCCGAGTTGGACGAGGCCCGGAAGCTGCGGCTGGTGAACTGCAAGGTCTTCCCCGACAGCGGCATTCTGGAACTGAGCTACGTTCCCGCCGACCAGCCGTCGCCCTCACGGGAACCCGCTGCATGATCGAACCCGCGGACTGGCCAGCGAACGGCCGTACATCGCTAGGATGCTCCCCGGCCACGATTCCGTGGCGGGAGCCGAGGTAGGGGTGGACGTGAATGTCGGGCGGTGACGCGGACGCAGATCTGCCCGGCCTGTCGCTGAACGATCTCGAGGCCCGGCTCCGCCAGGTCGACGAGTCGATCCGTACCGTCAGCATGCTGGACGGGGTCGCGGGGAACCGGACCAAGAACATGGCGATCCGCGAGGTGGCGATCCTGTCGGTCCGCCGCCGGCGGATCCTGGCCGAGATCAGGCGCCGTCGCGAGGCGCTCGAGATCTGGCGGGCGAACCAGACCCTCGTCCACTCGCCGGCCACGCCCGATCCCTAGCCGCGGCGGGCGCTCAACCGACCGATCGGTCGGATCCCGCCGGCCCGAGCCGTGGGCCGGCATGGCCGGCCAGCAGTCGCCACCGGCCGACATCACGGACCCAGGTCATCGTGATCAACAACCGGAACTCCTCCGGTTCGCCGTCCTCGCCGGCGACGACGTCGATCACGGTCCCGGTCAGCACCGCACAGTCGCCGACCACTCGGACCACCGGCTGTTCGAGCTCCTGCGCCGCCCAGCCGACCGTCGTCGTGTTGCGCCGGACATAGTCGTCCCGATCCAGGACGAGCCCGGCGTACGAGGTCCAGCGGCACTCCTCGTGCATCAGCGCGCGCAGCCCGTCGGCGTCGCCGGCAGCCAGCGCCGCGGCCCGGAGCCGGGCCGCGGCCAGCACCTCAGCGGAGTCGCTCATGGCCCAAGACTGGTGGGTCGGCCGGGCGTTGATCAAGCTCCCCGGCCGACCCGGCCGGCAGCTCAGCGTTGCCGGTCGTAGGTGAGGATGACGGCGCCGCTGTCGGTGCTGGTGACGTCGGTCAGGCTCCAGGAGGTGGACGGGAAGCCGTCCTCGAACAGCCGGACCCCGCCGCCGGACAGTTCCGGGCAGAGGGTCACGATCAGCCGGTCCAGTTCGTCGGCGGCCAGCAGGGCCCGGATCAGGCTGAGGCTGTTGTTGATCACGATGTCGCCGCCCGGCTGGTCCCGCAGCTCCCGGATGAGCGTGGCCGGGTCACCGGCGACCAGCCGGGCGTTGTGCCAGTCGGTGGCGGTCTGGGTGGTGGAGAAGATCACCTTCTCCACCTGTTCCAGCCACTGGCCGTAGGCACGGTCACGGGGGTCGGCGTTCTCGTCCTGGCCGACCGGGACCCAGTAGCCGCGGAAGCCCTCGGCGTTGACCCGGCCCAGCACGGCGGTGGTGCCGTTGACCAGTCGGGTCAAGATGTCGCGGGCCTGCTCGCTCACGGCGTGCTTGACCACCCAGCTCATGTCGGCCGGGCCGCCCGGGCCGGTGACGTAGCCGTCCAGCGACATGGTGAAGTTCGCCAGGACGGTCCGGGTGGTGGTCTGCTGCTCGCTCATTTCGGTGATCCTTCTCTTCGTTGTGGCTGCGATCCTTCGCAGTGGTTCGTGGTGCTGTGATGTGATCTTGTCCGGTGCCGGGTGGTCGCTACATCTGCCAGGTGGCCGATCTTCGTGTGCCGGACGGTCTCTGCCACGGACCGGCTTGTTCGGCGAAGTGGGCGCAGGCGAGGATCTCGGAGCCATAGGTGTCGAGCAGCCGTCGCCGGGTTTCAGCCGCCTGTTCGGGGTCCAGGTCGGAGCCGAAACACCACTCCGGATGGCTGAGTTGTGCGGGGGAGTGGAGGACGTCGCCGGCGATGACGCAGCTCCGGCCGTGGCCGAGATCGACGAGCACGCTGAGATGACCGGGCGTGTGGCCCGGGGTTGCGATCACCTGGAGGTCCGGAGCGAGCCGATCGCCGTCCTCGCAGAACTCGATGATGTCCCCGAGCGGGTCGAGCACGGCGTTCCGGTCCGGGCCCAGCGGTGACGGATGGCGCTGCCAGTGATGCCATTCGGCCCGGTGCACGACGTGACGGGCCCGGTCGAAGATGATCTTGCGGCCTGTCGGGCCGCCAGCGGAGGTCCAGCCGACGTGGTCGCGGTGTAGGTGGGTGAAGACGACCAGGTCCACGTCCCTCGGTGTGACGCCGGCGGCGGCGAGATTCGCCAGCAGTCGGCCGCTGCGGTAGGTCGCCCCGGTGGCCGTATCCGAGTTCGATTCGCCGAGACCAAGATCAACCAGGGCCGTGCAGCGCGGTGTGATCACGAGATGGGCCCCGACGGAGAAGACGAGCCGGCCGGTCGCATCGATCAGGTCGGGATGCATGTCCCACGCGGACCGAGGCGTGTCCGGAAAGAGGTCGGTCGGCCGTGCCCGTACCTCACCATCGGGTACGAAGATCACCGAGGCGGCAGGCTTCGAAGCTTCTTGGGGCATGCGGTCTCCAAGCAACTGAGCCCTGGGGCATCCGCCCGAGGACTGGCGAGGGAGACCGCTGTCGGATCGCCGGGTGGTCGGGACGGATGTCTCGGACACCGCGGGCGGACACGCAGATCTGTCGAGCAGGGAGTCTACGTCATTCCGGCGTCCCTGTGCTGACGGAGGCGTAACGCCGCCAGGCGTCTCGGATCGCCTGCTTCACCGAACCCGCGGCAGGGCCCAGATAGTGCCGGTCCACGGTCTCCAGGTACGGGCTGTCGTCCGCGGTCAGATCGGCACCCATCAGCAGAGACGACAGCCAGTCCCGGGTCAGTCCCGTCGCCGCCGTCGAGTCCACCGCGATCACCGTGGAGTCCGGCGGTTCCACGACCAGACTGATCGAGAAGTACGCGGCATGCGCGTGGGTCGTCGACTGGCCGGGCACTTTCGCGTAGCCGAGAACGATCAGGTGACGTCGAGCATCCATCGCACCATTCTTTCGCCCAGGTCGCGGCGTTCCGGACGGAATCAAGGCCCTCGCGGACGCGGGGTCGATTCGGGTGGTGAGGTCTGCGGTGGTGCCGGGCTGGGTAAGGGCGGTCGAGGTCGGCCTAGTGCCCGGGACCAGCAGGCCGGCTCAGGCCGCGGTGGTTCAACCACGAGCTGCCGCGGCCGCCCCGTACCTCAAGGCGTCGGTTCGGCGCCGTCGGCGGGGAGCTCGCGCAGTGCGATGACGTCGTTGGCGAGCGTGTGGAGTTTGGTGTTGGTGTTCTGCGAGTACCGCTTCAGCACACTGGTGGCCTGCTCCTCGTTGAGGTCGTAACGCTGCATGAGGATTCCGATCGCCTCGCCGATCTGGGTCCGGGTCTGGATCGCCTGGGTCAGGTTGTGCGCGTTGACCGCGGACCAGAGCGCGGCGGTGGCGTGCGCGGCGAACAGCCCGAGGACGGTCATGTCGCGGCTGGTGAACTGCTGCCGCGCGTGGCCGTACACGTTCAGGGCGCCGAGCCGGCGGCGGCCGGCCGTGTGCAGGCTGACCGACATGACGCTGCGGAAGCCGAGGTCCACCACGCGCGGTCCCCACACCGGCCATCGGTGGTCGACGGCCAGGTCGTTCGAGAGGCTGTTGGAGTCCTCGGTCGCGGCCTCGACACACGGGCCCTGGCGCAGTTCGTGCTGCAACTTGTCGCTGCGCTTGATCAGCTCCGAATCGCTGAGGCTGTGCAGGCTGCCGCCGGCGCCGATCATGGTCAGCCCGGCACCGTCCGCACCGATCACCGTGCAGGCTGTTGCGGCGATGTGCAGGACCGTCGCGGTCAGGTCGGCATCGTTGCGGGTCGTCTGCCAGGCGAACTCGGCGAACTGCTCGTCCAGGTCGGGTGTGGCCATCGAGTGCCCTCTCGTGTCCTTGCGACGTTTGGGGTTGGTCGTCGGCTCGCACCGGGCAACATCCCAACCCGAGTTCGGCCGCCCCTCGGAGCGGGGCTCTTTCACGGTAGCGCGACGATGCGCCCCACGACGCGTCCGGGAGGTGAGCCGGCGCTGTGAGCACGACAACTTGGTGGGGTGCGATCCATCACCAGCGACGGCCGCCGTGCCCTGGCGCCGACCGGGCCGCGGCCGAGGTCATGATCGGTGACCTCACCGTTCGTTCCGCTCCCGGATCGCGTACGTCAGGTAGGTCACCCCTCTCGGCGACGGTTCTGCACTGATCGGCTCCAGAGCGAGGCGGTCGGCGGCCACGCCTTCGAACAGGCGAACCCCGGAACCGAACAGGACCGGGGAGATCGTGATCATGAACTCGTCGACCAGGCCCGCGTTCAGGTACTCCAAGATCGTCGTGCCGCCACCGGAGATGCGGACGTCCCGGTCGCCGGCGGCCTGGCGGGCCCGTTCGAGTGCCGCCTCGATGCCGTCGTTGACGAAGTGGAACGTGGTCCCGCCGGGCCGTTCCCAGGGTTCGCGCTGCTCGTGCGTCACCACGAACACCGGGGTGTGGAACGGTGCGTCCTCCGGCCAGGACAGCTCGCCGGCGTCGAACATGCGCTTGCCCATGACGTTCGCGCCGATCCGTTCGTGGGTCTTCCGCGCGATGTCGTTGTCGAGCCCCTCCTCGCCGCCCTGGCCGAGCTTGAGGTTCTCCCGGAAGAACCGCTGCGGGAAGGTCGCCTGGTGCAGCTCGGACCACTGCGCCAGCCAACGCCGTACCCTCGGGTCGTCCGGCTTCCGCTTCGGGCCGAAGAGGTCCTCGGCGGGCACCTCCTCGGGAGCCACAAAGCCGTCCAGCGACATCGCCACGCTGAAGAACACCTTGCCGGTCATCGATCTGCCCGTCCCTTCTTCATGATCATGTTCAGGCGAGCGTGGTGGTCAGCAGCTTGCCGATCGCGTCGAGCAGATCGGCGGTTCCGGACTCGCGGCCGGCGGCGGCGTCCGGCCCCGGCCCGTGCACGCCGTCGAGATGGACGCCCTGCTCGGTGAAGGTGAGCCGGGTCCCGTCGTCGAGCGGTTCGAACACGACCGTGGTGATCGACGTCGAGGCGTGCGCCCCGTCGAGCCACATGTCGTAGCTGTAGACGATCCGCTCGTTCGGCGTGATATCCGTGTAGGTGGCCCGGAACTGGGACAGCGGGCCGTCCTCGCCGTGCCGCGCGTCGTCGATCACGAGGCCGCCGACCTGGAAGTCGTCGCTGCGTTCGACGTACACGAAGTCGTCGCTGCCGAACCACTGCTGCTTGATCTCGGGGTCGGCGAACGCGGCCCACACGCGGTCGACCGGAACCGGGTATTCGCGTTCCAGCACGAACGTGGCGTGGGTCTGGGTGCGGTCGGTCATGTCAGTCCTTCTGGTCTGGTGATGGTCGGGTGAGGTAGTCGCCGAGGCGATCGAGCCGGCTCTCCTGCGGCCGGCGCTGAGCCACGATCCAGGCATTGGCCGGGACCAGGGCATCCGGCACGAGTTGGTACGTCCGCACGCGGCCGACCTTCTCGGACGCCACGATCCGCGCCTCCTCGAGCACCCGGAGGTGCTGGACGACGGTGGGCAGCGCCATGGCGAAGGGCTCGGCAAGCTGGCTCACCGAGGCCGGTCCGTGCACCAACCGGGCGACGATCGCCCGCCGCGTGCCGTCGGCCAGCGCGCGGAACATCCGGTCGAGCCCCGCGTCGCCGCCGGTCTCCTCCGAATACTTAGCCATATGACTAAGTATTAGAGCGCACGCCGGGTCGTGTCAAGGCACGGTGGATTCGGCGGCACTCGAGCCGACGCCGAGATGATCTTGTTCCGGTGGCCTCGAACTCAGACCTTGAGCCGTACGACGACGTGGATCCAGGGGTGCTGGCGATCACCGGTGAACTCGTCGAGTGCGGTCGGCCGGAAGCCGAGCTTCTCGTACATCGACAGCATGCCCGAGTGGTCCATGGTCCTGGTCGTGACGGCGCAGCCGTTCACCCGGCCCACGCCGGGGATGTCCTTGGTCGGCCAGTGATCACGGAGATAGGCGGCGACCTCGGGTGATCGCCAGCCGTGCTCCCGGCGCAGCTTCGTCAGCATCGGGTCGCGGTGCGGGAAGGCGGCCGGGGTCGCCTCGATCCAGCCTCCGCCGCGTTGCTTGATCGCTGCGACGGCGGCCGCGAGGGCGGTGCCGGCGACGCCGCGGCGACGATGATCGATGCGGGTGAGCAGGCAGGTGATCCGCCACTGCGAGGACGGGTCGCGGGCGAACCGGCGTGGCGGGATCGAGTCGTCGCGGGGGATCGGGACCTCGTCCGCCCGGCCGAAGTGGCACCAGCCGACCGGCTCCCCCGCCGCGTAGACCAGGATCCCGTGCGCCCGCCCCTCCCGTACCAGCTTCGAGACCGCTGCCAACTCACCGGCCCGCCAGTCCTGACCCGTGAAGCGTCGGCCCTTCTCGGTCGAGGTCTCGGCCGGGCTCAGGTGCCGGCCGAAGAGATACAGCGCACAGGCGCAGCCGTTGACCTGCGAGAAGAACCGCTCGAAGTCGGGCAGTGTGCGCACCGACAGTTCGCGGGTGCTGTAGCGGCCTCCCTGCGTCGTCGCCATGGGGCCAGTCTGCGCCGTCGTACCGGACATCCTGCGTCCGGTACGGAAACGGACGGAGTCTTCGGTCCGGTACAAGACGGGCCGCGCAGCCGGGTGATTGACTCCGGCCCATGCGCAAACTGGTCGAATACGATCACCTCTCCATCGACGGGATGATGTCCGGCGACGCCTGGTGGGCCGGTCAGCAGGGGGTGGTCCCCAACGAGGACCACTTCGCCTATCAACGCGAACTGCTGTCCTCCGCCGTCGGCCTCGTGCTCGGCCGGATCACCTACGAAGGGTTCGCCCAGACCTGGCCGACGATGACCGGCGAGGTGGCCGACAAGATCAACTCGCTGCCCAAGCATGTGGCGTCGACCTCGCTGACCGAGACGACCTGGAACGCCGAGGTGCTGGCCGGCGATCCGGTCGAGGCGGTCGCCAAGCTCAAGGAGGCGGGCGACGGCACCTTGGTGAAGTACGGCAACGGCCCGTTCAGTCGCGCGCTGGTCGAGGCGGGCCTGCTCGACGAACTGCATCTCAGCGTCTCCCCGTTCGTCGCGGGATCGGGTGAGTCGCTGCTGTCCGGACTCGGTACGACCGCGGTGGAGCTGATCCGGGTGACCGATCTCGGCAACGGCACCGTGGTGCTGGCGTACGCCTTCAACCGGTAGCCGGCGCGAAGCCTCGGAACCCACCAGTCGACGAAGGGATTTGATCATGGCCGAAGGCGCGTACGCGTCCGTGAACGGCATCGACCTCTACTACGAAACGCTCGGTGCCGACCGGCCCGGTCCGCCGTTGATCATGCTGCACGGCGGTGCGTACACGTTCCATCTCAGCTTCGATGCCGTGCTGCCGGCCCTGACGGCCGAGCGGAAGGTGATCGGCATCGAGCTGCAGGGGCACGGGCACACCGCCGACAGCGACCGGCCGTTCACCCTGCGGCAGTGTGCCGAGGACGTGATCGCGCTGCTTGATCAACTCGGTATCGAACAGGCGGACTTCTTCGGGTACAGCCTCGGCGGCCTGGCCTCCACCGAGGTGGCCGTCCTGGCGCCGGAGCGGGTCCGCCGGCTGGTGCTGGCCGCCGCGCACTTCGGTGCCACCCGCTCGGTGGCGTACTACTCCGAGATCACCGATCTGCAACTGGACTCGCCGCGGATGCCGACCGAGGAGGAGGGTGCGGCGATGATCCATGGCTACGCCGAGGTGGCCCCGGATCCCGACGGGTTCTTCGCTTTCGCAGCGAAGGCCCAGGCCATGGTGCACGACTTCGAAGGGTGGACCGACGAGCAACTGAGCCGGCTGACCATGCCGGTCCTGATCATCATCGGTGACACGGACTTCGTCCGGCTCGAGCACGCGGTGGCGATGAAACAGCTGCTGCCGGACGCCCGGCTGGCGATCCTGCCGGACACCAAGCACCTGCAGGTCATCCGGCCCGACCTGGTGCTGCCCATGGTGACCCCGTTCCTGCAGCCCTGATCGGTCATCCTCCGTTCTCGTGATCTTCCGGCAGCCGCCCGGATCTCGGCGTAGCGTTGCTGTCAGGGCACGAGAGCTGGGGAGGCAGCGATGGCTGTCACGGTGGGCACGTTCAACCTCAACAACCTCTTCGACCGGTGGAACTTCGACGGTGCGGTCGAGGCGCTGTCCACGGGCAGCAAGGAGATCCCGGCGACGTACGAGTTCGCGAGCGAGTCGGAGCGAAGACTCCGGCTGGACTCGCGGGGAAAGTTGATCTTGGCCAAGAAGCCCGAGGACACGGCCCGGGTCGCCGAGCGGCTGCTGGCGGCCGACGTCGATGTCTGGATCGTGCAGGAGGTCGAGCACGCCGACGCCCTGAAGGAGTTCAATCGTGATCATCTGGATGGCGCCTACCGGCACGTGATGGTGATCGACGGGAACGACTCGGCCCGGTTCATCGATGTCGGGATCCTGTCCCGGCTGCCCATCGGCGGCGTGACCAGCTGGCAGCGGGCGTTCCATCCCGACGACCCGTCCGGGCCGATCTTCTCCCGTGATCTGATCGAGGTCGAGATCCTGGACCCGCGCGGCCGGCGCCTGCTCACCGTCTTCGGCACCCACCTGAAGTCGAAGTTCGTCCCCTTCGACGATCCGGACCCGGTGGCGGCGGACCGGCGCAACGACCTGCTGCGCACTCGGCAGGCGGACATGATCGTCCGGATCGTGGCGGCCAGGACGAACAGCCGGCAGCGATACCTGATCTGCGGCGACATGAACGACACGCCCGACTCCGGCCCGCTGCAGCCGATCGCGTCGGCCGGCCTGGTGAACGCTCTGGCGTCGCCGACCGAGATCGGCACGGTGAAGACCACCGTCGAGCTGCCGGCCAGTCCCGCCTGGACGTCGACCTTCAAGGAGTCCCGCAAGCCGCGTACGTTCGATCTGATCGACCAGATCTGGCTCAGTCCCGCCCTGGCCGGGAAGCTGACCGGCGCCTTCATCGGCCGGCGGCGCAGGCTGAGCCGGGACGGCACCGACCACGATCCCGCCTGGGTGAGTCTCGACCTCTGAGAGGTGCGAGCTGGTTGGCGGCGATCTGCTCCGGGTACGACAGGATCGTCTCGATGTCGACTCTGGAGGTCGTGGCCATGACCATGCACAAGGCTCCGATGATCGTCGCCGGCGTCACGGCGGTGGCGGCCGGCCTGATCGCCTGGAGACTCGGGGCCTCGCCGGGCGGCAAGGAGAACTATCGCCGGTTCCTGGTCCGGATGGACGAGTTGGCGGCGGAAGGCAGGCGGCGGACCGAGGAGGCGCAGCACCTGGTCCAGGAGAAGGCCGACGAACTCGCCGGCGCAGCCAAGGACCTGACGGTGGAGGCGCGGCACCGGTTCGAGCAGCTGGCCGGCCACGCCGGCACCGGCTGAACCGCGGGATCGGCCCGGGTCAGGCCCGCGCCCAGCCCTCGGCGGTGGTGATCGGCCGTTCGTCGTCGCGTCGTTCCACCGGGCGTCCCTCGTACTGCGTGGACAGCACGATGTGGGTCCGCATCTCGCCGTGCGCGCCCAACTTCTCGATCAGGCCCTCGAAATCGCCCAGCGACGAGGCGCGGACCTTGAGCATCGTGCAGTGCTCGCCGGAGAGCTTGTGCACCTCCACCACCTCGGGGTAGTCCTCTGCCGACGTGGTGCGCAACAGGCAGTCGGCGGGCCGGCAGCGTAACTGCAGGAACGCGAGCAACGGTTGCCCGGCCTTGGCGGCGTCCACCTTGGCGCCGTAACCGGCGATCACGCCGGCCGCCTCGAGACGCCGTACCCGCTCGGCGATCGCCGGAGCGGACAGGTGGACCCGGCGTCCGAGTTCCTTGTACGACAGCCGCCCGTCGGCCTGCAGTTCGCCGAGGATGTGCCAGTCCGTTTCGTCGAGTTCGGTCGACTGGAAAGTCTTCACCGCGAATCTCCTTTCGTCTGGAATCTCAGCTGGCCGATACGCCTTTACTGTCTCATTCTCTTTGCTGGTTGACTTTTCTAGCGTAGTTCCATGACGAACTCGAGGGGACGGCTGCGGGGCATCTGGGGGTTCGCCGCCCTCGGCGGCCTGGCCCAATCACTCGCCGGCGCCGCGGGCGGACTGCTGGCGCGCGAGCTGGGCGGCAGCGAGTTGGCGGCCGGGCTGCCGGCCACGATGTTGACGCTCGGCGCCGCCGGCATGGCGGTCCTGCTGTCCCGGATCACCCGGCGCCGGGGCAGGCTGCCGGCCCTCCGGCTGGGCGGCATCCTGGCGGCGGCCGGCTGTGCGGTGGTCGCCGTCGGCGGCATGCCGGGGGTCATGATCGGAAGCCTGCTGGTCGGCTCGGGCAACGCGGCGGTGATGCTGGCGCGCTACGCCGCGGCCGAACTCCGTCCCGGCGTCGCCCGGGCCCGGTCGATCGCGTCCGTGATGATCATGATCACGATCGGCGCGGTGGTCGGTCCCAACCTGCTGGCGCCCAGCGCGGTGATCGGAACCGTGATCGGCAGCTCGGGCCTGACCGGCGGGTACGTGGTCGCCGGCGTGATCTTCGTCGTCG
Source organism: Microlunatus sp. YIM B11417 (assembly GCF_059617205.1). Taxonomy (NCBI): domain Bacteria; kingdom Bacillati; phylum Actinomycetota; class Actinomycetes; order Propionibacteriales; family Propionibacteriaceae; genus Microlunatus; species Microlunatus sp. YIM B11417. The sequence continues at coordinate 231,973 of NZ_JCAMPJ010000002.1, forward strand.
CCGCCGTCGTGCTGGGCCGGGCCGCGCCTGGGTCGGTGATCTCGGTCGAGGCGCCGCTGCGGCGGGCCGGCCGGTGGTCGGCGTCGGCCCGGATCGGCCTGGTCGTGCTGGCCGTCGGCAACCTGGTGATGGTCGCGGTGATGACCATGGCGCCGTTGCACCTGCAGCACGGTGGCAGTGGACTCGCCGCGATCGGGCTGGTGGTGAGCCTGCACATCGCGGGCATGTTCGCGCCGGCCGTCGTCAGCGGCCGGATCACCGAGCGCCTGGGTGCGCGGGCGGCCGCACTCTCGGCCCTCGTCCTGCTCGCGGCGGCGAGCGTCTGGGCTGCGTTGGCCGGCACGGAGCCGGTCGCGCTCGGCGGGGCCATGATCGTTCTCGGGGTGGGCTGGAATCTCGCCACCGTGGCCGGGAGCGACCTGCTCACCGCCGACGTACCGGCGCCGGAGCGGCCGCACCGTGAAGGTCTGGGCGAACTGGGGATGGGGCTCGCCGCCGCGGTCGGTGGCGTCGGCTCGGGCGTGATCATGCACCTGCTGGGCTACCCCGCACTCGCCTGGGTCGGCGCCGCGCTACCGGCCCTGCTGGCCGTACTCGTCGTGTTCTCACGCATTTTCTGGACATCATCCACTGAGGAGATTGATCATGTTCGAACCACCGATGAGCCCGGACCTGCCCGGCCGGCTGTACGCCGAGCTGGTGCAGCGACGGGAGCAGGAACGCCTCGCCCGCCGGGTGGCCCGGCAGCGTAGGGCCGTCCAGGATCGGCCGACGGCCCAGGCAGCCGAGTCGTGCAGCCTGGAGGACTGCCGGGGGCGCGACCTGGCCGAAGCCTGACCGCCGGGGACGACCTTGGTTGCCGGCGTGGTGGTGGTCAGAAGGCGGGGTGCGGCGTCGCGGTGCCGGGCTGGACCAGCGGCTCCCGTCGGAGAACCCGACGGGCGAGGCGAGCGGCCAGCCGGGCGGCCTTCCGCTCCCGACGGACGCTGCGGCCGAGCCGGTCCTGCTGCGCGATCTCGATCAACTCGGCGTGCCGGTGCTGCTGCACCGCGGATCCCAGCAGGGCTTCGGTGCCGGTCATCGGTGCGAACATGATCAATCTCCTCGGTTCGGGGCCTGCGTTTGCTGTTACCCCTATCGACCGAGCTCGCGGCCAGGACTCATCGGCCAAGGCGCTACTTCATTCGAGGATCTTCGGTCGGGTCGTCGTACCGGGCCGGACAGCCGCGGTCGTCGGCGTCGTCCCGCAGCTCGTAGTGCCAGGGTTCGTTGTCGTAGATCTGGCAGAGGCCGTAGGCGGCGCCGTGCTCGGCCAGCCACTTCGTGGTCTTCGTCGGACCAAGATCAACAGCGTCGCCGGACACGTGCAGCGACTTGTCCGGTGCGGCCACCCAGCGCCTGGCCTCCTCCTCCGACCCGTACTTCTCGATCGCCTCCCGGAGCAGCTTGTCCTGGTACGCCGCCGACCGCCAGCCGCTGTTGACGACGAACTCGATCCCGTCCTCCTCGGCGTCACCGGCGGCCTCGTGGAGTGCCTCGAGCAGGTCCGGGTCGAGCTTGCCGACAGCCGGGATCTCGTCGTCGAAGACCGTCGTACCGTCCGGTACGGCACCGTCGGCGGTGCCGAGTTTCCCCTGCCCCTGGGCCTGGCCGCGGGGTTGGCGCTGGTTCTTGCTCTCCCGGGGCGGCGCCTTCGGCGGGACCTTGGTCTCGGTCCGATCGCCTTCCGGATCCGCCGAGGTGGTCCGGGCCGCCGGAGCCGCGGGCGGGGTGGACCGGGTCGCCGGAGCCTGACAGCCGAGGGCGCCCAGGAGGGCGACGCAGGCGAAGGAAAGCGCGGCGACGGCGATGGAGCGGGAACGGCGGTCTGCGGGTCTGCTGGAGAGCATGCCCTCGAGTCAAGGCAGTCTCCTGTTGCCGGTCCGTATGCGGTTTTCGATACGCCGGCGATAGGTCAGGCCCGCGGCGGACCGGCCCGGACCAGGGAACGCACCGCCAGCAGGTCGAGCGGGTGCGGGTCCTGGTCGGTGAGGATCCAGGTCGCGCCGGCGTCGACGTACGGCGCGGGGTCGGTGCCGGACTCGAGCGCCACCACGAAGTCGTACGGTCTCGTCGGCTCGTCGCGCAGCGCGGTGATGGCGGCGACAGCCTGGGCGAGCTCGTCCGGATGTTGCAGGTTGACCGGGAAGAACCCCTCGTGCCGGGCCGCCCGGCGCCGTGGCCGGAGCTTGCCGGGAAAGCCGGCGACCCAGACCGGGACCGTGTCCTGGACCGGCCTCGGCAGGAAGTCCAGATCGTCCACCGTGTAGTGATCACCGCGGTGGACCACCCGCTCGCCGGACCAGGCCCGGCGCAGCACCGCCAGCGATTCGTCGAGCATCGCGGCCCGGGTCGGCTCGTCGTCCACCTCTCCGGTCCGGGAGTACTCGTCGCCGAAGCGATCACTGCCGACCCCGACGCCGAGGACCAGCCGGCCGTCGCTGAGCAGATCGAGCGCCGCGGTCTCCCGGGCCACCAGGGTCGGCCGCCGCCGGGCCAGCGGGGTCACCATCGGGCCGATCCGGACCCGCTCGGTCGCGGTGGCGACGGCCGCCATGGTGATCCAGGGATCGAGGGCCGCCCGCACCGGTGCCCGCCAGTGGGTGTGGTCCCAGACGAAGAACCCGTCCCAGCCCGCCTGCTCGGCCTCGACCGCGAGCTCGACGACCAGCTTGGGGTCGGCCAGGGCATCGAAGAGCGGCAGCCAGATCCCGAAGTTGATCTTGGACGGAGTCGTCATACGGCGCAGATTACCTCAGCGGCCTGCGGAAATCCGGTTGCGCGAGCGGGGACGACTTGCCACCGTGACCTCATGATCACGCTCCGCCCGGCGACGCGGACCGATCTGCCCGTCATCGCCGACATCCTGGCGAACGTCCAGGTGCAGGCCGACCCCGCGCTCGACCTCGAGCAGCAGCGGACCGCGCTCGCCACGGACCTGGAGACCTGGTTCGGCCAGGACGAGCCGGAGAGCCTGCTGTCGATCATCGAACTCGACGGTGTCCCGGTCGGGCGGGTCCGGGTGGTCCGCTGGCCGGACCGGATCTTCCTCGGCGGGATCCAGGTGCATCCGGACCATCAGGGCCGGGGGATCGGCACCCGGTTGATCACCGAGTTGATCGAGGAGGCCCGGGCGACCGGGCGGCCGCTGCGCCTCAACGTCGACAAGATCAACACCGGTGCCCGCCGGCTGTACCAGCGGCTCGGCTTCGTCCTGGAGGCCGAGGAGGAGCACGAGCTGCGCCTCGTGATCAGGCCGGCTCCCGTACCGTCCGGCTAGGCCGGGATCGCGTCCCAGCCGGAGGCGAACCAGGTCACCTCACCCGTCGCCGGGTCGTAGCGCCGGCGCTGGATCGTCCCGATGTTGCCGCCGTACACGTGGATCCCGATGGTCGGCTCGTCGCCCTCGGCCACGACCGCGTGCACGTCGTCGTCGGTGGTGCAGCAGACCGTGACCTGGCCGGCCCGCCAGCGCGCCTCGCCGGCCGGCGTCAACGGCGCGCTGGGCGCCGAGTCGGAGGGCTTGAGGTAGCGGACCTCGTGCTCGATGCCGGAGTAGATGCCGACGACGCCCCAGGTCTCGTGGCCGTGCACCGGCGTTCGTTGATCAAGATCCCAGACCACCGACGCCAGCGACCAGCTGTCGTCCGGTGCGATGTAGAGCGGGTAGGTCATGTTGTGGTCCGGCGACGGCCGGGTGAACTCGTCCGGCAGCCGGTACCCGTCGGTCAACAGTTCGGCCATCAGCGGGGAGATCCGCTCCGTGAGTTCGTACTGATCATCGGTGTCGGCCACCACTCGGTCGACGTCCTCGATGAACCGCTGCAGTCGCTCGGTGATCATGATCCGCTCCTCGTCACGCGATACTTCAGGTGGGTCACGCCGGGTGCCTCGACGGCCCGGACCTGTTCCAGTTCGACGTCGCGGACGTCGGCGTCGAAGATCCGGGAACCGCCGCCCAGCAGGCGCGGGACGACGTGGAGCTCGAGCTCGTCGAGCAGGCCGGCGGCCAGGTAGGCGCCGATGATCCGGCCGCCGCCCCAGAGCTTGACGTCCTTGCCGCTGGCGGACTGCTTCGCCTGCTCCAGGGCGGCTTCGATGCCGTCGGTGACGAAGTGGTACGTCGTCCCGCCGGCCATCTCGACCGGCTGACGAGGGTGATGCGTGACCACGTACACGTCGTGGTGGTAGGGCGGGTTGTCGCCCCACCAGCCGGTCCAGGCGTCGTCCCAGGGCCCGCCGCCGATCGGGCCGAACATGTTCCGGCCCATGATGCTGGCGCCGATGTTCGCCTGCGACTCCTCCATCACCGGTGTGCTGGCGTTCACGTCGCCGCCTTCCTTGTCGTGCCCCTCCCGGAACGCGGCCAGCGGCACGACCCAGTCGTGCAGCTCCTCACCACCCACCCCGAGCGGGTCCTGCTCGCTCTGATCCGGACCGGCGACGTAGCCGTCCAGCGAGATCGAGATGTCGCACCTGAGCTTGCTCATCGTTGTCCCCTCACGCTTCGGCGCCGTCCTTCGGTGCCCTTGCCAACGAGCATGAACCGGATCCAAGATGACGTCTAATGCCAATTCGGCGACGAACTCATCAAGGTATTTGATCTATGTTCAACCTGACTCATCTCAAGGTGCTGGCGGCGGTGGCGCGGAACGGTTCGGTCACCGAGGCGGCCCGCGAACTGCACTACTCCCAGCCCTCGGCCAGCCATCATCTGTCCCGGCTGGAAGCGGCCACCGGGGTCAAGCTGGTCCAGCGGGTCGGCCGCGGGATCCGGCTGACCCCGGAGGGGCAGCTGCTGGCGAACCGCGCGATCGAGATTATCGGGCGGATCGACGCCGCCGCGACCGAGCTCGCTGCCCAGGCCGAGCTGCGCACCGGTCGGGTCCGGCTGGCCGCCAACGCCTCGGTGCTGAGCACCATCGTGCCGAAGGCGGCGGCCGTGCTCGCCGAATCCCATCCAGGGCTCGAACTTCAGGTGATCGAACGGCATCCGCTCGAGGCGCTGCAGGACCTGCGGCAGGGCGAGGTCGACGCGGCGCTGATCTTCCGTCACGCACACGCACCGCTCGCCGACGAGGAGTTCCGGCTGGTCCAGGTCGGCCGTGATCAGCTCCATCTGCTCAGCCGGCAGCCCGACGACAGCATCGACCACCATCGCGATTCGGCCTGGATCGGAGGCTGCGAACGCTGCCGGAGCGAGCTGACCGCGATCTGCGCGCAGCGCGGTTTCGCGCCGCGGATCCAGTCGATGAGCGACGACATCGTGGTGGTCCAGGCCCTGGTGGCGGCCGGCGTCGGCGTCGCGATCATTCCGGGGTACGCCCTCCAGGCACACCACCGGACCGGCGTGCAGGCGACCGCGATCCCGGAGGCGATCCGGCAGATCCACGTCGCCACCTACGGCGATCCGCCCGACCCGCCCGCGACCACCGCGCTGATCGAGGCGATCCGGACGTCGGTCCGGTCCTGATCCGGGCCTCTCCCCGGATCCGGACCAAGGATGTCCGGTACGGCTTGCCACACTGGCCCGATGGGACAGCGCAGCTCACCGAACGTCGAGGTCGTCGATCTTGCTCCGGGGCTCTGGCTCTGGCGGCTGGAGCACCCGTCCTGGAGCGCGGGACACGACTGGCCGGAGGTGGTGACGAGCGTCTGCGTCGATGCGGGCGAGGAACGCTGGTTGATCGATCCGCTGCTTCCACCGGACGACGCGCGGCCGGTCTGGGATCGCCTGACCGAACGCCCGCCGACGGCCGTCGCCGTTCTGCTCGGTGATCATCTGCGGGAGACCTGGGACGACCGGAAGGTGTGGGGCAGCGACGCGCTGGCCGAGCGGTTCGGCTGCCGGGTCTTCGGCCCGAATGCGTACGACACCGACATGCTGGACAACGTCGGACCGGTTCGGGCCGCGGTGAACAAGATCGTTCCGGGCCGAGAACTGCCGGGCGGCCTGCTCCCGTTCCGGGACGTTCGCGGTTGGCACGAGACTCCGCTCTTCCTTCCACGGCAGGAAACCCTGGTGTTCGGCGACGGGATGACCGAGCGCGACGGAACGCTGCGTGTCTGGATGTCGCCGACCCACGAGGAGCGTGCCGTGCCCGAGCTGCGCGCCATGCTCGACCTGCCGTTCGAGCGGGTGATCATCTCCCATGGCGAACCCGTACACACCAGGGCCGAGTTCGAGCGGGCACTGCAGTTGCCGCCGTGGCCAGCCTCGTCGCTGCACATCGCCGCCTGGCGCGGTGATCTTGATCAGGTACGCAGGTTGGTCGAGCGTGGCGCCGACCTGGCGGCCCGTTCCGACACCGGACACGAGACCCCGCTGGAATGGGCGATCAAGGCGACCCGGAACGACTGGTCCCGCCAACCGGGACACGACGACGTGATCGCCTACCTGCGGGCGGCAGCCGCGGCGAGGAGTCCGCGCTAGGAGCGGGCGTGGCCCTCGACCTGGCCGCGAAGGGCCGGTATAAAGGGAAGGACAACTGCACAGCACCATGTTCAGGGACTGAGGCGGGCGAACTCAGGTGAGGTCTGCCCATGATCAACTCGTCCCGAACGGCTGCTGTCCCGCCCCGACGCAACGTCAACCGGCTGTGGTTCGCCCAGTCGGTGTCGCTGGTCGGGCTCCAGACCGGATCGGTCGCGGTTCCCTTACTGGCGGTGGATGTGCTCCACGCCGATGCCTCGCAGGTGGCGCTGATCGGGACGCTGTCGAGCGTTCCGTGGCTCGTCGCCCCGGTGATCGGAACGATCGCCGACCGGACTGATCGGAAACGCCTGCTCGTCGTCTCCCACCTGGCCCGCGGCCTGCTCTGGCTCAGTATCCCGGTGGCGTTCCTGCTCGGTGTCCTGACGCTGCACCAGGTGTGGCTGGTCGCCGCGCTGGTCGGCCTGCTGGGGGTCGTCTTCGGCGTCGGCTACCGCACCTTCCTGCCGACGATCGTCAGCACGGAGGAACTCGGTGCGGCGAACGGGAGGATGGCGGGCACCGACGCCGTGGCCCGGGCGACCGGACCTGCTCTGGCCGGCGCGCTGGTGCAACTGCTGGGCGCCGTCGCCACGATCGTGGTCCAGGCCGTGACCTCCCTGCTGGCCGGAGTCTCTACGGCCACCATCCGCACCGGGCCGACCCGGCGCCCCGTTCCTCGTCGGCGGCGGCGCGTGGCGCGGCTGGGTGAGTGGTGGCGGAGCATGATCGCGGGGTTCCGCTGCCTGTACGGGATCAAGCCGTTGCGGTGGCTCACCGTCGGCGACACGGCGTACCTGTTCTGTTTCGATCTCTGCTTCGCCCTGGTCGTCGTGTTCTTCCGCGAGCGGCTCGGCCTCAGCTCTGTCATGATCGGAGTGATCTTCTCGGTCGGCAGTTTGGGCGGCATCGTGGGCGCCGCCCTGGCCGACCGGCTGCGTACGCGCGCCGGCTTCGAACCGACCATCAGGTCGGCGGCCGTCCTGCGCGGGGTCGGCCTGATCGCCTTCCCGCTGAGTCTGCTGGTGCCCGGTGGTGTCGTCGTCGCCGTGCTCGTTGCCGGCCGGGCGATCAACGCCTGCGCCTGGAGTGTGTACGAAGTCCTGTCCGACACGTACCAGCAGACGATTCTGCCGGATGATCATCGGGGCAGTGCCACGGCCGCGAGCCTGTGGCTGGGCAACGGGGCGGCGACCCTGGGGGCCGCGACCGCGGCGGTGTTCGCCACCGTCGTCGACACCGCCGCGCTGCTCGCTGTCGCCGGGGTCGGAGCCGTGGCCGCCGGCTTGATCAGCCTCCTGGTCGACGCCGGCCGCCGCGACGAACGACTCAAGGCCGGGCGACGATGATCAACTCGTTCCCCTCCGGATCGGCGACGACCTGCCGGCCGTCGTCGCTGCTCAGGATCCGCCCGCCGGCATCGACGGCCGTCGCGACGCGGGCGGCGGCCCGGTCGTGCGGCACCAGCAGTTCGAACCGGATCCGGTTGCGCTGTCGCCGCCGGTCATGATCATCGGGATCGAGCTCCTGGAAGAAGATCACCGGGAGCAACCGGTACGGGTCGTAGAGGTCGGTCAGGAAGTCACGCGGGTCCCGGAGCAGCCCGAGCGCAGAGATCCAGAAGTGTTGCAGGGCGGGGATGTCGACCGCGTCGACACCGAACTGGACGAACCGGGGCCGGGCCGGATCGGCCGTCAGTCCGGCTCGGCGCGCCTCGGCCTGCACCCGGCCGGCGAGCGCGGCGAACCGCTCGGGCTGCTCCTCCCAGCGGTCCTTGCCGCTGTCGATGGTGACGCCGCCGGGACCCAGGTCCACCAGCAGCGGAATCCCGGTGGCCTCGCCGAGCGTGGCGACCGTCGCAGCGAACTCTGCGGCGGCCGGCGCCGAGGTGACCGGGTAGCACGCCATCGCCCCGAACACCGTCTGCCAGTCGGTGGTGTCCGGGCCGTCCGGCAGCCGCCCGCCGGGCACCAGGTCGAGCTCGTTGCCCTCGGGATCGGCGAGGGTGACCCCGAAGGCGCCGAACGGCTCGCGGCGCAGCTCGGCCCGGACGGCCGCGACGGCGTCGGGCGGCCGGACCACGTCGACGTGGATCCGGTTCCGCAGCGGCCGGGGCTCGGGCAGATCGTCCACGATGATCATCGGGTCGCGCCGGGACGGGTCGACCAGGCCGACGCCCTCCGCCCGGTAGCCGAAGGTCGTTCGCCAGAACGCCTGCACGGCCGGCGGGTCTGCCGCGGCGACCCGGACCCGCAGCACGGACAGCCCGGTCGGGTCGGCGGCCAGGCCGAGTTCGCCGGCGAGGGCCGAGATCGCCTCGGCGAGGCCAGGCTCGGCGACCGTGACCCGTACCCCTGCGGTCCGGAGCCGGACGTCCGGCAGGGTGTCGCCGAGCGCGGCGAGCCGCCGGACGAACTCGGCTGCGGCGTCCGGGGCCGGCGCGTCGAACCAGGCGGTGAGTCCGGCGTCGAGCAGCCGCCAGTCACGCGTGATCATGGTCATGGCCCGACGATAGTCCTGGTTCCGGACGCTCGCCGTCCTGAACAGGAGGAGCGCGGTACGGGCCACGACCAGGAGGCCCGTACCGCACGACTCAGGGGATCAGTCCCGACTGACGCGACCCTGACGCGTCACTGACCCGCCGCGAGGGCAGCGACGACCAGCTCGAGCACCTCGTCGGGATGGGTCGCCACAAGATCATGTCCGGCCGGCACCCGGTGCACCGTGATCGACGGCCGAGCCGAGGCCAGGGCGTCGACGGCGTCCCGCCAGGCCTGATTGAGCTCCAGGGCTCGCTCACCCTCGGTCCCGGCCATGGACTCGGACATGATCATGGTGATCGGACCGTCGATCCGGTCGAACCGCGAGGCCGCGGTCCGGCGGTGCTGGTCGATCTGGTCCTGCAGCCGGAAGATGTCATCGCCGGAGAGCGCCACCTGGTGCGGCGTTCCGGCCTGGGAACGCTGCAGCTCGAGCGCCTCCTCGCTGCCCATCGCCTGCCGCATCCCCTCCAGCTCCTCCGGCGTGAGCAGCGACGCCGACAACGGGGTACCGCCGTCGATCAAGATCAACCCGCGTGGCGCCTGCGGCAACATGGCGGCCTGGTCCACCAGCAGATCGGCACCCATCGAATGCCCGATCAGCACCAACGAGTCCGCCCCGCCGAGCGCCGCCAGGACGGCGGCGGTGTCGGCACCGAACGTCGCGTAGTCGTACGGCTCGCCTTCGCCGCTCAGCCCGTGCCCGCGATGATCGAACGTGGCCAGCCGAAGATGGCGGCGCAACCCGGCGAACAGCGGCCCGAGTTGAGCCTGGGTCCCGCTGAGCCCCGGCACGAACACCGCCGCCGGCCCCTCCCCGGCCACCGTCACCGGAATCGTCGCTCCATCACGCCGGACCGTCAGGCTCTCCATACCGACGAAGTCTTTCACGCCCACCCGGCCGTGATCATGACGGTCTGACATGATGTTGATCATGCTCAGCGAGGACGGGGTGCGGCCCAAGGTCTCGGCCTTCGTGACCCGGTCCGACGGGCGGCTGCTGGTGTTCGCCCACCCGGATTCGCCCGACGCCGGTATCCAGGTGCCGGCCGGAGGCATCGATCCGGGCGAGGAACCGGCCGCCGCCGCGGTCCGCGAGACCGAGGAGGAAACGGGCTTCACCGGGTTCGTGGTCGAACGGCTCATCGATCGTCAGCAGCTGCAGGAGCGGCGCCGGGGTCGGCTGGAACGGCACGACCGCTGGTTCTTCCATCTCCTCGCGCCGGACGGCCTGCCTGATCGGTGGCGGCACGGCGAGGGCTCCGATCCCGCGGCCGACGACTGGATCCCGTTCGACTTCTTCTGGATCGACCCGGACTCCGAGCCGCTGCCACTCACTCCTGATCATGCAGCGGTGTTCCGCCGTCTCCGGGACGACCTGGCGGCCCGATGAACCGACGCCTCTGGGACGCCACCTAGCCGCGGTCGGCCGGATCCGCCGTCAGCGGCCGGCTGCTGTCGATCTTGACGTCGGTCAGCCAGTACGTGCTGTCGGGATCCCAGCCGCCGATCAAGGAGTCCGACCCGTCGGGCAGCTCGAGCGCCCGGCCGGCCGCGCTCAGGTAGCCCGCGACGGTGAGGTGCACGGCGTCGACCTCGGCGGCGACGGCCGCCCAGTCGGGCAGGCACCAGCGGCCGGTCCGGCCGGTCGCCCGATACCAGTCGTGCCGTCGATCGGCGGAGACGTCGATCGGGTGCCGGACGCACAGGGCGATCCAGTCCGTCGCGCCGCGGAGCTCGAGGATCTTGGGGGCCGGACCGGCGGCGACGGAGCGCGCCGTCGCGGTGTCCGGCTGAACCTCGTCCTCGGCCAGCCACCAGGTCGCCGGGCCGCCGGCCGGCAGCCACCGGCTGGTCCGCGGCAGGTCGTTCGGTGGCGTGGACCACCAGGTGCCGCTGATCGGCTCGCGCGGATCGGCCGGCCGCTCCCGTACCGCACGGGCCTCGTCGGCGAGCGTCTCCGAACGCCAACGACGCAACCGTTCCGCCGCCCTCGTGCCGCTGATCGACGGACGGCCCGGGCGGTCGACCAGCCATTGGTCCGTCAGGTCGATCGGCGCCGCCCACCACGCTGAGTGCGGGGACGCGAGCACCGTCGTCGCGACGCGGATCAACGCCTGGCGGACCGCGGGCTCGGCGGCGACCACGTCCGCCCCCTCCAGCTCCTGCCAGGGCCGGGCGCTCGCCACCGTATCGGCGAGGGCGGTCCGGACGACCGGCTCCGCAAGATCGTCGAGCGGCACTGCCTCGATCAGACCCGCGATCTGCTCCGGCGTCGCCGCAGTCCGGGCGCCCGCGTGGGTCAGCCGAGCGCCGTCGGGCTCCCGGGCGGCCGCGGCGAAGAACAGCGCCGTGGTCAGGTCCTCCCCGTCCGGACGACTGCTCGCGATCTGGCGTACCAGTTCCAGGCAGAACCGTCGCCCGCGCGGGCCGGCCAGCAGATCCTCCGCAGTGATCACCACGGCCTCACTGTAGGTCACCGTTCCGCCTCGCGGATCCCGTCCGGCGTCGTCGCGGGCCGGGTGGGATGATCATGAACCGGGAGGCACCGTGATCAGCAGGACGGAACGCCGGGTCGCCGCGGCGGACACGATCGAGCAGTTGCGCCGGATCGCCAGGCGCCGGACGCCGCGTGCGGTGTTCGACTACACCGACGGCGCGGCCGAGGAGGAGCTCACGTTGCGCCGGGCCGAGGCGGCGCTGCGGGCGGTCGAGCTGCGGCCCCGCGCCTTCGGCTCGACGGCCGGGATCGACACCAGTACAGAGATTCTGGGCCGCAGGGCCGCACTGCCGCTGGTGCTGGCACCGACCGGTTACACCCGGATGATGCACCACGAGGGCGAGTTGGCGGTGGCCCGGGCGGCCCGGACCGCCGGGCTGCCGTACACGCTGTCGACGATGGGGACCCGGTCGATCGAGGAGGTGGCCGCCGCGTGCCCGGACGTCGATCGCTGGTTCCAGCTGTATCTCTGGCGGGACCGGGCCGCCAGCGAGGACCTGGTCGACCGGGCCCGCCGGGCCGGCTACCGGACCCTGATGCTCACCGTCGACACCGCGGTCGGCGGGTTGCGGCTGCGTGACGTCCGCAACGGGCTCACCATCCCGCCGGCGCTGACCGCGCGGACCCTGTTCGACGGCGCCCGGCATCCGCACTGGTGGTTCAACTTCCTCACCACCGAGCCGCTCAGTTTCGCGTCGATGAAGGCCTGGACCGGGACGACCGAGGAGCTGCCCAATCTGTTGTTCGACCCGACGGTCACCCTGACCGACCTGGCCTGGCTCCGCAGCGCCTGGGACGGCCCGTTGTTGATCAAGGGCATCCAGCACGCCGACGACGCCCGCGCGGTGATCGACGCCGGCGCCGACGGCGTGATCATCAGCAATCACGGCGGCCGCCAGCTGGACCGGGCCGCGACGACGATCGACCTGTTGCCGGGGATCCGGGCCGCGCTCGGCCCGGAGGCGACGATCTTGATCGACGGCGGCTTCCGGTCCGGCGCCGATCTTGCGGTCGCCCTGGCCCGCGGCGCCGACGCGGTGATGATCGGGCGCCCGTACCTCTACGGACTGATGGCCGGCGGCGAGGCGGGCGTACGGCGAGCGCTGGAGATCTTCGACTCGGGCCTGCGGGACACCATGCGCCGCCTCGGCACCGGCACGGTCGCCGAGCTCAGCTCGGCAGCGACGGGTCGGTGAGCGAGGCGAGGTAGGCGAGACTGCGCGGCACCTGGGTGGCGATCGACGGACTCTCGTCCTCGATGTAGTAGTGGCTGATCGCCGACGCGCCGGCCGCCCGCAGGATCTCCGGGAGATCCAACTGCCCGTCGCCCAGCGCGACGTCGTTCTCCCGCGCCGTCTGGCCGGTCAGGTCGCCGACCACGCCGCGGCGCAGGTCCTTCAGATGCATCAGACGGAATCGCTCGGGGTAGCTGCGGAGGAGCTCCGCCGGATCCGCGCCCGGGAAGTGGGCCCACAGGATGTCCAACTCGAAGGCCACCGCCGCCGGGTCGGTCTCCTGGACGATCAGATCGAACAGCGTTCCGTTGCCGTGCGGGGCGAACTCGTAGCCGTGGTTGTGATAGCAGAACGTGAGTCCGTGATCTCGCAGTGCGGAGCCGACCCGGTTGAAGGTCTCGGCCGCCGCCTCGGCGTCGGCCAGGTCGAACGGCGCCTCGTGGGGGATCCAGGCGATCCGGACGAAGGAGGCGCCCAGGACCTCGGCCTCCTCGGCGACCTCGTCGATCCGGTTCAGCAGGTCGGCATGTCCGACGCCGTACGAGGAGCACCGCATCCCGCGGTCGTCCAAGAGGCGCCGAAGATCCGCGGCCGTCCGGTCGAAGAGGCTGGAGAACTCCAGGTCGGTGATCCCGAGTTCCCGGATCTGGTCCAGCGTCGCGCTCACACTCTGCTGGAACTCGTTCCGGTACGTGTACGAGACCATGCCCGGCGGCATCGAGAACTGTCGCGAGCCTGCTGCCGACGCCGCCATAGCTGCTCCCCAAGATCATCGTGACGCTGGGCCTGTCCGACGGCCCAGTCTGCCGCATCATGATCGAGGGCCCGCAGCCACCCCGGCGCCGGCATCGGCTCGGTCAGGCGAATTCGGGCATGATCTTGTCGTGGATCAGCCGCAGCTGGGTGTTCACGTCGGCGACACCCTCGATGTCGCGGCCCATGAACGTCTTCACGAGCGTGGCGTCGGTGATCGCCAGGATCAGGTGGTTCACGCCGGCGGCGGCGATCTCCTTGAGCTTGGCGACACATTCCTCCGGTGTCCCGGCGACCGACAGCGTGTCGCCGATCTCGGGGGTGGTGGCCTCGATCGATCCGGCCAGGTCGCCCGCGCCGAGCTTGGAGATGATCGGCGCCATCGCCTCCGGCGCGATCCCGTTGCGCTCCAGCTGCTCGGCCGGCATCGCCGACGCGTACAGGCCGACCATGGACCGGGCGGCGTCCTTCGCGATGCCTGAGTCCTCGCCGGTCGCGAACACCACCCAGGCGCCGATGTCGAGACTGTCGACGTCCTTGCCAGCCCGGTCGGCGCCGATCTTCATGTTCTCGTACATGTACTCGTACGCCTCGCGGGTGTAGCTGAGCGCGTGATGGCAGCCGTCGCTGAACTCGGCGGCGACCTGGAACGACTTCGGACCGCGCATCGCGCCCAGCTTCACCGGAAGATGATCTTGCACCGGCCGGGCGAACGAGAACAGCCCCTGGTAGTGGTAGAAGTCGCCGTCGAACGAGATCGCGCCGTCGTCCAACAGGGTCCGCACCACGTGCGCCCCCTCCTTGGTCCTGGACAGCGGCTTCTGGGTCGACCAGTCGATCCCGTACTGCGCGAGCAGGCCGAAGTTGCCCGACGACAGCACCACCTCGGCCCGCCCGCCGGTGAGCTCGTCCAGGGTGGCCGCGGCCTGGGCGATCAGGGTCGGTTCGCGCAGCGCGACGGTCGAGACGCTCGGGCCCATCCTGATCTGCTTCGTCTTGTCCGCGGCGGCGGCGAAGATCAACCAGAGATCCTTGTGCCAGGTCTCGTCGGCGGCATAGACCGCGTGGAAGCCGAGCTCGTCGGCGAGCTTGATCGACTCGAGCGACTCGGCGACCGGATAGTCGGGCAGGGTGACGTAACTGAACTTCATCGGGTGACCTCCTGATCGTTCACGGGTGGTGCGGGTTGCGGGAACAGGGCCGAGTCGGTGGTCGCGTCGCCGTACGGCGTGCTGCCGCTGCGGTACGGTCGCCCGGCGAACAGGTAGACGGCGCCGAGGCCGACCACGATCGCCGCGCCGAGCACGACGATCCAGTTGTCGTACCAGGGCGCGTCGGGGGTGCGCGGCCAGGCGATGTTGATCATGGCCAGCACTCCGTACGCCAGCGCGCCGATGGTCACCGGCAGGCCCCAACCGCCGAGCCGGAACGCGCCGGCCGGCCGCCAGCCCTTGAGCCGGGCCCGCAACGCGGCGAAGACGACCATGTGGAAGCCGAGGTAGATGCCCAGCGTGGCGAACGAGATGATCTTGGTCAGGGCCTCGGCGGAGGCGATCGAGACCAGGATGATCAAGGCCGGCACGGCGGCGGCGACCAGCATCGCGTACGGCGGTACGTGCCGCTTCGGCAGCACGACCCGGAGAGCCCGGGAGCCGACGATCATGTCGTCGCGGGCGTACGAGTACATCAGCCGGGACGCCGCCGCCATCAGGCTCAGCGTGCAGGACAGGAACGAGATCAACACCACGGCGAGGACGATCTTGCTGCCGACCGGGCCGAACGCGGTGGTCAGGATGGTGCCGATCGGATCGGGGTCGGTGCCGCCGATCACCGCCGCGTAGTCCTGCACGGCCAGGATGAGCGACAGGCAGACGAACATCGCCGCCGCGCCGCCGACGTAGATCGTCATCCGCATCGCCTTGGGGATCCGGCGGGTCGGGTCCGGGACCTCCTCGGCGACGTCGCCGCACGCTTCGAACCCGTAGTACTGGAAGATGCCGATCAGCCCCGCCGCGAGGAAGGCGCCGACGTAGGAGCCGCCGGAGCCGGCGCCGAACGAGTCGAACAGCACCTCGAGGCCGTGGTGCCGCTGGCTGATCAACAACCAGCCGCCGACCACCAGGGCACCGAGCAACTCCGCGACGAAGCCGATGATCGCCGCGTAGGCGAGCCACTTGGTGCCGCCGAGGTTGATCACCAGCGCGGCCGCGATCAAGATCAGCGCGCACAGCACGGTCGTACCGGTGCCGGCCTCGAAGTCGAAGAGGGCCCCCAGGTAGGGCCCGGCGCCATAGGCGACGCCGGCGATCGTGGCCAGTAGGGCGAACAGGTAGACCCAGCCGGTCATCCAGGCCCACTTGCGGCCCCAGAGCCGACGCGCCCAGGGATAGATGCCGCCGGCCACCGGATACTGCGAGACGATCTCGCCGAACACCAGTGCCACCAGCAACTGGCCGAGCCCGACGATCACCAGCGACCAGAACATCGGCGGCCCGCCGGTGGCCAGCGACACCGCGAACAGGGTGTAGATGCCGACGACGGGGGACAGGTACGTGAAGCCGAGGGCGAAGTTCGCCCAGAGGCTCATGTCCCGCTTGAACTCCGACCGGTAACCGAGCGCCGCCAGCTGCGCGTCATCGTCAGTGACGCCGATCCCCGAGCCGCTGGTTCCCCCGTTCCCTGAGCCGCTGGTTCCCCCGTTCCCTGAGCCTGTCGAAGGGCCGAAGGAGGTGTCGCCCTTCGACAGACTCAGGTCGTCCGTGGCGCGGCGAGGCTGTGGCTCATCGGTGGGGGTGGTCATCGTCCACCTCGGCCAGCAGCTCGGAGCCGGTGATCACGCGTTCGGCGAAGTGCCGGTGCATCCAGTCCAGATGATCATGGCGGGCGTTCATGATCCGCAGCGAATCCCAGTTGGGGAAGGTCTGCTGCAGGACCCAGCGTTCCATCAGCCGTGGATCGACCTCGTAGAGGTGCGGGTGGGTGGTCACGGCGACCTCGCTGACCCGCTCGGCCGGTGGTGGGGTGGACTGCTCGGCGTACCGGTAGCCGAGGTCCCGGGGATCGAGTCTGGCCATGATCAACCACGCCCTCTCAGCGCGTCCAGGGCGGCCAGCGGATCGCCGGCGTAGGCCGCGTCCAGCAGGTACTTGCCCGGGTTCATGATGTTGTTCGGGTCGAGGGTCCGCTTCAGGTCGAGCATCACCTGGTAGCCGCGACCGAGCTCGTCCGGCACCAGGTCGACCTCGCCCTCCCGGCAGGAGCCGTGGCAGGCGCTGATCGAGCCGTGGTTGGCGAGCGCCACGGCGGCGATGTCCCGCTTCGCCTTGACCCATTCGGCCCAGGCGGCGTCGCCCAGCTGCTGCTCCCAGATGCCGATGTCGATCTCGGTCAGGTAGTCGACGCCGGTGTCGGCAGACGTGTAGGCGAACATGCCCCAGTCGTCGAACACGTCGGTCTTGCGGCGCAACTCGGCGACGATCTCGTGCCAGGCCTTCGTCACCGCCGGCAGCCGGGTGTAGTTGATCGCGGCGTCCTCGCAGTGCCAGCTCATCGGCACCACCTGTCCGGTCCGGGTCCGGCCGTGCAGCGGGGTCGCGTAGCGATCATGGCGGGCCGCCCAGTCACCCTCGGAGATCTCGTCACCGAGATAGCGGGCTCCGTGTTCCTTGGCGATCTTGAACAGCCGTCGCCCGGCCGGCCGGACCTCGTCCTCGTAGCCGTACATCACGGCGCAGACCAGCGCCCGGACGTCGTTCGGCTGCGGGATGTAGGCCTCGTCGTCCCGCCTGAGGTACGCCACCTTCCACTCGTCGAACAGCACGGCGCCGGCGAAGGTGGCGACACCGGCCCGGGCCAGCGCGCCGACGCAGCGGTACGCGTCGTCGTAGTTGTCGAAGGACCAGAAGGGCGACAGCTCCGCCTCCGGCTTCGGATAGAGCTTCAGCGTCGCCCGGGTGGCCACGCCGAGGGTGCCCTGGTGCCCCATGAACAGGTGCTTCAGCTGGTAGCCGGACGAGGACTTGCTGATCTTGTGGCCGAACCCGTCGCCGACATGCAGCACCTCGCCGGTCGGCAGCACATGATCGAACGAGAGCACCAGGTCCCGGCTGTGGCCGTACCGGGCACCGATCAAGGACCAGCCCGAGGTGCCGATCCGACCGCCGACCAGCGAGCACGGATAGGACGCCGGGTCGTCGGGATAGATCAGCCCGTGCCGGCCGAGTTCCTCGTTGAGCTTGAGCATGTTGATCCCGGTGCCCACCGTGACCGTGCGATTCTCCAGGTCCAGTTCATGGATCTGGTTCATCCGCTTCACGTCGAGGACGATGCCGCCACGCAACGGCACCGCGCCGTCGGTCAGCCCGGTGCCGCCGTCCCGCGGCACCACCGGCACCTTCAGCTCGTTGGCGATCGTGATCACCTGGGCGACCTGTTCGGTCGAGGTCGGCAGCACGGCCAGATCGGGCACCCGCTCGGCCCACCGGTGCACCGGGAACGGCGCCGGCACCCGGGCCCGGTTGAACCGGTCGGTGCGGCTGGTCAGGATCTGGTCCTCGGCCAGTACGGCGCGCAGTCGCTGCACCACCTGATCGAGTTGATCTTGACCGGGACGCTCGGCGACGACGGTCATGATCACTCCTTCCCGCAACCGCAGGTGCCGCCGCCGCAACCGCCCGCCCGCCGGTCGCCGACCTCGCCGCGGCTGCCGCCGACCTCGATCCCGACCGACTCCGCCAGCAGCTCGTGGATGTCGATCACGTCGATGTCCTTGGCGTCACCGGCGGCGGACAGCGGCCGCTCCGACCACGGGCAGGCGCTGACCAGCAGGTCGGCCCCGGTCTCGGCGGCCTTGGTCAGGCGGCGTTCGCTGATCGCGGCGGTGAGCTCCGGCTTCTCCACCGGCAGGCCGCCACCGCCACCCGAGCAGTACGACCACTGGGTGACCCGGTCCACGTCGTTGAACGTCAGGCCGGGGATCGAGCGCAGGATCTCCCTGGGCTCCTGCCAGATCCCCTTGCGCTTGTTCAGCCGACAAGGATCGTGGTACGTGATCGTCCGCTCGATCGGCACCGTCGGGGTGAGCCGGCCGTCCTTGATCAACTCGGCCAGCAGCTCGACCACCAGCACCACTTCGATGTCGTACGCATCCCCGAAATACTTGGGATAGTCCTCGGTGAACGTGATGTAGTCGTGCGGGTCGAGCACCAGCACCCGCTTCGTCCCGGTGCCGCGCCAGTTGTCCAGGTTGTGCTGGGCGAACCGCTTCGCCTGGTCCACATACCCCATCTCCGCGGCCGGCCCGCCGCAGCACCACTGCTCGCCCATCAGCCCGAACTCGTACCCGGCCTTGATCAGCAACTGCGCCACCGCGCGCGGCACCGAGGTGCGGTAGAAGGCGGCCTCACAGTCGACGAAGAGCACCGTCTCGCCGCCGATCGGCAGGTCGAGCCCGTCGGCCCAGTCGCGCACGGTCTCCTGGCTGACATCGACCTCGCCGAGCACCGGCTCATGGGTCTGCGTGTTGGTCCGGGCGTTCCAGGTCTGCCAGCCGGGCTGGTGGATGCCCTGGTCCACGGCGAGGGCCCGGACCGCCTTGACGACATCCACGGTGCGAGTCCGGAAACGGTAGAAATCCCCGGTGAACAAGGTGTTCGGGCAGCGCAGCTCACAGGCGCCGCACTGGGTGCAGTTCACGTAGTCCGCCGCGATGTCGGCGACCTCGAGCTGTCCCTGCTCGAGCGCGATCACGTTGGCGTGGAAGGCGGTCGGCGTCCAGGACTCGTTCCGGGTCACCTGCATCACGGGGCAGACCTCGCGGCAGAACTTGTGGCCCGACGAATAGCAGTTGTACGAGGCGTTGCGCCACTGCTCGACGAACTCGCGGGTGGTCGGATCGGGCAGCGGAACCGGCTCCGGACGGGCCAGCGTCTCCGGGAACTCGGCGAGCCCCGGGTCGTTCGTCGGCGCTCCCGGTGTGAACGGCCGGGCCAGCGCATCGTCGCGCACGGGAATCTCCGGGGGCTTCGTTCTTGGGTCGGTCTGGGTCACGAGGCCTCCTCGTCGACTGTGACGTGTACCACGGGGTTCCGCTAAAACATATAAGATCATAGGATTAACGGACTCTCAAGGGCGCGGAGCCGAGGAGGACACATGTCTGGTGCCGAATCCCCCTACGCGGTGATCAACCCGGCGACCGGTGAGCGGGTCGCCGACTATCCGACCATCTCCGACGCGGACCTGCGGGCCGCGATCGATGCCGCGGCGGCGGCACATCGGGCCTGGTCGGCGACGCCGGTGGCCGAGCGGGCGGCAGTGATCGGTCGGGTCGCGGACCTGCACGAGGAACGCCGTGATCGGCTGGCGGCGATCATCGTGCGGGAGATGGGCAAGCCGGTCGGCCAGGCGCTCGGCGAGGTCGACTTCTGCGCCGCGATCTATCGCTACTACGCCGACAACGGGGAGAAGTTCCTCGCCGACGAGCCGATCGAGTTGCTCGACGGGGACGGCTCGGCGCTGGTCCGCCACTCGTCGGTCGGCGTGCTGCTCGGGATCATGCCGTGGAACTTCCCGTACTACCAGGTGGCTCGGTTCGCCGGCCCGAATCTCGTTGCCGGCAACACGATCCTGCTCAAGCATGCGCCGCAGTGCCCCGAGTCGGCGGCGGCGCTGCAGCAGCTGTTCGACGACGCCGGGCTGCCGAGCGGGGGCTATGTCAGCATCCTGGCCAGCAACGACCAGGTGACGACGGTGATCGCCGATCCGCGCGTGGAAGGCGTCTCGGTCACCGGCTCGGCCCGGGCCGGCGCAGCCGTCGCCGCGACCGCCGGCCGGTACCTGAAGAAGGTGGTGCTGGAACTCGGCGGATCGGACCCGTTCCTGCTGCTGTCCACCGATGATCTTGACGCGGCGGTGCAGGCCGCGGTCGACGCGCGGCTGGAGAACAGCGGTCAGTCCTGCAACGCCGCCAAACGGTTCATCGTGCTGGATCCCTTGTACGACGAGTTCCTGGAGAAGTTCACCGAGCGCTTCACCGCGGTCCGGCCGGGCGATCCGGCCGATCCCGAGACCGCGCTCGGTCCGCTCTCCTCGGCCGCCGCCACCGAGCGGTTGCAGCATCAGGTCGCCCGGGCCGTGGAGCAGGGCGCCGAGCTGGCCTCCGGCGGCGAACGGAACGGCAACTTCTTCCCGCCCACGGTGCTGACCAAGATCACGCCGGAGTCGGAGGCGTTCACCGAGGAGTTCTTCGGACCGGTCGCCTCGGTCTACCGGGCAGCCTCGGAGGACGAGGCGGTGGAGATCGCCAACGGCACCCCGTACGGCCTCGGTTCCTACGTCTACTCCAGCGACGAGGAGCAGGCGCTCCGGGTGGCCGATCGGCTGCAGGCCGGGATGGTCTTCGTCAACGTGGTCGGCGCGGACAGCGCGGAGCTGAGCTTCGGCGGCGTCAAGCGCTCCGGCTTCGGCCGTGAACTGGGCCGGCTCGGCATCGGCGAGTTCGTCAACAAGAAGTTGATCAGAGTCGTGCCCACGAGCCCTGAGCCCGATTCCCCCACGAGCCCTGAGCCTGTCGAAGGGCCAAGATCATGACCGCGACCCCGCTGGTCGGCGGCCCGGCCCTCCCGCAACGCCGAGAGCTCCGCACCGAGCTGCCCGGCCCGAACTCTCGGGCCCTGCTCGACCGCAAGGCCGCCGCCGTCGCACCCGGAGTCGGGCTGAGCCTTCCGGTGTTCGTCGCTGCGGCCGGCGGCGGCGTGCTGGTCGACGTCGACGACAACGTCCTGATCGATCTCGGCTCAGGCATCGCGGTGACGACCATCGGCAACTCCGAGCCGGCCGTGGTGCAGGCGGTCACCGAGCAGGTGGCCCGGTTCACCCACACCTGCTTCATGATCACCGGGTACGCGTCGTACGTCGAGGTGGCCGAGGAACTCAACCGGCTCACTCCTGGTGATCATGTCAAGACGACTGCCCTGTTCAACTCCGGTGCCGAGGCGGTGGAGAACGCGATCAAGATCGCCCGGCGGCACACCCGCCGCCCGGCGGTGGTGGCGTTCGACCACGGCTACCACGGCCGGACCAACCTGACCATGGCCTTGACGGCGAAGGTGATGCCGTACAAGGACGGCTTCGGCCCGTTCGCGCCGGAGGTCTACCGGGCGCCGGCTTCGTACCCGTTCCGGGACGGGCTGTCCGGCGAACAGGCGGCGGCCCGGGCGATCGGGCAGATCGAGAAGCAGGTCGGGGTCGACAACCTTGCCGCGATGATCATCGAGCCGATCCAGGGCGAGGGCGGGTTCGTCGTACCGGCACCGGGATTCCTGCCCACGCTGGCCTCCTGGGCCAAGGAGCACGGCGTCGTCCTCATCGCCGACGAGATCCAGACCGGCTTCGCCCGGACCGGGGACCTGTTCGCCTGTGAGCACGAGGACGTCGTGCCGGACCTGATCACCACGGCCAAGGGCATCGCCGGCGGTCTGCCGCTGTCCGCCGTCACCGGCCGGGCCGAGATGATGGCGGCGGCCCATCCGGGTGGTCTCGGCGGGACGTACGGCGGCAGCCCGGTGGCCTGTGCGGCCGCGTTGGCGGCGCTGCGCTGCTACACCGAGCAGGATCTGGCCGGCCGGGCCCGGGCGGTCGAGGCGATCATCCTCGACGGGCTGTCCGTACTGCGAGACGACCCGCGGATCGGCGAGATCCGGGGTCGCGGAGCCATGATCGGTATCGAACTCGTCGGGGCTGACGGCCGGCCCGATGCCGACCTCACCGCCCGGATCGCGGCCGCGGTGCACGCCCAGGGTGTGGTGTTGCTGACCTGCGGAACCTACGGCAACGTGATCAGGCTGCTGCCGCCGCTCTCGATCCCGGACGAACTGCTGCGGGAAGGCCTCGCGGTCCTCCGCGAAGCCGTCCGTTCGGTCTAGGTCGGTCTGGTCGGTCTAGGCGGGTCGGGACCTCCGATCGTGGTGGACAATGACGCCGTGAGCACGACGCATGCGCGCGGCTTGGTGCCGTCCCGGATGCGCAGCGCCATCTTGTTGCCGGTCGGCGACGAGGGCAGGGTCGAGCAGGTGGAGCAGCGGCTGATCCAGGCCGTGACCGGAGGAGTGCTGCGGACCGGAGAACGGCTGCCGTCGGAGTCCGAGCTGGCCCGGGTGCTGCGCGTCTCGCCGGTCACGGTGCGCGAGGCCCTGGGCTTGTTGCGCGACCGTGGCCTGATCACGACGAAGCGGGGCCGGTCCGGGGGCAGCTTCCTCACCGAGGCTGCCGATCCGGTGGTCTTCGCGCGGGACCGGCTGCGCGGGCTGACCCGGCTCGCACTGCGTGATCTCGGCCAGCACTACGCCGCGATCGGCTCGGCCTGTGTCGGGTTGGCGGCCCGGCGAGCGCGGGCCGAGGAGGTGGACGCGATCCGCCGCCGGCTCGCGGCCGCGACCGCCCATGATGATCATGAATGGTCCCGGCACCTGGACGAGGCGGTGCTCGAACTGACCGCCCTCGGCCAGTCGGCCCGGCTGACCCGTGAGCAGATGCGGTTGCAGGCGGAGTTCTCGCCGCTGCTGGCGTTGATCGACGGTGATCGCCGGAAGGAACGGGAGAAGGCGTTCCGGCGGGTGTTGACCGCGGTGGAACGGGGCGAGGCGCGGGCCGCCGCCGATCGGTTCGCCGGCGCGACCGAGGCGGACCTGGTCAGCCTGATCGAGATCCAGCAAGATCTACAACGGTGATCACGCAGGAGTGATCATGGAAGGGGAACCGTACCGTGGGGAATCGCACTGAGCGCCGTCCCGCCGTGGCACGGCTGGTCTGTGACTTCTTCGACACCGCCTTCGACGTCCTGGAGCGCTGGAAACCCGCTCTGGCCGGCGAGTTGGCGACGGCCACCGCCGACGACACCCGGCTGACGTCGGCCCGGCTGGACGACCTGGTCCGCCCGTACGCGGCGGAGACGCTCAGCGAGACCAGGATCCCGGTGTACGGAGCCGGCTTCATCGCCGCGATCGGCCTGCTCCGGGACGCCCGCGGCCACCTGTCCTGGTGGCAGGGCCCGGACCGCGAGCAGCTCTCCCTGGCCTGGTCGATCATCAACAAGGAGCACCTCGACTACAGCGAGTTCGAGTGGTACCGGGTGCCGATGATCACCGGCAAGGCGCACCTCAGTGGGCCGAGCGTCGACTACCTGTGCAGCGACGAGTACACGATGACGATCGCGACGCCGGTCACCGTCCGGGACCGGTTCGTCGGCGTCGCCGCCCTTGACCTGTTGGTGGACAGCGTGGAACGGCACCTGGTGCCCCGGCTGCGCAAGGAGGCCGAACGGGCGACCTTGATCAACAGCGCTGACCGGATCATCGTCTCCACCGACCCCGGCCTCGCCGCCGGCGACCCGCTCAGCCGAGCCGGCGTCGACTCCGCCATCCGCCACTCCTGCGGCTCCCTCGCCCTGCTGATCGGCTGACCCGGATCGACGCGCCGCTCTGACGGGGCCGATTTCAGCGGCTGGCGCGCCGGTGCGCTCCCGGTGCTCCCCGCCGACGCCGTGATCACCGGCGTGACGGCACTCTGGCTGCACGGGGTCGAGCTCCGCTCGCCGAGCCGATCCGGGGGCGACCGCGACCAGGGCTCAGACCGTCCGACGAGAGATCCGGCTGAGCCGCGTCGGGCAACTCCCCCCGAGTCCCGACAGCGCGTCGCGACGCCGTCGGCCGCCTGCACGGAGGTCGATCTGGTCGATGCGATGGCGACGGCTGCAGTCCGGAACTGTCGGTTGGCGCGGCGAGCCTGGCGCGGTCGGAGGTCGATCACCGAAGAGTCCGAGCTTCGGCTGCTGCTGGTCCTGGCCGGACTGCCGGAGCCCCGTTGCAATCGGCATCGGCACCGCCAAGTCACCAACGGCCGGATGCTGCATCCCCGCGAGATCGCCGAGTGTGAGGTTGCGTACCCGGAATCCGCCCGAATCGTGGTCTCGAACTCGCACTCGATGAACGCGCACTGGAGTCAGACGAGGTCCTCGGCGGCGCGGCAGAGGGCTGGGGTCCAGGACGGTACGTCGTTGTCGACGCTCCAGCAGGCGTTGAACAGGTGGTTGATCATCCGGTAGAGGCGGACTCGCTGCTGGTCGATCTCGCCCGGGTAGGCGGCGAGCATCCTCGGTTGCAAGACGGGGTGGATGGGGTCATCGGCCGGGCCGCCCATCGAGAACGTCGCGACGTCGAACAGCGGGTCGCCGACGATCGCCGCAGCCCAGTCGAGCAACCCGGTCACGGCGCCGGTCGCCGGATCCACGAGGACGTGGGACAGGCCGAGATCACCGTTCAGGATGCTGCCCGGCAACCGCTCCGGCACGGCCTCGTCGATCGCCGCGTGGGCCGTCGCGACGAAGTCCGCGGACAGCCGTGTGCCGAGCTTGCCCGAGGTCTCGGTCACCTGCTGCCGCAGCCACGCGCGCCACGAGGTGGACGTACCGCGGCCGTCGTCGCCGATCCAGCCCCACCCCGGCGCGGAGACGGTCGCCAAGATCGACAACAGCCGGGCGACCTGGCCGACGACGGCGTCCAGCCGTTCCGGTGATGCGTTGCTGGCATCGAAGCCGAGGCCGGGCAGTCGGCGCATCACCAGCCAGCTGCCGCCGGGTAGCCGATCATCGACGCCCTCGCCGACGATCTCCGGCGCCGGAACTCCGGCGGCGCGAACCCGCCGGGCGACCATCGCCTCGGCGACCGTGCTGCGATCACCGTTGGCCTTGAGCAGCAGGCCGTCCCGCTCGACCACGACCGAGGCGCCCCAGGTCTCGTGCACCCGGACCGCGCCACGAGCTCCGTACTGCTCCCGCAGGATTCCGGCTGCGATGTCGGTGATCATGGTCGTCGAGTCTCGTCCGAACACTGAGACGGATCAACCGGATTTCGGGTCAGAGCAACTGGCGTTCCAACGAGTCGGCGACGAACTGCTCGAACTCGGCCGGCTTCCAGCCGGACTCCGCCACCAGCTCCTGGTATACGCCAGGCGCGGCCAGGGCCCGGTAGACGGCCTGCGCGCGGCGGAGCGGGATCTGGAGCTGATCTTGGAGCGAGGCGATGATCTTGTCCATCACCTGGTTCCGGCCGGCCAGCTTCGAGCGCAGCAGGGCCCTGGTCTCCGCGCTCTCGTCGGTTGCGGCCTCGAAGATCAGCACCACGTCGAACCCGGCCGAGTACAGCGTGGTCAGCCAGCCGGCAGCGCCGCGCAGCCGTTCTCGGGGGTCGTCGAGCGCGAGCACCTGCTGGGCCAGTTCGATCGCATTCGCGTCGCTGAGCCACCGGTCGCAGATCAGGGACAGGATCTCCCGCTTGGCGCCGAAGGCCGAGTAGACCGTCCGGGTCGCGACGCCCGCCTCCTGGGCGATCGCCTCGATGCTTGTCGCGCCATAGCCATGCTCGGCGAAGAGCCGCCGGGCGGCGTCGGCGATCCGGAACCGCGTCGCCTCCGCCTGCTCCTGGCGGTAGGTCTTGACAACCTTGGGCACGGAGTCACACTATCAATGCGTTGAGTGCAGAGATACTGCATCGAGTGCATGAGTAGTGCGCTCAGCTGGAAGGAAGTGATCACCATGTCCGATCCCAGCCCTTCGGCCGTGCTGGAACGGATCCTGATCGAGGGCTTCGGCACCGGCAACGCTGATCTCGTCGACGAGGTGTGCGCGCCGGACCTGGTCGAGCACCAGTTCGGCCTCGCCGGTGTCGGTGAGCAGGCCCGGAGCAATGTGAAGGCGGCCATCCGCCAGGTCCACGCGATGATGCCGGACGTCGTCTACACGGTCGAGGACTCGGTCACCGTCGGCGACGTCGTCTGGGTCCGCGGCAGCGCCCGAGGTACCGCGACGGGAGGATTCTTCGGGCCGCCCAGCAATGCCATGATCGACATCGCGGTCTTCGAGCAAGCCCGGGTGGTCGACGGCTGGATCGTCGAGCACTGGGGCTGCCCGGACCGCTTCGCCCTGCTCGCCCAGACCGGAGTCCTGGACCAGTTGCAGCAAGCGGCTCCGGCTTGAGGGCGCCCGTCGATCCTTGCTTGATATCGATTTCGCGTCGAGACTCCCGGAACCGGGCTTCTAGGCAATAGGGTCCTGCGTGGACCAGGGTCGGTCCGGACACCGTCCGCACCAGGTCGTGCGGCCTTCCCGAGGAGCACCTCATGAAGCGACGCAGCTTCGTCGGCCTGGCACTCGCCGCGCCGCTGGCGGCCTGCAGCACCGGCACGCCCACAGGTACGGTCAGCAGCCCGGCGCCGAGCAGCGCGCCCTCCACGCCGGTCGCCCAGAGCGCGAAGCTGGTCGTCTGGGCGGACGGGTCGCGGGCGCCGGCCGTGAAGGAGATCGGCAAGCAGTTCTCCACCGACAATCCCGGCGTCACGATCGAGGTGGTGACCAAGAACTTCGCCGACATCGGCCCGCAGTTCTCCACCCAGGTGCCGTCCGGCAAGGGCCCGGACATCGCCGTCACCCCGCACGACGGGATCGGCAACTTCATCAAGTCGGGCGTCGTCGCGCCGATCGAGCTCGGTGATCTTGCCACCAGGCTGACCCCGCTGGCGGTGTCGGCGTTCAGCCAGGACGGTCAGTGCTACGGGCTGCCGTACTCGATCGAGAACATCGGGCTGGTCCGGAACAACGCGCTGAGCAAGGAGATCCCGCAGACCTGGGAGGACTTGATCACGGCCGGCAAGGAGGCCGGGAAGAAGTACCCGCTGCTGCTCGGGGTCGGGGAGGGCGGCGATCCGTACCACACGTTCCCGTTGCAGTCCTCGTTCGGCAACACGGTGTTCAAGATGAACGACGACGGCACCTTCTCCGACACCCTGACCATCGGCGACGAGGCCGGGCTGAAGTTCGCCACCTGGCTGGGAAGTCAAGGAAAGAAGGGGAACAAGGTCCTGGACACGTCGCTGACCGGCGACATCGCCAAGGAGCAGTTCCTCAACCAGAACTCGCCGTTCTTCATCACGGGGCCGTGGAACACGCCCGACTTCGAGAAGAAGAAGCTGGACGTGACGGTGCTGCCGATCCCGTCCGCGGGCGGCCAGCCGGCCCGGCCGTTCGTGGGCGTGCAGGGGTTCATCCTGTCGGCACGGAGCAAGAACGCCTTGCTGGCCACGGAATTCCTGGTCAACTACCTGGGCACCAAGGAGGTCCAGCTCAAGCTGTTCGAGCAGGGCGACCGGGTGCCGGCCCTCACCGAGGCGGCCGAAGACGCGACCGTGACCGGCAACCCGCTGGTGCAGGGTTACGCGGAGGCGGGCCAGGACGGCCTGCCGATGCCGTCGATCCCGCCGATGGCCCAGGTCTGGACGTTCTGGGGCGGTGCCGAGGCGGCGATCGTCGGCGGCGCCGATCCGGAGAAGACGTGGACCACGATGGCCAAGAACATCGAGGCGGCGATCAAGAAGGCCGGCTGATGCCCGGGTTCCTGATCAAGCTGCTGCTGATCGCGCTGGTCAACGCGTTCGGCATCTTCCTGGTGGCCCGCGCGGTCGCCACCGATCACCTGGTGATCGCCGGCGTCTGCGTCGTGCTGGTGATCATCGCCGACGTCGTCTACTTCGCCCGCCGGGCGTTGCCGCTGCGCTACCTGCTGCCCGGGTTGATCTTCCTGCTGGTGTTCCAGGTGTTCAGTATGGGCTACACCGGCTACGTCGCGTTCACCAACTACGGCGACGGTCACCTGGTCACCAAGACCGAGGCGATCGACTCACTGCTGGCCCAGAACGAGAAGCGGGTGGAGGGTTCGGCGCAGCTGCCGGCCTCGGTGATCCGCAATCTGCAGAACCCCGCCGAGTACGGGCTCGCGGTGATCATCGACGGGCAGGTGCGGTCGGGCACGGCCGGCCAACCGCTGCGCGCCGAGCCGGCCGCCACGATCACCGGATCCAAGATCACCGCCGTACCGGGCTGGCAGGTGCTGACCCTGACCGACCTGCTGCCGATCCAGGACCAGATCAACGCGCTGCGGGTGCCGGCCTCGGCGGACGCGGAGGACGGCGCCTATCGGACCACCGACGGGTCGCACGCCTATCTCTACAAGTCGTTCCTGATCTACGACCCGGCCGCCGACACCCTCACCGACACCGAATCGGGCACCGTCTATCGGCCGAACGACCGGGGCTCCTTCGCCGCGGCCGACGGCCGGGAGCTCGGCACCGGCTGGGCCGTCCCGGTCGGCACCGAGAACTTCACCCGGCCGTTCACCGACGCCCGCTACTCGACGATCATGGGCCAGGTCCTGCTCTGGACCGTGGTCTTCTCGATCTTGTCCGTGGTGACCACGTTCCTGGTCGGGCTGGCGCTGGCGATCACCATGAACGACCGCCGGGTCCGCGGCCAGCGCCTCTACCGGTCGTTCTTCATCGTCCCGTACGCGTTCCCGGCCTTCATGTCGGCGCTGCTCTGGTCCGGCATGCTCAACACCGACTTCGGGTTCATCAACCAGACCTTCTTCGGCGGCGCGTCGATCCCGTGGCTGACCGATCCCTGGCTGGCCAAGCTGTCCGTGGTGCTGGTCAACCTGTGGCTCGGCTTCCCGTACATGTTCCTGATCTGCACCGGCGCGCTGCAGTCGATCCCGGCTGAGCTGATCGAGTCGGCCCGGATCGACGGCGCCTCCTCGTTCCAGATCTGGCGGCTGGTCACGCTGCCGCTGTTGCTGGTGTCGGTGGCGCCGCTGCTGATCGCCTCGTTCGCGTTCAACTTCAACAACTTCAACATCATCTACCTGTTGACCCGGGGCGGTCCGCCGTTCCCGGGCGCGCCGGTCGCGGTCGGCCAGACCGACATCCTGATCTCGATGGTGTACCAGATCTCCGGCCTGGCCGGGCAGGGCGGCACCCGCCAGTACGGCCTGGCCAGCGCGCTGTCGATCATCATCTTCCTGATCGTCGGGGCGATCTCCTTGATCAGCTTTCGGCAGACCCGGCGGCTCGAGGAGATCAACTGAGATGGTGCAACTCCAGGAACGGCCCCTGAGCCTGTCGAAGGGCAAGGAGTTCGACAAGCTGTCCGGGATCCGCTGGTGGCGGGAGATCGGCTGGCGGCACATCATCGGCGTGATCGTGATCGGGTACGCGATCTTCCCTGTCGTCTTCGTGATCTCCGCGTCGTTCAACGCGACCGGCAGCCTGGTCGGCAGCAGCCGGCTGTTCAGCTCGTTCTCGCTGGCCAACTTCCAGGCCCTGAACGAGACCCAGTTCTGGTCCTGGATCGTCAACAGCCTCTGGATCGGCGCGGTGACCAGCGTCGGCTCGGTGCTGATGGGCGCCGCCGCCGCGTACGCCTTCTCCCGGTTCCGGTTCACCGGCCGGCGGGCCGGCCTGATGACGCTGCTGATCGTGCAGATGTTCCCGCAGCTGCTGACGTTCGTCGCGATCTTCCTGCTGCTCACCGCGCTCGGCGACCTGCATCCGCTGCTCGGCCTGAACAGCCGGATCGCGCTGATCATGGTCTACCTCGGCGGCGCGCTCGGGATGAACACGTTCCTGATGTACGGCTTCTTCAACACCGTGCCGAAGGAACTGGACGAGGCCGCCAAGGTGGACGGAGCGAGCCACCTGCAGATCTTCTTCGTGATCATCCTGCGCCTGGTCGCGCCGATCCTCGCCGTGGTGGGCCTGCTCGGCTTCATCGGCACCTTCTCCGACTACCTGCTGGCCGGGATCATCCTCACCGACGAGAGCAGGTGGACCGTCGCCGTCGGCCTGTTCCAGTTCGTCTCCGAGCAGAACTCGGCCCGCTGGGGCCTGTTCGCCGCCGGCGCCGTGATCACCGCGATCCCCGTCGTGGTGCTGTTCCTGGTGCTGCAGCGCTACATCGTCTCCGGCCTCACCGCCGGCGCGGTCAAGGGCTGACCGTCACGGGGTCCGCCCGAGGACAGGGTCGGTCTCCGGTGGCGCGGCGGTCCGGTCGGGCGCGAGGGAGCGGTCGGGTAGCCAGAGCACGAAGGTGCTGCCGGCACCCGGCCGGCTGAACAGCACCAGCCGGCCCTCATGGCTCTCGGCGATCTGCCGTGCGATGGCCAGACCGAGGCCGGAGCCCGGCGTGGACCGGGTGGACGGATCGCTGCCCCGGTGGAACCGGTCGAAGACGCGGTCCTGTTCCTCCGCGGCGATCCCCGGCCCCTCGTCGCGGACGGCGATCCAGGCCCAGCCCTCCCGGCTGCCGGTCGCGATCATGATCGTGCTGCCCTCCGGCGCGAGCCGGACGGCGTTGGACAGCAGGTTGGACACGGCACGTTCCAGCGACTCCGAGTCGCCGTACACGGTCGGTCCGTCGTGTCCGCGAACCTCGAGACGGATCGAACGGTCCTCGGCGACCAGCCGGTACGCGTCGGCGACGTTGCGGCCCAGCCGGGCAAGATCAAGTTCCCGGTCGACGAACGCTGCCGAGCGCTTCCGCGCGGTGGCCAGCAGATCCTCCAGCAGTCGGGTCATCCGGGCCGTCGCGTGGGTCACGACGGCGGTCGCCTCGCGGCGCTCCTGCAGCGTCGCGGATTCGTTGCCCAGCACGGCTTCCACGTTCGCCTGGACCACGGCGACCGGGTTGCGCAGCTCGTGCGAGACGTCCTCGACCAGCGTGCGCTCGGCCCGGAACGCGGTGTCCAGCCGGTTCAGCATGTCGTCGATCGTGTCGGCGAGTGTCCGCAGCTCGTCCGGCGGTCCGCTCGCGCCGATCCGGCGGGACAGGTCGGTCGCGGTGATCTCCCGCGCCGTCGTGGTGATCAACTTCACCGGGCGCAGTGCGCGGCCGGCCACCCACCAGCCGATCACCAGACTGAGCCCGAACATGATCACCAACGCCAGCACCGAGTAGTCGCGCACCGTCTGCAGCACGGCGAAGTTGACCGCCTTCTGGACGCTGGCCAGGTCCGCGGCCTGGAACTGCTCGCCGGGCCGGTACACGATCGTGCCGTCCGGATTCTTCTCGAACCGCTTCACCGTCACCGGATCCAGCGGCTCGGCGACGATCGTCTGGGACAGCGCAACGTACAGGCAGACCAAGATCAACGCGGTGATCCCGAACAACAGTGCCGAGTACGTCAGCGTGAGCCGGACCCGGATCGTGCGCGCCCCGTCCGGCAGCCGCAGCCAGGCCCGACGGAGCAGTCGTCCGGCCGTGGTCCGCGGCACGACGAGCTGATCGGCCATGATCACTCCCCGGAATCGTGATCACGGAGCCGGTAGCCGCGCCCGACCAGCGTCTCCAGCAGTTGCGGCTCGCCGTCCACGGTGAGCTTGCGCCGCAGGGTGCCGACGGTGACCCGTACCGTCTGACTGAACGGGTCCGCGTTCTCGTCCCAGACGTGCTGCAACAGCTCCTCGGCCGAGACGACCGCCTCCGGCTTTGTCAGCAGATAGCGGAGGACGCCGAACTCCTTGCGGGTCAGCCGCAGTTCGCGCTCGCCGCGGTGCGCCAGCTGCCGGGCCGTGTCCAGCCGGACCGGTCCATGGCTGAGCACCGCCGTGACACCGCGGACCTCGCGGCGGAACAGCGCCCGGATCCGCGCGGTCAGCTCGGCCAGCGCGAACGGCTTCACCAGGTAGTCGTCCGCGCCGACGTCGAGGCCACGGACCCGGTCCTGCAGCTGGGTCCGCGCGGTCAGCATCAGGATCCGGACGTCAGGCCCGGACATGCACTCGACCCGGCCGTGCCGGATCGCCTCGGCCAGCGAGAAGCCGTCGCCGTCCGGGAGGTTCGCGTCGAGCACCAGCAGGTCGTACTCGGCGGTGCCCAGCTTGAACCGCGCCTCCGCGCAGGTCAGGGCGACGTCGACCGCGTACCCCTGATGGGCGAGGCCGACCTTGAGGGCGCTGGCCAACCCCGCTTCATCTTCCACGATCAGCACACGCATGCGTCAAAGCTAGACGTACCGCGAAAATCCCGCCTCCCCTTCTTTCGCTCGATTTTCGGCTGCACTTCCGAGGGCTTTCGGCCCTGCGTGCTGATCTTGGAACAGGCCCGCACCACCGCGGAGCCGTACGACGGAAGGACATCGAGACCTCATGACTGCACCCGCCAAGCGCCGCCTGACCATCGCTGCCGTCATCGCCGGAGCCGGGATCGCCATCGCGACCGCGTCCGGCGTGGCCTTCGCCGCGTCCGAGTCGGCCGAACCGATCTGGGCGACCGTCGTCGACGGCACCGGCACGCCCGACCCGTCCGCAGCGCCGGACGACGGCACCGGGGCCGCCGCCGACACCGGCAAGAACTGCCCCGACGGACCCACCTCGGGCTCCGCCGGTGCGAATCCGCAGAACGAGAACGGCGGCGACCTGTGAGGGCCGACCAGACCTCGGCCGACACCCTGACCGAGACGGTCGGCGACCGCCGGCTGGCCCCCGTCGGGATCCTCGAACGTGCCCTGTTCGAGATCAAGCGCGTCGTGGTCGGCCAGGACCAGATGGTCGAGCGGATCCTGGTCGGGCTGCTGGCCCGCGGCCACGTCCTGATCGAAGGCGTGCCCGGCGTGGCCAAGACGCTGGCCGTCCGGACGCTCGCGGACGTGGTCGGCGGCCAGTTCGCCCGGCTCCAGTTCACCCCCGATCTGATGCCCGCCGACATCGTCGGCTCCCAGGTGTGGCGGCCGGCCGACCAGAGATTCGGTACGGAGCTCGGCCCGATCTTCGCCAACATCGTGCTGGCGGACGAGATCAACCGGGCCCCCGCCAAAGTCCAGTCCGCACTGTTGGAGGCGATGG
Organism: Microlunatus sp. YIM B11417; assembly: GCF_059617205.1. NCBI lineage: Bacteria > Bacillati > Actinomycetota > Actinomycetes > Propionibacteriales > Propionibacteriaceae > Microlunatus > Microlunatus sp. YIM B11417. The sequence continues at coordinate 265,231 of NZ_JCAMPJ010000002.1, forward strand.
CGGAGGGCCAGGTCAGCATCGGCGGCGCGACGTACCGGCTGCCGGAGCCGTTCCTGGTGCTGGCCACCCAGAACCCGATCGAGACCGAGGGCGTGTACGCGTTGCCCGAGGCACAGCGGGACCGGTTCCTGCTCAAGGTCGACGTCCGGCACGCCGGCGAACTGGAGGAGCTCACGATCGTGCAGCGGATGAGCGTCGCGCCGCCGCGGGCCCAAGCCGTGCTCAGTCTGGCCGAACTGCAGGCCCTGCAACAGGAGGCCGACCAGGTGTTCGTCCACCACGCCGTCGCGCTCTACGCGGTGCAGCTGGTGATGGCGACCCGGCAGCCGCACCGGTTCGGGCTCGGCCAGCTGGACCAGGTGCTGGACTACGGGATCAGCGCGCGCGGGACGCTCGGCCTGGTGGCGGCGGCCCGGGCGATGGCCCTGTTGCGCGGCCGGGACTACGTGCTGCCGGCCGACGTCGCCGACGTGGCCGCGGATGTGCTGGCGCACCGGCTGGTGCTCAGCTACGAGGCGATCGCCGAAGGCGTCGACCCGCGGCAGGTGATCGGCGCGGTGCTGGCCGCGGTGCCGAGTCCTCGGGTCGCACCCGACGACGAGTCTGCGGAGCGGGCCGCGTGACGAAACGGAACGCCCGAGGGCGAACGCGCACTGAGCTCGTCGAAGTGCCGAGCCGGATCGGGCTTGGCCCCCTTCGACAGGCTCAGGACGACGCTTCGACAAGCTCAGGGAACGTGCCCAGCGGCTTGGGCCGCTTCCGTCGGCTGGATCTGACCGTTCAGCGGCGACTCGACGGGCTGCTGCACGGTGATCATCAAGGCTCGCGACTCGGCCCGGGCGACGACCCGGAGGAGCTGGTCCGCTACCAGCCCGGTCATGACGTGCGGCGGATCGATCAGCACGTGACGGCGCGGGCCCGGGAGCCGTACGTCTGGCTGACCAGGGCCCAGCATCCCTTGGACAGTTGGGTTCTGCTCGATCGCTCGGCGAGCATGGCGTTCGGTACGGCCGCCGACGAGAAGGACGACCTGGCCCAGAATCTGTCGGCGGCGATCGGCCTGCTCACCGATGCACCCGGCAACCGGTTCGGGCTCGCGGAACTCACCGCGGACGGATTGCGCTGGCGGCGTCCGGCCCCAGCCCGGATCGGCGCCCAGCTGGCACTGCGGACCGAGCCGCCGCCGCGGTCCGGTGCGGCACCGGTCGGGCTGGCCGAGGCCCTCCGCCAGTTGTCGGTACGCCATCGGCGGCCCGGACTGCGGGTCGTCGTGTCCGACCTGGTCGACCCGGACGGCCGCAGCGAGCGGCCGTTCGACTGGGAGGCGCCACTGCGCCGGCTCGCCGCCCGGCACGAGGTGATCATGATCGAGATCGTCGACCCGCGGGAACTGCAGCTGCCCGAGGTCGGGCTGCTCGTCCTGGTCGATCCCGAGTCCGGGCGGCAGCGCGAGGTGGACAGCAGTGATCGCCGACTGCGCGACTCCTATGCCGAGGCCGCCGCCGCTCATCGGCGGGCGACAGCGGCGGCCGTCGCCGAGGCCGGCGTTGATCATCTTCTGGTCCGGACCGACGGCGACTGGGTCGCCGAGCTCTCCCGCTTCGTTCAGCTCCGCCGGCATCGGCCGGCCCGTCGTCGGAGGACGCAATGACCTTCCTGTCACCCCTGTGGTTGTTGATCTTGGTCCCGGTGGCCGGTATCGCGGTCGGGTACGTGCTGATGCAGAGACGCCGGCGCCGCTATGCGGTCCGGTTCGCCGCGCTGCCGATGCTGGACAAGGTGGTGCCGCGACGCCCGGGCTGGCGGCGCCACGTGCCGGCGATGTTGATCTTGGTCGGCCTGGTGGCCCTCGGCCTGGCCGCGGCCCGCCCCGAGCTGGCCCTCCGGGTGCCGTACGACCGGGCCACCGTGATCGTGGCGGTCGACATCTCCGGCTCGATGGCGGCGACCGACGTCAGCCCGAATCGCTTGTCGGCAGCCAAGTCCGCGGCAGCCGCGTTCGTCGCCGACCTGCCCGAGACCGTGAACGTCGGCGTGGTGACCTTCGCCGGCAACAGCACCGTCGTCGCGGCGCCGACCACCGATCACGAGAGCGCGCGCCGGCAGATCGAGTCGTTGACGACGGCCGGCGGCGGTACGGCGATCGGTGAGGCCGTGTTCTCCTCGATCGACCAGGTCGCCCGGCTGGCCGAGGAGGGAGCCGAGGGCGTACCGGCCCGGGTGGTGCTGCTGTCCGACGGCGACAACTCGGCCGGTCGCGATCCCGGTCAGGCGGCGCGCGCCGCGGCCGAGAGCGGGCTGCCGGTCTCGACGATCGCGTACGGGACCCCGGATGGGGTGCTGACGAACGGCCGCGGCGTCAGCCAGGCGGTCCCGGTCGACGAGGAGGCGTTGCGCGCACTGGCGCAGCAGACCGGCGGCACGGCCTACACGGCGGCCAGCGGCGAGGAACTGGCCGCGGTCTACTCCGACATCGGCTCGTCGATCGGCTGGCGCGTCGAGCCGCGCGAGATCACCCCGTACCTGGCCGCGGGGGCCTTGATCATCGTGCTCGTCGCCGGCGCCTTCTCGCTGCGCTGGTTCGCCCGGATCGTCTGACCGGCCAGGGAAGGAGAACGACCCATGACGTACCCGAACCATGATCAGAACCAAGGACCGGCGGCCGGCTGGGCGGGCCTCGGCCGGCCCGCCGGACCGCCGATGGAATCGCGCCGGCCGGATCCGGCGGTGCCGGTCACCCCGCCGCCTCCGGTCGGTCCGCCGCTCGCCGTTGCCCCGCCCCGGCGCGGTCGCTCCGGCACGGTCGCGGTCGCCGCGACGATCGCTCTCGTGGTCGGCGGCCTGTCCGGGATCGGCGCAACGCAGCTGATCGATCGGGCTGCGCCGGTCACCCAGCTGGTCCAGGGCCAGCGGCCCGCCCCGCGCTCGGTCGGGGAGACCGCGGCCGAGCAGGCAGCGGACGTGATCCTGCCCAGTGTGGTCCAGGTCCGGGCCGGCCGCGGCAGCGGTTCCGGCGTGGTGAGCGACGACGCCGGCCACGTGATCACCAATCACCATGTCGTCGACGGCTCGTCGACGGTCCGGCTGGTCCTCGCAGGAGGCCGCTCGGTCGAGGCGCGCGTGGTCGGCTCGGACGCCGCCAACGACATCGCCGTCCTCCGGGCCGACAACGCCGACGCCCTGCCGGCCGCCGAACTCGGCGACAGCGACGAGTTGCGGATCGGCCAGTCGGTCCTCGCCGTCGGCTCCCCGCTCGGCCTGAACGGCACCGTCACCGCGGGCATCGTCAGCGCCATCCAGGGCCGCGGCACGCCGCGCGCGATGATCCAGACCGATGCGTCGATCAATCCCGGCAACTCCGGCGGCCCGCTGGTCGACCTGGACGGCCGGGTGGTCGGCATCAACACCTCGATCGCGACCCTCGGCGGCCGGACCTCGGGCAACATCGGCATCGGCTTCGCCGTCCCGATCGACCGCGCGATCGCCGTCGCCGAACGGATCCTGGCCGGCTGACCTGTCGCCATTCCTCCACGTACGGACTGGTCAAACGTTGAGATCGCGTCCAGCGTTCGACTGGTGGAGGTTGAGCGACATCAACCGGTCTCGACCCGAGCCAGTAGCCTGGTCTGGGTGAGCGACGAAGCCGTCGAGTGGCTGCTCGCCTCGGACGAGCCGGCGATCCGGGCGCTGACGCGGCGTGAACTTCTCGGCCTGGACCCCGGCGAGGACGACGCAGCCGTGATGGCCGGGGCGAAGGTGTCGGCGCTGCTGGAGACGATCGTGCCGGCCGGGTCCCGCGGCGGCTGGACCGGAGCGCTGTGGGGCCTGCTCGCCCTGATCGATCTCGGCGTGCCGCTCGGCGACGACCCGCGCGCCGAGGCCGGCTATCAGCACTACCTCGGCCGCATCCTGGAACGCCCGCAGCACAACGGTCATCCGACGGTGATCAACGGGCTGCATCGGTTCTGCGCCAACGTCGAGGGGCACGCGTTGATCATCGGGTGTCGGCTGGGCCGGGCCCGTACCGATCCACGGCTGACGGACCTGGCCGAGAAGTTGATCGAATGGCAGTGGCCGGATGGCGGCTGGAACTGTCACCGGAACGCGTCCGGGCGGCGCTCCTCATTCCACGAGTCCATCGCCCCGATGCTCGGCCTCCATGAGTACGCGCGAGCCACTGGTGATCATGATGCCGCGGCCGCCGCCGACCGTACCGCGGAGTTGTTCCTCGAGCACCGGCTGATCTTCAGTCTCGGCACCGGCCAGCCGAGCCGGTTCCGGCCCAAGCCGCTGGGCCGCCGACCGCCAGTGGTGGGTGCCGCCGGGCCATCGTTTCGCTGAGAATCAGGGCGAGGCGGTGGACTGGGGCGCTGCGCGACAGCCGAGCGCGATGATCACCTTCCACGCCTCGCGGATCCTCAGGCTGGCCGGCCGCCAGACTCCCACGGATTGATGACTTCCAGGCCCAGACCTTCGAAGTGGCGAACGTTGCGGGTTGCGACAGCCGCTCCTGTCGATGAGCAGATTCCGGCGATCATTCCATCTTCGGACGAGAACTGTCGGCCCGTGCCTCATGTTCGGCCCGTTCGGGGATCGGAAGCGGATCGCCGCGAAGGAATTCGGCCGCGTCGAGCCACTCCTCGACCCAGTTGCGTCCCCCGTCGTTGACGGCGTCCTCGAGAATGCTGTGAGCCTCGGCCTCCATCGAACGGTTGTTGCGAGCAGCGGGCCTATGGTGACGGTCAACCAATCTCGACCCGGGACAGGTGGGTCTCCGGGTCGTAGAGGATCGTGACCCGGCCGCCGGGGGTTGTGTACTTCAGGTTGGGGCCGTCGCGGACGCCGCCCTCGCCGTAGTTCTCCTCCCAGGAGTAGTTCAGCGCGATCTTGTACTCGTAGGTCCCGGCCGGGATGCCGGTGAAGGTCTTGGACCAGAGGCCGTCGTCGCCGAGCTCGAGGCGGGCGGCGGCGCAGTCGACCTGCCAGTCCGAGGCGCAGCCCATCGCGGCGTTGTGAGTGCCCGGTACGGTGACGATCCCGTCGCCGGGGTCCGGGACGGAGAGATCGACGGCGAAGCCGACCGAGCCGTACGACGAGGCGGCGGACCGGTGGCCGGCCACGTCGACGGTGACGGCGCGGTACTCGATCAAGGTGCCCGGAGCAAGATCGGCGACGTCGTGCCGTACGGAGGGTGCCGTCAGGTCGCTGGTGCCGAGCGGCCGCCAGTGCTTCGCGCCGGCCACCCGCCAACCGAACGAGGTCTCCTGCCAGCGGGTCGCGTCGACCGCGGCCGTCACCGGGGCGAGCCCGGTCAGCGCTGCCCCGGGGGTCGGCCCGCCGACCTTGATCGACTGCGCCGCGGCCGGGGCGGCGACCTCACGGTCGGCCTTGAGGACCACCGTCGCCAGCGCCGGTACGGTGAGCGTCACGGACCCGTCCGCGTCGGCGGTCACCGGCTCGGCATCGCCGTACAGCAAGGAGAATCGCGCGCCCGGTGTCAGCGTCGCGAAGGTCACCGTGCGCGGCTCGGGCGCGTTGTTGAGCGCGACCAGGTGCTCGATCCGCTGATCACGATCGACCCGGCTGAACGCGTACACGCCGGGACCGTCGTCGGCGAACCGCTCCCGTTGCGCGCCGGTGGCCAGGGCCGGATGCTCGGCCCGGAGCCGGCCCAATGCGGCCAGCTCGGCATAGAGCGCGCCGTCGGTGTCGTAGCGATCCCGCTGGCCGACCGGTTCCCCGGTGATCAACTTCTGCTGCGCGTACCCTTCGACCTGGGTGGCGAACATGTCCTGCCGGCCGGCCACGTCGGTCCACAGGTCGCCGCCGCCGGTGAAGCCCTGCTCGTCGCCGTAGTAGAGCACGGGTTGGCCGCGGCTGAGCAGCATGAGCTCGTGGGCCAGCCGGTCCCGCTCCGGCAGCCGGTCCACGTCGCCGAGCAGCCGGCCGATCCGGCCGATGTCGTGGTTGGAGACGAACGTCTCCAGATCGGACGCCGACGAGTGCGGTGTGGTGTAGAGATCGTCGGTGGCGAAGAACGCGGCCAGGCCGCGCGCTGTCGTACCCTTCGCGAAGTTCACCGCGTTGCCGGCGAAGGCGAAGTCGAGCACACCGCCCAGCTCGGTGTCGCGGACATACGGTGCGAGGTTCTTCGGGTCGCCGTCGAACACCTCGCCGAACATGAAGAAGTCGTCGTTGCCGATCTCGCGGGCGTGCTTCATGATCGCGGTCGACCACTGCTGCCAGAACTCGAAGTTCACGTGCTTGACGGTGTCGATCCGGAACCCGTCGACACCGAAGTCGACCCACTGCTTGTACACGTCGATGTAGCCGCGAACCACCTTCGGGTGCTCGGTCATCAGGTCGTCCAGGCCGAAGAAGTCGCCGTAGGTGACCGATTCGCCGGTGAAGGTGGAGTCACCGCGGTTGTGATAGAGCCGCGGATCGTTGAGCCAGTGCGGCTTCTTCGCGTTGCGCTGCGCGGCCGGCACCTCCGGCACGTACGGGAACGACGTCTTCGGGTCCAGCGGCGGGAAGTCGGCTTCGCCGGCGATCGCCGCGATGTCGATCACCTTGCCGTGCCGGTCCGTGTACGGGTGGTCGGCGATCGGGACGTAGTCGGACGTGCCGCCGGCATACCTGATCACGTCGGCCGTCGTGTTGATCTCGATGTCGAAGTAGATCTTGATCCCGCGCCGGTGGGCGGACTTGATCAACCGGCGCATGCCCTGTTCGGTGCCTAGATGGGCGTCGATCGTGGTCAGGTCGAGGGTCCAGTAGCCGTGGTAGCTGCCCAGACTGAGCTCGCCGACGGTCTGCACCGGAAGATTGCCGAACGGAGGCGTGATCCAGATCGCCGTCGTCCCCAGGCCGGCGATGTAGTCGAGCTTGGCTTCCAGCCCGGCCAGATCACCGCCGTGGTAGAAGTTCGCGTCGGTCGGGTCGTAGCCGGAGCTCAGTTTGTCCGGCTTCCGGCCGCCGGTGTTGTTGGTCGGGTCGCCGTCCGCGAACCGGTCGGTCAGCGCGAAGTAGAACTGCTGGCCGGTGCCGGGCGCCCGGGCCGGCTCGCCGATCAGGCCGGCGTCGCCGGGATCATGATCACCGGGCAGGTCCAGCGGCGTCAGCCCGATCCGGTGCACGGCGTCGTCGTAGCGAACCGTCAGCCGGATCTCGCCCGCGATCGTCAGGGGTACGTTCTCCGGCCCGCCGTTCAGTCCCCAGCTGACCTCCCAGCCATGATCGATCGCCACCTTGTACGCGTACGTCCCGGCCGGCAGCGTGAACGTCGCCGCCCAGCGACCCGGCTCGCCGGTGGGCCGCAGCTCGGTCTGCGGACACGCCGGGTCCCAGTCCGTGGCACAGCCGAGCTCGGTCTGCAGGTCGCCGACCAGCGTGACGGCTCGCGGAGCCTCCGCCGCGGCCGGCGCGGCACCGAACCAGCCCGCCACCAGCGCCAAGATCAACAACAAGCCCCAACCGCGTCGCCGCATGGGCACACCACCTCACTGTGGGGAACTTCCGGCCGCGATATCCCGGCTCGAGCTTCCCCAATCTTGTCACGGAGAACCGGGTAGCGTTCCGATCATGACGCATGCCGTGGGGCGACCGCTGCCCGCCGGGTCGACGGTGCCGGAGGGCTGGATCGCCCGTCAGGCCAGGCAGAACCTCGACGGCTTCGTCGGCGCCCTGCCGCGGATCAGCGCCGAGGTGGGCGGCGAGGTGTTCGCGGCGGGCCGGCTCGGCCCGGACTCCGCGGCCGCCGGCGAGAACGTCGGCGCCGTGCAGTGGTGGAACGGCGAGAGCGAGGGCAACTGGCTGCTCGGCTATGCGGGCCAGGTCCGGATGGTCGGTAGCGATCGGGAGCGGGCCGACGTGGCGGCGCGGATCGCGGCCGCGGTCGGGCACCAGGACCCGGACGGCTACCTCGGCATGTTCACTGCCGCGGCGCGACAGGCGAGTCCGTGGCTGCCCGGCGACTGCTGGACGGCGAGCCGGCTGTTGCTGACCATCGAGGAGTGGGCCCGGGCGCACGATGATCATGACCTGCTGATGGCTGTGGACCGGGCCGTCGCCTGGCTGGGCGCCCGGTTCGATGCGGCGGGGCCGGCCGCCTTCGCCGATGCCGAACCCGAGACGGCTGTCCGCGGCCATGATCTCCAGCTGGTCGATCTGCTGCTCGACGTGGCCCGGCGGACCGGCCGCCCCGAGCCGGTCGAGTTGGCCGGACGGCTGTATCGCCGGTTCAGCCTGGCGCCGCTGAGCTGGGTGGAGGACGACGGCCAGCTCGATCAGCTGCGGTCCGACGACCCGTTCCACGGCCACGGGCCGCATGTCGCGGAGAACCTCAGGATCCCGCTCCGGCTGTACGAGTTCACCGGTGATCAGGAGCTGCTCGCCGCGGCGCAGGCCGGCTGGGCCAAGCTGCTGGCCGCGGTCGGCGTCACCGGCGCACTGCGCAGCGACGAGACCGTCGGTGCGCCCGGCCAACGGCCCTGGTCGGTACCCGAGGCCGGGTACGAGTACTGCGCGATCACCGAGTTGGCGATCACCGCCTCCGAGTTCGCCCGGATCCTCGACCGGCCGGACGCCGCCGACCTGGCCGAGTCCCTCTGGCTGAACGCCGCCCAGGCCGCGCGGGCCGGCGACGGGACCGGCGCGGCGTACTTCTTCGCCGAGAATCAGCCCGCGGCAACCAGGGCCATGGGCGCCCGCTGGGACATCTCGCCGACCCACGACGACGCCGCCGTCTGTTGCGTGCCGAACGCCGGCCGGATCCTGCCGGCCATGATCGACCGTGCCGTGATCATGATCGACGGCGGGCTGCGGATCGTCCAGTACGGCCCGATGATCACCACGGTACGGCTCGGTGATCACCAGGTCACGTTGCGGCAGCGGACCGAGTTCCCGTTCTCCGACACGATCGCCCTGGAGCTGGACGGGCTGCCGCCGGACTTCGTCCTGGAACTCAGGGTTCCCGGCTGGTGCGAGAACCTGGAGTTCGTCGCACCCGCCATCGAGACGCCGGACGCGGGCACGGTGGTCCGGATCGCCGCCACCTGGCCCGAGCAGGCGCGGCTGGCGATCCGGCTCCCGATGCGGGTCAGCACCAAGCGCTCCGTCGACGGCCGGGTCGCGCTGATGGGCGGCCCGTTGATCATGGCCCGGGAGATCGAGCACCGGGCCGAGCCGACCCGGACCTACCCGGGCAGCGACCTGGCCGACCGTGATCTCACCCCGGCCGACCCGCGGTCGCTGCACGCCCCGTACCTGCTGCAGTCGGGGATCGACACCGCGACGGTGATCATGAAGGAGCCGGGCGAGGACCCGTGGGCAGAACCGAGCCTCACGATCGAGGTCGAAGGACTGGACCCGAATCCGCGCGCCGAGGCCCTCGGCGGGGCCGGCACCGGCATGCTCCGGCTGGTCCCGATCGGCTGCACTATGCTCCGACACACCTGCCTGACGGTGCTGGAGGGATGATGGCGCAGAACGTTCCCGAGCGGACCATGACGGCGCTCCGTTGGTGGGGTCCGCGCGACGTCCGGGTGGACACGATTCCGGTGCCGGCCGACCTTCCGGACGGCTGGGTGTTGATCGAGATCGAGGCCTGCGGCATCTGCGGCACCGATGTCGAGGAGTACCTCAACGGCCCGATCGTGGTGCCGCTCACCGAGCACCCGCTGACCGGTGCGAAGTCGCCGCTCACCTTCGGCCACGAATCCGTCGGCACCATCCGCGAGTCCCGGGATCCGGCCGCGCCGCCGGTCGGCACCCGGGTCGTCGTCGAGGGCAATCGCTTCTGCGGGCAGTGTTTCTGGTGCCGGCGCGGCGAGTACCCGCTCTGTGCGCAGGTCGCCTCGCTGGGCCAGATGGACCACGGCGGGCTGGCCGACTTCATGATCGCTCCGGGCTTCATGTGCCTGCCGCTGGACGCCGAGCTGCCGCCCACCGAGGCCGTCCTGGTGGAGCCGCTCTCGGTGGGCGTCCGGGCGCTCAGCCGGCAGCCGGAGGTCGCCGGCTCGTCGGTGGTGATCTTCGGCGCCGGTACGGTCGGCCTGCTGGCCGGCCAGGCCGCCCGGGCGATGGGCGCCGCCGACGTGATCATGGTCGACGCCAACCCGGCCAAGCGCGAGGTGTCGCTGGCCTGCGGTGCCAGCACCTTCCTGACCCCGGACGAGCTCGGCGTCATTCCGCAGCGGTACGAGGCGGGCGGGCCGGACCTGGCCATCGAGTGCGCGGGGTCGACGGCCGCGGCCCGCAGCGCGATCGACGTGATCCGGCGCGGCGGCACGGCGATCCTGCTCGGCGTGCACGACGACGCGTTCGAGGTGCCGATGCTGCCGTTCGTGCTGGACGAGAAGACCGTCACGTCGAGCCGTTCGCACGCCTGGGACACGGACTTCCCGCGCGCCCTGGACCTGCTCCGCTCCGGCGCGATCGTCACCGCGCCGCTGATCACCCGAGTGATCCCGCTGAGCCGCACGGTGGAGGACGGCTTCGTCCCGCTGTCCAGACCCGGCCACAGCGAGATCAAGATCGTCGTCGTACCCGATCATCTGTACCCGACCGGAAGTTGATCATGATGGACCTGGCTACCGCGAGCGACACCGAGATCCGGCACTACCTGACCGACCGCGGCGTGCACGCGGGCGGACTGGCCCGGGTCGAGCGATTGCCCGGTGGGGTGTCCGGGATCGTGGTGCGGGTGGACGTCACCGACGGGCCGGTGGTCTGCAAGCAGGCCCTGGAGCGACTCGCCGTGCCCGGGCCCTGGCAGGCCGACCGCCGCCGGATCCTGACCGAGGCCCGGGCTCTCGAGGTGTACGGGAAGCTGACCCCGGAGCTGGTGCCGCAACTGATCGACGTCGACGCCGACCAGTTGATCTTGACCATGTCCTGCGCCCCGGCCGAGTGGTGGCCGTGGAAGGAGCGGCTGCTGGCCGGCGAGCAGGCGAAGGTGGCGACCGAGGTGGCCGACCGGCTCGGCCGCGGGCTGGCCCGGTGGCATGCGGGCACGGCCGGCGACGCGGCGCTGCTCGCCTCGTTCGATGATCAGGAGACCTACCGGCTGCTGCGCACCGATCCGTTCTACCGGGCGCTGGCCGACGTTCATCCCGATCTCGGGGACCGGCTCCACGGGCTGGCCGACGACCTGCACCGCGACCACGTCTGCCTGGTGCACGGCGACTTCTCACCGAAGAACGTGCTGGTCGGCGACGGCGGCCTGTGGGTCGTCGACCACGAGGTGGCGGTGGCCGGCCGCCCCGTCTTCGATCTCGCCTTCCTGATCACGCATCTGACCCTGAAGGCCGTGGAACGGGAGCGGCGCTTCCTGCTCGAAGCGGCCGCCGCCTTCTGGAGCACGTACCGGCAGGCCTGGCCCGAGTCCGGCGTCACAGCCGAGGCGCTCGGTGATCATGTCGCGGCGCTGATGCTGGCCCGGGTCGACGGGGTGTCGACGGTGCACTACCTGTCCGAGCGGCAGGAGGGCCTGGTCCGCGAGGTGGCTCGTGATCACCTGGCCGGCGGCGGCACGATCGAGGACCTGTGGCAGCGGGTTCGTGAGCTGAACGGGGCCTCATGATCAGGACCACGATCGAGCAGGTCCAGGCCTGGGAGGCGCTGGATTCCCGTGGTCGGCCGACCGTCGCGGCCCGGGTCCGGCTGACCGGCGGGGCGACCGGAACGACCCGGGTGCCGTCCGGCGCGTCGGCCGGTTCGCACGAGGCGCGTGAGCTGCGTGACGGCGGGGATCGCTACCAGGGTCACGGAGTACGGGCCGCGGTCGCCGGCGTGGTCGAGGCGCTCGAGCCGGCCGTCCGGGGTCTCGACGCGAACGATCAGGCGGCCGTCGACGCAGCCATCGAGGAGGCCGCGGCCGGTGCCGGCGCGGACCGGGTCGGTGCCAACTCGACCCTCGCGGTCTCGATCGCGACGGCGCTCGCGGCGGCCGACGAGGAGGGCGTCGACCTGGCCCGCCGACTGGCCGGCGACGGCCCGCTGCTGCTGCCGATGCCCATGATCAACATCGTCTCGGGCGGTGCCCACGCCGGCTCGGCGATCGACCTGCAGGACTTCCTGGTGGTGCCGCACGGGGCCGGCTCGTTCGCCGAGGCGATCGAATGGGCCCAGGCCGTACGCCAGCGCGCCGTCGAGGTGGCCCGCCGGCGCGGCTTCGACGAGGCGGTCCTGGTCGCCGACGAGGGCGGCCTCGGGCTCCGGCTGGAGTCCAACGAGGCCGCGATCGGACTGGTGGTCGAGGCGATCGAGGCGGCCGGGCTGACCCCGGGCGAGCAGGCCTCGGTGGCGATCGACGCCGCCGCGACCGAGTTCCACGCCGACGGCGTCTACCGGCTGGCGGCCGAGGACCGAGTGCTCACCGCCGAGGAGTTGATCACCGAGTACGCGGGCTGGCTGGACCGCTACCCGATCGTGTCGATCGAGGATCCGCTGGCCGAGGACGACTGGTCCGGCTGGCAGGTGATCACCGAGCGGCTGGGCGAGCGCTGCGATCTGATCGGCGACGATCTCTTCGTGACTCAGCGGGACCGGTTGGACCGGGGGATCGCCGAGCGTTCCGGCAACGCGATCCTGATCAAGGTCAACCAGAACGGCCTGTTGAGCCGGACCCAGGATGTGATCACGGCCGCCCAGCGGGCCGGCTTCCGTACCGTCGTCTCGGCCAGGTCCGGCGAGACGGAGGACTCCTGGGTGGCCGATCTCGCGGTCGGCTGGCGCGCCCGACAGTTCAAGGTCGGCTCGACCCATCGGTCGGAGCGGACCGCGAAGTGGAATCGGTTGCTGGAGTTCGAGGCCACCGCCGACACGGAGTGGGCCGGTTGGCACTGACGGTGTGTGAGCTGGCGCGGCGTCGGTCGTGCCGCTAGCCTGCCGAATGTTTGCATCCTCGGGGACGGACGCTTCACGTACGATCCAGAGGACGGCCATGCTCCGACGATCCCTGCTGACCCTCGGCTCGCTGCTGCTCGCCACCGCGCTGATCTTGGCCGGTGCCGGCCCTGCCGCGGCGGCGCCGGCGGGCTGGGCGACCTGGGAGCCGCTGGCGGGCAGCTCGCGGGACTTCACGACGACGATGCAGCAGCAGGCGGCGGGCTTCCCGGCCGCGTCGGTGGCCACGAACTCGGTCGGCGGCTCGGCGGTCGGCGTCCAGTCCGGCGCCTCGACCTTCCTGGCTCCGCAGACGCCGCCCGGCGAGAAGTACGGGTCGAGCCAGGGGCAGCCGTACCTCAATCTCCGTCCCAACGGCCTCAGCGCCGCGCCGCCCTCGACGACGACGTACACCTTCGAGCGGCCGACGCCCGCCTCCGGCTGGACCTTCGTGCTCGGCGACGTCGACGCGGACGCCGTCACGATCAGCGCGACCGGTGCCGACGGCTCGCCGTTGACCGGGGCGCAGCTCGGGTTCCAGGACACGTTCAACTACTGCGCTCCGGGCGTCTCGCCGAAGCCGTCCTGCTCCGGTCCGGGCAACGACGGCTCGGACCTGCCGACCTGGGATGCGGGCACCCTGACCCTGACCGGCGGCGGTGCGGACACGGCCGGCGCGAGCGGCTGGTTCGAGCCGACCGTGCCGATCTCCACGCTGACCTTCGTGTTCAGCCGGACCTCCGGCAGCCCGGTCTACCAGACCTGGTTCTCCGCGCTGGAGTACGACATCTCGGGCACGGTGACCGCTCCGGCCGACCGGCAGGAGGGGATCACCCTGCAGTTGCTGGACGGCGACGGCGAGGTGATCGCCGAGACCGAGACCGACGCCGACGGCAACTACACGTTCCCCGGCTACGCGACCTACGACGACTATCAGGTCACGGTCGTCCCGCCGGCCGGGCTGGAGGTGGATGGGCCACCGGTGCGGGAGGCCGATCTGAGCGACGGTGATCAAGAAGGCGTCGACTTCGTACTCGTCGAGGAGGGCGAGCCGACCGGAGCGATCATCGGCCACGTGACCACCGACGAGGGCGAGCCGGTGCCTGGCGCGGAGATCACGGTCACCGGGCCGGAGGGCCTCGAACGGACCGTGATCACCGACGACGACGGCCGCTATCGGGTGGAGGATCTGCCGTCGGGGCCCGGCTACCGGGTGAAGATCACTCCGCCGGACGGCTACGAGACCTCGGGACCGGCCGAGCGCGAGGTCGGCGTGATGAAGAACGGCGCCACGCCGGTCCACTTCGAGGTGACGGCGTCCGAGGAACCCGCCTACGACGTCTCGGGTACGGTCACCGACCCGGCCGGCGATCCGGTCCCGGACGTCGACGTCACCCTGACCGGCGATGGAATGGAGGAGCCGGTCGTCGTCACCACCGACGAGGACGGCACCTTCACCTTCCCCGACGTCCCGGCCGGCGACGACTACCAGGTGACCGTCGAGCCGCCGGAGGACGGCGAGGTGGTGGGCGATCCGTCGGTCACCATCGACGTGGTGGACGAGAACGTGACCGGGATCGAGTTCACGGTGGAGCTGGCGAAGCCGTCGCCGAGCCCGACACCGTCCCCGTCGGAGCCCACCGATGAACCGACCGACGAACCCTCGGACGAGCCGAGCGACGAGCCGTCCGACGAACCGAGCGAGGAGCCGTCGGACGAGCCGACCGACCCGGGCGAGGAGGAACTGCCCAACACCGGTGGTCCCTCGGCCCTGATCGGATTGGGTGCGGCGTCCTTGATCACGGCCGGCCTCGTGCTGGTGGCGCGGCGACGGTCCAGGCTCTGACGGTCAGGACTGCCAGACCCGGAGGTACGCCATCCGGACGGCCGCACCGTCGAGGTACAGGCCGATCGGCTGGTTGTCGTAGCTGACGCCCTGGTAGACCCCGGGCGCGGCTCCGGCCGCGGTCTGCACGATCAGTCGGTCGTCCGAGCCGTCCTCGGCGTGCCGGTGGTGGACGCTGATCCGGTCGTCGGCCCAGGTGATCTTGAACGAGCGGTACGTCTCGATCGGCGTCGGGTAGCTGACGTTGGCCAGAGTGGTGTATTCGTGGCCGTACTCGCGCTGGATGGTCACGTAACCTGACTTGCGGATCAGCAGCACCGCGTAGT
The DNA here is from genome assembly GCF_059617205.1 of Microlunatus sp. YIM B11417. NCBI lineage: Bacteria > Bacillati > Actinomycetota > Actinomycetes > Propionibacteriales > Propionibacteriaceae > Microlunatus > Microlunatus sp. YIM B11417. The sequence continues at coordinate 280,291 of NZ_JCAMPJ010000002.1, forward strand.
TGAAGTCGTTGCTGTGGTGGCCGAGCAGCACCTTGAGCCCGCCGTTCGCGGAGCGGGTGACCCCGTCGATCACCCGGCCGCCGAGCGGGTCGTACCAGAGGGTCCGGCCACGGACGACGACCGAGTAGTTCTGTTGGAAGCTGCGCCGGGAGCGGACCCGGACCCGGCGCACGTTGTGGCCCCAATCGCCGCGGTGGAAGGGATCCGTGTAGCTCCCGTTCTCCACGCTGCCGACCGCCGCGTCGTGCACCCAGAGCCCGCCGCGGACGCCGGTCGCCGCGTAGGTGATCAACTCCGGTCCGTCGGAGTAGTTGCCCTCGTCGCCGTACGAGGCGGCGTTGCGGAACAGGTCGTACGTCGTCGCGGCGGCGGCCGGGATCGGATCGGGCCACGCCGTGGCGCCGGCGACGGCGAGCCCGCCGGTCAGGCCGAGGCCGAGGAACCGGCGGCGGTTCAGGGGCGGATACGGCTGGTCGGGCATCGGAACCTCCTCGCCGCGGAGGGCAGCGGCGGGACGCCCTCGCGTACCGTCAGCTTGACGTGCAACCGAATGCGGATCAAGGGTTGACCGGAAACTCCGGCGGGCTCGGCCTTAAGGTTGGGCGATGGCGTTGATCAACTGTGACTTCTTCTCGGACGTGCTCGAGGTCGGTACGTCGATGACGGTGGTGCTGCCCCAGGCGACGGAGGAACAGATCGGTGTCTCGCCGGCCGGGCTGCGCACCGACTTCCCACTGCTCTACCTGCTGCACGGGCTCTCCGATGATCACACGGCGTGGCTGCGCTACACGAGCATCGAGCGGTACGCGGCCGCCGCCGGGCTCGCGGTGGTGATGCCGGCGGTACACCGGAGCTTCTACGCCGACGAGGCACACGGCCACCGCTACTGGACCTTCGTCTCGGAGGAGTTGCCGAAGATCGTCGGCGCATTCTTCCGGGTCTCCGCCCGGCCCGAGTCTACGTTCGTGGCCGGCCTGTCCATGGGCGGCTACGGCGCGATGAAGCTCGGCCTGACCCACCCGGACCGGTTCGGTGCGGTGGCCAGCCTGTCCGGGGCCGTCGACGTACGCCAGCTGCTCAGCCGGCCCGAGCGGTCCGAGATCGCCCGGCGGGTGTTCGACGGCGAGATCACCGAGTCCGATGATCTCTTCGCGCTGCTGGCCGGTGCCGCGCCCGGGACCGTACCGCCGCTCTACATCGCCTGTGGGACGGAGGAGGACCGGCTGATGCCGCCCAACCGGAAGCTTGCCGAGCAGGCCCGGAGCCAGGGCGTCGACGTGGTCACCGACTTCCGGCCCGGGGTACACGAATGGGGACTCTGGGACGACGTGATCCAGGACGTGATCAACTGGCTGCCGCTGCCCGGCCGAGTCAGGGCCTGACCCGCGATGATCTTGCTCGTCGTCGGCGGCAGCGGCTTCCTCGGTAGCGAGCTGGTGCGGCAGGGCGTCGCCGCCGGGCACCGAGTGACGGCGACTCACCTGACCCGGGCACCCGGAGCGGGAGTTCCGAGCGAGGCTCTCGATCTCCGGGACCGGACTGCCGTCGAGGAGTTGATCTTCCGGATCCGGCCGGACGTCGTGTTCAACGCCGCCTACCAGCAGAAGGATTGGGCCACCACCGCCGGCGGTGCGATCCACGTCGCACTGGCCGCCAAGGAGGCCGGCGCGCGCCTGGTGCACGTCTCCAGCGACGCCCTGTTCTCCGGCAGTGATGATCACTACACCGAGACCGCGAGACCCGATCCGATCACCCCGTACGGTGCCGCCAAGGCCGCCGCCGAGACCGCGATCATGATCATCGATTCGACGGCGGTCGTCGCCCGTACCTCCTTGATCATCGGCGACGGCGACTCGCCGACGGAGAGATTCGTCCACGCCCTGACGGCCGGCGAGGCGACCGGAGGCCTGTTCACCGACGACCGCCGGTGTCCGGTCCACGTCACCGACCTGGCCGCCGCTCTGCTCGAACTCGCGGCCGGTGATCGCTCAGGCATCCACCATCTGGCCGGCCCCGATTCGATCAGCCGCCACGAGCTCGGCGTCCTGATCGCCCGCCGCGACGGCCTCGATCCCGACCGACTCCCGACGGCGACCCGAGCCGGCAGCGGAATCCCCGGCCCACTCGACCTCCGGCTCGACAGTTCGGCTACTCAGCGGATCCTGAGCACGCGGCTCCGCGGCGCCCGAGAGTTTCTCTCGCGCTGAGAGCTCACTTCCGAGCCTGGACCAGGAATCGTCTGCTCCTCACGTCGAACCCGCCTGTTCGGCCGATCTGATCATGGATCGCCCGCAGGCGCGATCGGTGCCGGTCCGGGTCGAAGCCCGGGGCTTGCCAGGAGACGATCCGGAGCTGATAGATCACGGCGCCGACGTCGAGGTAGCGTGTCCGAATCGCGGCCTCGCGAGCGTCGATGATCATGAACCCGGCGTTCCGTAGCTCCTCCTCAAGGCGAGGCAGCGAGTCCGGGATCGTGGGATCGATGGCCGGCGGGATGCCGAGCGCTTCGTTGAACTCGAGGTCGTTCTGTGCCGCGACCTGCTGGGTCAGCATCACCCCGTGAGGTGCCAGTGCGCGGAAGACCTCCGGCGCGTTGAGCCGGCCGTGGCGGTTGAGGACCAAATCGAACTCGCCGTCGCCGACCGGAAGTCGGGGTGTCGGCCGTTCGATCACCTGGATGCCGAGCGGTCCCAGCCGTGCTGCGGCGACGGCGACGTTCGGAGCGTGCGGCTCGACCGCGACGCTCCCCGCCGGCGGCCGAAGCGAACCGAAGATCTCGCCTCCGCCGGTATTGATGTCCAGGACTCTGCCCGCCCGCTGACCATCGGGCGCGCGAGGTCCTGATAGCTCCAGGGCAGCGGTTGATCAACGGTGCGATCGCGGTTGAAGGAGAAGTCCCAGCCCTCGATGGGCGCGGACACAGCCTCGTCGAAGAGTTCGTCGAAGGATCGGTCGGGTGATGCGTCGAACAAGATCAAGTCACTTTCAGGTGATGGTGGGTGAGCACGCTGAGACATCCCGAGGTCCGGCCCGAGACTGGCCTACGGGGAACGCAATCCGTGTGTGCCCGCAGCGTGAGGAAACCTCTTCGCGCGGGCTAGTTAGCTCGACACATCACCGTGCCGTTCTATCACCGAGCACCTGGGTGACGCCATCGTCAACGCCCACGGCGACGAGTTGGAGGTCGGACACCTCACCGTTTCGAGGCTTCGCAACGCCTTCGGCCAGAGTTGGCGTGTCCGGTCCAACCCGGCATCACGGGGTAAGCGAATCCCACCCGGCTTTCGCCGTCCTAGCCCGGACCCCCCGAGATGCCGCGACTCTTGCCATCGTGTTGATCAGTTCGTCGCGACCTCGGGATCGAACATTCGGGATCAGCCTGGCTACGAGCGCTGAGCGGTCGAGTTCGCCGAGACCGCGAGTCCACTCGGGCAGCACAGTGTTCTTCAAGATCTCTTGTTTTGTAGGGTTTCTGTCGGTCCAATGAAGTAGAATAGTGCACATGTTCGAATCGTTGGAGGCGAAGGCTGCCGGGTACGGCACCGCCGACATCCTGAAAGCTGCGGGCGGGTTGCGGCGTGCCCGGATCGCGGCGGCGAACGAACTGCTGGTCTGGACCGCGGCCTGGGTGGATGCGCATCCGGCGGAGTCGATCACAGATCACGGGCCCGGGTTGGCGCAGGCGGTCCGGCCGGGTGGTGAGGGCACGCCGGCGGTGAACGATCTGGCGATGTTGGAGTTCTTGGCCAAGATCGGCAAGAGCAGCGGAGCAGGGATGTTGTTCATCGGTGACGTGCTCGATCTGCGGCACAGGTTGCCTTTGTTGTGGGCGAAGACGCTGCGCTGTGAGGTGGAGGAGTGGCAGGCCTGCAAGATCGCCCGCCTGACCCACCACCTGACCATCGCGCAGGCGGCGCAGGTGGATCGAGCGGTGGCGTGGTTCGCCGGGACGCAGCCGTTCGGGAAGCTCCGGGACGCGGCCGAGGCGGAGATGCTGCGGGTCGACAGTGACCGGGCCCGGGCTGATTATGAGGCTCGCCGTAAACAGCGCGGGGTGTGGTTGTCACAGACCGACGACAACGGGCACAAAGCCGTCTTCGGGCGGTTGGAGCCGCTCGCGGCGCTCAAGCTGTATGCCCAGGTCCAGGAGTTGGCCGATTGCCTGACCGAGGCAGCGCTGACGAGCGTAGGGCCGAGGCGTTCGGCTTGTTGGGGGATGTCGGCGCGATCACCAGGTTGCGGGCGCGCCGCCGGCAGCCGGACCTGTTCGACAACGATCTCGCTGAGGCTGTCGCGGCACTAACGCCCGAGGATGAGCCGGACCTGGTGGTGGAGGAGACCGAGGTTCATCCGGCCCTGCGGGATCGCCCGGACCTGGTGGAGGTCGAGTCGGCGATCTTCGAGGCGGCGGTCGAACGGCTCGTGGCCAAGCTTGACCCGACGGTTCTGGCGCCCACGTCGACGGTGGTGGTGCACATCGCGGCCGAGGAGCTAGCGCAGGCCGAGGGTGTGTGCCGCGTGCCCGGGGTCGGGCCGGCTTTGAAGAGCGTTGTTGGTGAGTGGCTGATTCATGATCGGGTGGTGGTGCGGCCGGTGATCGATCTGAACGATGTGCCGCCGCCGGTCGATGCCTATGAGATTCCGGCTCGGGTTCGTGATCATGTGCTGTTGCGGCAGCCGAGCAGTGCGTTCCCGTGGTCGACCGCGACTCGCAAGCTGGATCTTGATCACACCGATCCCTATCAGCCGAATGGATCGCCTGGCCAGACCCGAGTCGACAAGCTCTCACCGCTGGCCCGTGTGGAGCATCGCGCAGTGACCCATGGCGGTTGGCGCCGTCGCAGGCCTGATCCCACCACGATGATCTTCCGGTCACCGCACGGCAACGTGTATCTGACGAACCGTTCCGGCACCCATGATCTTGGTACCGGACCGGTCGCCCACGCCCTCTGGGCCGCCGCCTGCAGGTAGGCAACGGTTCGGAGGGTGGGCCAATCCAGCGAGTTCCCGGCCGAACCCAATAACCCCGCTGTCAGGACTTGGCACTGCGCGCTGGATCCGCCCGATGGCCGTGGGCTTACCCCCCCGCGAACAGATGTGCTGACGAATCGAACGGCCGCCACCCGGCATCTGGGCCTGGTGTCAGGGAAGCCGTCGGCGCGTGGCCGGCCCTGAACGACCGGTGCACGCCGGCCCGTCTCGGGATCTTCCAGCGGTGGGCAACGCAGCTGGCGCTGACCCCTCGACGTACTCATGATCTCGCACCGGCCCGGCACCGTGATCTTGGTGCCGGACCGCTGCGCTCAGGAGGCGGATCGGGCCGTGCCCTTCGACAGGCTCAGGGCACGGCGTCTCCCGCGACGAACGCCCGGGTCAGCCCACCTGGGCGGGGGTTCGCGTTCTGGTCAGCCGCATCTCGTGGCCGGCGTCTTCGAGGACGTCGCCGAGACGGGCGACGATCTCGTCGAGGAGGGCGCGGTCGCTGATCAAGGGTGGGGCGATCTGGACGACGCTGTCGCCTCGGTCGTCCGGGCGGGCGATCAGGCCGGCGGCTCGGAGGCGGCGGGGGAGATAGCTGCGGAGCAGGAAGTCGCGTTCGGCCTGGTCGAAGCGGGCGCCGCGTTCGTCCTTGACCAGCTCGACGGCCCAGAAGAACCCGGAGCCGCGGACATCGCCGACGATCGGCAGCGAACGCAGGGCGAGGAGTTCGGCGGCGAGGTGCGGGGACTGTCCGCGTACGTTCTCCAGGATCCGGTCCCGTTCGAAGATCTCGATGTTGCGCAACGCGATCGCGGCGCTCAACGGGTGCCCGCCGAACGTGATGCCGTGCCGGAACGGTGAATCCGTGGTGATCATGGGATCGGTGACCCGGGAGCGGGCGAGCACGCCACCCATCGGTGCGTACGCCGACGTGAGGCCCTTCGCAACGCTGATCAGGTCCGGCGCGATGGACTCGGCGGTGATGCCGAACCATTCGCCGAGCCGGCCGAAACCGGTGATCACTTCGTCCGCCATCAACAGGATGCCGTAACGGTCGGCGATCCGGCGCAGGCCGGCCCAGTACCCGGGTGGCGGCACCAGACAGCCACCCGCGTTCTGCACCGGTTCTGCGATGATCATGGCGACGGTGTCCGGTCCGGCGTCGATCACCGCATGCTCGATCTCGGCCAGCAGCCGATCTCGGAACGCGACCGGGTCGGTGCCGTCCGGGGCACGATAGGCGTTCGTGTTGGAGACGTGGGTGACCTCGATCGGCGACGGCCCGAAACCGGCCGCGTAGTTCGGCAGCCCGGTGAAGGACAACGCGCCGAGGGTCACCCCGTGATAGGCGGTCTTGCGGGCGATGGCCTTGGTCCGTTGCGGCTGCCCGATCGCGATGAAGTGTTCCCGAGCCAGCTTCCAGGCGGCCTCCACCGATTCCGAGCCGCCGCTGGTGAAGAACACCCGGTAGTCCTCGGCCGGTGCCCGGGCCGCGATCGCCTCGGCCAGCTCGATCGCGGTCGGATGGGCGGTCGCCCAGGTCGTGTGGAAGGCGAGCGTGCTGAGCTGCCGACTGGCCGCCTCCGCCATCTCCTCGCCGTACGAATAACCGAGCTGTGCACAGAACAAGCTGGACAGCGAGTCGATGTAGCGCCGCCCTTCGGTGTCGAACACATACGGCCCGTCGCCCCGCTCGATCACCAGCAGGTCGTCGATCCGTTGTTTGGAGAAGTGCAGCAACAGGTGGTCGCGTGCCCTCTCCTGCCAAACGTCGTGAGTCATGATTCCGCTGAACCCCTCAATCCCAGATCCCCTGATTTCCTGACGTCCCCGAGTGCTGAAGAACCCATCGTGCGCCCAATCACGGCATCCGTCGAGGGGTCGAGCCGTCCCCCGGACCGCTGCGATCGGCGGACGACCGGGAGAATGGTGCTGCCGACGGACCGACGAGGGGACTCGACATGGATTCGCGATCACGCGAAGCGACCGGATTCCAGGAAAGCGCACCGTACGATCCGCGCATCGATCTTCGGACCGACTTCGTCATGGTGTACGGGCTCAACGACACCACCGCCGACCGGATCGCCCGATGGCGTGAGGCCGGCTACCGGGTGCATCTGATGACCGGCATCTCGTGGGGGCAGTACCAGGACTATCTGGACGGCCGCTGGGACGGCACCGATCACTGGTCGGACGCGCAGACCGACGCCGAAGGCCGACCCATCCTGCACGGCGAGAGCGCCGACATCCCCTACCTGGTGCCGACGATCAGCTTCACCGAATACCTGATCGAGAAGCTTGCACCGATCGTCGATCTTGATCTTGACGGGCTGCACCTCGAGGAGCCCGAGTTCTGGGCCCGCGGCGGCTATGCCGCATCGTTCCGCCGCGAATGGCTCGCCTACTACCGCGAACCGTGGCAGCCGCCGCACTCCTCGGTCGAGGCGCACTACCGGTCCGGTCAGCTGATGCAGCACCTGCTGACCCGCAGCCTCGACCGGGTCACCACGGTGCTCCGCGACCGGGCGTTGCAACGGGGCCGGGAGCTTCGCTGTTACGTCCCGACGCACAGCCTGCTCAACTACACCCAATGGCAGATCGTCAGCCCGGAGTCGCGGCTCCGCGAGCTTCCCGCCGTCCACGGCGCCATCGCCCAGGTCTGGACCGGCACGTCACGGACGCCGAACGTCCACGCCGGCCGGCACGCCGAACGGACCTTCGAGACGGCCTTCCTGGAGTACGGGATCGCGCAGGACCTCACGCGCGGCACGGACCGCACCCTCTGGTTCCTGCACGACCCGATCGAAGATCATCCGGGCCGGACCTGGGAGGACTACCGGGCCAACTACCACCGGACGCTGGTCGCCTCGCTGTTGCATCCCGGGGTGGACCGGTTCGAGGTGACGCCGTGGCCGCGCCGGGTCTTCACGGGGCGCTACCGCCGCGACGGCAGCGACGAACGAGTGTCGATCCCGGCGGACTACGCGACCTCGTATCTGATCACCATGCAGAGTCTCCGCGATCTTGAGCAGCCGGCACCGGCTGCGGCCGAGGGGCTTCGGATCGGCGTGCCGCTGTCGGACACGGCGATGTTCCAACGCTGGCTGCCGGGTGGCGGTTCCGGCGAGAAGTACGACGGCCTGCAGGGTGAGCCGACCGCGGAGTCCCGGCGGCTGCTCGACTTCTCCGCGTTCTACGGCCTCGCGCTGCCGCCGTTGTTCGACGGTCAGCGGGTGGTGCCGATTCAGCTGGAGCGGCTGCTGGACGACCCGAGCGCGCTCGATGATCATGACCTGATCGTGCTCAGCTACGAGTTCCAGAAGCCGCGACTGCCGGTGATCAACGAGATCCTGGCCGGCTGGGTGCGCCACGGCGGTGCCCTGCTCTTCGTCGGCGACGGCGCGGATCCGTACCACGGGATCAGGTCCTGGTGGACCGGCCGGTATCCGACACCCGGCCACCACCTGGCCGATGTGCTCGGTGTCGATCATGGAACGGTGGAGCCCGTGCCGGTCGGCAACGGCTGGGTACGGTTCGTGTCCGCGGACCCGGCCGGCTTCACCGACAGCCCCGAGGCGGCCGCCGAGCTGGTGGCCGTCCTGCGCGGACTCGCCGCGGCCGCCGGGCAGGCGTGGCACTCCGGCGGTTGGCTCTCGGTCCGTCGCGGCCCGTACCTGATCGGCGCGGTGCTGTCCGAGGCGACCGAGTCGACGCCCCTCACCGGGCGCTACCTCGATCTGCTGGACCCGACCCTTCCGGTGATCACCGAGCGAACGGTGTCACCCGGTGACGTGGTCTGGCTCCGCGATCTCGATCATGAACCGCGGCCCGGCCAGCTGCTCGCTTCGGCCGGCCGGCTTCGTGATCATGAGATCGACGACGGCCGGATCGGGTACGTCTGCGAGGCACCGACCGGGATCGCGGTGATCACGGCACTGCGCGTGACCGAGCGCCCGGCCGAGATCCTGATCGACGGTGCCGCCGGCACGGACTGGGATCATGACGCGGCGGCCGGCGTCCTCCGGGTCCGTCACCCCGGCGATCCGTCCGGTACCGCGGTCATGATCAGGGGCCGGTAGCGTGGTCGCCGTGATGACGGCGGACGAGGTGCTGGGCGTCCTGGCAGTGGCCCGGAGCGCCGAGGCGGCGGTGTGGATCGGCGGCGGCTGGGGGATCGATGCGCTGGTCGGCCGGCAGACCCGTGATCATCGTGATCTTGATCTGATGCACCGACGGGACCAGGAGCCGGCACTGCTGGCGGTGCTCGCCGAGGCGGGCTTCGTCCGCGGCCTCGACTGGTACCCGATCCGGTTCGTCATGGCGCATCCCGACGGTCGCGAGCTCGACCTGCATCCGCTGGTGTTCGCCCCGGACGGTTCGGCGGAGCAGGCGTCACCGGATCCCGACCGTCCGTTCCACTACCCGGCCGACTGCTTCGTCACCGGCATGATCAACGAGACTCCGGTGCCGTGCCTGTCCGCCGAACAGCAGGTCCGGTTCCATCAGGGCTACGAACCGGCCGAGCGCGACCGGCACGACATGGCACAGTTGCGGCGTGCCTTCGGCCTCGCGACTCATTTCTGATCCTGGGCTGGATCCCTCCCGGTGCGACTGACCGGGTCGGCGGATCAGGGTGGGTCGGGATGGGTCAGGATGATTCGGCGGCGCGGGCTTCGGTGCAGGCGATGCCCAACCGGTGCAGGACGACCTCGCTGATCTCGCCCAGGGCCTCGAGCTGGGCCGGGTCGAGGGCGTCGACCAGATGGACCCGGATGCGCTCCTGCTGGAACCGGTCGGCGTTGCGGCGGGCCGTCCGGCCGGCGGCGGTGATCACGATGACGGTGCCCCGCGAGTCCTCGGTGCACTCGGTGCGGCGGACCAGGCCGCGCTGCTCCATCCGCCGCAGCTGGTGCGACAGCCGGCTCTTCTCCCAGGCCAACTCCCAGCGCAGATCCCGTGCCCGCAGGGTTCCCTTCGGTGCCTCGGCGAGGGCGGTCAGCACCTCGTGGTCTGCCTCGGACAGTCCGGTCGCCTGCGCCAGCTCGCGCCCGAGCACGCCGATGAGTTGCGCCTGCATGCGATGGAACCGGCGCCAGGCCGCGACCTGGGCCGGGGTCAGGGGCGCACCGCGAGCCATGGCCACAGCCTACCGCAGGATGGTTGATGTATCATCCATTCCGTACGAAGGTTGACGTATCACCATGGAGGCGGCGAGGCATGACGGACTACGGGCACGAGCTGAAGTTCGGCGGATTCCTGACCCCGGACGCCGGTGACCCGGACCGGGTGGTCGATCTGGTCCGGCTGGCCGAGCAGGACGGCCTCGACCTGGTCACCTTCCAGGACCATCCGTACCAGCCGGCGTTCCTGGACACCTGGACCTTGATCAGTTACGTCGCCGCCCGGACCGAGCGGATCAGTCTGGCCGGCAACGTGCTCAACCTGCCGTTGCGGCCGCCGTCGGTGCTGGCCCGCAGCATCGCCAGCCTGGACCGGCTGTCCGGCGGTCGGATCGAGCTGGGCCTCGGCGCGGGCGGCTTCTGGGAACCGATCAAGGCCATGGGCGGCGAGCAGCGGACGCCCGGCGAGGCGGTCGCCGCCGTGGACGAGGCGATCCTGATCATGCGCGAGCTGTGGGACACCGAGCAACGCGGCGGGGTCCGGGTGCGGGGCAGGGTCTACCACGTCGAGGGCGCGAAGCGCGGCCCGGCACCGGCGCATCGGATCGGCATCTGGCTCGGTGCCTACAAGCCGCGGATGCTCGAGCTGACCGGCCGGTCCGCCGACGGCTGGCTGCCGTCGCTGTCGTACCTGCAGCCGGGCGATCTCACCCGCGGCAACAAGATCATCGACGAGGCCGCGGAGGCCGCCGGCCGGGCGCCGAGCGACATCCGCCGGCTGCTCAACCTGGACCGGACCCGGCCCGAGGAACTGGCCGAGCTGGCCCTGACCGAGGGCATCGGCACCTTCATCATCACGGTCGACGACCCGAATCTCCTGCGCCGGTTCGCTGCCGAGACCGCCCCTGCCGTACGGGAGCTCGTCGCCGCGGCCCGTCGTGGCGGCGGTGCCGGCCCGGACCTGCCGCCGCCCGCTGCGGGCCCTGGTCCGGTTGACGCGACGAGCGGCGACGTGTTCGACCGGCTCGGCGTCCACCCGACTCCGGACGACGGCAGCCGGCTCCTGGTCGAACAACCGTGGGACGAGTCCACCCGGCCGCACCGCGCCGTCGCTCCGGAGCAGGAGTACGACCGGCAGGGCAGCGCGGTCAGCCAGCACCTGATCGACGTCCATGATCACCTGCGGCAGGAGCTGGAGACCGTCCGCGATCTGGTCCAGCAGGTGAAGCAGGGCACGATCGAGGCCTCCCGGGCCCGCTCGGTGATCAACGACCTGACCATGCGGCAGAACAACTGGGCGATCGGCGCCTATTGCGCGTCCTACTGCCGGGTGGTCACCCAGCACCACACGATCGAGGACCGCAGCATGTTCCCGCACCTGCGCAGCGCGGATCCGGAGCTGGCGCCGGTGCTGGACCGGCTCGGCGAGGAGCACCAGGTCATCCACGAGGTGCTCGAGGAACTGGACCGCCGGCTGGTCGAGCATCTGAAGGCGCCCGGCGAGTTCACCGAGCTGCAGCACGCGGTGGACCGGCTCACGGACACGCTGCGGTCCCATCTCTCCTACGAGGAACGGGAACTCGTGGAGCCGCTGGCCCGGGTCGGGATGTACCAGGGCCAGCTCTGAGGGGCGCGGGTTAAGCTCGTCCGCATGTCCACGTCCGACGGGTCCACCGCAGCAGGGGGCTGGGTCGTGATCACCGGGGCCACCGGCGGGCTCGGCGCCCGTTTCGCCCGGGCCCTGGCCGCCGAGGGCCGGAACCTCCTCCTGGTCGGCCGCAACGAGACGGCGCTGGAGGGCCAGGCGACGGAGCTCGCCGGCCGGTTCGGGGTGACGGCCCGGCCGCTGGTCGCCGACCTCGCCGAGCCGTCCTCGGTGTCCGACCTGGTGAAGCAGCTCAATGAGCTCGACGTCGACCTTCTGATCAACAACGCCGGCTTCGCCCAGCACGGCCCGTACGAGGCGCTGGACCCGGCCGGGCAGCATGATCAACTTCAGGTGTGTGTGGTGGCGCTGGCCGACCTGGCCCAGGGGATCGCGCCGCAACTGGTCCGCCGCGGCCAGGGTGGCATGATCAACGTCGCTTCGACGGCCGCCTTCCAGCCGACGCCCTACCTGGCCGCGTACGCCGCGAGCAAGGCGTTCGTGCTCTCGTTCAGCCAGGCGCTGCACGACGAACTCCAGGGCAAGGGCGTGACGGTGACCGCGCTCTGCCCGGGGCCGGTGATGACCGGCTTCTGGGATCAGGTCGGCTCCACCGACGCGGCGTTCGGCCAGCGGCTCAGTGCCGACCGGGTGGTCGCGCAGGGGCTGGCCGGCTACCGACGAGGCCAGGCCGTCGTCGTCCCGGGCTGGCGGAACCTGATCACAGCCCAGGCGAACCGGATCATCCCGCGCCGGCTGGCGGTCCGGATCGCCGGCCTCGCGGTACGACCCCGAGGACGATCATGAGCGACCACTGCTGCGCGACCGGGCGTCCGGCCGATGCGAAGCCCGAGGGCCGCAGATCCACGGTCGTCCCGGCCGACGGGCGGCACCTGATCGAGCAGGCCGAGCTGCCCGGCGGCACGTTCACCATGGGTGATCAACACGGCGACGGGCTGGCCGCCGACGGCGAGACCCCGGTGCACCAGGTCACCCTGTCCCCGTTCTCGATCGACGTCACCTCGGTGACCAATGCCGACTACGCCCGGTTCGTCGAGGCGACCGGCTACCGGACCGATGCGGAGATGTTCGGGTTCTCGGCGGTCTTCCACCTCGCGGTGCAGGCCAAGCCGAGTCAGATCATGAGCAACGCCGACGGCACTCCGTGGTGGATCGGCGTCCGCGGTGCCGACTGGCGCCATCCCGGCGGGCCGCTGTCCGACCTGGACGGCCTCGATGATCATCCGGTGACGCACATCAGCTGGACCGACGCCCGGACCTACTGCCGCTGGGCCAAGCGACGGCTGCCGACGGAGGCCGAGTGGGAGTACGCGTCGCGCGGCGGGGTCGAGGGCGACCGCTACCCCTGGGGCGACGAACTGGACACCGAGGACTGGGCCTGCAACATCTGGCAGGGAACCTTCCCCAAGATCAACACCGAGCAGGACGGCTGGCTGACCACGGCCCCGGTGCGCAGCTACCAACCGAACGGCTTCGGGCTGTGGCAGACGGTGGGCAACGTCTGGGAATGGTGCGCCGACTGGTTCGATCCCTTGTACTACAGGGCTTCGCCGGCCACCGACCCGAAGGGACCGCCGGCCGGGCGGGGCCGGGTGCTGCGCGGCGGCTCGTACCTCTGCCACGACTCGTACTGCAACCGCTACCGCAACGCGGCCCGGTCCTCCAACACCCCGGACTCGTCGATGGGCAACGCCGGCTTCCGTACGGTGGTCAGTCTCGACGGATGATCACCGGGAGGTTCGGCGCAGGCTGAGCCGACGGAAGATCCGGGACCAGCGGCCCAGGTGTCGCGGGTCCGGATACTCCGGTACGTAGCCGAGGCGCAGGTACGCGGAGATCGCGGGCAGCCGGTCGTCGTCGGTGTGCAGGATGCTCGCCGCGAGGCCGTCTGCCGCGAACCGGTGCAGGACGGCCAGGGTCACGGTCAGGCCGAGCCCGCGGCCGCGCAACGCCGGATCGCTCGCGACCCAGTGCAGGATCCCGACGTCCGGCTGGTCGGCCCGGACCAGGGCGGACGCCGTGGCCACCGCGAGCCGGCCGCGACGGACCAGATAGGTGTCTCGGACCTCGGGCTCGTCCAGCAGTTCGCGGCGGACCCGGTCCGGCGTCCACGCCTTCGTGAACGCGGCGTCGAGCAACCGGGCCAGGCCGTCGGCGTCGGCCCCGGCGGCTCGATCGACGCCGGCCGGAAGCGGCGGCAGGTCGTCCAGGTCCGGCCGGCGCATCCGTAACTGCATCGGCGGACCGATCAGGCGGCGGCGTCGCGCGCGTTGGTCGCGACCCGGTAGAGGCTGGTGGTCGCGGTGATGTAGAGGTCGGTGCCGTCCGGGCCGCCGAAGCAGAGGTTGGCCGCGGTCTCCGGCAGCCGGATCGCACCGAGCTGCCGGCCGGCCGGGTCGAAGACGCCGACGCCGTAGCCGGTCGAGGTCCACAGGTTGCCGTCGGTGTCGACCCGGAGGCCGTCCGGCACCTTGTCGTCGATCGTGATCACGGTGCGCCCGTTCTTGCACCTCCCGTCGACGAGGTCGTACGCGCGGATGTGGGCGTTCCCGACGCCGGGATGGATCCCGGTGCCCGAGCCGGACGAATCGGCGACGTAGATGATCTTCTCGTCGGGTGAGAAGGCGAGTCCGTTCGGGGCCTCGACGTCCATGATCACCGGACGGGTCTCACCGGTTGCCTCGTCGTGCCGGAACACGTACTGATCGCGGTACTCCCGCTCGCCGGGGTGGCCCTCCTCCGGGATCGTGATCCCGTACGCGGGGTCGGTGAACCAGAGCGAGCCGTCCCGGGCGACGATCACGTCGTTCGGCGAATTGAACCGATGCCCGTTCCACTGCTCGACGATCCCGGTGACCTCGCCGTCATGATCACGTTCGACCCGGCGGCGGCCGTGCGAGCACTGGACCACCCGGCCCTGCCGGTCCAGCGTCCGGCCGTTGGTGAACTCGGCGGCGTCGGAATAGACGGTCGTCGTGCCGTCGTCGGCGTGGAACTGCAGGATCCGGTTGTTCCAGATGTCGCTCCAGCGGACGGCGCGCAGTTCCGGCAGCCAGACCGGGCCCTCGGACCAGATGGCACCGGTCCAGAGGCGCTCGACCTCGGTGCCGGAATCGATCAAGCCGGCCAGGCCCTCGACGACGGGGGCGGAGTTATCAGGCATGGCAGGAATTATCACCCGGCCCGCCGTGGCCCGCGGCGGGCGGGTGGACCAGAATGGCGGCCATGGCTAACTCGACGGAATCGATCGTCATCATCGGAGCCTCTCTGGCCGGCGGCGGTGCAGCCGTGGCCCTGCGCGAGGGCGGCTATCAGGGCGAGATCACGCTGCTGGGCACCGAGACCCACCGGCCGTACGAGCGACCACCGTTGTCCAAGGCGTTGCTGCTCGGCGACGCCGACGAGCCGGACTGGGTCGGCGAGGACGGTTTCTTCGACCAGGCGGTCAGCTGGCTGCCGGGGACGACGGCGACGGCGATCGACACCGAGCGCCGGGTCGTCACGGCGGGGTCGGCCGAGTATCCGTACCAGAAGTTGATCATTGCGACCGGTTCGTCGCCGCGCCGGTTGAGCCTGCCCGGCGGTGAGCTCGACGGGGTGCTGACGCTGCGCACCCTGGACGACGCGTTGGTGCTGCGGGAACGGATCGCCGCCGGCGGTCCGGTCGCGGTGATCGGGGCCGGTTGGATCGGTTGTGAGGCGGCTGCGGCGGCCCGCAGTCGGGGTGCCGCGGTGACCATGATCGCGCCGGAGGCGCAGCCGTTGGTCCGGGTGCTCGGTGAGCAGATCGGTGGTGTGTTCGGCGAGTTGCACCGTGAGCACGGTGTCGACCTGCGGCTCGGTGCCGCGGTGGCGGGTTTCGAGGGCGAGGGTACGGTCAGCGGCGTGCGGCTCGGTGACGGCAGTGTCGTGGCGGCCACGACGGTGGTGCTCGGGGTCGGTGCGGCACCGAACCTCGGGCTGGCCGAGGCGGCCGGGCTGGAGTTGGCCGACGGCGGGATCGCGGTCGATCCGCAACTGCGTACCTCCGTTCCCGACGTGTACGCGATCGGTGACGTGGCCGCCCATGATCATCCGCGGTACGGCCGCCGGGTCCGGGTGGAGCACTGGGCCAACGCGAAGGACCAGGGCGCCCAGGTGGCCAAGATCATCCTCGGCTCGGACGAGCCGTACCAGGCGAGTCCGTACTTCTTCACCGATCAGTACGACCTGGGCTGCGAGTACCGCGGCCTGGCCGATCCCGACCATGATCGACTGGTGGTCCGGGGCGACCTGGCGAGCCGTGAGTTCATCGCGTTCTGGGTCCGTGACGGCGTGGTCAGCGCCGCCATGAACGTCAACGACTGGGACCACGGCGACGCGCTCGGCGCGCTGGTCGACTCCGGTCGCCAGGTCACCGACGACGAGTTGATCAACGGCGACCTCGGGTAGGGCGAGCGCTTTCCCGAATGGTCGGCTGTCGGTCACCCGGCGGTCATCCCGGTGACCTCCAGGCGTCGGACTGGAGGCGCACCGTGGGCCCATGGGGACTTCTCGGGGGCCTTCGCGCCGTACGCTGATCAAGACCGGACTGGCCACCGCGACCACCGCGGCCCTGGCCTTCTCGACCAGGGGTGCGGCCGCGGCGCCGACACCGCGGCAGAATCCGTTCACGCTCGGGGTCGCCTCCGGTGACCCGTGGTCGACCAGCGTGATCCTGTGGACCAGGCTCGCGCTGGACCCGCTGGCCGGCGACGGACGCGGCGGGATGCCCGAGCGCGACTACGACCTGCTCTGGCAGGTGGCCACCGACTCCGGCTTCCGGAAAGTGATCAAGTCCGGCCGGGCCGTGGCCAGGCCCGAGTTCGGTCACGCGGTGCACGTCGAAGTGACCGGGCTGCAGCCGGGCCGCGAGTACTGGTACCGGTTCCGGCAGGGCACCCACACCTCGGAGCCCGCGTTGACCCGGACCGCGCCGGGGCGGGACGAGTCGCCGGCGTCGTTGGCGATGTCGTTCGTCTCCTGCTCCCAGTACGAGCACGGCTGGTTCACCGCCTACCGGCGGCTGGCCGAGGACCAGCCCGAGTTGATCTTGCACCTGGGCGACTACCAGTACGAGTACAAGGCCGGCGCCTACGTCGCGCCGGGCGGCAACGTTCGTGATCATGCCGGCCCGGAGACCACCGACCTCGCCACGTACCGGCAGCGGCACGCGCAGTACAAGGCGGATCCCGATCTGCAGGCAGCGCACGCGATCGCGCCCTGGCTGGTGGTCTGGGACGATCATGAACTGGACAACAACTGGGCCGACGAGATGCCGGAGAAGCCGGCCGAGGCCGGACCCGCGTACCTGGAACGGCGGGCCGCCGCGTTCCGGGCCTACTACGAGAACATGCCGCTGCGGCCCAGTTCGGCGCCGGAGGGCATCGACATGCTGCTCTACCGCCGGGTGCAGTGGGGCAACCTGGCCACGTTCCACATGCTCGACACCCGGCAGTACCGCGATGATCAAGGGTGCGGCGACGGCTACCGGACCGACTGCCCTGAGGCGGTCGACCCGGCCCGGACGATCACCGGCGACGAACAGGAGGCCTGGCTGCTGGACGGCTTCCGGCAGTCGAGGGCGCGCTGGGACATCGTCGGCCAGCAGGTGTTCTTCGCCCAACGCGACAACAACGTCTCGCCCGACATCAAGACGGTCTCGATGGACGGCTGGGACGGCTACCAGGCCTCCCGGGAACGGATCACCCGCGGCTGGGTCGACGCCGGCGTCCGCAATCCGGTGGTGCTGACCGGCGACGTGCACGCGCACTGGGCCTCCGACCTCAAGATCGACTACGACGACCCTGACGGCGCCGTGGTCGGGTCGGAGCTGGTCTGCTCGTCGATCACCTCCGGCGGCGACGGCGCGGACTCGGCGACGCCGCACCCGTGGCTCGGCTGGAACCAGCACCTCAAGTTCCAGAACAACCTGCGCGGGTACGTGAACACCACGATCACCGCCGATCGGCTGGACGCCGATTTCCGTTGCCTGCCGAAGGTCTCGGTGGCCGATCAGGCGGTGTTCACGCGGCGTTCGTACAAGATCGTCGACGGTGAGCGTGGCCTGCAGCAGACGGCCGACCACCCGCCGGTCGCTGCCCGGACCAGCGCTCGCGGCGCGGACGAGATCACCCGCGAGACGGTGGCCTGGGAGACCGAACGTCCCTGAGGCACAACGTTCCCTGAGCTTGTCGAAGGGCAGGCAGGATCGGCCCCGGCACTTCGACAAGCTCAGTGCGCGTGTGGTTGGTTCTTGACCCGATGGGTCCGATTCGCGTTGGATGAGGGCAGCCGAGGTGCGGGAGGGTGACCCGATGATGCGTCCGATCCGACTGATCGCTGTGCTGTCCCTGGCGGTGCTGGCCGCGTGCGCGCTGCCGACGCCGCCGGCCGGGGCCGAACAGCAGAACGTGTTCCGGGCTCCGCTGAACAACGGGGCCGACCCGTTCATGGTGGTGAACGACGGGACCTACTACCTGATGACGACCCGCGGGGATCGGCTCACGATCAACGCGGCGCCGAGCATCGGGCAGTTGCCGGCCGCCGAAGATCACGACGTCTGGATCGGGGCCGAGGACGACCCGAGCCGGAGCACCCAGATCTGGGCGCCGGCGCTCTACCGGTTCGACGGCGCGGACGGCCGGCCGCACTGGTACATCTACTACACGGCGAGCGACGGGGTCGACGCCAATCACCGGATGTACGTGCTGGAGTCGGAGGGCGACGACCCGCTGGGTCCGTACGAGTTCAAGGCCAAGATCGCCGATCAAGGTCAGTACATGATCGACGGCGAGCCTATCGTGGTGAACGGCCAGCCGTACTTCACCTGGTCGATGAACGGCCGCGGCCACGGCGGCGGGCCGCAGCAGGTCTACATCCAGAAGATGATCAACCCGTGGACGACGGACGGCCCGGTGGTCGCGCTGCCGGTCGACGCCGGCATGTGCACCGAGGTACGGGAGGGGCCGACCTCGATCGTGCACGGGGACCGGCTGTTCCTGACGTACTCGACCTGTGACACCGGCAAGCCCGACTACTCGCTCTACCTGATCTCGATCCCGACCGACGGCGACCCGATGGTGCCGGGCAACTGGACCACCTATCCGGACCCGATCCTGACCCGGAACGACGAGGCCGGCGTGTACGGCCCCGGGCACCATTCGTTCTTCAAGAGCCCGGACGGCAGCCAGGACTGGATCGCCTACCACGCGAAGAACACCAGCGACTACACCTACGAATGGCGCACCACCCGGGCGCAGCAGGTGACCTGGAGCGATGCCGGACTGCCGGTGATCGGCGCTCCGGCGGCGCTCGGCACGGATCTGCCGCTGCCCGCCGGGGATCCCGGACCCGGGCCGCGGGCGATCAACGACACCGACACCGGAACCGGATCCTTCCAGGTCGAGTACGGCGGCACCTGGTCCTCCGGCTCGGGCTGCGGCAACCAGTGCTATCGCGGAGATGATCACTGGAGCGGCGAGACCGACGCCACCGCGACCTTCCGGTTCACCGGGACCCAGCTGGCTCTGTTCAGCGTCCGCGACGTCGGCAACGGCATCGCCGCGATCTCCATCGACGACGGCCCGGAGACCCGGCACGACTTCTACTCGTCGCCGCGGCAGGGCCAGGTGATGAACTACCGGACGCCGCAGCTGCCGCCCGGTGATCATGTGGTGAAGGTCCGGGTGACCGGCCAACGCAACCCCGAGTCGACCTCGACGGTGATCAGCATCGATCGGGCCGAGGTCTGGCCCTGATCTCGGCCGGGTAACGATCAGGACACGGTCCCGCGGCCGGCGGGAAGCGACCGCATACTGCTGGTCGGGGCAGGGGCGACGGTCGTGGGGACCGCCGATACGGGCCTGCCGGGAATGTGGGGGATTCATGCGGATCAAGCGCGCGCTCATCGGGCTGGCGGCGGCCTCGGCCCTGCTGGCCGGGACCACCGTGCTGCCGGCGGATGCGGCTCCGAAGCCGAAGTCGTACAAGAACTGTGCTGCCCTGAACAAGGTCTATCCGCACGGCGTCGGCAAGAAGGGCGCCAAGGACAAGGTCAAGGGCAAGTCCAAGCCGGTCAAGAACTTCACCGTCAACAGCAAGGTCTACAGCTACAACGACGGCAAGGCGAAGCGGAAGGGCGAGCGGGACCTCGACCGGGACAACGACGGCGTGGCCTGCGAGAAGCGTTGATCTTGGTCAGCGCCAGTCGGCTCTGATCCGTACCCGGTCGCCGGGGAGCTGCACCGCCGTCGCGGGGTCGTGGCCGAGGGTGAGTTCTTCGACCACGTCCTCGGCGTCCCAGGCCCAGGCACAGCGCAGGGCCTCGGCGGCCGTGTCGAAGGGGGTACGGCGCTGCGACTGGCGGACGACGAACCGGCGGGACAGGACGACGTCGCCCTCCCGGAGCGCCGCCGTCTCCGAGCCGGCCCAGGTCGTCGTCTCCAGTCGGCGGCCGTCGGGGTTCTGCAGTTGGTAGGTCAGGGCGATCGTGCCGCCGCCCAGGGGGTCGGTCTGCTGCCGTCGATCGGCTTCGGCGTAGCTGGCGCAGCGCACCCGGACGGACCGCTCCGGCTGGTACCACCAGTCGAGCCGGATCACCTCGGCACCCGGCTCGGTCCACCCGCGCTCGTTGATCAACTGGCGCCGGTGCCGGATCGCCAGGTCCACCGTGCCCCGGTCCGGGTCGTGCTCGGTGATCATGATCCCGGGCGAGACGAGCATCCGGTGCTCGCCCGGCGCGATCCGGGTCAGCCAACCGCTCTCGGCCAGTTGGTCGGCCTCCGCCGGTGACAGCCCGCCGGCGAGGAACACGGCCGTACCCTCGCCGTAACCGGCCAGCCGGTCGATCAAGACCCTGAGCCCGCCCGGGCGCTCGTCCGCCGGCAGCCGGTCCAGCTCCGCGGCGCAGCACACGATGGTCACCTGGTCCGCCGGCCGCCACAACCGCAGGGTCCAGGCCGTCAGTCGGCCGTCCCGCGCCGGCACGCTGAAGATTCCGTGCAGATCGAGGACGTCGGGAGCGAAGCCGATCACCGTCGGCTGCTCGTCGCCGAGCCCGGTGGAGAACCACCGGTAGTCGCGGTCGGCCGGCGGCGGTGCGCCACGCAGGACCAGGACGTCGGCGGACGGCAGAGCCGCGACCTGACCGGCCGGGCCGAGGTTCGCGAAGCGCATGCCCGGCAGCCTAGAACCGGGGGAGCCGCGACAACGTCGACGGACGGCGCCGGATAATGTTTCGGCGTGCGCTTTCCGCACTCCGAAGGTTTCCGATCTCATGGTGGAGGCAGTGACATGGGCCCGCTACGCAGTCAGGAGTGGTACGCCGGCCAGGAGCGGGACGGCTACATCCACCGTGCATGGATGCGCCGAGGGCTTCCGCTGGACGCGTTCGACGGCGAGAAGCCGCACATCGCGATCGCCAACACGGCGTCCGACCTGACCCCGTGCAACCTGCACCTCAACGAGGTGGCCAGCAGCGTCCGGGACGGCATCCTGGAGGCGGGCGGCGTGCCGCTCAACCTGCCCGTGGTGTCGCTCGGTGAGACGCTGGTCCGGCCGACCGCGATGCTCTGGCGCAACATGGCCGCGATGGCGATGGAGGAGATGTTCCGCGCCAATCCGATCGACGGCCTGGTGCTGCTCGGTGGCTGCGACAAGACGATCCCGTCGCTGCTGATGGCGGCGGCATCGGTCGACCTGCCGGCGGTCGTGGTGCCCGGCGGGCCCGCGCTGACCGGCACGTTCAAGGGCCGGCCGCTCGGCTGCGGTACGGATGTCTGGCGGCTCAGCGAGGACGTTCGCGCCGGCGTGATGTCCGCGCAGGAGTTCACCGACTCCGAGTCCGCCATGCTCAGGAGCAAGGGCCACTGCAACACGATGGGGACCGCCTCGACGATGGCGGTGGTGGCCGAGTCCCTCGGCATGACCATCCCCGGTGTCGCCGGCACCCCGGCGCCGGACGCGCGCCTGCTGGCGACCTCGCACGCGACCGGCAAGTTGATCATCGAGATGGTGCGGGAGGACCGCCGGCCGAGCCAGATCCTGACCAAGGCGGCCTTCCACAACGCGATCGTCGCGGTGGCCGGCGTCGGCGGCTCGACCAACGCCGTCGTCCACCTGCTCGCCCTGGCCGGTCGGCTCGGCGTCGACCTCACCCTGGCCGACTTCGACGAGATCGGCCAGCGGATCCCGCTGCTGGCCAACCTGCAGCCCTCCGGCACCCACCTGATGGACGACCTGTTCCGGGCCGGCGGCGTGCTCGCCGTCCTGGCCCAGCTCAAGGACCAACTGCGGCCGGAGGCGATCACCGTCACCGGAAAGCCATTGGTCGACTACCTCGGTGACCGGCCGATCTACGACGACGACGTGATCAAGCCGGTCACCGAGCCGGTCCTGGAGGACGCCGGAATCGCCGTCCTGCGGGGGAATCTGGCCCCGAAGGGCGCGATCATCAAGCCGTCCGCCGCCTCGCCGGAGCTGCTCACCCACCGCGGTCCGGCCGTGGTCTTCCACAGCATCGAGGACCTGCACGCGCGGCTGGACGACGAGGACCTCGACATCACGCCGGATTCGATCATGGTGCTGCAGGGTTGCGGCCCGCGCGGCTACCCGGGGATGCCGGAGGTCGGCAACATGCCGCTGCCGCAGAAGGTGCTCCGCCAAGGGGTACGGGACATGGTGCGGATCAGCGACGCCCGGATGAGCGGCACCGCGTACGGCACCGTCGTGCTGCACGTCGCCCCGGAGGCGGCGGCCGGCGGTCCGCTCGGCCTGGTCCGCGACGGCGACATGATCACGCTCGACGTACCGAACCGGACGCTCGTGCTCGAGGTCTCCGACGAGGAGCTCGCCGCCCGCGCCGCGGAGCCGGGCGCATCGTCCACGGCGGCGCCCACTCGGGGCTGGGAGAAGCTCTACGTCGACCACGTGATGGGGGCCGACACCGGCGCCGACCTGGACTTCCTGGTCGGGTCCAGCGGCGCCCCGGTCGGCCGCGAATCCCACTGACACCGGTCGCGGTCAGGTCCCGCCGAGGATGATCGCGCTGGTGTAGTAGTGGCCGGGACCGGTCGGCTTCGGGATCACGACTTCGGTGCGCAGCGTCACGGCGGGCAGGTCGAAGGCGCGGAGGGTCGTGGTCTCCTGATCGTCCGGCGAACTGAGGGCGTAGAGGGTCTGGTCCTTGATCGCGATCGCATCGAGACCGCCGCCGACCTCGAAGCGCTCGATCTTTCCCGTCCTGGGATGGAAGCGGGTGACCCAGCGGTACTCCGCCATCTCACGGAACCCCGGGTGCATGTAGGTGTGGCCGATGTAGAGGTGCTCGCCGGACTCGACCATCAGGTACGGCGCCGGCGAGCCAAGATCGACTCGGGACCGTCGCCCGGTCGCCAGGTCGATCGCCACCAGGTGGGTCCCCTCCCGGCCGTTGACGGTCGTCTCCGGGTAGTAGAGCCGGCCGTCGACGATCGCGGCCGCGTACGGGGAGCCGTGTTCGGGATACACGGTACGGGTCTGCTCGGCCAGCGTCTCGGCGTCGAGGGTCAGCATCATCGTCCGGTCGTCCTCGAGGCTGGCGCCGAGCACGTAGAGCAGGTCGCCGTGCACCAGCAGCTTCGTCGGGATCACGCCTTCCAGAGCGATCTTGGCCATCTCGGCACGGTTCGCGTCGCGGCGCCGGATCACCCCTTCCCAGTTGAGCGTGTTGGTCGTGTAGACGTCCTGGCCGCGGGACTCGATGCTCCAGACGCCGGTCTCCTCGACGCCGTGGGCGGTGACCGAACAGCGGGCCGTGTCGATGCTGATCAGATGCCGTGGCCCGAAGTAGGGCGAGCCGTTGGAGGCCATGATCACCTCCTGGCCGGACCGCTCCACGGCGGCGGTCGAGGCCGTCCCGAAGCCGAGGTACGGAAGGTTCTGCCGCTCGATCCGACCGTCCCCGGTGACGTAGGCGAGCTGGCTGTACCAGCCGCCCTCGGTGGACCAGAGCACCGCAGACTGCCAGCCCGCCGGGCAGGGTCCGCCCGCCGGGAGCCCAGGGACCACTCCGCACCCGGCCGCCGTCAGCACGGCCACGAGCAGACCTGCCCAGCCGGCCCGACCCCGGTTGCTGCGCCGCATCGCGTCCTCCGTCCCTGCCGTTCCGCCGGAACGCCCGCACTTCTGGTCCGTGATCCCAGTGTGGGTCACGGGCGGAGGTTCCGCTCTCATTCGTCCTCGCGCGAATCATTCGCCGGGGGCTGTTGACCGGCGCCGCGGCGGATGCGAGGCTTGGAATTAACAAACCGGGTTTCGCAATTCGTCACGGGAGCGCGCGTGTCAACGGAGGACCCCGCCGGCGCGGCCGTCCGGCAGGCCAATGCGGCGGCCTGCCTGACCGTGCTGCGGGACCAGGCTCGGCCGTTGACGATCGCCGAGCTCGCCGTGGCGACCGGGCTGTCCCGGCCCACCGTCAACGCCGTGATCACCGACCTGCTCCGCTCCGGGCCGGTCCGGTCCGCCGGTCCGCGGCAGGCCCCGGGCGCCGGTCGGCCGGCGCGGGCGTACGTCTTCGCTGCGGACGCCGGCCGGGTGGCCGGGATCGACGTCGGCGACCGCCGGGTCCGGGCCTGGGTCGCCGACCTGGCCGGCCGGCTGGCCGGCCTCGCCGAGACCAGGGTGCCGAGCGGGACCA
Source organism: Microlunatus sp. YIM B11417 (assembly GCF_059617205.1). Taxonomy (NCBI): domain Bacteria; kingdom Bacillati; phylum Actinomycetota; class Actinomycetes; order Propionibacteriales; family Propionibacteriaceae; genus Microlunatus; species Microlunatus sp. YIM B11417. Next base: position 304,751 of record NZ_JCAMPJ010000002.1, read on the forward strand.
CGGGTACCGGCCGGATCGCCGCGGTCCGGCAGACCGTCCGGGACGCGCTCGCCGACTCCGGGGCCGAGCCGGACGCCCTGCGCGCGGTCGGCATCGGGGTGCCGGGCATCCTCGACGCCGCCGGCCGGGTGGCACGCAGCCTCGCGGTGCCGGACTGGGTCGGTCTCGACCTCGCGCCCCGGCTGGAGCGGTCGCTCGGCTGCCCGGTGCAGGTGGAGAACGACATCAAACTAGCCGCGCTGGCCGAGCAACGGCTGCGTTCTGACGGCGACGACCTGGTCTTCCTCCAGTTGGGCCACCGGATCTCGGCGGCGTTGATCATGAACGGGGCGATCCTGCAGGGCCGGCACCGGCTGGCCGGGGAGCTCGGCAGCCTGCGCGGGATGCGCTGGACCGAGTCGTCGGTCCGCGGCCGGTTGCGCTGGCGTACGGCACGGACGGGGCGGAAGGTGTTCGACCTGGCCCGCGCCGGTGATCACCGGGCGGCCGCCGAGGTCGAGGCCTTCTGTGCCGAGATCGCCCCCAAGATCGCCACCCTGGCCCTGACCGTCGACCCGTCGGTGATCATCATCGGCGGCGGGCTCTCCCAGGCCGGCGAGACGCTGATCGAGCCGCTGACCGCGGCGGTCCACCACGACCTGATGACCGACGACAAGCCGGAGGTCGCAGCCGCGCACCTGTCCACCGAGGGAACCCTGTGCGGTGCGCTCGGTTCCGCCTTCGAATCCCATTCGGCCGAGATCCTCGGCGTGCCGGGCGTACCGGCACGCTGGAGTTCCTGGGCCGACACCCCGACCACCCACCGAGAGAACACGAGGATGATCAGATGAAGTTCGGCTTCAGCTCCTACAGCTTCAACCAGAAACTCAGCAGCGGCGAGATGACCCTGTTCGACGTGATCGACTGGGTCGCCGAGAGCGAGGGCGAGCACCTCGAACTGGCCGCGATCTACCCGAACGCGGACGGCCCGGTGCCCAACGCGGACAGCGATCCCGGCTTCATCGACAAGATCGCCGAGCACGCCGGCACCCGCGGCGTGACCCTGTCCAACCTGGCCATCGGGGCCAGCTTCCTCGGCGACGAGGCGGAGAACGCGGCCGAGGTGGAGCGCGTCAAGGCCCACGTCGACCTGGCCGAGCGGCTCGGCATCAAGCTGATGCGGCACGACGTCGTCCGGCACGCCGGCATCGAGGGCGACGACACGCCGGCCTTCGAGGAGGCGCTGCCCAAGATCGTCAAGGCCAGCAAGGAGATCGCGCAGTACGCGGCCACCAAGGGGATCACCACCAGCCTGGAGAACCACGGCTTCTTCGTCCAGGCCAGCGACCGGGTGCGTCGCATCGTGCATGCGGTGGCCGAGCCCAACTTCAAGACCACGCTGGACGTCGGCAACTTCATCTGCGTCGACGAGGACTCGACGGTCGCGGTGCCGGCCAACCTGCCGTACGCAATGATCGTTCACTTCAAGGACTTCTACATCCGGCCGGCCGACCGGAACCCCGGCGAGGGCTGGTTCCGCAGCCGGGGCGGGAAGTACCTGCGCGGCGCCATCGTCGGCAACGGCGACCTGGACATCTGGAGCATCGCGAAGTCGATCAAGGAATCCGGCTACGACGGCTACGCCTCGATCGAGTTCGAGGGCCACGAGGACTGCCTGATCGGCTGTGCTCGCGGCGTCGCCAACGCCAAGCGCATCTACGAAGAAGCCTGAGCCTCCCACCATTCTCGAAGGAGAAACCCTTATGCAGCAGGTCAAGATCGGCGTCGTCGGCACCGGCGGCATCGCCGGCTGTCACCTCAAGGCCTATCAGGGCAACCCGCGGGCCGAGTTGCTCGCGGTCTGCGACATCAACGCCGACCGGGCCACCGCGGTGGCCAAGCAGTGGGGCGCCGCCCGCTCCTACAGCGATCCCGCCGAACTGTTCGCCGACCCGGACGTCGATGCGGTGAGCATCTGCACCTGGAACAACACTCATGCCGAACTCGCCGCCGCGGCGATCGAGGCCGGCAAGCACGTCCTGGTCGAGAAGCCGATGAGCCGCACCTACGCCGAGGCGCAGAAGCTCGAGGACGTGGTGAACGCCCATGATCGAATTCTGCAGATCGGCTTCGTCCGGCGGCACTCGGCCAACTGCCGGGTGCTCAAGTCGTTCATCGACGCGGGCGAGCTCGGCGATCTCTACTACGGCAAGGCGAGCTGCATCCGTCGGGTCGGCAACCCGGGCGGCTGGTTCGCCAACAAGGCGATCTCCGGCGGCGGCCCGTTGATCGACATCGGCGTCCACGTGATCGACCTCGCCTGGTACCTGATGGGTAACCCGCGGGTCACCTCGGTCAGCGCGAACACGTACGAGAAGCTCGGCAACCGGTCCAACATCACCACCATGCCGCGCTACAAGGTCGCCGACTACGACCCGACGCTGAACGACGTCGAGGACATGGCCAACGCCTTGATCAGGTTCGAGAACGGCGCCTCGCTGATGATGGACGCGTCCTTCTCGCTGCACGCGACCGAGGACTCGCTCACCGTCTCGGTGTACGGGGACAAGGGCGGCGCCGACCTGGAGCCGAAGCTGCAGATCGCCACCGAGAAGCACGAGACCGTGCTCAACGTGACCCCGCGGATCGGCTTCGACACGTTCAACCTGGACGACGGCTTCAGCCACGAGATCGAGAACTTCGTCGCCGCCTGCCTGGGCGAGGCGGAAAGCATCGCCCCGGTCTGGCAGGGCGCCGAGATGATGAAGATCCTGGACGCGGTCTACACCTCTGCCGCGGAAGGCAAGGAGATCCAGGTCTGACATGCCTGATCGTTCCCTGAGCTTGTCGAAGGGCAGGTCCGATGAACCGGGCCAAGGCCCTTCGACGGGCTCAGGGCGTGTGCGGACGGGCTCAGGGCACGGCGGGTCGTGGGCCCGGGCGTTGATCATCAGTGGGGCGCTGGCGATCCTGCTCGCGCTGACCTGGCTGGTCTCCGACCTTGCGGTACGGCGAGCGGATCCGGCCGTGGTCGCGGCCGGGCGGTCGGCGTTCAGCGCGCTCGGCCTGTGCCTGTTGGCCTTCCGGGGCAAGGGTGCGCTGCGCCGCTCGATCGACCAGATCCGGCGTAGGCCGCTGTCGCTCGGGTTGTCCGGGCTGCTCGGCGTCTCGATCTACGCGCTCGGCTCGCTGACGGCGATCTCGCTGGTCGGCGTGACCGTACCCAATCTGCTGCTGGCGACGACGCCGTGCCTGTCGCTGCTGATCGGCGTGCTGTTCTTCCGCAAGCGGACCAGTTGGCCGGCGGTGGCCGGCGTCGTGGCGGGCTCGGCCGGCGCGGTGCTCTTCGTCACCACGAGCTTCGCGCTCCGGCCCGATCTGCCGAGCTCGACCCTGGTGTCCGGGGTGATCGCCTCGGTGATCGCGGTGATCGCCATCGCCGCGTACGGGCAGCACTATGCGCGGCTGTCCAAGGGTCACGACCCGCTGGACCTGCTGCCCGGGATCTTCGGCATCGGCACGCTGGTCGTGATCATCTTCCTGGTGATCACCGGCCAGCTCGGCGGCGTGGCCCGGCTGACCTGGCTGGACTGGGGCCTGCTGGCCCTGCTCGGGGTCGGGATCTACGTCCCGGTCTACGTTCTGCAGCACCAGCTGATCCATCTCAGGGGAGCGGTCTTCAAGGCCTCGATCTCGCTCGTGGTCCCGTTCCTGGTCCGGTTCGCCGAGACCTTCCTCGGCGCCCCGCCGCCGACCCTGTTCGAGCTGGCGACCATGATCGTCTGCGTCGCCGGCGTCGCCCTGGTGATCCGACACCCGGAACGCGACCGCGACGACGGGTGACACACTGGCTCCCATGGCAGGCAAGGAACATCACTACCGGGTGACGACCACCTGGACCGGCAACACCGGGACCGGTACCTCGGGCTACCGGGACTACTCCCGTGATCACGAGGTGACGATCGAGCCGAAGCCGGCGCCGCTGCTGGGCTCGGCCGACCCGACGTTCCGCGGCGACCCGCAGCGGTACAACCCGGAGGAGCTGCTGCTCACCGCGCTGAGCCAGTGCCACATGCTGTCGTACCTGCATCTGTGCGCGGTGAACAAGATCGTCGTCACCGGCTACGTCGATCGCGCCGAGGGCACCATGGCGACCGACCAGACCGGTGGCCACTTCACCGAGGCGGTGCTGAATCCGGAGATCACGATCACGCCGGAGTCCGACGCCGAGTTGGCCGCGCAGCTGCACGAGCCGGCCAGCGCGGCCTGCTTCATCGCGGCCTCGGTGAACTTCCCGGTGCACCACCGGCCCACGATCACGACGGGCTGACCGGGTGTCGCGCCTCTCGGGGTGACCGGCCGGTGTTGCGTTTGAAGGCCCGGCTGAAGGCCTCCTCGGACTCGTAGCCGACCCGTCGGGCGACCGCGGCGACGCTGAGCGTCGTCGACCCGAGCAGATCCCCGGCGACGTGCATCCGCCAGCCGGCCAGGTAGCGGATCGGCGGCAGCCCGAGCGTGTCCCGGAACCGCTCGTCGAGCAGCGATACCGAGACATGCGCCAGGGCAGCCAGGGACTCGACCCGCCAGTGCACCTCCGGCGCCCCGTGGATCGCGGCCAGGGCCGGTGCCAGCACCGGATCGCCGAGGGCGGCGAACCAGCCGCCCTCGATGTTCGGAGCACTGGCCAGGTGCAGCCGCAGCACCTCCCGCACCACCAGTTCCGGGAGCTGGGTCGGTCCGCGCAGACCGCCACGCTCGGCGGGAGCGGTCTGGGCCAGTGCGTAGTCGATGCTGGCGCGAACCCAGTCCCGGGCGGGCCCGGAACCGAGGCGCACCACGAACAGCGGCGGCAGTGCGCGCAGCCGGGGGTCGAACAACGGGTGGTCGCTGGACAGGTAGCCGCAGACCACGTCGGTCTGCGGTCCGCCGGTCCCGAGCGTGATCACCGGCATCCTCAACCAGGGCAGGGGATCGAGCAGTTCCTCCATCGCCACGATCGCGCTGTCGGCCGCACCGCCCATTGTGTGGACGTCGCCGTACGGTGCCACGATGACGTCGCCGGCCCGCGCCCAGTGCCGTTCCCCGTCCGGCAGTGCGGTCCAGCAGCGGCCCGAGGCGACGAGATGGAACAACGCGACTCGGGGCGACCCGGGGCTCAACAGTGCCGCGGTCGCCTCCGGCGTCGGTGACCGGTAGGCCCAGGCCTCGCTGTACTCACCGCGCAGGAAGACCGCCCCCTGGAGTCGCATCCGGTTGAGCATCTCGACAAGCGTGGTGTTCCGGTCAGGCTCGGCGGGGACGCGGTCATGGTCGGCCGGTACCGCTCGCACAAGACTCAGTCTGACAGCGATTCACCACCACCGAAGGAGCATTCATGCTTTTCATGGACGTCCACGAGAACCTGCCGGGAGTCAAGGCGGCCGATGTCGCCGAGGCGCACCAGAAGGACCTGGCCATCCAGGACCAGTACGGGGTCGACTACCGGCAGTACTGGGTCGACGAGGCGGGCGGCAAGGTGTTCTGCCTGGTCGAGGCACCGTCCGCCGAGGCCGCCGCAGCCGTGCACAAGGAGGCTCACGGGCTGCTTCCCGATCATGCCTACCCCGTGGTCGAAGGGGTCTGATCCGAGGTCGAACAGGGTGGCCGCCCGGAGCGTACGTTTCCCCGGGCGGCCACCCTGTCGGCTGTTGACCCAGGATCAGGACAGCAGTCGGACGCTGAACAGCGTGGCCGCGCGGAGCCGGCGCACGTTGTCCGGGTCGCCGCCGTTCTGACTCTCCCAGTACGTCGACGCGACATAGCGGGCCAGCGAGAGGCGGCTCGCCTGATCATGATCGACCTGGGCAGCTCGGCAGGCCTCCGCGGTCAGCGCGGCCAGCGTCGCGGCGTCGCCGATCTCGGGCAGCCGGCTCCGGACGATCGTGTGCACCTCGTGGGCGACCGGTCCGGCGACCAGCAGCGGGTCGATCGCGACCCAGCGTCGGTCGGCGGCTGAGCGGATGTTGTCCAGGCTGAGATCACCATGGGTCAGCCGGTCCGAACGCCCGGCACCGAGCTCGGCCACGGCGACCAGAGCCAGCGCGAACACGTCGTCCGGGAAGGCGAGCCGGGACCGGTCCGCGGCCTCGTGCTGCTCGATCAACTGGTGCCGCCAGGCCAGGGCGCCCGCGGCCAGGCTGGTGCTGCCGGCGGGGGCCGGGGTGCGGCCGAGCCGGGCGGCCAGCTGTCCCGCGATCCGTACCGCGACCCGCGGATCCGGCTCGCCGGCCAGTGCGGGACCGGGCAGCCACTCCAGCAGCAGGGCGTTGGCGGCGGGTTCGGTCTCGAACAGCCGGACCGTCCCCTCGCCGTCGAACGCCTGCAGCGCCGTGGCCTCCGTACCGGCGTCGATCATCGGGCCGATGATCTTGAGCGCGGCCGGGCCGGCCGGTGTCATGACCGGTACGACGACCGAGGTGGCCCCGGTGGCCACCGGTCCGCTGATGGTCAGCCGCCAGCGCCGGCACAGATCGGCACAGCGCCCGGGCAGGTCGGCCAGCCAGGCGGCGCCGGCGTCCGGGCTCCGGCGCAGCACCTCGTGCCGGAACCGGTCCGGCAGCTGAAGTTCGGATGCGCCCACACCGCGAGTCAACCACCGGCCCGGGAACGCGTCCTGGGTCTTGCCGTCGCTCGGCGAGCAACTTAGCCTATATAGGAAGATTGTTTCGAAATATCGAAGCTTACCGGGAAGGTCACAACGATGCGACGACTCCTGCTCGGGGCCGCACTGGCCCTGCTCATGATGATCACTCCCGGAGTCGCCGCGGCGAACCCCGCGCCGGCCGGAGTGATCCCGAAGAGTACGTTCCTGTCCGCGATGTCGGGTGGCAACACGGTCGACTCGCCATTGCGGGAAGAGAAGCCGCGGTCCGACGGCTATCGGCACATCGACACGCCGGCCATGATCAAGCGTCTGCAGGCCCTCAATGTGAATACGTTTACATACGGCATCTGGGACCAGCACACCGACTGGGCGGACCTGGTCGAGGAGTTCGCGCCGGCGGCCCAGCGGGCCGGGATCAAGATCATGGTCTACATCGTGCCGCCCAGCGAGTGTTTCCTGAACGACGTCACCCACCTGGACGGCCGCTGCTCGCGCCCGTTCAACAAGGACTACCGGGCCTGGGGCAAGGCGATCGCCGAGCTCTCGGTGAAGTACGACAACGTCGTGTCCTGGGGCATCGACGACTTCCTCGTCGGCGACAACAGCCAGCTGTTCACCAAGGAGTATCTGGACAGCATCCGGGCGATCATGGACGGGATCAACCCGGACCTGAAGTGGTACGTCACCATGTACCACTGGGACATCACGCCGGCGCACATGGCGACGATCAAGGACGCGCTGGACGGCGTGATCTACGCCTACAACGGCTACCTCAACAACACCGTGGACCCGACCTGGCTCGAGCCGCGGGTGGACTCGGCACTGCAGGTGACGGGCGACGCGAACCTCGAGCTGGTCCTGTTGATCTACAACGGCCGGTTCCTGGACGGGATCATCTACCCGGACGACCGCTACGCGAAGGCGATGCTGGAGCGGGCCGAGCCCTACCTCCGGGACGGCCGGCTGACCGGCGTGATCGCGTACGGAACCCCGTTGCTGCTGGAACAGCAGGCACCCAGTTGGGACTCCTGGGCGCACGGCGGGATGGGCCGGCTCAGCCTCAGCGTCAGCAACTTCACCGCCACGAAGGACGGCTCCTGGGCGGCGGCCGAGCAGCGGATCAGCCTGCCGGGCGATGATCAACAACGCAGGCTCACCTTCTACCACCATGATCAGGACGAGGCCGGCCTCCCCGGTTACCAGTACAAGCAGTTGCTGGTCGACGACGAGGTGGTCTGGCAGGCCGACATCACGGCCGACCCGCGGATGGAGTGGCTGAAGACCACGGTCGACCTGACCGAGGCGCTGCGCGGCAAGACCAGTGCCACGCTGTCGTTCCGACTGTTCCACGCCAAGGGCGTCGGCTGGTGGCCGGCCGATGTCGGCATCGACGATGTCAGCGCGGAAGGCTTCACGATCAAGGGCGGCGACTTCGAGTCCGAGGCCGGCTGGACGCTGGATCGCAACGAGCCGACCATGCAGCCGTACATCGAGCTGTACACACCGGACCGGTGGACCACGACGTTCAATGCGATCAGCGAGGGCTTTGCCCGCTATCAGGGCAAGGAGTTCCGTCCGGTCTCGTACAACTCCTGGCCCAATCTCCGGATCGGCCGGGACAACCGGGCCATGTACGGCAACGGCCGGCTGCAGTTCAGCACCCCGAAGAACACGCCGATCCCGGCGAACACCTGCGCCACCGCAACTCAGACCGCGACCGTGCTGCCCGGCCTCGGCCGGTACGAGATCTCGTTCTGGCACACCGACTGGTACCAGGCCAACTTCGGCAACCTGTTCAAGCAGTTGCGGATCGACGGCAAGACCATCTGGGACCGGGATGCGGGCGACTACTGGCCCTGGTTCTACATCAACGGTTCCGATCATCAGGGCGTGATCGACCTGACCGATCTGGTCAAGGGCAAGTCCAAGGTCGAGATCGAGTTCGCCGTCTGCAGCAAGGCCGCGATCGCGAAGTACCAGACCGAGATCGGGTTCGATCACATCGAGACGATCGGGCTGGACCTGGCCAACGGTGAGCTGGAGAACACGTCGGGCTGGCACCTCGCCTCCACCGCGCCGATCAAGGCGGAGTTCGACCTGCACGGTCCGTGCCAGGTGGACGACGACGCCCGGGTGATCACCGGCAAGCACAGCGGCTCGCTGGTGATCAAGGACCGGGTCTGTCTGGACCGGGCCGAGATCGCCGGCTCGGTGGTGATCAAGAGCGGCGGCTCGCTGGAGTCGACCGACTCGGTGATCACCGGCAGCCTGGCGGCGGCCGGCGCCGAGTCCGTCCGGCTGGCCGGCACCAAGATCGGCGGCGCGGTGTCGATCACCGGCACCACCGGTGAGCTGAGCCTCGAGCACAGCCGGTTCGGCGGTGCCGTCTCGCTGACCGGCAACCACACCGACGCCTGGCGCACCGTGTTCCGGAGCAGCGACGTCCTCGGCGCCCTGGCCTGCCGGGACAACCAACCCCGGCCGACCGACCTCGGCTTCCCGAACCGGGTCCGCGGAGCGGTCAGCGGGGCTTGTTGATCACCCGGTAGTGCAGGTGGGTGGCGTTGGGCGAGTCGATCACCTCGGTCCGCTCCAACGCCACCGGCCCGCCGAGGTGATCGAACAACCGGGTGCCGGAACCGAGCAGCACCGGCACCAGGTGCAGCTGGATCTCGTCCATCAGCCCGGCGGCGAGGCACTGCTGGGTGGCGCTGGCCCCGTGCACGCCGATCACCTGGTCACCGGCGACCTGCTGCGCCTGCTCGACGGCGCTCCGCACGCCGTCGGTGACGAACGTGAACACCTCGCGAGCCCGTACCGTCTCCTGTTCCGGGGCCCGGTGGGTCAGCACGAAGCACGGCACCGGACCGGCCGGCCCGCCGTCGCCCCAGCCGCCGTCGCCCTCGGCCAGGTCGTAGGACCGGCGGCCCATCAGGATCGCGCCCGCACCCTGTTGCATTCCCTCCAACAACTCGGTGTCGACCGGCGCCGGCGCCCACAGCCACCGGTGCAGCACGTCGCCGCCGTCGCCGAGCTGCTGGGCGCGGGTGACGTTCGGGCCGGTGACGAAGCCGTCCAGCGAGATCGAGATCCCGGCGATGACCTTGCCCATGATGTTCCTCCTTGATCGGGTACGGCGACCTCCGCCGTCACCCCCTCGTCGGAGCCGAACCGTCCGTCACGACAGTTCCCGGACAGAGATCCCGGGCGGCGCCGAGCGGGACGCGGCGGCCTCGATCTCGCGGACCACCAGGTCGTCCGGATAGCGGGCGATCGCCGTCGCCAGCCGGCACGCCCCGTCGGCGAATCCGGGCTCGTCGAGCACCCGCCGCAGCGCGTCCCCGATCCGGTCGGCCGGGGCCTCGGGGTCGAGCACGAGCCCGGCCCCGTGCCGGGCGACCCGTTCGGCGACGGCCGGCTGGTCCCGGCCCATGGGCAGACAGAGCAGGGGAACCCCCGCGGCCAGCGCCCCGATCACGGTGCCGTGACCGGCGTGGGTGATCACCGCGTCCGCCCGGGCCATGATCGGGCCGTGCGGGACGGTGCCGTACACCTGGATCCGTTCGGTGCCGGGGAAGTCGGCCGGATCGACGGCAGGCCCGACGGTCACGACCGCCCGGACGTCGGTTCGGCGGAGGGCCGCCAGGATCCTGTGCAACAGATCGGTCTGGCCCTGCTCGGAGGTGCTCAGCTCAACCAGGACCAGCGGCCCCGGACCCTCCGGAATGAGCGGGTCGATGGTCGCCTCAACGGCCTGGTCAAGCTGGGGGCCGACGTAGCCGAGGTCGTCGGGCAGGTCGAACTCCGGCGGCTCCAGTTCCCGCGCGGTCAGCATCAGCACCCGATCCACGTCGTGGAACTGGTCCAGGAACGAGTCGAGCGGCGCCAGGCCGAGTCGCCGGCGGGTCTGGTTCGCCGGGTGCACGAGTTCCGCCGCTGGTCCGGACGCGAACTGGTCGGCGACGTACACGGTGGGCATCAGAGAGATGGACGGCAGGCCAGTCAGCCGGGCGGCGAGCGGGCCGGCGACTACCGCCGAGTCGCTGATCAAGGCGTCCGTGCCGACGCTCGCGAGGTCGGCGAGCCGTCGCGCCCAGCGTTCCGCGGCCAGAAGTTGCTGGGGCATCAGCGGTTGGTCGCCGTAGCGTTCGCCGGGTTCGGGCCAGGGCAGTCCCAGGTACGGGAAGCCGGCGCGCTCGACGTAGTCGCGGACCTCGGGCGGCCCGGCGACCCGGACCGTGTGGCCGCGAGCTCGCAGCTTCTCGGTGACCCGAAGCTCGACGCCAGGCGTGCCGCCGCCCTCGCGGATGACCTGGAGCAGATGCAGTGAACGATCCATGCCGATCAGCGTCCGACTTCAGGTCGACCTCACGTCAAGCGCCGAGCGGAACACGGGACACTCGGTGAGGTCGGCGTGCGTACAGGTCAGGGCGTGGCCGAGCATCTCCACTGCCTGCTGTGCGGCCGCGATCTGCTGCTCCAGCTCGGCTTGCCGGCCGGCCAGCACCGCCCGCCGCCCGGTCAGATCCTTCGAGTCGAGCAGCAGCCGGATCTCCTCCAGACTGAGCCCGGCCCGCTTGCCGAGCCGGATGATCGCGATCCGCTCGCGCTCCCGCTGCCCGTACCGGCGCCGGCCGGCGGAATTCCGCGCCGGGTCGAGCAGCCCGACGTCCTCCCAGTGGCGCAGCACGTGCGTCGCCACCCCGGCCTCGCGGGCCAGCTCGCCGATGGTCAACTCCGCGGCGGACATGCCGTCCATGCTGGCAGAGAAAAAAGTTCGGCCGAACTGTCGGGATCGTGTCGACGGCTCCGTACGAGGGGTGACAGCAACCCCTACCAAGGAGTCATCATGACCACGCAGACCATCTCAGCCACCGTCGTCCGGCCGACCAGGGCCGGCGGCCGAGTCCGTACCGTCGCCTCCTGGGTCCTCCAGGTGGCCCTGGCCAGCCAGTTCGCGATGGCCGGCATCCCCAAGCTGGCCGGCGACCCGATGATGGTCGGCATGTTCGACACCCTCGGGGCCGGCCAGTGGCTCCGGTACGTCGTCGGATCGCTGGAAGTGGCCGGCGCCGTCGGCCTGCTGATCGCGCCGGTGGCCGGCATCGCCGCGATCGGCCTGTTCGCCCTGATGATCGGCGCCGCCGTCTCCAGCGTCGGGCCGCTCGCCACCAGCCCGGCGATTCCGCTGACCGTGGCCGCCGTGGCCGCCGTCGTGGTCGTCCTGCGGCGGCACCGTCTGCTCGACTTCGTGACGGTCATTCGCCGGTACGCTGAGCGCACCGCAACGACGAGGAAGACCCGGTGATCTCCATGAAGTACATGCTGATGACCTTCGGCGACGAGTCCTCCTGGGACTGGGACCAGTGGCCGCGCGAGCGGGTCGAAGATCATTTCCGCAACATGAACGCATTCCTCGAGGAGCTGCAGGCCTCGTCCGAGTTGGTGACCGGGGAGGGCCTCACCCCGCCGTCGCACGCGCTGACCGTGGAGCTCCGCGACGGCCGGCCGGTGGCCTCCGACGGACCGTACGCCGAGACCAAGGAAGTGCTGGCCGGCTTCCTGATCGTCGAGACCGAGTCCCATGATCGTGCGCTGGAGCTGGCCGGCCGGTTCGCCGGCCTGGTCGAGGCCCGGGTCGAGCTGCGGCCGGTCGACGAGTCGGCCGGGCCGGACTACATCTGACCCACCGTGACCCGGACCACCGGCTTCGAGAGCCTGCTGCGTGAGATCGCGCCGCAGGCTCTCGGCGCGCTGACCCGGCGGTACGGCCGGTTCGACCTCTGTGAGGACGCGGTCCAGGAAGCCCTGATGGCGGCCGCCACCCAGTGGCCGGAGTCGGGCGTACCGGACAATCCGGCGGCCTGGCTGACCACCGTGGCGGGCCGCAAGCTGACCGACCTGCTGCGCAGCGAACAGTCCCGGCGGCAGCGCGAGCAGCGGGAGTTCGTCCGCGAGGTGCCGATGCCGTCGCAGACGCCCGACACGCCGCGGCCGGAGGATCGCGACGACACCTTGATCACCGTCTTCCTGTGCTGCCACCCGGACCTGAGGCCGCCGTCCCAGATCGCGCTCACCCTGCGCGCGGTCGGCGGCCTGACCACGGCCGAGATCGCGCGCGGGCTGATGATCCCGGAGACCACCGTCGGACAGCGGATCACCCGGGCCAAGCAGCGGATCCTCGAAGCCGGTGCCCGGTTCCGGATGCCGGAGCCGAAGGAGCGGGACAAGAGGCTGGCCGCCGTGCTGCAGGTGCTCTATCTGATCTTCAACGAGGGCTACACGGCCTCCTCGGGCCCGGACCTGCAGCGGGTCGAACTGGCCGACGAGGCGATCCGGCTGACCCGGCTGCTCTGGTCCCGGCTGCCGGACGAGCCGGAGATCGGCGGCCTGCTCGCCCTGATGTTGATCACCGCGTCGCGCCGGGACACCCGGACCGGGCCGGCCGGCGAGTTGATCCCGCTGGCCGAACAGGACCGCGGCCGCTGGGACCGGACCATGATCACCGAAGGGGTCGGGCTGCTCGAACAGGTGTTGCCGCGGCAACGGCCGGGCAGCTACCAACTGCAGGCGGCGATCGCCGCCTGCCATGCCGAGGCGGAGCGGTACGAGGACACCGACTGGCCCCAGATCGCTGCCCTGTACGGGGTTCTGGACCGGATGTCGGACGACCGGATGATCACGCTGAACCGCGCCGTCGCGGTCGCGATGGCGGACGGCCCGGCCGCCGGTCTGACCTTGATCGACAGCGTCGCCGATCATCCCCAGCTGGCCGGGCATCACCGCCTGTTCGCCGTCCGCGCCCATCTGCTGGAGCAGAACGGCGAGCCGGAGGCCGCGCTGGCCGCCTACCAGGAGGCCGCGCGGCTGACCCTCAGCCAGGTCGAGCGGCACTACCTGCAGTCCCGCGCCGCCCGCCTGGCCGGCACCCCTTCGGCTCCTTGATCAGGAAGCGTTCTGCCCCTCGATCGCGGCGACCCGGCGCTGGATGTTGCGGAGCCGGGTCAGGTCGAACTTCGGCTTGCGGTCGAAGAAGTAGATCCCGTTCTGCTCCTGGAACACGTCGGTCAGCTGGGTGTAGCAGTAGCCGAACATGTTGGGGTCGTCCATCAGCACCTTGAGCAGGCCCTCGAAGCGCTCGTAGAACTCCTCCTCGGTCCGCGGCCGGTCGCCGTACCCCCAGGAATCGCCCTGCTCGACGCCGGACGCGGCCACATCCGGGTTCCACCAGATGCCGCCGAATTCGCTGCAGAAATAGGGCTGTCCGCGGTACGGCAGCGACCAGAGCCGGTCCGGAGCTTGATCATCCGGGTTCGCGTACGGCTTGCCCTCGGCCAGCGGGGCCATGATCGCGGCGAACTTCGCCGGGTCCTGCTCGTAGTTGTGCGAGTCGTAGATGTCGGTCTCGGCGACCCGGTGCGAGTAGCCGGAGGAGTCGATCACCGGCCGCGTGGTGTCCATCGCCTTGGTGGCCAGGAACATCCCGCGGGTGACGTCGTCCAGCACGGTGACCTGATCACTGATCACCTGCCAGGTCTCGTTCAGCGGGCACCAGCCGACGATGCTCGGGTGCGAGTAGTCGCGCTCGACCGCCTCCAGCCACTGGGTGACGTACCCCTGGGAGGGCTGCTGATGATCATAGGGAGCCTGGCCGGTGCCGCAGCCCCAGTCGCCGAACTCGCCCCAGACCAGGTAGCCCAGCCGGTCCGCGTGGTAGAGGAACCGCTCCTCGAACACCTTCTGGTGCAGCCGGGCGCCGTTGAAGCCGGCCTCCTGGCTGAGCCGGATGTCGTCGATCAGCGCCTGGTCCGACGGCGCGGTCATGATCCCGTCCGGGTAGTAGCCCTGGTCCAGCACCAGCCGCTGGAACACCGTGCTGCCGTTGATCCGCACCTGCTTGCCGACGATCGAGACGCTGCGCAGGCCGGCGTAGCTGAGCACCGAGTCGATCAGGTTGCCGTCAAGATCACGAAGTTCGATGGTCACGTCGTAGAGGTACGGGTCGTCCGCCGACCACTTCCGCGCCCGGTCGGCCGGCAGCCGCACCTCGGTCCGCGGAGCAAGATCGAGATCGGCCCGGACCGACCGTACGGCGACCGTGCCGGTGTCGTCGGTGATCGCGATCCTGATCATGGTGTTGTCGCGGTTCTCGGACAGCGGCAGCTCGAACTCGAACGAGGTGCCGGCCACGTTCGGCGTGATCCGGGGCCGGCGCAGGTGGTGCTGCGGCACCGACTCCAGCCAGACGGTCTGCCAGATCCCGGTGGTCCGGGTGTAGAGACAGCCGTACTTCTCGTAGCGGGTGGACTGCTTGCCGCGCGGCTGCGGGCTCTCCCGATCATCACGCGCCCGTACGGTGATCCAGGCGGGCCGGCCCGGCGTCACGGAGTCGGTGATGTCGAGCGTGAAGCCGGTGAAGCCACCCCGGTGCCGGCCGACCTCGACGCCGTCGACCCAGACGGTCGCGTCGTAGTCGACCGCCTGGAAGTGCAGCAGCACCCGGTCGCCGGCCCAGTCGGCGGGCACGGTCACCTCGCGCCGATACCAGACAGCGGTCATGAAGTCGACGTTCCCGATGCCGGACAACTCGGACTCCGGCGCGAACGGCACCGTGATCTCGTCGGGCAGGTCACTGGTCACCAGCCCGCGCTGCAGGCCGGAGTCGCCCGGGTCCTGCGCGAACTGCCATTGGCCGTTGAGGTTGAGCCAGCGCTCCCGACGGAACTGCGGGCGCGGGTATTCGGGTCTCGGGATGTCGGTCACGAGGTTCCTTCGGTACGGATCGGAGGTCACGGTGTCAACGAGCACAGAGCGTCTATCGTGGCAGACTCCGCCGAGCGCCGCGCCCGGAGGTCGCGATCAGTTGGCTGGGCCGACGCCGCGCAGCAGACTGGCGGCATGAACGGCGAACCGGTGCGCCCCGAGCCTTCCCCACTCCCGCGCCCTGAGCCTTCCCAACCCCCGCGCCCTGAGCCTTCCCAACCCTCGCGCCCTGAGCCTGTCGAAGGGCCCGGCCCGCTTCCGCCGACCCTGGCACCGGCCCGCCTGGACGAGCTCCGGCGCGGCATCGCCGGGACCGGCCCGCTCCAACCGACGATCATGCCGTTCACCGGCGAGCCGCTGACCGAGCTGCCGACGTCGACCGCCGATGATCTTGATGCGGCCGTGGACCGGGCCCGGGCGGCGCAGGTGCGCTGGGCCGAGACTCCGGCGCGGGTACGGGCCGCGGTCGGCCTGCACCTGCAGGAGGCGATCCTCGATCGCTCCGACGAACTGCTGGACGTGATCCAGGCCGAGACCGGCAAGGCCCGCGGGCACGCGTTCACGGAGCTGCTCGAGGTGGCGCTGCTGAGCCGGTTCCTGGGCCTGGTCACCCGTTCCACCCTGGCGCCGCGATCACTACCGGGCGCGTTGCCGATCTTCACCCGGGTCCGGCAGCACCGAGCCCCGGTCGGGCTGATCGGCCTGATCAGTCCGTGGAACTACCCGTTCTCGCTCGGCGTCGGCGACGGCCTGGCGGCGCTGCTGGCCGGCAACGCGCTGCTGCACAAGCCGGACAGCCAGACCGTCCTGACCGCACTGCTCGGCCGTGAGTTGATCATGGACGCCGGACTGCCGGCCGACCTGTGGCAGATCGTGGTCGGTCCCGGCGGCGAGGTCGGGCCGGCCGTGATCGACCGGTGCGACCAGGTGATCTTCACCGGCTCGACGGCCACCGGCCGGCGGATCGCCGAGCAGGCCGGGCAGCGGATGATCAAGGCGAGCCTCGAGCTCGGCGGCAAGAACCCGATGATCATCAGGGCCGATGCCGACCTGGATCGGGTGGTGCCGGGCGCGGTCGCGGCCTGCTTCTCGTCGGCCGGTCAGCTGTGCGAGTCGATCGAACGGATCTATGTCCACCGGGCGGTGGCGGCGGAGTTCGCCCGCCGGTTCGCCGCCGTGACCGACCGGCTGGTGGTCGGCGTCGGGTTCGCCGACGACTACGACATCGGCTCGCTCACCTCGGCCGACCAGCTGGCCAAGGTTCACGATCACGTGAGTGACGCGGTCGCGCACGGGGCCCGGGTGCTGGCCGGCGGCCGGCCGGTGCCGGAGGCGGGACCGTACTGCTACCGGCCGACGGTGCTGACCGACGTGCCACCGGCGGCCCGCTGCTACCGGGAGGAGACGTTCGGTCCGGTCGTCGCGATCACGGCGGTCGAGTCCGACGACGAGGCGGTCAGTCTCGCCGCGGATTCCGAGTTCGGCCTGAACGCGTCGATCTGGTCCGCCAATGCCCGCGCCGCCCAGGCCCTGGCCGCCCGGCTGCCGTTCGGCAAGATCAACATCAACGACGGCTTCGCCGCCGCGTACGGGTCGGTGCACGCCTCGATCGGCGGCTGGGGACAGTCCGGCGGCGGCCACCGGCACGGCCGGGAGGCCCTGCGCTCGGTCACCCGGGTGCAGACGGTGGCCCGGCAGGCCGGTGTGCCGACCGGCGAGTTCGGTCCCTTCCGCGGCCGCGCCTACCGCCGTCTGATGACCGAGGTGCTGCGGGCGGTGCGGATCCTGCCCGGCCGCTGACCGCCGCGCCCGGTTCGGCACGGTCGGCTGCCAGAATGCCCGGGTGCCGAATCGCCGAACCGTGCTCGCCGCGATCGCGTCCGTACCGCTCCTCGCCGCCTGCTCACCGGGCCCCGGCTCGCGGGCACCCGAACTCGCGCTGGACCGGGTCTGGGACCGGCCGGTGCCCTGGGATGCCGGGCGCGGGATCGACTACCTGGTCGACCGGCTGAGCCTGGTCGGGGACACCGTCCTGTATGCGGAGGGCGCCGAACCCGAGCCGGAGCGGATCACCGCGCTGGACGCGGCCACCGGCGCGAAGCGATGGTCGCTCGCGGTCGGCCGGCCCATCACCGTGCCGACGGTCGGTCGGGTCCGGCTCAGCGGCTGCGGGCGGGTCGCCTCCGGCTCGTTCGGCGCGACCTTCCAGAATCCGCTGCTCCGGGCGGTCGGTGACACCCTGCCGCTGCCGTACGTCAGCGACGGCGGTGCGAAGCCGGCCAGCGGCGTGATCGGAGTCCGGCTGGCGACCGGCGAGCCGGTGTGGGGCGTCGCCACCTCGGAGCCGTCGACCGAGCGGCCCGTGATCACCGCCGTGACGGACGCGTACGTGATCATCACCGTCACCCCGGAGCTCGGCCCCGACTGGCCGGCCGCGGACGCACCGCTGACCACCGTGGCCATCGATGGGCGGACCGGGCAGCGGCTCTGGTCGGCCCCGGACGCGGTCGGCCTCGGAGCCGAGGGTGAATACGTAGTCGTCGGGCAGCGCGAGCGCGGGTCCGGCGGCCGTGCCGTCTGGACGCCGCGAACCCTGGACGCCGGGACCGGTGAGCAGCGCTGGGCCGGTGATCAGGAACTGCGCTTCCTCGGCGATCACCGAGCCACCGCGGCGGGCTGCGCCGTGTTCAACGGGCCCCAGGTCTTCCGGCTGGCCACCGGCGAGCGGGTCGACTTCGCGGCGAAGGCTCAGCCGCTGCCGATCATGACGGATCCGCCGTTGCTGGCCTGGGACACCGGGGACGACTGGTGGAGTCCCTGGTCGAGCGGCTTCTTCACCCAGGTGCTGCCGGACGGGAAGCCGCAGCACGGCCGCGGCCGGCCGGGCGGGCTCGACTTCGAGGCGAGGTCCGGCGTCGGCCACCACATCTGGGGACAACTCACGACGACCCAGGGCACCTGGGAGAGCGATGCCGATCTGGCCGGGGTCGTGGCGCTCGATCGCTCCGGCACGCCGCGATCGCCCAGCCTGCACGGCGTCTTCGCAGCGGTCAACGACCGCTGGCTGATCACCGTGGACTCGAAGGGCTTCGCGACGTACCGGATCTCGCCCGCCTGAACGGTCAAGCCGCCGGGCTGATGTTGTGGTTGCGGGCGAACAGGTTGGCCGGGTCGTAGTGCTGCTTGATCGCCGCCAGCCGGTCCCGGGTCGCGGCCGGGTAGACCGCGGCAAGATCATCGGCAGACGTACCGGTGAGGAAGTTGGCGTAGGCGCCGCTCAGGTGCGGTGCCAACCGCTCCCACAGCGCAGCGACGCCCGGGCTCGCCGCTTCGATCACCGGGGGCGGGCCGGCGACCACGGTCACGATCATCAGCTCGGCCTGCCGGTGGGCGTAGGCGGTGGCGTCACCGTCGACCCGGGAGACCGCCCCGCCGAGACTGCGGATCGCGATGAACGGCGACCGGCCCGAGGTGCCGACCTCGGCCAGCAGGGTCAACACCTGCGGCACGGAATCCCTGTCGACGAAGGCGTTCCGCGTGATCAACCTCAACCCGGGCGGCAGCACCTGGCCCGGCACCAGTACGTCGCCGTACGGCCGCACTGCGACGTCGTCGTCGATCACCGGCGCGAGCCGGCGGATCGGGTCGAGGATCCGCGCGGCCAGCGCCGGATCGTCGGTGTCCACCGCGACATGGACCTGCACCGGCGCCTCCGGGCCGCCGGCGATCGGGTTGGCCAGGTCGGCGATCGCGGTCAGCTCCTCCGGCGCCTCACGGAGCACGTCGGCCCAGCCCTGCAGCACGGCGGCCGCGTGGTCCTGCGCGAACGTGATCTTGCCGACGTGGACGTCGGTGGTCGGGTGGGCCTCGAACTCGAAGGCGGTCACGATGCCGAAGTTGCCGCCGCCACCCCGGAGTGCCCAGAACAGGTCGTCATGATCATCCGCGCTGGCCCGGACCAGGTCGCCGGTTGCGGTGATCACCTCGGCCGCGACCAGTTGGTCCAGCGCGAGGCCGTACTTCCTCACCTTCCAACCGATCCCGCCGCCCAGCGTCAGTCCGCCGACGCCGACGCTCCGGGTGTCGCCGGACGAGATCGCCAGGCCGTGCGGGGCCAGTGCATCGACGACCTGACCCCAGGTGGCGCCGCCGCCGATCCGGACCAGGTGCCGGTCTCGGTCGCTCACCTCGACGCCGGCGAGCGAGCCGAGGTCGATCACGATGCCGCCGTCGTTGGTCCCGAAACCCGGGAAGCCGTGACCGCCGCCGCGGACGGACAGCGGCAGCCCGCCGGCCGCGGCGAACCGCACGGCGGCCTGGACGTCGGCCACGGTCTCCGGGCGGAGGATGGTGGCCGGACTGCCGAGGGCGAGCGGCGTCCGGCTCGCTGCCGCGTACTGGTCACTGGTGTTGTCGATGATGGCTCCGCCGAAGTCGCGGCCGAGCAGTTCGAGGGTCGTGCTCATGATGATCTTGTCCTTCCACGTCAACTGAACGCTCACAAGACGCCGCCCGCCGGGACACTGTGACCGGCCCATGATGTGACCTACGTCACGGGGACAGTCCTGTCACACCCGCGGGTTCGGCGGAGTCTTATGGGTGACACCGAGCCTGAGGAGCACCATGTCCAGCGACCCGGACGCCGCCACCGAGACGTTCGTCGAGCATCGGAACCTGCTCTTCACCGTGGCCTACGAGCTGCTCGGCTCGGCGGCGGATGCGGAGGACGCCCTGCAGGAGTCCTGGCTGAAGTGGGCGTCCGTCGACCTCGACGAGGTACGGGACCGGCGGGCCTACCTGGTCCGGATCGTCACCCGGCAGGCCCTGGACCGGCTGCGCTCGCTCGGCCGGCGCCGCGAGTCCTACGTCGGGCCATGGCTGCCGGAGCCGCTGTTGACCACGCCCGACGTGGCCGAGGACGTCGAGCTCGCCGAAAGCGTGTCGCTGGCCATGTTGCTGGTGCTGGAGACGCTGTCGCCGACCGAGCGCGCGGTGTTCGTGCTGCGGGAGGTCTTCGGCCTCGGGTACGACGAGCTTGCCGCAGCGGTCGACAAGAGCCCGGCCGCGGTCCGCCAGATCGCCCACCGGGCCCGGGAGCACGTCGCCGCCCGCCGCCCGCGCGGCGAGGTCACCCGCGAGGAGGCCGGCGCCGCCCTGGCCGCGTTCCAACGGGCCGTCGAGACCGGGGACCTGCAGGGACTGGTGGATCGGCTGGCGCCCGACGCCGTCCTGCTCGGCGACGGCGGCGGCGTCGTCCAGGCGACCCTGGAGCCGCTGGTCGGGGCCGACCGGATCCTCGGCCTGCTCTCGCTGCGGATGCCGATCCCCGACCTGGAGTCGATCGAACAGGCCATGATCAACGGCTGGCCGGCGCTGATCATGCGCGTCGCCGGCAAGATCAACACCGTGCTGACCCTGCGGCTCGACGGCGGCATGATCACCGGCATCTACCTGGTCCGGAACCCCGAGAAGCTCTCCCGCCTCTCCGAGCCGACCACGATCACGCGCTGATCGACGTCACGGGATCAGCGCGGTCCGCTCGGGGTGCGCCGCGGCCAGACCCGGGTCGAACGTCGCCAGCAATCCGCCACGGCTTTCGGCCAGAGCGGCGAGGTAGCTGTCGGTGACCTGACGGTGACCTGTGACATGCCCCAGTTCGACTGCCGAGTAGGAAACGGAGTCTTCCCAGAACTCGCAGCGGGCTGAGTCGTGCATCGCGTTGAGCAAGGTCTTCGCGGTGCGGGATGTCTCGCCGGTCCGGACGAGAAATCGGACCAGCGCACCCTCGACGATCGGACACAGGGCGATGCGCTCGACGCCACCAGCCCAGCGGGCGGCCCTGGTGTGATGCTCGTGGTTGGCCACGACCAGTGCGATCAGGACGTTGGCATCCAGGAGAAAGGTCACTCGTCGTCCAGCGCGTCCGCGACGTCTTCGGATGTGATGGCCCGGTCGCCGAGGGTCAGGACCGGAAACCCGCTGACCGGATCGGTCGTCACCTGAAGCGGTTGCCCCAAGGTGGCAAGGCCACGAGTCGTGAGTTCGGCGACGACAGTCGACAGTGATTGATGGCGTTCGCGCGCAAGTTCGCTGGCGCGCCGATGGACAGCAGGCGGCAGGTCGACAGTGGTTCGCATACCTGCATCGTACCTGCATCACTCGTGATGCAGAACCGTGCGAGCCGCCCGCCAGCCGCTAGCAGTAGGTGCGGTTGTCGACATTCCGACGCCGAAGTCGGCGAAGTGCGTGGGGTTGTCGACAAATCCGCGGTGTTGGGGCGAGGGGGCCGGGGTCAGGTGTTGACGCGGTCCATCGCGTCGGGGTGCGGGCCGATCCGGGCGTCGGTGTTGAGGGCGGTGATCGCGGCGACGTCGTCGTCGGAGAGCTCGAAGTCGAACAGGGCGAAGTTCTCCTCGACCCGGCTGCGGGTGATCGACTTCGGGAAGACGATGTCGCCGCGCTGCAGGTGCCAGCGCAGGGTGACCTGGGCCGGGGTCCGGCCGACCCGCTCGGCGATGCCCTTGATCACCGTGTCCTCGGCGACCTTGCCCTTGGCGATCGGCGCCCAGGCCTCGGTGGCGATCCCGTGCGCCTGGTTGTAGGCGCGGACGACGTCGTTGGTCAGGTACGGGTGCGCCTCGATCTGGTTGATCGCCGGTACGGTCTCGGTCTCCGCGGCCAGCCGGTCCAGGTGGGCCGGCTCGAAGTTGGAGACGCCGATCGCCCGGACCTTGCCGCCGGCCAGGATCTCCTCCATCACCCGCCAGGTCTCGACGTAGTCGCGCACGGTCGGCAGCGGCCAGTGGATCAGGAACAGGTCGAGGTAGCCGAGGTCGAGCTCGGCGAGGGTCCGTTCGAACGCGGCCAGGGCGTCGTCGCGGGTCTGGTACGGATTGTTCAGCTTGCTGGTGACGAACACGTCCTCGCGGGCCAGGCCGGACTCGCGGACCGCCTCGCCGACTCCGCGCTCGTTGCGGTACATCTCGGCCGTGTCGATGTGCCGGTAGCCGATCTCCAGCGCGGCCAGGGTGGCCTCCCGGGTCTGCTCCGGTGGCACCTGGTAGACCCCGAAGCCCAATTGGGGAATGGTGACGCCATTGTTCAACGTGATCACTGGCACGGAAGTCATGCTCCAACCCTATCGGCCACGGCCGCGCCGGTTCCTGGTGGTCGCCGTGATCACGTACGCGGTCGGGCTGACCCCGCCGAAGCTCAGCACCCGTTCCCGGATGATCTTGATCCCGCCCGTGCGCTGCACCGACTCGGCGAACAGCCGCTTGTCGTCGGTGAGCAGCACCGCCCGGCCGCGCGGGTCGAGGATCCGGCCGATCTCCCGCAGCGCGGCGGGATAGAGCTGCTCGTTGTCTTGGTGGCTGCCGACCTGCTTGCCGAACGGCAGGTTCGCCACCACCCGGGCGGCGGCGCCGTCGCGGAGCTCGATCGTCTCGGCCGCTCCGGTACGCCAACGGGCCCGGATGCCGAACCGGTCGGCGTTGAGCCTGGCCAGCCGGATCGCCTCCGGGTCCCGGTCGGAGCCGAACAGGCGTGCCTCGGGCTCGACCAGCCCGGCCAGGACGAGCAGCGTTCCGGTGCCGCAGAAGGGATCCGCGACCAGGTCGCGCGGGCCGATCTTGGCCAGCCGGACCAGGGTCGCCGCGAGCACCGGCGTGCTGGACCAGGGCAGCCGCTCCAGCCGCCCGAACCGCCGGCTCCAGTGCAGCGGCCCGAGCTCGGCCAGCCAGCGCTCCCCGTACCGGGTGAGGTTGATCAGCCAGTCGCCGGGCGCGTTGACCCAGCCGAACTCCGCGGTGATCCGGTCGGTCAGCGCAGTACGCACCCCGGCCGAGTCGTGGCCCACCCGGAACGTGATCGCGCCGTGCTCGGGAGCGAGCGCCGCGATCATCCCGCGGCCGGCGGACTCGCGCAGCGGTCCGAGGTCCGGTTCGGCCCCGTCGCCGAGGGGCAGCGACGCGGTGGAACTGAGCCGGAGCCCGGTCAGCGTCTCCGGCGGCGCGGTGACGGTCGCGGTGACCCGGCGCTCTCCGAGCGCCAGCTCGGTCAGGCCGGCGTCGCCGAGCTCCTCGGCCAGCAGGTCCTCTGCGCCGCCGATGGTACGGAACTCCAACCGGTCGTTGATCATGACCGGGTCCGGGTCCGGCGACGGTCCAGCTGGCGCTGGGCGTACCGCTGGATGATCAAGGTGAGCACCCCGGCCACGATGATCGCGACGAGGTTGATCAACAACTGCAGGGCCGAGCCGCCGGCCTCCCAGGGCACCCAGTAGGCGAGGGCCACCGCGGCGTTGGCCGCCGCCGGGATCGTGGTCACCGAGATCAGCACGCCGACCAGGGCGCCGGACTTGGCGGACGTCAGGGACAGCATCCCGGCGATGCCGGCCAGCAGGCCGATCACCCAGGACAGCGCGTCGGGGTGCCAGATGAAGCTGGTCAGCGGTCGCGGCTCGAGCAGCATCTCGCGGTTGATCAGGCCGAGTGCGGTGAACAGCCAGGTGGTGCCGACGGTGATCACCATGCCGGCGCCGAAGCCCGCTACCAGGGTGCCGAGCGGCCGGCCGATCAGGCTCCGCCGGCGGCCGACGATGCCGGTGCAGAGGGCGGCCAGCGGGCCGAACTCCGGGCCGACCACCATCGAGCCGACGATCAGGATCGGCTGGTCGAGCAACACGCCGATGCTCGCGATGATCATGGCGACCGTCATGAAGACCAGGTACGTCCAACTCAGCTTCGCCTCGTCGCCGGAACGCTGCTCGATGTCGGACCAGACGATCGCGTCGCCCGGCTCGCCGGGCGTCCTGTCGACGGCCGAGTCGGCCGCCGTGGAGAGTGTCAGGTCGACCTGCTCGACACTGATGCCGCCCTGCTTCTCCAGTCCGAGTGCGCGGAGTCGGTCCAGGATGTCCTGGGCGCCCTCTCGCGCGATGTCGCAGCTGATCACATCGCCGGCCGGTCGTTGCGCGGCACCCTTGAGCACGAAGAGATGGGTCACCGCCTCGTCGTCGCGCAGCAGCTCCAGGGTCGGCTCGGTGAGCGCGTCGGGCGAGATCACCCGCAGGTGCAGCATCCGTACCTCCTCGATTCGCCGTCCAGAATCGCATAGCCTTCCCGACAGCGCGGAAGGGAGCGGGGCGATGGTCGCCGACGGGACTGCCGGAGTGGAACTGTGGACGCCGGACGAGGACGCCACCCAGCGGTCGCAGGTGGCCCGGTTCCGGGACTTCGTCGCCGCCGATCTCGGGCTGAGCCACCCGGACTACGCCTCGCTGCACCGCTGGAGCGTCGAGCAGCCGGACGAGTTCTGGGCGGCCGTCTGGCGGTTCTTCCGGCCCGGAGTCGATCTTGGTGCGGAGCGGATCCTGGCCGACCCGGTGATGCCGGGGGCCCGCTGGTGTCCCGGCGCCCGGATCAACTTCGCCCAGGAGCTGCTCCGGCCGCTGCCGGACGAGTCGCCGATCGCGTTGATCGCGATCGACGAGCGGGAGCAGCCGGTCGAGCTGACCCGGACCGAGCTGCGTCGCCGGGTGGCCGGCCTGGCCGCGACCCTGCGCTCGGCCGGCATCGGACCGGGTGACTGCGTCGCCGCGTACCTGCCGAACGTCGCGGAGACCGTGATCGCGCTGCTGGCCGCGGCGAGCGTCGGCGCCACCTGGACCTCCTGCTCGCCGGACTTCGGGGTGGCCGCTGTGGTCAGCCGGTTCGAGCAGGCCGAGCCGACGGTGATCTTGGTCGCCGACGGCTATCGCTACAACGGCAAGGTGTTCGACCGGACTCCGCAGGACCGGGAGTTGATCAGCGCGCTGCCCGGCCTCCGGCTGGTGATCACGGTCGATCTGATCGGCGGTGCCGACTGGTCCGACCTCGGCCCGCGCCGGATCGCCTGGACCGACGCCGTGGCACCCGAGGCCGAACTGGTCTTCGCCGACCTGGAGTTCGATCATCCGCTCTGGGTGCTCTGGTCGTCCGGCACCACCGGCCGGCCGAAGGGGATCGTGCAATCCCACGGCGGCATCGTGCTCGGGTTCCTGGTCTCGATCGGGCTCGGCTCCGACGTCCGGGCGGAGGACCGCTACTGCGTGATCACCTCGGCGAGCTGGATGATGTGGAACTACCTGGTCGGCGGCCTGGGCCTCGGTGCGACGGTGATCTTGTACGAGGGCAGCCCGCTGGCCGGCGGCGGCGACGCGGTCTGGCGGATCGCCGCCCGGACCGGGGCCACCGTGCTCGGCATCGGTGCCGGCTACCTGGACGCGGGCTTCCGGGCCGGCGCCCGGCCACGTGATGATCATGATCTGAGCCGGCTGCGGGCGATCCTGCAGACCGGGTCGCCGCTGCCGGCCGGGGCCTGGGTGTGGGTGTCCGAGGCGGTGGCGGACCGGTGCTGGTTCGCCTCGGTCAGCGGCGGTACGGACGTCTGCGGCGTGCTGCTCGGCGCCTGCCAGCTGCTCCCGGTGTACCCGGGGCGGATGGCGGCGCCGTACCTCGGGGTCGACCTGCACAGCTGGGATCCGGACGGCCGCGACCTGATCGGGACGGAGGGCGAGATGGTGATCACTGCCCCGCTCCCGTCGATGCCGATCCGGCTGCTCGGCGACCCGACCGGCGAGCGCTACCGGGAGACGTACTTCGATCTCTACCCCGGGGTCTGGCGGCACGGCGACTGGATCACGATCTTCGCCGACGGTTCGGCGGCGATCTCCGGCCGCTCCGACGCGACCCTGAACCGGCAGGGGATCCGGATGGGCTCGGCCGATCTCTACGGCGTCGTCGAGGGGGTGCCCGGCGTCGCGGACAGCCTGGTGATCGGGCTCGAACTGCCGGACGGCGGCTACTTCCTGCCGCTGTTCGTCGTCACCGAGCCGGACACCGACCTGGACGAGGCGTTGATCACGAGGATCCGCACCGCGCTGCGGACCAGGTTGTCGCCGCGGCACGTGCCGGACGCGATCATCGAGGTTCCCGCGGTGCCGCGCACCCTGACCGGCAAGAAGCTCGAGGTGCCGGTGAAGCGGATCCTGCGCGGCGCCGACCTGACCTCGGTGAGCGGCGGGCGCGGCTCGATCACGGCGCCGGAGATGCTCGACTGGTTCGCCGACTTCGCCCGGCACGATCCGCGGCTGGCTCCGCTCCGCGACCAGAAGGGGAACTGAGACAACGTCCCTGAGCCTGTCGAAGGGCATGGCCCGGTCAGGCTCGGCACTTCGACAAGCTCACTGCGCGCGAGCTATCGTGGTCACGATACGAGACATTCAGTCCTGAAATGTGAGACGCATCATGATCAGTGAGTTCCGGCGCTGGGCGCTGCTGGCGGTGAGCATGCTGGCTCAGGCGACCAGCGCGTTCTTCGTCCACGGCACGGCGTTCCTGATCCCCGAACTGCACGGCCGGCACGGGCTGTCGTTGGTCGAGGCGGGCGTCGTCGTCGCGATGCCGACGATCGGGACCATGCTCACGCTGATCGCCTGGGGTGCCGCGGTCGACCGCTTCGGCGAGCGGCGGGTGCTGGTGGTCGGCACCGCTCTGATGGCGGCCGCGGCGGCCGGGGCCGCACTGTCCACCTCGATGATCATGATGTCGGGCTTCCTGCTGCTGGGCGGGATGGCCGGCGCCAGCACGAACGCGGCCAGCGGCCGGGTCGTGGTCGGCTGGTTCCCGGCGCACCGGCGCGGGCTGGCGATGGGCATCCGGCAGATGGCCCAGCCGCTCGGGGTCGGCCTGGCCGCGATCTCCGTACCGACCCTCGCTCTCGGGTACGGCCTCGCCGCCGCCCTCTGGCTGGCCGCGGGGCTGGCCGTGACGGCCGCGGTCCTGTCGTTCCTGGTCGTGCTCGACCCGGCCCGGCCGGCGCGGTCCGACCCGGCCGCGGCGGCTCAGCTGGCGAACCCGTACCGGAGCGGCGGGTTCCTCTGGCGGGTGCACGCGGTGTCGGTCCTGCTGGTGGTGCCGCAGTTCATGGTCTGGACGTTCGGCCTGGTCTGGCTGATCGGCGAGCGGGGCTGGTCGCCCGGCGCCGCCGGCACCTTGATCGCGATCACTCAGGTGCTCGGTGCCCTGGGCCGGATCGCGGCCGGACAGCTGTCGGACCGGGTCCGCAGCCGGATGCGTCCGCTGCGCTGGGTGGCGATCGCGGCCGCGCTGACGATGATCTTGCTCGCCGCCGCCGATCAGTTCGACTCGCCGGCGGCGGTCGTGCTGCTGGTGCTGGCCACCGTGATCACGGTGGCCGACAACGGTCTCGCCTTCACGGCGATCGCGGAGCGGGCCGGCCCGTTCTGGTCCGGCCGGGCGCTCGGGGCGCAGAACACGGCCCAGTTCCTGACCGGTTCGCTGGTGCCGCCGGTGCTCGGCGCGGCGATCACCGTCCTGGGCTTTCCGTTGGCGTTCGCCGTGACCGCGCTCTGCCCGGCCGTGGCGGTGTCGTTGGTCCCGGTACGGCAGGAGGAGTTGATCAGCTGAAGCCAGCTGATCAACATCCCGCCCGGGCCGAGATCAGTCGGCCTGCTTGCTGCCCATGCGACCGCGGATGAATCCCCAGATGATCAGGACGATCAGGGCGCCGACGATGGCGAGCAACCAACTGCGCAGCTCGAAGAAGCCGCCCAGGTTCACGTTGAAGATCAGCCCACCGAGCCAGCCGCCGAGCAGCGCACCGATCACACCCAGGATCAGGGTGGAGATCCAGCCGCCGCCCTGCTTGCCCGGCAGGATCAACTTGGCAATGGCTCCCGCAATCAGGCCCAACAGCAAGAATCCAAGAAAGCCCATCTCTGTCTCCCTCAATCGTTAGTTGGACCAACCCAACGTAGCGCTCGATCGGCGGTTCTGGCGATGATCAGCAGCCGGAAAGTGCGTGCCGTGTCTCGCCGACATCAAACCGTGATCGAGAGCACCGGAATTTGATCTCAACCGCGGTTGAACTCCTAGCGTCGTGGGTATGCACATCGGCAGAGCAGGCATCAGCATCGAGGCGACCGGCGACCTGGCCCAGCGGGCGCGCCGGTACGAACGACTCGGCTATGACGCGATCTGGATGGCCGGTGGCCAGCTGTCGTCCCTGGACCTGTTGGACGCATTGGCCACCGCGACGGAGCGGTCGACGATCGGCACCGCGATCATCCCGACCGGCGTCCATCCGTCGGACCAGGTCGCCCGCAGCTATGCCGGGCTCGAAGCTGCGGCGCCGGGTCGGTTTCTGGTCGGGCTCGGCGCCGCCCAACAACCGCGTTCGCTGGGCGCGCTGCGCGACTATCTGGACCGGCTGGACCGGGACGAGCCGGTGGTGCCGGTGCAGCGTCGCTACCTCGCCGCGCTGGGCCCGCGGAAGCTCGAACTGGCCCGGGAGCGGTTCGCGGGCGCCATCACGCTGCTGGTGACCCCGGAGTTCACCGCGCAGACGCGGGCCGTCCTCGGCGCGGCTCAGCAGATCGTCATGCTGCTCGCCGTCGCCGATCATGATCCGGTACGGGCTCGCGCGACGGCCCGGGAGACACTCGGCTTCCTGACCCAGGTGCCGGGCTACCGCGCGCACCTGACCCGGATCGGTTTCACCGAGGGTGAGCTGGACCGCCTGGACGACCGGGTGGTCGACGCCCTGGTCCCGTGGGGTTCGGCGGAGACCGTGGCCGCTGCCGTACGGAAGCAGTGGGAGGCCGGTGCCGACCACGTGATCATCAGCCCGACCGGAGCCGGCGCCGAAGAGCTGGCCGCCGATCTCGGCGAGCTGCTCGGCCTGACCGGCCGGTGAGTCAGGCCGGCCCGAGCCGGTTGCTGACCAGGTAGCGGCCGTGGTCGCGACGGTAGCCGTAGAACACGACCAGCAGCGTCCCGTCGGGCAGTTCGGTCAGCGCCGGATAGCCGCACTGATACTCGGCGGTGGGCCGCCGGCCGTCCGGATACTCGAACTCGAGCGGGTCGCTCCACGGCCGGCCGACGCCGTCGCTCAGCCGCAGCTCGACGCCCGGCGCCGAACCGTCCGCGGTCGCCCGGCGATAGGCGAGGACGAACTGCCCGGAGGGACGCCGGTGCAGGCACGGCGACATGCCGGCGAAGCCCAGCTTCGCGTACGGGCTCCAGGTCCGGCCGCAGTCCACGGACTCGGCCGTGAACAGCTGAAGGGTGTCGTCGCCGCCCACGCCCTGCTGTCGCAGCACGGCCACCAGCCGGTCGTCGTCCTCGATCACCGTGAACTCGTTGAACCCGTCGATGGCGGCGTGCGGCCGGAAGTCGGGGTCGGTGGTCGCGGACAGGTCCGGCCGGCCGTCGGCGGTCTCGCCGCTGACCGTGGGTGCTGCGTAGGCGCCGGACAGCCGGGCCGTCGGATCGTGGGCCACCGTGGCCAGCCAGGCGAACGTCTCGCCGTCGTCGGTGGACGCGTAGAGCCCTGCCTGCCAGCGGTCGCCCTCCCGGCGCTGTCCCCACACCGGCAGCAGGACCCGGCCGTCGGCGGTCGGCAGCAACCGGCCGTAGATCGCCGGGCCGTGGAAGTCGGCGGCGATCCGCCGCTCGGCGGACCAGGTGCGGCCGCCGTCGTCGGAGCTGATCAAGTGTGCCGAGATCCGGCGGCCGTCGACGCCGTCGCCGATCCAGCTGACCCGGTTGTACGGCAGCAGCACGCGACCGGTCGCCGTGGTCGTCATCGAGACGGCGCCGAGCGCGGCCTCGCTCGTCTCGTCGGGCCCGGCGAGGAACTCCGGTCGGCTCCAGCTGCGGCCCGCGTCGGCCGAGCGGACCAGGCCGATCCGGCCGCCCGGCCAGCCGTCCGGAACGGTCGAGAACGACACCAGCAGGTCGGCGCCGACGGCGGTCAGGGCGGGGAACATGGCCGGGATCTCATCCACGACCGGGCGGGAATCCATGATGCGCAACGGGGCCTGCGGCCGCTGATCTGTGGACATGGCCAGATTCTAGTCAATGAAATAGAGAATTCAGAGAGCGAATCAGTGTCACGGCGGGACGGTCGGGTTCCAGCCAGTCGACCGTCCCGAGTTCGGTCCGGTCGAGCCAGCGGAGTCGATCATGGGAGTCGCCGGGCGTCGGCTCCGGCTCGGCGACGGCCAGGGTCGCCGTCCAGACGCGGAGTCGCCACGTCGGAGTGATCAGCCAGGGCGTTCCGTCGGAGAGTTCGGCGCCGACCAGGATCTCGACGCCGAGTTCTTCGAGGATCTCGCGGACCAGAGCGTCGGCCGGGGCCTCGCCCGGCTCCACCTTGCCGCCCGGGAACTCCCAGCGGCCGGCCAGGTGGGCCGGCCGGCTGCGTCGTGCGGCGAGCAGCCGGCGAGGCCGTACCCGATCGTCGAGGATGGCGGCCGCGACCACCAGCCCGGGTGGGCCAGTGGAAGCGGGCCGGTCTGAGGTCACGAAGGAATGATCGTCCCCCGGTAGAGCGACATGACCACGGGGTTGTCGGTGTAGGCGGCGCTCTGCCAGATCGGGTCGTCGTCCCCCGGGAACGCCTTGACCCGTACCCCTTCCTGGGCGGGGTTGTTGCCGAACCGCTCCCAGATCGGCAGCCGGGGCAGCTCGGCGTTGAAGATCAGCGCGAGCTGCTGGATCAGCTTGCGTTGCTCGTCCTCGTTGAGGCCCTGGCCGGACTTCGTGACCAGGTCCTGGATGTTGATCTTGCCCATCCCGGGGATCTCCCGGTCCAGGTCGTAGTCGATCCCGCGGCCGCCCAGGTTGCGGGTGATCGGCTCGTTGTCGGTGATGAACGCGGCCGTGTACGCGTACTGCGGGTGGACGTCGCCGCCGCCCCAGCCGCCGTGGCAGATGTCGAACCGGCTCTTGGCGACCCGGTCGGCCATGTTGGGGCTCTCGATGCCGTCCAGCGCGACCTTGATCCCGAAGGCGGTCAGCTTCTCGGCGAAGTACTGCGCGGTCGGCGGTACGTCGGCGAAGTCACTCGGGAACGTGTACTGGTACTCGGCCGGTTTGCCGTCGGGGGTCTGCCACTGGTTGTTGCTGCGCTTCCAGCCGGCCTCCTCCAGCAGCGCCGCCGCCTTGTCCTGATCGAACGGGTACGGGTTGAGCTTGGCCTTCGTGTCTTCATCGAGCCAGCGCTCGTCCAGCAGCGCCGGCATGCCGGACATGGTCGCCGAAACCTTGGCCGAGGTGTCCAGCGAGATCAGGCCGGCCTCGGCCCGGTCGACCGCGTGCGCGATCGCCTGCCGGAACCGGGCGTCCTTGAACTCGGCCCGCCGGTTGAGGCCGAAGAGGATCCCGGTGCCACTGTAGATGGACGGCTTCAGGGTGCGGTGTTTGCCGTCGGACTCCCAGTTCTTCTGGGTCGAGACCGGGAAGCCGTGGGTCGCGTAGTCGATGGTGCCGTCCAGCACCAGCGGTGTGATGTCGTTGGTCTCGCCGTTGTAGATCTGGATGGTCTTGAACTTGACCTGGTCGGCGAACAGCCCGCTGTCCCGCTTGGTCAGGGTCAGCCGGGCGTCGGTCATGGAATCGATGTCCCAGTGGAACGGGCCGGAGGACAGCACTTCCTTGGCGTTGTCCTTCGGACGCCAGGCCGTCAGTTCCTCGCGGAGCGTGTTCGCCTCGGCGGAGTCGGTGGCCTGGCCGGCCTCGAAGATCTTCTTGGCGCGTTCACCGAAACTGCCGTACACGGCGGCGGGGATGATCGGTGCCTTCAGGATCCGCCGGTCGATCATGGTCGACGGCGCGGTCAGCTCGAACTCGACCGTCTTGTCGTCGACCGTCTTCAGCCCGCTGATCATGGGCCACTCCTGCTGGTTCATCAGCCACCGGAGCCAGAACGTCATCTCCACGTCCTTGGTGGTGACCGGGGAGTCGTCGCTCCAGGTCAGGCCCTGGCGCAGCTGGTAGGTGAACTTCTGCTCGTCGTAGTCGTGGCCCTCGGCGAGCAGGTAGAACCACTCCTCGGCCGCCCAGTCCCACAGTGCGCCGGCCGGCAGGGTGAACTCGCGGTAGATGCCGAGCGTGACGCCCTGAACCAGGCCGGGGGCGAAGTTGAAGTGGCCGGTCGGCGGCATCACGTACGGGTACGCGGCGTGGAACACGCCGTCCGGGTTGGTGGCGCCGCCGCCACCGTCGTCGCCGTCGCCGCCGGGGTTCGGATTCGCCCGCATGCAGGCGCCGAGTGCGGGCACGCTCGCAGCGCCCAGGACCAGGGCCGTGAACGAGCGTCGGGTGAGGGCCGGGATCGATCCCGGTCGGGGCCCATCAGTCATGGTGCTTCCTCTTCTCTGGGTGTACGGGACTGCTGCGATCGGCGGAGCGATGCGACCGCCGAAGGATGATCATCAGGAGCGTGCAGAGAACGGCCGCGCCGGCCAGCATGATCACGGTGATCACGAACGCGCCGCTGCCGGGTGCCGGCCGGCCGAAGTACAAGATCATCGCCGACAGGGTGAAGACGAACATGATCAAGCCGAGTCCGGCCCGGCCGACCTCCAGTGGCAGCTTCATCGGGCCGCCGCCTCCTGCAGCCGGCGGGCGGTGCGGCGCTGCTGGGCCAGGTCCGGGTCCGGCTCCGGAACCGCCTCCAGCAAGGCCTGCGTGTACGGATGCTGCGGCCGCTCGATCACCTCGAGGGTCGGGCCGGACTCGACGACGGCGCCGTGCCGCATCACCGCCATGGTGCCCTCGGCGCCGAAGAACTTCGCCATCGCCAGGTCGTGGGTGATGAACAGCATGCCGACCTTCCGGTCGACCCGCAGCCGGGTCAGCATCTCCAGCAACCCGATCCGGATCGAGACGTCCAGCATCGATGTGGCCTCGTCGGCCAGGATCACCTTCGGGTTCAGGGTCAGCGACCGGGCCACCGCGACCCGCTGCCGCTGACCGCCGGACATCTGGTGCGGGAACAGCGAGATGAACCGGTCGGCCGGCTTCAGGTCCACCTCCAGCAGGAGTTCCCGGACCCGCTGCTCGGCCTCGTCCGGGCCCTTGACCAGCCGGTGCTCCAGCAACGGGGCGGACAGGGTCGCGTACACGTCCTGGATCGGGTTGAGCGACGCGTACGGGTCCTGGTGCACGTACTGCACACCACGCCGGAACGCCTTCCAGGCCTTCCGGTTCCGCCGCACGTAGACGTCCTGGCCGTCGTAGCGGACCTGGCCGCCGGTCGGCTTGCGCAGCCCGGCGGCGATCTTGGCCAGGGTGCTCTTGCCGGAGCCGCTCTGGCCGACCAGGCAGACCACCTCGCCGGGCCCGATGTTGAGGCTCACGTCCTTGACCGCGACCACGCTCTCCCGGGTCGAGTGGAACACCTGCCGGATCGAATCGAGTTCCAACAGTTCAGGCATCGCGTGCCTCCTGGTCGGAGCGCCGGGTGGCGCCGGTCAACGTCGGCACCGAGCCGATCAGCTTCTTCGTGTACGGATGCTGCGGGCGGTAGAAGATGTCCCGGACGTCGCCGACCTCGACCATCTCGCCGTCGTACATCGTGGCCACCCGGGTGGCCAGCTCGGCGGCCACCGCCAGGTCGTGCGAGACGAAGATCATCGCGAAGTCGAGCCGCTCGTGCAGGTCGTAGATCAGGTCGACGATCCGCCGCTGGGTGAGGATGTCCAGCGCGGTGGTCGGCTCGTCCAAGATCAGGATCTGCGGCTCGAGCAGGATCGCCATCGCGATCAGCACCCGCTGCCGCATGCCGCCGGACAGCTCGTGCGGATAGGCGCGGAGCACCCGCCCCGGCTCCAGGTCGACCTCGCGGAGGGCGTGCTCGGCCCGCTCGGTGATCTCCCGCTTGCCGATCCCGTCCTGGTGATCACGGATGGTGTCGGCCATCTGGTCCTTGATCTTCAGGACCGGGTTGAACGAGTTCATCGCGCCCTGGAAGACGATCGCCGCCTCGCTCCAGCGGAACCGGCGCATGGCGGCCTCGGACAGGCTGCGCAGGTCGATCAGTTCGCCGGCGCGGTTGCGGTACTCGATCGCCCCGCCACTGATCGCGGCGATCTTGGGCAGCAGCCGCAGGATGCTGAGCGCGAGCGTGGTCTTGCCACAGCCGCTCTCGCCGATCAGGGCGATGCTCTCGTGCGGGTGGAGCTCGAAGCTCACCTGGTCGACCGCCCGAAGCACGTGCTCGGCGGATCGCTGGCTCGCCTCGGTGCGGTACTCGACGGTGAGGTCCTTGACGCTCAGGACCGGAACGGAGTTCATGGTGGCGTCCCCCTCTCAGTTGTGCCGCAGCCGCGGGTTGAGGATCTCCTCGAACGACCGGGACATCGTCACCAGCGCCAGTTGCAGCAGGGAGATGGCGACCACCGGCCCCATCGCCCACCAGACCGTCTCGTCGAGGAAGTGCGCGCCGGCCTTCTGCGCCCAGTGGATCGTGATGCCCCAGTTGGTGCCGGTCAGCGGCGCCAGGCCGAGCAGGTAGAGGCCGACCAGCGAGTAGATCGCGTTGATCGCGCCGAGGACGAAGTTCATCATGATGTAGCTCGCCATGTTCGGCACGATCTCCCGGAGCACGATCCGGCCGATGCTCAGATCGAGCAGCCGGGCCGCCTCCACGTACTCGCGTTCCTTGATCGAGAACGCCTGGGCGCGCACCGTGCGGAGCAGGCCGGGCCAGCCGAGCACGCCGATCAGGACGGCCAGACCCCAGTCGGAGCCGATCGAGTAGAAGGCCGCGATCACCGCCAGCAGGATGATCGACGGGATGGTCAGCGCGATGTCGGTGGCGGTGACGATCACCGCATCCAGCCGGCCGCCGACGTACGCGGCGAGGGAGCCGAAGAAGACGGCGATCGCGGTCGAGATCAACGCGGCCAGGAAGCCGACCAGGATCACCGCGCGGCCACCGTCGATGACGTCCACCAGGACGTCCTTGCCCATGTTGTCGGTGCCCATCCAGTGTTGCCAGCTCGGCCCGGCCAGCCGATTGGCGACGTCGGTGGTCTGCTCGGGCGTGAAGAACGGACCGATCAGGCAGATCAGCAGGATCGCCACGAAGACGCAGAAGCCGACGAACCCGGACCGGGAACGGCGGATCCCGCGCCAGAACACCTGCAGGGCGTTGGGGCGGTCCCGGCGGCCGCCGGCGGCCGGAGCGGCCGGTTCCGGGCCGGCCGGCTCGTCGCCCATCGGGTTCGTGCCGGATGCGATGATCATGCCCATGGCTCAGCCCTCCTGTCCGCGGACCCGGACCCGGGGATCGATGGTGCTGTAGAGGAAGTCGGCCGCCAGGTTGGCGATCACCACCGAGATCGTGGTGAGCAGCAGCACGCCCTGGATCGTGGTGTAGTCACGACTGCTGATCGAGTCGTAGAGCAGCTGGCCGATGCCTGGATAGCGGGTGATCGTCTCGACCAGGATCGAGCCGCCGACCAGGAACCCGATTGAGAGCATGAACGCGGTGAACATCGGCAGCATGGCGTTGCGGCCGACGTACTGGTACTGGATCCGGCTGGTCCGCAGGCCGCGTGCCCTGGCCACCTGGACGTAGTCGTCGCCGAGGACCTGGACGGTCGACGACTTCATCACCAGCATCCAGCCGCCGACCGAGGTGAGGATGTAGCACCAGATCGGCAGCGCCGCGTGGAACAGCGCGTCCATGATGAAGGTGAGGTTGAAGCCGATCTCCACCCCCGGTGTGTACGCGCCCCGCATGTCGGCCAGCGGCAGCCAGCCGAGCTTCACCCCGAAGACGACGATCAGCATGATCGCCAGCAGGAAGGACGGGATCGACTGGGTCACCGAGCCGAACGCGGTCGCAAGGTGATCGAACCAGCCACCCCGGCGGTACGCCATCACCATGCCGAGCGCGACGCCGGAGACGAAGCTGATCACCAGCGCGATGCCGACGCTGAACAGCGTCCACGGCAGGTACTGGCCGATCATGGACGCGACCGAGGTGCCGGGCGCGGTGATCGAACTGCCCAGGTCACCCTGGACCAGGTTGCCCAGATAGCTGAGGTACTGCTCGACCGGGGAGGCGGTCGGGTCGAACGAGAACAGCACGGACGCCGCGGCTGCGGCCTCCTCGTAGCTGCGGCCGTACTGGGTGATCTGCTCGTTGATGTAGACGTCGAGCGGGCTGCCCGGCAGCAGCCGGACCAGGAAGAACGTCGCGGTGGCGACCACGAAGATCGTCAGCACCGCGCGGAGGATCCGCAGGACGACGTAGCGGATGGTGCCGACCAGATGTCGTCGGCGCCACTCCGCCGAACTGACCGCGGCCGCGGACGCCTCCTCGGCATCCACGTCCTCCGCGGCGGGGTCGAAGGGGGGATCGGTC
Organism: Microlunatus sp. YIM B11417; assembly: GCF_059617205.1. Lineage (NCBI taxonomy): Bacteria > Bacillati > Actinomycetota > Actinomycetes > Propionibacteriales > Propionibacteriaceae > Microlunatus > Microlunatus sp. YIM B11417. Next base: position 341,361 of record NZ_JCAMPJ010000002.1, read on the forward strand.
GCCGTCGCCACGGCGCCGGGAGAGATCTTGCTCGAATCCGTCATGCCGCCTGACCTTCCTGACCTCGTTGAGGGGACAACGCGTACAGGTTCAGGTGCGCCATTGCCCTCATACCGATCAAAACCCGCCGCCGCGAGGCGCCGAACCGGGAACCGTCGCCTCCCTGCGACGGCCGATGACCAGATTTGTCAGGCCATACCCCGATTGCGGGAAGACTTTACTGGACTCGCGCCTGAATGTGTTCAGTTAAATCAAAAACCGAGCACAATCGCACATTCCATAGATCTGAGTGGCCGCCGCGAGTATTCTGGGTTGGCTGCGCGAGAGATCCGGACGAGTAAGGTCACACGCGATGTTGCTCTCCAACCGGATCCCGGCCGCTCCCGATCCCGACGCGATCTTCGAGGCGTTCGTCGACTGGTCCGTCGAACGCGGCTGGCCGCCGTACCCGGCGCAGACCGAGGCCCTGATCGAGATCGTCTCCGGCTCGAACGTGATCATGGCGACGCCGACCGGCTCCGGGAAGAGCCTGGTCGCCACCGGCGCCCAGTTCGCCACCCTCGCCGCCGGCGGCACCACGTACTACACGGCGCCGATCAAGGCCCTGGTGTCGGAGAAGTTCTTCGCGGCGACCGAGTTCTTCGGGCCGGAGCGGGTCGGGATGCTGACCGGCGACGCGAGCGTCAACGCCGGTGCGCCGATCATCTGCTGCACCGCGGAGGTGCTGGCCAACATCGCCCTGCGCCAGGGCGATCGCGGTGGCGTGGACACGGTGATCATGGACGAGTTCCACTACTACGCCGAGCCCGATCGCGGCTGGGCGTGGCAGGTGCCGTTGATCGAACTGCCCTCGGCGCAGTTCCTGCTGATGTCGGCGACGCTCGGCGACATGACCCGGTTCGAGGCCGACCTGTCCCGGCGGACCGGGCGGCAGACCGCGGTGATCAGCTCGGTGGAACGCCCGATTCCCTTGTACTACTCGTATGTGACGACGACGCTGCACGAGACGATCGAGGAGCGGCTGGAGTCCCGGGACGCCCCGATCTACGTGGTGCACTTCAGTCGGGCGGCCGCGATCGAGCAGGCCCAGGCGATGGCCAGCCTGAAGGTGGCGACCCGGGAGGAGAAGGACAGGATCGCCGAGCTGATCGGCGACTTCCGGTTCTCGGCCGGCTTCGGCAAGACCCTGTCCCGGCTGGTCCGGATGGGCATCGGGGTGCACCACTCGGGGATGCTGCCGCGCTACCGGCGGCTGGTCGAGCGGCTGGCCCAGGCCGGACTGCTCAAGATCATCTGCGGTACGGACACGCTCGGCGTCGGGATCAACGTCCCGATCCGGACCGTGCTGCTGACCTCACTGAGCAAGTACGACGGCGTGAAGCCGCGGCTGCTCACCGCCCGCGAGTTCCACCAGATCGCCGGCCGGGCCGGTCGCGCCGGCTACGACACCGCGGGCAACGTCGTGGTCCAGGCCCCCGATCACGTGGTGGCCAATGAGAAGGCCCTGGCCAAGGCCGGCGACGACCCGAAGAAGCGGCGCAAGGTGGTCCGGAAGAAGCCGCCGGAGGGCACCGTCGGGTACGGCCAGCCCACCTATGACCGGCTGGTCGCCGCCGAGCCGGAGCCGCTGGAGTCGAGCTTCGCGATCAGCCACGCGATGGTGATCAACGTGATCGCCCGCGGCGGCGACTGCTACGCCGGGATGCGGCACCTGCTCACCGACAACGACGAGCCGGCGCCCCGGCGGCGTCGGCACGTGCACCGCGCGCTGGAGATCTACCGCGGCCTGCTGGCCACCGGCATCGTCGAGCCGAACCCGTCCGGCACCGGCGCCCGACTGACCATCGACCTGCAGGAGGACTTCGCGCTGAACCAGCCGCTGTCGCCCTTCGCGCTGGCCGCGCTGGATCTGCTCGACCCGGAGTCGGACGACTACACGCTGGACATCGTCTCGGTGATCGAAGCGATCCTGGAGGATCCGCGGCCGGTGCTGACGGCGCAGCGGAACCGGGCCCGTGGTGCCGCGGTCGAGGCGATGAAAGCCGAGGGGATCGAGTACGAGGAGCGGATGGAGCTGCTCGAGGACGTCACCCACCCGCGGCCGCTGGCCGAGCAACTCGGGCACGCGTACACGGTCTATGCCCAGACCCACCCGTGGGTTCTCGATCACCGGCTGTCCCCGAAGTCGGTGGTCCGCGAGCTCGCCGAGCAGGCGATGACCTTCTCCGAGTACGTCAGCCAGTATCAGCTGGCCCGGTCCGAGGGGATCGTGCTGCGCTATCTGTCCGATGCGTACAAGGCGCTGCGGCAGACCGTGCCCGAGTCGATGCGGACGCCGGACCTGGCCGACCTGATCACCTGGCTGGGCGAGATGATCCGCCAGGTCGACTCCAGCCTGGTCGACGAGTGGGAGGAGCTGCGGCATCCCGGCGCGCAGCCGAAGGAACACCGGATCGACGAGCGGCCGGCGCCGGTCACGCAGAACCAGCGGGCCTTCGCGATCATGGTCCGGAACGCGATGTTCCGCCGGGTCGAGCTCGCCGCCCGACGGCGCTGGGAGGACCTCGGTGCCCTGGACGGCGACGCCGGCTGGACCGCCGACGAGTGGTGGAACGCGCTGAAGCCGTACTTCGAACGGCACGGGGAGATCGGCACCGGACCGGACGCCCGCGGGCCCCAGCTGCTCGCCCTGGACCGGTCCGAGGGCGTCATCCTGGCCCGGCAGACGCTGGACGACCCGGCGGGTGACCGCGACTGGGTGATCGAGGCCGAGATCGACCTGGCCGCCAGCGACGAGGCCGGCGAGGCAGTCGTGCGGGTGCTCCGGGTGGGTGAACTGACCGGGTTCGCCTCGTAGGAGTTAGGCAGCCCTCACCTATAGTGGTTCGGTGACGACCGGGGATGGGAGCTGAGCGCCGATGGACTTCTGGCGCGACTGGCCGTACCCGGTGGCCCTGTCCGTTCTGTTCCTGGTGATCCTGCTCCGGGCCAACGCCACCTACTGGATCGGCCGGGCGGCCAACGCCGGTGCCGACCGGACCCGGCTGCACCGGCTGATGGAGACCGCGGGCTATCGGAAGGCGCGGGAATTGGTGGTCCGGTGGGGCGCCCCGGTGATCACCGTGTCGTTCCTCACGGTGGGCCTGCAGACCTTGATCAATCTCGCGGCCGGTGCCATCCGGATGCCGTACCGCCGTTATCTGCCGGCGATGCTGATCGGCGGCGTGCTCTGGGCCTTCCTGTACGCGACGTTCGGCTTCGTCTCGTTCGAGGTGTGGCAGCGACTGTACGAACGCTGGCCCGGGCCCGCCGTCGGCCTGCTCGTCCTGCTGGCGTTGATCTTGGTCGCATTCGTGGTCCGGCAGGTCCGCTCGCGCCGGCGCGACGATGATCAAACCTCGCCGGAGGCAGCCGACCGGGCGTCGGGGGATAACGTGGGGGCGTGACGTTCGACCCAGCCCTGTGGCAGCCGATCGACGGCTTCGCCTTCACCGACATCACCTATCACCGTGCCGTCGACGCGCCCGTCGTCCGGGTCGCGTTCGACCGTCCGGAGGTGCGCAACGCGTTCCGCCCGCACACGGTGGACGAGCTCTACCGCGCTCTTGATCATGCCCGGACCAGCTCCGACGTCGGCTGCGTGCTGCTCACCGGCAACGGCCCGTCGCCCAAGGACGGCGGCTGGGCCTTCTGCAGCGGCGGTGATCAACGGATCCGCGGCCGGGCCGGCTACGAGTACGAGGACGGCGCCGAGCAGCCGGCCGACCAGGCGGCACTGGGCCGGCTGCACATCCTCGAGGTGCAGCGGCTGATCAGGTTCATGCCGAAGGTGGTGATCGCGCTGGTCAACGGCTGGGCGGCCGGCGGCGGGCACAGCCTGCACGTGGTCTGCGACCTGACCCTGGCCAGCGCTGAGCACGCCCGGTTCAAGCAGACCGACGCCGACGTCGGTTCCTTCGACGCCGGCTTCGGCTCCGCGTACCTGGCCCGCCAGGTCGGCCAGAAGTTCGCCCGGGAGATCTTCTTCCTGGGCGACGTGTACGACGCCGAGGACGCGTACCGGATGGGCATGGTCAACCGGGTCGTCCCCCATGATCAACTCGAACAGGTCGGGATCGACTGGGGGAAGAAGATCTGCGGCAAGAGCCCGACCGCGCAGCGGATGCTCAAGTTCGCCTTCAACGCGATCGACGACGGCCTGGTCGGCCAACAGGTCTTCGCCGGCGAGACCACCCGGCTCGCGTACATGACCGACGAGGCGGTCGAGGGCCGCAACGCCTTCCTGGAGAAGCGCCCGCCGGACTGGTCCGCCTTCCCCTATTACTACTGACCGGGCGTGATCCGGTACACCTCGAAGGGATGGCCGTCGTCGCCGTGGTCCGCGGTGGCGGCAACGAGGTAGCGGTCGGAGACGGCCAGCAGCTCGCGGCCCGGTAGGTCGGCTCGCTTCGCTCCGGTTCGGTCCAGGGCGAAGGTGACCCACTCGTCGGGGTGTTCGGACGGTCTGAGCTCGTACCATTCGGTGCCCCAGAGGTAGCCGCCGGCCGCGGCTTCGAGCTGGACCTCGATGTGGAGCTCCGAACCCGGGTCGAGTTCGGCCGCGCCGCGTTCGGTCCGCCCCGTGTTGATCATGCGGCTGCGAAGATCACGCTCGGTGAGCCAGGCCAGCAGGCCGTCGTCGCAGACCAGCCGGCCGGTGGCCTCGAACTCCGTGGCTGCGAGCGTCCGCAGTTCGACCGCCTGGTAGCCGCCGTCCTCGTTCAGGAGAACGGCGTGGGTGTCGCAGACGGCGCTGAGGTAGGCCGGGGAGTCCGAGGTCCAGAGCTGCTTCCCGGTCCGCGCGTCGAGGACGGTGGCGCTGCCGGTGCCGGTTCTCGCGATGATCGCTTCGTCCTCGGCGGCGTAGGACAGCAGATCGTCCATGGACCAGAGCTCGGCTCCGGTCCATGGATCGAGAGCGATCGTGGTGTTCTGCCCTCCGGCACCGCCGGTGACCTCGAGGTTGATCACGACCGCAGAGCTGGTCGCGGCGACGACCTTGGCCTTGGCGCCCGGCCGGGATCGCGGGTCGTCGAGCGGGAGCTGGGGGATCGCGCTGTAGGTCCACCGTGGCGATCCGTCGGTCAGGTTCAGTCCGACGACCGCCCAGCCGTCGGTGGAGTCGTCGGTCGGCGCCTGGGCATAGGTCAGGGCCACGACACCGCCGTCCGGTCCGAGGGCGGCCTTCGCGGTGCCGCCGCGGGCGTTGTGGTCGTACCAGTACTCGAGGTTGGGCCGGGCCTCGGCGAAACCGGCGCGGGCCAGGGCGGCCGGCAGCGGGGTGTCGTTGTCGACCCGCCACCGCTGATCACCGGTGCCGGCGTCGAGGGCGATCAGGGCCTGGTCCGTGCGCCCCGTCCGTTTGTCACTGCCGGTCGGGACCTCGGTCATGATCACGGTCTCGTCGAGGACCTGGGCGTACGCCGCATGATCGATCCGGCTGGACCCGCTGTCCCAGACCTGGTCCAGCTCGAGGTCCGGGCTCGGCGGGCCCTGGTAGGTGGGATCGGAGTCCAGCAGTGAACAGCCGGCCAGGATGAGGCCGACCGCGAGTGTCAGCAGCAGTCGACGGAGGATACGAGGAGGAGCGTCAGTTCGGATGGACGGAGAATAACAGTGTTATGGATCGCTCAGTCGACGACGCCGTAGAGCCGGTCGCCGGCATCGCCGAGGCCCGGCACGATGTAGCCGACCTCGTTCAGCCGTTCGTCGACGGCGGCGGTGACCAGGTGGCACGGCACGTGAAGATCGTTGAGCAGGCTCTCAACCCGGGCGATCCCCTCCGGCGCGGCCAGCAGGCAGATGCAGGTGATGTGATCGGCGCCGCGATCGACCAGGTACTTCACCGCCGCGGCCAGGGTGCCGCCGGTGGCCAGCATCGGGTCGAGGACGTAGCACTGGCGACCGGACAGGTCCTCCGGCAGACGCTCCGCGTACGTGGAGGCCTCCAGGGTCGCCTCGTCCCGGACCATGCCGACGAAGCCCACCTCGGCGGTCGGAATGAGCCGGGTCATCCCCTCGAGCATCCCCAGCCCGGCGCGCAGGATCGGCACCACCATCGGCCGCGGCTGGGCCAGCTTCACGCCGACGCAGTCCGCGACCGGCGTCCGTACGGTGTGCGGCGTCACCCGGACCTCCCGGGTCGCCTCGTAGGCCAGCAGGGTGACCAGTTCCTCGGTCAGGTGCCGGAAGGTCGGCGAGTCCGTACGCTCGTCGCGCAGCGCGGTCAACTTGTGCGCGACCAGGGGATGGTCGACTACCCGAAGTTCCATGTCGTAGAGCGTGCCACACATCGCGACGGCGCCCGTACGGGTCGGATGAGGTCAAGAGCGGGTATCAGTTGACCCGCCGAGGATGTGTCTGTTGCCTTGTTCTGCCACCATTGGGTGGCGAATGAAGGGAAGGCTGATGAGTGACTTTGACGACGACGAGTACGAGTCGTTCGATCTGGGGTCCTCGCGTGGGCGGGGCCGGACCGGTACGGGGACCGATGCTCGGAGTACGGATGAGGACTTGTCTGATTCCGATGATCTTGACCTCGACGATGATGACGACAGCGACGACGATGACGACGACGACTTCGACGACGATGACGACTACGACGACGATGATCTTGAGGACGCGACCGACGACGAGATCGACTTCGTCGTCGCGGCGTACCGGGAGGACGGCCAGGCGGTCGCGCAGGGGCTGCGCAAGGACCTGGCCAACGACCTGGAGGAACTGATCGACGAACTGCGGCGCTACCCCGGCGACGGGGGGACGCTCGGCTTCGTCTCGCTGACCCAGTCCGTGTTCGTGATCACCAGGGTCCGCGGCAAGCTGGTCCAGGTGCTGTTGTCCGACGGCGGTGCGGGCGACGAGTGGCCGATCGCCCGCGATGTCGCCGACTTCCACGGCATCCCGGTGCCGGACAACGACGAGCCGCTCGGTGATCTTGATCTGTTGACCGACCTCGGCATCGGCTCGTTCGAGCTGGAGGCGATCAGCAGCGACCTCGACGAGACCAGCGAGGACCTGGTGTACCAGATCGTCGAGAAGCTCAAGATCGGCCCGGAGTTCCGCCGGGTCGTCCAGTCCACCTTCCACTGATCAACCGATCTTCATGATCACGAACGCCTGATCACGGTGCCCAGCCGCTGGGACCCGGCGATGCGGGTCGCCCTGGACCAGGCCGCCGCGGCGGCCGGGCACGGTGACGTACCCGTGGGTGCGGTGCTGCTCGACCCGGCCGGCGAAATGATCGCGGCGGCCGGCAACGAGCGCGAGCAGACCGGCGACCCGACCGCGCACGCCGAAATCCTGGTGCTGCGCCGGGCTGCCGCGGCGCTCGGGCATCGCCCGGACGCCTGGCGGCTGGACGGCTGCACCCTCGTCGTCACCCTGGAGCCGTGCACCATGTGTGCCGGCGCCCTGGTGCTGGCGCGGATCGGGCAGCTGGTCTTCGGCGCCTACGATCCGAAGGCCGGCGCTGTCGCCTCGCTCTGGGACGTCGTCCGCGACCGCCGGCTGAACCACCGGGTCGAGGTGATGGGCGGCATCCTGGCCGACGAGTGCGGCGCCGTACTCAAGGGCTTCTTCGGCGAGCGTCGCTGAGCGGGGGTCCGATTCGCTTCCACCCGTGCCGATTGGGTACGCTCTTCGGCGGTGGCGTGTCTGAGCGGCCTAAAGAGCGCGCCTCGAAAGCGCGTGAGGTGAAAGCCTCCGCGGGTTCAAATCCCGCCGCCACCGCTCTGGGAAGCCCGCGTCCATCCGTGGACGCGGGCGTTTCCTGTTCCTGACCTCCTCACGTTGCCGGCCGGGACACGGACCCAGCGTCAGGGTTCTGGTGCCCGACCAGCGAAAATGACCCGATGGAGATCAATCTCGACGGCATTCTGCTGGTCAGCGCCGTCGTGTTGATCGCCGCGATCATCGCCGCCCGGCTCGGGGCCCGGATCGGGCTGCCCTCCCTGCTGCTGTTCCTCGGGCTCGGCATGCTGATGGGCGACTCCGGGCTGGGGCTGCAGTTCTCCGACCCGGACCTGGCCCGCGCGCTCGGCTTCGGGGCGCTGGTGTTGATCTTGGCCGAGGGCGGGCTGACCACCCGCTGGCACGACATCCGGAGCTCGGTCGGTGCGGCCGGGGTGCTGGCCACCGGAGGCATCTTCGTCAGCGTCGCCCTGATGACGCTGTTCGGGCACTTCGTGCTCGGGCTCGATCTCTGGATCGCGGTGCTGCTCGGCGCGGTGACCTCACCGACCGACGCGGCCGCGGTCTTCTCGGTGCTGCGCCGGGTGCCGATCCCGCACCGGCTGCGCGGCGTCCTGGAAGCCGAATCGGGGCTGAACGACGCGCCGACCGTGCTGCTGGTCGTGCTGGCCAGTGCGGCAGCGACCGGTGATCAGGCGCACGGCGCCGGCGGGTTCGCCGGGCTGGTGGGCATGATCATTTTCGAGCTGGTCGCGGGCGGGGTGATCGGGATCGCACTGGGCTGGATCGGGGTCCAGATCCTGCGCCGGGTCGCGTTGCCGTCGTCCGGACTCTATCCGCTGGCGGCGCTGGTCTGGACCGTGTTCGCGTACGCCGTCGGAGCGACCCTGCACACCAGCGGCTTCGCCGCGGTCTACCTCTGCGCGCTGCTGCTCGGCAACGCGCAGTTGCCGCACCGCGGCGCCACCCGCTCGTTCGTCGAGGGGATCGGCTGGATCGCCCACATCGGCCTGTTCATCATGCTGGGCCTGCTGGCCAGCCCGAACCGGGTCACCCTGCAGGCCGTCCTGATCGCGCTGGCGGCCGGCGCCTTCCTCACCTTCGTGGCGCGGCCGGTCGCGGTACTGGTGTCGGCGCCCTGGTTCCGGATCCCGCTGCGTCAGCAGGCCTTCCTGTCCTGGGCGGGGTTGCGCGGTGCCGTACCGATCGTGTTCGCGACCATCCCGCTGTCCGAGGAGGTGGCCGGCGGCACCTTCCTGTTCGACGTGGTGCTGGTCTTCGTGATCGTCTTCACCCTGCTGCAGGCGCCGACACTGCCGTTGGTGGCCCGGCTGCTCAAGCTTGTCGATCATGAATCGGCGCGCGACGTCGAGGTGGAGGCGGCGCCGCTGGACCGGATCTCGGCCGACCTGCTGCAGGTACGGATCCCGAAGGGCTCGCGGCTGATCGGCGTCGAGATCGGCGAGCTCCGGCTGGGCACCCAGACCGTGGTGTCCCTGGTGATCCGCGACGACACCCCGTTCCCACCGACCGGGCGGACCCGGATCCGGGAGGGCGACGAGTTGCTGATCGTGACGCCGACGACGCTGCGCCAGCACACCGAGGACCGGTTGCGCAGTCTGGGCCGCAGCGGCCGGCTGGCCCGTTGGCGGGAACGTCTCGAGGAGACCGAGAACTAGTCGATCAGCCTTCGGGGGCGGCGCTCGACTTGGGGATCGACGGCAGGCAGACGGTTTTGGCCTTCACCGCGAGCGTGGTCTTGGCCTTGTCCGCGAAGTGCTTGTCCCAGTTCCAGTTGTTGCCGACCAGGACGTCGACGCTGTGATCGGCCCGGCCGGGCTCGACCTTGACCGTGGAGCCGGGGAAGAACTGCTTGACCAGCAGCACCTCGGGGTTCTTCGCGCCCTGGCCGACGATCACGGTCGCGCCGATCTTCTCGGCCGTGTTGGACTCGCTCTGCACCCGGAACCCGCGGTCCCGCAGCCGGATGCCGAGGTCGCGGGCGAGGCCGCGCTTGCTGCCGCCGTTGTAGATGTTGAGCGTCACCTGGCTCGCCGAGAGCGCGCCCTTCTTGACCGGTACGGAGACGCAGGGGGTCGGTGGCAGCGGCGGAATCGGCTTGAGCACGTTCGTGTATCCCCACCAGGCCCCGTAACCCAGAATTCCGAGCAGGACGAGCAGGGTCAGTGGCGTACGCACGATGCGCCACACCCGGCCGATCAACCGAACCAACTCCCTTCCCCTGAGCACGCCCGCCCGCGGCCTCCCGCAGTCGCAGTGCCCGCCGCTGACCTTACTTCAGATCGAGCACCCGAGCATGCATGGTCTGCCGCTGCTGGAGGGCCGCCCGCAGCGCCCGGTGCAGGCCGTCCTCGAGATACAGCTCACCGCGCCAGGCCACGACATGGGCGAAGAGATCACCGTAGAAGGTGGAGTCCTCCTCGAGCAGCGCTTCCAGATCCAGGGTCCGTTTCGTCGTGACAAGCTGATCCAAGCGAACCTGGTGCGGAGCGATCGCTGCCCATTGTTTCTGGGCGTACCCGTGGTCCGGGTAGGGACGTACGTCACCGACACGCTTGAAAATCACTGTGACACTCTATTCACAAAGGTGGCAGGGCACCGAACACGGCCGCGTAACGGTTTCGCATGTGGCGGGTCTACCGTCTCGCCAGTCGGATATGGAAATCTGATGCCCATGAGCGAGCATGCCGAGCCGGCTGAATCCGGCGCCGAGCCCACCACTGGAACCGTCCCGACCGAGCTGCCTGCGGAGGTCGCCAAGATCGCCGAGGGGTACGTCTTCGAGGGTGCGTCGATCGACCTCGGCGTGGTGGTCGAGGACGGCCGGCCGCTGCCGGCCGCGGGTGTGCGGCTGCCGCTCGGGATGATGAACCGGCACGGCCTGGTGGCCGGCGCGACCGGTACCGGCAAGACCAAGACCCTGCAGCTGCTGGCCGAACAGCTCAGCACCGCCGGCGTTCCCGTCTTCGCCGCCGACATCAAGGGCGACCTGTCCGGCATCGGCGCCGAGGGCGAGGGCGGCGAGAAGCTGCTGGCCCGGACCACGGCGATCGGGCAGGACTGGAAGGCGGTCGCCTGCCCGACCGAGTTCTACGCGCTCGGCGGACAGGGCACCGGGGTGCCGATCCGGGCCACGATGAGCTCGTTCGGACCCGTACTGCTGTCCAAGGTGCTCGGCCTGAACGACGTCCAGGAGTCCTCGCTCGGGCTGGTCTTCCACTACGCCGACCAGGCCGGACTGCCGCTGCTCGACCTGTCCGACCTGCGGGCCGTACTGCAGCACCTGACCAGCGACGAGGGCAAGGCGGAGCTCAAGTCGATCGGCGGGCTGTCCGCGGCGACCGCCGGCGTGATCCTGCGTTCCTTGATCACCTTCTCCGACCAGGGCGCCGAAGCGTTCTTCGGCGAGCCCGAGTTCGACTCGGCGGACCTGCTCCGGACCGCCGAGGACGGCCGCGGCGTGATCTCGCTGCTCGAGCTGCCCAACCTGCAGGACCGCCCGGCGGTCTTCTCCACCTTTCTGATGTGGCTGCTGGCCGACCTGTTCCACGACCTGCCCGAGGTCGGCGACGTGGACAAGCCGAAGCTGGTCTTCTTCTTCGACGAGGCGCACCTGCTCTTCAACGACGCGTCGAAGGCGTTCCTCGACTCGATCGCGCAGACCGTACGGCTGATCCGGTCGAAGGGTGTCGGCGTCTTCTTCGTCACCCAGACGCCGGGCGACGTGCCGGACGAGGTGCTCGCCCAGCTCGGCTCGCGGGTGCAGCACCAGCTGCGCGCGCACACGCCGAACGACGCGAAGGCGCTGAAGCAGACCGTGTCGACGTTCCCGAAGTCGCACTACGACCTGGCCGAGGCGCTGCAGCACCTCGGCATCGGCGAGGCGATCGTCACCGTGATGGATCCCGACGGCGCGCCGACGCCCGTGGCCTGGACCCGGATGCGGGCGCCGCAGTCCCTGATGGCCCCGATGCCGGCCGAGCGGATGACCCAGGTGGTCGACGGGTCCCCGTTGAAGGCGAAGTACGGCGAGCCGGTGGACCGCGAGTCCGCCCGGGAGCTGCTGGCCAAGAAGCTGGAGGCCGGCGCCGCCGCGGCCGCCCAGGAGCAGGCCCCGGCTCCCGCTCCGGAGGCCCCGGCGCCGGAACCCGAGCGCCGCGGCCGCAAGGAGAAGAGCCTGATCGAGCAGGTGACCTCGAACAGCATGTTCAAGCAGCTGGTGAACACCGCCGGCCGCGAGATCATCCGAGGCCTCTTCGGCACCGCCCGCCGCCGCCGCTGACCCCCTCCACGATGTGCCGACCGGTCACAAAAGCAGGCGTTCTGGCGGCGTGTCGCTGCGGAAGTGACCGGTCGGCCACTGGGGTTGGGTGAGCCTCGAGGTGATCACGTGACGGTGGTACGGATCCGGGTGCCGCGGGTGGACGAGGCGGCGCCGCCGGAGCAGCATGCGGCCATCGGGCCGGAGCTGGATCGGCGGTGCGCGGAGATCGCGTCGGCCCTGGAGCCCGTGCCTCGGCGGGTCGGGATCCGGGGGCTCGCGCTCACCGACCATCCGGGCTGGACCGTCGATCAACTGGCGGCGGAGATCATCCGGACCGGCACCGATCGCCACGATGCCGTGCGCAGGCTGCCGTTCACCGCGGGCTACGACAGCCTCGGGGTGGAGTTGCACATCGAGCCGACGACGATCGAGGACGGCCGGCTGCGCGCGGTCCGGCACGACGAGTCGAGCTGCGGCCGGATGCTGCGCGATTTCCGGGTCGGGCCGCCGGTCGACCGAGGCGGGGAACCGCTGCGGATCGACCTGATCACGCTGTGCGACCTCGGCCGGCTGGTGTCGGTGCCCGTGCCGTACGACGACGGGCACGTGGATCGGCTCACCTCCTGGCGGTTCGGTGCCGATCGGGTCGGCGCCGTGATCGCCGTGGTGATCTTGGACCGTTGATCCGGCTGTCGGTGCTGGACAAACCGTCGCAGACTCGGTCCACTGGTTCCCGATGAACCACCATCCGCAGGAGCCCCGGCCCACCGTGCAGCAACGTCGGTCGGGAGCGCTGGGCATGATCAGCTTCGTTATCGCCCTGGTCGGATTGATCTTGGCCGCGGTCGCCGCGTACGTCCTCCCGACCGCGGCCGGCGGAACTCCGGTGACCGGCCTCCTCGGTGACTCTCGGGTGGGCATGCTCTCCGCCTTCGCGGCGATCGGCGTCGGTTCGCTCGCCATCGTGCTCGCCGTCATCGCCATCGCCGCCCGGTTCGGCCGCCGGTCGGGCCTGATCGGCCTGGCCCTTGGCGTGCTGGACTGGCTGGTCGCGATCGGCGCCGTCGTCATCGGCTATCTGACCTCCTAGCGATCTCCGGCGATCGCAGGGCAGCCTCCGAGGCGAACCCGCAGAGCGCCAGCCGGCGGCGGCGAACCAGTCGAGATCACCGACCGTTTCTGCGACATCGGCCGCGCCGTTCGTCGGCTCGCCGTTCCGGGCTGCTCCAGCCCTGGATCGGTCGGGACGTCCCGACCGACGCGGGCTCCTTCCTTCGGGACCACCCTCCTGGGTCGCCGGACCGCCCTCCGCTTGACGCGCAGTCGGTCATGCGGGGACGCGTGGTCCCCGCGCGTAGAACTCGTCGTCAGGCGCGTGGGGTCGGGGATCTTGCCGTTGGACTCGTCGTCCGCCCCCCGGAAGGCATCGCGGCGGTAGTGCGGGATCCCACCGTCCGACGCCTCATCATTTCGCGCGGGTTGTGGGATCCCGCCGGTCGACTCGCCGGCTGTCCTGTGGGGGTGCGGGTTCTGGCGGATCGACTCGCCGATGAGCACACCTGGTCGTGGGGAATCACCGTCCGACTCCCCGCCTGCCGCGCAGGGTTGTAGGGGTTCCGGCCGCTCGGTTTGGTGTCAGGTGGTCGTAGGGGTTCTGTGGTCGCTGGCTTGGTGTCTGGTGGTTGTGGTCGTGGGGGTTCTGTGGTCGCTGGCTTGGTGTCTGGTGGTTGTGGTCGTGGGGGTTCTGTGGTCGCTGGCTTGGTGTCTGGTGGTCGCGGTCGGTGGGCGCTTCTGCGGTCCCTGGCTCAGTGTCCGGCGCTCGTGGCCGACGGGGCCTACCGTCCCCAGCTCGGCGTCCGGCGCTGGGCCGACAGGTTCTCTGCATCCCGCGACTCGGCGTGCTGCACTCGTGGCCGCCGAGATCTCCACGCCCAACTCGCCGACCGGTCACTTCTGCAGCGACACGCCGCCAGAACGCCTGCTTTTGTGACCGGTCGGCGGATCGGGGAGGGGGGTCAGGTGGTGAGGGTGAGGGGGAGGGTGAAGCGGGCGCCGGGGGTGACGTCGTAGGTGTAGCCGGCGTTGGCGTCGTCCGGGTCGCGCAGGCCGCGGATCAGGGTCTGGTCGCCGAGCTCGAGGACGAAACGGTTGATGCTGACCTTCCGGGCGCCGATGATCTTGTAGCTGCCGTTGCGCTCGCCGTCGGTCGCGACGTGGACATGGAGCCCGGTCAGCGTCGCCGGGTCGAAGCGCGGCCCGTGTCGCCCGTCGGCGAGATCGATCGTGAGTTCGTTCTGGTCGGTCAGTTCGCGGGTGAAGTCGGCGACCGCGCCCTCGAGCCGGGAGTAGGACCGCTGACCCTGCTGGCCGAGCAGTCGGCAGTCGTGCAGGAAGTGGTGCTGCTCCTCGCCGTCCTGCAGGGTGCAGACGCCGAATCGGCCGCGGAACCGCAGCTTGCCGTCGATCACGTACACCTGATCATCGACGGTCGAGCTGATCACGTAGTCGGTCCGGCCGTCGGCGAAGTCGATCTTGACCGCGGCGACCCGGAAGTGATCGACATCCTGCCCGTCCTCGGTCCGGACGGGAACCAGGGCGCTGGCCGTGATCACGCTGTCGCCCGGGTAGGACTCGATCACCGAGACGAAGTTGCTGCGCAGCTCCGAACCCTTCCGGTGGGCCAGCAGATAGCGCAGCCGATCCGGGTTGCCCGGCTTGTTGCGCGGCGGGATGCCGTCGGCCAGTGCCACGTCGTCGACCGGGGACAGCAGGGTCAGCCGGAGATGGGCGTCCGGATCCTGAGCGTGGACGTTCCAGTTGTCGGCGATCTTCCAGTCCACCCGGAACGGGTCGGCCGGTGCGCTGTCGCGCTGCACCGCGTTGAGATAGTTGAAGCCGCCGAGCTTCCCGTTCTTGTTGTAGTCGGGGTCCTGGAACGGGACGTTCGGACCGGCGTAGGAACCGCCGGCCTGGTCGACCAGGTCCAGGCCGCTCGTCGTCACCGTGCCCTTGGCGCCGTGGAAGCTGAACACATGATCATCGCCACCGTCGATCCGGAAGAAGTCGACCAGGTAGGAACGCTGATCATCGATCGTGATCATGGTCGTGGTCCGGCGGTACAGCTCGGCCTGCTGGTACGCCCTCGGCGCGTCGATCTCGACCACCCGGACCCGTTCCGAGTCACCGATCAACCGCGGCAGGGCGACCCAGTGCGCCTTCTGGGACGACGCGTCGACGACGACGGTGTTGTGGCTCACCGTGGCCATCGTCCAATTCAGCCGCTCGGGATCGGAGCCGGTCACCTCCGGATAGCCGAGGTCAGGCGCCAGATCCATCCCGGACGCGTGCACCCCGAGATTCAGCGTGTCCCGATGCCCGTGCC
Source organism: Microlunatus sp. YIM B11417 (assembly GCF_059617205.1). Lineage (NCBI taxonomy): Bacteria > Bacillati > Actinomycetota > Actinomycetes > Propionibacteriales > Propionibacteriaceae > Microlunatus > Microlunatus sp. YIM B11417. The sequence goes on from NZ_JCAMPJ010000002.1 coordinate 356,759, forward strand.
CGCCGCTGCGCCCGTAGTAGATCCAGGCGCCGCGGGCGTCGGCACCGCTGCCCTCCCGAAGCGCCGAGAACCCGTACCCGGTCTGATGCACGGAGCCTGGGTCGAACCGGCCCTGTTCGTCGACGATCGCCTGGATCTCGGCGACCACGCCCTCCGGCTCGGCGTCGTAGATGTTGCCGCGCAGGTTGGCCGTGGAGTTCCCGTTGCGTTGGAAGATCAACTGCGCCAGGCCCGGGTCCTTGGTCTTGGTGAAACCGAGCAGGTCGGTGGCCAGGGCCCCGACGATCGCCGGCCCGCCCGTGTTGCCGCTGTCGCCGATCGTCGGCGTGTAGCGGGACAGCATGGTGATCGGGTAGGTCGCCGTGAACATCTTGAGGAACTTGAGATGCCCGAACAGGTCGTAGTCCGGATACCGCTGGTAGCCGTCCACGGCGTCGGCCAACTGCAGGAAGTTGGCCAGCCAGCCGGCGTTGTAGCCGGGTGCCGCCTCGTTGCCCCAGCCGTCCCGGTCGACGTCGTCGATCAGCACACGAGCCATGTTGCCGCCGGTGACCTCGTACCTGCGGCCGTACGGCGCCGTCGGATCCTCGACCCGGATCAGGTCGCCGGGCTTGAAGACGAAGTCGAGCCATTCCTTGCTGGTGTTCTCCTCGTCCTGCACCACGGCCGCGAGCGCGAGCACGCTCTGGTGCATACCCGTGTTGCCGCGGATCCGGGAACCCTGCACCGCCGGGTAGACGAGCCGGACGATGTGATCTTCGATGTGCTTGCGGAACTCGGCCGGGGTCGACTTGGGCGTCGTGATCTTGTAGCGCTCGGCCTGGACACGGGCGAAGTCGAGCAGCGCGGTGTCGGTCTCGATCGCCGGATAGAAGGCGTCGTACGCGAGCAGGAAGGCGCGGGCGATGCCGGTCTCCCAGATGTCGTGCAGGATCTTGCCCTGCACCGTGTGGACGTTCGGATCGCCGTTGTCGAAGCCGTCCTCCCACTTGTAGGCCGACACGTCCATGTCCGGGTAGACGTCGGCGATCCGGTCCAGCAGGACCAGCCCCTTGTGTGCGTACTCGGCCTGACCGGTGAACAGGTAGGCGTCCCGCAGCGCGTTGAGGGCCCGCAGGATGTAACCGTGGAACGCCTGGCCGCCGCCGGTGTTCCAGACCGCCCAGTGGTTGTAGTACGCGACGAAGGTCCAGGTGTCGCCGTCCGGGTCGGTCCAGCCCATCCCGTCGTCGACACCCCAGCCCTCACCGCGTTCCGGATAGAGCTCGTTGATCAAGAACTGCGAGCCACGTTCGCGAGCCAGCACCGGATCGAAGATGCCGTGTTCGTTCAGGCCGGCGGCGTAGAAGGAGGCGAAGTCGTTGCTGGGGTAGCGCTCGCCGGTGACCGGGCTCTGCAGCTTCCACGGATGATTGACGGCGTCGATCTTCCACGGGTAGTTGCCGAACTTGTTGATCTCGGCCCCATCGGGTCCGGGGCTGCCCTTGATCCGCTGCCGGTAGCGGATCAGTACGCCGAGGCTGCGGGAGACGCTCTGCGGGGTGACGAAGTTCCACCAGAACTCATCGTCGTGCGCCAGGAAGGGGGCTGCGGCCGCCACCGTGGCGTCACGCTGCTGTCGCGCCCACGGATAGCGCTCGATGTTGCGCCGGGCGTTCGCGACGCGTTCGGCGCTGTAGTACGTGGAGTGGGTCTTGGTGGACGAGGCCGGCTCGGCCGCAGCACGGCCGGTCGTCCAACCGGTGAGCGGTACGGCGAGGGAGAGGCCGGCTCCGGCCTGGAGCAGTCGGCGGCGGGGGATGGAGTTCGGGCGGGACTCAGCAGACATTGGCGTGTCCTTCGGGGATCCGGAGAACCCCGAAGTTAAGCGACAGTCACTAATTGGGCAATAGGTGCGGCTGTAATTGATCGCTGGTCGGCCCGAAACAACAACGTCCCCGGATCGCCGTGGATCCGGGGACGTCGGTGCGGGGAAGGGGCCTGGCGGCGGTTCATGCCGGACGGGCGACGGGCTGCCGCCGGCCGCGAGAGGCGCGAACCTTGGCGGCCCGGCGCTGCCGACGCCGCTCCTCCAGTGCCCGCTTGAGTTCGTACTGCTTCGCGGCCAGGTGGCTCAGGGTCCGGTTCGAGTGGCTGATCCGCGGGTCCAACATCGACTGGCGGCCGAGTTGGCCGTCCAGGTCGGCGAGGTGGAACGTCATGGTGATTCTCCTTCTGAGGTGGTGACACAAGTATGACGTCATCGTGACGTCATCGTCAAGAGGTAAGACATCGAATATGCAGGGTTGTGGTGTCAGATGGTGTCAGTGCTGCGCGAGGGCAGGCGTGGACGAGCCGCAGCAGAGACGGAACGGATCGGCGGTCCAGCGGTCAGCAGGGGCCGCGACGGCGAGAGCGTCAGCCGACGAAGACGGTGCCGACGACCCGGGCGCCACCGGTCCCGGCAGCAACGACGACAGCCGTCGGGCGGTAGAACTTGATCATGGTGGCACCTCCTTCGGGATCGTACGGTCACAGGCCGTGGACGACAGTACGGTGCGCCGGTACGTGCTGCAACCGAATTAACCGGCGATCGGTGATGATCATGGTCTGCCCGCCGGGCGGCGGATCGACTGCGGCAGAATCAGGCCATGCTGCCCGTCTTCACGCCTGGTTCTGACATCGTCGTCGAGGAACGCTGGCGTGGCCGGCTGTGGAGCGCCGTGCCGCACCGGGTCCTGGCCAGCGGACCGGAGACCTTGATCACCTGCCTGCCTTGGACGACCCGGATGGTGTTCGCGACCAACCGCGGGCTTCCGGAGGCCGAGGGGATGACCCGCGACCAGCGCAAGCACGAGGCGCTCAAGTCCGGAATCGCCCGGCCGCTGGAGTTCGGCGACTGGCTGGACAAGGTCTTCGTCTTCGAGCCGGGCCGCTGGTCCCGGGTCAACCTCGCCTGGGATCCCAACCAGGACGGGGAATTCCTCGGCTGGTACGTGAACTTCGAACTGCCGCCGGTCGGCACCGACGTCGGCCTGTCGGGCAAGGACCTGGTGCTCGACCTGTTCGTCTACGCCGACGGCAGCTGGACCTGGAAGGACGCCGAGGAGTTCGACCGGGCGCTCAGCGACGGGCTGTTCGCGCCGTCCCTGCGGCCCATCCTGGAAGCGGAGGCCGAACGGGTTCTCGATGATCATGCGCACCGTCGTGGCGGCTTCGATCCGGCGCTGCTGGATCTTCGCCCCGATCCTGCGGACGCTCCCGTACTGCCGGCTGACTACGCGCCGGCCGGAGAGCGCTGGCGGCGGACCTATCCGGTCGACGTGATCCCACCCCGACCGCCGGAATGATCTTGGGAATCAGCGGAAGCCGGTGGGCGGCGGCGTGGGCCAGCTCCCAGGCTGCGGCGGCGGGACCGGGCCGGGCGGCGGGGCCTGATGACCGGTGCCAGGGCCCGGCGGAGGTCCGGGCGGCGGCGGTTGTGGCGGTCGACGCTGCGGCAACCAGGCCGGTGCGTTGCGTTGCCGAGGCGGCGGCTGCTGTGGTGCTGCCGGCCCACCGCCGGACTCGGCCGCCTGCTTGATCGACTGCTCGGTCGCACCGGTCTCGCCCTCGGCAAGCGGCCGCAGCAGCACCGCGGTCCCGTACGCACTGACCTCCCAGAGCGACTCGGTGATCGTGCTGACGTCGTAGCGCATCCCGACGATGGCGTTCGCTCCGATCTCCTGAGCGCTCACCCACAGCCGGTTCATCGCCTCGTTGCGGCCGTGGTGCAGCAGTTGGGTGTAGTCGACGTCCTCGCCACCTCGGTACGCCGTGCCCCAGCTGAGCGTGCCGCCGTACTGGAGCGAACTCTGGGCCAGCAGACCGACCACTTCACCGAGCACCTCTTCGATCCGGTAGCCCGGCACCCCGTCCGTCGTCACGATGATCACGAGGGCTATTCCACCAGGTCAGTGTGTGGGTCGTGGCCGTCGTGTACCGATCCAGCGGGCGGCGAGCGCGACGACCTCGAGCACCAGTGCGGGACCGCCGACGACGGACCAGAGACCGGGCCCGAACGGGCGGATCAGCAGGGCAGGTTCGGTGACAGCGATCGCGACGGCCTGCAGCACCAGCAGCAGTCCGCCGATCCCGACCAGGAGGGCCACCGGCCAGCGCGGACGCCGGGCGGCGGACAACGACCAGGCGCCCCAGGCCAGGGCGAACGCGACCACGGAGAGCCCGAGCCCGAAGGTCAGGTACTCGGCCCACGGCCGCCAGCCGGCCAAGGCGAAGCCGTACGTGTTGACACCGGTGTGGACGACGCCGAGCGCGGCGACGAAGATCGCGCCGATGCGCCCGGTGATCATCGCGAACCGGCCGGCGCGAGGCTGATCTTGATCAAGGACGCGGGTCGGGAGTGGCGAAGCGGTCATGGCTCAAGCCTCGGCCGCCGGACGCCGGGACTGATCACCCGCGCGGGGGAACCGCTCCCGCCGGCAGGGGATCTCGGGTCAGCTGAGCCGTTCGGTGAGGTGGACGGTCACCTCGTCGCCGTCGGACTTGCCCAGCGTCTTCCGGATGTCGGCGTTGACCGGCAGCTTGTGGGTCCCGTCGCCGAGCGCCATGAACGCACCCTTGAACGGCAGCCCGTCCACGGTGCCGGCCACCTTGACCAGCCCGCGGGTGCCGAAGATCGTCGCCGAGTCGGGCAGCTGGACGCAGGTCCAGGTGTCGCCGGGCCGCACCTTGCCGAGCACGGCGTTGAACGTGAGGTCGATCGGACCCTTGGTGTTGGACATGGTGGCCTCCTCTGAATGGACTTCTCGGTGATGGTGACTCCGGCAGGCCGCAGAAGTCATCGCCCGCCCCAGGGTCACCGTCTCACGACGGCGGGGTCGGTGCGGCGTCTCGCTGGGATCGCAGCCGGTCGAGGACCATGGCGAGCGCGGCGGCGCAGACCTCGGCGGCCGGTCCAGACGCGTCGAGGGTGCGAACCGGCCAACCGGCGGCAGCGGCGGCCTCGTTCTCGCGCTCCGTGGTCACGTCGTGACGGGCGGCATGGTCGGCGATCCGGCGCAGCCGAGCCGGGTGATCGTGGCCGTCGGCGCGGGCGATGGTGTCGTAGCGGTCGAGCCAGGTCTCGCCACGTTCCGCTGCGGCACGTCCGACGGCCACATCGGCGGGCACCCGGAGCCGGAGCTGGAGCACGCGGCCGGCGGCCAGCTCACGTACCCGCCGAAGATGATCAACGTAGCCGGGACGGGAGGCCAGCCCCCAGGGGAGATCACCGGCCATGCCGGACGGGCACCAGTCCATGATCGCGACCGTACGCTCGGGAAGATCACGCAACCAGGTCGTGTACGCCTCCTCGAACTCCGGGCGGCGAGGATGATCAGGACCACGGAACCCGTCCGCGACCATGGCGAACTGGGGGCGGGTCAACAACTCCTCCTCGCCGAACCGATCCACCGGATGATCATCGGCAAGACGCCGGGCCAACGCGTCCGCCAGGGTGGACTTCCCGGCGCCCGCCGGCCCGGACATCGTGACCCAGAGTCCAAGCATCACAGGCCGATGGCGCGGGTCGGTGTGTCAGGCAGACCCTGGCGGACCAGGTCGATGATCTTGGCGCGCGGCACCCGGTCGAGCTCGGCGTCGGACAGCCAGGCGGCCTGATCGGAACTGCCGTCGACCTCATGGCGCAGTTCGCCGCCGATGATCTCGACGCGGTACAGGATGTTGACGCTGTGCAGATCGTGTCCGGAATTGGTCGTCCACCGGTTGGTGTGGATGCCGAGCAGCTCGGCGACCCGGACCCGATAGCCGGTCTCCTCCTCGACCTCGCGGACCACGCCCTGCTCCGGGTGCTCACCATGATCAACTCCACCGCCCGGAAGGCCCCAGGTGCCGGACCGGTAGCGGGACAGCAGGATCGAGCCGTCCTCGGCCCGACAGACGGCGTACGCACCGATGCGCTGGACGCGTTGATCAGAGAGGGACACGACTCAAGACCGTACCCTGGCGTGTTGTGACGACGAGGATGACCACGGTCGGCGTGGACGAATGGGACGAGGCCGTCGGTGTGCTGGGGGAGTGGCAGGTCGAGGGCGGGCCGATGCAGCTGCATCCCGGCGACCTCGGATGGTTCCGACGCTTCGGGACGGAGCGGGCGGCGGCCGCGCTCCGGACCTGGCGCCGGAACGGCCGGATCGCCGCCCTCGGCCTCCTCGACGGTGCCGACGTGCTGCGGATGACGACCGCCCCGGACCTGAGGGAGGACGACGAGTTGGCGCGCCGGATCGTCGAGGACGTGACCGATCCCGGCCGCGGTGTCCTCGGCGAGGGTCAGGTGTCCGTCGAGGCCCCGGCCGACGCCCTGGTCCGCGAACGTCTCGCCGAGGCCGGCTGGACGCTCGGCGAACCGTGGAGCCCGTTGCGCCGCGACCTCTCCGACCCGGTGCCGGACTCGGGCCTCGAGGTCGAGGTGGTCGGGCCGGAGCGGGTCGAGGAGCGGGCAGCCGTACAACGGGCCTCGTTCGACGGCTCGACCTTCAGCCCGGACCTGTGGAGAGCCATGGCCGCCGGCCCGCAGTACGCCGACGCGCGGTGTCTCCTCGGGTACGACAGCGCCGGAACCGCGGTGGCAGCCGTGACGGTCTGGTCGGCGGGCCCTGGCCGCCCGGGCCTGATCGAGCCGCTGGGCGTCCACCGCGACCATCGGGGCCACGGCCACGGCCGCGCGATCACCCTCGCCGCAGCGGCCGCCCTCCGTGATCTTGGTTCGTCGAGCGTCCTCGTGACCACCCCGACCTCCAACGTCGGCGCGGTCGCCACCTACCGCTCGGCCGGCTTCGCCCCGCGCCCGCAACTGCCCGACCTGACCCGGAGCTGATCAAGATCAGAGATCGGGCAGAATGATCATCAACGCCTCGAACCCGGTCTCAGTCCGGCTCGAATGGCCGACCCCGGTCGTGTCCTCGACCAGCAGGACATCGCCAGGACGCCCGATCACCGTTTCGCCGGACGCGGTCACCTCGCATTCACCGGACAGCACGACGACCAGGCGCCTGCCGGCCTCCGGCTGCTCCGGGTGCCCGCCTCCGGCCGGAGCCCGTACCACCAGGCAGGCCGAGGCCGGCAACGGCTCCGAGGCACTCAACTCGCCCGGCCCCGGCGGATCCGGCCGCAACACCGGCGCCCATGACTCGAAATGTGCCGTCCCGTCGGAACGGGTCGCCAAGCGTCGAAGCGACATCGCCCACCACCTCAACCGGTCACCTTGACCGTCATATCTCAGTGTCGATCAGGACCGGCGGCAGCGTGCGGAAACGGTTGCGGATCCGGCACTCGGCCAACGTGACGCGAGCCTTCGACGGTCGGCAGAAGGTGGCGGGTCAGGACCTGGAGGTTCCTGGTCCGAGGGCTCGGAGACGTTCGTAGAACGGCCAATGATGAGCGCTGAACTGCGCCAGCCGCGGTGTGTTGGCGACTGTCTCGCGATAGACCGTGTGTTGATCTGAGAAGTGCGTGCTACGGGCGATGGTCTCGTGCCATGGTTCGGTCAATCGCCACTCATCACGGTGACCTGTCGGCCAGGTCAGCGATCCGCGCCTGAAGGGAATCCCGACGCGGTGACAGTACCGGGACATCGTGCCCTCCGGGTCGGCGACGAGGTCATCGGAATCCACCACGGCCGGAGGCGAGGACGCGGAGCCTGTCGTTCTGGTGTAGATGTTCCAGAGGTTCTCGAGGCCGACCTCCTCGCACGTCATGTCCGGTTTGATCGCGTTGAACGAAGCCGCGATCTCGTCCGGACGGCGGAAGAGGAAGCTGTGGGTGATCCGGCTCGCAAATTCGTGATCGTCCAGCACAGGATCATGCGAACGATCGGTGGTCTCCTTCAAGAAGACGTCGCCGCGTTGCGCCAAGTCGACGATGCAGTGCTTGAGATCGCTGACCGTACGGATCGTGCGGCCAAGGACCTCAGTCCTGCCGTGGTCCTTGAGATTGCAGAACGGTTCGTGGAGCGCGATCAGGTCGCCTCGCTCCATCATCGAGCGGAAGAACGCGGTCGAACGGGAACGCGGAGCGCTCCACAGCGTGATGATCCGGCCGCTCATGGCCGGCTCCGTGGAGAGGTCTGGCGCCAGAGGTATTCCGCCCTGCGCGGAGTGGCTGGGAGCACGACCGCCATTCTCGTCGAGCGTCTCCGACGGGCAACGATCGAGGCCGGGTACGCGAACGCCGGATCGACGTGCTGTCGACCCGGCGTTCGTCCTGCGCCGGCTCTCGCTGCCGGAGCCGGACGCGTCGGCGGAGGATAGGGGATTCGAACCCCTGAGGGCTTGCACCCAACCCGCTTTCCAAGCGAGCGCCATAGGCCACTAGGCGAATCCTCCGCGCGGAAGATTACCCGGATGCGGGCCGACGGGCTAATCAGGATTCGTCGGAGTCGTCGCCGCCGCGCTCCAGTCGACGGCGTTCCTCCTTGCGGAGGCGCTTGCGGTGCTGGTCGTTCTGCTGCTGGTAGTGGCCCCACAGGCTGGAGATGGCGATCGGGACGAAGATCAGCCACCAGTACTGGCCCCAGCCGATCGCGAAGAGGAGCAGCAGGGTGACCGGCCAGATGACGGCGGTCAGGACGCCCATGGCGTTGACCAGTTTCGGCGACATCGGCATCCCGTCCGGGACGGCGACGGGCGACTTCGCCGGCTGCGGTACGGCGACCTCCTGACCCGGCCGGGGCGCGGGCAGGTCGGTGAACAGGCGGTCGATGTCGGGTTGGGTACGGGCGCTCAGGGCGGCGGTCATCCGTTCGTCGAACTCGACCTGGTCCAGCCGGCCCTGGGCCAGATGCTCGCGGAGGTATTCCGTCGCCTGATCGCGCTCTTGGTCGCCGATGCGAGGGGCGGGGACTGGCTCGGTCACCCGACCAGTATCCCAACCAGCCGGCCAGGCTGGCGTCCGGCGCCGGATCACGTACACTCGTCTCTGGTCCCCCGCGTGGCGATACCTTTCCCAACTCCCCCAGGGCCGGAAGGCAGCAAGGGTAAGAGAGCTCTTTCGGGTACGCGGGGGATCTTCCATTGTCGGCGTCGACCTCTAGCCTCAGAGCGTGCTCACCATCGACACGGCTCAGCGGCGGACCCGGCTGCTCCGCCGGCACCGGCTGGTTCCCGGCCACTTCGCAACCACACCGGCCGACGCGACGGAGTCGATCGTCGTCGTCCACGCCACCGACCCGGCCACGGTCTATCTGTCCCTGCTGGCCCGCTGCCCTGGCGCCAAGCTCGACGACATCTCCGCCGCGCTGTACGACGAGCGTTCGCTGGTCAAGCTGATCGGGATGCGACGGACCATGTTCGTGGTGCCGACCGGGTTCGCCCCGGTGGTGCACAGCGCGGCCGGGCGGGCGATCGCCCAGCGCCTCCGGAAGCAACTGATCCAGCATCTGGGCACCCACCGGACCGAGCCGCCGGTCGGGTCCGACCTCGAGGCCTGGCTGACCGATGTCGAGGCCGGGACCGAGCGTGCCGTGGACGCCCGCGGCGAGGCCCTGGCCAGTCAGCTCAGCCAGGACGAGCCGCGGCTGCGGACCACCTTGATCCCCAACGGTGACAAGGCCTACGACGTCCCGATGAAGCTCACCAGCCGGGTGCTCACGCTGATGGGTGCCGACGGCCGAGTCGTCCGCGGCCGCCCGGCCGGCACCTGGCTGTCCCGGCAGCACCGCTGGGCGTCGGTCCGTTCGCTGTGGCCCGACGGGATGCCGGATCTGCCCGAGCCCTCGGCCCAGGAGGAGTTGGTACGGGGCTGGCTCCGCGCGTTCGGCCCGGCCACCGTCGCGGACCTCAAGTGGTGGACCGGCTGGACCCTCGGCGCGACCCGCAAGGCGCTGGCCCGGCTGGAGGTCACCGAGGTCGGGCTGGACGGCGAGACCGAGCCCGGCATCGTGCTCTCCGACGACCTGGACCCGGACCCGGACGTGCCACCGGCCGCCGTGCTGCTGCCGGCGCTGGACGCGACTCCGATGGGCTGGCAGCGCCGGGAATGGTTCCTCGGACCACACCAACCGGCCCTGTTCGACCGGAACGGCAACATCGGCCCGACCGTGTGGTGGGACGGCCGGATCGTCGGCGGCTGGGCGATCCGCGACGGCGAGATCGTCTGGCGCCTGCTCGAGGACATCGGCGCGGCGGGTGAGGCCGCAGTCGCCGACGCCGCGGGCACGCTGCAGGAAAAGCTGAACGGTGCCACGGTGATCCCGAGCTTCCGTACCCCGCTGGAGCGAGAGCTGGTGTCCTGACCTGATGGGAGCCGGTCGGCAGGCGTTCGTCGACGAAGTCGTTCGAACGGGAGTACCTTCTCGCGGCGGCCCTGCTGGCTGCCGAAGATGTCACCGCTGCTCGTCGGAGAATCCGTGGACTTCTCGAAAGAGGGTGTTGTCCGTCGACTCGCGATGTGCTGTTCGGGGGCGGCTGCCATGATCGTGCACTGCTCGGGCATGATCACGAACAAAGATCGAGAGGAGTTCGGGCATGCGGGAGCCGGTGCAGGGCGGGGTCGCGCTGGTCACGGGTGCCGGTGGTGGGCTGGGTCGGGCGATCGCTCAGCGGCTGGCCGCGGACGGCTGGGCGGTGGCCGTCAATGATCTTCACCCGGGGCCGGCCGAGGCGACGGTGGCGGCGATCCGGGACGGCGGTGGTCGGGCGGCCGCGTTCCCGGCCGACGTGACGGAACCGGAGGCGGTCGGGGCCATGGTCGTGGCGGTCACGGCCGAGCTGGGTCCGGTGCTGGTCAGCGTCGCGAACGCGTCCGGCCCGCAACCGGTGGTCGGCCTGGACGAGCTGGACTGGGACCAGGTGCTGACGCACCTCGAGTTCTTCGTGAAGAGTCCGCTGCTGCTGGCGAAGTCCGTGGTGCCCGGGATGCGCTCGGCCGGCGGCGGCCGGCTGATCCACATCGGTTCGGACCTGTTCGACCGGGGCGATCCGGGCTGGTCCGGCTACATGGCGGCCAAGGGTGCATTGGTCGGGCTGACCCGGGGGTGGGCCGCCGAGCTGGGTCGGGACAAGATCACGGTGAACCTGGTCGCGCCCGGCTGGATCCCGGTGGAGCGGCACGGCGTCGTCGCCGCCGAGGTCGCGGACGGCTGGTTCGCCCGCCAGGACGTCCAGCGGTGGGGCGTCCCGGCCGACATCGCGAACACGGTCGCGTTCCTCGCCTCGGCCGAGGCCGGCTTCATCACCGGGCAACGGGTCAGCGTCAACGGCGGCTTCCACTACCTCTGAGCCGACCGCCCTGAGCCGACCGCCCGGGTCAGACCTCGGGCACCTCGGCCAGGGTGCCGTCCTCGGCGCTGACCAGGCTGTCGATCGCCGCGAAGAAGGCGGCGATGCCGGGCAGGTTGGCGCCCTTCTCCCGGGAGGCCTGGCGGTCCTCGGGTGTCGCGAACGCGACGATGTCGAGCCACTCGTCGTTCGGCAGCGACACCAGCCGGGCGTCCAGGAAGCCGGCCCGGTCGGCCCGGAAGTCCGCGAGCATCGCCGGCCGGGCGGCGAGCAGTTCCTCGGTGCGTTCCGGTGCGACCCGGAACCGGGTGAGTTCGATCGTGGTCATGGAGCCCTCCGCGTCGGTGATTGATCCGGGCAGCACAGCACCGTACGGCCGCCGGGTATTCCGGCGATGGGCTCAGGCGACGCCGGCGCCGATCCCGGTCGCCGGGCGGTAGCCGGAGAGCAGCGGGGCCAGGGCCGCAACGCCGGCGTCCCGCGGGAACAGTTCGGCCTGGATGCCGATGCTCCGGGCCGCGTCGACGTTGATCTTGTTGTCGTCGAGGAACAGCACCTGCTCGGCCCGGGTGTCGATCCGGCGCAGGATCTCGCCGAAGTACGCCCGGTCCGGCTTCGCGAAGCCCAGTTCGCAGGAGTAGAACTGATCGTCGAAGCCGTCGTCGTACCAGGGCAGGGCGTGCATCACCCCGCGACGGAAGTTCTGCTGGTTGGTCGCCAGGTAGCAGCGGATCCCGCCCCGGCGCAGCCGTTGGATCGCGGTGATCATCCGCGGGTCGACGATCACGCCGTCCCACACCTTGAGCACTTCGCGGACCGGCCGGTCGACCTGCCAGCGGTCCAGCACCCGCTGCAGCGTCGACGGGAAATCACCGCCGGCCAGGACGGTCAGTTCGGCAGCGAACACCTCGGCGATGAACGTCTCGGCCGCCTCCGGAGCCACGCAGGAGCCGAGCTGGGCGCGCCAGCCCGGCCGCGCACGCTGCACGACGCCGTCGGCGTCGAACAGGATGGCGCTGATCCCCGCAGCATGATCCACATGCCTACTTTGCCGTACCGGAGCGTCCGTGACGAGTCGGCGGGGCGTGCGTCGAGACGCGGTCCGGGGCATGATCGATTCCAAGCAACGTCGCTCACCGCGGGAGGAACGATGGCTACGCAGACGGCAGCCCCCGAACTCGAACGCAGGACCCTGCGCAAGGTGGCCCTGCGCCTCCTGCCGTTCCTCGGCCTGCTCTACTTCATCAACTATCTGGACCGGACCAACATCGGCTTCGCCAAGCTGACCATGAGCGATGATCTTGGTCTGACCCAGACGGCGTTCGGGCTGGCGTCCGGGATCTTCTTCATCGGCTACCTGTTGCTGGAGGTGCCGAGCAATCTCGCCCTGCACCGGTTCGGCGCCCGGCGCTGGATCGCCCGGATCATGATCACCTGGGGGATCGTCGCGTCGGCGCTGGCCTTCGTCCCCAACGAAGGCGTGCTCTACGTGCTGCGGTTCCTGCTCGGCGTCGCGGAGGCCGGTTTCTTCCCCGGCATCATCCTCTATCTGACCTTCTGGTTCCCGAAGCGGGAACGGGCCAAGGTGGTGGCCTGGTTCATGGTCGCGATCCCGATCTCGACCGTGCTCGGCGCGCCGATCTCGACGGCGATCATGCAGAGCTGGCACGGCCTGTTCGGGCTGGCCGGCTGGCGCGTGATGTTCCTGATGGAAGGGATCCCGGCGATCATCCTCGCCTTCGTCACCTGGTTCTACCTGACCGACCGGCCGCAGGACGCGAAGTGGCTGGCCGACGACGAGCGGGCCTGGCTGGCCGCGGAGATGGACGCCGAGGCGGCCAGCACCGAACAGCGGTTCCACTTCCCGCTGCGCCGTGCACTGACCAACGGCCGGGTGATCGCGCTGGCGTTCGTCTACTTCGGGATCGTGTACGGCCTCTACGCCCTGTCCTTCTTCCTGCCGACGATCATCAGCGGCTTCCAGAAGCAGTTCGGCGTGACGTACTCGCTGGTCCAGGTCGGCTTGATCACCGCGATCCCGTACGCCCTCGGCGCGATCGCCATGATCATCTGGGCGCGGCACGGCGACCGGACCAACGAACGAGTCTGGCATGTGGCGATCCCGGCCGTCATCGGCGGCCTGGCCATCCCGGTCGCGCTCTACCTGCAGAGTCCGGCCCTGGTCATGATCGCGGTCAGCGTCTGCGCCATCGGCGTGTGCTGTGCGCTGCCGACGTTCTGGGCGCTGCCGACCTCGTTCCTGACCGGTGCCGCGGCGGCCGGCGGGATCGCCCTGGTCAACTCGATCGGCAACCTGGCCGGCTTCGCGGCGCCGTACATCACCGGGTTCCTGGCCGACCTCACCGGCAGCCAGAACGCCGGGATGTGGGCCGTCGGTGCGGCGATGGTCGGGGCCGGCGTGCTGACCCTGGTCCTGCGCGCACTGCCGAAACCCGATCGCGAGGAAACCTCCTGAGCCGCATGTCGAAATCGGGGCGGCGGCTCCGTTCCCGGGGCAGAGGCGGCCATCGGGGCCGCAGCGAGCACACCGGAGGACAGTCATGCGCAAGCTCATCGTTCAGCAGTGGGTCACCCTCGACACCATCGTCGCCGAGGAGGACGGCGGGCTCGGGTTCGTGTCCGTCGCACCGTTCTCGGAGACCAGCGATCCGGCCTACAAGGCGGCCATGATGGGCCTGCTGGACGGGATCGACACGATGATCCTGGGCGCGAAGACGTACGCCCAGTCCACCGGGTGGGCGACCGCCGAGGACCAGGGCGAGTACGGCGAGAAGCTGAACAACCTGACCAAGTACGTCGCCTCGACCACCCTGACCGAGGCACCCTGGGGCGACTTCCCGCCCGCGACCGTGACCGGCGACCCGGTCGCCACGATCCGCGAACTGAAGCAGCAGGACGGCGGGAATCTCTGGCTGTTCGGGAGCCTGACGCTGCTGCGCACCCTGTTCGAGGCCGGGGTCGTCGACGAGGTACGGATGCTCGTCTGCCCGGTGACCCGGGGCCGGGGAACGCGGCTGTTCGAGGGCCGGCACGACCTGAAGCTGGTCGAGGCCACCGGGTTCAGCACCGGCGTCACCCTGATGCGGTACGCGTTCTAGGAGGTCTGCCGCCGACTGTCGGCGGCAGACACTAGGGTGCAGTCTGTGGACGAGGCAGGGATCGACGAGGGACCTGGACAGGACGAGGTCCTGTTCGCCGAGCCTGCAACGGTACGGGTGGAGTCGACAGCGCCATTGGCGCTCTACCGGCGGTACCGGCCGGACACGTTCGCCGACGTGATCGGCCAGGACCACGTCACCGCGCCGCTGCAGCGGGCGCTGACCAACAACCGGGTCAACCACGCCTACCTCTTCTCGGGCCCGCGCGGCTGCGGCAAGACGACCTCGGCCCGGATCCTCGCTCGCGCCCTGAACTGCGAGCGCGGACCGATCGCCGAGCCGTGCGGCGAGTGCCAGTCCTGTCGTGACCTGGCCACCGGCGGCCCGGGCAGCATCGACGTGATCGAGATCGACGCGGCGAGCCACGGCGGCGTCGACGACGCCCGGGATCTGCGCGAGCGGGCGTTCTTCTCACCGGTCAGCAGCCGGTACAAGATCTACATCGTCGACGAGGCGCACATGGTCACCACGGCCGGCTTCAATGCGCTGCTGAAGCTGGTCGAGGAGCCGCCGCCGCACGTCAAGTTCATCTTCGCGACGACCGAGCCGGAGAAGGTGATCGGCACCATCCGGTCCCGGACCCACCACTACCCGTTCCGGCTGGTGCCGCCGAAGACGCTGTCCGCCTACCTGGCGAAGCTCTGCGAGGCCGAGGGCATCGCGGTCGAGCCGGCCGTGCTGCCGCTCGTGGTCCGGGCCGGCGCCGGCTCGGTCCGGGACTCGCTGTCCGTCCTTGATCAACTCCTGGGCGGCGCCGACGACGCGGGCGTGTCGTACGGGCACGCTGCGGCTCTGCTCGGGTACACACCGGACTCGTTGCTGGACGAGTTCCTGGACGCGTTCGCGGCGGGCGACGCGGGCGGCGTCTTCTCCTGCGTGGACAAGGTGATCGAGGTCGGTCAGGACCCGCGTCGGTTCGCCGAGGACCTGCTGCGCCGGCTGCGCGACCTGGTGATCGTGGCCGCCGTGCCGGACTCGCTGTCGTCCGGGCTGGTCGACGTCTCCGGCGATCAGGCCGAGCGACTGGCCTCCCAGGCGGCGGCGCTCGGCCCGGGCGAGCTGACCCGCGCCGCCGAGGTGATCGCGGTCGGGCTGACCGAGATGAGGGGTACGACCGCGCCGCGGCTGCACCTGGAACTGATGTGCGCGCGGGTCCTGCTGCCCGGCGCCGACGTCGACGACCGCGGCGTGCACGCGCGGCTGGACCGGTTGGAGCGACGGATCGGGATGGGCGATCCGGGGGCGCCGGCGGCCGGCCCGGCCCCGGCGCCACAGGCTCAGCCCGCGGCGGCCCCGGTTCAGGCGGCGCCGCGCCAGGCCACGTCGACGGCGCCGGCCCAGGCCGCTCCGACCTCGCCGGCCCAGGGTGCTTCGACGGCTCCCGCTCAGGCGGCACCGACCCAGCCGACGCCCGCTCCGCAGTCACCCGCTCAGGCGGCGCCGACTCCCACGGCCCAGCCGGCTCAGGCGCCCGCCCAGTCCGCTCCGGCCCAGACCGCTCCGGCACCGTCCGCTCCCGCGCCGCAGGCCGCCGCGCCCGAAGCGCCGCGACCGGGCGGGCTCGCCGTGGCAGACGTCCGCCGGCTCTGGCCGGAGGTGCTCGAGGAGATCAAGGGCAAGCGGCGGTTCACCTGGATCCTGCTCAGCCAGAATGCCCAGGTGATCGACCTGCGGGACCAGGTGCTGGTGCTCGGGATGACGAACGCCGGAGCCCGGGACAGCTTCACCCGCGGCGGCAACGAGGACATCCTGTCCGACGCCCTGGTCCAGGTGCTCGGGGCCGAGCTGCGGGTCGAGGCGATCGTCGATCCCGGCGCGAACCCGGGCGGCGGCACCCCGAGTGCTCCGCCGGCCCCGCCGGCGGCGCCGTCGAGCGCAGCGGCTGCCGTACCGCAGGAAGCGCCGAGCGCCGCCGAACCGCCGGCCCAGCCACCGAACGAGGGCCCGCCCGCCCAGGCGCCCCAGGCGCAGGCCCCGGCGACGGACTGGCCCACCCCGGCCAACCCGGCCGGGCAGGGCACCGGTGTCCCGGTCGACCAGTCCGTGCTGAACCGCGCCCGGGAGCAGATCCGGCCGACGCGGACCGGCGGACCGGCTCAGCCGGACGTGGAGGATCCGGAGGACGATCGGGACGCGGCCGCCGACCGCGACGACACGGTGGTGATCGAGGACACGCAGTCCCACACCGAGCTGCTGCAGCGACACCTCGGCGCGGAGATCATCGCCGAGGAACCGTCGGACGCCGCGCACTAGTGTCGCGGCACTAGTCTTGGCAGCACGCTCGACCAACAGAAATGGAGCGATCCCGATGATCCCCGAAGGCGGCGACATGTCCGGCCTGCTGGCGCAGGCCCAGGCGATGCAGCAGCAGCTGATGCAGGCTCAGCAGGAACTGGCCGAGACCGAATTCACCGGTTCGGCCGGTGGCGACCTGGTCACGGCGACGCTGACCGGCGCGGGCGAG
Organism: Microlunatus sp. YIM B11417; assembly: GCF_059617205.1. Classification (NCBI taxonomy): domain Bacteria; kingdom Bacillati; phylum Actinomycetota; class Actinomycetes; order Propionibacteriales; family Propionibacteriaceae; genus Microlunatus; species Microlunatus sp. YIM B11417. The sequence goes on from NZ_JCAMPJ010000002.1 coordinate 373,657, forward strand.
CTGACCGGCCTGACGATCAAGCCGGAGGCGGTCGACCCGGAGGACACCGAGACCCTGTCCGATCTGGTCATCGCCGCGGTCCGTGACGCGAACAACAAGATGAAGGCGGGTGCCGCGGCCAAGCTCGGCCCGCTCGCCGGTGGACTCGGCGGGTCCGGGCTGCCCGGCCTGCCGTTCTGAGCGGTACGGACGCAGGGGGAGGCGGACGGTGTACGAGGGACCGGTCCAGGACCTGATCGACGAGTTGGGCCAGCTGCCCGGCATCGGTCCGCGCGGCGCGCAACGGATCGCGTTCCACATCCTGGCCGCGGAGTCGGAGGACGTGCTGCGGCTCGCCGACGTGCTGCGGAGGGTCAAGGAGACCGTGAAGTTCTGCGAGGTCTGCTTCAACGTCTCCGAGGGCGAACGCTGCCGGATCTGCAACGACGCCCGTCGGGACCAGACCACGATCTGCGTGGTCGAGGAGTCCAAGGACGTGGTGGCGATCGAGCGCACCCGCGAGTTCCGCGGGCTCTACCACGTGCTCGGCGGCGCGATCAGCCCGATCGACGGCATCGGGCCGAACGAGATCAAGATCAGGGAACTCTGCCAGCGGCTCGCCGACGGCACCGTGACCGAGGTCATCCTGGCCACCGACCCCAACCTCGAGGGTGAGGCGACGGCGACGTACCTGAGCCGGCTGCTGATCCCGATGGGCGTCAAGGTCAGCCGACTGGCCAGCGGCCTGCCGGTCGGCGGTGACCTGGAGTACGCCGACGAGGTGACCCTGGGGCGCGCCTTCGAGGGCCGCCGCTACGTCGACGCCTGATCGGTCGAACCCGGCCGGGTCCCTGATACCTTCGCTCCGGTTCGTATCCAGACCACACCTCGAGGGAACCGGAAGTGTCATCGTCACCTGTCACGAAGTCGCCCGCCGTGCGCGGGCTGGGGTTGTTCGTCTTCTTCTCCCGCTGGCTTCAGGCCCCGCTCTACCTGGGGCTGATCATCGCTCAGGCCGTCTACGTCTGGCTGTTCCTGGTCGAGCTGTGGCACCTCGTCCACGAAGCGTTCTTCAGCGGTCTCAGCCTCAGCGAGTCCGAGATCATGCTCATGGTGCTCGGCCTGGTCGACGTCGTGATGATCTCGAATCTCCTGATCATGGTGATCATCGGCGGTTACGAGACCTTCGTCTCACGGATCGGTGTGGATGATCATCCGGATGTGCCGGAGTGGTTGAGTCATGTGAACGCGAACGTGCTCAAGACGAAGCTCGCGATGAGCATCATCGGGATCTCCTCGATCCACCTGCTGCGTACGTTCATCGAGTCGCACGATCTCTTCGTGAGGAACCCGGGCACGGCGGGCTGGGAGATGATGTGGCAGACGATCATCCACCTCGCCTTCGTCGCCTCGGCGATCGCGTTGGCCCTGATCGACCGGATGTCGAAGAAGCCCGCTCGCCGGGACGAGTGATCTCCCGGCCACGCCGCACCCGGGTCAGCCGACGACGCGATCGTCTTCGCGGTGATCGACGCCGAGCTGACGGCAGGCCTCCGCCAAGGTCTCCTGGACGGCGAGCGTGTCGTCCAGCGGCATGATTGAACTCTCGGTCCGGCCGGCCCGGACACCTTCGGTGACCTCGATCAACTCGTGGCAGTAGCCGCCGCCGGTCTGCGGGCGCTCGATCCGTTCCGGCTGCTGCCCGGCCCTGGTGATCACGAAGGCGGACGGGTGGTGGAACCGCGGCAGGATGTCGATCCAGCCCTCGGTTCCGGTCAGTCGCGCGGCGCCCGGGGTCTGGTGGCGCAGCGTCGTGATCAAGGACGCGACCCGGCCGTCCTGGTAGCCGAGCAACAAGGCGGCGTCGGCGTCGACTCCGGTAGGGGCCAGCGAGCCGCGGGCGATGATCGTGTCCGGCCGCCCCAGGAAGTAGTGCGCCAGCGACACCACGTAGACCCCGAGGTCGAGGGTGGCGCCGCCGCCCTGGGCCGGGTCGTAGAGCCGGTCCGCGGGGTCGTACGGCCGGTTGACCCCGAGATCGGCCTGGACCTGCCGGACCTCGCCGATCGCCCCGGCATCGACCAGCTCCCGTACCGCGACGATGGCGGGCTGGAACCGGGTCCACATCGCCTCCATCGCGTACACCGCGTGCTTGCGGGCAGCGGTGATCATCTGCCGTGCTCCGTCGACGGTCGCGGCGAACGACTTCTCCACCAGCACGGCCTTTCCGGCCTCGGCGGCGGCGATCGCCAGGTCACGGTGCTGCGGATGCGGTGTCGCGATGTAGAGCGCGTCGACCTCGTCGCTCATGATCAACTCGCGATAGCTTCCGTACGCCAGCGGCAGGCCGTGCTCCGCCGCGAATGCGTCGGCCCGCTGTGGTGAGCGGGACGCCACGGCGACCGCCCGCGCGTGCGGCACGTGCGCGAAGTCCTTGATCACCTTCCCGGCGATGCCGCCCGGTCCGAGGATGCCCCAGCGAATCTCGCGCTCCTGCTGCTGTTCCGACGCCATGCGGCCGATTATCGCGGAGTCCGCCCGTGGCCGCGGAGCGGCTCAGCCCGGGCCTGCTGCCTCCGCCACCGCCTTGATCCGCTCGAGTGTGGTCCGCATGCCGGACCGGTTGGTCCGGCCCCGCCATCGGCCGAGCAACGTCCAGTAGATCCGGTTGCCGAGCCGGTCGGCCAGTTCGAACGACTCGGTCACGGTGGTGCCGCCCTGGTGCGGTTCGAGCCGGTAACGCCAGCGGTTCAGCGAGGTGTCGCCGACGCCGACGTCGAAGGCGAACTCGCGGCCGGGGTCGCAGGCCACGATCCGGCAGGTGCTCCAGTAGACCGGTCCCTTGCCGTTGCGCTTGACGTGGCCCCGGAAGCGGACGCCGACCGCCGGGCCGGTGGCGCCGTCCAGCCACTCCGCCTCGAAGGTCTCCGGACTGAACCGGCCGATCTCGGTGACGTCGCTGACCAGCGCCCACACGTCCAGCGGCGGAGCGTCGATCCACACGGAGACGGAGTCGTGCATGATCACGACCATACGTGGTGATCATCGTCGGCCTCTTGCGACCACCACCTCGCCGTGATAACTCTGTGGAGGGAGGCCTTCAGGTTGCTCCGAAGGCGCTCTCCCCATCAGCGGACCCGGACAGCGGGTCCCGTCGAGAGGGAGAGCAGTCATGGATCGAGCAACGTACGTCAACGAACTGCACGGCCGGTACGCCGTGCCAGAACCCGTGATCATCAGCGTGGTCGGACGGGCCACGGGCGGAAGGGCCGCCGGCACCGAGCGGCTGGTCCGGGGCGACGAGTACGAGGTGCACCGGGTTCACCTGACCGATGGCACGGTCGTCTATCTCCGCGCCGCCTGGCCGTCGGCCGAGCCGCGGAAGGTCGAGCAGGAAGCGTGGGCGATGGGACAGGCCCGGGCCGGCGGGGTGCCGGTGCCCGAGGTTCTCGGGCTGGAACGTCTCGAGACGCCCGACGGGGTACGGACGGCGATGGTGTTGCGGGAGGCGCCGGGCCGGCAACTCCGGTCCGTGCTGCCGACCCTGTCGCCCGAACGGCGGAAGCTGGCACTGACCGAGCTCGGTCGCACGCTCCGCATCCTGCACGAGGTCGCGATGCCGGGCACCGGCCGGCCCGATGATCATGGTCGGTGGACGGACCCGGAAGCGGACCGCCGCCGCTACCTCGCCGCCGTCACGGACGACACCCGGCACCTGGTCACGGCCGGGCTGTCCGCAACGGAGGTCGACCGGGTCCTGGGGATCGTGCACAGCGACATCGTGCCGATCGAGGACCCGCCGGTGCTGTGTCACGGCGATCTCTCCGCCGAGCACGTGTTCGTCGATCCCGAGCTGCGGGTGGTCGGCCTGATCGACTGGGGGATGTGGAACGCGAGTTCGGCCGAAGCCGACCTCACGCTGGTCGGGATCCTGTTTCCGGAGCCGGACCTGACCGCCGTCCTGGCCGGGCACGGTCTCAGCGACGACACCGAGTTCCGGCACCGGCTCTGCTGGCACACGATCACCCAGGCGACCGGCCAGGTGCGGTGGCTGGTCGTCAGCGATCAGCGCGGCGAACTGGCCCGGCCCGTCGCGGTGATCAGGGAAGCCCTGGCCATGATCAGCGGCCGATCGTGATCACCCTCGCCCAGACCGCCTTGTGGGCCGGTGTGTTCGGAGTCCACTCGGCACCGCGATCACCGAAGGCGAGCAGCCGGTTCCGGCCGATCGGCAGCTGGGTGCCGTTGCCGGAGTTCAGGTAGTCCACCATCACCGGTGCCGACCATGATCGGCCGTTGCCGTCGGTCGAGGCGAGCATCGCCTGGCCCGGCCGGCCGACGTAGAGGGCCAGCGTCTGGTTGTCGAGCAAGATCAGATCCGGGAAGACGCTGGCCACCGGCAGTCGGTCCGGCCCGGCCAGGATCGGCTCGGGCGTGCTCCAGCTGGCTCCGTCGTCGGTGGACCGGGCCTGATACAGCGGCTGGTAGCTGCCGGTACGCATGACCGCGAGCAGCGAACCGTCCTTGGTGCGGGCGATCGCGGCCTCGCAGAGGCACTCGTAGTTCTGCCGGTCCGGCAGATCGGCGGCCACGGTCCCGCGGACGGTCCAGTTCTCGCCGCCGTCGGTCGAGGCCAGGATGATCTGCCGGAACTTCTTGTCGGTGGCGTAGAAGCCGTAGCCGGACTGGTAGAGGGTGCCGTCCTCGTCCTCGATCACCCGGTGCACCAGGACGAACCCGCCGAGCGGATGGCCGGGCCTGCTGGTCGCGTCGGAGATCGGCTTCATCGCCTGCGGCGCGGTCATCCGGCCGGCCCGGTGGGTCCAGGTCCGGCCGCCGTCCTCGGAGACGGCGGTCGGCACCTCGGCCTGCGTCTTGCCGGGCTGGTCGATCATGAACGTGTGGTACGAGACGGCGAGCAGATCGCCGTTGCGCAGCCGGCTGAGATAGAAGGACTGCTCGTCGGGGAAGGGATTCCGGTCGTCGGCGTTGGTCCAGGTGCGGCCCTGATCGAGCGAGGAGGCCAGCGCGGTGCCGGTGTCGTGGGCGGTGTCGCCGTGCACCGGATAGGAGACCAGCACCTCCTCGGTGCCGTCCGGCCTGGGCACGCTGACCGCCGTGTTCGGCATCTGCATCAGGCCCTCGCCGGTCTCGTCGATGATCATCGGCCGGCCGACCTTGATCAACGGCTGCGGAGGCTTCGGCGCAGCTCCGGCACCGTCGGCCACCGTCACGTCGTCGACGAAGATCACGTCACCGGCCGGTTTCGTACCGGCGCTGGCGAACTGATAGCCGGTCACGCTCGCCACCGGGCTGACTCCCACGGGCCCGGCCGCGCCGACGTAGGTCCGGAGACCGGCCCGCTCGCCGACGAAGACTCGTGCCTCGGGGTGCCCGGACGGCACCTCGATGATCACGCTGCTCCAGGCGCCGGTCGGGACGGTCCCCGCGGCGCCGAACTGGGTCCAGCCGAGGCCGTCGTACCAGGACAATCCGCCGTCCGGCCGGACCATCACCTGAAACACCGGTACGCCTACGGCGGGCTTGCCGGCGAAGGTGCCGAGCAGCGAGACGAGGAAGCCGTTGGGCAGCGTCTCGGGCCGGACGGCGAACCGCAGCTTCTGGCCGTCCCCGCCGGCGCCGGGACAGACGATCACCGTCTGTGCGTCGGTCGTCGCGTCGGTCAGCGCCAGCGACTGCCGGCCGCTGTGGGCCTCGGCGTCGGTCACCGCGGCCGGAGCACGCCCGGCCGGGGTCGAACAGTCGGCCGGGATCGAGCCGACCGCGTCGGACTCGAAGTCGCGCACCGTCGGCCCGGCCTGGGCGGGCAGTGCGGTGAGCAGGGCTGCGGTGAGGCTGAGGCCGATGATCAGCGAAGGAAGTCGAAGCCGGGCTGGACGGGTCATCTGATCTCCTCGGACGTCCAGAGGGGTGCCTCGACCAGCCCACCCGGAACCGCATTCCATGTCAAGATCGCCCAGGGTGTCCCGGTGGACCAGTGCGGGGCGGCGATCCTCGACCGACGCCCGATGGCTCGGGGCACCGGCGGCCGACGGCGGTCGCCCGGTAGGTTCGCGCCATGGGTGAGCCGTCGGAGATCCGGGTGCTGGTGACCGGTGCGTCCGGGTTCGTCGGCTCGCGGCTGGCCCGGGCCCTGGCCGAGCAGCAGTACGGGGTTCGCGCCATGACCCGCCGACCGGAGGTCTACGGCGGAGCGGGCGAGCCGGTGGCCGGTGACGTGTTCGACGCCGACAGCCTTGCGCCGGCCCTGGCCGGAGTCTCGGCGGCCTACTACCTGGTCCACTCGCTGGCCTCGGACGACTTCGTGGCCAAGGAGGCCGAGGCCGCCATCGCCTTCGGCGAGGCCGCGGCCGAGGCCGGTGTCCGGCAGCTGATCTATCTCGGCGGGCTCGGCGCCGACGGAGACGACCTGTCCGATCATCTGCGGTCCCGGCGCGCGGTGGAGCGACAGCTCGGCGCAGCCGGCGTACCGGTGACGACGCTGCGGGCGGCGATCGTGATCGGCCACGAGAGCATCTCCTGGGAACTGACCCGGCAACTGGCCCAGCGGCTGCCGGCGATGATCACGCCCGCCTGGGTGTCCACGCGGACCCAGCCGATCGCCGAGTCCGACCTGATCCGCTACCTGGTCGGAGTGCTGGACCGGGCCGAGGCGTACGGCGAGACGTTCGAGATCGGCGGACCGGACGTGCTCAGCTACGGCGACATGCTGCGCCGGGTGGCGCGGATCCTGGACGGCCGGCCGCTGCCGATGCTGCCGGTACCGCTGCTCACGCCGCGGCTGTCATCGGCCTGGCTGCGGCTGATCACCGACGTCGACCCGGTCACGGCGGGCAACCTGATCGACTCGATGGCGAACGAGGTCGTCGTCCGGGACGACCGGATCCGGCGCTTGATCACCGGCGACCCGCTCGGGTACGACGACGCGGTCCGGGCCGCCCTGGCCGACTGCCGACGGGCCGGCGAGTGCTGGTGACCGGCCGCCCCGGAGCGGTCCGCCGGCCGCTGTTCCTCCGCCGTCCCGCCCTGGCTCAGCTCGCGGTCCTCGCCGTGCTCGCCGGCGGTACCGCGCTGTTGCACCTGTCCTTCGCCAGCCCGCCGGGCAGCACCCGCTTCTACGGGCTGAGCCTGGCGCTCGCCGCGGTCTGGGTGGTCGGTGGCCTGCTGGTCCCGGTCGAGCTCTGGCCCGCGCCGCGCCGTCGCGGGGCGCGAACCTTCCTGGCCCCGATCCTGGTCGGCCTGCTGCTGGCCGTGATCTTCGTCCTCGGAGCGCTGGTGGTCGACCGGCTGCCGGTGCTCGGCGACGCGTTGTCCGGAGTCTTCGGCTACGCCGACCGCGGTCTGCTGCCGTTGGTGCTGGCCATCACCGTGATCAACGCGATCGCGGAGGAACTCTTCTTCCGCGGCGCCCTGTGGCGGCTGACCCGGCCCGATCACCGCTACGCCGTCACCACCGTGCTCTATGTCGTGGCGACGATCGGCACCGGCCAGCCGTTGCTGATCTTCGCTGCCGTCGTCCTGGCCCTGGTGACCGGCCGGTTGCGCCAGGTCACCGGTGGCGTGCTCGCCCCGATCCTCGCGCACGTGGCCTGGTCGGTGACCATGCTGCTCGCCGTACCACCGCTGACGTCCTGATCGGCGCGCTGACGTGGCACCGTGTTCCGAGCAGCGGTGGCAGGCGACCTCGAGGCGATCATGCGGCTGTACGGGCAGCTGAACCCGGACGATCCGGTGATCGAGGACGGCAGCGACCGGGCGGTGTTCGAGCGGATCCTCGCCGATCCAGGCCTGCAGCTGTCCGTGCTGGAGCAGGCCGGCGAGATCGTGGCGACCACGTACCTCAACGTCATTCCGAACCTGAGCCGGGCCGCGTCGCCGTACGCGATCATCGAGAACGTCGTCGTCGAGGAGACGCTCCGCGGCCGCGGCCTGGGCAAGCTGATCATGGATCACACGCTCCAGGAGGCCTGGCGGCGCGGCTGCTACAAGGTGATGCTGCTGACCGGGTCGAAGCGGGCCTCGACACACGCCTTCTACCGGTCCTGCGGTTTCACACCGGACGTGAAGACCGGGTACGTGGCTCGCCGGCTGCTGCCCCACGAGAGCAGCCGGGCGGTCAATCGGCCGGACCCAGACGCAGCCGGCGCGGCGACTGACCGGTGACGGCGCGGCAGGCCTTGTTGAACGCCTGCAGGTCGGGGAAGCCGACGGCGGACGCGATCGCCGTGATCGACATCGTGCTGCTGGCCAGCAGCCGGCGGGCGTGGTCGATCCGGCGTCGCCGGATGTAGCCGACCACGGACTGGTCCACCTCGGCCGAGAACAACCGGGTCAGGTGGTTGGCCGAGATGCCGGCCGCGGCGGCGACCTGCGGCACGGTGAGGGTCTCGGTCAGCCGCGACTCGATGTAGGCCATCGCGGTCACCACGTGATCATGGGCCGGCGTGGTGGCCCGGCGCGGGGCGGGCCGGTCGGCCAGTCGGAGCAGCACGCCCCAGATGTCGGCCCGGGTCCGTTCCGGCCGGAACGCGGCCGCGGCGACGGCGGACTCCATCAGGTCGGTGATCACCGGCAGCTCGGCCCCCGGAGACATGATCAACTGCAGCCGGCCGCGAGCGGGCGTACCCGAGCCGGCCTTGAGATGCGCATACAGGTGGGTCGACGGGCCCAGGTAGCGGTAGCGGATCGCCGCGGCCGGCGGGACCAGCGACACCGTGCCCGGCGCCACCTGGTGCGTGACCCCGTCGACCTGGAGCTCGGCGTGGTAGCCGTACAGGTGCAGCGACCACAGCCGGGGCAACTGGAACCGGTCCTCCAGGCTGCGGACGCCGTGCGTGCTGCGGCCCTGCGCCCAGACCTCGGGCGGCTCGGAGAGATCCAGTTCCACTGCCGGAACCGTGGCGGTGACCATGCAGGAATTCAACCAGTAGACGCCGCATCCGTACCACGACAGTCGGGCTCGGTGCGCCTAGCGTTGACGGTACGACTCGCCATCTGTCGTACCAAAATCACGACCCCCGCCCCAGGAAGGACTGTGCCGTGAGCGCACTGGTCGATCGAAAACACCTACTCTCCTCGGTGGAAATGGCCCACTTCGTCTCCCACGGCTCCGTGGCTCTGGAAGCCGTGGTGCCGGACGCCATGAACGCCCGCGCGATCGAGGTCCTCGATGCCGGCATCCCCGGCTACCCGTACGGGACGCCGCTCGACGTGGCCTTCCCGGTCGGCACGTTCGTCCGGGAGCTGCTCGATCTGCCCGCCGTCGCCGGCGCCGTGCAGAGCCTGGTCGGGCCCAGCCCGAACATCGATCACCACGCGGTGCACGTCCGGCCGCCGCGCGGCGGCGAGGCCCAGAACATGCATGGCGATGCGATCCTGGACACCCGGGTCGACGCGTTCGACGTGCAGCTCATGTACTACCCGAAGGACGTCACGCTGGAGCAGGGCGGCACGCTCAGCGTGCCCGGCACCCACCTGCGCAAGATCAACCAGACCGGCATCGGCCGCTACCAGAACCTGGCCGGCCAGACCCGGCTGACCTGCCCGGCCGGGACCGTCGTGTTCCTGCACCACGGCATCTGGCACGGCGGTCGCCGCAACGACTCCGACGTGCCGCGCTACATGTTCAAGATCAGGTTCAACCCGACGGTCCGCCAGCTCCGGCTGTGGAACACCGACGACATCGACGACCCGCAGGTGCTCAAGGAACTGACCGCGACCTTCGGCTGGAGCTCGGCCAACGAGGGCCGGCTGGAGCTGGTCAACCGGGCCAAGCTGTGGCGGGTCCTGACCGGTGATCACGAGTTCGACATCGACTACTACCTGACCCGGGAGCAGCTGCGGCCGCAGTTCGTCGCACCCGGCGCCAGCGATGTCCGACTCGGCTCCAACCGGTCCGCCGGTGGCTGGCACTTCTGATCAAGGAACGAGGAGAACTCATGACCACGACCACCATCGAAGAAGCGTTCGCCGCCAAGCCGGCCCAGCCGAATCTGCGGCAGCAGGTGCTGATCCTCTATCTCGGCACCTCGGCGCTGGACTCCAACGTGATCGCCTGGACCCGCTATGACGGCACCGGCCGGTCCCGGCCCACCATGGGCGACAGCGACGAGCCGCCGTACAAGACCGGGCTGGACGCCCTGATCGACGGCTGGCGACTGCTCCAGCTGTCCCAGCTGCAGTCGCACCCGACGGGCCACGAGTACGACGTCGCCTACCTGCCGTACGAGTTCGTGTTCGAACGGATCGTCGACATCACGGCCTGAACGTCAACGATCCCCGAGCCTGTCGAAGGGCAAGCGCGGTCAGCCCTTCGACAGGCTCAGGGCACGTGGTGGAGCTCCACCGGGAGCCGGCCCGTCGCGGGTCGGCTCCCGAGCAGGACGTCGGCCACGGCCTGCAGCGTCGCCGGGATCGCCGAGTAGCCGGTGATCAAGGTCGTGTCCGGCGGCAGCACCCTCAGGTCGTACGGATCCCGCGCCGACACCACGACCAGGTGGGAGTTGGCGGCTGCGACCGCGCGGGCGAGCTCCTGCTGCCGTTCGTCGCGCCAGGCCGAGGACGTGAGCAGCACGACCCGGTCCGTGGCGGCCGCCCGGGCCACCGCGTCCTTGATCATCACGTCGTCCGGCTCGGCTCCGGTGATCAACTCCTCGACCGGGGCGGATCGGCCCGCGCGCAGTGCTTCGGCCAGCAGCGGCACCGCCGTCTCGCCCCAGCCGGTGACCAGCAGGCTCCCGTCGCCGAGCGGCAGCCCGCCGGAGTCGCGGACGACCGTGATCGCCGACCGGGCGACCCGGGCCGCGGTGCCGCGATGATCTTCCGAGCCGATCACCGAGCGTTCCGGCAGCTCCGGGTCGGCGCCGAGGGCGTACCCGCGACGCAGCTTGAGGGCCAGGATCCGCCGCACGCTCTCCGCGATCCGCTGCTCGCCGATCCGGCCCTCCCGGACCGCCTGCACCAAGGCGTCCCGCGCCACCACCGGCTGCGGTGGATCGAGCAGCTGGTCGATCCCGGCCTCGATCGCCCGGACCGCGACCTCCCCGTCCGGATAGCGGGTCCGGACGCCCTGCATGTCCAGCGCGTCGGTCGTGATCACTCCGGTGAAGCCCAGCTCCTCGCGGAGCAGCCCGGTGATCACCGCGCGGCTCAGGGTCGCCGGGTCGCCGCTCGGATCGAACACCGGGCAGGACAGGTGCGCCGACATGATCAGATCGACGCCGGCGGCGATCGCGGCCCGGAACGGCGGCGCGTCGACCCGGCGCCAGGTCTCGTGATCATGAGTGATCACCGGCAGGTCGTGGTGCGAGTCGACCGCGGTGTCACCGTGACCCGGGAAGTGCTTCACCGACGCGGAGATCCCGGCGTCGTCCTGCAGCCCGCGGATCGACGCGACCACGTGATCGGCGACCCGGGCCGGATCGGACCCGAACGACCGGACTCCGATCACCGGATTGGCCGGGTTGACGTTGATGTCGGCGTCCGGCGCGTAGTCGGCGTTGATGCCGACGGACCGCAGCTCTCGCCCGGTGACCCGATAGCTGGCTCGGCTCAACGCGGGATCGCCGGTCGCACCGAGCGCCATCGCCCCCGGGAACTGGGTCACCGGCTCGCGCAGCCGTACCACGATCCCGTTCTCCTGGTCGGTGGCGATCATCAGTCCGACACCCGGACCATGATCATCAAGGGCCGCCTGCTGCAGCCCGGCACTGAGCGCGGCGGTCCGCTCCGGATGATCGACATTGTGTGACCAGGCGAAATAGATCACCCCGCCCGGCTGCAGTGATCTGATCACCTCGGCCGGCGTGTCCACCCCGAACCGCTCCCGGTTCTCCGGTGCCGCGGCATCCACCGCCGCCCCGGTCACGTACGGCACCAACAGCTGCCCGACCTGCTGCTCCAGGCTCAGCCGCCCCAATTGCTCGTCCACCCAGTCGCTCACCGCTCGACCCTATGTGCCGGTCCGGCCGACCTGAAAGGGTGACGTTCATGATGACGACGACGCGCAGCATCGTCTACCGCGAGCCGGGGCGGTTCGCGGGATGGCCGGCCAACTACGGGTTGTGGGGCTGGGACGAGGAGGTGGTGTCGATCTTCGTGACCGGTTGGGTCGGGCCGGACACCGGCCTGCACCCGCGGGACAGGGCGCGCCCGTTCGTGCCGGTGGTCGCGCGCAGCCTGGACGGCGGCCGGAGCTGGCGCCACGAGCCGTTCACCGGCGTCGTCCCGGGCGGTGTGCAGACCCTGTCCGGGGACGAGCATGTCGACGAAGAGTTGCAGATCGGGCCGCGGTTGGACGAGGGCGAGTTCGGCACGCCCGAGCCGGTGGACTTCACCGACCCGGAGACGATCGTGCTGGTCGGGCGGACCGGCATCGTCGACGGGGCCCGGTCCTGGTTCTACGTCAGCCGGGACCGGGCCAGGTCCTGGTCCGGCCCGCACCCGCTCGGGACGTTCGGGCAGCGCGCGGTCGCGGCGCGCACCGACATCGTGCCGCTCGGGCCCGGCGAGGCGCTGTTCCAGCTGACCACGGGCAAGGAGGACGGCAGCGAGGGACGGATCCTCTCCGTGTGGACCGGCGACGGCGGCCGGACGTTCGAGCCGCGCGGCTGGGTCGGCGACGAGCCGGAGGGCTGGGCGATCATGCCGTCCTCGCTGCGGCTGGACGACGGCACGATCCTCTGCGCGCGACGCTGCGCGGGAGCGGGGGAGCGGACGACGAAGCCGCACTGGATCGACCTCTACGCCAGCGACGACCAGGGCCGCAACTGGCGACTGGTCGGCACGCCGGTCCCGGAGGCCGGGGCCGGGGGCAACCCGCCGGCGCTGGTCCGGCTGACCGACGGTCGTCTGGTGCTGGTGTACGGGAGCCGGGCCGAACCGTACGGGCTGCGGGCCATGATCAGCACCGACCGGGGCGCCAGCTGGACCGCGACCGTGATCACCGACGACACGGCGGTCCGGGACCTGGGTTATCCGCGGGCCGTCCCGATGGGGGACGGCAGCGTGCTGGCCGTCTTCTACAGCAACGACGCCGAGCGGTCGGAGCGCTTCATCGAGGCCGTACGGTGGGTGCCGTGACGAGCCCCGCACCCTTGATCATCTCCGCCGTACCGACGCCGTTCGACGACGATCTCCGGATCGACCGGGACGCGTTCGTCGAGCTGCTGACGCGCCTTCCGGATGATCATGCCGATGTCCTCGTCGCCGGCACCACGGGTGAGTTCCCGGCGCTGGACCGGCAGGAGCGCGACCTGCTGACGGAGCTCGCCGTCGGCGTGCTCGGGCCGGACCGGGTGGTCGCGCACGTCGGCGCCGCATCGCTGTACGAGTCGCTGCTGCTGGCCGAGCACGCGGCCGCGGCCGGGGTGCGCCGGGTCGCGCTGCTGACCCCGTACTACCTTCCGGCGGACGGGCCGCAGGTCGTGGAGCACGCCCAGGCCTTCACGGCGGCGCAGCCCGAGCTCGCCGTCTTCCCGTACCTGTTCCCGGAGCGGACCGGGGTCGAGGTCGACGCGGCGACGTTCCGGGCGCTGATGGAGCCGCCGAACGTCGCCGGGGCCAAGCTGTCCGGCCGCGCCAACGACGACTTCGCGACCTTCGTCACGCTGACCCGCCCGGACCAGGCGCTCTACACCGGCGACGACTCCCGGCTGCCCGTGATCCGGGCCGAGGGCGGTGCCGGCGTGGTGTCGGGATGCTTCGCCGTCCTGCCGGACCTGATGCTGAGCCACCGCGACGACCGGGCCGGGATCCGGCGTCTCGTCGGGTTGATCGGGCCGTCCATCGCACGGCAGAAGTTGGCGCTGCGGCTGCTGACGGACCGGCCGTGGCGGTCGCGGATGTCGATGCCCGGCCTTGCCCCGGACCTGATCGCCGAGATCGCGGCCCTGGTCGAGGACGCGCGCCGGCCGGCTCCCGCGTGAGAGCGGGAGATGTTCGCAGTGTGACCGCCGCCGGTCCGCGGCCGGATCCCCACTAGAGTGTGGCCTGGTCCGGCGTGGAATGGGCCGGCCGTGTCGGGGGAGTCGTGAACGGACGTGGGGAGGCGGCGTGGGCCGCGTAGTGCAGAAGTACGGCGGATCGTCGGTGGCCGATGCCGAGAGCATCAAACGGGTCGCCAAGCGCGTCGTCGCGACGAAGCAACAGGGCCACGACGTCGTGGTCGTCATCTCGGCCATGGGCGACACCACCGACGAGTTGATGGACCTCGCGCTCCAGGTCTCGCCGCTGCCGCCGCCGCGGGAGCTGGACATGCTGCTCACCGCCGGCGAGCGGATGAGCGCGGCGTTGCTGGCGATGGCGATCGCCGACCTCGGCCTGCACGCCCGGTCGCTGACCGGCTCCCAGGCCGGCATCATCACGACCGGGACGCACGGCAACGCCCGGATCATCGACATCACCCCCGGCCGGATCGTCTCCGCGGTGGACGCGGGTGACATCGTCATCGTGGCCGGCTTCCAGGGCGTCGCGCAGGACACGAAGGACATCACGACGCTCGGCCGGGGCGCGTCCGACACCACCGCCGTCGCGCTGGCCGCCGCGCTGAACGCCGATCACTGCGAGATCTACACCGACGTCGACGGGATCTTCACCGCCGACCCGAGGATCGTGCCGAGCGCGCGCCGGATCCCCAAGATCAGCTACGAGGAGATGCTGGAGATGGCCGCCTGCGGCGCCAAGATCCTGCACCTGCGCTGTGTCGAATACGCCCGACGGGAGAACGTGGCCGTGCATGTACGATCGTCGTTTTCGGACAAGGACGGCACCTGGGTCACCGAGGCAGAGAAGGGAACTGCCATGGAACAAGCGATCATCTCCGGAGTCGCGCACGATCGCGGCGAGGCCAAGATCACCGTGGTCGGCGTCCCGGATCGCGTCGGCGAGGCCGCCCGGATCTTCGAGGCGGTTGCCGCCACGGAGATCAACATCGACATGATCGTGCAGAACGTGTCGGCGGTGGACACCGGTCGCACCGACATCTCCTTCACGCTGCCGAAGACCGACGGCACAGCCGCGAAGGCCGCGCTCGAGGCGCTGCGCGAGACCGTGGGCTTCGAGCAGATCCTGTACGACGACCAGATCGGCAAGGTGTCGGTGGTCGGGGTCGGCATGCGCTCCCATCCCGGCGTGACCGCGAAGTTCTTCGCGTCCCTCGCCGACGCCGGCGTCAACATCGAGATGATCTCCACCTCGGAGATCCGGATCTCGGTGGTCGTCGATCAGGACGACGTCGACCGGGCCGTGGTCGCCGCCCACACCGCGTTCGACCTGGACTCCGAGAACGAGGCGGTCGTCTACGCCGGCACCGGCCGCTGATGCTGGAGATGCTCCCGTACCTCGCGGGGCAGTTGCTGTTCGCGTTCCCGATGCTCCTCGGGCTCGTCCTGATCGGGGTACGGGCGCGCGGGTCGGCCCGGGTGCTCGGGCTGATCGGTTGCGTGATCATGCTGTTCGGGCACATTCTCAGCTCCGTCTGGAGCATGGCACTGCCCTGGGCGATGCGCGAGTTCGATCTCCCGACCAGCGCGCTCGGCATCCCGTCGGCCATCCTCGGCCTGGTGTCCGCGGTCGGCCTGGTGCTGGTGATCTGCGCCGTCGTCGCCGGCCGGTCCGGCGGCGCCCCGGCCGCCGGTCAGCGCCCGCCGGCGCCCGCGCCCGGTCAGTACGGGCAGCCGAATCCGTACCCGCAGAACTACGGGCAGCAGGGCCCGACCGGCTGACCTTGCCCGGTCAGCTCGGGCAGCTCTTGGTCTTGGCCAGCGTGTCCATCGCTGAGGCGTACTTCTCCAGGTTCGGCGGCGCGGCTCGCCAGGTGTCCAGCCAGACCTCCTGCGCGTTGTGCACGTGCCCGGCGGCCGACTTCCGCATGTCGGCGAGGTGATCGGCCCAGTCGCCCATGGCGAGATCGGCTCCGGTCAGCGCGACCCGTACCTTCTCCAGCCGGGCCCGGCACAGCTTCAGCTGCTCGGCCTGCTGGGACGTCGCGGCCTCCACCGGTTTGCAGGCGTCGGCCACCGCCTTGTGACCGGACCGTGCGGTCTCGTACTTCGCCACGTCGGACGGGCCGGGCAGCTTGGTCCGCTTCCAGATCGCCTTGGTCTCCGCCTCGGTGTTGCGGCCCAGCGTCAGATCGGTCTGCGCCTGCACGTGCTGGCGCCAGTGATCGACGCCCTGGCCGGCGGACTGCAGCACCGACTCGCTCTGCGCCACCTCGCGGCGGCAGTCCGCGATCGCCTTGGTGACCGCCTCCTGCTCACCGGTCGAGCCGCTCGCGTTCTCGGACGGGGCTCGCTTCGGCTCCGGTTCGTCCGACGCCGGGGCCGACGAGGACGGCGGTACGGCGGCGCCCGAGCCGGCGGCGTTCGGCGGCAGCCCGGTGGGGTTCTGCTGGGCCGACCAGATCAGGACGCCGGCCGCCGCGGCGGCGATCACGACGACCGGAACCGTACAGAGAATGGCCACGCGTCGCATCAGCGGCGATGGTGCTGGTGAGTCTGCTGCTCTTCGCGGCCGAACCATGGGACGGTCCCCTCCCGAGTTGCCGCTGCGAAGAGGACGAAGACGATCATGGACTCGTTGCGCACCAGAGGTGCACCGGACCGATCGAATCGGTCCGCGGGAAGAATGCTGCGACGCTCCCCCGAACGACCACGATACGCATCGTGTTACGCAGCGATGTTCATGATCATGCTAAGGAGCGTGACTCAGGGAATCCGCAGCAGCGCGTTAACTCGGACAACGCTGCCTCAGGAGTTCATCAAGATCCAATCTTCGAGACCGCGTCCCCTTGACCCCTTTCGCCGCACTGTGGAAATGGACTAGCGCGGGCAGCTCTTGGTCTTGGCCAGGGCGTCCATCGCCGAGGAGTACTTGTCCAGGTTCTCCGGAGCCTTGCGCCAGCTCTCCAGCCAGGAGTCCTCGTAGTCGTGCAGGTCGTCCGGGTCGGCGTCCTTCAGTTCGTCGAGCTGACGCTGCCAGTCCTTCATCGCCAAGTCGGCGTTGGTCAGGGCCGATGTCACCTTGGACAGCCGCGCCTTGCACATCTTCAGTTGCTCGGCCTGGTCGTCCTCGGCACCCTTCACCGGGCGGCAGGCGTTGCCGTCGGCCTTCCGGCCCGACCTCGCGGTCTGGTACTTGGCGACGTCGGAGGCACCGGCCTGCCTGGTCCGCTTCCAGATCTTCTCGGCGTCGTCCTCGTCGGTGCGACCGAGGGAGAGGTCGGTCTGGGCCTGGACGTGTTCGCGCCAGTGCCCGACTCCGTCACCGGCCGCCGCGAGTACGGACTCCGCCACGGCCACCTCCCGGCGGCAGATCGTGATCGCCTCGCCCACCGACTGCTGGCCGGTCGGTCCGCTGCCGTCCGCCGGGGTCTCCTCGGGCGCTCCTCCGGCCGGCTTGGCCAGTGGGATCGCCGGGGTGCCGGGGCCGCCTTGGTTGAGTGTCGACCACACCAGGACGCCGGCCGCACCCATGACCAGGAGCAGAACCGGGACCGTGAACCAGATGATCAGGCGTCGCAGCCGTGATCTTGGCGGAGCGTCCATTGCTCTCCGCGGCTGAACCATACGGTGGTCCCCTCCCCGAGTCGGCCGGCGACCGCAGCGATTTCGGCCCATCGTAGGAAGGGCGTCTCAGCCGTTCCTCAGCGCCGGATCAAACCGGGCGGGCCAAGCTCAGGAGTTGATCAAGGCCGAATCCGTGGACCGCGTCGTGCTTGACCTCGGGCAGGTCCGTACTCGTGCGTTCAGCGCGGGCAGCTCTTGGTCTTGGCCAGGGTGTCCATCGCGTCGGAGTACTTGTTCAGGTTGGTCGGCGCCTTGCGCCACGCATCACGCCAGACTCCGTCCGGATCCTGGCTGGGGCTGACGCTGGCCGGCGTCGACCCGAGGTGGATCTCCCAGTCCTTCAGGGTGAGATCGGCGGCGGACAGCGCGGGGCCGACCTTGCCGACCCGGGCGCGGCAGATCTTCAGCTGTTCCGTCTCGGCCTCGGTGGCTCCCTTGACCGGCGAGCAGGCGCCGTTGTCGGCGCGGTAGGCGGACTTCGCCGTCTGGTACTTGGCGATGTCGGAGGGCCCCGCGCTTCCGGTCCGATTCCAGATGTCCTTGGCTTCCTTCTCGGAGATCCGGCCGAGCGACAGGTCGGTCTGGGCCTGGACGCGCTCCCGCCAGTTCCGTACCCCGTCGTCGGCGGCGCTGAGCACCGACTCCGCGAGCGCGACCTCGCGCCGGCAGTCCGAGATGGCCTGCTTGATCTTCGCCGTGTCGCTGGGGCTGCTCGACGGCGGCCCGGCCGGGTTGACCGTCCGGGTGGTGGCCTGCTGCTGGTACAGATACAGGCCGGCGAACACCGCGGCGATCGTGACCGCCGGTACGGTGATCAAGATGACCAGCCGTCGTGCCCACGGCGACGACGGCTGCATGTCAATAAGGGCTCTGCGCGGCCGAACCATGTGGTCCCCTCCCGAGTTGCCGCCTGATGGCATGCATTCAGTTGTGAATGCCCGAGCTCCGGGAGCGAACGTGATCGTCACCCGCAGCGGGCTCGACCATCCTGGTTTCAGGGCGCCGGAGGGTTCCGGCTCCCGATACCTCGGGTGATATTACAGTACGCATTCCGCCTCGTCCGTAACGTTTTGCGGACGTGGACGCGGTCGGGCGTGGGCGAGCACGCGGAACAGATTCCCGACCGGGTCCCTCGACCGTAGCCGCGGCCACCGACGGCACCGGCGACTCTGGCGCGTTCGGGATCGGGGCTCTACGGTCGTCAGCATGTCGCCGTCCGAACGAGCCGAACGCCTCGGTGCCGAGGCCGGTCGGCTGCTCGCGCGGCTCGACCTCGGCTCCGTCTTCGGCTGGCCGCCGCAGGTCATCGGCAGTGTCCGGTCCGGGTTGCTGGCCGTGCGCGATCTCGACGTCATGTTCGACGCCCCGGACGCCACCGCCCCGATGATCCTGTCCGGACTCGAGACGCTGGCCGAGCGGGTCATGATCATCGAGGCGGACTTCCGGGACGAGCGCGGTGACCGGCGGCCCACGGCCAAGATCACGGACGAGCGGTTCTACCTGGTGCTGAAACTCGGCGGCGGGTGGAAGGTGGACCTGACCTTCTGGCTGCACGTGGTGGATCGTCCGCATGTGGGGGACGCGCTTCGACTGCGCGAGCTTCCCGGGTCCGTACGGGAGACGATCCTTCGGTTGAAGACCGAGTGTCCGGACTATCCGGACCGGATCGGCGGGTCCGAGATCTATCGGGCCGTGCTCGAGCGCGGCGTCCGTACCGTCGAGGAACTGAAGGGATGATCATGGATCGGCTGGAGAGCTGGGACGACGTCCGGACGTTCCTCGCGCGGTTGCCCGGCGCGGAGTTCCACCCGGCGGGCGGGCACTTCCCGCGCGGCGTGATCAAGGTGCGCGGAAAGGTGATCGCCTATCCCGCCGGCGGTGACCGGGGGTCGCCGCCGGACGCGGTCGAGGGCGAGGAGTTCGTCTTCGTGAAGACCGGGCCGGACGAGAAGGCGGCGCTGCTGGCGCAGGACCCGGTGACCTTCTTCGTCACCCCGCACTACGCGGGCTCGCCCGGCGTGATCGTACGGTTGCGGACCGCGGACCAGGCCGAGCTTCGCGAACTGCTGGTCGACGCCTGGCGTCTGATCGCGCCCGCGACCCTGGTTCGCGAGTACGAGGGCTAAGCGGAGAAGTCGAGGCCGCGCTCCCGGATCGCCTCCGCCAGCAAGGCGATCGCCTTCGGCCCGACGCCGTGCAGGGCCGCCAGTCTGGTTCTGCCCAGGGCCGCCACCTGCTCCAGGGTGGTGATGCCTTCGTTCAGCAGGGCGCTGTTGGCCGGCCGGCCGATCCGTGGCAGGTCGCCGATCTGGGCCGGTACGTCGCGCGTGCTCACCCGGTTCAGGGTAGTCGCTGGTCCCCGGAAATTCCGTGTCGTCGGGGAACGGTGCGCGGTAGCGTCGCGATCATGCTGATCCGACCGTGCCGCGCGGATGATCTTGAAGCGCTCGAGCAGGCGGAGCCGACCGGCCGGAACCGGTTCCACCGGGTGAAGCTGGAACGCCAGGAGCGCGGCGAAGGCACGTACTTGATCGCCTGCGATGGCGATCTGCCGCTGGGACACGGGGAAGTGCGCTGGACCGGCTGCGCGGCCGCGGAAGTGCGCTCGGCGTACCCGGAATGTCCCGAGATCAACGGGCTGCTCGTGTATCGGCTGCGCGGCCGCGGCATCGGCACCGCGTTGATCACCGCCGCCGAGGACCTCGCCCGGAACCGCGGCCACACCATGATCGGCCTCGGCGCGGGCGACGACGATCCCCGGCCGAGGGCGTTGTACGAACGGCTGGGCTATCGACCCGTCCTGGACTACCTCGACGTGTGGCCGTACCTGGACGACGCCGGCGTGACCACGCTGATCAAGGACCCGTGCACGTTCCTGGTGAAGGAGTTGTCGTCGTGATCGCGCGGTTCGGTTCGGACCGGCCGGAGTGCCTGATCGTCACCGGCATGCCCGCCGCTGGCAAGTCGACCGTCACCCGCCTGATCGCCCAGGAGCTGGACCGGTCCGCTCGGCTGGACGGCGACGACGTGGTCCGATTCATCGTCAGCGGGGGAGTGTGGGCCCTCGGCGAGCCGGCCGACGAAGCCGCCCGCCAGGTCGACCTGTGCAACCGGAACCTCTGCACGCTGGCCCGGAACTTCGTGACCGCTGGCTTCACGACCGTGATCGACTGGGTGATCCCGGACCGTCGGCAACTCGACCAGTTCCGCGAACTCCTCGATCCGCTGCCGACCTCCTTCGTCGTCCTGGCGCCGGGAAGCGAGGCGTGCCGAGAACGGAACCGGTACCGCGATCCGCAGCAGCGCTGGGAGTTCACCGGCTACGAGGCGATGGACGCCTCGATGCGCCGGGAACTCGGCGATCAAGGTTGGTGGCTCGACTCCGCCGACCTGACCGCCGAGGCGACCGCGAGCATGATCATCAACGAAGCATCGTGCCGGGCTCGCCTCAACGGTGATCACCATCACCCTTGATCACACCGCGCGAAGCCCGGTCGGCAAGCTTGGCCACGTTGCGCTCCGCCACGTCCTCCAGGCTGATGCCGAGCCTGGTGCAGAGCTCCGACACGTACCAGAGAACGTCGCCCAACTCGAGGGTCAACGCCGCCCGGTCCTCGTCCGTGATCACACCCTGCCGATCCCGGAAGATCTTCTTGATCTTCCCCGCGACCTCCCCGGCCTCGTTGACCAGGCCCAGGGTCGGGTAGACGACCGGATGATCGGTCGCGATCGGCGCCCCGGTCCGGGCGGCGGCCTGCTGATAGCTGCTGAAGTCGAACGTCACCGGGTCAGTCTGCCCGCTGGTCGCGGGGCGGGTGCGCCAACCACTTCAGGCAACGGTTCGCGAAGCCGCGGTAGGCGGCACGGACCGGCCGCAGGGCAACCACGATTCCGCCAGCGGTCTGCCCTGAGCAAAGGCCGCTTCTGCGGGACTCGTCGGGCCTGCAAGGGTTCGGCTGTCAGCCCGCCGGATGATCAACGGACGAGAGTGGAACCATGCACCTGTCGGTAGGAACATTCAATGTCTGGCGGACCGGTGAGCCCTGGCGCTACGCCGCCGAGCGGGGCACCGTCCGTGGCGCCGTGCCGGGAACGGCCGCCGTCACGATGCGTCCCGAGGCAGGCGTGTGGAGCCGAAGGCTGCCCTTGATCATGGACGCGTTGCGGCAGCCGAACCTCGATCTGATCGGTTTGCAGGAAGTCTCCGATGAAGGCCGGGGCGGAGAACCGGTCGTGGAGGCGCTCGCCGAACGGCTGGGCCTGAACTCCGCGAGCCGGCCTGATGGCCAACTCGCCGTGCTGACCCCGCACGACATCAGGTCGTCGACGGTGGTTCCGCTACCTGCCGGGACGGCCCGGGACGAGGCGGACAGCGGTTACGGCTCAGCCGGCATCCTGCATGCGGTAGTGGCGACACCCGGCGGTGACACGAACCTGGTGGTGACCCACTGGTCGCCTCGATCGGCTGCAGCTCGCAGTGCCGCGGCGGAGGCTCTGGTGGCTTACCTCGCTGCTCTGCCGGACCTGCGGTTGGCCGTCGTCGGCGACCTGAACACGGTTGCTCCAGAGAAGCCGGAGCTGTCCCTCCTCACCCAGGGCGTGCGTCCCCTGGCTGACGCCTGGGCTGCGGTTCACCCGGACCACCCCGGATTCACGATGCCAAGCCATGACCCGGTCGTGCGATTGGACTATGTGTTCCTGAGCCGAGATCTCAGACCGGTGTACGCACGGCGGATCGGTGACCTCGCCGACCCGGACGGGTTCTATCCGTCGGACCATCTGGGTGTCGTTGCGACGGCCGCTACCGCCGGGTGACGCCGAGCCCGAGAAGCGCGATCAGCGTGCGGCGATCGCCGTCGCCGGGCGAGTGGCACAGATCCGACGCGGAACGCGTCCCGATCACGATTTTCGGCCTTGAGAAGGCGTTGTGTGGCAGATCTGTGTCACTTGCCGCAGCGCCGATGTTACGTTCGCGACCGTGCCCCATTCCTGGGAGAACAGCGCGCAGGCGTACGCAGGTTCGTTCGCTCGACTGTGCGCCGGCGCGGTGGACGAAATCATGGACCGTCTCGGACCCGGTCGTTCGGCTCGCCTCCTGGACATCGGGACCGGACCAGGCACCGTCGCCGCGGCGGCCAGCGTTGCAGGCCACAGCGTGGTCGGGCTGGACAGCGACGAGTCGATGATCGCGTTAGCGCGCCGTCATCACCCAGCGCTCGCGTTCGCCCGGGCCACGATCCAGCACCTGCCCTTCGCCGACCAGACCTTCGAGGCGATCACAGCGAACTTCGTGATCAACCACGTCCCGGATCCCCGCGGCGCCGCAGCCGAGCTGCATCGGGTTCTCCGTACCGGCGGCCGACTGGTCGCCACGATCTGGCCGTCTCGGACACTGCCGCTCAATCAGTTCTGGTCCGAGGTCATGGCTCAGGCTGAGACGGCACCGCCGACCGGTCAGCGACTGCCGCCCGAGCACGACTTCGGTCGAACGGAAGAAGGCCTCAGGGCGCTCCTGGTCGAGGCCGAGTTCGACCGGATCGACGTCCAGGAACTGGAATGGACCTTCGAGATCAGCCCGGCAGACCTTTGGACCGCCGTCGAAGGCGGTATCGCCGGTATCGGACAGACGTACGATGCTCAAGATCATG
This sequence comes from Microlunatus sp. YIM B11417, assembly GCF_059617205.1. Lineage (NCBI taxonomy): Bacteria > Bacillati > Actinomycetota > Actinomycetes > Propionibacteriales > Propionibacteriaceae > Microlunatus > Microlunatus sp. YIM B11417. The sequence goes on from NZ_JCAMPJ010000002.1 coordinate 396,872, forward strand.
CGGGCCGGGCGCGGATGCGTTCGGCGTACGACAAGATCACGAGCGAGCGCGCCCGGAGCGACACCCTGTCGTTCCCGACGACCGCCTTGATCGCCACCACAGAAGGTTCCAGGTAAGCGATCGGCCCCCTGACCTTGCGGTCAGAGGGCCGATCCCATGGGTCGGGGTGACAGGATTTGAACCTGCGACTTCTTCGTCCCGAACGAAGCGCGCTACCAAGCTGCGCCACACCCCGGTGAAACCTCGGAGAGTCTAGCCCATCCGAGGCGAAGTTCTCACATCGGTATCACTCCGCGTCTCGCGGGACCAGGGTGAGCAGGGTTGCTTCGGGTGGGCAGGCGAACCGGATCGGGGCGTACGGGGAGGTTCCGAGGCCCGCGGAGACGTGCAGGTGGGCGCTGCGATCGCCGATCCGATGGGTGGACAGCCCCTTCACCCGGGCGGCGTCGATGTCGCAGTTGGTGACCAGCGCGCCGTAGAAGGGCACGCAGACCTGGCCGCCGTGGGTGTGGCCGGCGACGATCAGGTCGTGGCCGTCGGCGGTCATGGCGTCCAGCAGCCGAAGGTACGGGGCGTGGGTGACCGCGATCGCGACGTCGACCTCGTTGCGGTCGATCGGGCCGGCGACCTCGGCGTAGCGGTCGGCGCCCAGGTGGGCGTCGTCGGTGCCGCGGAAGCCGATCCGTACCCCGTGGATCTCGATCGTGGCCCGGGTGTGGGTGAGGTCCAGCCAGCCGGACTGTTTGAAGGCCCGGCCCAGGTCCTGCCAGGGCAGCGTGTTCTCGCTGGGCTTGGCGGTGCGCTTCGGCTGGGTCAGGTAGCGCAGCGGGTTCTTGAAGGTCGGGCGGAAGTAGTCGTTGGAGCCCCAGACGTACACACCGGGCAGGTCCAGCAGCCGGCCGAGCGCGCGGACGGTGGGCTCGACGGCGTCGACGTGGGCCAGGTTGTCACCGGTGTCGATCACCAGGTCGGGCTCGAGGCCGGCCAGCCGGTTCACCCACTCCTGCTTCTTGCGCTGGCCCGGCGTCAGGTGCAGGTCGGAGAGGTGCAGGATCCGGATCGGTACGGCGTCCGGCGGCAGCACCGGGACCTCGAACCGGCGCAATCGGAACGAACGCACCTCGTACCCGGCCGCATAGGCCAGGCAGCCGGCGCCGACGGCCCCGACCCCGAGCACCGTGCCGGCGGCGATCTTGGCAACGCGTCCTGCAGACATGGCGCAAGGCTACAAGCCCTTCGACAGGCTCAGGGCACGTCGGGCGAGCGGCTCTGGGCGCATGGTCTTCGACAGCCCGAGGCGGGTGGGCAAGGATGGAGCCATGGCTGAACTGAAGGAACGACTGCACGCTGACATGGTGGCCTCGCTGAAGGCCCGCGACAGCGTACGCACCTCGACGCTGCGGATGGTGCTCACGGCGATCACGGAGGCGGAGGTGGCCGGTACGGCCGCCAAGGAGCTCACCGCCGAGCAGGAGCTCGACGTCGTCATCAAGGAGGCCAAGAAGCGGCGCGAGTCCGAGGAGGCGTACGCCGACGCCGGCCGCACCGACCTGGCCGAGAAGGAGCGGGCCGAGGCCGCCGTGCTGGCCGACTACCTGCCGCAGCAGCTGGGTGAGGCGGAGATCGCCGAACTGGTCCGGCAGGCGATCGCCGAGACCGGCGCCGCGGAGCTGGGCCCGCGCGGCATCGGCAAGGTGATGGGTGTGCTGACCCCGCGGACCAAGGGCAAGGCCGACGGCGGCGCGGTGGCCGCCGAGGTGAAGCGCCAGCTCGGCTGAGCCGAGAGTCCCGGAACGACGAAGTGCCCCGCGATCGGATCGCGGGGCACTTCGGTCTTCAGGGCTCGAGGGGCGTCAGCCGTCGCCTTCCTCCTGCTTCTGGGTCTGCTCGGTCGGCTTCTTGTTGTCGCCCGGCTTCTTGCCGTCCTCTTCCTTCTGCTGCTCTTCCTGCTGCTGTTCCTGTTCCTGCCGCTTCTTGCGCTCCTCTTCGCGCCGGCGGCGTTCCTCTTCCTCGCGCCTGGCCTTCTCGGCCGCATCCTTCTCGGCCTGGACCTTGGCCGGGTCGCGACCGGCCGAGAACAGGATGTAGATCGTCGAGAACTCGCGGACCTTGCCGCCGTACTGGCTGAAGCCGATGAAGTCGCCCTCCGGCACCGTGTCGCTGTAGACGCGGTCGCGGATCACCGTGAAGCCGGCGTCCTCGAGCTTGGAGGTGGCCTCCGCGATGGTCAGACCGGCCAGCCCCGGCATCGGGACCATCTTGCCGGTCTCGATCTCCTTGGACGGCTTCTTGAACTTCGTCTTCGGCTGGTCCTTCAGGTAGCGCTCCATGGTCGGCTTCCAGATCAGCCGACCGGCGTCACCGCTGCCGGAGCCCTCGAGGTTCATCCCGTTCTCGAGCTCGAAGCCCTTCACGCCGCGGGAACGGTAACCCTTCTTGCCCCGGATGAACGGCTTCTGCCGCTTGTCGATGGCGATCATCGCGACGCCGGTGGCCTCCGGGGTGTAGCCGGCGAACCAGACCGCCTCGTTGTCGTCGATGGTGCCGGTCTTGCCGGCCTGCGGCCGTCCGTCGTCGACCAGGGCCCGGCGACCGGTGCCCTTGGTCATCACGCCGGACAGCAGCTTGTTGATGCCGTCGGCGACGTCCTTCTCGATCACGCGCTTGCAGTTGCCGCTCGGCGACTGGATCTCCTTGCCGTCCGGCTTGGTGATCTTCTTGACCACGATCGGGTCGCAGTGGATGCCACGGGCGGCGAACGTCGCGTACGCCTCGGCCATCGAGATCGGCGCGATTTCGACCGAACCGAGGGTGAACGCCGGGATGTACTGGTAGTAGTCGACCAGGTCACGGGTCTCGCCCTCGTGGCCCTCGCGCTCGTCCTTACCGGTGCTCTCGATGCCCAGCTTCTCGGCCATCTCGGTCACCCGGCACATGCCGACCTGCAGCGTCAGCTGCGCGAAGTAGGTGTTCACCGACCATTCGAGGGCGGTGCCCATGTCCATCGGGCCGTTCTTGCCGGTCGAGTTGGCCGGCCGCCACTTGCCGAGCTTGGACCGGCCCTCACAGGTCTGGAAGCTCCGTCCGGTCAGGTCGACCCGCTTCTTGGCGTCGTACTTCTTGGAGGTCGGGATGCCCTTCTCCAGCGCCGCCGCTGCCGTGAACGCCTTGAACGTCGAGCCCGCCTGGTAACCCTCCGCGCCGCCGAGGGTCGGGGACGCCGAGTAGTTGTAGTACGTCTCGCCCTTCTTGGCGTTGTCGCCCATCACCGGGCGGCTCTGCGCCATGGCCAAGATCAATCCGGTGCCCGGCTGGATCATGTTCATCGTCGAGATGATCGGGTCAGTCGGCGAGACGACCTTGCTGAGCCGCTTCTGCGCCATGTCCTGCACGTCCGGGTCGATCGCGGTCTCGATCGTCAGGCCGCCGCGCTTCAGGGCGTCCTCGCGCTCCTCCGGCGTCTTGCCGAGGCTCGGGGCCTGCAGCAGCGTCCGCCGGACGTAGTCGCAGATGAACGGGTAGCGCGAGCCGACGCAGCCGTTGCGCGTCTTCTGGACGTTCTTCTCGTCGAACTTGTCGGCCTTGGCCGCCTTGACCTGGGCCGGCGTGATCATGCCGTACTCGGCCATCTTGTTGATCACCACGTCGCGGCGATCATGGGCCGCACCGGGATTCATCACCGGGTTGACCTGGTTCGGGTTCTGCACCAGGCCGGCCAGCATCGCGGCCTGCGGCAGGGTCAGCTTCGCCGCCGTGGTGTTGAAGTAGTGCCGGGCCGCGGCCTCGACGCCGTACGCACCCTGGCCGTAGTAGGCGATGTTGAGGTAGCGCTCCAGGATCTCGTCCTTGGAGAGCTTCTCCTCCAGTGCCAGCGCGTACCGCAGCTCCTTGATCTTGCGCTGGTAGCCCTCGATGCCGCTGGCCTGGATCATCCGCGAGATGCAGGCTTGATCAAGTTCGCAGGACTCGACCAGCACCATCTTCACGTACTGCTGGCTGAGGGTCGACCCGCCCTGGGTGTCGCCGCTGGACGTCCGGACGAACGCGCGCAGCGTGCCGATCAGGTCCATCGCGCCGTGCTCGTAGAACCGGTGGTCCTCGATCGCGAGCTGCGCCTGGACCATCACCGGCGCGATCTTGTCGAGCGGGACGTAGATCCGGTTCTCGTCGTAGAAGTACGTCAGCACCTCGCCGTTGCCGAGCAGGACCTTCGACCGCTCCGCCTGGGGCGGGGTCTCCAGCTCGGCCGGCAGGTTCTCCAACTCTCCGGCGGCGGCCTGTCCGGTGACGCCCGCCAGACCGGCGAACGGTACGAACAGGCCTGCGACCAGGACACCCGCCAAAACGCTCACCACAAGGAACATGGCGAGCGAGGACAAGACCTTGGCCGGACGTTTGAGGCTCACAGGCATGGCTCTTAGGGTACGGGAGCCGAAGGCCCATGCCGAATCTTTCTCCACCGTGCTTCACGTTGTGCAAAAAATCCGTGCCGACCCCTAGTCAGACCGTACTTCCGTTCGTAACATGCATATGCCGCGCTCGTTGTTGGGAGGCTTCGAGGGCGGTCGGAAGGAAGGGAAAGGGGGCCGCATGATGCGGACTGCTGCGTGGAACGACTGGACCGTCAGGGCCAAATGTCGAGGAATGAATGACGCTCTGTTTCCGGACGCTGTCGACCAGAAACGAGCGAAGGTTGTGTGTGCCGGATGTCCGGTGCGGTCAGAGTGCCTCGCCGAGGCGCTGGACAACCGAATCGAGTGGGGTGTCTGGGGCGGGATGACCGAACGGGAGCGCCGCCTGTTGCTGCGCCAGCGTCCGGACGTCAGGTCCTGGCGCTCAGCCCTGAACGGCGAGAAGGTCGCCAACCAGGCGTAACGCGTCCAGATCGGACACGTCTGTCTGCAGCGCCGGCACCCGGGTTGTCAGGATCCGGGTGCGGGCGGCTGCGAAGCGGTCGAGCAGGATCTGTTCCCGCTCGATGACCTGCATCAACGCTGCGTGCTGCTGCAGGGCGACGGAGGCGACCGGGTGCCGATCCGGGTCGAGCTCCTCAGCCAACGCTTGCGCGCGCCCTGCGGACAGTTGCAGTTCGGTCCGGTGGACCCGATTGACCACCAGACCGGACAGTGGCATCGACTCCTCGTCGAGCCGGTCGACGAAGTAGGCGGCCTCGCGGAGGGCGTCGGCGTCGGCGGTCGCCACCACGACGAAGGTGGTGTGCTCGGAGGCGAGCAGGTTGAACGTCTGCTGCGCGCGCTGCCGGAAGCCGCCGAACAGTGTCTCGAACGCGGTCGCGAACGTCTGCACGTCGGTGATGATCTGCCCGCCGAGGATCTTGTTCATCGCCGACGAGACCAGGTTGAAGCCGACGCTCATCAGCCGCAGCGGGCCGCGGGCCGGCGCCAGCAACAGGCGCAGGAACCGGCCCTCGAGCAGCGAGCTGAGATGCTCCGGCGCGTCCAGGAAGTCCAGCGCGGACCGGGCCGGCGGGGTGTCGACGATGATCAGGTCCCAGCGGCCGTCGGCCTTGGACTGCTGGTGCAGTTGGCCGAGCTTCTCCATGGCCATGTATTCCTGCGTGCCCGCGAACGACGACGACAGCGCGACATAGAACGGGTTCCGCAGGATCTGTTCGGCCTTCTCCGGTGTGGTGTGGGCCAGGACGACCTCGTCGAAGGTCCGTTTCATGTCCAGCATCGCGGCGTCCAGGCTGCCGCCGGTCGAGGTGTCGATCCCGCTCACCGGCCGAGGCGTGTTGTCGAGCTCGCCGAGGCCGAGCGACTGGGCCAGCCGGCGGGCCGGGTCGATGGTGAGGACGACGGCTCGCCGACCGGCTTCGGCCGCGCGCAGGGCGAGGGCGGCCGAGGTGGTGGTCTTGCCGACCCCGCCGGCGCCGCAGCAGACGATGATCTCGATCGAGCGGTCGGCCAGGATCGCGTCCACGTCCAGTTCGCCCTGCGCTCCCGGGTGGGTGGCGGTCATCAGGCGACCTCGGCGGGGAGCTGTTCGGCGAGCTGGGCGGCGATGCCCCAGACCGCGCCGGTGTCGATGCCGGTCGAGTCGAGCCGGATGTCGACCACCGGCAGCCCGGTGCCGAGCAGGTGGGTCCGGCGGCCGCGCTCGGCCAGCATCCGGTCCGCCTCGCCGGCGAACTCCTCGGTCAGCAGTTTGCTCTGGGCCGGGTCGAGGCCGGGTACGTCGAGGACCGGTTGGCCGGTGGCCGCCTGCCGGAGTTGATCATCGCTGAGCGGAGTGGCCCGGACCTTGTTGGCGATGATCACCCCGAGCCGGATCTGGGTCGGCCGGAGCTGCTGGATCGCCTCCTCGGTCTCGGTGACCGGCATGTCCTCCAGCAGGGTGACCAGGTGCACCGCCGTGGTCACGGAGCGGAGCAGCCGCATGATCGAATCGGCCTGGCTGCGGATCGGGCCCATCCGGGCCAGCCCGGCGACCGCCTCGTGCACATTGAGGAACTGGGCGATCCGGCCGGTCGGCGGCGCGTCCAGAACCACTGCGTGGTACGCGTTCGGGCGGCCCTTGATCTGCCGGCGGACCGCCTCGTACACCTTGCCGGTGAGCAGCACGTCGCGCAGCCCGGGCGCGATCGAGGTGGCGAAGTCGATCGCGCCGAACCGGTCCAGCGCCCGGCCGGCGATGCCCAGGTGGTAGAAGGTCTCCAGATACTCCAGCAGCGCGTCCTCGGCGTCGATGGACAGGCCGAACACCTCGCCGCCGGCCGGGGTCCGGCACAGCCGGCGCTCCTCGGCGCCGTTCAGCGGGGCGGAGTCGAACAGCTGGGGCAATCCGTCCCGGCCCTCCACCTCGCAGACCAGCACCCGCCGCCCGGCCGTCGCGAGCGCGCAGGCCAGCGCCCCGGCCACGGTGGTCTTCCCCGTGCCGCCCTTGCCGGACACGATGTGCAACGTGTGCAACGGGGGCGACGACATGCGGCCGATGGTAGTCGTGCAGCGCGCATCACTACGCTGACGCCATGACGAAGTGGGAGTACGTGACCGTTCCGGTGCTGGTGCATGCGACCAAGCAGATCCTGGACAACTGGGGTGCCGACGGCTGGGAACTGGTGCAGATCGTGCCCGGCCTGAACCCGGAGAACCTGGTGGCCTACCTGAAGCGGCCGATCGTCGAGGGCGACTCGGAGTGAGCTCGCCGCAGGACCGGTTGACCGAGCTCGGGCTGGCCCTGCCGCAGGTGCCGGCGGCACTCGCGGCGTACCTGCCGGCGGTCCGGTCCGGGGAGTTGATCTTCACCGCGGGCCAGCTGCCCCTGGTCGACGGCGCGCTCAGCGTGGTCGGCCGGGTCGGCGCCGAGGTCACCGAGGAGCAGGCGTACGACGGCGCCCGCCAGGCCGCCCTGAACGGGATCGCGGCCGCCGCCGAGGCGGCCGGCGGGCTGGACCGGATCGCCGCGGTGATCAAGGTCGTGGTGTACGTGGCCGGGGTGACCGAGTTCACCGGCCAGCCCAAGGTGGCCAACGGGGCCAGCGAGCTGATCGGCGCCGTGTTCGGCGAGGCCGGCCGGCACGCCCGCTCCGCGGTCGGGGTGGCCTCGCTGCCGCTGAACGCGCCGGTCGAGGTCGAGCTGGTGGTCCGGGTGACGCCCGATCCGCCGCGGATCGTGCCGGCCTGAGCCGGCGTGGTGTCGGACTCGTTCCCTCAGCCTGTCGAAGGGCAAGGCCTGCTCCGGCTCGGCACTTCGACAGGCTCAGTGCACGTTGACCCTGGGCGGCCTTGAGCCATGGTCAGCCACTCACTCGACGTGCTGGGCCGGATCACCGTGCCGGTGCCGGATGCGGTGATCGAGCGCGCGCTGCGGTTCACCGGAGTCCCCGTGCCGCCACGACCCAGCGCGAGCGTGATCCTGGTCCGCGAGTCCGGCCGGGGACTCGAGGTCTATCTGCTGCACCGGCACGCCCGGATGGCGTTCGCGGCGTCGATGGTGGCGTTCCCGGGCGGCGGTGTCGACCCCGCCGATCATGATCAAACCGGCGATCCGGTCCTGGCCTGCGCGGTGCGGGAGCTGGCCGAGGAGACCGGCGTCCGGCTGACTCCGGCCGACCTGGCCCCGTGGGCGCACTGGGTCACGCCAGAGGTCGAGCCGCGGCGCTACGACACCCGGTTCTTCATCGCCGTCGTCCCCGCTGATCAGGAGCCGGCCGACGTGTCCGGCGAGGCCTCGGCGGCGGACTGGGCGACGCCGGCCGCGACCCTGGCCGCACACCGGGACGGCGAGCTGGGCCTGATGCCGCCGACGTTGTCGATCCTGGTCGAACTGGCCGAACTCGGCTCTTTGGCCGCGGTACTGGACGCCGCCGCGGACCGGGTCGTCGAGCAGGTGCTGCCGGTGCCGGAGCGGCGCGGTGACCGCTGGCTGTTCCGCTACCCAGGAAAGGGATTGACGTGAGCGTGGCGATCCTCCGGGCCGACAATCCCGGGCCGATGACCCTGGACGGTACGAACACGATCATGGTCGGCGACCCGGCCCGCGGCCCGGTCGTGGTGATCGATCCCGGGCCGGACGACGAACGCCACCTGCGCCGGGTGCTGGACGCGGCCGGCGAGATCGCGATGATCATCGTCACCCACCGACATCTCGATCACTCGGCCGGGGCGCCGGCGCTGGCCCGGTGGGCGGGCTGCCCGGTGCTGGCCGCCGACCCCGCCGTCCGGGTGGGGGAGCGGGGCCTGGTCGACGGCGAGCGGGTCTCGGTGCCCGGCGCCGAGCTGCGGTTGGTCGCAACGCCCGGCCACACCAGCGACTCGTACTCGATCTTGATCAGCGGGGCGGACGGGGTGAACCGGCTGGCCACCGGTGACATGGTGCTCGGCCGCGGGACCACGGTGATCATGCACCCGGACGGCGACATCGGCTCCTATCTGACGTCGCTGGACACCATGATCACGCTGGTCCGGGACCACGCCGTCGCCGAGATCCTGCCCGGCCACGGCCCGGTGGTGACGGACCCGGGCGGCGTGCTGGCGTACTACCGGGAGCATCGGCTGGAGCGGCTGGACCAGGTGCGGGCCGCCGTCGCCGCCGGTGCGCGGACGCCGGCGGAGGTGGTCCGCGCGGTGTACACCGAGATCGACGAGGCGGTCCGGCCCGCGGCCGAGCTTTCGGTCGCGGCCCAGCTGGCGTACCTCGCGACGCGAGACCGTGAATCCGGCTGGGACCCGGAAGATCCGTAACCTGCACGACACCTGGGCCCGATAGTTGTGGTGCTGCGGTGACCTCGATTTCAGTGGGGACGGCTGTGGATCGTGGCAGGGAGCCCGACTTCTCGGGCAGTTCACTGGCGGAGTTGGAGGACGAGCTTCGCCAGGTGAGCCGTGCGATCCAACTGGCCGGCTCACCGCGCGGCGTCGCGACCCTCGAGACCGAGGCGGTGGCGTTGCGGAAGGTGGCGGCCCTCTCGGCACACCGCCGGGCACTGGAGGCCGAGGTCAAGTTCCGGCACGCGGCGCTGACCGCCTGGCGAGCAGATCAAGATCAACTCAAGGCGCTGGTTCACGGCGACGGCGGCGTGTAGACGAGCAGGGTGTTGGCCGAGCCCGGCCGGGTCCGCGTCCCGGCCAGGGTGAACGTCGCCGGCGACGGGAAGGCCGGGGTGCCGCCGCCGAAGGTGACCGGCGCGATCATCAGATGCAGCTCGTCGACCAGGCCCTGGGCCAGCAGCGCGTTCCACAGCACCCGGCTGCCGAAGATCACGATCTCGCCGTCGCCGGACTCCCGCGCCGCGGCGATCCAGGCCACGACACCGTCCCGCAGCACCGCTGTCGTGGTGTCCTGCCAGGGATGGCCGCCGGGCACCCGGTAGCTGTCGGTGACGACGACCTTCGGTACCTCGTTCCAGCGCCGGCTGATGCCGCGGTTGACCCCGTCCAGCGACCGGTCCGCCGGATCGTCGGGGGCGTCGGCGATGTGCGGCCAGTAGTCGCCGAACCCCTGGTACGACGTCCGGCCGAGCAGCACCGTGTCCGCCGCCGTGATCCGCTCCAGGTTGTACGCGTCGAAGAACTCGTCCATCCCGGCGAACGGGGGCCGGCCCTCCGGATCGGCGAAGTAGCCGTCCAGGGACACGATGTTGCAGACGATGATCTTGCGCATGGCGGTGGCTCCTTGCCTCGGGTGAGTGACCTTTCACCGGTATCGAGACAGCGCGCCGCGCGGATTCATCGGTGATCGCCGAACTCGTTCGCGGCGATCCGCGGCGGCAGCGGGATCCGGGCCAGCAGGTCGGGCCCGATGAACGAGGCCAGCCAGGTCACCCGGTCACCGTCGAGGGTCAGCACCAGCACCGCGGCCAGCTCCAGTGTGCCGTCGTCCGCCGGCCGGTAGCAGGCCAGCGACGGCTGGTCGTTGAACCGGGCCGGGCGGGCCCGCCAGTCGAGCGCGAAGACGCGGTCGGCCAGGAACGCGACCACGTCGTCCCGGCCGTCCATCCAGGCGGGCAGCGGCGGCATGGTGAACCGGACCTGCTCGGCCAGCAGGTCGACGAAGCCCGCCACGTCGCCGGCGTCGAAGGCCGCGACGAACGCGGCGACGATGCTCCGCTCCTTGCCCTTCGGCGTCGCGACCTGCTCCAGCGGCAGCGCGGCGCCGGCCAGCGTCGCGTGGGCTCGCTGGAGCGCGCTGTTCACCGAGGCCGGCGTGGTCTCCAGCAGTCCGGCGACCTCGGCGGCCGGGTAGCCGAGCACGTCGCGCAGGATGAGGACGGCCCGCTGGTTCGGTGGCAGGCGCTGCAGCGCGGCGACGTAGGCGAGGCCGATGTGCTCGCGTCGCTCCCGTACCCGCTCCGGGTGATCGGTCTCGGTCAGCAGCGGTTCGACCCAGTCGGCGCCCTCGACCGGGTTGCCCAGGTCGTCGGCCGGCCGCCGGGCAGGCCCGTGGTCCCAAACCAGCAGCCGGGCCGGTCTGGACTTCGCGAGCCGGAGCGCGCAGTTGGTCGCGATCCGGTGCAGCCAGGTGCGCAGCGAACTGCGCTCCTCGAACCCGGACAGCCCGCGCCAGGCCGCGAGCAGCGCCTCCTGCACCGCGTCCTCGGCGTCCTGGGCCGACCCGAGGATCCGGTAGCAGTGCGCCGTCAGTTCCCGGCGGTACGGCAGCACGAGGGCTCCGAACGCGTCCTCGTCGCCGTCCCTCGCGGCTGCCAGCAACTCCATGGCCCGGAGTCTTGCAGGTGCCCGCTGCGGCGTGTCGAGTTGAGCCGCAAGTCGAACATGCATTCTAATGATGGCTTCCCCACCGCCTGCTCCCGGCGGGCGACATCCAGAAGGAGAGCGCCGCACGATGACTGTAGACACCCTGGCACCCGAAGCGCCGGCCACCGACGTCGAGCTCCCGCCCCTCGACGCACCGGCCCCGGCCGTTGCCGAGGTGAAGCCGCGGAAGGCCCCGGGCCGCAAGCCGGGTGCGAAGCGGACCAAGACGCTCGAGCTGACGCTCACCGTCACCGGCACCGCCGACGGTGAGTGGCACGCCGACCTGAAGCAGGGATCCACCTACCTGGCCCGCGATCTCGCCGTCGCCGCGGCGGCCGTCTCGCGCGCCGCCAAGGAACTCCACGAGGACCTCTCGACCCCGATCGACGAGGTGATCGAGGCCGCCCGGGACCAGCAGGCCGCGAAGGTGGCCGCGCTGGAGGCCGAGCTGGAGGCCGCCCGGAAGGCCCTCGCCGACCTGGCCGACTGAGTCGTCCGGAGCGGGTCCGTCGCCGGCTCAGTCCGACGGACCCGCTCCACCCCGGCGCGGGGTGTAATGGTCCAGCCGGGAGTCCAGCAGCCCTTCGCCGTGCGTCGCGTTGTGCAGATTCCGGCGGATCGGATCCAGCTCCGCGGTCGGTACGGTCCCGGTGATCACCGCCAGCGCGCCGGTGATCATGGGCGTGCCCGGCACCCCGCGGTGCCGGCCGAGCAGGGCCAGGGTGCCGGAGATGGCGTCCACCGGCGTCTCCAGCGTGAACCGGTCCACCGGCTCGCAGACGATCGTGCCGGCATCGCGGACCGCGTCGGCGACGACCTGTTCAACGGTGTGCTTGACGTGGGTCGTCGATGGTCCCGGTGGGACGAAGTCGCTCTCGGTGACGGTGAGCCGGAGGTCGGTGACCTGCCAGCCGTGCGGCCCGGCGGCGAGCGGCAGCTCGACGTAGCGGACCAGTGCGTCCCGGAACGCGTCGACCGTCGAATACACGTGCATCGGCACCTGTGACCGCGGCACGTCCAAGATCAACTCCAGGCCCGCGCCGGGCCGGTGTGGCTCGACCGTGACGCCGAACGTGTAGCCGAACAGGTGATCGGGATCGCCGATCCGCAGCACGGCCCTGCCGATCCCGGCCGGGCGCTCGACGCAGATCACCGTCGTGGAATGGAAGTCGACCTCGATCCCGTGCTCGAGCAGCAGGGTGTCGGCGATCACCTGCTGCTGCACCTCGCCGTAGACGGAGATCCGGGACGCGCCGTGATCAGTGGTACGCAATCTGATCAACGGGTCACGGTCGCCGAGTTCGGTCAGCGCCGTGTGCAGGGCCAGTTGTCGATCGGGATCGCGGGCGACGATCGTGGTCTCCAACGCCGGCGGCGGAAAGTTCAGCGCCGGCAGTCCGGCCGGTTCGGTGCCCAGCCGGTCGCCCAGCCGGGCCCGGCCGAGGCCGTGGACCCGGGCGATCTGGCCGGCCACCGCCCGGTCCCGGTGCGTGGCCCCGCCGGGCTCGAACACCTCGAGCCGGGTGACCCGGCCGGCCTCCTCGGTGCCGACCGTGACCGGGTCGCGGACGGACAGGGTGCCGGTCCGGATCCGTACCGAGCAGACCCGGTCGCCGGAGTCGTCACGTTCGATCTTGAACACCTGTCCCGAGACCGGCCCGGCGGGATCGGCCGCCTCGGCCGGCATCAGCTCGGTGACGGTGGTGATCAACTCGGCGACGCCGGCGCCGGTCACCGCCGAGCCGTACGTCAGCGGCTGGCAGACCCCGCGCCGGGTCAGCCGGCCCAGTGCCGCGCTGAACCGGGCCGGATCGAGCAGCCGGCCGTGATCGACCCAGGCCTGCAGCACGGCGTCGTCATGATCGGCGAGCCCGACCGTGGCGGCCTCCGCGGTGCCGGCGGCGGTCCAGTCGAGCGGCACCGGTGCCGCGGCCGGGGTGCCGGCGTCGCGTACCGTCCCCAGCGGCACCACGGCCGAGGTGAGCCGGCGCCGGATCGCGGTGATCACCCGGTCCGGGTCGGCACCGCTCCGGTCGATCTTGTTGATCATGAAGACGACCGGGACGGCGAGCCGGCGCAACGCCCGGTAGAGCACGATCGTCTGCGCCTGTACGCCTTCGACGGCGGACAGCACGAGGATCGCGCCGTCCAGCACGGCGAGCGACCGGTCCACCTCGGCGATGAAGTCCGGGTGGCCGGGGGTGTCGACCAGATTCACCGTCACGTCGCCGACGGCGAAGCTGGCCACGGCGGTACGGATCGTGATGCCGCGCCGACGTTCCAGCGCGAGCGTGTCGGTCTGGGTCGTGCCGTCGTCGACCCGGCCGAGTTGATCAAGGGCGCCGCCGGCGTGCAGCAGCGCCTCGGTCAGGCTGGTCTTGCCGGCATCGACGTGCGCCAGCACGCCGAGATTGAGCCAGCGGCGGGTGCCGGGCGGCTGATGGTCAGGTGCTGCGGCGGCCTTGCGGGTGGCTGAGCGGTGCATCGGTCCTCGGGTTCGCAGAGACGGTGGTCGGGAACACGAGTCCGCGCATGACTGGTCCTCTCGCTCGGCGGCCACCGGGGCCGATGTCTGGCGTCGAGTTCAGCCGGTCAGTCGCCGGATGTCAATCGGATTTCGCGGCGGTGTCGATCCGGGGCCGGGCCCGTTCGTCGGTGGGACATCAAGCAGGTTTCACCGACCGGAAGGAATTGATCATGAACACCGCCAGCTTCAGCGCCGAGTTCACCGTCTCGCAGCCGCCCGAGCAGGTCTTCGCGGCCGTCACCCGGGTGCGGGACTGGTGGAGCGAGCAGATCGAGGGCGACTCCGCCGCGCCCGGTGACGAGTTCGTCTTCTGCGACGAGGGGATCCGGCAGGCCCGGTTCCGGTTGACCGAGGTCGTCCCCGCCCGGCGGATGGTCTGGCAGGTGGTCGACGCGTACCTGACCTTCGTCGATGATCATGACGAGTGGACCGGCACCCGGGTGATCTTCGACCTCAGCCGAGGCACCGACGGGACCACCCTGCGGCTCACCCACGAGGGGCTGCTGCCGGCCGTCGAGTGCTACGACGCGTGCTCCCTGGGTTGGACCGCTTGCCTGCACAGCATCAAGGAGTTGACCGTCACCGGCCGCAGCCAGACCGGCCCGCGATCCTGAGTCCAGACCTCTTACCGCTCTCATTCGTCGGCCACAGGGAAGGCACAGGGAGCGGAGAGACGGTCGAGGCATGGACAGCTACGACAAGGACGGCGGAGCGCAGGGACAACCCGCTCAGCCCTGGGGAACGCCCCAGCACGATCAGGGCCAGGCTCACGATCTGGGCCGGCCGCACGGGCAGGGCCAGGCCAATCACCCGGGCCAGCCGCACACTCCGGGCCAGCCTGGCGCGGGCCAGCAGAGCGCGGGCCAGCAGAACCCGGGCCCGCAGAATCCGGGTCAGCACAACCCGGGTCAGCAGAACCCGGCTCAGTCCGCGGGTCAGGTCGGCGCGGGCCGGCCGGGAGCGCCGAACCTAGGTCCGCAGCCGACCCACCTGAACACCCCGCCGTTCGGGTTCCAGCCGCCCGGCGCGCCGACCGCGGCGGCCGACTTCCCGGCGCCGCCGAACGTGCCGCCGGTGGCGACCTACGCGCCGAAGCGGCCCCGGCCGAAGGCCGCCGTGGTGCTGGTGGCGGCCATGCTCTCGGCGGTGATCGGCGCCGGCGCCGGGATCGGCAGCTATGCCGCCGCGACGGCCGGCGGCGTGATCAACTCCCCGATCCGGGTCAGCACCGTGCCGGCGGCGGACAGCCCGAAGCTGGACGGCTCGATCACCGCGGCGGCGGAGAAGATCAGCAAGTCGGTGGTGACGATCAACGCGCAGACCCGGCAGGGAACGGTCGGCGGGACCGGCGTGGTGCTGGACACCGAGGGCCACATCCTCACCAATGATCATGTGGTCTCCGGCGTCGGCAAGGGCGGCACGGTACAGGTCACCCTGCCGGACGGCACCGTGGTGGACGCCAAGGTCATCGGCACCTCGCCGAACAACGACCTCGCGGTGATCAAGGTCGACGGGGTCCAGGGCCTGGTGCCGGCGACCTTCTCCCCGTCCTCGAACGTGAAGGTCGGCCAGACCGTCGTCGCGGTCGGTGCCCCGCTCGGCCTGTCGGAGTCGGTGACCAGCGGCATCGTGTCGAACACGGCCCGCCCGGTCCGCTCCGGCGACACCGGCGAGGCGGTCTACCTCGCACTGCAGACCGACGCGGCGATCAACCACGGCAACTCCGGCGGTCCGCTGGTCGACCTGAACGGTGCCGTCGTCGGGATCAACTCGGCGATCGCCACCGGTTCGAACGACAGCGAGGCGGGCAGCATCGGGATCGGCTTCGCGATTCCGTCCGACGTGGCCACCCGGGTCGCCGCCGAGTTGATCAAGGAGGGCCGCTCGGTCGATGCCAGCCTCGGCGTGACCGTCGCCGGCGTCGGCAGCCAGCAGCAGGAGGAGAGCCCGAGCGGGGTCCCGCTGCAGAGCGTCGCGTCGGGCAGCGCCGCGGACCAGGCCGGCCTGCAGGCCGGTGATCAGGTGACCAAGATCAACGACATCCGGGTCACCAGCGCCGACGGCCTGATCGCGGCCATCCGGTTCTATGCTCCGGGGACCAGCGTCGAGATCACGTACCAGCGCGACGGGCAGACGCACACGGCGCAGGTGACCCTGGGCTCGGCCCAGTAGCCACGGTGCCGGCTGCCGAACCTGGCCGACCGGCCGCGCGAGCGGTCCGGCCGGCCAGGAGGCCTCCGGTCAGCCCGCCGGCGATCACCAGCGAGCCGATCACCAGCGTCGGCGAGACGGTCTCCCAGCCCAGCGCGACGGAGGCGGCGGCCGCGGCGAGCGGCGTCACACCGATCCACAGCCCGGCGGTCGCCGGGCCGAGCCGCTGCAGCCCGGCGTACCAGGCGGCGAACGCGCCCGGCGTGAACAGCACCCCCATGATCACCAACGCGCCGGCCTCGGTCGGCGTCGGCATCCGCAGGAACGGCCCTGGTACGAGCTGTCCCATGATCAACACCAGGCCGAGGACCGACAACAGCACAACGCTGAGCAGGCTCGCCGCGCAGGAAACCCGGAGCGGTCCGTAGCGCGGCAGCAGCGGGATGGCGAGCAGCGAGAAGCCGACCTCGCCGAGCAGGACGCCGATCGCCAGCACGGTGCCGAGCACCGAGCCGCCGCCGGCCCCCTCGATGATCACGATGCCGACCAGGACGACCAGCGCGGCGATGATCACGCCGACCCGGGGACGCCGGCGCTGGATCAGCGGTCCGGCGATCGCCAGCAGCAGCGGCGCACACCCGAGGATGGCCCCGATCAACGACGGGTTCGCGTACCGGGTGGCCGGGATCAGGATCAGATTGAAGCCGACCATGCCGCTGCGGGCCAGGGCGAGCAGCCGGAGCAGGTCGGGCCAGGACGGACGGAGCCAGGGGATCCGGCGGAGCCGGACCGCGGCGAGCAGGATCAGGCCGGTGGCCAGGTAGCGGATCGCCTGCCCGCCGAACACCGGGAAGTCCTGCATCGCACTGGTGACCGAGATGGAAGCGCCGACGGCGCTGCAGGCGGCCGCGCAGAGCAGCGAACCGGTGATCCGTGGTGACATGGCTCCGACGCTAGGAACGATCTGGATCTTGTTCCAGGTCCAGATTCGACCTAACTTTGTGGGCCAGATGTCCGAATCAGCGATCCTCCCGGAGGACCTCGTCCTGGTGCTCGGCCCCCGCCCCCGGCGGGGTGTCCGGACCTGGCTCTATCGCGGCCTCGCCGAGGCGGTCCGGGACGGGCGGCTGCCGCCCGGCCTGCGGCTCCCGTCCAGCCGGGCCGTCGCGGCGTCGCTCGGCGTGGCCCGAGGTCCCGTCTCGGAGGCGTTGGAACTGCTCGCGGCCGAGGGCTATCTGATCACCCGGGAGCGCAGCGGCAGCCGGGTGGCGCCGCGCGCCGAGGCCGTCCGCGCGGAACGGCCGGAGGTGGCACTGCGCCCGCCGCCCAGCCCGGGTACCCCCGATCCCGCCTTGTTCCCTTGGGCCTCCTGGCTCCGGGCGATGCGGGTCGGGTCGGCCCGGCTGCGCCCCGATGATCTTGGGTACGGGGATCCGCGCGGCCTCCCCGCCCTGCGCGAGCGGGTCGCGGAACTGCTCCGGCTGACCCGCGGTGCCGTGGTCGAACCGGACCGGGTGGTGATCATCAGCGGGGTGGCCCAGGGCCTGACCCTGCTGGCGACGGTGCTGCGCCGGCGCGGTGCCGGGCCGATCGGGCTGGAGGATCCGGGCTCGCCGGGTGCCCGCGATTCGCTGCGCAGCCTGGGCGCCGAGGTGACCTCCGTACCGGCCGACGGCGACGGCCTCGACATCGACCGGCGCACCGGCGAGCCCGGCGCGGTCCTGGTCACGCCGGCGCACCAGTACCCGCTCGGCGTGCCGATGGCGCCGCAGCGCCGCCGCCGGCTGCTCGACTGGGCCGCCGGCGACAGGCTGGTGATCGAGGACGACTACGACGCCGACCTCCGCTACGACGGGCTGCCGATCGGGGTCCTGCAGGGGATGGCACCGGACCGGGTGGCCCTGCTCGGCTCGGTCTCCAAGGTGCTCGCTCCTGGCATGCGGCTCGGCTGGCTGGTCCCGCCGCCGCACCTGTACGACGAGCTGGTCGCGGCGAAACGGAACGCCGACCTCGGCACGTCGGTGTTCGACCAGGCGGCGCTGGCCGAGTTCATCGGCAGCGGCGAGTACCAGCGACAGGTGCGGCGCCTACGCCAGGTGTACGGGGAGCGCCGGGCGGAGCTGGTCTCGGCGCTGCGGGAGCGGTTCGCGTTCGAGCCGGACGCCTTCGCGGCCGGGCTCCATGTCGTGCTCAGGCTCCCCTCGGCGGCGAGCGAGGCCCGGGCGCTGACCTTCCTGGCCGGCGCCGGCATCCGGGCTCAGACGCTCAGCTCCTGTTCCTTCGACGACGGCGTGCCCGGCATCGTCCTCGGCGCCGCGCTGCCGATCCCTCCGGCGGTCGTGTCCGGGCTGGCCGCCGCCATCCGCTGAGGCCGCTCCCGCCCGGCCAGCCGGGCGCGGACGGCCGGCGCGAACGGACTCCAGAGGAACCAGGTCGGGAACTGGCGCACGAACCTGGCCTCGCCGGCGACCTCCACGTCACCGGACCGGCGTGCCGCGGCGAGGCTGACGATGCCCGAGAAGACCCGCATCAGGGTGACCGGAGCGGTGCTGACGTACACGTCCGGTTCGAAGCCGGGATGGTTCGTGCAGACCGAGGACTCGCCCCGGTCGAGGACGATCCAGAGCCGGGTCGGGTCGGGCCCGGCGTAGGCGAACTCCAGCACCACCCGGCCGCGCGGCAGTTGATCATGATCGATCCGGCGGGACAGCCACCAGGTCAGCGTCACCGGGTCGACCTGCCGCGGCTCCGGCTCGGCGAACATCCAGCGCACCGACCACTCGCCGAGCACCATGATCACCGGTTCCAGATCCCGGCCGGCAGGCGTCAACTCGTACTCGTGCCCACCCCGGACCGGCACCCGGTCGAGCACGCCGCGGCGCTCCAGGTGCAGCAGCCGCTGCTGCAGCACGCTGCGCGAGATGCCGGGCAGCGCCCGGGCGAAGTCGTTGAAGCGGCGCCCGCCGAGCACCAGCTCGCGGACGATCAGCAGCGTCCACCGGTCGGCGAGGACCTCGCTGGCGAGGGCGACCGGGCAGTACTGGTTGTAGTCGCGCACATCTCGGATTGTCCGCCGCGAATCGTGCCACGGCCAGTACGGAATCCGTACCGGCTTGGTCCGTTTCCAGGACTGGCGGCCGGCCGGTGCACGCCCGTCTACTCGAAGCACCGATTCGCTTCAGCAGAGGAGACTCCGATGACCACCACCTTCGACCCCGACACGTTCAAGATCACCACCCGCGCCCAGTGGCAGGACGCCGCCGAGGCCTGGCACCGCTGGGGCCCGACGATCGAGGCCTGGCTGGGCGCCGCCACCGAGAAGATGCTGGACGCGGCCGGCGTCGGCACCGGCAGCCGGGTGCTCGACATCGCCGCCGGCGCGGGCGGCCAGACGCTGGCCGCGGCCCGCCGGGTCGGCCCGACCGGGTCCGTACTCGCCACCGACATCTCGCCGGCGATCCTCGGGTACGCCGCGGCCGAGGCTGCCGCGGCCGGGCTGCAGCAGGTGGCCACCCTCGAGGCGGACGGGGAGGACCTGTCGGCGGTCGACGAAGGAGGCTACGACGCCGCGATCTCGCGGGTCGGCCTGATCTACTTCCCCGACCAGCAGGCGGCCCTGCGCGAGGCGTACCGGACCCTGAAGCCCGGCGGGCGGCTCTCGGCGGTCGTCTATTCCACGCCCGAGCGCAACGAGTTCTTCTCGATCCCGGTCGGCATCATCCGCCAGGTCGCCCAGCTGCCGCCGCCGCTGCCGGGCCGTCCCGGGCCGTTCAGCCTGGGCGGACCGGGCGTGGCCGAGCGGACCTTCCGCGAGGCGGGCTTCGAGGACGTCACGGTCGCGGCGGTGCCGTCGCCGATCCGGCTGGCCTCGGCGGCGGAGTGCGTCCGGTTCGAGCAGGAGTCGTTCGGCGCGCTGCACCAGATGCTGGTCGGTGTCGACGACGCCGGCCGGGCCGACGCCTGGCGCCGGATCACCGAGGCCCTCGGCCGGTTCGAGACGGCCGACGGCTTCACCGGCCCGTGCGAGATGCTCGTGGTCACCGGCACCAGGTGAGGTGGCGGGTCAGCGGGCGCGGCGCTCCACGCGTTCGACGTCGATCAGGGTGACCGAGCGGGGCTCGAGCCGGATCCAGCCGCGGGCGGCGAAGTCGGCCAGCGCCTTGTTGACGGTCTCGCGGGAGGCGCCGACCAGCTGGGCCAGCTCCTCCTGGGTCAGGTCGTGGTGGACGTGGATGCCCTCGTCGCGCTGGTCGCCGAACCGCTTGGCCAGGTCCAGCAGTGCCTTGGCGACCCGGCCGGGGACGTCGGAGAACACCAGGTCGGCGGCGTTCTCGTTGGCGCGGCGGAGCCGGGAGGCCAGCTGGCCGAGCAGCCCGCGGGCCACCTCCGGCCGGCCGGTCAGCCACTGGGTCAGCTCGTCGTGCTCGAGGACGCGGAGCTCGCAGGGGGTCACCGCGGAGGCCGTACTGGATCTGGGGCCGGGGTCGAACACCGACAACTCGCCGAACATCTGGCCCGGGCCGAGCACGGCGAGCAGGTTCTCCCGGCCGGCCGAACCGCTCCGGCCGAGCTTGATCTTGCCACTGACAACGACGTAGAGGCGGTCTTCGGTGTCTCCCTCGTGGAACAGCACGTCGCCCTTGTTGAGCTTGATCGTGCCCATCGCGGCAGCGAGGGTGCCGGCGGCCTCGTCGTCGAGTTCGGCGAACAACGGCGCCTGCTTCAAGACCTCTGGATCCACTCGTCCTCCTGCTCAGAACCAGTTACCGGGCCCAAGGCTACCGTTCAAGCCTCGGATTGGGACTTTCCGTCACCTTCTCACGCTCACTCTCTCAGCACGGCCGTCAGTGCCGCCGCGTAGGGTTGCCTGCCATGGAGCGGACGCCGGTGGTTGAGGTAGTGGCGGAGGAGTTGCCGTCCTCGCGGGATCGCAGTCGGACGGCCTTGGTCCGCCGGGCCCGGACGATGAACCGGGCGCTGGCGGAGACCTATCCGGACGCCCACTGCGAGCTGGATTTCCGGAACCCGTTGGAGCTGCTGGTCGCGACGATCCTGTCCGCGCAGTCCACCGACCGGCGGGTCAACCAGGTGACCCCGGTCGTCTTCGCGCGCTATCCGGACGCGAAGGCGTACGCGGAGGCGGACCGGACCGAGCTGGAGACGCTGCTCCAGCCGACCGGCTTCTTCCGGGCCAAGACCGACTCGCTGCTGAAGCTCGGCGCGGCCCTGGTGGAGCGGTTCGACGGCGAGGTGCCGGGCCGGCTGGAGGATCTGGTCACGCTGCCCGGGGTCGGCCGGAAGACGGCGAACGTCGTCCTCGGCAACGCGTTCGGCGTCCCCGGCATCACCGTGGACACCCACTTCGGGCGACTGATCCGCCGGTTCGGCTGGACCCGGGAGACCGACCCGGTCAAGGCCGAGGCGGAGATCGGCGCGCTGTTCCCGAAGGCCGACTGGACGCAGCTGTCGCACAACGTCATCTGGCACGGCCGCCGTCGCTGCCACGCCCGCAACCCGGCCTGTGGGGCCTGTCCGATCGCCCGCTGGTGCCCGGCCTACGGGGAGGGCGAGACCGACCCGAAGAAGGCGGCCAAGCTGATCCGCGAGCCCCGTGGCTGAGTCCTGTTCCGAGGCGGGCGTGCTGCCGACGGAACTGGCTCGGCTGGCCGAAGGACTGACCGACGACGCCCGGCTGGACGGGGTCGTCGGCCTGCGCCCCGGCCGGGGCGGTCGCCAGGCCGCGGTGTTGATCTTGATCGAGATCGGCCTGGACGGCCCGGCGATCCTGTTCCTGGAGCGGTCCCGGCAGCTGCGCCACCACGCCGGCCAGATCGCCTTCCCGGGCGGCGGCGTCGACCCGACGGACGCCGACCTGGTGGCGGCGGCCCTGCGCGAGGCCGAGGAGGAGACCGGGCTGGACCGGTCCGGCGTCACCGTTCTGGGCGTCTCGCCGGCGATGCACGTCGCGGTCAGCGGTTTCGACGTCTCGGCGGTGGTCGGCTGGTGGCACGCGCCGAGCCCGGTCGCCGCGGTCGATCCGCGCGAGGTGGAGACGGTCCGGATGATCCCGGTCGCCGACCTGACCGACCCGGCGAACCGCGCCCGGGTGCGGCACCCGTCCGGCTACACCGGGCCGGCCTTCCTGATCGACGACTGGCTGATCTGGGGCCTGAGCGCCCACTTCGTCGAGGGGATCCTCGAGCTGGCCGGCTGGGCCCGGCCCTGGGACGAATCCCGTACGGTCGAGATCCCGGAGCGCTACCTGACCGACCGACGCGACACCGCTGGAGGAACCGATGTCGCGACAGACTCGCCAGGCACCGACCCACGAGCACGCGGCATGACAGGCGCTCCGCCGCGGGAGAGCGAAGATCATGATCTCTACTGAGGACGAGCTGCGGACCCGTTGGCAGCAGGCGCTGCCCGGGCAGTCGGAACTGGGCGAGGAGTTGATCAAGCGGTACGGCGAGGCTCACCGCAGGTATCACGGCCAAGATCATCTGCTGGCCGTGCTGGAGGCGATCGACCGGTTCGCCACCAGTGATCATGATCTCTATCTGGTCCGGCTGGCGGCCTGGTTCCACGACGCCGTGTACGACATCCCGGCCCGCGAGCTGACCAACGAGGAGGCCTCGGCCCGGCTGGTGGTGCGGCGACTGCAGCCGGCCGGCCTGGAGACCGAGGACGTCAACCAGGTGGCCCGGCTGGTCCGGCTCACGGCGACCCACCAGGTGGGGCCGGGCGACGCCGACGGCGAGCTGCTCTGCGATGCCGATCTTGCGGTGCTGGGCGGCACGCCGGAGGAGTACGCGCGCTACGTGGCCGCGGTCCGGGAGGAGTACGCGGCGGTCGACGACGAGCGGTTCTGGGCCGGCCGGCTGGACATCCTGGACGGGCTGGCGAGCACCCAGCTGTTCCGGACCGGTCGCGGCCGCAAGCTGGTCGCCCAGGCCCGGGCCAATCTGGACGCCGAACGCGCCGACCTGCGCCGCCGCCTCGGCCTGCCCGATCCCGACGACGCGTGACGGTTCCTGCGGACCAGGAATGGTGGCGGTCGGCGGTCGTCTACCAGGTCTATCCGCGGTCGTTCGCCGACAGCGACGGCGACGGGATCGGTGACCTGCCGGGGCTGCTGGACCGGCTGGACTACCTGCACCGGCTCGGCATCGACGTGGTCTGGCTGTGCCCCGTGTACGCGTCGCCGCAGGACGACAACGGCTACGACATCAGCGACTACTACGCGATCGACCCGGTCTTCGGCACCCTCGACGATCTTGACCGGCTGATCGACGGGCTGCACCGGCGCGGCATGAAGTTGATGTTGGACATGGTGGTCAACCACACCTCCGACGAGCATCCGTGGTTCGTCGAGGCGCGGGACCCCGACTCACCGAAGCGGGACTGGTACTGGTGGCGACCCCCGGCGGCGGACGGCGGGCCGCCGTACAACTGGGCGTCGGTGTTCTCCGGCTCGGCCTGGACGCCGGACGAGCGGTCCGGCGAGTACTACCTGCATCTCTACGGTGCCAAGCAGCCGGACCTGAACTGGGAGAACCCGGAGGTCCGGCAGGCCATGCACGCGATGATGCGCTGGTGGGCCGACCGCGGCGTGGACGGCTTCCGGCTGGACGCGATCAACCTGATCGCCAAGGCGGACGAGTTCACCGACGGGCCGCCGATGCCGGGCTCCCCGTACGGCGTCCCGTGGGACCTGGTCGCGTACGGGCCGCGGCTGGACGACTTCCTCGCCGAGCTGCACCGTGAGGTCGGCTTCACCGAACGGAGGTTGATCACCGTCGGCGAGACGGCCGGCGTGACGATCGAGCAGGCCCGCCGGCTGACCGACCCGGCCCGCCGTGAGCTCGGCATGGTCTTCACCTTCGAGCACATCGACGTCGACCAGGTGGCCGTCGGCGCGAAGTGGGACCTGGCCGACTTCGAGCTGCCGGTGTTGAAGCGAGCGCTGGCCCGGTGGCAGGACGGCCTGGCCGGCGTCGGCTGGAACTCGCTCTACTGGAACAACCATGATCAACCGCGGGTGGTGTCCCGGTTCGGCGACGACTCGGAGCAGCACCGGGTGGCCTCGGCGAAGACGCTGGCCACGGTGCTGCACCTGCACCAGGGCACGCCGTACGTCTACCAGGGCGAGGAACTGGGCATGACGAACACGGCGTACAGCGAGATCGGTCACTATCGTGATCTTGAATCGCTGAACTACTACCGCAACGGCCTCGACCTCGGACTGCCGGAGGAGGCGATGCTGCGGTCCCTCGCCGCACGGAGCCGGGACAACGCCCGGGCGCCGATGCACTGGGACGACGGTCCGCAGGCGGGCTTCAGCGCAGGCACGCCCTGGATCGACGTCAACCCGAACCACGCGATCATCAACGCGGCGGCCGCGGAGGCCGATCCCGACTCGGTGTTCCACCATTACCGCCGGTTGATCATGCTCCGGCACAGCGAGCCGGTGGTCGTGCACGGCCGATTCGAGTTGCTGCTGCCCGACCATGATCAACTCTGGGCGTTCACCCGGACCCTCGACCATGATCGACTCCTGGTGCTGGCCAACTGCTCCTCGGCGCCGATCCGGTTGCCGGTGGGCGAACTTCCGGGCTGGTCCGGGGCGACGATCTTGATCAGCACCCACGGCGATCCGGCAGCCGGGGAGCTGCGGCCGTGGGAGTCACTCGTCCTTCGCCTGCGGGAGACCTAGGAGGGTAGTGTCGAACGGTGACCTACTGCGCGGCACCCGGACACGCGCCTCGCGGCACGCGAGGCGCTCGCGCTACGGCCCGGTAGCCCTTCGCACCTCGCGCACCCCGAGGCACGCGCCCGGGCACCTGCTCGCTACGGCCACCGTTCGACACCACCCTCCTAGGGGGCCGTGATCGTCAGGGCGGCGATGCGTTCCTGCTCGAGCCGGAACCGGTAGCTGAGGGTCACGATGCCGCCGGGGAAGTCCCCCTCGAGCCGCACCCGGACGATCAGGTCGGAGTCGCCGAGGGTCTGCTGCCCGATCCGGGTGCTGGTGTAGCTGTACTCGGTCGACGTCCGGTCGAGCCAACCGGCGATCTCCTGGCTGCCCTGGTAGGTCGCGCCGTCGTCGACGACGGTCGCGTCCGGGGTGAAGGTGGCTGCCGCCTCGGCCGGGCGGCCCTCGTCATGGGCGTCGAGATAGGCGACCACCACCGCCGGGAGGATGTCGGGACGGTAGTCGGCCAAGGTCTCGGTCATGAATCTCTCCCCTGCGTGGGTAACTGCTGATTTCGAAGTCACTGAGTGACTGCTAAATTAGCAGGAGCTGGGAGGCGAGTCCAGCCCGGTGCCGGGCGGAGGGAGGGTCCAGTGTCAGCACGCGTCCGGATCGAGGATCGCGAGTGCCCGCTGTCGACGGCGATGGCGTACGTCGGCGAGTGGTGGACGATGCTGATCCTGCACGACTGCTTCGACGGGTTCACCCGGTTCGACCAGTTCGAGGCCAACATCGGGCTGTCCTCGAGCATGCTGACCGCCCGCCTCAGGAGGCTGGTCGACGACGGCATCCTGGCCAAGCGGCCGTACCAGCAGCGCCCGGTCCGGCACGAGTACGTCCTGACGGACTTCGGTCGCTCGCTGCGGCCGATCCTGGTGGCGCTGGCCGCCTGGCGCAACGCCCAGCTCGCCCCGGCCGAGCGGGCGATGATCCTCGTCGACACCGAGACCGGCCGGGAGGTCGAGCCCGCCGTCATCGATCCGGCGACGGGACTCTCGGTCGCGGCGGAGCGGTTCGCCTTCACGGCCGGCCCGGCGGCCGGTCCGCAGATGCGCGACCGCTACGCCGGCTCGTGATCGGCGTCAGCCGGCGGCCAGGAGTTGCAGGGTGTCGATCACGCGGTTCGAGAAGCCCCACTCGTTGTCGTACCAGGCGACGACCTTGACGTGCTTCCCGTCGACCCGGGTCAGCGCGCTGTCGAAGATCGCCGAGGCCGGCTGGCCGGTGATGTCGCTGGAGACCAGCGGGTCCTCGGAGTAGTCGAGGATGCCGTTGAGCTTGCCGTCGGCCGCCGAACGGTAGGCGGCGAGGACGTCGTCCCGGCTGACCTCGCGGGCCACCGTGGTGTTCAGTTCGACCAGTGAACCCACCGGGACCGGCACCCGGATGGAGTCGCCGGACAGCTTGCCGTTGAGGTTCGGCAGCACCAGGCCGATGGCCTTGGCGGCGCCGGTGGTGGTCGGGGCGATGTTGACCGCCGCGGCGCGGGCCCGGCGGAGGTCGCGATGCGGGCCGTCCTGGAGGTTCTGCTCCTGCGTGTACGCGTGCACGGTGGTCATGAAGCCGTGTTCGATCCCGGCCAGGTCGTCCAGCACCGAGGCCAACGGCGCCAGCGCGTTGGTGGTGCAGGACGCGTTCGAGATGATCACGTGCCGGTCCGGGTCGTAGGCCTCGGTGTTCACGCCGTACGCCAGCGTCACGTCGGCCCCGGCGGACGGTGCGCCGACCAGCACCTTGCGGGCTCCGGCGTCGAGGTGGGCCCGGGCGGCGTCGGCCGCGGTGAACCGGCCGGTCACCTCGAGCACCAGCTCGACGCCGAGGTCGGCCCAGGGGAGCTTGCCGGGCTCGCGTTCGGCGAGGACCTTGATCCGCTGGCCGTCGACGATCAGGTCGGAGCCGTCCACCTCGACCGGGGCTGCGAGGCGGCCGAGCGAGCTGTCGTACTTGAGCAGGTGGGCCAGCGCATCCGGCGCGGTGAGGTCGTTGACCGCGACGACCTCCAGCTTGGTGTCACGTTCGAGAAGGCCGCGCAGCGTGTTGCGGCCGATCCGGCCGAAGCCGTTGATGGCAATCCGTGTCATGGGTTCATGCTCTGCGCTCGCGTACGGGCTCGAAAGTGGCTCGAACGACACCGTACGCAAGGATCGCGCCGGACCTTTCGCCATCCCTCGCAAGGATCTCGCCACCGGCGAGTCAGGCCGAGAACGTGTGCCGGTATTCGGTCGGCGAGGTGCCGAGGATCCGGTGGAAGTGCAGTCGCAGGTTCGAGGCCGTGCCGAGCCCGACCCGGTGGGCGATCTGTTCGACCGTGAGGTCGCTGCGCTCCAGAAGTTCGCGGGCCAGGTCGACCCGGGCCCGGAGCACCCACTGCATCGGCGTGTAGCCGGTGTCCTCGACGAACCGCCGGGAGAACGTCCGCGCCGAGACTCGGGCGTTGCGGGCCAGCGACTCCAGGGTGAGCGGCTCGGCGAGGTGCCCGAGCGCCCATTCCCGGGTGTCCGCGAACAGGTCGCCGAGCGGTTCGGGCACGCTCCGCGGCACGTACTGCGCCTGCCCGCCGCTCCGGTACGGCGCCGCGACCAGTCGCCGGGCCACGTCGTTGGAGAGCCCGACGCCGTGGTCGCGCCGGACCAGGTGGAGGCACAGGTCGATGCCGGACGCGGCACCGGCCGAGGTGAGCACCGTGCCCTCGTCGACGAACAGCACGTTCTCGTCCACCCGGATCCGCGGATGCCGGTCCTGCAGCGCCTTCGTGTAGTGCCAATGCGTCGTCGCCCGCTTGCCGTCCAGCAGTCCGGTGCCGGCCAGGGCGAAGGCGCCGGTCGAGATCGCGGCCAGTCGAGCACCGCGCGCATGGGCGGCCTTCAGGGCGTCGACGACCACGGCCGGCGGGTCGGTGTCGGCCGGCGTCCGATAGCCGGGGACGAAGATCGTGTCGGCCCGGTCGAGCGCGGCCAGCCCCTCGGCCACGTGGTACGAGAGCCCGTCGCCACCGGTCACCAGCCCGGGCGCGGCGCCGCACACCTGGACCTCGTACGGCATGGTCGGCCGGTTCGAGAACACCTGCGCCGGGATGCCGACGTCGAGTGGCTTCGCGCCCTCGAGCACGAGCACGGCGATCTGGTGATTGCGGGGCCTACTCACGAGGACCCAGTGTGGCGGATCCTCGAATCCACGGGCTACAGTTAGAGAACTATGAGTTCTCTAATCGAGTCGACGCCGGTCCTGGTCACCGGGAGCCTCGCCGAGGCCGGGAGTGACCTGGACGAGCTGGGCGGCAAGGGCGCGAACCTCGGCCGGCTGGCCGCGGCCGGCTTTCCGGTGCCGGACGGCTTCGTGATCACCACGGCCGCCTACCGCAGCCAGGTCGCCGGCCTCGATCTCACCGGCGAGCCGGCCGAACTGCGGGAGCGGATCGAGGCGGTGCCGATCGAGCCCGCGCTGGCCGACCGGATCCGGCAGGCGTACGACCGGCTCGGTGGCGGGCCGGTCGCGGTGCGGTCCAGTGCGACGGCCGAGGATCTGCCCGGTGCGGCGTTCGCCGGGCAGCAGGACACCTACCTCGACGTCGGGCCGGACGAACTGCTCGCCGCGGTCGCCCGGTGCTGGGCGTCGCTGTGGACCGACCGGGCGGTGGCCTACCGGCGCCGGCTCGGCATTCCTCCGGACGAGGTCGCGATCGCCGTCGTGGTCCAGGCGATGGTGCCGGCCGAGCTGGCCGGCGTCATGTTCACCGCGGACCCGGTCACGGGCGACCGCGACACGTTCATGATCGATGCCGTGTCCGGGCTCGGCGAGGCACTGGTCTCGGGCGAGGTGACGCCCGATCACTATCTGGTCGACCCGGCCGGCGCGCGGCTCGAGTTCCGGTCCGGTGGTACGGGCGACCCGCTGCTCGATGACGGGCGCTTGGCCCGGCTGGCCGAGCTGGGCGGCGCGGTGCGGGACCTGTTCGGCGGGCCGCAGGACCTCGAGTGGGCGATCGCCGACGGCAAGGTCCGGCTGCTCCAGGCCCGGCCGATGACCGCTCTGCCCGAGCCGGTCCGGGCGAGCAGAGCGCAGCGGTTCGCGGTCTCCGCGGCCACCGACTACTTCACCGAGCGGCCGTACCCGCTGGACGTCACCACCTGGCTGCCGTACGGGCCGGCCGGGATGATGCTGAACCTGATCAGCGCCCAGGGCTTCGCGATCGACCTGGCCGACCTGCTGCCGGAGACCGACGGCGTCGTCGTCCAGTTCCGGCCGCCGACCCCGCGGCCGACGGCTCGGTTGCTGATCGCGGTGCCGTCGATGCTGATGCGGGTCAACCGGTTCGATCCGCGGCGCTGGCGGCAGGATCCGCGGGTCGGGCAGTTCGAGCGCCGGCTGGCCGACCTGTCCGGCGATCCGGCCGCGCTGAGCTGGCGGGATCTGCTGCGCCGGCCGCGGGATCTGTTCCGGGTGGCCGAGCTCGGCGAATCGCTCCGGGCCGACTTCCTGCCCGGGATCGGGTTCGCGCTGCTCCGGCTCCGGTTCCGACTGGCCCTGATCCGCGAGACCGAACTGCTCGACCCACTGATGGCCGGTGCCGAGACCGTGACGTCGATCATGAACGACCGGCTGGCCGCGTTGGCGGGGACGGTCCGGCAGCGGCCGGATGTGGCCCGCCTGTTCGCGGACCTGAGCACCGCCGACCTGCTGGTACGGCTGCGCACCGACCCGGCCCTGGCCGACGTCGCCGCGGAGTACGAGCGACTGCTCGCCGACTACGGGCACCGGGAGACCAGCAGTCCGGTGCTGGTCTCGCCGCCGACCTGGACCGACCAGCCCGAGGTGCCGCTCGGCATGCTCCAGGCCTTGGTCGCGAACGGGACCGCTGCCGCGCCGAGCAGCCGGAGTGCCGAGGCCGAGCGGCGCGTGTACGCCAAGCGCAGCCTGGCCGATCCGCGGCGGCGGGAGGCGATGCGGCGGGCGATCGAGGGCGCCCAGGCCGGGATGGCCTTCCGCGAGGACTCGCACGATCTGCTGACCCGGCCGGCGCCGGTGCTGCGGCACTGCCTGCTCGAGATCGGTCGCCGGCTGCACGACGTCGGCGTGCTGCCGGAACCGTTCGACGTCTTCCACCTGCGGCTCGAGGAACTGGAGGCGCTCGACGAGCCGGCCCGGCTGCCCGAGGCCGAGCGGGACCGGCTGGCCCGGCTGGTCCGGCAGCGGGCGATCACCCGGGACCGGCTGGCCTCGGTGCCCATGATCAACCGCGCCACCACGTTCGCCGGCGGTGCGGACACCGGCGACGCGCTGGTCACCGGGATGCCGGCGGGTGCCGGAGTGGCGGTCGGTACGGCCCGGGTGATCACGAGCCCGGCCGAGTTCGGCAGCATGCGGCCGGGCGAGGTGCTGGTCTGCCCGTACACCAACCCGTCCTGGACCCCGCTGTTCCAGAGTGCGGTCGCGGTGGTGGCCGACACCGGCGGCGTCGGGTCGCACGCCGCGATCGTCGCCCGCGAGTACGGGCTGCCGGCGGTGATGGGCACCGGCGACGGGACTCGCCGGATCCGTACCGGGCAACGGATCCGGGTCGACGGTACGGCCGGCACGGTGACCGCGGCCGAGGACGGCGCGTGAGCGACCACCGGACCGAGCCGCGCCGCCGGGGTGATCAACTTCTGGCCGCGATCCACGACGCGGTGCTGGCCGAGCTGACCGAGCACGGCTATGCCGCGGTGACCATGGAGACCGTGGCACAGCGGGCCCGGACCGGCAAGGCGTCGCTCTACCGGCGCTGGCCGACCCGGGTCGAGATGATCATGGACACGATCTACTCCCGGCTGCCGGCGGAAGAGTCCATGATCGACACCGGAGCGCTGCGGACGGATCTGATCATGCTGTTCGAGCGCTTCGTCGGTGAGTTGGACGGACCGGTCGGCGCCGCGTTGCGCGGGCTGTGGGCCGAGTCGCTCGACGACCGGGCGCAGCACGCGCGGGTCCGCGGCTACTCACGGCACGGCGGGCAGCGGTTGCTCCGCTCGATCGTCGAGCGGGCCGCGGGGCGAGGCGAGGTGGATCCGGCGGCGATCACCGATCAGAGGTTGGAGGCCGGCCCGGCGATCCTGCGCTACCGGATCCTGCTGGACGGTCGGCCGCTGGACGTGGCCGACCTGGTGGACGAGGTGGTGCTGCCGCTGTTCACTGCACCGGCTCCGGCGCGTCCGCAGGTCAGCGGAATTCCGGCCCGGCCTTGATCGCGGTGCGCTCGGGCAGCGGGGTGTTGACCGCGGCGAGCCCACGCTCCGCGGCCGACTTCACGTCGTCGATCGCCTTGTTCGCCTCGGCGATGGTCGCCTCCGGCGGCTTGATCTTCCTGACCGAGGTGTAGCCGATCAGGCCGAGGATCGCGGCGATCAGCAGCAGCACGCCGGCGACGATCAGGAAGCAGAGCGCGACATGGATCCCGGTCAGCGCCCACAGGCCGAGTGCCGCGGCGACGTAGAGCAGGGTCAGCGCGTTGATCACGAAATAGCCGGCCGCACCGAACATCCCGGCGCCGATGCCACCCCGCTTGGCCGACTCGGAGAGTTCCCGCTTGGCCAGCTCGACCTCGCCCTGGATCAGGACCTTGACGTCTTCGGTGATGCTCTTGACGATGTCGCCCACCGCTGGTTCTGCCATGATCTGCTCCTCTCGTGTTGCCGGTGAAGGGGGACGACCCCCTTCAGATCCCCCGTGACGCTCCGCGAGCGGACCGGCACTGCACTGTTCCTTGGTGAAGGGGGGCGACCCCCTTCAGATCCCCCGTGACGCTCCGCGAGCGGACCGGCACTGCACTGTTCCTTGGTGAAGGGGGGCGACCCCCTTCAGATCCCCCGCGCGCTCCGCGAACGGACCGGCACTGCACTCTCCTCGGGGAGCCTAACGGAACCCGCGCCGGCGGTGTGGCCGGTCTAGCCGGGCTCGCCGAGCCGTTCGAGATCACGACGCAGCGCACGTGCCCTCGGCGCGCCGAGCAGTTCCTCGATCCGCTGCTCGACCTCCGGCACGAGTTCCTGGGCGATCGCGACGACCTGCCGGCCTCGTTCGGTCGGGAGCACCAGCTTGGCCCGCCGGTCCTCCGGGTCCGGGATCCGCTCGACGTACCCGTGCCGCTCCAGGTGCTGGACCAGCTCGGCCATCGCCTGCTTGGTGATCTTGGCCCGCTCGGCCAGCGTGCTGACCGTCGTCCCGGTGTCGTCGAGGTACTGGAACACGGTGCCGTGGGCCGGCCGGACCATTCCGTGCCCCCGCTCGGCCAGCCGCTCGATCGCGATCTCGTTCAGGGCGAGGTACGCGTCGCGGAGCAGGACGACGGTGTTCGTCGGCCGGGGGCGTCCGCCCGTGATCGGTCGAACCCTTGACATAGACAAGGCTCCTGTCTACTTTGAGGATATGGACATGTTACCTGTCGATCCTCGTACGGCCGAGCGGTGGACCCTCGGCACCGACGAGTTGACCGTGCTCGCGACCGGTGATCAAACCGGCGGGACGATCTTCGCGGTGGAGATCAGGATGCCGCCCGGCGGCGGGCCGCCGGTGATGCACCGCCACGCACCGGGGGAGATCTACCGCGTGCTGGAAGGGGAACTCACCTTCTATCTCGGCGATCCGGGCGGCACCGTCACTCGGATCGTCGCCGGGCCGGGTCAGGTGGTGCCGATGGCCGGCGGGACGCCGCACACGATCCGCAACGAGTCCGCCGAGGACGCGGTGGCGTTCGCGGTGCACTCGCCGGCCGCGGTCATGGAGGGCTTCTCGCGGGCCGCCGCCGCTCAGGCCGCCGCCGGCCCGCCGGCCATGGCCGACGTGCTCGCCCTGGCCGAGGCGCACGGCGTCGAGCTGCTCGGCCCGGTGCCCGCGACCGCCTGAGCCGCAGGATCAGTCGTCGGCTCGCCGCCGCGCGGTCGTACGCCGGCGGAGGGAGATCGCGGCCAGGCCGGCCGCCAGCAGCGAGCCGATCAGGACGGCTGCCTTCGCCTGGTCGGCCATCGCCGGATCGTCGCCGAAGGCGAGGTCGGAGATCAACAACGAGACGGTGAAGCCGACGCCGGCCAGGATCGACACCGAGAAGACCTCCGACCACTTCAGGTCCGGCGCCAGCTCGGCGCGGGTGAACCTGGCCGTGAGGGCGGCGCCGCCGAAGACGCCGAAGGCCTTGCCGATCACCAGCCCGGCGACGATGCCGATCACCGCCGGTTCGGTGATCATGGTCCGCAGGGTGTCGGGGGAGAGCGCGACGCCGGCCGAGAACAAGGCGAACAACGGCACCGCCACCCCGGCCGAGACCGGCCGCCACCGGTGCTCCCAGCGGTCCACCGGGGTGCCGGCGTCGCCGGCGAGATCGTCGTCGTGCTCCCGGGCCCGGGTGAGCAGGCCGAGCAGTACGCCGCTGATCGTGGCGTGGATGCCGCTGGACAGCGTGAGCCACCAGCAGAGCAGGCCGAGCGGAAGATACAGATACCAGCCGCGGATCCGGCGCCACTGCAGCAGCGCCCAGAGCACCGCACAGCCGGCGACGCCGAGCAGCCAGAGCGGCTGCAGGTCCGACGTGAACGCGACGGCGATCACCAGGATCGCGCCAAGATCGTCGACGATCGCCAGGGTGAGCAGGAACGCCCGCAGGCTGGCCGGCAGGCCCGGCGCGACGACGGCGAGAATGGCCAGCGCGAAGGCGATGTCGGTCGCCATCGGGATCGCCCAACCCTCCGGCCGGCCGCCGGGCGCCAGCCCGTTGATCATGAGGAAGATCAACGCCGGCAACGCCATGCCGCAGACGGCGGCCACGATCGGCAGCAGGGCGTTCGCCGGCTTGGACAGGGTGCCGACCGTGAACTCCCGCTTCAGTTCCAGTCCGGCCACGAAGAAGAAGATCGTCAGCAGCCCGTCGGCCACCCAGTGGTGCAGGTCGAGCGGCCCGACCTGGACGTGCCGGATGGCCTGATAGCTCGCCGGCCCGAGATTCGCCCAGATCAGCGCGACCGCGGCCGCGACCAGGATCAACGCGCCGCCGGCGGTCTCCTGGCGCAACACGTCGGCGACCGACCGCGCGTCCGCGTCGGTGGTGCGCCCGAACAGGACGATCCGTGGGCGACGAGTGATCACAGGCAACTCCCGGGGTCGATGGCAGAACCGCCGACCAGACTTCCCGGCACACCTGCCTCCACCCTAAAGGAAAAGAGCGGGAGCCCCGAACGTCGTCGTGGCTCCCGCTCTCCTGTGCGGCCTTCGGCAGGCTCAGGGACCGGTGTTGATCAGTCCTCGCTGGGCGCGGTGGCCAGGTTGGTCTTGATCAGGTCCATCACCGTCGAATCCGTCAGCGTGGTGACGTCGCCGAGTTCGCGGTTCTCGGCGATGTCACGCAGCAGCCGCCGCATGATCTTGCCGGACCGGGTCTTCGGCAGCTCCTCGACCACCATGATCTGCCGCGGCTTGGCGATCGGGCCGATCTCCTTGGCCACGTGGTTGCGCAGTTCGGTGACCTGATCGTCGCCGCCGTTCGAGGCGTCGCCGCGCAAGATCACGAACGCCACGATCGCCTGGCCGGTGGTGGCGTCGGTGGCGCCGACGACGGCCGCCTCGGCCACGCTCGGGTGCGACACCAGCGCCGATTCGATCTCCGTGGTGGAGAGCCGGTGGCCGGACACGTTCATCACGTCGTCCACCCGGCCGAGCAGCCAGAGGTCGCCGTCCTCGTCCTTCTTCGCCCCGTCGCCGGCGAAGTAGCGGCCCTCGAAGCGCGACCAGTACGTGTCCACGTACCGCTGATCATCGCCCCAGAGGGTGCGCAGCATGGCCGGCCACGGCTTGGTGATCACCAGGTAGCCACCCTCGCCGTCCTGCACCGGTACGCCCTCGTCGTTGACCACGTCGACGCTGACCCCTGGCACCGCCTTCATCGCGGCGCCGGGCTTGCCGCTGGTCACGCCGGGCATCGGCGAGATCATGTGCATCCCGGTCTCGGTCTGCCACCAGGTGTCGACCACGGGGGTCCGGTCGCCGCCGATGTGCTCCCGGTACCAGACGTACGCCTCCGGGTTGATCGGCTCGCCGACCGACCCGAGCACCCGCAGTGAGGACAGGTCGAACTTCGCCGGGATGTCGGCGCCCCACTTCATGAAGGTCCGGATCGCCGTCGGGGCGCAGTAGAGGATGGTCGCCTTGTACTTCTCGACGATCTCCCACCAGCGGCCCTTGTGCGGCGTGTCCGGCGTGCCCTCGTACAGGATCGAGGTGGTGGCGTTCGAGAGTGGCCCGTACACGATGTAGGAGTGGCCGGTCACCCAGCCGATGTCGGCCGCGGTCCAGTAGACGTCGGTCTCCGGCTTGAGGTCGAAGGTCGCCCACTGGGTGTAGGAGCAGCCGACCAGGTAGCCGCCGGTCGTGTGCAGGATGCCCTTCGGCTTCCCGGTGCTGCCCGACGTGTACATGATGTAGAGCGGGTGCTCGGCCGGGAACGCCTCCGGCGTGTGCTCCTCGGACTGCTTGCCGACGACGTCGTCCCACCAGACGTCGCGGCCGTCGGTCATCGCGGTGTCCTGGCCGGTCCGCTTGATCACGACGACCGACCGGACCTCCGGGCACGACTTCAGCGCCTCGTCCACCGCGGGCTTCAGCGGCGACGGCGCGCCCCGGCGGTAGCCGCCGTCGGCCGTGATCACGACCTCCACGCCGCAGTCCTGGATCCGCGACGCCAGCGCGTCGGCGGAGAAGCCGCCGAAGACGACCGTGTGCGGCGCGCCGATCCGGGCGCAGGCCAGCATCGCGAACACCGTCTCCGGGATCATCGGCAGGTAGAGCGCGACCCGGTCGCCGGCCTTGACGCCCAGCTCGAGCAGCGCGTTGGCCGCCTTCTTGACCTCGGTCGTCAGCTCCGCGTACGTGATCGTGCGGGTGTCGCCCGGCTCGCCCTCGAAGTGGAACGCGACCCGGTCGCCGAGGCCGGCCTCGACGTGCCGGTCACAGCAGTTGTACGCGGCGTTCAGGGTGCCGTCGGCGTACCACTTCGCGAACGGCGCGTTGCTCCAGTCCAGCACCTGGGTCGGCTCCTGCGCCCAGCTGATCCGCTTCGCCTGCTCGGCCCAGAACCCGTCGACATCGGCCTCGGCCGCGGCATAGGTCTCGGCGGTCACGTTGGCGGAGGCAGCCAACGCCTCCGGCGGCGGGAAACGACGCTCCTCATGCAAGAGGTTCGACAGCGCCTCGCTCTGTTGCGGCTCACTCACGTGTGGCTCACTCTCCTCATTGATGCTCCGGCCGGCACCAGCCTAATGTCGCACGGCCGTCTCGTGAATTCGGTACGTACCTAAATTCCCGGTCTGGTCGGTCTAAATCTGAGAGGCGGTTCCGGTCGGGTAGCGTGATCCGCTGATCGCCGTGCCCGCGGCGGCGGCCCTATAGTGACCATGTGATCGGTCACATCGGGCGTCCGGGGTAGCGGTGACCGCCTCGGGACAGCGGGAGCAGCCGGCCAGCATTCGTGACGTGGCCCGGCTGGCCGGTGTGTCCCACCAGACCGTCTCCCGGGTGATCAACAATCATCCCAGCCTCCGACCGGAGACCCGGCGCAAGGTCGAGGAGGCGATCGAACAGCTGCACTACCGGCCGAACCGGATCGCCCGCGCGCTCGGCACCCGCCGCTCCGGAACGATCGGCGTCGTCGCGTCGCAACGCACGCAGTACGGTCCGGGCGCGGCGGTGGTCGGCATCGAGGAGGCGGCCCGCCGGGTCGGCTACCTGGTCAACACGACGAACCTGATCAGCGCCGATCCGGAGGAGATCCGGGCCGCGCTGACCGCGCAGGCCGACTACCGGGTGGACGGGATCGTCATCATCGCGCCGCAGCAGCGGGTGCTGCACGCGCTGGACGAGCTGGCGCTCGACCTCCCGTACGTGCTGCTGCACTCGCGGTCCAATGACGACCCGCACGAGGTGTTCGTCGACCAGCTGGCCGGCGCCCGGGCGGCGACCCGGCATCTGATCGAGCTCGGCCACCGCGACATCTATCACCTGGCCGGCCCGCAGGAGTGGCTCGAGGCCGACGCCAGGATGCAGGGCTTCCTGTTGGAGTTGTCCGACGCCGATCTGTCCGCGACCGCGCCGATCCTCGGCGACTGGACCGCCGACTTCGGCTACCGAGCCGGCGAGCAGCTGGCCTGGCAGGGCGACCTGACCGCGGTCTTCGCGTCGAACGACCAGATGGCCCTCGGGCTGATCCACGCCTTCCGCGACGCCGGCTGGGATGTGCCCGGCGACGTCAGTGTGGTCGGCTTCGACGACGTACCGGAGGCGCGCCACTTCTGGCCCCCGCTGACCACGGTCCGGCAGGACTTCGCCGAACTCGGCCGCCGCTGCGTGGCCCGCCTGCTCAGCGAACCGGCCGCGGCGCCCTCGACGGTGTCCGGCGAGAGCCTGATCCCGCAGCTGGTGGTCCGAAACTCCACCGCCCCACCCCCCACCACCACCAAATCCCGCTGACCGGTCACAAAAGCAGGCGTTCGGGCGGCGTGTCGCTGCACTTTTGACTGGTCGGTGCAAGGTTTCGGACACGTTTGGGTTGCGTACGGTCCCGTATCGCTTGACTCCTCAACGTCCCAGGAGTAAGCATGTGACCGGTCACATTTCGACCTTGTTACGCCGGACCGGACGGAATCGCCGATGGGGGAGCCCGATTCCGTCCTCGTACCGACGAGCCGATTCATCGTGGAGGGGTATCTCGTGGAACGTCGCAGACTGATCGCCGGAGTGGCCGCTGGCGCGGCCCTGGTGCTGGGCCTGGCCGGGTGCGCCGGCTCGCGGGCCGGTGACCCGGGGGCGCAGCCGCCCGCCGGCGGGGACAACAAGGGCGCACTGATCGGGGTCGCGATGCCGACCAAGACCTCCGAGCGGTGGATCGACGACGGCAACAACGTCAAGGCGAAGCTCGAGGCGGCCGGCTACAAGGTCGACCTGCAGTACGCCAACGACAAGGTCCCGGATCAACAGCAGCAGATCGAGTCGATGCTGAACAAGGGCGCCAAGGCCCTCATCGTCGCGTCGATCGACGGCACCGCGCTGACCCAGCAGCTTGCCGCGGCCGCCGAGGACGGCGTCAAGGTGATCGCGTACGACCGGCTGATCAACGGCTCGCCGAACGTCGACTACTACGTCACCTTCGACAACCACAAGGTCGGCGTGCAGCAGGGCACTTCGCTGTTGCAGGGTCTGGGCATCCTGGACGCCGACGGCAAGGACACCGGGAAGACGGACAAGAAGACCATCGAGCTCTTCGCCGGCAGCCCGGACGACAACAACGCGCACTTCTTCTTCGACGGCGCGATGAGCGTGATCCAGCCCTACATCGACAAGGGCATCCTGACCGTCGGCTCCGGGCAGACCGAGTTCTCCCAGGTCGCGATCCAGCAGTGGAAGCAGGAGACCGCGCAGGCCCGGATGGAGACCATCCTGAACGGCTTCTACGCCAAGGGCGGCAAGAAGCTGGACGGCGTGCTGGCTCCCTACGACGGGCTGTCCCGCGGCATCCTCAACGCGACCAAGGCCGCGGCGATCCCGAACCCGATCGTCACCGGGCAGGACGCGGAGAAGCCGTCCGACAAGCTGATCCTGGACGGCGTCCAGTACTCGACGATCTTCAAGGACACCCGACTGCTCGGCGAGACGGCTTCGAAGATGGTGGACGACCTGCTCAACGGCCGTGAGCCCGAGGTCAACGACACGAAGACGTACGACAACAAGGTGAAGGTCGTGCCGACCTATCTGCACGACACCCACATCGTCACCAAGGACAACCTGATCAAGGTCGTGGTCGAGTCCGGCTACTACACCCAGGAAGAAGTCGAGTCCGGCCAGTAGTCCGCGGCGGCGAAGGGAGCACCCTGCGATGAGAAACACCCCACGACGCAGTTCTCCCCCGCTGCGCTCCTCCGAACTGCGCCGCGGGGACCCCGAAAAGATGGACGTCATCCTGGAGATGGTCGACATCAGCAAGACGTTCCCCGGCGTCAAGGCCCTGCAGCACGTGAACCTCAGTGTCCAGCGTGGTGAGGTGCACGCGATCTGCGGCGAGAACGGCGCCGGGAAGTCGACCCTGATGAAGGTGTTGTCGGGGGTCTACCCGCACGGCAGCTTCGACGGTTCGATCGTGTACGACGGCAAGCCCGCCGCCTACTCGTCGATCCGGGACTCGGAGAAGGCCGGGATCGTGATCATCCACCAGGAGCTGGCGCTGAGCCCGTTCCTGTCGATCGCGGAGAACATCTTCCTCGGCAACGAACGGTCCCGGGCCGGGATGATCGACTGGAACGCGACCAACGTCGAGGCGGCGAAGCTGCTCCGGCGGGTCGGACTGGCGGAGAACCCGGCGACCAAGATCACGGACATCGGAGTCGGCAAGCAGCAGTTGGTGGAGATCGCCAAGGCGCTCTCCAAGGACGTCCGCTTGTTGATCTTGGACGAGCCGACCGCCGCGTTGAACGACGAGGACTCGGCACACCTGCTGGACCTGATCCGGGGGCTGCGTGATCATGGGATCACCTGCATCATCATCAGCCACAAGCTGAACGAGATCCGCTCGATCGCCGACAACGTGACGATCCTGCGCGACGGCCGGACGATCGAGACGCTCAAGGTGCATCCCGAGGACTCCGACGAGGTGTCCGAGGAACGGATCATCAAGGGCATGGTCGGCCGCGACCTGCAGAGCCGCTACCCGGACCGGATGCCGGAGATCGGCGACGAGGTGCTCCGGATCGAGGACTGGACCGTGCACCACCCGCTGGAGCACAGCCGGGTCGTCGTCGATCACGCCAACCTCAACGTGCGCGCCGGCGAGGTGGTCGGCATCGCCGGCCTGATGGGCGCCGGCCGGACCGAGCTGGCGATGAGCGTCTTCGGCCGCTCGTACGGGCACAACATCTCCGGCCGGATCTTCAAGCGGGGCGAGGAGATCCAGGTCAAGACGGTGCAGCAGGCGATCAAGCACGGGATCGCGTACGCCACCGAGGATCGCAAGCGGTACGGCCTCAACCTGATCGAGGACATCAAGCGCAACATCTCCGCCTCGGCCCTCGGCAAGCTCGCCCAATGGGGTTGGGTGGACAGCAACGCCGAGCGGCTGATCGCCGACGACTACCGCAAGTCGATGCGGATCAAGGCGCCCAACGTCGCCGCGATCACCGGCAAGCTGTCCGGCGGCAACCAGCAGAAGGTCGTGCTGAGCAAGTGGATGTTCGCCGACCCGGACGTCCTGATCCTGGACGAGCCGACCCGCGGCATCGACGTCGGCGCCAAGTACGAGATCTACACGATCATCAACCGGCTGGCCGGTGAGGGCAAGGCGATCATCGTGATCTCCTCCGAGCTGCCCGAGCTGCTCGGCATCTGCGACCGGATCTACGCCCTGTCCGCGGGGCGGATCACCGGTGAGGTGACCAGCGAGAAGGCCGATCCGGAGCAACTGATGCAGTACATGACCAAGGAGTCCTGAGCGATGGACACGAGACGAGGGGTGGCCTGATGTCGCTCAACACGCCGTCACAGGAACAGACACCAGAGACGATGAAGATCACGCCGCGACCGGCCCCGGCGGGCAGCGCGATGGCCTTCCTGGCCAGCCGGCTGCGCCAGGTCGGCATCTTCATCGCGCTGGTGGTGATCATCGCGCTGTTCCAGGGGCTGACCCAGGGCAACCTGCTGACGCCTCGCAACGTGACCTCGATCATCGGCCAGAACGCGTACATCCTGATCCTGGCCATCGGCATGGTCATGATCATCATCGCCGGGCACATCGACCTCTCGGTCGGCTCGGTGGTCGCGTTCGTCGGTGCGATGAGCGGCATCCTGATCGTCAACTGGCACTGGCCGGTCTGGCTCGGCATCCTGGCCAGCCTGGTGATCGGGGCGCTGATCGGTGCCTGGCAAGGGTTCTGGGTCGCCTACATCGGGATCCCGGCGTTCATCGTGACGCTGGCCGGCATGCTGACCTTCCGCGGCCTCACCCAGATGGTGCTGCAGAACGTGCCGATCACGCCGTTCCCGCCGGAGTACGCCGAGATCGGAGTCGGCTACCTGCCCGACCTCGCCGGCGGCCAGTCGGTCTTCGAGCCGCTGACGCTGATCCTCGGCTTCGTCGCCGCGATCGCCCTGTTGGCGCAGAGCATCCGGGAACGCCGCAAGCGGGTCAAGCTGCAGCTGGAGGACGAGCCGCTGTGGTGGTTCGTGGTCAAGCTCGCGTTCATGTTGATCTTCCTGCTGGCGATCACCTTCGTGCTGGCCAGCTACCGCGGCACCCCGATCGTGCTGATCGTCCTGGCCGCGCTGGTGCTCGGCTACACCGTCGTGATGAACCGCTCGGTCTTCGGCCGGCACGTGTACGCCCGCGGCGGCAACCTGCTCGCGGCGCAGCTGTCCGGCGTGAACACGAAGGCCGTGGACTTCTGGCTCTTCGTCAACATGGGCGTGCTGTCGGCGATCGCCGGCATCGCGTTCACGGCCCGGAGCAACTCCGCGCTGCCCAACGCCGGCAACGGGTTCGAGCTGGACGCGATCGCCGCGGTGTTCATCGGCGGAGCGGCGGTGACCGGCGGCGTCGGCACCGTGACCGGGGCCATGATCGGCGGTTTGATCATGGGCGTGCTGAACAGCGGCATGCTGCTGCTCGGCCTCGGCACCGAGG
Source organism: Microlunatus sp. YIM B11417 (assembly GCF_059617205.1). Lineage (NCBI taxonomy): Bacteria > Bacillati > Actinomycetota > Actinomycetes > Propionibacteriales > Propionibacteriaceae > Microlunatus > Microlunatus sp. YIM B11417. The sequence continues at coordinate 438,199 of NZ_JCAMPJ010000002.1, forward strand.
CCCAGGCCTTCATCAAGGGCTTCGTGCTGTTGCTCGCGGTGGCGTTCGACATCTTCAACAAGCGGCGGGCCGCGAACGCGTCGAAGTGACGGCGGAGAGCAGCGCCGGGCGGGCTCCGGGGGCCGCCCGGCGCGCTGCGGGACCGTACGGTCCCTGAGCCTGTCGACGGGGCCTGAGCCTGTCGAAGGGCCAAGCCCCGGGATCAGAGGGTCTCGGTGACCTTTGCCAGACCGCGCGGGGCGTCCGGGTCGGACCCGCGGGCGACCGAGAGATGCAGCGCCAGCAGCTGGAACGGAATGATCTCCAGCAGCGGCGACACCTCCTCGGCGACCCGGCCGGGCAGCGCGTAGCCGGCCGACGCGGCCTTGACCGCCTCACCGGCACCGACGCAGCAGACGTCCGCACCAAGATCACGAAGCCGGGACAGCACCGGCAGCATGGCCGCGCCGCCGTGGCCGTCGTTGATCGTCGCCAGCACCGGCACCTGCCGGTCGATCATGGCCAGCGGGCCGTGCAGCAGATCGGCGCCGGAGAAGGCCTGCGCCGACAGGTAGGAGGTCTCCATCAGCTTCAGCGCGGCCTCTCGCGCCGTCGGGTACGAGTACCCGCGGCCGGTGCTGACCAGTCGGGATGCGAACCGGTACCGCTCGGCCAGCCGGACGAACTGGTCGTTGTCGGCGATCACCTGGTCGGCCAGCTCGGGCAGCCCGTCGGTCGCCGACCCGTCGCCGCCGCGAACCGCGTCCAGCAGCAGATAGAGCGCCAGCAACTGCGTCGTGTACGACTTCGTCGCCGCCACCGCCCGCTCCTCGCCGGCGCGGATGTCCAGGTCCAGCTCGGCGACCTCTGCCAGCGGCGAGGACGGCTGATTGGTCACCGCGAGGGTGAGCGCGCCGCGCTCCCGGGCCACCTGCAGCGACTGGATCAGGTCCGGCGACCCGCCGGACTGGCTGACCGCGATCATCAGCGTCTGCCGGAGATCCGGCCGCGACCCGTACGTGGTCATGGTGGACGGCGAGACCAGCCCGGCCGGCAACTGGAGCACGATCTCGGTCAGGTACTTCGCGTACAGCGCGGCATGATCACTGGTGCCGCGAGCGACGAACAGGACGAAGCGCGGCGCGTAGTCGGCGATCCGCCGCGCCGCGGCGCGCACCTGGTCGCGCCCCTCGATCGACAACCGCCGCCAGGCCGCCGGCTGTTCGGCGATCTCGGCGGCCATCAGTGCGCCCGGGTCGGGCATTGGCGTCTCCTCCTTCTGCTGCTGAGCCGGGGTGTGGCCCAGCCGGGACAACCTTGACACACTCGTCCGGCCCGTGACCGATCGACCACGGGCTGGTTGACTACCCGCCGTGACGCAGCACGAGGGTCCGGGCTCGGAGACCTTCCCGCTCGGCGCGGTCGAGCGAGCCCAACTGGGTCGGTCGTTCGCCGTGCTGGTCCCGGTCGCCGTCCTGGCCGGAGTCGCCGCGGTGTTGCTGTTCCCGCGGCAGACCGGAATCGCGGTCGTCGTGGCCCTGGTCGCGCTGGTGGCTCTGGCGGTCGTGCTGGTGCTGCTGGTCCGGCTGCCGTGCTTCCTGACCCGCCAGGGCGTCCGGACCGACGCGGCCGGCCTGATCCTCTTCGCCGAACCGCGGTGGTGGTTCCGAGGCTGGCGGGTCCTGCTGCCGCCTGCCTCGATCACCGCCGTGACACCGCTGCGTTCCCACGGGCGGGCGGTCCTGTCGATCACAGTCGCCGAGCCGACACCCGGCGGCGGGCCGGTCTGGTGCACCGCGGTCCCGCCCGGAGTGACCCCGGTCGACGGGCAGCCGGCCGATGATCACCGACTCCTGGTGCAGCTTCCCGAGGCGGAACTGGACCAGGTCGCCGCGGCCGTCGAACGGCTGGCCCGGCCGTCGGCCGCGCGTCCGCTGCCGGCCAGCACCTGGGTGTCGGTACGGCTCGGGCCGGTCGTCACCTGGGGTCTGGCCTCCCTGGTCGGGCTTGCCGCCACCCAGCTGCCGCTGTGGTCGCTCCTCGCCGCCGGGACGACCTCGGGGTGGACCGATCCGGTCCTGATCGTGATGATCACGCTCGCCGTGCTCGCGCTGCTGGTGGTGATCAGGTTCGCGCCGTCGGCGCTGGCCCGGCAGGGGATCGAGGTCGGTCCGGACGGGCTCGAGCTGCGCCGGGATCGCCTCGGCTGGCAGCCCGGCAGCCGGTGGCGGATCCCCTGGGCGGAGCTGCGCGGACTCTCCGGAGTCTTCGCCGATCCCGGCCCGTTGATCGACCCGGACGACCAGCGGACCAGCAACCGCGGACCGGCCACGGTCCTGGAGTTGATCTTGAACCAGAGTCCGGCGCCGCCGCCGCTGCCCGGCTGGGTCCGGGTGGTGCCGCCCGGCGTCGAGGCTCGGCGCGTGGTGGCGGACCGGCCGCGATTGATGATCAAGGCCGGTGACCCGAGGACGGCCGATCAGCTCCGCCATCTGCTCTCCCGCCGGGTGCCCGAAGGTGAGCTGGACAACTCCGAGCCGCTGGTACGGACGGTGCGCTGGATCGCGCTGCCCCGGCGCGGGCTGGCGTCCATGATCATCGCGGCCGTCGCGTTGATCTTGGTCGGTGCGGGCTGGCTCGGGTCCGGGCTGCGGCCGTTCGCGAACGCCCCGCTCTGGCAGGACCTGCTGTGGCCGCTGGTGCCGGTGCTGGCCGGTGCCGGGCTGGCCGGGCTGGTCGGCTGGGCGCTGCCGGCGCGGTTGGCTCGCGGCGGCGTCCAGGTGGAACCGGCCGGGATCCAGCTGGTCCGGGAACGGTTCCTGTGGCGCGCCGAACTGCGCTGCCGGCTGCCCTGGTCCGGGATCGGTGAGGTCCGCGTGGTCCGGGTGTTCGCACCGGGCGGGCTGCCGCACGGGGCTCCGTTCGCGCAGGCCGTCGAGCTGACCTTGATCACCGCGGAACCGGACCGGTTGCCGCACTGGGCGGTTCCGCGAGACGCCCGGCGTCTGCTGGTGCACACCGGCGACGCCGGCGCGGCCCGGATGATCAGCGCGATCGCGGACGTACGGCCGGCGGATTGATCAGCGGGCTTCCCGGGCCAGGAAGCCGATCACGACCGCGGTCCACCAGAACACCTGGGACGCCCCGGCGAGGACGGCGCCGAACAGCAGCACCTGCCGTGGCGGGTCGTGCTGCCAGCTGCGCAGCCGCCGACCCGCCGCCAGCGCACAGACCCCGACCGCCGCTGCTCCGGCGACAGCGGCGATCTTGATCAAGGTCAGGGGCGAGTCGAGCTGCGGCCCGAGCAGCATCCCGCTGAGGCACAGTCCGGTCAGTCCGCACCAGGTCAGGGCGCTGGCCCGGTGGGAGTGGTTGACCAGGTCGGCCAGAGTGGCCCGGCCGCGGAGCCAGAGCAGCCCGTACCAGTCGATGCTGAGCACGGCACCGAAGCCGACGATGAGCGAACCGAGATGGACGAACAGGACGACCAGGCGCAGACCCTCGGGCAGGGTCACCAGGGCGGAGGCGGCCGAGACCGCGATCACCAGGACGACGGCGAGCACGGCCAGCCGGATTTCGGCCGCCGTGATCAGGACCGGACGCAGGTCCAGCTCAAGCGTCATCCCCAACTCCCCCGAGTTACGTGATCTTCAGGACGAATCGTCGCACAACCGGACGACCGGGGGACAGGGTTCGCCATGGTGAGACAGGCTGTAACCCCGCGGAAACGAACGCGCCGGATGATCCAGGTGGAAGATCATCCGGCGCGCGACGTCAGAGCGGTCTAGTGCTGCGTCCCCTTCTCGGCTCCGGCGCCGGTCAGCGCGCGGACCGAGAGTTCGTCGTAGCGAGCCTGGCTGGTCCGGTCCCGGCTCAGGATCGTGCCGAGGAAGCCGCACAGGAAGCCGATCGGGATCGACACCAGGCCGGGGTTGTTCAGCGGGAACCAGGCGAAGTTCACGCTCGGGATCAGCGAGGTCGGCGCGCCCGACACCACCGGCGAGAAGAACACCAACCCGACCGCGGCGATCAGGCCGCCGTAGATGCTCCAGATCGCACCCGAGGTGTTGAACCGGCGCCAGAAGAGGTTGTAGATCAGGGCCGGCAGGTTGGCCGAGGCGGCGACCGCGAAGGCCAGGGCCACCAGGAACGCGATGTTCAGGCGCTGCGCCGGGATGGCCAGGGCGATCGCCACGGCGCCGATCACGAACGCTGCGATCCGGACCACGAACAGCTCGCTCTTCTCGCTCGCCCGGCCCTTCATGATCACGTTCGCGTACAGGTCGTGGGCCACCGATGACGCCGAGGTCAGGGTGAGCCCCGCGACCACCGCCAGGATGGTCGCGAAGGCGACCGCACCGATCAACGCCAGCAGCACCGAGCCGCCGATCGAATCGCCGCCGCCGACGGCCTGGGCGAGCAGCGGCGAGGCCAGGTTGCCGGTGGACTTCGCGACCGCGCCCTCCTTCGAGGTGTCCAGCAGCGCGGCGGCGCCGAAGCCGAGCACCAGCGTCATCAGATAGAAGGCGCCGATCAGGCCGATCGCCCAGAGCACCGACTTGCGGGCGGCCTTCGCGGTCGGCGTCGTGTAGAACCTGATCAAGATGTGCGGCAGGCCGGCGGTGCCGAGCACCAGGGCCAGGCCCAGCGACAGGAAGTCGAACTTGCCGACCAGCGTCTTGCCGTAGAGCTGCCCAGGTTGCAGGAACGCCTCGCCCTTGCCGGTGTGCTCGGCGGCCGCGCCGAGCAGGGTGGAGAGGTTGAAGCCGAACTTGGCCAACACCAGGATGCTGATCAACAAGGTGCCGATCATGAGCAGCACCGCCTTGACGATCTGGACCCAGGTGGTGCCCTTCATGCCGCCCAGCGTGACGTAAACGATCATGAGAATGCCGACGCCGACGATCACCAGGTTCTTCAGCAGCGGGCTGTCCACCGACAGCAGCAGCGCGACCAGGCTGCCGGCGCCGACCATCTGAGCCAGCAGGTAGAAGATCGACACGACGATGGTCGAGCTGGCCGCCGCGGCGCGGACCGGGGTCTGCCGCATCCGGAACGCCAGCTGGTCGGCCATCGTGTACTTGCCGGAGTTCCGCAGCAGCTCGGCGACCAGCAGCAGCGCCACCAGCCAGGCGACCAGGAACCCGATCGAATAGAGGAAGCCGTCGTAGCCGTACAGGGCAATGGAGCCGGAGATGCCGAGGAACGAGGCGGCCGACATGTAGTCGCCGCCGATCGCCAGACCGTTCTGGAAGCCGGAGAAGGAGCGGCCGCCGGCGTAGTAGTCGTTGGCGTTCTTGGTGTGCCGGGACGCCCAGAACGTGATGTAGAGGGTCAACGCGACGATCACCAGGAACAGCGCGATCGTGAGGAAACGATTGCTCTCCGTCGCCAGCGGGATCATGGTGATCACCGGGTCGCCTCCGTCCGCTCGTCCTCGAACTTCTCGTGCAGCTGATCGGCCAACGGATCAAGGGACTTGCGCGAGTGCCGGGCGTACAGGAACGCGATCAGGAAGGTCGACACGAACTGCAACAGCCCGAAGATCAACGCGACGTTGATGTGGCCGGCCACTCTCATGTTCATGAAGTCGCGGGCCCAGTTGTTGCAGATGACATAGGCGATGTACCAGATCATGAAGACGATCGTGGCCGTCACCGCGAACGTGAGGTAGCGGCGCCGCAATTCGCCGAACTCCTGGCTGCGGGCGATGGTGCTGTAGGCACGGGCCTCGGGACTTTCGTCACCGGGAAGGGCCGGACCTGGCAAAGGGGGTTGAACCACGAGAAACCTCCACACTGAGAGCCGCAGACTGACGCGGGCAAACCAAGATCGACAGTATCGTCCGGGTTGCAGGCTTGGCCAGCGACACTACAGGCGGATCTGAACCCCGCTGTCGGCTTCGGCCGGGTTGAGTTGGGAGTGATCAACGACGGCTCGCCAGCAGGAGATCTGGTACGGCAGCATCAGCGGTTCCGGCGGCCGCGCGACCGAGGCGTACAACTCGTCGACCTGGGCCAGCAGTTCGTCCCGCTCGTCACCGGAGAGCTGCGCCGTGGCCGGCCGGCGGCGGACCATGTCCCGCAGGTCGTCCCGGGTGGCCGGCACCCAGTTGCGGAAGTTCTTCCGGGTCAGCTCGGTGAAGTACGGACTCTCGGCGATCCAGTCGACCGAGTCGGCGCCGTAGTCGCCGGTCATCGCGGCCGGGTCGTAGCGCTGCAGCAGTGCGGCCAACCGTTGCACCCAGGGCACGGTGTCGTCCCGGGTCACGTACAGGACGGCGAGTCGGCCGCCGGGCCGGAGCACCCGGGCGATCTCGGACAGGGCGAGCCCGGGCGCGAAGCGGTGCAGTGTCTGCGCGGCCGTGACGACATCGAAATGGCAGGCCAGGAACGGCAGCGACTCGACCTGCCCGACGACGGAGCGGGTGCCCAGCCGTTCGGTCAGCCGGCGGATCGCCGTTTCGTTCCGATCGAGGCAACACACCTGGTGACCGGCCTGATGCAGCATGCCGGCCAGGGCGCCGCGACCGGACCCGACGTCGAGCACCAGCGCCGGCCCGTCGCCGACCATCCACGCCGGCGCCTGGGCCGGAAACGGGGAAGATCGCGGACCCTGCATGGCCCTGACTGTAGTGCAGTGTCGCCCCTGAACCGTGGCACCCGGCGGCGCCCGGGCACGCACATCGCTGCGTTCTCACCGGTCGTCATCCCTTCCTCGTCGGCCTTGCGCTGGGCGCGCCCGGACCCCGCCCGGCGCCACGTTTCAGAGCGACCCTGCACTCGTGGTCGCAGGCGTGATCACTGTGGAGGTTGGCCCTTCGACGGGTGGGGCAGCACACTGGGCCGGTGACCGAATCCGACCCGCTGATCGCGCTGTCCGGACTGGAGGGCGTACCGTCCGCGGTGGCCTCGGCGCGGGACGCGGTCGATGCGGTGCTGCGGGACCGCGGTCTGCGCCGGATCGCCCCGGAATTGCGCGCCCGGGCCCTGTTGGACGGGGCCCGCGCCAACGCCGAACTGACCGACGATCCGGAGGGTCTGCTGCCGGGTGCGGTGCGGGCGGCGGGTGAGCTGCATGAGCTGGCCGGCTCCATCCTGCGGGCCCCGGGCCAGGCCATCGCCCGTGCCCACACGCTGGTCGCGCACGGTCTGGTGGCGCCGGAGGACCTCGGTCGGATCCGGCCCGAGGCCGGCGAACGGCTGACCGGGTTGCAGCGGTTGCTGACCGCGCCGAGCGAGGCACCGGCCCTGGTCCTGGCTGCGGTGGTGCATGCGGAGCTGGCGACGGTGGCGCCGTTCGGTGTCGGCGACGGTGTGGTGGCCCGAGTCATCGAGCAGGCCGTTCTGGTCGCGCGCGGGGTCGACCCGCTCGGCGTGGTGCCGGTGCCGGCCGGGCATCGGGACCTGGGTGAGGAGTACCGGGCACGGCTGGCCGGCTACGCCGAGGTGTCGGGGGTCGGGCCGTGGATCGCGTACGTGGCTCGGGCGGTGACCGGGGCCGCCGAGCGGCTGGCGATGCGACTCGGTGAATCGAGAACTCGGCCCCGCACGTAATAACGGCGCCCGCTTTACAGCGGGCGCCGCCAAGCACGACATATCCGAGCGACCAAGCGCGCACGGCCCATAGTGTTGGCCAAGGCGCGTGCCCTCTCAGCGTCGGGCCGCCCGATGGCGCAACAACCCATTGAAGGTGGGTGATCCTCGCGTGGGTACTCGGCTGTCATGCAAGGAATCTGGCTCGTCGCTTCCAACTGTCCGGACGGATCTCGAAAGATCGTTTCTCCGACCACCTGGTGTTCGCGAGTCGTTTTCCTTGCTGCTATTTCTACCTCGATTTCGAGCCAATGAAAAGACCTTGTAGACCAGCAATTTCGTGGCACGCTTGAGTTTCATCGGTGTGATCAGCCGGGACCTCGGCGATGCCACGGGCGGGGTCGGCCCCGCCCTGGCCCGGACCCGTCCGGATCATGATCAACTTCGGAAGTTGATCATGGAACGAGGGTTGTCCACAGGTAGGCCCGGACGATTTTCGTTGTCCACAGATTTTCTTGGCGGCGGCGGACGGTCGGTTTCCGGCGCAGAGTCCCCGGCATGAGACACGCACCTCCCCGCTACCCCCAGATCGTCATCCTGGCCACCGATCCCGACCTGCTGGACGGGGTCCTTGCCATCGCCGCGGCCGCGGGCGTCGAGCCGCGCGTGCTGCCCGACGCTGGCGCGATCCGCGGCCTCTGGTCGATCGCCGACCTGGTCATCGTCGGACTCGAGGTGGCGCCGCGGCTGGCCACGCTCGGGCTGCCCCGGCGGGACGATGTCTATCTGGTCGCGGCGGACGAGGCCGGTGGCGAGGCGCCGCGCTGGTCCGGGCCGCTGAGCGCGGCGGTGGTGCTGTTGCCGAGCGGTGCGTCCTGGCTGACCGCCGCGGTCGCCGACGCGAGCGGGCGGCGGGCGACCGACACCAGGCTGGCCGCGTTCGTCGGTGGGTCCGGCGGGGCCGGGGCGACCACGTGTGCCGCCGCGCTGGCGTACCTGGCGGCGCGGGACGGTCGGTCGACGCTGCTGATCGACGTCGATCCACGCGGCGGCGGCATCGATCTGGTGCTCGGGGCCGAGGAGGAACCGGGCTGGCGCTGGCCGCGGCTGGAGCGGGCCAGCGGGCACCTGGGCGAGCTGGCCGGGCAGCTGCCCCGGGTCGAGGGGGTCGATCTGCTGTCGATGCCGCGGCAGGCCGGGGTCGCGCCGACAGAGCTTCCGGCCGAGGCGATCCGCGCCGTACTGCTGGCCGGGCTGCGGGACTACGAACTCGTCGTCGCCGACCTGCCGCGGGTGCCGTCCGAAGCTGGTGCCGAGGTGTTGCGACGGGCCGACCGTACCTATCTGGTCGTTTCCGGCGAGATCCGCGGCCTGGCCGCGGCACGGCAGACCCTGGCCGAGCTGGACGGGCAGTGCGGCCCGGTGAGCGCGGTGCTCCGGACCCGGTCCAGCGGCCAGGTGGACGAGGTGACGGTGGGCGCCGGGCTCGGGCTCGAGGTCGCGGCGACGTTCCAGGGCGAAGCGGCGGTGTCCCGCGCGGCCGACCGGGGCGAGCCGCCGGGCCGGGCGTCGCGCAGTTCGCTGGCGCGGGCCTGTCGACGACTGCTCGACGATCTGGACGCCGACGACGAGGCGGCCGAGTCCCGTCCCACGTCCGGTCGGGCAGCCTGAGCGACGCGATGACCACCCTGGAACTGGAACCGATCCGGGCCCGGCTGGCCGGGCTGGGCCGGGAGCACACCCCGGCCGACGTCGCGGCCGCGTTGCGGGCGGAGGGCACCGCGGTCACCGATGCCGTGCTGCTGGAGACCTTGGAGGTGCTGCGCCGGGACAGCGTCGGCGCCGGACCGCTGGAACCGCTGCTCCGGCTGCCCGGCGTGACCGACATCGTCGTCAACGGCCCCGACGAGGTGTACGTCGATGCCGGCGCCGGCCTGCTGCGGACGGAGCTCACGTTCGCCGACGAGGCGGAGCTGCGCCGGCTGGCCCAGCGGCTGGCGGCGTCGGTGGGCCGGCGGCTGGACGACGCCTCCCCGTTCGTCGACGCCCGGCTGCCGGACGGGACCCGGGTGCATGCCGTGCTGGCGAACCTGGCCGCGCCCGGCACCTGTCTGTCGCTGCGGATCCCCGCGTCCCGGACGTTCTCGCTGGCCGACTGTGTCGCTTCGGGTTCGGTCAGCGAACCGGCCGCGGACCTGTTGACATCGATCGTCGAGTCCCGGTCGGCCTTCCTGATCAGCGGCGGTACGGGGTCGGGCAAGACCACCCTGCTGGCCGCGCTGCTCGGGCTGGTCCCGCCGACGGAACGGATCGTGATCGCCGAGGACTCCCGTGAGCTCGCGCCGCGCCATCCGCACGTGGTCCGATTGGAGGGCCGGCCGGCCAACGCCGAGGGTGTGGGCGCGGTGACGCTGACCGACCTGGTCCGGCAGTGCCTGCGGATGCGACCGGACCGGCTGGTCGTCGGCGAGGTGCGCGGCGCGGAGGTGTGCGACCTGCTGGCCGCGCTGAACACCGGCCACGAGGGCGGCTGTGGCACGGTCCACGCGAACACCGCGAGCCAGGTGCCCGCTCGCCTGGAAGCGCTGGCGGCACTCGGCGGTCTCGGCCGTGCCGCCTTGCACGCACAACTGGCGGCGGCCGTCGACGTGGTCGTGCATCTGGTCCGGGACCGGTCGGGGCAGCGCCGGGTCGGCGAGATAGCAACGCTGGCCCAGGATCCGGCCAGCGGCCTGGTGGTCGCGGAGCCGGCGCTGAGCTTCGACCGGGAGGGCCGGCCGTGCCGCGGGCCGTCGGCCGCCCGGCTGGAACGCCTTCTGGGGCGAGCATGACACTGCTGGCCCTGGTCCTGGCCGCGCTCGCGGCGATGTTGATCATGCCGCCCCGGCCGGGCGGGCGGGTGCTGGATCGCCTCGCGGCCGATGGCCGGGTGCCGGTGCGGATGGCCGGCCGGCGGCGGTGGCTGGTGCTGCTGCCGATCGCGGTGGCCGCCGTCGTGATCACCGGTGTGCTGGCCGGCGGGCGCGGTGCCGCCTACGCGACGGCAGGGGTGATCCTGGGCGGCCTGGCCCTCCGGATGATCATGGGCGGGGGACGTCGCGGCCGGTCGATCCGGGCCGAGGCCGAGATCGCCGATGCGTGCCGGGCGCTCGCCAACGAGGTCCGGGTCGGCAAGATCCCGGCCGACGCGCTGGCCGCGGCCGCGTCGGATCACCCGGTCCTCGCCGAGGCCGAGCGCGCCGACCGGCTGGGCGCCGACGTCGCCGAGCTCTGGCGCCGCCAGTCCCGGCTGCCCGGGCACGCCGGACTGCTCGAGCTGGCCCGCGGCTGGGAGGTCTGCCACAGCACCGGCGCCCCGCTCTCCGCGGCCCTCGATCAGATCGCCGACAGTCTCGGTGCTGATCAGACGGTCCGGTTGATGGTCGCGGGCGAACTGGCCGCGCCCCGGGCCAGCGGCAAGATCATGGCCGTGCTGCCCCTGCTCGGGATCGGCCTCGGCTACCTGATCGGCGGAGACCCGCTGGGCTTCCTCTGGAGCGAGCCGGTGGGCTCGGCCTGCCTGGTCGGCGGAACCCTGCTGGCGGCCGCCGGCATCCTCTGGGTCGACGCTCTGGCCCGGCAGGCCGAGCACGAGTAGGGAGATATCGATGGACGGCACGACCTGGATGATCGCGTCCGCCGGCCTGGCCGGGCTGGCCATGGCGCTGTTGCTGCACGGGCCGCGCCGCCGGGCGGAACGGCTCGGCGACGAAGCGGGCCATGATCGGGACCGGCGCACCGGAGTCAGGCGGCTGCTGGCCGGGCGGCCCGGCGCCCCCGCGCTCCGGCTGCGGATCGTGGCCGGGATCGTGATCATGGTCGTGTTGATCATGATCGGCCTGGTCAGGGCACCCGACGTCGGCTTGTTGATCATGCCCGCGGCGTGCGCCGCCGGGTTTGCGGTGACCGTCGTGACCGGTTGGGTCGAGACGGGGGCGTACCGGAGGCGGCGGCAACAGTTGATCATGGATCTGCCGCAGACCCTGGCGTTGCTCGGCGCCGCGGTCGGCGCCGGGCTGCCGTTGCGTGGCGCCGTCCGGGAGGTCGCTGCCGCCTCCGGCGGCCCGGTGGCCGAGGACCTGCGCCGCGTGCTCGCCCAGATCGAGCTCGGCCGGCCCGAGGAGGAGGCGTGGCGCGAGCTGCGCCGCGACCCGGTCTGGGCCCCGGTCGCCGTCGACCTGGCCCGCTCGGTGGAATCCGGCACCAGGTTGGCGGAAGGGCTGCGCCGGCACGCGGAGTTCGCCCGGCAGCGCCGCCGAGCGGCCATCGAGATCGTCGCCCGAGCCGTCGGCGTCCGCTCGGTCCTTCCTCTGATGGCCTGCTTCGTCCCCGCCTTCATCCTGATCGGCATCGTCCCCACCGTCGCCTCCGCCCTCCTCAAGGTGTTCGGCACCCCCTGAACCGAGCCGAAGCGTCGACTCCCGGACGCAGCGGATGCTCGGCGGGTGTGGCTGTCTGGTTCGGCCCGGACCCACGTCGGTCGGGTGAGGCCTGGCTCGTGGCGGATCGAGGTTCGGCCGGGAATGCGCCGGCGGCCGCTCCCCGGCGCGACCACCGCCGCCGGAGAAACCCCTGCCGCCACCGGAGAACGAGCTCCCGCCACCGAATCCGGTGCCGCTGAACCCCGCCGCCGCCGCGGCTGGAGCCCGATGCGGCTGTCGAGCGCATCCAGGCCTGCGTCGGTCGGTGGGAACTGTCGACCAACACCGGTCAGGTGCGGCTGCTGGGCGTGGCTCGGGTTGCGAGGGCGGGTTGCGGCTACCAGGTCCGGCGCTGCTCCTCTCCGGCCAGCAGGCGCCCGCGGGCCGGGTTTGCGGCTCGTCGCGATGTGTTTCCTGGGATCCGGCCGTTGCGTGGCTGCGCCGCCCGACGCGCTCCGCAGCCGCCACACTCGACGACAGGGGAGGGCGCTCGGTGCGCCGCCGATGCCCGCCACCTGCACCGGGACGGCGATCAGCCGTCCACAGCGCGGCCGCCGTCATACGCAACGCGACCGCCCGCCAAGTCCCACTTCGAGGCCGCGCCGCGTCGAGCGTGACGTTACGGACCGTAGAAGTCGATTTCAGATGATCGCAACCGCACACTCGACGACGCGGGTGGTCGGGGTGGCGTGGCGCGCTTCGGGGTTGTCCACAGCTGCGGTGTTGTCCGTTGGCTTATCAACAGATTTCTTTGCCTGCGGTGGATTCCGGCCGAGCCGCGCAGACTCCCGGGCGTATCCGCGGTGGATGCGGCACCACTCGGCGGTCCGAGCGGTGCCTGACTGAAGGAGCAGGAGATGTCGGAGATCATGAAGGATTCGAGTGTGGAACTGGAGCCGCGCGCGGCCGAGCCGGAGGCGCGGACGCCGGTGCTCCAGCGGGACGAACGCGGTCTGGTCAGTGCCGAGTGGGTGCTCGGGATCGTCGCCGCCGCTGCTCTGGCCGGGGTGCTGCTGGCGATCGTGACGAGCGGCCCGGTCGAGGAGTCGCTGGTGAAGGTGGTGCTGGACATCATCGGCAGGTTGACCGGCCTGCTGAAGTGACCGGACCGGCCATGTCGACGAGTGATCAGCGGCAGCGATCGGGCGACGCCGGCATGGGCCGGATCCGGGACCGCGGGATGGTGACGGCCGAACTGGCCGTCTCCATCCTGGCGGCCCTGGCGCTGCTCAGCCTGTTGAGCTGGGGGATCGGTCTGATCGTGCTGCAGCTGCAGTGCGGTGACACGGCGGCGGAGGTCGCACGGCAGGCGGCCCGCGGCGACGAGGCCGGGATCACCCGCGCGAAGCGGGATGCCCCCGACGGCTCGGTGATCATGATCGACACGTCGGGCAACACCACGATCGTCACCGTACGGCTGCAGGCCCGGCCGCTGTCGATGCTGGTGCCGGCAGTTCCGCTCACCGCCTCGGCCGAGGTGGTGCCCGAGCCGGGGGAGACCGGCTGACGTCCGGCCCAAGGAGAAACATGATCATGAACAGGTCACGACGCACGCCCAGCAGGAAGTCGTCTCGATGGCTGCCTCCTCGGGACGAGCGGGGCAGCGGCACCATGCTGATGGTCGGCGCCATGATCGTGATCACCGTGCTCGCGTTCGTCGGGACCACGGTCGCCGGCTACGCGGTCGCGGTGCACCAGGCCCGCGCCGCCGCCGACCTCGCCGCGTTGAGCGGTGCCGTCGCGCGGTCCGACGGCACGGACGGGTGCGCGGCAGCCAGGACGATCGCCCGGGCCAACCGCACCACGCTGACCGACTGCGACGTGGTCGGAGACCGGCTCGACTTCGTGATCACGGTCCGAGTCCGGCAAGAGGTGCCGCCCCTGATGCCAGGCCTGCCGCGATCGGTGGCCGCCAAGGCCCACGCCGGCCCGGTGTCCAGCCCGCCCTGACGGCAGCAAAGGCCCACCGAGATCAGGACAGGACCCCTGCCGAGGTCCGGAGCGGCGCCTTCGGGTCAGGACCGAGGGTCTTCGCGGGTGAGTTCGTCGGCCTCGTCGAGCAGGCGGCGGCGTTCCTCGGCTGTCGTCTCGCCCGCCTCGGACCGGTCGTGCCGTCCGGCCCGATCCTTCCCGGCGGCGGACTCACGGTCGCCGCCGGCCGACCCGCGGCCGGCGGGTTCGTCGAGATCGAGGGCGCTGCCGCGGGCGGAGCCGCCCTTCGGAGTGGAGGAGGAGTCGGTCGGATCGGAGTCGGGCTTCCTGGTGCCCGGGGCCTTCGGGTCCGACTTCTTCGGCTCGGCGGTCTTGCCGGCGGCCTTCTCGTCCCCGGCGGTCGCGCCACCGGCTGCCTTCGAGTCCTTCGTCCCGGTTCCGGACGTGCTGCCGCTCTTGCCCGAGAGTGCCTTGCCGCGTACGCCGGCCGCCGCCTTGAGGGCCTTGATCTCCTGGTGCTGGGCGCGGAGGCGTACGAGTCCGGTCCAGAGGAGCCAGCCGGCGACGGCGAGCACCAGCATGGTGACGGCGCCGGTGACGTACACCCCGGTGATGTTGGCCGGGATCCGGGCCACGAAGACCTGAAGATCGAAGGACTGGGGGTTTCCGACGATGATCGCGATGGTGAACACGATCACGAGGACGATCAGCACCACGGCTACCGGGATCATGCCGGTCATTATGGACCCCGGGCGCCCGGAGATGTGGGCAATCGGGCGCCCCTCGCGGGTCCCGGCCGGCATCCCGATCAGCCGCGGAGCCGGGTCAGGTCAGTTCGGGCGTCCGGTCGAGCAGCCGGCCCAGCAGCAGCCCGGCTCCGGCCTTGTCCAACGGGGTGTTGCCGCGACCGCACTGGGCGGAGACGACGCAGGCGGGGCAGCCAGCGTGGCAGGGGCAGTGATCGACCCGGTGGGCCGCGGCCGCGACGAGTTCCTGGCCGGCCAGGAAGGCGAGCCGGGCGAAGCCGGAGCCGCCGGGGTGGGCGTCGTGCAGGAACACGGTCGGGCCGCCCGTGTCGGCGTGCGCGACCGCGGAGACTCCGGCCACGTCGCCGCGGTCGCAGCGGGCGAACAGCGGCAACAGCCCGACCAGGGCGTGTTCGGCGGCGTGGACCGCGCCGCCGAGCTGGGCTGCCGACAGTTCATGATCATCGACGGCCACGGTCCACCAGCAGGCCGCGGTCCGCATCCGGCGCTCGGGAAGATCGAGCGGGGTCGAGTCCCAGACCGCGCTGGTCGCCTCGTCCCGGCGCAGGAAGCCGATCACCCGCGAGATCACGTCGACCCGGCCCAGCCGCAGCCGGCCCGACCCGGACGTGACGACCTCGCGCTCCTCGACGATCTTGACCTGCTGGGACACCTGGGCCTGGGTGTAGTAGCCGGGGCGGGCCGGGTGCACGATGGCCTCGCCGGCCTCAAGATCAAGTTCCTGACACAGGTAGGTCTCGCCCTGATGCAGATAGACCGCACCGGGATGCACGGTGGCGTCGGCGCTGGCCCGGTCGGCGTGGCCGAGCACCCGGCCGGTGGACTCGTCGACGATCTCCACCGGCCGGCCGCCGATGGAGCGCAGGTCGATCCCGTCGACCGCCCGTTCGGTCCGGGTCCAGTAGGCGGCGCCGTCCGGCCGCCGGCGCAGCACGCCATGATCACAAAGGCCCTTGATCAGCGCCGGCGCGGTCGGGCCGAAGTAGGCCGTGTCCCGTGCCGTCAAAGGAAACTCCTGGGCGGCCGCGGTCAGCTGGGGCGCCAGGATGTACGGGTTCTGCGCGTCCAGGACCACCGGCTCCGGCGGGGCCGCGAACAACTCGTCGGGATGATCGGCGAGATACTGGTCAAGCGGGTCCTGCCGCATCATGATGATCACGTCGGCGTCACCGCCGCGCCGGCCGGCCCGGCCCGCCTGCTGCCACATCGCGGCCCGGCTGCCCGGCAGGCCGGCCATGATCACCGCATCCATCCCGGCGATGTCGATCCCCAGTTCCAGCGCGTTGGTGGCGGCCACGCCCATCACCGACCGGTCCAGCAGCGACCGCTCCACGGCGCGGCGGTCCGAGGCCAGATAGCCACCGCGGTACGACTCGATCCGGCCCACCGCCTCCGGATGATCATCGAGCCGCTCCCGGGCCTGCAGCGCGACCAGCTCCGACATCCGCCGCGACGGGGTGAACGCGATCGTCTGCCGACCCTCGGCGACCAGCTCGGCGAGCAACTCCGACGTCTCCGACTCGACCGACCGCTCCGGCTGCCACAGCTCCATCCGGACCACGCCGTGCGGCGAACCGTCCTCGGTCACCGGCGTCACCTCGGCCGCAGCGGCCCCGACCAGTTCGGCCGCCAGCCGCCCGATGTCCGAGCCGGTCGCCGACGCCAGCGCGAACACCGGCCGCGCCCCGTACCGCTCGGCGACCCGGCGCAGCCGGCGCAGCACGCAGCCGACCTGCGACCCGAAGACGCCGCGGTAGCGGTGCGCCTCGTCGATCACCACGTACCGCAGAGAAGAAAGGAAGGAGGACCAGCGTTCGTGCCCGGGCAGGATCGAGGCGTGCACCAGGTCCGGGTTGGTCAGCACATAGGAGGCGAAGTCGCGCGCCCAGTCCCGCTGCTGCGGCTGGCTGTCGCCGTCGATGGCCGCGATCGGCCAGCCGGCGGGGCCCAGCTCGGCCCCGGTCCGCAGCTGGTCGTGGGCGAGTGCTTTCGTGGGTGCCAGATAGAGGGCCGTGTGCGGCCGCCGCGGGCGGAGCAGCCGGTCCCGGTCCGGGGTCGCCAGTCCGCCGGCCGCGTCCGGCCCGCCGTACGTCGCGGTCAGCACCGGCAGCAGATAGCCGAGCGACTTGCCCGAGGCCGTACCCGTGGCCAGGGCGGTGTGCCGACCGCGGAAGAGGCTGTCGGCGGCCTCGGCCTGGTGTTGCCAGAGACGTTCGATGCCGCCCCGACGGACGATCGCCTCCCGGACCGCCACCGGCACCCAGTCCGGCCAGTCGGCCGGCCGGGCCGTGCGTGCGGGCACCAGGTGGCGATGGCGCACCCGCTCGGCCCGACTCATCAACTCCACCTGGACCAGCTTTCCTTACAGTTCTGACGCTTTCCGCGGACCTGCACACCGCGGGGTCACTGTGACAGGCGTCTCGGTGCTTTTCGGGTACGGCCTTCAAGACCGATGAGCAAACCAGTGCACATGGTGGTTAGACTGCCCGCCATTGCGCCGCACCCGGCGCTTGCGACATCCCAGGTTTCAGGAGGACCCCAGAATGCCCGGACTTCCACATGCGTTGGAAGTGCTGCCGCTTGCCGTCTTGAGCGGGTTCAATCC
Source organism: Microlunatus sp. YIM B11417 (assembly GCF_059617205.1). Classification (NCBI taxonomy): domain Bacteria; kingdom Bacillati; phylum Actinomycetota; class Actinomycetes; order Propionibacteriales; family Propionibacteriaceae; genus Microlunatus; species Microlunatus sp. YIM B11417. The sequence goes on from NZ_JCAMPJ010000002.1 coordinate 455,477, forward strand.
CGTGTTGGTCGCCGTCGTCGCCGCCATCGCGCTGGTTGCCCTGGTGATGGCCTTGATCTTCCGGCGGGAAGTGCTTGCCGCCGGCGACGGTACGCCGAACATGCAGCGCATCGCCCTCGGAGTTCAGGAGGGCGCCGCAGCCTTCCTCGGCCGCCAGTTCAGAACCCTCGGCGTCTTCGCAGCGATCGCCTTCGTCCTGCTGCTGGTCCTCCCGGCACACAGCGACGGCGGCTTCAACGAATGGGTCCTGCGGATCGTCCGCTCGGTGGCCTTCCTGCTCGGCGCGCTGTTCTCGGCCCTGATCGGCTACCTCGGCATGTGGCTGGCGGTCCGCGCCAACGTCCGCGTCGCCGCGGCGGCCCGGGACCAGGGCCGGGACCCCGCCATGCGGGTGGCGTTCCGGACCGGTGCCCACGTCGGCATGGCCACCGTCGGCCTCGGCCTGCTCGGTGCCGCGATCGTCGTGCTGATCTTCCAGTCCGACGCACCGACGATTCTCGAGGGCTTCGGCTTCGGCGCCGCGATGCTGGCCATGTTCATGCGGGTCGGCGGCGGCATCTTCACCAAGGCGGCCGACGTCGGCGCCGACCTGGTCGGCAAGGTCGAGCAGAACATCCCGGAGGACGACCCCCGCAACGCGGCGACCATCGCCGACAACGTGGGTGACAACGTCGGCGACTGCGCCGGCATGGCGGCCGACCTCTTCGAGTCGTACGCGGTGACGCTGGTCGCCTCGCTGATCCTCGGCAAGGCCGCGTTCGGCGGCTACGGCCTGGTCTTCCCGCTCGTCGTACCGGCGATCGGCGTGATCACCGCGATCATCGGCGTCTACCTGACCAAGCCCCGGGCCGGCGAGAACGGCCTGCGGACGATCAACCGCTCCTTCTACATCTCGGCGGCGATCTCCGCCGTGCTCTGTGCGATCGCCGCGTTCACCCTGCTGCCCAGCACGTTCGACGCGCTCGGCGTGGAGGGCCTGGAGTTCAGCGGCCCGATCAACGACCCGCGGATCGTCGCGGTGGGTGCGGTGCTGGTCGGCATCGTGCTGGCCGTGATCATCCTCGCCCTGACCGGCCGCTACACGGGCACCGAGCACCGTCCGGTACGCGAGGTCGGCAAGACCTCGCTGACCGGCGCCGCGACGGTCGTGCTCTCGGGCATCTCGATCGGCCTCGAGTCCGCGGTCTACACCGCCGTGGTGATCGCCGCCGCGGTCTACGGCGCCTTCCTGCTCGGTGGTGGCGGCATCGTCTCGCTGTTCGCGATCGCGCTGGCCGGCTGTGGTCTGCTGACGACCGTCGGTGTGATCGTGGCCATGGACACCTTCGGCCCGGTCTCCGACAACGCCCAGGGCATCGCCGAGATGTCCGGTGACGTCGAGGGTGACGGCGCCCAGATCCTGACCGAGCTCGACGCGGTCGGCAACACCACGAAGGCGATCACCAAGGGCATCGCGATCGCCACCGCCGTGCTCGCCGCCACCGCGCTGTTCGGTTCCTACACCGATGCCATCCGCGGCGTCCTCGCCGATCGGTACGCGGAGTTCGCGGCGCAGGCCGTGGTCTTCGCCCCGGAGACCCTGGTCGGTCTGATCATCGGTGCGGCGGTCGTGTTCCTCTTCTCCGGTCTCGCGATCAGCGCGGTCGGCCGGGCCGCCGGCGCGGTCGTGTTCGAGGTGCGCCGCCAGTTCCGCGAGATCCCCGGGATCATGGAGGGCACCGGCAAGCCGGAGTACGGCAAGGTCGTCGACATCTGCACCAAGGACTCGCTGCGCGAGCTCGCCACGCCTGGTCTGCTGGCGATCATGGCGCCGATCGCGGTCGGCTTCGGCCTCGGGGCTCCGGCCCTGGCCGGCTACCTGGCCGGCGCGATCGCCTGTGGCACGCTGATGGCGGTCTTCCTGGCCAACTCCGGTGGCGCCTGGGACAACGCGAAGAAGCTGGTCGAGGACGGCCATCACGGCGGCAAGGGCTCGCCGGCCCACGAGGCCACCGTGATCGGCGACACCGTCGGCGACCCGTTCAAGGACACCGCCGGCCCGGCGATCAACCCGCTGATCAAGGTGATGAACCTGGTCGCCGTGCTGATCGCACCGGCCGTCGTCGCGATGTCGCCGCTGAGCACCTCGCCCAGCCCGCTCCGGTACGTGGTCGCGATCATTGCCCTCGCCGTCATCGTGGCTGCGGTCGCGATCAGCACCCGGCGCGGTCAGTCAATCGCCGAGGACGAACCGAACCCGGGCCTGGACGGGCTGCCCGGCAATCCGCCCGACGCCCTGAACGAGCTGCCCTCGCAGCCCGTCGAGGAGCAGCCGGCGGCCGAGCCGGAGCCCGCTCCGGAGCCGGAGACCTCCGAGTCCCGCAAGTAGGTCGGTTGTCAGGTCGGATCCCCCGTACGCAAGGCGTGCGGGGGATCCGTCATTTCCGGGGTCAGACGGCCGTGTCGCCGGCCAGGGCCCAGCGCAGGATCCGGGTCAGCCGGTCGGCGGCGGCCCGGGCCGGCACCCGGTCGGCGGCCGGCAGTCCCAACTGCACCCGGGCCCAGCGCGGCAGCAGCGAGACGGCGCCGGCGGCGAGTGCCCGGTAGCCGAGTCCGGACGGGCCGGGGATCGGCGGCCGGCGGAGCAGCAGGTCGACGACGTCGTCCGACCCCGGTCCGCGGGTCAGCTCCGGTCGATAGCCCTCGATCACGGCGGTCAGCGCGGCCCGCGTCGCGGGCGGTTCCGGTACGCCGAGCCGGCCGGCCACCAGTCGGGTCTGATCGACGTACCGGTCGTACCCGGCCTCGTCCAGCGGGTTCGCGCCGAACGCCCGGTGGGCCTCGAGGAAGCTGTCGATCTCGGCCGCGTGCACCCAGAGCAGCAGGTCGGGGTCGTCGGCCCGGTAGGCCCGGCCTCCCGGGCCGTCGCGTTCGGTTCCGCGGACCCGGCGATGGATGCCGCGCACCTTGGCGATCGCGCGTTCGGCGTCGGGCACCGTGCCGAATGTCGTCACCGTGATGAACCGGCTGGTCCGCTGCAGGCGTCCCAGCGGATCGGTACGGAAGTCGGAATGCTCGGTCACGCCGCGCATCGCGACCGGGTGCAGCGACTGCAGCAGCAGCGCCCGGATCCCGCCGATCAGCATCGCGATGTCGGAGTGCACGGTACGGATCGGGTCGCCCTCGGCGAACCAGCGCGGACCCGGCGTGTGCCAGATCCGGGCGTGGTGCTCCTCGAACCGGTCTCCGGCCACGGGCCGGCGGACCGCCTGCACCAACGCGGTCCGGATTGCCTGCACCCCTCGAGGGTAACCGCGGGCCGACCGCGGGCTGGCAGACTGGCCGCCATGAGATCGACCCCACGACGTAGCTCTCCTCCGCCGTGTTCTCGCGCACTACGCCGAGGGGCCGCAGCATGAGCGCCCCGGCCGGACCGCCGCAGCCCTCCTCCGGCGACCCGCAGCCCGCGTCGGGCGGGTCGCAGCCCTCGTCCGGTGATCCGCAGCCGTACCCGGCTGGACCGCCGCAGCCCTATCAGCCCGGACCTGCCCAGCCGTATCAGCCCGGACCCGCCCAGCCGTATCAGCCGGGACCCGGGCAGCCGGATCCAACCGGCTCGCCGCAGCCGTACCCGGGCGGGCCACAGCAGCCGTACCAGGCCGGACCACCCCAGCCGTTTCCGTCCGCTCCGCCGGCCCAGCCGTACTATCCGCCGGAGCCCGCGGCGCCGGTCTCGCCGCTGCCGACGGAGCCGAGCGAGTATCAGCAGTTGTTCCGCGGGCCGCGCCGCCGCTGGTGGCGGCCGTTGATCTCGCTGCTGCTCGCGGCCGGCTTCTGGCTGATCCAGGTGGTGCTGCTGACCGTCGCGTTCATGATCTATTCCACGCTGATCGGCCGCAGCGTCGAGGAGACGCTCACCTCGCTCACCGGCGGTGATCTCGGACCGGACGCGTTCCTCTTCAACAATCTGATCCTGATCGCGCTGATCCCCTCGGTGCTGCTGGCGAACCGGATCGCGCACGGGCTCAAGGTCGGCTACACCACGTCGGTGGCCGGCCGGGTCCGATGGCGCTGGCTGGCCCGCTGCCTGATCACCGTCGCTCCGCTGTGGGTGATCTACCTCGGCCTCGGGCAGGTGTTCTTCCCGGCGGCGTCGCCGCGGCCCGAGCAGTGGGTGGCCATGTTGATCTTGGTCCTGCTGACCACGCCGCTGCAGTGTGCCGCCGAGGAGTACGGCTTCCGTGCCTGGATCCTGCAGAACGTAGGCAGCTGGATCCGGCACCCGGTCGTCGCGATCGTGATCGCCACGGTGCTGTCCTCTGCGGTCTTCGCCCTCGCGCACGGCAGCCTGGACTTCTTCGTGCTGGCCGACATCGGGCTGTTCGCGGTGGCGGCGGTGATCCTCACCTGGCGTACCGGCGGGCTGGAGGCGGCGATCGCCATCCACACCGTCAACAACGTGTTGATCTTCGTCACCATCATGATCTTCGGTGGCTGGGAGGACGCGCTGGTCGGGCCGGAGACCACCGGCTCGCCGATCTCCCTGATCATGTCTGCCGTGGTGGATGCGATCGCCGTGGCGTTGATCCTGTGGCAGGCCAAGGTGGCCAAGATCGACCGCCTCTACCGGCCGGCCCCGCCCAACTCACCCGTTGCCCAGGTCGCGCCGGCGCAGCCCGGCTATTCCTATCCCGGTCAGCAGTACGGCCAGCCCGGTCAGCCCGGCTAGCGCCGGCAGCAGTGGCAGCAGGCCGAGCTGCCCGCTGAACGTGAGCGCGTACGGCGAGAACCTGAGCACCAGGTCCGGAACCAGCCGGAACTCGCCGAGCAGGTCCAGCACCAGCAGCAGGCCGAGCACGGTCCAGCAGACCGGCCCGGCCACCCGGGGCAGCCAGCCGGTCAGCGCCACCGCCAGCCCGATCATGATCAACACCGACGGCAGGTAGCCCAGCGTCATCGCCGCCAACGAGAGTCCGGTGCCCGACGTCAGCCCGGCCGCCAGCCCGATCGCGGCCAGCACCGCGGCGCCGGTCAGCGCAGCCATGGTGATCTCGCCGAACGCCCAGGCGGTCCGCGAGGTGCGGGTGACCAGGATCGGCTCGGCGAGCCCGGTCCGCTCGTCGCCGCGCAGCGCCAGCACCGTGGCCAGGGCGGCTGCGGTCGCCACCTGGGCGAGCACGTACACGATGAAGCGGAAGAACACTTCGCTGACGCTGCCGCCACCGGCGCCCCGACTGAGCTGCTGGAACGCGGGCGTGTCCAACTGGGCGTCCAGCGACTGGGTCACCGAACCGAGCAGCAGGCCGAGCAGGCCCAGTCCGAGCGCCCAGCCGGCGACCGCGGCCCGGTGCCGCCGCCAGGCCAGTCCCAGCGGCGAGGAGAGCAGGGCGGTCGCCCGGGCCCGGCCCGGCCGCGGCGGGATCAGCCCGGCACCAAGATCACGGACCAGGGCGAGCCGGCCCGCGATGATCATGGTCAGGACGCCGCCGGCCGCCGGCAGCAGCGGCACCCAACCGTGATCGCCGGCGAACGCCTCGGTGTGCCGCGCCCAGCCGATCGGGCTCAGCCAGACCAGCCAGGACCGGGTCAGGTCACCGGCCGCGGCGAGGGCGAACGCGACCCCGAGCACGACGAAGGAGATCGCGTACGCGGCGCCGCTCTGGGCCAGCTGGGCGACCAGGGCCGTGGCGCCGGTGAAGAACAGCCCGGTGCCGGCGAAGACCGCACCGATCAACAGCGAGCCGACCGGCGCCTGGCCCTGACCGAGCAGTCCGAGCGTTGCGACCAGCCCCACCGCGACGTTGCCGATCATGGACACCGAGACCGCGGCGGCCAGCGGCGCCAGACGCCCGATCGCGGTGCTGGACAGCGTCTCCTGCCGACCGGTCTGCTCGTCGGCCCGGGTGTGCCGGACCGTGATCAGGATCGTCACCACAGCCTGGACCAGGGCTCCGGAGCTGGCCACGGTCCACGCGACCAGGCCGCCCAGTGTGGCCGCGAAGACCGGCCCCCGGGTGGCCAGCTGGGACGGGCTGGCCAGCGCGACGTCGGCGAAGTTGATCATGTCCTGATCGGTCGGGTACGCCACCCGGGTGGCCGACACCATCGCGGCCGGCAGCAGCCCGAGCGCGAGCGTCCAGACCAGGAGCAGCATCCGGTCCCGCTGCAGGTGCAGCCGGACCAGCAGCCCGGTCCCGGTGATCATGGAGTGCCGGCCCCGGCTGAGGTCGGCACGCGGTGTGGTGGCGAGCGCGGTCATGACCGCACCGGCTCGGTCTGGTAGTGGCTGAGGAAGACCTCTTCCAGGGTCGGCGGCGTGATGGTCACGCCTCGTACCCCGGCCTCGGCGAGCGCCCGCAGCAGATCGTCCAGGGCCGCCGGATCGACCCGGCAGCGCAGCGAACCGCCGTCCAGCTCGACGTCCTCGAGCCCGGTTATCGACTCCAGCCGTGGCGCCCGGTCCAGCTGCGCCGTGACGACGCTGTGTCGCGCCCCGCGCAGTTGTTCCAGCGGCGCCGAGGCGACCAGCCGGCCGGCCCGGATGATGCTGAGCCGGTCGCACAGCCGTTCCGCCTCGGACAGGATGTGGCTGGACAGCAGGACGGTCGCGCCGCGGCCCTTGGCGGCCTCGAGCTCGTCGCCGAACACCTGCTCCATCAGCGGATCGAGCCCGGAGGTCGGCTCGTCGAAGATCAACAACTCGGCCTCGGAGGCGAACGCGGCGACCAGCGCGACCTTCTGCCGGTTGCCCTTGGAGTAGGCGCGGCACTTCTTGGTCGGATCCAGCTCGAACCGCTCCAGCAACTCCGGCAACCGGGCCGGCGTGCGGCCGTTCAGCCGGGCGATCAGATCGATCACCTCGCCACCGGTGAGCGACGGCCAGAGCGTGACGTCCCCGGGCACATAGGCCAGCCGGGCATGCACCGCGGTCGCGTCGGCCCACGGGTCGAGGCCGAACACGGACACCGACCCGGAGTCGGCCCGGAGCAGGCCGAGCAGGATCCGGATCGTGGTCGTCTTGCCGGCACCGTTGGGACCGAGGAACCCGTGCACCTCGCCGGGTGCGACCTCGAGCCGGAACCCGTCCAGGGCGAGGGCGGACCCGTACCGCTTGATCAGGTCGGACACCATGATCACGGAATCGTTCATGCTGGCTCCTCCTCCGAGGATTCGGTACGGACCGCCCGGCGGGCCTGTTCGGCGATCGAGGCGTCGAACAGTTCGGGGTCGAGGATGTCGAGCATCGCGGCGCCGACGGTACGGGCGCCCTGCTCGGACAACAGCTCGGTGCCTAGCAGGCCGGACAGCTGTGGACCGAGCACCACCAGGCCGAGCCGCATCGCCACCAGCACGGCCGCTCTGATCTTGGGATCGACGCTCCGGTCCCGCCCCTTGAGGTACGGCGTGGTCAGCTCGACGATCCGTTCGAAGATCAACACCGAGCCGGGCGAGCCGTCGACCAGGGCCCGGACCAGGTAGCGCACGACGGGCGGCGCGGACCGGTAGATCTCGGTCGAGAACGCCGGCTGGCCGAGCTGACCTTGATCGATGCCGAGCGTCACACCCTGCCGCAGGTAGTCCAGGACATGATCATCACAGGCGGCCCGGAGCTGGTCCTTGGTGCCGAAGTGGTGTTGCAGCAGCGCGGGCGAGACGCCGGCCCGCTCCGCGATCGCCCGGATCGTCGCCGCCTTCCAGCCGCGCTCGGCGAACACCTCCATCGCCGCATCCCGGATTCGGGCCCGCGCGGTCAGGTCCTCCGGTGGTCGGGTACTCATGATCGAGACTGTACAACTGTCCAGTCTCCTGGACAACTGTCCAGTCATGGCTGTGACGGGGGTCTCGGTCCACTGGGTAGTCGCCAAGTTTCGCGTCGTTTGGATCCAGGTTAGGCTTCCCTTATGAGTACGTTGACGGTGGCGCAGGCCGCCGATCAACCGGGGGTGCGTTCGCCGCTGCGGCGGACCTCGCTCCGTTTGGTCGGGGTCGTTGTCGGCATCGGCATCGTCGTCCTGCTCTGCTTCCTGAGCATCGCCGTCGGCACCCGCTCGATCAGCCCCGACACCACGCTGCAGGCCCTGATCAGCTACGACGCGCAGAACACCGACCACCTGGTGATCTTGAACTACCGGATCCCGCGGACCGTGCTCGGTCTGATGGTCGGTGGGGCGCTCGGCCTGGCCGGTGCCGTGATGCAGGGTGTCACCCGCAACCCGCTGGCCGACCCGGGCATCCTCGGCGTCAACTCCGGCGCGGCGCTGTTCGTGGTGCTGGCGATCTCCATCTTCGGGATCGGCTCGGTGCTCGGCTACGTCTGGTTCGCCTTCTTGGGTGCCGGTGTTGCGGCCGTCGTCGTCTACAGCGTCGCCTCGCTCGGCCGGGAGGGCGCGACGCCGATCAAGCTGGCCCTGGCCGGTGCCGCGGTGTCGGCCGCGTGCGGCGCGGTGACCACGTCGTTCCTGCTGTTCAACCAGTCCACGTTCGACCAGTTCCGGTTCTGGCAGGTCGGTGCGCTGGCCGGCCGGGATCTCACGGTGGCGGTCCAGGTCGGGCCGTTCCTGCTGGTCGGTGCCGTGCTGGCGCTGGTGCTCGGCCGGGTGCTCAACACGCTGTCGCTCGGCGAGGACGTGGCCACCTCGCTGGGGGCGAACGTGATGCTGTCCCGGGCCCTGTCCGCCGCCGCAGTGGTGCTGCTCTGCGGTGCCGCGACCGCCGCCTGCGGCCCGATCGGCTTCATCGGCCTGACCATTCCGCACGTCGCCCGCATGATCACGGGCCCGGACTACCGCTGGATCCTCCCGTACTCGATGATCCTGGCGCCGATCCTGCTGCTGTCGGCCGACATCGTCGGCCGCATCATCGCCCCGCCCGGCGAGGTCCAGGTCGCCATCGTGACCGCGGTGATCGGGGCGCCGGTGTTCATCGCGCTGGTCCGTCGCAAGAAGCTGGCCGATCTGTGACCGCCGCGACTCAGGATCAGTTCAACGCGGCCGCCCCGCTGGGCGGCACGATCGGCATCGTCCGCGGCGTCCGGCGGCGGTTGCGCCGCCGCGTCGTCGTGGTGTCGCTCGTCCTGGCTGCCGTCCTGCTCGGGCTGTTCGTCGCCTGCATGGTGGTCGGCGACTACCCGATCTCGCCGCAGCAGCTGTTCGCGTCGCTGACCGGCCGCGGCACCCGGGCCACCAATTTCATCGTGTACGACCTCCGGCTGCCCCGGGTGGTCACCGGGATGGCGATCGGCCTCTGTTTCGGGATGTCCGGCGCGATCTTCCAGTCCATGATCAAGAACCCGCTGGCCAGCCCGGACATCATCGGGATCACGTCGGGCGCCAGTGCGAGTGCGGTGGTGGCGATCCTGGTCTTCGGACTGAGCGGCTTCGCGGTCTCCGGCATCTCGCTGATCGGCGCCGTGATCACGGCGGCCCTGATCTACGCGCTGGCCTGGCGGAAGGGGCTGGCCGGCTACCGGCTGGTCCTGGTCGGCATCGGGATCGCGGCCATGCTCGCCTCGGTGATCGACTATCTGATGACCCGGGCCGAGGTGAACGACGCCCAGGTCGCGCTGCTCTGGCTGACCGGCAGCCTGAACGGCGCCTCGAACACCAAGATGGTGCCGCTGCTGATCCTGTGCGCGGTGATCGTTCCGCTGACCCTGTGGGCCGGTGCGGCACTGTCCGGGCTGCAGCTGGGTGACGACACCGCGAAGAGCATCGGGATCCGGGTCGAGGTGTACCGGCTGTTGCTGATCTTGTTCGGCGTCGCGCTGGCCGCGATCGCGACGGCCGCCGCCGGCCCGGTCGGCTTCGTGGCCTTCGTCTCCGGCCCGATCGCGCGCCGGCTGACCCGGGGGACCGGGGTCGCGCTGATCCCGGCCGCGCTGGTCGGCGCGGTCGTGGTGACGGCCGCCGACTTCGTCGGCCAGCACCTGCTGCCGATGCAGTTGCCGGTCGGCGTGCTGACGGCCGCCATCGGAGCGCCGTACCTGATCTACCTCTTGATCGTTTCCAACCGTGTCGGAAATGGGGGATGAGCGATGGTCGCCTTGGAGGTACCCGTCGAGGTACGGCCTGCGGTCGAGCACACGCTGGAGGCTGTTGATCTCGATCTGGGCTACGGCGAGCGGAAGATCGTCCAGAACCTGACGGTCGAGATCCCGACCGGCCAGGTGAGCGTGATCATCGGCGCCAACGGCTGCGGCAAGTCGACCCTGTTGCGGGGCCTGGCGCGGCTGCTCACGCCGACCGGCGGCCGGGTGCTGCTGGACGGGCGCAGCATCTCCACGATGCCGAGCAAGGAGGTCGCCAAGATCATGGGGCTGCTGCCGCAGGCCCCGACGGCGCCCGAGGGGATCACCGTCGCCGATCTGGTCGGCCGCGGCCGCTATCCGCACCAGGGCTGGTTCCGGCAGTGGACCGGCGACGACGATCGCGCCGTCGCCGAGGCGTTGGCCGCGACCGACATCGTCGACCTGGCCGGCCGCCCGATCGAGGAGATGAGCGGCGGCCAGCGGCAGCGGGTCTGGATCGCGATGGCGCTGGCGCAGGAGACCGACCTGCTGCTGCTCGACGAGCCGACCACCTATCTCGACCTGACCCACCAGATCGACGTCCTGGACCTGCTGACCGACCTGAACCGGCGGCGTGGCACCACGATCGTGATCGTCATGCACGACCTCAACCTGGCCTGCCGCTACGCCGATCACCTGATCGCCATGTGCGACGGCCAGATCGTCGCCCAGGGCAAGCCGGTCGACGTGATCACCGCGGAGAACGTGGACCGGGTCTTCGGCATGCGAGCCAAGATCATCACCGACCCGGTGTCGCGGACCCCGACGATCATCCCGATCGGCCGGCACCACTGCGACCCGCCCGAGGACGAGCTCCGTTAGCGTTCCGGCAACAGCAGCTGCTCGATGGTGCGTGCAGCGAGGGCGACGAAGGCCGGGTTGGTGATCCGGTAGTACGGGATGATCAGGGCCGCCTGGTGCAGCGCGTAGCCGCGGGCCCGTTCCCAGTCCTCCTCGGTCGGGCGCAGCCGATCCTGGTAGGCGGCCCGTCCGCGGGGGCCGAAGGTGGCCCAGGCGGCGACCAGATCCGCCGCGGGATCGCCGGCGCCGGTGCCGCCGAAATCGATCACGGCCGCGATCCTGCCGCGGTCGACCAGGAGGTTGGGACGCAGCAGGTCGGAGTGGATCCACTGCCGTGGGCCCGAGTACGGCGGCAGGTCGAGGGCCCGGTCCCAGGCCCGCATCGCTGCCCTGGTGTCGATCTCCGGGTCGGACTGCGTGATCGCGCGCCGGGTGTCCTGGTCGAGTTCGGCGAGCGGGCGCCGACCGGCCGACGGAACCTCGGCCTCGACCGGGATCGCGTGCAATGCGGCCACGAAGTCGGCCAGCGCTGTTCCGGCCGCCGCCTCGTCGTCGATCACGTCGTCGCCGTACGGGCTGCCGTCGATCCACTCGTAGACGGCCCACACGTGCGGGAACTCCTCCGTCGGCGTACCGGCCGCGGCGGCCCGGGGAATCCGCAGCGGCAGCCGCGGAGCCAGGAACGGCAGCCAGCGAAGCTCACGGGCCAGGTCGTCGCCGTGGTGCGGCATCAGGGGCAACCGGACGCTGAGGTCGTCGCCGAGCCGGAACAGCGCGTTGACCGTCCCGAGCGACGGCACCCGCGTGATCGGCAGGCCGGCCCACTCCGGGAACTGCTCGGCCAGCAGCCGCCGCACCAGATCGGTGCCGATCTCGAGTTGTCCTTCGTGCATGATCATTTCAGTCCGTCTCCCGTCGCTCTGCCGGAGTATCGACGGCTCCGCCGGAACCCGCAACCCGAATATCCGATCAGGCCGACCCGGCCGGCGCGCTTGCCGTGCCCGGCTCCGGCCACCACGATGGAGTCATGGGTGCAAGCTCGGCCGTTGCGGGCCCGCGCGAGTTCATCGCCGCCGGGGCGTGCTGGGCCGCCCTGCTGCTGATGGTTCTGGTGCCGGTCGGCCTCGCCGCGGCCAACCCGATCCCGACGACGAAGATCACCAAGGGCGAACGGGCGGAGCTGAGCGCGCCGGGCGCCATCACGGTGGCGATGTCGCTGGATCCGTTGGCCGGCTGGACCCGGCCGCGGCAGCGCAGCCGGGCCCAGGTGGATGCGCAGCGCGGGGACGGCCAGGTCTCGATCAAGGTGATCGCCAACGTCGACGACCCGTCGGTGACCCTGGCCAGGGTGGCCCGGGTGCAGCGGGTGCCGAACCTCGTCGAGCTGGACCGCCCGCCCGGCCGGGAGTCGATGATCATGGCCGAGGGCTCGGACGGCACGCAGCTGATCATCGTCAACCAGGACCGCACCGCGGTGTTGATCACCGGCCGCGGACTGGCCGGCAACGAGAGCGGGACGCTGCTGAGCCTCGCTCAGGATCTGCTGTATCTCGGATGAACGACGTCGCGCTGGCCGGTCGCGGCCCAGTCCTCTGGCAGCCGCGCCGGCCCTTGTTCTGGGCGATCCTGCTGCCGATCGGCTACGCCGTCGTCTACCACCTGCCGTTCGTCGTCTTCCCGGCATCCGGCTGGACGCTCGCGGCGCCGGTGGCCTGGTTGCCGACGAACCTGATCATGGCGGTCCTGATCGGCTGGGTGATCCTGCGGCTGGACCCGTTCGAGAAGGAGCCGGTGTCGCTGCTCTGGTGCTGCGCGGTCTGGGGCGGCACCGCCGCGACGCTCGCGGTGATCCCCAACCGGGCGTTCGTCGACCTGCTGGTCGCGGTCGGCGGCACCGACCTCGGCGAGAAGTGGACGCCGGCGATCGCCGGACCGTTGACCGAGGAGTGGCTCAAGGGCCTCGGCATCCTGTTGATCATGCTGCTCTGCCGGTCGCACCTGCAGCGGACCCTGGACGGGTTCATCCTCGGCGCCGCGACCGGGCTCGGCTTCCAGGTCGTGGAGAACCTCTCGTACGCCTACACGGCCGCCCTCAACGATCCCAACAGCGACTGGGTCGGCGCAATCGCGGTGAGTCTCAGCCGGGCCCTGGTCGGAGCCACCAGTCACTGGGTCTACAGCGCCCTGGTCGGGTACGGCCTCGGCTACGCGATCACCCAGGTGCAGCTGTCCTGGCAGCGGCGGATCGCGGTCGCCGGGCTCGGCGTGCTCGGCGGCTGGGCGGTCCACTTCCTCTGGAACAGCCCCTGGCTGGCCGATCTCGGGCTGCTCAGTCTGGTTCCGAAGATGATCATCGTCGGGCTGTTCGTCTGGCTGATGTACCGCTTCCCGGCCCGCCGCGAGTTCGCCTGGTTCCGTGATCAACTGGCCGACGAACCGCCGCAGACGATCACGTACGCGGAGCTCGAGGACCTGCGCACGCTGGGCAACCGGCGTCGGGCCCGCCGGCTGGTCCGGGGGATCGCCGGCGGTGCCGGCGAGCGTGGCATCCAGACGCTGCACCAGGCGCAGATCGATCTCGCCGTCGCCCTGGGCAACCTGGACAATCCGGACCGGGACCGCGACGTGCGCCGGGCCCGGCTGTTGATCACCGAGGCCCGGGCCGAGCTTGATCGCATCGTGCCGCCGGCGGCCAGGGCCGGCTAGGGGCTGGGTCCCCGACGTTGCCTCAGCGCGCGTTCGTCGTCAGCGCAGCGGATCCAGCATCCGATGCGGACCGCGGAGCCGTTCGGTGACCGGGTCGGTCCGGTTCGACCGCCGCTCCGGTACGGACTCGATGTCGGACACCGTCGGAACGGTCCGGCAGGTCGGGCAGAACCCGTGGATGTCGATCTTGGTCCCGCACTCGGCGTGCCGGAAACTGCGATTCGGCCGCCGGCCGCCGTTGCCGTGTTCGTTGCCCCACTGGGCCATCGCGTTGATCAACGGCCAGAGGGCGCGGCCGGCCGGGGTGAGCAGGTATTCGGGATGGCCCGGGCCGTTGGTCTTCTCCAGCACGCCGTTCGCGACCAGGCCCTCCAGTCGTTCGGCCAGGACCGCCTTGGAGATGTCGAGATGCGCTTGGAGATCGGAGAACCGGGTCACCCCGTACAGGCAGTCGCGGATGATCAGCACGGTCCAGCGCTCGCCGACGATCTCCAGGGCGCGGGCGATCCCGCAGTCCTGCTCGGCGTAGTCCTTCCCCAGCGGCATGCGCCCAGCCTAGCATTCTGGTCTTGTCATCGAACCAAGATCGTGCCTAGAGTTTGGTCTTGTGATCAGACCAAATGTCCTTGCTGGGTCGCGGCCCGCACTGTCGGCCGCTCCCGCGGCGCCCCGGACCGGGCCGATCCTCGCCGTCACCTCGCTCGGGACGTTCCTGGCGTTGGTCGCCTTCACGTTGCCCTTCTCCGACCTGCCGACGATCGTCTCGGTGCTGCGGGCGGGGCCGGCCGAGAGTGCCTGGATCCTCAGCTCGATGAGCGTCGGCCTCGCCGGCGCACTGCTGATCGCGGGCCGGCTGGCCGATGATCACGGGCGGCGGCTGGTGTTCCTGATCGGCTGCCTGGTGCTGGCCGCCGGCTCCTTCGCGGGTCTGGTGCCGAACGTCGCGGTCTACCTGGTCGGGCGGCTGCTGGCCGGGGCCGGCGGTGCCGCGATCGTCGGTGCCAGCCTGGGCCTGATCGCGGCCGGCCATCCGGAGCCGGCTCGGCGGACCACGGCGACCGGGATCTGGGGCGCTGCCCTCGGCGCCGGCATCACGGCGGGCCCGCTGATCGCGGCCGCCGCCCATGTGATCGGCGCCTGGTGGTCGGCCTACCTGCTCGTCGGTACGGTCTCGGTCGCCGCGGCGCTGATCGCCCGGGTCGGGCTGGCCGAGTCCCGATTGCCGACCCGGCAACGGCCGGACCTCGTCGGCGGAGCGGCGTTCGTCGCGGCGATGGTGATGATCTTGACCGGCCTGGTCTGGCTGCGGCTGGCCCCGAACCCGTACCTGCCGGTCCTGATGATCATCGGCGGCGTGCTGCTTTCCGCGGCCTTCGTGATCATCGAGCTGCGGGTGGCCCGGCCGATGCTCGATCCGCGGCTGTTTCGCAGGCCTCGGTTCACCGGCCAGGTGGTGGCCGGCCTGGCCACCGGCCTCGGCATCATCGCGCTGTGTTCGGTCTCGCTGACGTACCTGACCAACGGGCTGGGCTTCACGACGCCGGCCGCGGCGGGCACGCTGGCCCTGTGGTCCGGGACCAGCGTCGTGGCCGCGTTGCTGGTCCGGCCGCTGGCGCACCGGATCAGCGGCGGCACCCAGCTGGCGATCGGCCTGTTCGGCGTCGCCGCCGGCCAGGCCCTGATGATCCCGGCGCACAGCTTCGCGACCATCGCGCCTGGGCTGCTGCTGGCCGGCGCCGCGAGCGGCATCCTCAACGCCGGTCTCGGCCGGGAGGCGGTGGCCAGCGTCCCTCCCGGTCATGGCAGCTTCGGCTCCGGGGTCAACAACACGGCCCGCTATCTCGGCTCGGCGATCGGTGTCACCGTCACCGGCATCCTGCTGCTGCACGGCACCACTCCGGGCGCACCGGCCATCGACCACCTGACCGCCGGCTGGTCCGCTGCGGCCCTCGTCACGACCACCCTGTCCGCGCTGGGCGGGCTGGCGGTGCTGATCTTGAACCGGCGGGTGATCTTGAACCGGCGCGCGGAGGGCGAGCCCGCAGTGGGATGATGCGGACGTGCTGACCACGACCGCCTGCGCCGAACTCCGGGAGTCCTGCCGGACCGCCGGCTACACGGTCGACGGCGTGCTCGCCGCGATCGGCACCGACGCGCATCGCGCCCTGGGCCGGAACAGTACGGTGCCCGCGGAACGGGCGCTGGCCGGGCGCGACGACCCGCTGGCGACCATGATCAGGACCTTCCTGCTGCAGCGTCCGGTGACCAGGAAGGCCGTCGACGCGGCGTTCCCGGGCCTGGTCCCGGCCATGATCGACACCGGACTGCTGACCGACGACGGCGGTACGGTCCGCGCGGTCGTCGATCTTCGGCCCTACGCCTCGGACCAGGACGACGACGAGCCGTACTGGGTGGTGGCGGACCTGACCCCCGGCCTGGACACCATGATCACGCCGATCCGGCCGGACTACGTGCTCGGCGTCTCCTCGGCCTCGGCGACCCTGGCCCAGCTCGCCGTACGGCGGCCGATCGGGCGGGCCCTCGATCTCGGCACCGGCTGCGGCGTCCAGTCGCTGCACCTGGCCGGCCACGCCGAGCAGGTGGTGGCGACCGATCTCAATCCGCGTGCCCTCGAGCTGGCCCGGCTCACCCTCGCGCTGAACGAGGTCGAGGCCGACCTGCGGCACGGCGACCTGTTCCGGCCGGTCGCCGGGGAGCGCTTCGACCTGATCGTCAGCAATCCGCCCTACGTGATGGCTCCGCCGGCTCCGGACGGGCAGCGCCTCACGTACCGGGAAGGGGACCGGGCCGGCGACTCGCTGGTCGAGCAGCTGGTCCGTGGGGCGCGGGATCACCTCACCGAGGGCGGCGTCTGCCAGGTGCTGGCCAACTGGGCGCACGTTGCCGGTCAGGACGGGGAGGGTCGGGATTGGACCGACCGGCTCGGCGACTGGATCACCGGCTGTGACGTCCAGGTGGTGCAGCGCGAGGTGCTCGATCCGGCCGAGTACGTCGAGCTCTGGCTGGCCGACGCCGGCGTGGTCGGACGGCCGGACTACCGGGACGACTACGCGGCGTGGCTTGACTACCTGTCCGGGCTCGGGATCACCGGGATCGGGATGGGCTGGATCACCCTGCGCCGCACCGACGCCGAACCCGACCTCGCCTTCGAACATTGGCCGCACCCGATCGAGCAGCCGATCGCCCCGGCGATCGCCGCTCGGCTGGACGCCGTCGACACGCTCCGGGATCGCTCCGACGAACAGCTGTTGAGCTGGCACTTCACCGTCGCCGACGACGTCTCCGAGGAATCGCTGGCGACCCCGGGCAGCGGGGACCCGCGGCACGTGGTGCTCCGCCAGGAACGCGGCTTCCGGCGCGCCGTCGAGGCCGGCACCGCGCTCGCCGGGGTGGTCGGGGCGTGCGACGGCGAGCTCGCCCTGGGCACGATCATCGCCGCCGTGGCGACCGTCCTGGAGGCCGACGACGCGGAACTCAGGGCCGAATTGATGCCGCGCCTGCGGGTCCTGATTCGGGACGGCTTCCTGCGCTGAGGTACCCTCCCCGCCGAGGGTTCCCGCCCGGCAACCGTATTGACACGCCGATTAGCATCAGGATCACTGCGCCCACGCCCAGAGTGGATTCGGGTGGGCGAGCGTATCGGGGGGTACGCGGGGCGGCAGGGGGTGGAGCCATACTCACAGTCTCAAGGAGTTGACCTCTCAGTGGCAGCAAAGACAGGCAGACGCCTGGTGATCGTGGAGTCGCCGACCAAGGCGACCAAGATCGCGAGCTTCCTCGGCGACGGCTATGTCGTGCAGTCGAGCCGCGGCCACGTGCGCGATCTGCCGACGGGGGCGGCGGACGTACCGGCGAAGTACAAGGGTGAGAAGTGGGCCCGGACCGGCGTCGACGTCGACAACGGTTTTGCTCCTCTCTATGTGGTCAGCCCGGACAAGCGGGCCACGCTGAAGTCGTTGAAGGAAGCCCTGGCCGGGGCCGAGGAACTGCTGCTCGCTACTGACGGTGACCGCGAGGGTGAGGCGATCGCCTGGCACCTGCTGCAGGAGCTGAAGCCCAAGGTGCCGGCCCGCCGGATGGTCTTCCACGAGATCACCCCGCACGCGATCGCGGAGGCCGTGGCCAGCCCGCGGGACCTGGACACCGATCTGGTCGACGCCCAGGAGACCCGGCGGATCCTCGACCGGCTGTACGGCTACGAGGTCTCCCCGGTGCTCTGGAAGAAGGTCATGCCGCGGCTGTCGGCAGGCCGGGTCCAGTCCGTGGCCACCCGGCTCGTGGTGGACCGGGAGCGGGAGCGGATCGCGTTCCGCAGCGCCTCCTACTGGGATCTGGACGCGACCCTGGACGCCGGCGCGGAGGCCGATCCGCCGCAGTTCCCGGCCCGGCTGACCCACGTCGGCCCGGCCCGGGTGGCGCAGGGCCGCGACTTCGACGCGCGCGGTTCCTTGATCACGAAGGCGTCCGAGGAACTGGTCCATCTCGACCAGGCCCGGGCCGAGGAGCTGGCGGCGTCGCTGCGCACCGGCACCTTCGCGGTCGGCAGCGTGGAGTCGAAGCCGTACACCCGGCGGCCGTACGCGCCGTTCCGGACCACGACGATGCAGCAGGAGGCCGGCCGCAAGCTCGGCTTCACCGCGCAGCGGACCATGTCGGTCGCCCAGGACCTCTACGAGGGCGGCTACATCACCTACATGCGTACCGACTCGGTCACCCTGTCCAGCACCGCGATCAACGCGGCGCGGACTCAGGTCCGGCAGCTCTTCGGTGATCAGTATCTGCCGGAGCGGCCGCGGGTGTACGCGTCCAAGGTGAAGAACGCGCAGGAGGCGCACGAGGCGATCCGGCCGGCCGGCGAGTCGTTCGCCACCCCGGCCCAGACCGGGCTGACCGGTGATCAGTTCCGGCTCTACGACCTGATCTGGAAGCGCACCGTCGCCTCCCAGATGGCCGATGCACAGGGCAACACGATCACGGTCAAGATCAACGCCCAGGCCGACGGGCAGCCGGACTGCACCTTCACCGCGTCCGGCCGCACGATCACCTTCTACGGCTTCCTCAAGGCCTACGTCGAGTCGATCGACGAGGGCGCCGACGGCGAGTCCGACGACAAGCAGACCCGGCTGCCTTCGCTGACCGAGGGCCAGTCGCTGCGGCCGGAGCAGGTGCTCGCGTCCGGCCACGAGACCAAGCCGCCGGCCCGCTACACCGAGCCGTCGCTGGTCGCGAAGCTGGAGGAGCTGGAGATCGGCCGGCCGTCGACGTACGCGTCGATCATCCGGACGATCACCAGCCGGGACTACGTGTTCAAGCGCGGTTCGGCCCTGGTGCCGACCTGGCTGGCGTTCGCGGTGACCCGGCTGCTCGAGGAGCACTTCCCGCGGCTGGTGGACTACAAGTTCACCGCCGAGATGGAGGAGGTCCTTGATCAGATCGCCGACGGTCACGCCGAGCGGATCGGGGTGCTGACCGAGTTCTACTTCGGCGACGATGATCTTGAGGGGCTGCACAAGCTGGTCACCGAGCTGGGCGAGATCGACGCCCGCCGGCTGTCCACCTTCCAGGTCGGTGATCTTGATTCCGACATCGTGGTCCGGGTCGGCCGGTACGGGACGTACGTGGAGGACGGCGAGGGCCGCCGGGCCAACGTCGACGACGAACTGCCGCCGGACGAGCTGACCGTCGAGCTCGCCAAGGAGCTGCTCAGCAAGCCGATGGGCGAGGAGCGCGAGCTCGGGCTGGACCCGGAGTCGCACACCATGATCGTCGCGCGGAACGGCCGGTTCGGCCCGTACGTGACCGAGGTGCTGGGAGAGGACGCGCCGAAGGGTGCCAAGCCGCGGACCGGTTCGCTGTTCAAGTCGATGACCGTGGAGAGCGTCACGCTGGAGCAGGCGCTGCAGCTGATGAGCCTGCCGCGGGTGGTCGGGAAGGACGCCGAGGGCACCGAGATCACCGCGCAGAACGGCCGCTACGGCCCGTACCTGAAGAAGGGGACGGACTCGCGCTCGCTGGAGTCGGAGGAACAGATCTTCTCGATCACGCTCGAGGAGGCCGAGCAGATCTACTCCCAGCCGAAGCAGCGCGGCCGGGCCGCCGCGAAGCCGCCGCTGAAGGAGCTGGGCAACGACCCGGCCTCCGGCAAGCCGATGGTGATCAAGGACGGCCGGTTCGGTGCGTACGTGACCGACGGCGAGTTCAACGCGACGCTGCGCCGCGGCGACGAGGTGGAGACGATCACGCCGGAGCGGGCCGCCGAACTGCTGGCCGAGAAGCGGGCCAAGGGTCCGGCGCCGAAGAAGCGGGCCGCGAAGAAGGCGCCGGCGAAGAAGACCGCCGCCAAGAAGACCGCGGCCAAGAAGGCACCGGCGAAGAAGGCCGCCGCCAAGAAGGCACCGGCCAAGAAGTCGTCCGCGTCCGGGACCGTGTCGAACAACGGGAACGGCGAGTCCGCCGCCAACGGCCGGTCGTCCGAGGTCGCCGCCTCCGAGTCCGGGCACTGATCCGGAGGGCGGCCGTGGCCAAGCGCAAGCACTCGGCGGAGGCGATCGTCGAGCCGGCTGCAGCCGACTGGCCGGTCCGGTTCGAGATGCCGTACCCGGCGACGGCCCCGCGCTTGATCAATCCGGAGCTGGGGCTGGCGGCGCTGGTCGGCCGGGCCTCCGCCGACGCGACGTACACGATGGACGTGACGGTGCTCGACGCCCCGGACCACCGGCTGCTCCGGTCCGGGGTGGTGCTGGCCCATCGGGTCGTCGGCGAGCGCGGCGAGTGGTATCTCGCGGCTCCCGACTGGGCGCCGCTGCTGCCGGCCGAGCGCTCCGTGCCGATGGGGTACGGGGACCTGCCGGACGATCTGGCCCGGCTGATCCGCCCGTTCCGCCGGCGGGCCCCGCTGGGACCGGTGGCCGCGCTGACCTGTGACCGCCGTGAGTTCGAGTTCCGCGACGCCGACGGGCGCCGGCTGGCGCTGCTCCGGGACGACCGGATGACCGTACGGCGCGGCGGGGTGACCACGGCGCGCTACCGCGAGGTCACCCTGGTGGCTGCGGAAGCCGGCCCGACGGCGGAGCAACGGACCTGGCTGGTCGAGGCGCTCAGCGGGGTCGGCGGCACCCGGATCGACGAGTTCCCGCCCCTGGTCCAGCGGCTGGGCGCGCCGGCCACCGGGCTGACCGACTTCCCGATCGCCGAACCGCCCGGCGGCGACCTCCCGTTCGGGCCGTTCGTGGCCCGCTGGCTCGCGGTCCGGCTGCGGGCTCTGGTCGCGGCCGACCTGCGGCTGTCCGGATCCGTCGACGACAAGACCGACGCGCTGCTGGCGGCGGACGTGGTCGCCGAGGCCTCCCGGCTCCGGGACGAGGCCGAGGCCCTGTCCGGAGTGCTGGACGCCGACTGGATCTCCGACCTGGACGAGGAACTGGACTGGATCGTCGAGGCGGGTGCGCCGGCCGGTTCGGGCTCCGGTTCGGCGGTGGCGTCCGGGTTGCGGACGCGGCTGCGGGGGGAGCGCTACCTGGCCGTCCTGGACCGGCTGGTCAGTGCGATCCGGGCCCCGAAGGTCGGCCACCTGGACCGACTGCCGGCGGGCGACGTGACCGGGACCGTGGTCGACGACGCCCGGGCCGAGGCGTTCGCGGCCGGCGCGGACCTCACCCCGGAATCCGGCCAGGCCGCGTGGGACAGCCTGGCCGACGCGCTCGCCGCGTACCACCGGGCGCTGCGACTGACCGAGATCGGGCCGGACGCCGGCTTCGCTGGGGAGCGGCGTCGGCTGGACCGGGCCCGGAAGGCCTTCGCCGTCGTCACCGACCGGGCGGAGCGGGCCGACCGGACCAAGGAGGACGCCGCGGACACGACACCGGACGAGGCGTTCGAGCTGGGCCGCCGCTACGAGCGGCAGCTGGCCGACCTGGCCGAGGACAGGGCCGAGTTCCTGCGACGCTGGGCGAAGGTGGTGAAGAAGGCGTGACCGGGCTGTTCATCGTCTTCGAGGGCGGCGACGGGGTCGGCAAGTCGACCCAGGCGCGGCGGCTCGCGCGATGGCTGGGCCATCGGGGCCACGAGGTGGTCCGGACCTTCGAACCGGGGGACACCCCGGCCGGCCGGGAGATCCGCCGGCTGGTGCTGGACCACGCCTCCGGTGAGCTGGATCCGCGGGCCGAGGCGCTGCTCTACGCGGCGGACAAGGCACAGCACCTGTACGAACTCGTCCGGCCGGCCCTGCAGCGCGGTGCGGTCGTGGTGTGCGACCGCTACATCGACTCCATGCTGGCGTACCAGGGCGCGGGGCGGGTGCTCGATCTCGACGAGGTGTCCCGGATCGCCCGCTGGGCCACCGACGACCTGCGTCCCGACCTGACCGTGCTGCTCGACCTCGATCCGCGGCAGGCGGTCAGCGGCAAGGCGGTCAAGGACAAGCTCGAATCCGCCGGGGAGTCGTTCCACGACCGGGCCCGGCAGCACTTCCTCGACCTGGCCGCCGAACGTCCCGCCGACTACCTGGTGCTGCCGGCCCGGGACTCCGAGGCCGCGATCGCGGCCGCGGTCGCCGATCGGGTCGAGGCGCTGCTGTCAGACCGGTCCGGCACACTGACTCCATGAGAACCACCCCACGATGCAGTTCTCCTCCGCTGCGCTCCTCCGAACTGCGCCGCGGGGACCCCGGATGATCACGCGCCCTGAGCCTGTCGAAGGGCCGCCGCAGGACCTGTTGCCGGGCGTCTGGGCCGAGTTGATCGGCCAGGAGCGCTCGGTCGCGGTGCTGCGCCGCGCCGTCGCCGGCGAGCGGAACGCGATGGCGCACGCCTGGCTGGTCACCGGCCCGCCCGGGTCCGGCCGGTCCAACGTCGGCCGCGCCTTCGCGGCGGCGCTGCAGTGTGCCCGCGGTGGCTGCGGTGAGTGCTCGGAGTGCCGTACCTCGCGGTCCGGGGCCCATCCCGACGTGACGCTGGTCCGGACCGAACAGCTGTCCATCGGCGTCGACGAGGTCCGCGACCTGGTCCGCCGGGCCGCGATGAGCCCGACCATGGGTCGGCGGCAGGTGCTCGTCGTCGAGGACGCCGACCGGGTCACCGAACGGGGCGCCGACGCACTGCTGAAGAGCATCGAGGAACCGGCCGCGAAGACCGTCTGGATCCTCTGCGCGCCGACCGTCGACGACGTGGTGCCGACGATCCGGTCCCGGTGCCGGCTGCTGACCCTGCAGACGCCGACCGTCGACGCGGTGGCCCGGCTGCTGCAGGTCCGCGACGGCATCAGCCCCGAGCTGGCCGAGTTCGCCGCGCGGGTCGCCCAGGGCCACGTCGGCCGGGCCCGGGCGCTGGCCCGCAATGAGGCCGCCCGGGACCGCCGGGCTGCCGTGCTCGCCATCCCCGGGCGGCTGACCGACCTGGGCTCCTGCCTGCGCGCGGCGGCCGAACTGGTCGAGGCGACCGCGGAGGAGGCGGCCGCGGCCACCGCCGAGCTCGACCAGACCGAGAAGGCGGAACTGTCCGAGGCGCTCGGCTTCGGTACGAAGGGGGCCCGGCCCCGGCACGCCCAGGCGGCCCTGAAGGAGCTGGAGGATCAGCAGAAGGCCCGGGCCAAGCGGTTCCAGCGGGACGCGATCGACCGCGCGTTGACCGAGCTGACCGGCTTCTACCGGGATCTGCTCAGCCTGCAGACCGGATCCGGTGCTCCGCTGGTCAACGCCGAGCTCGCCCCGCAGCTCGGCGTCCTGGCCCGGAAGTCGACGGCGACCTCGACCCTGCACCGGATCGACGCCCTGCTCGCCTGCCGCGAGGCCTTGGAGAACAACGTGGCGCCTCTGCTGGCGGTCGAAGCCGCGGTGATCGGCCTAGCCAGAGGCTGATCTGCGGATCCGCGCCAGCGAGTGTGCTTCCGCAGGCCGGGGAGGCCTGTCCCAGTCCGTGGATCGGATTTGCAACTCCGCCGAGTTCTAGTAATGTTTCGCACAGGTTGCCGGAGGGCACGAACCCCCGAGCGTTCTCTCCGGCAACCGCTCCAGATCAAGTCATGGGCCGCCCGATTAGGGCGGCTTTTTTCGTTCCCGGCTCAGGCTCCGGTGTTAGGGTTGTTGGGCAAGATTCCCAAGCGGCACGCGTAGTGCCATCGGGTGGAGCCCCCCGTCCCCACCCGCCCCCGGAAGGCCCGGCTGCCCCCGCAACGCCGGGCCTTCCCCCTGTCCGGACTCTTCCGCTTCCGGAGCGGTCAGCCGTGGACAAAATGCGTCTCGGCCCGCGGGGTCGGCCGCCGGTGATCGGGGGTCCTGACGGTAGGCTCAGTTCATGGTGGTGGGGTGCGGACGAACCGTCTTGGCACGCCCACGCGCGGTCGTCGTTCTCGCCCTGCTCAGCGTGGTCGCCCTGCTGGCCTCCTGCACACTTCCGCCGATCGGTCCTGGCCGCCCGACGCCGACCCCGAGCAGCACTCCGTCGGTCTCGGTCAGCACGCCGACGCCGAACACCGAGGCCGGTCGGCCGGTGCAGAGTCCGCCGTCCGTCGAGCCGAACGGTTTCGCCGATCCGCCGCCGGGCTCCGGGCTGGATCGGTACCGGGCGCAGCGGCTCAGCTGGGCCGAGTGCGGCGGGGACGCGGAGAACCGGATCGAGTGCGCCTCGGTGCTGGTGCCGCTGGACTTCAAGCATCCCGACGACATCGCGATCACGCTGGCGCTGGCGCGCCGGCCGGCCACCGTGCAGCCGCGACTGGGCAGCCTGTTCATCAATCCGGGCGGACCGGGCGGCTCCGGGATCGACTACCTCAGCTACTTCGACCGGACCGGCCTGGAGGCCTACGACCTCGTCGGCTGGGATCCGCGCGGCGTGGCCCGGTCGACGCCGGTGACCTGCTTCGGCGGCGAGCAGATGGACGCCTTCACCGAACTGGACATCTCGCCGGACAGTGATCAGGAGGACCGGGCGCTGCAGGAGGCGAACCGGAAGTTCGGCGAGTCCTGCCTGGAACGGTCCGGCGCGCTGCTGCAGCACGTGTCCACCGAGGAGACCGTACGTGATCTTGATCTGCTCCGGCACCTCGTCGGCGACCGGAAGCTGAACTACTTCGGCGCTTCGTACGGCACCGAGATCGGCGCCTACTACGCGCACTTCTTCCCCGGCCGGACCGGGCGGCTGGTGCTGGACGGCGCGGTCTCGCTGTCGCCGGACGAAGAGGTCAGTCAGGCCCAGGGCTTCGAACGGGCGCTGACCGATTTCGCCGAGTGGTGCGCCAAGGAGGGCTGCCAGCTCGGTGACACGGCGGAGGAGGTGACGACCGCGATCACCGACCTCTGGAAGTCGCTGGACTCCCGGCCGCTCGAGGTCGGCAGCCGGGTGCTCACCCAGACCCTCGCGGTGACCGCCGTGCTGCAGGTGCTGTACGACGACGAGGAAGGCTGGCGGCTGCTGGCCCAGGCGCTGCAGCTGGCGATCGACGACGACAACGGCCAGGGCCTGCTCTACTTCGCCGACCAGTACAACCAGCGCGATGATCAAGGAAACTTCGGCCAGCTGAACTACGGCTTCTCCGCCGTGCGCTGTCTGGACAACGACGACGAGGGGGTCGAGGAGGCGCGCAAGGAAGCCGCCGACGACGCCCGGATGGCACCGGTCATCGGCCCCTACATCGGCCTCGACTACACCTGCCCGCTGTGGCCGGTGAACGCCCGGAAGCGGCCGGCCGAGATCACCGGCAAGGGCCTGCCGCCGATCATCGTGATCGGCAACACCGGCGACTCCGCGACTCCGTACGAGTACGCCGTGAAGATGGCCGCCCAGCTCGAGTCCGGCGTCCTGATCACCTACCGCGGCCAGGGCCATCTGTCCTACCGGCGCAGCGCCTGCGTCCGCAGCCTGGTGATCAACTACCTCACCGAGGACCGACCGCCCCAGGACGGCGCCAAGTGTTGATCTTGGTCCGAGCGGCGGGTCGGGGTTGATCCGGTCGGTGGCGTTCCGGGCCGTGCAACCGGACGGACGGCTGAAGCTGGCCCTGGCCGCCTTCGAGCTGGAACGCACCGATGATCACGTCGTGCTGCATCTGCCCGTCGGTGCGCCGGGCTTCAACCGGCGCGGCCGGCTGGCCGGGCCGCGAGGCGGCTTCCTGCTCCCGGACAGCTGGGAACCCGGCCTGCACCCGCGCCCGTGGCGGAACCAGGACGTCGTGATGGTGCACCGGTTCGCCGAGGAATGGTCCACCTGGCGCTGGCTCGATGATCAGCGGGCCTGGACGCGCGGTGTCTACGTCAACCTCGAACGGCGCTGGGTGTCGCGGCCGAACGGGTACGACACCGACGACCTGACCCTCGACGTCGTGGTCGACCCCGACGGCACGGTGAGGCTCAAGGACGAGGAGGAACTCGCCTGGGCCGAGGCGGAGGGCCATTACCCGCCCGACCTGGCCGCCGCGATCCGCGCCGCCGGTGACCGTGCCCTGGCCCATTTCGGAGCCGGTGGCTGGCCCCTCGACGAGGACTGGGACCGCTGGCGCCCACCCGCCGGCCTCGGGCTGCCCACCCTCCCGGACGGCTGGGATCAGGTCCCGTAACAGGCAGCAACGCGGTTCGTCCGTTCAGTCGCCTCTGCCCTCGACCTTGGTTCTGGCCCCGAGGGAGGACGGCGACTGATGCGTGAGGAGGAACCGCTGACAGATCCGGATCAACTGGACCGGATCCGGGCCGATCTCGACCTGGTGCCGCCGCCGACCGGGATCGCTCGCTACGGCCTCCGTTCGGCACCACTCTTCCAGAAGGCTGTCGCCAGACCTCCACGGTTCGAGCGCTGGAGCGGGCCATCGGCCGCCAGCGTTCGAGCCGTGGAGCTTTCGCGACAGCCTGGGACCTGGCCGAGCGCGCCGGCGGTGATGCTGGTCGGAAATTTCTCGAAGAAAGTTTGGCGGAAGTGTCGATCCGGGCCGGCCCTCTTCGACTCAGGAGTAGAAGCAAGCAATCCCGTGAGGAGAAGGTCATGCAGATTCCGAGGGCACTTCGGCCCCTGAGCACCCCGGCGTACCGCTGGCTGGCGGGTGCGCTCGTCTCGTCCTTGGTCGGCTCCGGCGTCTGGATGGTGGCGCTGGTCTGGCAGATCGTCGCCATCGGCGGCGGCGCCGCCGACCTCTCGCTGGCCGCCGGTGCCTCGGCGGTCGGCCTCCTGGTCACCTCGCTGCTCGGTGGCGCGCTGGCCGACCGGATGTCGCAGCGACGGATCCTGCTCGTGGTCGAGGCGACCCGGGCGGTCACGATCGGCCTGGTCGCCCTGCTCTCGCTGAGCGGCTCGCTGCAGTTGTGGCACCTGGCGACGGTCGCGTTCATCGGCGGCGTGATGGGCGGGCTGTACTACCCGGCCTACTCGGCGCTGTTGCCGACCGTACTGCCCGAGGACCAGCTGCTCGCCGCGAACGGCTTCGAGGGGATGACCCGGCCGGTGCTGATGCAGGCCGGCGGGCCGGCCCTGGCCAGCGCCCTGATCGCGATCACCTCGCCGGGCGCCGCCCTCGTCGTCACGGCGCTGACGGGCTTCGTCGCGGTTCTGTGCATCCTGCGGCTGCCGAAGCCGGCCGCCCGCGTTGCCGTACCGGAGCAGGAGGAGTCGGCTCCGGCGAACCCGGCGCTGTCGCTGCTGGGCGACGTGCAGGAGGGCTTCCGCTACATGGTCCGGACCCCGTGGCTGCTGGGCACCCTGGTCTTCGCGTCACTGTTGATCTTCGTGATGATGGGTCCGTTCGAGGTGCTGGTGCCGTTCGCGATCAAGGACAACGCCGGCGGCGGCCCGCAGCAGCACGCGTTCGTGCTCGCGGCGTTCGGGATCGGCGGTGCGGTCGGCTCGATGGTGGTGGCCTCGCTGAAGCTGCCGAAGCGGTACCTGACCGTGATGAACCTGCTCTGGGCGGGCGGCTGCATCCCCCTGGTCGTGTTCGGCGTGACCGATCAGGTGTGGCTGATGGTGCTGGCGGCGTTCCTGGTCGGGGCGGCGTTCAACGGCGGCGTGGTGATCTGGGGGACGCTGCTGCAGCGTCGGGTGCCGTCGCACATGCTGGGCCGAGTCTCCAGCCTCGACTTCTTCGTCTCCTGCGCCTTCATGCCGATCTCGATGGCGCTGGCCGGTCCGGCCGGCGAGGCGGTGGGGCTGCCGGTGGTGTTCGCGATCGCCGGGCTGGCGCCGCTGCTGATCGGGGCCGTCGCGATCATCGCGGCCCGGATGCGGACCGACGAGCTGGCCCACCCGCTGGACGCTCCGTCCGAGCAGGCCGACGCGGAGCCCGAGGCGGCCCAGCCGGTGCCGGTTCTGGCCGAAACCGCGGCCTGATCGCGCCGAACAGGGTTGGATGACGACCATGACCGAGGAACAGCAGGCCGAGCGGGTGCTCGCCGGGACGCACTACCTGGTTCTGTCCACCGCCGACGCGCATGGACAGCCCTGGGCGACTCCCGTGTGGTACGCCCGCGACGGCCGGCGGTTCTTCTGGGTGTCCCGCCCTTCGGCCCGGCACTCGGCCAACCTGGAGGTACGGGCGGAGGCGGCCCTGGTGGTCTTCGACTCGCAGGTCCCGGTCGGCGGCGCGAGCGCCTTCTACGCCACGGTGAACGCCGGCCAGGTCGCCCCGGACGACCTGGCCGAGGGGATCGCCATCTTCAGCCGGGAGTCCGAGGCACAGGGACTCGGCGCCTGGAACCTCGACCGGATCACCGGTGAGGGTCCGTTCCGGCTCTACTGCGCGACGGTGACCGAGAGCTGGGTGCTGGCCGAGGACGGCGGCCCGGACCGGCGCCTCCCCCTCGCGACGTCCTGACTTCGCCCCGGTTCGCCCTGACCCCCGGCTCAGCCGGCGGTCAGGGCGTTCTGCCAGGCGCTGCGGTTCTCCGCGAGATAGGCCGCATCGCCGGACTCGGCACGAGGGTCCGTCGGCGGCAGTGGCTGAATCCGGCCCTGCTCGGCCAGCAGTTCCATGCCGCGCCGGTTCAGCTCCTGCCGCTCGGCGAGGACGTCGAGAAGTTGATCACGGTCGTCGCGGCTCATCCCGTACGCCTCCGCGAAGAGCCGCAGCCGGCGGGCCCGGTCCAGCGGCGGCCAGCCCAAGGGTTCGGCGTAGGCGGGCCGGTGCAGTGGGACCAGCCGCCAGACGGCGTAGGCAAGGTCCCAGACTCGGCGACCGGGAGCGGCACCGTCCCAGTCGATGATCGCCGCCACCGCGGTCCCGTCGTAGACGAGGTTGAACGGAGCAAGATCGTTGTGGCAGATCACTTCGGCGGCGCCGGTCGGGTCGGCGGCCGCGGTGCTCCAGCCGGTGCCGGCGTAGCCCACGGAATGATCATGGAACTCGCGGATCGTCCGGGCCGTGTCGATCATGGTCGCGTCCGAAGCGATCTCCGCGGTGATCGGCGGATGCCCGGCCCGACCTTCGACGAAGGTCAGGATCTCCCGGCCCTGGTCGTCGAAGCCCAGGGGCCGTTGCAGGCGGGTGAAGCCGCGGTCGTACAACTCGGTGAGAAACCGGTGGATCGTACGGCTGGCCGGTGACGCGGCGCGGCGTACGGTCTCGCCGACCCGGGTCACGTCGGCCGAGACGCCACCGGTCAGGGTCTGCTCGTCGTCCATCCGGCCATCCTCACCGAGGATGACCGTCGGCACCAGCCGGATCCCGGACGGCGGCGACGGTGGAGCAACACAGGCCGACGAAACCCGGCCCGAACCCGGGTGCTGGACCGGACCCGCGCGCGACACTGGAGCCATGGACCTACGGCCGATGCTGGCGACGATGACCGACCGGCTGCCGACCGGGCCGGGCTGGTTGTTCGAGCCGAAGTGGGACGGCTTCCGCGTGATCGCCCGGGTCGACCGGCCCGGCTCGGCGTCCCTCTTCTCCCGTCGCGGTACCGATCTCGGCGACGCGTTCCCCGATGTCGCCGCCGCGGCCGCCAAGGCGCTGCCGGCGGGGACGGTGGTGGACGGGGAGATCGTGCGGTGGGCGCCGGACGGCCGGCTCGACTTCGAGGCGCTGCAGCGGCGCAATCGCTCGGCCGGCCGCGGCGCCCGCGAGCTCGCGCGGACCGAGCCGTGCCACGTGATCATCTTCGACGTGCTGCGTACCGCGGACGGAGACCTGACCGGGCGGCCCCTGATCGAGCGGCGCGCGCTGCTGGAGCAGTTGCTCGGTGAGCAGGACGCGGGCGACCCGGTCGTGCTCGGCATGCAGACCGACGACGTCGACACGGCCGAGGTGTGGTTGGACGCGCTGGCCAAGGTCGGCGTGGAGGGGATCGTCGCCAAACGTGCCGCCGGCGCCTACCGACCCGGTGCCCGCGGCTGGTCCAAGATCAAACGGTACGCGACGACCGAAGTGATCATCGGCGGCGTGACCGGCCCGCTGGACCGGCCCGAAAGCCTGGTGGTGGGCCGGGTGCACACCGATGACGGAGAACTGCACGTGGCCGGCCGGACCACCGATCTGTCGGGTGAGGCGGCTGAGCGGATCGCCGCCGTGATCACGCCGACGGATGATCATCCGTGGCCGGACGTCCTGCCGCCGTCGTGGCACGATCGGGAGCCGCGCCCGTACCACCGGGTCAAGCCGGGCGTGGTGGCCGAGATCCGGGTCGACGTCGCGACGAGCAACGGTGCGGCCGGCGAGGTCGGACACTGGCGCCACCGGCTTCGCTACCTCCGCCTCCGGCCCGACCTCACCGTCGACGACGTACCGCCCGATCTGGACCTGGAGGGCTGAACCCTGAACCGTCACGGAGCCGGGACCGCCGGCGAACACAGCTCCGCCTGACCCGGCTCCAACCGATCCCGAAGAATTCCCGACCGTCCTGTCCGATCGGGTCCGGGTCGTTCGTAGCAGGGGTGAGTCGAAGACCAACCAACCCCAGGAGCGATGTCATGTCCCCAGTCATTCTTCGCCACAGCCTGTCCCTCGACGGTTATGGTGCGTCGCCGGAGGGAGTGCCGGAGGACTTCTTCGTCGAGTACGACGAGGACGAGGCGTTCGTCGCCCACATGGCTGCGTTCCTCGGCCGGGCGGGCGTGCACGCGATGGGTTCGCGGACGTACCGCGACATGGCGGGGCACTGGCCCTACCAGAGCGGCCCGGAGGCCGAGGCGATGAACCGGATCCCGAAGGTGGTCTTCTCGCGCCGGCCGATCGAGACCCCGTGGGCGACGACGACGGTCTGTTCCGGCGAGCTGGCCGCCGAGATCGCGAAGTTGAAGGCGAGCGACGTCGGGCCGATCATGGCGCACGGCGGCGTGCGATTCGCCCAGGCCTTGGTGCGTGCTGACCTCGTCGACGAGTTCCACCTGTTGATCAGCCCGGCCGCGCTCGGCGGCGGCAGCCCGCTGTTCACCGACTTCACCCGGCTGGAACTGGTCGACGTGAAATCCTTCCCGAGGGGCAATATCGCGCTGACCTACACCCGAGCCGCGAGGAATCGCCCCACGCGATGAGCCGTTCCGAGGATTGACCCGGCCGCCCGGCGGGTATCTCTCAACCTCACCGACGAACGTGAGGAAGGGAATTCGCATGAGCGCGATCGAAGAGTCCGTCGAGGTCGATGTCGATGTGAGGACCGCGTACAACCAGTGGACCCAGTTCGAATCGTTTCCGAAGTTCATGGGCGGCGTGGAGTCGATCACCCAGGTCGACGACACGCACAATCACTGGGTCACCAAGATCGGCGGTGTCCGGCGCGAGTTCGACACCGAGATCACCGAGCAGCATCCCGACGAGCGGATCGCCTGGCACAGTGTCGGCGGCGACACCCGTCACGCGGGAGTCGTCACGTTCCATCGACTTGATGATCACCGATCCAAGGTGATGATTCAGCTCGACTGGGATCCCGACACCCCGGTGGAGAAGCTCGGATCGGTTGCCGGCGTGGATGATCGGCAGGTCAGGAGCGACGCCCAACGGTTCAAGGCGTTCATCGAGCAGCGCCGGTCTGAGACGGGCGGCTGGCGCGGCGACGTCTCGTAGGCCGGGGGATCACGGACCAGTGGAGGCGATCATGAACGCTCGCGGGTTGGCCGCATCGGCCTTGTCCGGTGCCGCATCGGGATGCCGATCCTTCACCGGCATCGCCGCGCTGCTGTCCGAGGCCGGGTCCGGTGACCGGCACGCCGATGGAGAAGGACTGACGAAGCTGGCCGGCCGGCCGTGGTTCAAGGTGCTGGTGCGCGGCCTGGCGCTCCAGGAGTTCGCGATCGACAAACTGCCGATCGCGCCGAGCCGGCTGGGACCGCTCGGGCTTGCGACCCGGGTCGCCGGCGCGATCGGATCCGGCGCCGTGATCATGGTCCTGGCCGACCCGGACGCCGGCGCCCGATCGGACGAGCCGAGCCGCGGCCGCCGGATCGTGCAGTTCGCCGGCTATGCGGCGGTGGCTGCCGCAGCCTCGTTCGGGTCGGCCGCGCTCGGCCGCCGGTGGCGGGCCTGGGCCGGCCGGCGTCTGGGCCACGACCTGATCGCCGCCGCGATCGAGGATGCTGCGGCCGTGTCCCTCGCCGGCGCGGCCACCCGGCTGCTGACGCAGGCCGCCGATCCGCAGCCTGGACGGGCAAGTTGATCATGAGCGCGATCCTGCGGCGGTTCGCGGCACCCCGATCTGGGTAAGCCACAGCTTCGAGGACCAATCAGCGGAAGGAATCTCATGAGTGAGACCGAGACCGGTACGGTGACCGGCACCAAGGACAAGACGTACAACATCATCTGGTTCGTCGAGGCCTGTCTGAGCAATGCGCTGAGACTCGAGACCTACATCCAGGACGCCGAACGAGACGGCGACGCAGAACTGACCGAGTTCTTCCGCCGGGCCCAGGCCGAGAGCCGGAAGGGCGCCGAGCAGGGCAAGAAGCTGCTCGCTGCGAGACTCGGCTGACCCGGCGATGAGCGAGGGCCGACTGGACCACGTCACGTTGACGACGGGCGATCGGCAGCGGGCCCGCGCGTCCTACGGCGCGGCGGACAGCGAACCGCAAGCGGAGGCGCAGGGCCGAGTGCCGATCACCGGGCTCGATCACACCGTGATCGGTGTCTCGGACTGGTCGGTAGCGACGGCGTTCTACCGGGACGTGATCGGGGCCGCGGTGATCCCCGTCGAGGGCGACCGGGTGTCGTTCCGGGTCGGAGCCACGCAGCTGAACGTGCACGGACCCGGCGTCGACCTGACCGACAACGTGGCCCGACTGCCGGTCCGCCCCGGCAACAGTGATCTCTGCTTCCATTGGGCGGGTTCCATCGAGGACGCCGTCAGCCACTTGACCCGGCACGGCGTGACCGTCGAGACCGGCCCCGTCGAACGTCCAGGTGCTCGGGGCACCGGCGTCAGCGTCTACTTCCGGGATCCGGACGGGAGTCTGCTGGAGTTCATCACCTATCCCTGAGCGGCCGGTGTGCGGTACGCACCGGCACCACGACCGCCGGCGATCAAGACTGTTGATCCTGGTGCGTACCGCGCACGGTGGCCAGATAGGCCGTGCCGAGGATCACCGCGCAGCCGACCAACTGCAGCGGCGTCGGACGCTCGGCCAGGACGATCGCGCCGAGGACGACCGCGCCGACCGGCGTCAGCAACAGCAGCACGGCTCCGACATGGCTCGGCAGCCGGTGCGCGTAGAGCGCGACCAGCAGCCAGCCGACGAGCTGGCTGCACACGGTCACTCCGAGCAGCCAGCCGATGGTCGCCCAACCAGGGGTGAAGTCGAGGTCGTACCAGAGGACACCGGCGACCAGCGAGACCAGCGCTGCGGACATGATCACCACCAGGTAGGTCTGCCGGATGTGGCCTTCCTGCCCGCCGCGCCGCAGCAGGAACAGATAGAGCGAATAGCAGACGGCGGCCAGCACGGCGTGCAGGCTGCCCCACCACGGGTTGGTTCCGGTGGGACTGCCGCCGATCAGGCCACCTGTCAGCACGATCCCGATGATCATGACCGGCAGCAGCATCAGGAAGAGCCGGGTCACCGATTCATGATCGACGATCCAGGCCAGCAGCGGCACCAGCACCACCTGTGCGTTCACCAGTACGGTGGAGATCCCCGCCCCGACCTCGAAGATCGCCTGGGCCCACAGCATCATGTCGCCGGCGAACAGGACGCCGGCCATCGTGGCCAGCAGGTACTGCCGTCCTGGCGGCGGTCCCTCGACGCGTCGCTCCCAGACGAACAACGCTGCCAGGGCAGGAAGGGCGAGCACACAGCGGTAGAAGGTCACGGTGCCCGGCGACCCGCCGGAAAGATCGATCAGCACCGACGACGCCGATACGCTCAGCGCTCCGAGCGCCACCGCCGGCGACGGATGCCTGGACCACCACGACATCCTGACCCTCCGAATTCTCATCGGTGTACGGAATCAGGCTGTACCCAGCAGAAGTGCCGCCGACTCGTCGGCACCGGGATGGTCGGCGGTGGAGTGATCACCGAACTGTTCGGGTGGCCCTGGATCTTCCTGATCAACGTACCGATCGTGGTGACATGCTTCTCGCGTCCAGGTCGCGGGCGGGCTGCTGACGACGGGTGGGCTGACCCTGTTGATCTTCATGCTCGGCCATGGGGCGCAGTACGGCTGGCGATCTCCGGTCATGGTGATCGCCGGGCCGGCGGCAGTGGTGCTGCTCGTGGTCCTGGTCGTCGCACACGGTCTGTACGTTCCGCCGCTAGACCGCGGAGCTCAGCAGGACGACCACCGTGGTGACGGCGAATCCGGCCATCGCCGCGGCGGTGCCGAGCCGGATGCAGACCGACTTCTGCTGGTACGTCGCTTCGAAGTCGTCGCCGAGCAACGGGCACCCGGCCCAGGCCAGACACCCCAGCCCGGCCAGACTCAGCCCGGCTCCGAGCCACCAGACGACCCTGGCGGCACCCGGAAGCGGTCATGCGGACCCGGTACCCCGTCCGGGACGCCGCCAAACCGCGGGGTGATCAACGGCCGGTCCGACGCAGCACCAGGCGGTCGCGACCGACAGGCCGATCACGCCGACGTCGATGCCGAATCCTGACACGTCACGAGAACTCCCCGCCGGGACCTGCCCGGGATTCGGCAGGCTCGAACTGGGTAGGGGGTTCCGGGTACGGGGGTTCTCATCGATTCGAGGAGGCCGGCCATGGATCAGTCGCGGGTACCGCTGCTGGAGGCGCTGCTGGAGTTCCGGCGTCGCGGGGACGTGGTGTACGGGCCGCCGGGTCACAAGCAGGGTCGCGGGGTCGATCCTCGGGTGATCGACATTCTGGGCGAGGGGATGTTCGCCGCCGACGTGTTGATGTTGAACGGGCTCGACGACCGGCGCGAGTCGCAGGACGTGCTCGGCCAGGCCGAGGCCTTGATGGCCGAGGCGGTGCATGCTGATCATGCCTTCTTCTCCACCTGCGGCAGCTCGCTGTCGGTGAAGAGCGCGATGATCTCTGTCGCCGGGCCGGGGGAGAAGCTGCTGGTCTCGCGCAACGCGCACAAGTCGGTGATCGCGGGCGTGATCATCGCCGGCATCGAACCGGTCTGGGTCCATCCCCATTTCGACGAGGACCTGGCGCTGGCCCATCCGCCCGAGCCCGAGGACGTACGGCGAGCGCTGCAGCAGCACCCCGACGCCAAGGGCATGGTGTTGATCACGCCGACCGACTGGGGCACCTGCGCCGACATCGCCGGCGTCGCCGAGGTGTGCCACGCCCAGGACCTGGCGCTGATCGTGGACGAGGCCTGGGGCGCGCATCTGCCGTTCCACGCCGACCTGCCCGCCTGGGGCATGGACGTCGGCGCCGATCTGGTCGTCACCAGCGTGCACAAGATGGGTGGCGCGATCGAGCAGTCCTCCGTCTTCCACCTCCAGGGCGACCGGGTCGCTCCGGAGGTGCTGAAGGCGCGGGAGGACCTGCTGGGGACCACGAGTTCGTCGCCCTTGGTGTACGCCGCTCTGGACGGCTGGCGCCGCTACATGGTGGAGCAGGGAGCCGACCTGCTCGGCCGGGCGCTGGAGCGGGCCGCGCGGGTCCGTACGGCGATCGGCCGGCTGCCGGGGCTCGAGCCGATGGGCCGGGAGGTGATCCGGCCTCAGGGTGCGTACGACCTCGACCCGCTCGCCGTGACCATCGATGTCCGCGGGCTCGGCATCACCGGCTACCAGGCCGCGGAATGGCTCCGGGCCGCCTGCCGGATCGACGTCGGCTCGGCCGACACCTGCCGGATCGGTCCCCGGCTGACCCATGCCGACAACGCCGACACGGAGGCGCTGCTGGTGAACTCGCTGCGGCGGCTGGCGGGGGAGGCCGACGCACTCGGCCGGCCGCGGAAGGTGAAGCTGCCGCCGCCGGGCTCCTTCGAACTGGACAACGTCATGCTGCCCCGCGACGCGTTCTTCGGACCGACCGATCAGGTCAAGCTCCGCCGTTGCGTCGGGCGGATCGCCGCCGAACTGATCAGTCCCTACCCGCCCGGCGTACCGGTCATCGCCCCGGGCGAACGGATCAACCGGGAGGTCGTCGACTACCTGGCCAGCGGCGTCAAGGCCGGGATGCACGTGCCCGATGCGGTGGATCCTTCGGTCAAGACACTCCGCGTCGTCGCGGAGTGAGGATCAGCCGACGAGTGATCATTTGTCCTTCAACCCGTCCCCGCGGAACGCGAGCGCATAGTGCCGGCGCGCTTCGTCGACCGCGGCATCGCCGACCCAGCCGAGCGAGGTCGGGTCGACGACCAGCGGCTCGTGATCGGGTCCCGTCCCCACTTCGCGCCCGACCAGCAGCCAGGGCCGGTTGCCAGGGTCCTGGCCGAGATCGAGGTACTTGCACAGGCGACGGGCGACCCAGTCCACCGTCGACCGCGTCCACCAGGGCGGAGGCGTCACGGTGCTCACCGACAGCCCCGGCAGATCGACCTCGGCCTCGAAGTCGCGGCTCGCCTGGTCGGCGTCGGCCTCGGGTCCGCGTGAGTAACGCACATGGACGACCTCGTCGCGTTCCTCGACGAGCCGAACGATCTCGATCAGGCTCTGCAGCGTCCGCTCCTCGCCCATGGCGTCTCCTTCCTCGCGGCTCACGCTGCCCGCCGTGAGCGGGCCTCCCCTCAGCCTGCCACCAGGCGGCGGCAGCGGTGCCACCCGGCCAGGACCGCCGGGCCGATCGGCCCATGGTCAGGGCCGAGGGGTAGCGTTCGCCCCAGGCACACCTTGCGGGAGTCAAGATCAACTTCGGACCGAGGTTCGCCGGCCGAGCGTGTGACACCACGTGGTACACCGCCACGCGGCCTACCGGAGGAGGAAGCGATGCAGATCCTGGTCATGAACACCGGCTCGCCGAGCGCGGCGGGCGAGACCCGGCCGAGGGCTGAGCGGTGACTCGGGCCGAGGTCCTCGAGCAGGCTCGGCGCTATGCGGCCGCGGACGCGTTGCAGTGCAGCATCGACGCGACCGCGTCCGGGCCTCGATCCGACGCCGATCTGATCACCGACTATCTCGCCGACGCCAACCCCTATCCCGACCGGACCGCGGTGGAGGTCCTGGACCGGCTGACCGGGAGCTGGCGGCCCGCGGTGATCGTCGACCGGGCCTGGCCCGACGAATGGCAGATCGACTTCCACGACTCCGCGCTCGGGCGGGAGCGGGCCGACCATACCGAGATCCGTTACCCGGGGAACACGCGTGACGGCGGGCCCGGCCCGGGCGGTGCGGGCCAGACTCCGGCCACACCAGGAGGACCGGCCGCCGGCGAAGGAGTTCCCCGGGGTCGCCGGTCGCGCTGACAGGCTCGCCGCGGAGGGTCGGCGTAGACTTCGAGCAGATCCGGAACCGATGGCATCCCGGCTTGAGATGCCAGCCACGCCGGCCCGGATTCAGGATTCCGCGGCGGGGCTTGCGCCGCCGCCGGCGATCTCGGTCAGGGGACCGTTCGATGGTCGATCCCGACGACAACGCGATCACGACTTCGCTGACAGAGCCGACGACACCGCGGTTGCGGTTGCGCCGTGGCAGGAGTTCGTACGGACTGCTGGATGGCGGGTGGTGGCCGCGGTCGGCGGATCCGGTGGCGGAGCTGCCGGGCCTGATCCTCGCCCTTGATCATCTGCACGGCCCGGTCGTCCGCATCGTGCTGCACCGCGGCGACTGGAGCCCCGAGCCGCACCGGCTCGGTGTGGAGGGCCGCGTCATCCAGGTGGCCTACTTCGCCAGCCACTCGATCGGCCTGGTGTCCGCGTTCACCGGTACGGCCGCCAGCCGCCGGATCGACCTGTTGGTCGTTCCGGCCGCGACTCTCTTCGATCGTGCCGACGCCGCGATGACGCAGGCCGCTTCGCGGGACAGCCGCCACGCCTGGCCGGGTGAGTGACGGAACCGTACGACGGGCTCTGGTCCTGGGCCGAGGCACACGCGATCCGACCGGCCGGTGATCAGAGGTTTCCGGAGGCGGCGACTGGGTACGTGCCGGCTGGAGGAATGTTCCCCGCGTTCCTCGATCGGGGCTTCGACGCGTTCCGGCCGGGTTTCCCCGTCCTCGGCCGTCGAGCGCGTCGGAGCGCCGTCAGCGAGAGTGAGGTGTCGGGCATGGCTGAGACCGAAGTCCATGTGGTGTCGAAGGCCGGTCACTGGGAGCTCGTCCAGGAGGGCCGGGACCCGGAGGTGTTCAACGCCAAGGAGCTGGCCGTCGCGGCGGCACGGGACCGGGCCGGCGCGGAGCCGTCCGCCCGCGTGGTCGTGCACGGCGCGGATGCCCAGGTGATCGAGAACGGCGAACGATCATCGGCGGCCGAGTCACCGGCGGGCGGGGCGAGCGCGGCACGGGCGGAACGGGAGCAGTCATGACGAGCGGCACCCAGCCGTTGGAGACGTACGACATCGCGGCGGCGACGGAGCGGATCAGTGCGGCACTGGCCGACCCCATCGAGGAGAGCCCGGACGTTCCCGGCCGGGTGCACGGACCCGGCGCGATCGTCCGCGGAACGGTGATCTTCGTCGACGTACGGGGCTCGCACGAGCTGGCCCTGCGGTCCAGCGGCGTTCAGCTGGCCCGGCTCTACCGGGCCTTCGTATCGGAGTTGATCGACGTCCTGACCGATCCGCGGGTACGCCACGTGGGCAGCACCGGAGATCGGGTCTGGGCCGTCTACGACACCCCGACCGGTGCGGACGCCGGTATCGTGCTCGACCTCGCCGCGCGCGTGAACGCGGTGCGCTGGTTGATCAACCGGCAGCTCCGGCGCTACGACGGCTCCTTCACGCTCGCGTACGGCATCGGGATCGACTACGGCCCCTTGATCATGATCAACACGGACCCGGGTACCGAGACCGGCGGCAACGTCAGCTACACCGGGGAGACCATGCACCGAGCCGCCGAGCTGGCGCACCTCGCCGGCCGGCAGGGCCGGCTCCCGATCGACGTCGGCAACGGCTTCGCGGTGCAGCTCGATCCGGACCACCGCGGCTTCCTGCACGACGTGTTCCGGGCCGATCCGGACGACCAGGGCTTCAACGGGAACCTGGTCGACCACCGCATCTACGCCGCGGCCGCCGGCTGAGTCAGGAACTCTGGTTCTGGCCGACCCAGTCCAGGTAGTCGGGCGTCACGGTGCCGGTCACGTAGTCGCCGGTGAAGCAGCACACCTCGAGTTCGGTCACCTCCGAGTTCGCCAGGATGGCCGACTCGAGGCCGGCCAGGTCCTGGTAGACCAGGTGATCGGCGCCGAGATGCTTGGCGATCTCCGCGGGCTCACGGCCGTGCGCGATCAGTTCGCCGTGGGTCGGCATGTTGATGCCGTACACGTGCGGGAACCGGACCGGCGGCGCGGCGGAGGCGAAGGTCACCTTGTTGGCCCCGCACCGGCGGGCCATGTCGATGATCTCCCGTGACGTGGTGCCGCGGATCACCGAGTCCTCGATGATCAACACGTTCTTCCCGGCGAACTCCGAACTCATCGCGTTGAGCTTCTGCCGGACGCTCTGCTTGCGCTGTGCCTGGCCGGGCATGATGAAGGTCCGGCCGATGTAGACGTTCTTGTAGAACCCTTCCCGGTAGTCGATCCCGAGCGTCCGTGCCGCCTGCATGGCGGCCGGCCGGGCCGTGTCCGGGACCGGCATCACGACGTCGACGTCGCCGAGCGGCAGCTGCTCCTTGATCGTCTGCGCGAGCCGCTCGCCCATCCGCAGCCGGGCCTCGTAGACCGAGATCCCGTTCATGATCGAATCCGGCCGGGCCAGATAGATGTACTCGATCGAACACGGGACCAACCGCGGGGCGGTGGCGCACTGGCGGGCGAAGAACTCGCCGTCCGACGAGATGAAGATCGCCTCGCCCGGGGCGACGTCGCGGACCAGCTGGTAGTCGGAGCCCTCCAGCGCGACCGACTCGGAGGCGACCATCCAGGAGTCCCGGCCGTTCTCGGTGCGCTTGCCGATCACCAGCGGCCGGATGCCGAACGGGTCCCGGAACGCGAGCAGGCCGTGGCCGGCGATCAGGCTGATCACCGCGTACGAGCCCTCGATCCGCTCGTGCACCTGGGCGACGGCCCGGAAGATCTGGTCGGGATCGAGATCCAGGCCCTCGAGCTGGCCCTGCAACTCGGTGGCCAGGACGTTGAGCAGCATCTCGGTGTCGCTGGTCGAGTTCATGTGTCGACGGTCGATGTGGAACAGGTCCTCGGCGAGTTCCCGGGTGTTGGTCAGGTTGCCGTTGTGCACCAGCGAGATCCCGTACGGCGCGTTCACGTAGAACGGCTGGACCTCCTGCTCGTTGGCCGCGTCGCCCTTCGTCGCGTACCGGACGTGGCCGAGGCCGACGTTGCCGAGCAGCGACCGCATGTCCCTGGTCCGGAAGGACTCCCGGACCAGGCCGCGGGCCTTGGACTGGTGGAACGTCGACCCGTCCGCGGTGGTGATGCCGGTCGAGTCCTGGCCGCGGTGCTGCAGCAGCAGGAGGGCGTCGTAGAGCCGCTGGTTGACCGGGCCGCCCGCGACCATTCCGACGATGCCGCACATGGGCTCCACGCTATCGTCAGCCCCGCAGCAGAGGCGGCACCAGGTAGATGATCTCAAACGCCTCGTAGGCCGCGCCGACGACGAACAGGGCCAGCGCGGGCAGGCACACCCAGCCGGCCTGCTGCAGGCCGCGGACATAGGCCTGCCGCCGGGTGCCCGCCCCGACCGTCCTGGGCCACAGCCAGGCCTTGCCGATCTGGTAGGCGGCCAGCATGACGAGGACGTAGGCCTGGAACTCGATGATCATGGTCAGCGAGTGCGGGATCAGTACCTTCGCGGCGTCCTCACTGACCGGCGCGAGGGTCACGCCGAAATTGAAGGCACGGTAGGCGAACACGGCGATGCCGGAGAACGGGACGATCATCGACGGCAGCAGGATGGCCGGCAGCGCGGCCGTACCCACGTTGACGGCGAAGATCGTCAAGGCGAACAGCCAGACGTTGGACAGCAGTGAGGTCACCAGTGCCGTGGTGCCGTTGTCGTTCATGATCGTCTGCTGGGCCGTGTTCAGCTCGGGGAAGATCATCGCCGCGGCCATGCCGATCAGACAGAGCCCGTACACGAGTGCGTTCATGACGAGGTAGGCCCGCAGGTTGGCACGGATGATTCGCAGGGGTTCGCGCAGGATTCGCATGCCGACCACTTCAGACCCTGGCCCCGGGGCAGGGTCAAGCCCGGTGATCGGCCTTGACTCTGCCCCAGGGGCAGAGTGTGGACTGGGCCCATGGCCTGGAGCACCCAACAGCTCGCCGACCTCGCCGGCACCACCGTGAAGGCGATCCGGTACTACCACCAGCTCGGGCTGCTGGACCTGCCGGAGCGGCGGTCGAACGGCTACAAGCAGTACGAGGTCGCCCACCTGGTCCGGCTGCTCCAGATCAGGCGGCTGAGCGAACTCGGCGTGCCGCTGTCGGACGTGGCGACGATGGGCCGGGCGGACGAGGACCCGGATCAGGCGATCAAGGTGCTGGACGCGGAACTGGAGGCGACCGTCGACCGGCTGAACCGGATCCGGGCGGAACTCGCGGTGAGCATGAGGCATCGCGCACCGGCCTACGTCCCGCCGGAGTTCGCGCCGATCGCCCGGGACCTCTCGGACCGGCAACGATCCTTGCTGATGGTCTTCTCGACCGTGTTCAGCGACGCGTCCAAGAGCAGTTCCGCGACCTGGTCAGCCAGCCGAACGACGACGACACCGAGGCCGACTTCGAAACCCTGCCCGAGGACGCCGACGACGACCGGATCGAGGACCTGGCGAACCGACTGCTGCCGATCGTGATCAAGTCCCGGGCCGGGAATCCGTGGGCTCGGGCCCCGTTGGCCGATTCACCGCTCGGTGCCCGCCGGGCCGGCGACGCGATGGCCCAGGCCATGATCGACCTCTATCACCCGGCCCAGCTGCGGGTCCTGAAACGGCTCAACGAACTGCTCCAGGAACACGACGCCTGACCTATTTCGCTGGTGCCGCTCCGCCCCGGACTGGCATCGTGCCGTCATGACGAGCAAAGCTGTCGTACGACGCGCGACGGCCGGCGACGTGGCCGACTTCCGGACCGTCAGTGAGGGATTCGACCCCGGCATGATCGACCTGCCGGACCGGTTGTTCCGGGACCGCTACGCCGGGCTGGTCGACCGGGCGGACTACTGCCTGCTGTTGGCGATCATGGACGCGCGGCCGGTCGGGTACGCCCTCGCCCAGGACTACGGGCCCAATCTCCGGCTGCGGTTCACGATCGGCCGGTTGCACGACCTCTACGTCGCCGAGGAGGTCCGGCGGCGCGGCGTCGGCCGGCAGTTGATGGACGGTGTCTTCGGCTGGGCCCGGAGCCGGCCGGAGCCGATGATCTTGCACTGGCAGGCAAGCCGGGACGCGGTCGCGTTCTACGAGTCCCTCGGGCTGGCGGCCGACCGGATCGGCGACTATCCGCAGTATCCGGGCTTCAGCCTCGACCTCCGCGAAGCCTCCTGACCGGGTGTTGCCCGCCCGGTGAGACGAAGCTCCGAGGCGGCCGTCGGCCGGTGATCAACTCGGTACAGTCGTCGGGCTGACACCCACCCGCCCCGGTCGACCCCGGGGCGGCCGAGGAGCATCTCCATGATCGACGGGACCTCCGTCAACGCGCTCGTCACCGAACTGTGGCCCGACTTCCTCGCCCAGATTCCCGAGATTCTCGCGAGCCAGGACCGCGCGACGGGCCGGTTCGGCACCGAGCCGTTCATCGTGATCGATCAGAACGTGCTGTGGCCGCTCGCGGTCGCCTGGGCCACCGAGCCGACGGCCGAGCGACCGAATCCGTACCACCATGATCAGGATCTGCTCGCCGCGATCATCGCCGGCGGCGACGCCCTGATCGACGTCGCGGACGAGCGCGGCCAGTTCGAGTTCCGGAAGAAGGACAACTCGACCTGGGGCCCGATCTACATGCCGTGGACCTACTCGCGGTGGATCCGGGCCTGGGGGCTGATCCGCGACGCGATGCCCGCGGATCGCCGTGCTGCTTGGGATTCCGCGCTGACCACCGCGGTCGACGGGATCGTCGCGACCGCGCTCACGGAGCCGATCCGCAACATCCCGGCCCACCATGCGATGGGCGTGTACGCGGCGGCGCAGGTGCTCGATCGCGACGACTGGGCCGCCGCGGCGACCGACTACCTGCACCGGACCGTCGCCGAGCAGGACCCGGCCGGCTTCTGGTCCGAGCACCATGGGCCGGTCGTCGCGTACAACGTCGTCTACGTCGATGCCCTCGGCTGCTATCTCGGGCTGTCCGGTGACCAGGCCGTGCTGCCCGCGCTGGAACGGGCGGCCGCGTTCCACGCCAACCTCACCTACCCCGACGGGACACTGGTGGAGACCGTCGACGAGCGGAACTACTACCGGCACAGCCAGGCCTCGCCGAGCGTCGGGTTCCTGGCCTCGCCGGTCGGCCGCGGGTATCTGCGCTGGCTGCACCGGGTGCAACGCCCGGCCGGCGGCCGGGTGGCGGCCGACACCATCGCCTCGATGATCAGGTACGGGCAGGACGGCGCGGCCGAGGAGGTCGCGGCCGAACGGACCGAGCACCGGTTCGTCCTCGGTGACGACGACGCCCTGGTGGAGCGGCGATCCCCCTGGTTCGCCGCCATCTCGGCCTACCACGGCCCGCAGGGCCCGAACCGGTGGATCCAGGACCGGCAGGCACATCTGTCCGTGTATCACGACGCCGTCGGCTTGATCATCAGCGGCAGCAACACCCGGCTGCAGCCGGCGTGGTCGACCTTCACGGTCGGCGATCCGGCGTTGCTGGCGCATCGGGCGGGGGACGAGGATCCCGACTTCTCGGTACGGCCCGGGCTGGACCACCTACCGGCCTCGGCGGCGCTGCGGCCGGACGAACTCGGACTGGAACTCGACTACGGCGGCGTGCCGGTGTCGGTCCGGCTCGAACTCGCCGACGACACCGCCACCGTGCGGTACGCGGTGCAAGGCACCTCCGACCGGCCGATCGCCGCGCACGCTGCTCTGGTCGCGCAGCCGGGCGAGCCATGGCGGGCCGGTGATCATGGTGGGACGCTCGACGCGACGCCGCTCCGGCTCACCGGCGCCGACTGCGACGGGTGGTTCGCCCACCGCGGCTGGCGGGTGCGGGTTCCTGCGGAGGCGGTGATCGAGTGGCCGGTGCTGCCGCACAATCCGTACACGAAGGACGGGTCGGCGGAGCTGGGCGAGGGCCGGATCGTGATCACGCTTCCGTTCCCGGCGCCGGGCGAGGCGCAGCTCGTGATCATGATCGACTGAGGTCTACGGCGGATCGT
Source organism: Microlunatus sp. YIM B11417 (assembly GCF_059617205.1). Lineage (NCBI taxonomy): Bacteria > Bacillati > Actinomycetota > Actinomycetes > Propionibacteriales > Propionibacteriaceae > Microlunatus > Microlunatus sp. YIM B11417. The sequence goes on from NZ_JCAMPJ010000002.1 coordinate 499,792, forward strand.
TGCCGATCAGCCCGTCGACGGCCTCCCGGACCAGCGACGCCTGCCCGGTGTGCAGCAGGTTCTCCTCGAGGATGTCGGTCAGCGCCCGCCGCCGGTTCACCGAGTAGTCGTCGCCCCAGGCGACGACCGTGTCCAGGCCGTCGTTCTCGATCATGGTCGCCCAGGACCGCCGGGTGCGCGCGATGGTGTCGTACCAGAGGCCGTAGAGGCGCTCCGGCTGCCGACCGACCTCGTCCCAGTCGATGCCGTCCAGCGACTCCTCGTGGGACCGCCCCTCGGCCTGGGCGGTCCAGTCGGACTCGACCCTGATGAGATGGCTGACCAGCCAGGCCAGCGTCAGCTTCGACGGCGGATGTCGCTGCTGCAGCTGATCGGCGTCCAACCCGCCGGTCTTCCAGGCGAACTGCCGGTGCACCCGGTCCAGCGCGAACAGCATCAGCTCGCCCTCGGTGCCGGTCGGGCAGTCGGCGATCGGGATCCGGGTGTAGTCCATGATCATCCCCTCGGACTTCGACCCTAGCCCAGCTGGTTGCGCCGGCGGGTCAGGTAGGCGGTCTCGGCCGTGTTGCCGGCGAGCTCGATCGCCCGGTCGTAGGCGGCCCGCGAGTCCTGACTGCGGCCGAGCCGGCGCAGCAGATCGGCCCGGGCCGCGTGGTAGGCGTGGTAGTTGATCAACTTCTCCGACAGCCGGTCGACGATGGCCAGGGCCACCTCGGGCCCGTCGAGTTCGGCGACCGCGATGGCTCGGTTGAGCGCCACGATCGGCGACGGGTCGATCCGGACGAACTGGTCGTAGAGCGCGACGATCTGGGACCAGTCGGTGTCCCGCATGTCCCGGACCGAGGTGTGCACGGCGTTGATCGCGGCCAGCAGTTGATAGCGCCCCGGCGCCACGCCGGTGGCGATCCGCTCCCGTACCAGCTGATGTCCTTCGGTGATCAGGTCCGGGTCCCAGGAGCCGCGATCCTGCTCGTCCAGCGTCACCAGCTCGCCGGTCGACGAGACCCGGGCGGCCCGGCGCGCCTCGGTGAGCAGCATCAGGGCCAGCAGCCCGGCCACCTCGCCGTCCGCGGGCAGCAGGGTGCGGATCAGCCGGGTCAGCCGGATCGCCTCCGTCGTCAGCTCGTGCCGGATCGGATCGGTGTCCGGGCTGGTCGCCAGGTAGCCCTCGTTGAAGACCAGGAACAGGACGGAGAGCACGCCGGAGACCCGGGCCGGCAGGTCCTCGGCGTCCGGCACCCGATACGGGATCCTGGCCGCCTTGATCTTGTCCTTGGCCCGGGTGATCCGCCGACCCATCGCCGACTCCTGGACCAGGAAGGCCCGGGCGATCTCCGGTACGGTCAGCCCGCCGACCATCCGCAGGGTCAACGCGACCCGGGCCTCCATGGCGAGGGCGGGATGGCAGCAGGTGAAGATCAACCGGAGCCGTTCGTCCTCGATCGCGCCGAGAGGCTCGGGCGGTTCGGTGTCGTACATCTGCTGAGCCTCCTTCTGCTTGTCGTCGCGTTTGCTCTCGCGCCGGATCCGATCGATGGCGCGGCGGTTGGCGGTGGTGGTGAGCCAGGCACCGGGGTTGGGCGGCACGCCGTCGACGGGCCACCGCTCGACGGCGGTCGCGAAGGCCTCGGCGGCCGATTCCTCGGCGATGTCAAGATCACCGAATCGCTTGGTCAGGGATGCCACCACCCGCGCCCACTCCTCGTGGTGCGCCCGGGTGATCGCCTCCTCGGCGTCCAACGTGCTCACAAGGTCTGGAACGGCCGGACCTCAACCACTCCGTTGCAGGCCTTCGATCCCTCGGCGGCGAGCTTGAGCGCCGTCTCCTGATCCGGGGCCTCGATGATCCAGAAGCCGGCCAGGTATTCCTTCGTCTCCAGGAACGGACCGTCGGTGAACACCGGCTGCTCGCCGCGCGCGTCGACCACCGTCGCCGTGCTGGGCGCCGCGAGCCCGTCACCGAAGACGAACTGCCCGGCCGCTTCGAGCCGCCGATTGAACTCGCCGGTGGCGGCCATCTCCTCCGGTGTTGCCGCGTTGGTCTCGTTGCCCATCACGGAAAGCAAGAACTGCATCGTCTGATCGTCTCCTCAGGTCGGGCGCGCCCATCGTAAGGCCGCCACTCACCCCATCCACGAAGAACGGCGCCCCGATCGGACACGGACGCCCGAGATTCCTTGCGCAACCTCGGGCGCCCGTCCCGGTCTTCGGTGATTCAGCGGGCGGCCAGCCGGCCGGCCGACTCGCGGTGCCAGGCCCGGGACATCTGGTCGACCGAGTCGGTCAGCTCGGCGACCACCAGACCGGACCGATCGCCGGGCTCACAACGGCCGGCCCAGTGACCGTTCGGCGCCGCGATGCCGGAGCCCGCGGCGGCCGGGTCGCCGGACACCGCGAGACCGAGCCAGAGCAGGCTGCCCCGGGCGTGCGCGACCGCCTGCTCGATCAGCCACTGGCGCTGCTTCGCTTCGCCACGGCCGCCGGTGGCGAACAGGACCGCATCCGCGTCCTGCGCCGCGTACTGCTCGAAAACCGAAGGAAACAAGGCCTCCAGGCCGGACGCCAGGCCGAGCCGGACGCCGTCGACCGTGATCAACAGACCTCGGCCACCGGCCCGGTAGAGGAAGTCGGCCTTCGTGCGGGACAGGACACGTTCGCCGTAGTGACCCACGGTCGCGCCGTGATCGTCGATCACCAGCAGCCCGGTGTACGGCCGCGGACCGCTCGACGGCTGCGGCACCCCGAGCACGACCCAGATCCCCAGGTCGGCGGCGGTCTCGGCGATCGAGTCGAGCTCCTCGGCGAGCGCGGCCCAGTCGAACCTGGTCCAATCAGCCTCGGCCATCCGGTCGGGATCGCCGGACAGCCTCCGCTTCGCCGGGAAGCAGAGCGTCCCCTCCTGGAACAGGACCAGCCGGGCTCCCTGAGCCCTGGCCCTGGTGAGCAGCTCGCGCACCTCGGCCCCGGCGGCGCGGAACCCGGCCGGATCCCGCGGATCCTCCCGGAAGGTGGTCTGGGCGACGGCGAACCGGAGCAGGACGTCGCCGGCACCGGAGCGGTTGCGTTGAACGATGGACATGGGCACTCCTTGATCAGCTCGGAAGTGCCGGAGGGCAACGGTGTAGGACTCACCGGTCCGGGCTGCGCGGGCGCGTACCCGCTGTTTGAAACGCCTGTTGGCTGTCATCCGGCCTCCCACGCTTCGCACCGGTCTCCCCAGCCGGCCGAACGAAACGCACGGGTCATCTGACAGCGGCCCGAGACCGAGTCCCTTGGCCTCCTTGAACGGTCCGTGCTGGGGTCGGAACCAGAGGAGGTGAGGCGCAGGCCACGCCCTGAGCCGCCTACTTTAGACGCTTTGTCGCGGATGTCCCCCGCTGTGGGGGTGTACGTGTCGGATCCGGCCAGATCGGCCACAGCGGGGGACATCGGCGACAACGAGGCGAGCCGGGTGCCTGGCCTCGCTGATCTTGATCAACTCCTAGCCCGGCGGCTGGTTGAACATCCAGCGCTGACCCTCGGGATCGGCGGCGCGGTAGAGCTTGCCGTGCGGGGTGTCCTCGGGGCCCGACAGCACGGTCGCTCCGGCGGCCTGCGCCCGCTCGCAATGCGTCTCCACATCGTCGACGATCACATACACCCCGTTGACGACGTACGGGTTGTCGAGCCATTGCCGGGCCGCGGCGCAGGTCTCGGCGTGGTGCCGCGGGCCCTGGTAGCCCCGGTCGAAGTCGACGAGCATGATCTTGCCGTTCCCGTACGAGAGCTCGGCGTGCCCGATCCGCCCGTCGTCACCGACCAGGCGCATGGTCTCGGTGAAGCCGAAGGCCTCGGTGAGGAAGGCGATGGCGGCGTTCGCGTCCTCGTAGGCCAGCATCGGGGTGAAGGTCGGCTGCTGCGTCGTTGCTGCCTCGGTCATGGCGACCATGCTGCCAATCATTAACGAAATGTGCAACTATTCTCCTTGTGGAGACAGATCAGGATGTCGTGGACGTGGTCCTGGCCGCGCTCGCCGATCCGGTCCGGCGGCGGATCGTGGACCTGTTGAGCGCCCGGGCCCACCGGCCCGGGGAGCTCGCCGAGGCCCTCGGAGTGTCGCCGCCGATCATCAGCCGGCACCTGCGCACCTTGTTGCAGGCGGGGCTGGTCGCGGACGAGCGGGTGCCGGACGACGCCCGGATCCGGCTGTTCCGCCTGCGCACGCAGGGAATCGCGCCGCTGGTCGGCTGGCTCGGCCGGCTGCCGGCGGGCTGGGATGATCAACTCGCGGGCTTCAAGGCGTACGCGGACCTAAGGGTTCCGGCGCGGCAGGAGAGGGGTGCCGACCGATGACCAGGACGTCCGCGGAGTCCAGTGTCGAGGTCGCGGCGGATCCCGAGACGGCCTTCCGGATCTTCACCGAGGAGATCGACCTGTGGTGGGTTCGCGGCCCGATCAACGCCTACGACGCGTCCCGGCTTGCCGAACTGCGGCTGGAGCCCGGCGTCGGTGGGCGGATGCTCGAGATCTACGACGAGGCGTCCGGTGATCAACTGGAGACGGCGCGGATCACCGAGTGGCAGCCGGGTGCACTGCTGGCATTGCGGGACAGGCTGCAGGACACCGAGACCGTGGTCCGCTTCGAGCCGGTCGGTGACGGCACCCGGGTCAGCGTGACGCAACGCCTGGTGCCCGGCGGAGACCCGGCCGGACTCGGCTTCGGCTGGGTGGCGATGCTGCCCACCTTCCTGGCCTGGACCCGGCGCCGGGACTCGGCGCCGCGGACGCCGCGGGAGATCGGCAGACTCGGCGTCGCCTTGTACTACAGGGATCCCGCTGCCGCGGCCCGCTGGCTCCGGTCCGCCTTCGGGCTCGGTTCGTGGGACGTCGACCGCGTTCCGGAGGGGGCGGGGTCGGGCTGGATCGATCTGCACATCGGCGACTCGTTGTTGATCTTGTTCCCGCTGCAGGGTGAGCCGCCGGCCGGCACGCCGGTGACGCACGAGGTGTGGGTCCACGTGGATGATCTCGAGGCTCACCGCGCGCGGGCCGGGGAGGCGGGTGCGGTGATCATCTCGGAGATTGCGCTGCACGGCAGCCGGAGCTATGTCGCCGAGGACCCGGAGGGGCATCGCTGGACCTTCGTCCAGGCGCGGCCGACCATGCGGTGATGATCAAGGGCGCCAGTCGATCAACGACTCGGTGTCCTGACCGGCCCGCCAGGCCTGGAACTCCTCGAAGGTCCGTACGCCGTCGCTCAGGACCGCGCGATAGACGTGGATGGAGCCGCACCGCAGATCCGGCCGGTGGGCCAGCTGCTGCTTGATCGTCAGGATCGACCGGCGCGACTCCGGTCCGAGTGCGGCGCGCATCGGCTCGACCAGCCAGGAGGACAGCGGTCCGGGATGATCTTCGCGGAGCGCCCACATGTCGACCTTCCACTCCTCACCCTGGTGCCGGTATCCGAGCTTGAAGTACAGGCCCTGGTCGGGTCCGTCGAGGTGGTTCGAGAAGGCCGCGCGGCTGGTCGACGGATGTGCGGCGCAGGCCGCCAGCACGGCGAAGCCGGCCTCGACCGACGGGTCGCCGTCGAAGAAGATCTCGAGATCGAGATCCGGCGCCACCATCAGCCCGTACGAGGTTGCACCGACCAGCACCGGGCGGCCCACGGCCGACCACCGTCCGATCAGGTCGAGCTCAGCGAGAATGGCCTCAGCCGCCCGCTGGCGGCGCTCGGCGGCCATGACGACGTCCACGTGTCCCCCCTTGATCAACTTGCGGTGAGCAGGGCGCGGGCCGCCCGCTCGTAACCGGCCCATGGGCCCGGCTCCCGGCTGTCCAGTAGCCAGGAGCACAGCATCACTGTCTGCGCGGCGAGCCAGCGGATGGCCCGGTCCTGCGGAAGCCCGAGGCTAGCGGCGAGCCGTCGGGCCTGGCCGACCGGGTCCGGCTCGGCCTCGATGCGGTTGACCAGCCAGGCCGCGAGGTCGTGCGCCGGGTCGCCGTGACAGGGGCGCGGGTCGATCGCCAGCCAGCCCCGCTCGCCGCGGATCACGTTGCGTTGATTGAGATCGCCGTGCAGTAGCCGGTCCTCCGCGGTCGGCACGGCGAGGTCGGCGTAGAGCTCGGCGCCGTCCCGGAGCAGCGGGTGCCCGAGCCGGTCGGCCCGTTCGCGAAGTCGCCCGGCCCGGTCCGCGGCCAGGTCCTGGACGGTGGGCACTGGAAGCATCGGATCCGGGTCCCGCCGCCACAGCCGGGGCAACACCTCGGCCGCGGCGGCCAGGGCCACCTCCGCCGGATGGTCGGCCGCGGTGGTGCCCGGCTCGGCCCGCTCGATCAGGGTCACTCGCTGGTCCGGGTCGACCTCGTGGACCCGGACCGCGCCGTGGCCGTCGTAGTGCCGGAGCACGGCCAGCGAACGGTCGAAGTCGGGATCGGGCAACGCGATCTTGAGCACCAGGCGGGTCCCGTCGGCCCGCTCGGCGGGCGCCGCCCAACTGGCATCACCGCCGGGACGATAGGTCGGCCCCACCGTCAACCGCCACCGGGCGGTGTAGTGCCGGACCAGGTCGGGCAGCTGTTCGATCCACTCGGCGGCGCCGGGATGGTAGGTGACGAGGCGTCGGCGTTGGTCGTCGTCCAGCAGGTCCACGGCCGGAGTTTCCCTTGATCGGGCCCGGTGGGCAACACGTTTTTGATCTTGCCGGGGGTCGCTGCCCGCCTTCTTCTCCCCGTTATAACGCCTTCCGGGGCTTGCCGCAAGGCCCGAGCCGTGGGCCAGGATGGGCGGCGCCGACCCTCGAGAACGGAGTTCCCGATGACCTGGACCGCGCCCGCCGTGGATCGCGACGATCCGTACGACCTGCTGATCGCCGACGAGCGGACCATGATCGACACCCGGCTGGAACTGCACCGGAGCACGTTCCTGCTGAAGTGCGCCGGACTGAACGGCGGGCAGCTGGCGCTCCGGGCCGTGCCGCCGTCCGACCTGTCCCTGCTGGGTCTGTTGCGGCATCTCACCCAGGTCGAACGGACCTGGTTCACCCGATCGATGGCGGGTGCCGAGGATCGGGCGCGGGTCTATCCGACCGGCGGCGCGGACCTCCGTGACCTCGAGCCGGCCCAGGCGGCCGCGGACTACGCCCGCTATCTCGACGAGGTCGCGGCGAGTCGGGAGGTCGCGGCCGGGTTCGAGCTCGACGACCTGTTCGACGCCCCGGTCTTCGGGCGGCCGGCGTCGGTGCGCTGGCAGTTGCTGCACATGATCGAGGAGTACGCGCGGCACAACGGGCACGCCGACCTGCTCCGCCAGGCGGTTGACGGTCGCACCGGCTGGTAGCCGGATTGGACCGGAAAGTCCGGCTCGAAGCGGACCGTTCGGCGCGCCGCGGATCGGCCTAGGGTGCAGGCATGCCCGCAACGACCAAGATCATTCCGGAACGCCGGATCGGCCCGGACGGCGCCCAGCGCCAGGTCAGCGCCCTCTGCCTCGGCGCGATGAACTTCGGCACCACGACGCCCCGCGAGACCGCGTACCAGATCCTCGACCGGTTCGTCGAGGCCGGCGGTACGTTCATCGACACCGCGGACAACTACAACCAATGGGCCGGCACCGGCCACGAGAGCGAGCAACTGCTCGGCGACTGGCTGCGCGCCAACGGGATCCGTGATCAACTCGTACTGGCCACCAAGTGCGGCGCGAAGATGATCAAGGGCGACGACCCGAACGTGATCGCCCATTGGGAAGGCCTCAGCGGCCGCGCCATCGAGGAGGCGGTCCGGGGCAGCCTGGACCGGCTCGGGGTCGACCGGCTCGACCTCTACTACGCCCACTACGACGACCGCACCGCGCCGCTCGAGGAAACCGCCACCACGCTGGGCCGGCTGGCCGACCGGGGCGTCACGTCCCTGATCGGCTGCAGCAACTACCTCCCGTGGCGGCTGGAGCGGGCCCGGCGGATCGCCGATGATCACGGACTGCCTCGGTTCACCGTGATCCAGTCCGAGTACACCTACCTGTGGCCGACGCCGCTCGCCAACCGCCCCGAGATCGCCGGCCTGGAGTTGCTGGACTACGTCACCGAGCACCCGGACGTCACGCTGGTCGCCTACAGCCCGCTGCTGGCCGGCAGCTACGGCCACGCCGAGCGACCGCTGCCGGCCGACCGCGGCTACGCCCACCCGAGCGCGTACCAGCGACTGCAGACGTTGCGCGAGGTCGCCGCCGAGCTCGACGCGACGCCGAACCAGGTGGTGCTGGCCTGGCTGCTGCGCCAGGAGCCGCAGCCGATCCCGCTGTTCGGGGCGTCCTCGCTCGCGCAGCTGGAGGAGGTGCTCGACGCGCTGGATCTCACCTTGGACGATGAGGTTGTGCATCGTCTGGACCGCGGCTGAGTGACCGAGATCCAGCCGACTTCGCGCAGAACGGCCCGCTTCGGCGCCGAACGGGCGAGGTCGGCTGGATTTCGGTCAGCCGAGCAGGGCTTGGCCGATCTGCCGGGTGGTCAGTGCGCGGATGTGGGGCTGGGTGTCCGCGTACGCGGCGTGGGCGATCACGCCGCCCGCGACGGCGTCGCCGCGGGCCCGGGCCCAGGCCGCGTCGTCCAGCCCGACGGCCTCGCGGAACCGCTCCCGGACCGCCGGTGAGAAGAGTGAGTAGGCGATGCCGAGATCGGCCGCCGGATCGCCGTACCCGAAGCTGCCGAAGTCCAGCACGGTGCTGATCCGGCCGTCCCGGGCGAGCAGGTTGCCGCTGTGGAAGTCGCCGTGCACCCAGCCCGGCGGACCGGGTTCGGTGGCCACGGCCTCCTCCCAGACCGCGAGCAGCGCGGCCTGGTCGAAGTCCGCGCCGACCTTCGCGATGGCGGCCCGCGTCTCGGCGTCCCGCCCGCTGATGGGTCCCCGGGCGATCCGGTCCCGCCACCCGGCGGGGATCTCCAGGTCGATCCCGCGCAGGGCCACCAGGAACTCCGCCAGCTGCAGCGCAGCAGCCACGGAGTCGGCGAACTCGTCGGCCGTCGCGACCGAGCCGTCCTGCCAGCGGCAGACCAGCCAGGACCACGGATAGCCGTGACCCGGGCTGCCCACGGCCACCGGCTCGGGAAGCTGCAGCGGCAGCCGCGGGGCCAGCAACGGCAGCCAGTACGAGACCTTCGCGGCATCGTCGATGGCACCGGAGTGCCGCGGCACCCGGACCGAGAGGTCGGACCCGAGCCGGTAGATCGCGTGATCGGAACCCCCCGGCAGCACTCGTTCCAACGGCAGGTTCGCCCACTCCGGGAACTGGTCGTCGACCAGCCGTCGGACCAGGGCGTCGTCGAACTGCGGTCGGTGCTCGGCCATGATCGGGATCAGACCAGACCGACGGTCGGTCGGTCCAGTCCATTTCCGCCGGTCGGTCCCGCCAGGTGATCAGCACCGGCGGGTCTGCCGACGGTGACGGGGCCCAGCAGGCCGGTGGTCTGCTGCCCGGTCCCAGCCGATTCCCTGGTCCGGTTCCGGCGACGGCCGTCCTGCCACAATGGCTTGCATGGAAGCACTTTCCGGAGACTCGACGCTGGCCCTGCCGGAATTCGACCGGCCTCCGGCCGACCCGCTGGCCCTGGCCCGGGAATGGGTCGACGTAGCCGAAGCCACGGGTGTACGAGAGCCGCGTGCGGCCACCCTGGCGACCGCGACCGCCTCCGGCCGGGTTTCGGCGCGGACGTTGTTGATCAAGGACATCGGGCCGGCCGGAGTGATCATGGGATTCTCCGAGACCAGCCGCAAGGGGCGCGAACTGACCGAGAACCCGCGGGCGGTGATCAATCTCTACTGGCGGGAGCGGCTCCAGCAGCTCACCATCGCCGGCACGCTGAGCCCGGCCGGGGACGCGGAGTCCGATCGGCTGTTCGCCGATCGGGTGCGGGGAGCGCAGGCGGTCGCCGCGACGGCGCACCAGTCCGGCGTGCTGGCCGATGTCGCCGCCCTGCGCGAGACCGTGGACCGGCTCGCCGCATCGTCCGAGCCGATTCCGCGCCCGGCCGGCTGGCACGCCTGGCTGCTCGTACCCGATGAGCTGGAGTTCTGGCACGGCAGCCCGGACCGGTTCCACCGGCGGCTCCGCTACCTCAAGGACGGCGCCGGATTCCGGGCCGAACGCCTCCAGCCCTGAGGGTCAACTCCCGGTCTGGTCGTCCACCGTGGCACCGTCGGCGGCCCGCTTGACCGACTCGGTCCCGTTGATCGCCGCAGCCTTCGTCTCGTACGCCTCGCCGGAGGCCACGATCTGTCCGTTCGACGACTTCAGCCGCCACCTGAACTTGCCGGCCTTGTCCTCGTACACCTCGAACTTGCCAGCCATGACGAACCTTTCTCCGTGGGGATGGGGTCTGCCTCAGGAACGAAGCTACACCTGATCACCTTCTGGATGTCCGCCGCGGCGGTGGGCTGGTCGAGGGCCGCCGGGTGACCCTCAGCCGATCCGAGCCGGTCTTCGTAGACTCGGCCGGGTGAGGACACTTCGAGTCGGTGTGGCGGCGTCCGCGGACGCGTTGCCACGGGAACAGCAGTTGGCGTGGCGGTTGGCGGAGACCGCGGTCGATCCGGTCGAGGTGTTGCCGGAGGTCGTGGAGATGATCGGCAACCGGATCATCGACAACGCGGCGGTCGCCGTGGCCTCGCTGCGGCGGGGCCCGGTGGTGCACGCCCGGCACCAGGCCGAGGCGCATCCGTACCAGCCGGGTTCGACGGTGTTCGGGATCGCCGGCGCCTACTCGCCCGAGTGGGCGGCCTGGGCCAACGGCGTGGCGGTACGGGAGCTGGACTTCCACGACACCTTCCTGGCGGCGGACTACGCGCACCCGGGCGACAACATCCCGCCGATTCTCGCGGTCGCCCAGCACACCGGGAAGGCCGGTCGTGATCTTGTCCGCGGCATCGCCACCGGCTACGAGCTGCAGGTGGCGCTGGTCCGGGCGATCTGCCTGCACGCCCACAAGATCGATCACGTGGCGCACCTCGGCCCGTCGGCGGCGGCCGGGATCGGCACCCTGCTGGGGCTGTCGACCGAGGTGATCTACCAGGCGGTCGGCCAGGCACTGCACACGACGACCGCGACCCGGCAGAGCCGGAAGGGGGAGATCTCCTCCTGGAAGGCCTACGCCCCGGCGTTCGCCGGCAAGATCGCGATCGAGGCGGTGGACCGGGCGATGCGCGGCGAGGGCGCGCCGGCGCCGATCTACGAGGGCGAGGACGGCGTGATCGCCTGGCTGCTGGACGGGCCGGACGCCGACTACCAGGTGGCGCTGCCGGAGCCGGGCGAGCCGAAGCGAGGCATCCTGGACACGTTCACCAAGGCGCATTCGGCGGAGTACCAGGCGCAGGCGCTGATCGATCTGGCGATCCGGGTCCGGTCCAAGATCACCGACCCGACCAAGATCGACGAGATCGTGGTGACCACCAGCCACCACACGCACAATGTGATCGGCTCCGGCGCGAACGATCCGCAGAAGTACGACCCGGACGCCAGCCGGGAGACCCTTGATCATTCCCTGATGTACATCCTGGCCGTCGCGCTCGAGGACGGCAGCTGGCACCACGAGCGGTCCTACGCTCCGGAACGCGCGCACCGCCCCTCGACGATCGAGCTGTGGCGGCGGATCCGTACCGTCGAGGATCCGGAGTGGACCCGCCGCTACCACGCCCCGGACCCCGACCAGCGCGCGTTCGGTGGCAGGATCGAGATCGTGCTGGCCGACGGGACCACGATCACCGACGAACTGGCCGTCGCGGACGCCCATCCGCGCGGTGCGAGACCGTACGCCCGGCCGGACTACGTGGCGAAGTTCCGCACCCTGGCCGACGGCATCGTGCCGGACGACGAGCAAGATCGTTTCCTGGAGCTGGCCGGCCGGGTCGAGGAGTTGACCGCCGACGAGGTGCGCCGGCTGACCGTCACGCTTCCCGACGGTGCCTTGGCCGACCCGAAGTCCCAGGGGATCTTCTGATGCCGCCCGGGCTGGCTCGCACCACACCGACCGAACGCCGGGCGGCGCTGCGGGAGGGGCTGGCCTCGGGCCGGCTGCTCCGCTTCCCCGGTGCGTTCTCGCCGCTGGTGGCCCGCACGATCACCGAGTACGGGTTCGACGGCGTCTACGTGTCCGGCGCGGTCGTCGCCGCCGATCTTGCGCTGCCCGACATCGGCCTGACCACGCTGACCGAGGTGGCCGGCCGCGGCCAGCAGATCGCCCGGGTGACCGACCTGCCCGTCCTGATCGACGCCGACACCGGCTTCGGCGAGCCGGCCAACGTGTCCCGCTCGATCACGATCTTCGAGGAGGCCGGCCTGGCCGGCTGCCACCTCGAGGATCAGGTCAACCCGAAGCGGTGCGGGCATCTTGATCACAAGCAGGTGGTGTCGTCCTCCGACATGCTGCAACGGATCCGGGCGGCGGTGCTGGCCCGGCGCGACCCCGGCTTCGTGATCTGCGCCCGGACCGACGCCCGCGCCGTGGAAGGACTGGACGCGGCGATCGAGCGGGCCCGCGCCTACGTCGACGCCGGCGCCGACCTGATCTTCCCCGAGGCCTTGCAGGACGAGCGGGAGTTCGCCGCGTTCCGGGAAGCCGTGGACGTGCCGCTGCTGGCCAACATGACCGAGTTCGGCCGCAGCCCGCTGCTCGACGTCGCCACCCTGACCGACCTCGGCTACAACGCGGTGATCTGGCCGGTGACCACGCTGCGGGCCGCGATGGGTACGGTCGAGGAGACCCTCGGTGCCCTGCGTGACCAGGGCACCCAGCGGGGGCTGGTCGACCGGATGCAGACCCGCGCCCGGCTCTACGAGTTGATCGACTACGACGCGTACCGTGCGGTCGACCAGGACCTGGTCGACTTCGAGATCCCCGTCCGGCCCACCGGCCCGGCGACGACAGGAGAATGATCAATGAGCAGCAGTGACACCGAAGTCCACCGCGGCCTGGCCGGCGTGGTCGCCGACACGACCTCGATCTCCAAGGTCGTCCCCGAGACGAACTCCCTCACCTATTACGGCTATCCGGTTCAGGAGTTGTGCGCCAAGTGTTCCTTCGAGCAGGTCGCGTACCTGATCTGGTACGGCGAGCTGCCGACCGATGATCAACTTCGCGACTTCGTCGAGGCCGAGCGGTCGCAGCGGGAGCTGGGCACGGCCACGCTGGAGATCCTTGATCGACTTCCGACCAGCTGCCATCCGATGGACGCGCTGCGGACGGCCGTCAGCGTGCTCGGCGCCGAGGACCCGGCCGAGGACGAGCCCGGTCACGAGGCCAATCTGGCGAAGGCGCAGGCGTTGTACGCCAAGCTCCCGACGATCATGGCCGCCTTCTACCGGCACCGGCAGGGCCTGGACCGGATCGCGCCCGATCCGTCGCTGGGGTTCAGCGAGAACATCTTCCACATGTGCTTCGGCAAGGTCCCGGCGCCGGAGATCGTGGCCGCGTTCGACACCTCGATGATCTTGTACGCCGAGCACAGCTTCAATGCCTCGACCTTCGCGGCCCGGGTGGTCACCTCGACCCTGTCGGACCTCTACTCCGCCGTCACGGCAGCGATCGGGGCCTTGAAGGGGCCGCTGCACGGCGGCGCGAACGAGGCCGTGATGCGGATGATGCTCGACGTCGGCGACGCGGACCGGGCGGTGGCCTGGCTGGACGAGCAGTTGGCGGCGAAGCAGAAGGTGATGGGCTTCGGGCACCGGGTCTACCGCAACGGCGACTCCCGGGTGCCGACCATGAAGGAGGCGTTGATCAAGGTCGCCGGGCAGACCGACGGGCAGCAGTGGCTGGACGTGTACCAGGCGCTGGAGCAGGCGATGCTGGACCGCAAGAAGATCCATCCGAACCTGGACTTCCCGTCCGGCCCGGCCTATTACCTGATGGGCTTCGACATCGACATGTTCACGCCGCTGTTCGTGCTGTCCCGGATCACCGGTTGGACGGCGCACATCCTCGAGCAGCAGGCCTCGAACTCCCTGATCCGGCCGCTCAGCGCGTACACCGGTCCGGAGCAGCGTCCCGTTCCGTAACGCGACCGTGCCCTGAGCCTGTCGAAGGGCCAAGCCCGATGTGGCCTGCCCTTCGACAAGCTCAGGGAGCGTTGTGGCGTTGTGGTCACTCCGCGAAGCCGAGGCCCAGCTCGGCAAGCGCGGTGTCGAGCCGTTGCAGCGCGAGCGGCCCGACGCCGTGCAACGCGGCCAGATCATCGCGGCGCCAGCCGGCGACCGCCTCCAACGTGTGCAGGTCGGCGGCGCGCAGGGCCCGGGTCGCCGGGGCGCCGATGGTGCGCGGCAGCGGCGTGCCCGGCCGGCGCGGAGCCCGTTGCCGAGGCCCGTCGAGATGATCGAGCACGGCCTCGCCGCGCGGCGACAGGAGATAGCCGATCGCCAGCGACTCGGTCAGGCCGCGGTCCTTCAGCTTGCGTACGTCCGTCTTGAACTCGGCCGTCGGCCGGCCGACCCGTTCGGCCAGCTCGGGCGCCCGGACCTCGGGGTTGGCGTCGATCAGCCGCAGCGTCTCCCGGGTCCACGGGCCGATCGGCGACGCCGCGTCGAGCCGGTCGAGCGCCGCGACGATGGTGGCGAGTTCGTCCTGGTCCGGCACCGACTCGCGCAGCGCGACCCGCGGGTCCTCGCCGGCATGACGCACCTGGACCCGGAAGATCGGCCGATCCGCCCTGGCTGCAAGGCCTTCCCGCAACGAGCCGAGGGACGGGTGGCCGGCACGGCGGGCATCGTCCGCGCGCAGGCTCGTCGCCGTGACCTGCTCGACAGCGACGACCTCGATCAGGCCGACCGCGGTCTTCAGCTTGGTGCCCACCTTGACCCGGGCCCGGTCCCAACGGCGGAACGCCAGGTCGATCTCGCCGCGACGGATGGCCTCGAGCTCGGCCGGTCGGATCATCATGGTCCGAGTATGCCGATCGGCGCAGTGGTCCGGTGATCATGGTCGGAGCGGGTCAAGATTTCACCCCGGCCCGGCGGTCGGAGTTGGGACCTTCGTCCCTGGCAACCTGCCGGTCGGATGAGTGATGCTTCAAGGGAAATCGCACCGTGGGGGGCGTGCGCCGGGCGACTGCGGGGGAGCAGGATGTGGGGGATCGTTCTCCGCCCAGCGGCACGCACCACCAGGGTCGCGATCATGATCAACAGTCCCGCTCAGGCGGGGCGGACCACGGGGTGGGTGGTGATGGTCTGCCGGTCCCGGCGGCGGGCGGCGCGGCGGATGGCGCGCTGCTCCCGGACGATCTGGCGGGCCAGTCGGTCGTTGTCGGCGGCGCGCAGCAACTCGCGGTACTGCTGGGCCGGCTGATCGGTGCTGGTGTAGCTGTACATGATGATCTCCTCGGTCGGTGGGACGGTGTCCCTGATGTCCTTCTCACCCCACCGTCGAACTGAGATCACGGAATCAGACAGTCGAGCCGGAAAACTTCGGACTATTGCTCCATCTCGGCGATCCGGCCGCGCAGGAAGCGGCGTTCGGATTCGTTGTCGGTCAGCTCCAACGCTCGGCGGTACGCCCTCGAGGCCTCGTCCCGGCGGCCCAGCCGCCGCAGCAGATCGGCCCGGATCGCCGGCAGATAGCGATAGCCGGCCAACCGCGGGTCGTCGGCCAGCCGGTCCACCTCGGCCAGTGCCGCGGCAGGTCCGTCGGCCTCGCCGACCGCGACCGCCCGGTTCAGCGCGACCACCGGCGACGGCCACCGGGCCAGCAGACCGTCGTACAGCTCGATGATCTGCGGCCAGTCCGTCGCGGCGTAGCTCGGTGCACCGGCGTGCAGGGTCGCGATGGCCGCCTGCAGGGCATACCGGCCGGGCCCGCCGCGGAGCGCCTCCAGGACCAGCCGGTCCGCCTCGGCCACGGCCGCGTGATCCCAGGTGGATCGGTCCTGGTCCTCCAACCGGATCAGCTCACCGTCCGGGCCGGTGCGGCCGGGCCGGCGCGCCTCCTGGGCCAGGATCAGCGCCAGCAGGCCGGCCACCTCGCGCTCGTCGGGCATCAACGCACGGAGCAGCCGGGTCAGTTCCAGAGCACGGCCGGCCGGGTCGGCGCGGGTCAGTTCCGGACCGGACGGCGCCGTGTGGCCGGTGGTGAAGAGCAGGTGGATCACCGCCAGGGCCGCCGCCAGCCGGTCCGGCAGCTCGGCCGTGGCCGGCATCCGGAACGGGATCCGCGCCGTCACGATCTTCTTCTTCGCCCGGGTGATCCGCGCCGCCATCGTGCTCTCCGAGACCAGGAACGCGGCGGCGACGTCCGGTGTGGCGACGCCGCAGACCAACCGCAGGGTGAGCGCCACCTGCGCCTCGACGGCCAGCGCCGGGTGGCAGCAGAGGAAGATCAGCCGCAGCCGGTCGTCCCGGATCGGCGCCTCCGCGAGTTCCAGCGGGTCGGGATCTGCCGGCTGGGCGGACTCGGGTTCGATCAGCAACGGCAGCTTCTGCCGCAGGGTACGGGCTCGGCGCAGCGCGTCCAGCGCGTTGCGTCGGGCGGCCGTGGTGAGCCAGGCCGCGGGCCGGTCCGGTACGCCCTGCCGGGTCCACGCGTCGAGCGCATCCAGGTAGGCGTCCTGGACGCATTCCTCGGCCAGGTCGAGGTCGCGGGTGACCCGCACCGTCGCGGCGAGCACGGCGGCCCACTCGCGACGGTGCGCGTCGGCGACGATCCGGTCGACCTCGGTCACAACACCTGGAAGTCGAACAGGGGCCGGACCTCGACCCCGCCGGCCATGATCGGCGTCAGCCGGGCCAGCTCGAGGGCATGATCAAGATCGCGGGCCTCCAGCAGGAAGATGCCGGCGATCACTTCCTTGCTCTCGATGAACGGTCCGTCCGTCACGACGTCGTCGCGCAGGCTGGTCGAGGTGCTGGTCGGCTCGAATGCCAGCCCGGCGTAGATCCGGCCGCCGCGCTCGGCGACCCGGTCCGGGAGGGCCTCGTGGGCCGCCATCACCTCCGGCGGGATGTCGGCGGCACCACCGGGGGTTTCCTGCTCGTACATGAACACCGCGTACTTGGGCATGATCGACTTCTCCTCAGTTGTCCGATTCCGCGGCGTAGAAGCCGGTCCGGAGTTCACCGTCGCGGACGTACCTGCTCATGGTGACACCGCCGGTCGTCGTCGACGTCGCCGTCAGGGTCAGCCCGCCGGGCAGCGTACCGTCACCGAAGAGCCGCTTGCCGGACCCGATCAGCACCGGAAAGATCTTGATCAAGAACTCGTCGACCAGGTCGTGCCGGAGCAGGGTCTGGATCAGGCCGGAGCTGCCGTGCACCTGGATCTCGCCCTCGCCGTCCCGCTTCAGGCCGGCGACGGCTGTGGCGACGTCGCCGCTGATGATCGTCGAGTCGGCCCAGTCGGCCCGCTCCAGGGTCCGGGACACCACGTACTTGGGCACCCGGTTGAACCGGGCCGCGACCGGGTTCTCGTCGCCCACCTGCGGCCAGGCCGTGGCGAACTCCTGGTAGGTCCGCCGACCCAGCAGCAGCGCCGACAGCGCCGTCGTCTCGTCGCCGCTCGCGTCGAGCAGCTCGGGCACGAACGGCGCCACCCAGCCGCCGTACGGGAAGCCGCCGTCGCGGTCCTCGTCCGGGCCACCGGGACTCTGCATCACGCCGTCCAACGAGACGAACGTCGTCACCACCAGCTTGCGCATGTCGTTTCCTTCCGAATGGGAGCCTTCTCACCTGTACGGCGAACGGGATTCCGGAAATCGACAGGGCGACGGAAGATTCTTCGCGTGAGGTGTCGGATCGCGGCGGACGGCTCCGTACGTAGGGATGAAGCGCGGCAACCGGCCGCCGATCCGAAAGGAGCCCCGATCATGGGACGAGTGTTCAGCCACATGACGATGTCGCTCGACGGGTTCATCGCGAACCCCGAGGACGGCATCGACGAACTGTTCGACTGGTACGCCGACGGCGAGGTCGACTACCCGAGCGCCAACCCCGACATCCGCCTCTCGGCGGACTCGGCGAGCGCCGGGGTGCTGCGGGAGCTGACCGACGTGGGCGTCCTGATCTCGGGACGGCGGCTGTTCGACATCACCGACGGCTGGGGTGATCGACATCCGGTCGGGGCGCCGGTGGTCGTGGTCAGCCACAGCGTGCCCGAGAACGCCGCCGCCCGGTGGCCACGGACCACCTTCGTCGGTGACGT
Organism: Microlunatus sp. YIM B11417; assembly: GCF_059617205.1. NCBI lineage: Bacteria > Bacillati > Actinomycetota > Actinomycetes > Propionibacteriales > Propionibacteriaceae > Microlunatus > Microlunatus sp. YIM B11417. Next base: position 517,941 of record NZ_JCAMPJ010000002.1, read on the forward strand.
CGCCACGGCCGTCGAGCGGGCCCGCGAGATCGCCGGTGACGGCAACGTGACGATCGCCAGCGCCAGCATCACCCAGCAGGCCCTGGACCTCGGGCTGGTCGACGAGGTCTGCGTCAGCCTGGTGCCGGTGCTCTTCGGCGAGGGCATCCCGTACTTCGCGAAGCTCGATCGCGGCCACGTGCTGCTGGAGGATCCTGTCGTGGTCCAGGGCCGCCGGGCGCTGCACCTGCGCTACCCGGTGCGCCGCTGACCTCGGTCAGGCGTTGGCGAGATCGGCGACCGGACGCCCGTTCAGCGCGTTGGCCAGCTCCGGGACGAGCTTGTCCAGGGCGTAGCTGAGCGCACTCGGCCCCGAGTACGACAGCGCGGCGGCGAGGTTGGACTCGAAGGTGGTGTAGAGCGTCCGGTCCTCCCGGACCACCGCAAGGCTCGCGAACAGGGAGGACTTGATCATCTGCTCCTTGGTGGCGCCGACGACGAACAGCAGGTCGCGATCGAGCAACTGGAGATTCTCCTCGCTCAGATCGCCCTTCTCCGGCTGGGCGTCGAATCCCAGGGCGTCCAGCAGGGCGCGCCGCGGATCACCCTTGCCGATCAGGTAATGACCGCCGTTCTCCGGGCCGAAGTCCTCGACCAGGACCTTGCCGGCGAACTCGGGATGCTCGGTCTTGGCCTGCTCGATCGCATCGATGATCTTGGTCTTGGTCGCCTCGGCCTGGTCCGCCAGCCCGAGGGCCTGCCCGGTGGTGATCAACTGAACGTCCCACGGCGTCTCCTCGTCCGGATGATCAGCCGACTGAACGACGGTCGGGGCGATCTGGGACAGCTTGCCGTACAGCGTCTCGTCGATCGACTCGTAGATCGCGAGGATCACCTCCGGCCGGGCGGCGGCCACCGCCTCGAGATCGATCTCGTCGGCGGCGACCGTCGGCAGCTTCGTTCCGCCGGTCGCCTCGGTGACCCAGGGCAACGTGTCGTAGTTGTCGAACCAGGCCCGGATGCCGACCGGCACAACGCCCAGCGCCAGCACGAAGTCATGATCATTCCAACCGACCGTGACCACCCGCTCCGGCCTGCCGTCGATCACGGTCTCGCCGTACTTGTGCGTGATCGTCCTCCGGTCGGCGGCGGACGGTCCCGCGGCCGGCTCGTCCGTGGTCCGGGCACAGCCGGCCGCCAGCAGTACGGCACCGGCCAGCAAGGCCCGCCGTGTCGTCGCCATGGATCCCCCTTAAGTTAGGCTGGCCTAACTGTAAACCCATGGTGGCCCTGGTTGCCGCTCGGCATACTGACCGGATGGCCGGTCGCTATTACGAGGCGGAGCACGTCGAGGCGTATCGGCGCATCCGGCGGGACGGCCTCCACCAGTGGAACGACCTGCATCCCGGCGACCGCAGCTCCGGTTATGACGACTTCCAAGCCCGCGCCTTCCTGGACCGGGTGCTCCCGGCGGACGGCGCGGGGCGACGGGTCCTGGAGTACGGCTGCGGTACCGGGGCGGCCGCCTGCCATCTGGCCGCGCGCGGCTACCGGGTGGAGGCGGTCGACCTGGTCCCGGACGCGATCGCCCTGGCCCGGCAGTTCGCTGCCGAGCGCGGCCTCGATGTGCGGTTCGCGGTGCAGGACATCTGCCGCTGGCCGGAGCCCGCTGATCGGTTCGACTACGTGATCGACTGCTTCTGCCTGCAGTCGATCGTCACCGACGAGGACCGGGCGGCCGTGCTGGCCGGGGTGCGCGGCCGGCTGCGGACCGACGGGCGCTACGTGATCACGACCGCCCTGTACGACCCCGAGCGCGATTACGGGACCGACGAGTACGACCCGATCACCGGCATCGTCTGGATCCCGGCCGCGCCGTCGGCTCCGGACGCCGTCGAGCGCGCCGGAGGCTGGTGGACTCCGCACCGGCGGCATCTGAGGCCCGAGGCGCTCCGCCGCGAACTGGAACGGCACGGCTTCACGGTGCTGGAGCAGGCCGGGACCCTGGGCGGCGAACTCGTCTGCGCGCCGGCTCCCCGAGGTGACGACCGGGGTCCCTTGTCATGATGATCACCGAGCGGCTGGCCGACCGGTTCCGCACCTCACTGGGGTTGCGTCGTGGGGTGGTCGAGCTCGCGCCGTACGACCCGGCCTGGCCGGTGATCTTCCACGAGTTGATCGCCGAATTGTTGCCGCACCTGCCCGATGCCGTGGTCGCCGTGGAGCACGTCGGGTCGACCGCGGTGCCGGGCCTGCCGGCCAAGCCGATCCTCGATGTGGCGATCGGTGCGCGATGCGATGCCGATGCGCCGGTGGTGACGGCGGCCCTCGAGCGCTTCGGATTCCTGCCGCGGGCCGAATCGGGCGAGCCGGAACTGCAGCGCAACTTCGGGCTGGAGCTGGAGGACCGGGTACGGCTGGTCAATGCTCATCTCGTTCGCTACGGCGGTCCGCCGTGGCTGGCGTACCTGCGGTTCCGGGACCGGCTCCGCGCCGACGAGGTGGCCCGGGACGACTACGCCAAGATCAAGTTCGACCTCGCTCGGCGCTTCGGCGGGGATCGCCAGGGCTACGTGGACGGGAAGACGCCGTTCGTCCGTTCCCACGATTAGTTGAAGTCACCCCAAAATTAGATCTACTCTATTCATGTGGTGGTGCAGAGTGCGCGTGAAGTCGTGACAGCTGCAACTTCCGCCCGGTGGCGAACCGGGTCAGGCTGCTGACCGACGGTCCGTCAGAACCGTTACCGCAAAGGGGATAGAGATGAACACCATCAGCCGTGACGACCTTGTGGCCGCCATCGAGGCCGGGTCCGTGACGGTCGTCGACGCACTGCCGGCGGCGCCGTACGCCCAGCGCCACCTGCCGGGGGCTCTCAACCTGACCATCGAGGAACTCGACCGGGCCTCGACCGTGCTGCCCGACCAGGACGCCGCCATCGTCGTGTACTCGACCGACCCGGCGTGCGGCCGGGCGCCCGAGCTGGTCGAGGCGCTCACGGCGGCCGGCTACCGGAACGTCCGGAGCTATCCGGAGGGGATTGCCGACTGGGCGGCCGCCGGCCTGCCGCTGGAATCCGGCGCCGGTGCGGCCGGCGACGATGATCAGCTTCGCGAACTGGTCGAACGCTGGGCCGAGCTGGAGCGGACCCAGAACGCGGACGGGTTCGCGGACGTCCTGACCGAGCAGTTCACCGGGATCGGTCCGGTCGGGTTCGTCCTGAACGCGACCCAGTGGGCGGATCGGCACCGGGACGGGCAACTGGTCAACCACGCCTTCGACGTGGCCGACCTCGACATCGCCCGGTACGGCGACGTCGCCGTGGTGCACGCTGTGGAGACCCAGCGGACGACGGCCCGGGGTCACGAGAACAACGGCTCGTTCCGGGCCGGCATCACGGCGATCAAGGACGGTGGCGCCTGGCGGATCGCCCGGATCCAATTGTCCGGTCCGATGATCGAACCCGGCCAGCGGCCGCCGTTCGCCCGTTGATCAACAGGAGGTCGTACGCCAGCATGACGAACGTGACCGACGGCGGGCAGCTCGATGATCATGGTCAGCACCAGATCGACGCCGCGATCCAGGGCTACTACGGATCCGGTTTCGACGAGGGTGCCCGGCTGACCACGCGGTCCACGGCGGGCAAGATCGAGTTCCTGCGCACGCAGGAGATCGTCGCCGAGCGGCTGGTGCCCGAGTCGCGGGTCGCCGATGTCGGCGGCGGCACGGGCGTCCACTCCACCTGGCTGGCCGCGGCCGGGCATCGGGTGCGACTGCTCGATCCCGTACCGGAACAGGTGGAGCGCGCCGCGGCGGTCGGAACCTTCGAGGCCGAGGTGGGCGACGCGCGGGAGCTGCCCTGGCCGGACGGCGACATGGACGCCGTCCTGCTGCTCGGCCCGCTGTATCACCTGGCCTCGGCGGAGGACCGGCACCGGGCACTGACGGAGGCGGCCCGGGTCACCCGGCCCGGCGGTCTGGTGTTCGCTGCCGCGATCCCGCGGTTCGTCGCCTTCGGCTCGGCCTGGCTCGGTGACGAGGCGCCCGACCCGTTGCCGTCGCCCATGATCGAACTGCTGGAGCGGGGTGCCTTCCGGTTCGATCACATCCGGTTCCCGGGCGCCCACTTCCACACCGCCGAGGAGTTGATCAAGGAGCTGGAGGCGGCCGGCCTGGTCGAGGTCGAGTGTGAGGGCGTGGAGGGCCCGGCGGGCCCGGCGCTCGAGGTGCGGGGCAGCGCGGACGACGACCTGCTCGAGCCGGCCCTGGCGATCGCCCGCCGGTTCGGCCCGGTCGCCGGGGTGCGTGACCTCAGCAACCATCTGCTGGCCTGGGGCCGGGTCGGCTGAGCCTCGCCGCCGACCGGTGCGATCAGGGCCGGGCGTGCTCGTGCAACCAGGGCAGTACGGCCGCGAGGAACGAGGCGGGCTTCTCGACCTGGACCCAGTGGCCGCAGTCGTCGATCAAGATCAGGTGTGCCGCCGGCATCAGTTCGGCCGCGTGGACGGAGCCGCGCGGATCGACGATCGGGTCGTCGCAACCGTGCACGATCAGGGTCGGAGCGGTGATCGTCGAGACCACCGGGAGCAGATTGTTGATCATGCCGGTGCGGCCGATCGTGGCCTGGTTGTAGCGTCCGTACGCGATGCCGCCGCCGGGGCGCTTCGCCTCCCGGACGAACTCGTCGACCAGGTCGCGGGGCAACCGGTCCGGGTGCCGGACGATCGCCCGCAGCGCCGCGCCGGTGAAGTGTCCGGCCAGCCGCGCCAGCGGCAGCAGCAGCCCGTCCGGGAGGCTCGCGCCGAGCCAGGCCGCGGTATGGACGAGGCGGTTACCGACTCGCGCCGCCAGCCCGCCCGGCGCGATCAGGACCAAGCCGGTGACTCGGTCCGGGGCCAGCAGTGCGAGATTCAGCGCGACGTCGCCGCCCATCGAGACGCCCACGCAGGTCGCGCGCTCCAGCCCGAGCCGATCCAGCACCATGATCACGAACCGGGCCAGTTGCTCCGGCCCGCCGACCGGCTCGATGCCCGCCGAACCGCCGAAGCCGGGCAGGTCGATCGCGACCACCTGCCAGTGCTCGGCCAGGACCGGGAACACCGTGGACCAGGAGATCGCCGCGTTGTCCGTACCGCCGCCGTGGATCAGCACCAGGCTCGGTGGGTCGTCGCTGCCGCCGCGAAGCAGCCGTGCCCGGCCGCCGTCGACGTCGAGGTGGGTCACGGTCGCGCCCTCCGGTATCCCCATCGAGGCATCCTGCCACGGCGGTGATCAGGCCGGGTCCTCCGGGCCGGCGTCGGCGATCGTCCGGATCGACAGTGACTCCAGGTTCCTGACGTGCTGGCGTACCGAACGGTCGGCGGCCGCGGCGATCCGGTTGGCCTCGGCCAGCGTGACCGGCGGGACCACGACGAGCACGTCGCCGTGCAGTCGGTGGCCGACCCAACGGAGCCGGATGTCGGCGACCCGGCTGATCTCCGGGACGTGCCGGAGTGCGTGCTCGGTCCGGTCCACCAGGTCCGGCTCGACCCCGTCGAGCAGGCGGCGTCCGACGTTGCGTGCCGTACCGACGAGCAGCACCATGATCGCCGCCGAGATGACCAGGCTGATGATCGGATCCGCCAGCGGGAACCCTGCCAGCACACCGATCCCGCCCAGCACGACCGCGAGCGAGGTGAACCCGTCCGTGCGCGCGTGAATCCCGTCGGCGACCAGCGCCGCCGAGCCGATCCGCCGCCCGGTGCGGATCCGGTAGATCGCCACGAGCTCGTTGCCGGCGAACCCGATCACCCCGGCCGCGATCACCCAACCCAGGTGATCGAGCGGCCGCGGATTCAGCAGCCGCTCGATGGCCTGCCAGGCCGCGACGACTGCCGACAGGGCGACCACGAGCACGATGAACAAGCCGGCCAGGTCCTCGGCCCGGCCGAGCCCGAAGGTGTACCGCCGGCTCGCCGCTCGCCGGCCCAGTGCGAACGCCACCCACAACGGCACCGCGGTCAGCGCGTCCGACACGTTGTGCACCGTGTCGGCGAGCAGCGCCACCGACCCGCTCGCCGCAACGATGATGCCCTGCCCGATCGCTGTGGCGAGCAGAATGAGCAGGCTGAGCTTGAGGGTGCGGATCCCTTCCGCACTGGCCTCCAGCGCGTCGTCGACCGAATCGGCCGCATCGTGGGTGTGCGGTACGAAGATCTCCCGGAGCATGCCGCGGAGCCCGTGACCGTGATGATGATCATGTCCGTGATCATGGTCGTGATCACGGTGGTGGGCGTGGTGATCGTGATCATGGGCGTGGCGGTCGTGGGCGGTCATGCCTCCACCCCGTGCTCGCCGTGATGATGGCGCGGCGTACCGCCCAGCGAATGCTCGGCCTGGAAGATCGCGTCCGAGACCAGCTGCGCCGCATGCTCGTTCTCGAGCCGATAGAAGATCTTCTGCGCCTGCTGCCGGGTCGCGACGACGCGGGCCAGCCGGAGCTTGGCCAGATGCTGCGACACCGCCGCCGGCGACTTCCCGACCAGCTCGGCGAGATGGTTGACCGACAGCTCCCCGTGGTTGCGTAGCGCCAGGATGATCCGTACCCGGGTGGCCTCCGCGAGCATCGCGAACACCTCGACCGCCAGCTCCACGTACTGGCTGTCCGGGTCCATCCCGCATATCTTCTTATCTGCATCCACACGCAGATTCTTGCATAGGGCGGCGCGCGAGGGGAATGTCAGCCTCGGCCACCGGACCGGTTATGATCGTCACCGCGTCACGCGCGCGGGTGTAGCTCAATGGCTAGAGCCCCAGCCTTCCAAGCTGGTTATGCGAGTTCGATTCTCGTCACCCGCTCCACTTCTTCCGGTGTCTCTCAAACCCTTTGCGCTCGAATCGGGCCTCGAGCAGCGGGCGGACTGGGGCGCGGCGGCTGCTCGCGAGCCCGGGCACCGGCTGCCGATCACATTGGTCGCGGCCAATGGCACCGGCGATGTGGTGGGTGGCGTCGGTGTGGCGGAGCATGATCTGACCGGCGTGTTGCCGCGGGTGGGGCCGTGGATCGTCGGCATGGTGCGGCTGGATCGTTGACCTTGTCGCCACGGTGGCGGCCGCCCGGGTCGGCCGCGGAACCGTGCTGGTCAAGGCCGTCTTGTGATCCAGCGAGCCCGAGCCGCCGACGCCGAGTGACGCAAAGACCCGCCCGGACTGACCCGGACCGGTCAAGGGGTCCACTCGGGCAAGGACGGTTCCGCGGACGGAGCATGTGACACAGAATCGACGTTCACGGCCGCTGCAACGTCGAGAAACCGATACCCCAATGGCGCAAAGTGCAGAATCGTGCCAAACGGGCCGGGCCGGCCCTACTTCCGGGCCCAGATCTTGCAGCCGCGTTTGGTCAGGGTGAGCGGCGTCGCGACCTGCTCGGCGACCAGGGGGTCGAGGTGATGGTGTCGTGCGTAGGTGGTCACTGCGGCGCGGTCGGGCAGGACCAGGTACGGGCCGTCCCAGGTCTCGACTTCCACCGCCCCGAAGATCGACGCGACGATCTGTGGGGCTTCCTCGGCGTCGAAAGTGGTGGCCGGATAGCCGGCGGGTACGAGCTCGGGATCCTGGGCTCGTGACCTGGTGATCGCGAGGAAGAGGCCGCCGGGCCGGAGCACCCGGCGCGCCTCGCTGATCACGATCTGCGGCTCGTCGAAGTGGTAGAGCATGTAGTTGCAGACCACCGCGCCCAGGCTTCCGTTCCGGAAGGGCAAGCGGCGCGCATCGGCGCGGACGACGGGACGGGCCGGGGCCTCGGCCAGCATCGTGGGGGAGGCGTCGAGGCCGATCCAGCGTGATGCCGGCGGCAGTCTTGCCGCGAAGTCGCCATAGCCGCAGCCGACGTCGAGGACCGGGGCAAGCCGCTCGGCGATGAGCCGTCCCGCGCCCTCGTCCCAGTCCGGATCGGCCGCAACCCAGGCGGGGTCCCAGGCCGCGGCGCGTTCCGGATCCGAGTCGAAGTCCGGCTCGATCGCGGTCACCGTCCGGATCCTTCCGCTGACCGCGTTCGTCGGGCAACCAGGTTTCTTCGCGATCGAGGTGTCCGATCGGGACAGGATGGTTCGTCGTAGGGGTGAACGGCGGCTCGGTCGGGCGGCCCACGGTGATCAAGGAGATCAGGATGACGGCGACTTACACGTTCGATGTGCTGGCGACGCTGGACGGCTTCGGGTCGTACGGGGAGGACGGGGACTGGGGCGGCTACTGGGGCAAGCAGGGTCCGGAGTTCCTGGCGCGGCGGCTGGCGCAGTACCAGGCGGAGCAGCGGCTGGTGCTCGGAGCCAACACGTTCCGGGACTTCATGACCTTGATCGGCGACGTCGGGCCGGACGATCCGGTCAACTACCGGATGCGGAACCTGCCGACAACGGTCATCTCCAACACTCTGACCGGGCCGTTCGACTGGGATGCGACGGTCGAGCGCGGGGATGCGGTCGAGATCGTGGCGCGGCTCAAGGAGGAGTCGGAAGTTCCGTTGCGATCACATGGCAGCCTGTCGCTGAACCGCACGCTGATGGCGGCCGGGCTCGTCGACCGGGTCCAGCTGACGATCTTCCCGGTGATCAGCGGGCGGACCGGTACGGAACCGATCTTCGGCGGGGCCGAGGATTTCGATCTTGAACTGATCGAGAGTCAGACGCTGGACGGCCGCATCCAGGAGCTCAACTACCGGGCGACCCGGCACGGATGAGCCCGTTCTCCAGATAGGCGGTGGATCCCTGCTGCCGGGCCGCCAGACCGGCGGCCACGCGCGCAGCCTGCTCCGGGTCGAGGAGCAGGCCGGCTTCGCCGGGACGGACGAACCGGAACTCGGTGACCTCGGCGGGCTGCGTGACGATCCGGTCGATCTCATCGGGCAAGATCATTCCGCCGTCGAAGAGGAAGGCGACCAACTCGGTGACGTCGCCGGCCCGGGCGATCCAGTCGACGGCGAGCAGTCGACCGGGTTCCACCGACAGCCCGATTTCCTCCCGCACCTCACGTCGGGCCGCGGCCCACGGCGACTCGTCCGCTTCGACCACTCCGCCGGGGAGGTCCCAGGATTCCTTGTACGGCGGCTTCAGGACAAGCAGGCGGCCCTTCTGGTCCATGATCAGGCAATCGGCCGCCATTCGCTTGCTGGGCAGCGATTCCGTGAAGTGCAGTGCGGTCATGCCGGGATCTCCTTGGACAGCCGTACGTCCTCCTCCAGATAGCCGAGTGCGCGATAGAAGGCCCGGGCTCGCAGGTTCGCGGCACCGGTGTCGAGCGTCAGTCGACGCAGGCCGTGCGAGCGGGTCCAGGCTTCCGCGGCCGCCACGAGCGCTCGGCCGACGCCCGTCCGTTCGGCCTCCGCAGCCACCGCGAGTTCGCCGAGATAGCCGTCGGTCTCGCCCGAGAAGTGAGTTCGCCGGGCCACACCGGCGAAGCCGAGGATCTGTCCGGCACGCTCCGCGACGAAGGCGGCGGTGTCGGCGTCCGGCTCGGCGTCGGGGTACCCGGTGACCCAGGCGGACACCGCGGCCGCGACCGCCTCGGGGTCGCGCCAGGGCGCCACCCCTTCGGTCAGTCGTGCCGCCAACGCCAGCACGGCGGGTTGGTCGGCTGGGGCGTAGCGGCGGACCTGCAGTTGATCGGCACCTGTCATGGTGATCACGATGGCACGTGATCTGCCTTGCATGGAAGGAGAATCGCCTCTCCGGTACGTCAGCGCCGGCGGCGCCGGCCGATGATCACCAGGGCAGCACCGATGGCCAGCACGGCACCCAGGATGATGAACAGCACCGGGGACACGGTGGCGCCGGTGGACGGCAGTCCGCCGTTGGCGGGCGGAGTGGAGCCCTCCCCGCCGGGGGCCGACGGAGGTGGCGTGTCCGACGGCGGTACGGCCGGGTTGGGCGAGGTGGACGGGCCCGGCGACGGCGACGTGCTGGCCGAGGCGCTCGGGCTCGGCGAATCGCTCGGACCGGGCGGCGTCGGTGATCCGCTCGGGGTCGGCGAAGCGCTCGGCGTGGGCGAGCCGCTCGGGGACGGTGACGGGCTCGGCGACGGCGAAGCCGTGGGTGACGGGCTCGGTGACGGGCTCGGGCTCGGAGAGGGCGAAGGGCTCGGCGACGGCGAGGGCGACGGGCTCGCGGAGCAGAAGGGGAAACGTCCGTTGAACGGGTAGTTGTGCAGCTCGGCGCCGGAACCCCGATGGGTCAGCGAGCCGGCCAAGGCGATCCTGCCGTTCGTGCCGGGCGTCTCGATCACCGTCGCGCCGTCCGGGTTTCCGCCGAGGACCGCGCCCTGGAACTGGGACGGCCCGGTGACGGTGAACGACGTGGCGTCCGGGACGTTCCAGACCAGCCGGGACCGGAGCCGGTTGATCGGATCGGAACCGCCGCCGCTGTAGGTGTTGATCTTGCGCTCGGCGCCGAGCATGTTGACGATCACGGTCGCGTCGGCGGGAATCTCCTGGAACTCCAGGCCCACCGCACCGCCGTCGGCACTGGCCAGATCCTCGTCCACGTTGAAGACCTGGATCGAGCTCATCCCGTCCCCGATGAAGATCACCTGGGAGCCGGTGTTGGTCACGGTGCCGAGCGCGGACTGATCGGCCAGGCACTGCGACAACTCCGGAATCGAGGTGGCCACATCGGCGTACCGGTCGGCGATTCCGGCGTCCTGCCGCGCCTGGCCCGGCGACAGGATGTCCAGCCGCTCCGTGGCGGCGGACTGCCCGTACCGGAAGTCGCCGTAGACCCGTTCGTCGCCGGCGACGGTCCCGATGCCGACGGTGTTGGGGTCCGCGATGGTGACCGTGCCGGCGACGCTGACGAAGTCGCTCCCGTCCGGCGGAACGACACCGCTGCCGACTCCGACCGCTCCCATGTCGTAGCGCGGATTGGCCGGGTCCTTGTTCACATCAAGATCACCGAGCACCACCACGCGCCCCTCGACCTCGGCCGCGTTGCCGCGGACCTGGTAGTCGCCGCCGACGAACACGTTGACGGCGGCGTCGCGGCCGGTGACCACACCGGGAGCCGGATCGGGGTACTCGTCCGGACAATCAGGACCGAGGCAGGGCGGCAGCACCTCGTCGCCGTCCGCCGCCACCGCCGTGGAGTCGATCAAGAACCAGCTGGTCAGGGCGACCAGCAGGCCGGCCAGGGCGCAGCAGCCCAACCAGGACAGGTTTCGACGCCTTCCGGTCGCCGCTGCCGATTCGCCTCGCACCCGCTCCACCCTTGCACACAACGCCTGAGCACGCATCCCTCGGTCCGTGCGGGTGCCGTCCGCCGGTGACCGCGATGCTGGGGTTAGCTCCAGTACGAGCCCGGGGGATCACCGGCCTGTGCCGCCCGCCGTCCCTCCCTAGGGTCGTGATCATGGACTCTGCGGAGGACGTACGGCTGCGATCCGTGACCAAGGTGTACGGCACCGGACCGGGTGCCGTCCGGGCCCTGCGCGGAGTTGATCTTGACCTGCCCGCGGCGACGTTCACCGCCGTGATGGGGCCGTCCGGATCCGGCAAGAGCACCCTGTTGCACTGTGCGGCGGGACTGGACCGGCCGACCGCCGGCTCGGTCTGGCTCGGTCCGGTCGATCTGGCCGGGCTCACCGAGACCGAGCTGACCGAACTGCGCCGGTCCAAGATCGGCTTCATCTTCCAGGCCTACAACTTGATCAACGCGCTCACCGTGGAGGAGAACATCACTCTGCCGCTTCGGTTGGCCGGAGCGAGGGCGGACCGGGCCTGGCTGGCCGAGATCGTCCAGCAGGTCGGCCTTGCGGAACGGGTCCGCCATCGGCCGAACGAACTGTCCGGCGGCCAGCAGCAGCGGGTGGCCATCGCGCGCGCCCTGATCACCAGACCGGCGGTGATCTTCGCCGACGAGCCGACCGGTGCCCTGGACACCCGGACCGCGGCCCTGGTGCTGGACCTGTTGGCCCGGTTGGTCCGGACGCTCGGCCAGCGGGTGTTGATGGTGACCCACGACCCGGTGGCGGCCTCCCGCGCCGACCGGGTGGTCTTCCTGGCCGACGGCCAACGGGCCGGCGATCTCATCCGGCCGACCCCGGACGAGGTGGCCGAACGGATGACGAAGCTCGGTGAGTGGTGATCATGATCAAGCTGGCGCTGCGTACGCTGCGCGGCCGGGCCGGCGGCTTCGTCGGAGCCTTCGTCGCCCTCTTCGCCGCCTCGGCCCTGCTCACCGCTTGCGGCCTCCTGCTGCAGTCCGGGCTGACCTCCGGTGCCCCGCCGCAGCGGTACGCCGGCGCACCGCTCGTGGTGGGTGCGGACCAGACCCTTCAGGATCCGAACGTCCCGAACCGGGCGTTCGGGGGTCGGGTCCGGGTCCCCGCCGGACTCGTCGGGACGGTCGGCGCCGTGCCGGGCGTGCAGTCGGCCATCGGCGACGTCGGCTTCCCGGTGCTCCCGGCTCGGGACGGCAAGATCATCGATCTCGGCCGGAGGTCGATCATCGGCCACGGCTGGGCATCGACGGAACTCGGGCCCTATCCCTTGGTCGATGGGCGGGCACCGGCCGCCGCCGACGAACTCGTTCTCGATCGGGGAGCGGCCGAGGCTCTCGGCCTCAGCGTCGGTGAGCGGCTGACCGCCGGTCTCGGCGGGATCGGCCGCGACTACCGACTGGTCGGCATCGTCGCACCGGGCCTCAACCAACCGCGCGAGTGGGGCGCCTACGTCACCGACGACGAGGCCCGCCGGCTGAGCGGGCATCCCGACCAGGTGGACGCGATCGGTGTGATCCCCGAACCCGGCGCCGATCTCGGGATGCTCGAAGCGGCGCTGCGGGACGCGGTCTCGGCAGACGGTGCGAAGGTGTACGCCGGCGATGAGCGCGGTCTGATCGAATTCCTCGATCTGGCGCTGGCCCGCGGGAACCTGGTCGGAATCGCCGGCTCGTTCGGCGGCGTCGCGCTGATGGTCGCGCTGTTCATCGTCGCCGGGACGCTGGGACTGCAGGTCCAGCAGCGCCGCCGGGAGCTCGCGCTGCTCCGGGCCGTCGCCGCGACGCCGCGGCAGGTGCGCCGGCTGATCGCCCTGGAGAGCGTGATCATCGCCGTCGTTGCGGCGCTGCTCGGGCTGCTCCCCGGCCTGCTGCTCAGTTCCGTGCTCCGGGACGCGTTCGCCGCCATCGGCGTGATCCCGGCCGACTTCATGATCACGATCGGCCCGGTACCGCTGCTGGTCGCAGTGATCCTCTGTCTCGGCGCGGCGCTGATCGCCGGTCTCGCCTCCGCCCGCCGGGCGGCCCGGATCCGGCCCGTCGAGGCGCTCGGTGAGGCCGCCGTGCAGAGCCCGCGGCTCGGCGTACCGCGTGCCTTGGTCGGTTGCCTGCTGCTGGTCGGCGGGCTCGGTCTCTCCCTGCTCCCGTTGATCATCGGCGGGGACGCGGCGACCGGTGCAGCGGCGATGTCGGTCATCCTGCTGGTGATCGCCGTCGCCCTGCTCGGGCCGCGGCTGGTCGCCGTCGCCATCCGGCTGTCCGGACGGCTGATCCGGCGCAGCGCACCGGTCGGCGGCTACCTCGCCGCGGCCAACACCGCCGCCGACGCGCGACGCCTGACCTCGGCGATCACGCCGCTGGTGCTGGCGATCGCGATCGCCTCCGTCCAACTCTTCACCGGCACCACCCGGATGGCCGTCGCCGCCGACCAGGCCAGGGCCGGTCTGGTCGCCGACATCGTCATGAGCGGGCAGGCCGGACTGACACCGCGGTTCGCCGAACAGCTGGCCGCCGATCCGAACGTCGCGGCCGCGACCCCGGTGATCCGGTCCCAGGTGATCGCGGAGTACGTGCTGCCCGGGGCACGCAACGCGTCCCGGCGGTCCTTCGGCGCCCAGGGCGTAGCGCCGAACGGCCTCTCGCAGACCGTCGAGCTCGATGTCCGGTCGGGCAGCACCGACCACCTGGTGGGCGACACGGTCGCGCTCAGCCAGACGGCGGCCGAGGTGTTCGGAGCGGGTGTCGGTGATCGGATCCGGCTCCACTTCGCGGACGGAACTCCGGCCAACCCTGCCGTGGTGGCGATCTACGGCAACGGGCTCGGGTTCGGCGACGTCACGCTGCCCCGGGACCGGCTGCTCACCCACAGTCCGTACAGGCTCGACGACCTGATCCTGATCACCGCGGAACCGGGCGCGCTGCCCGAACTGCGGGCGGCGCTGGACCGACTGGCCGCCGCTCATCTCGGCGTCACGGTGCTCGACCGGGCCGACTTCACGGCGGCCCGGCACGGGGAGTTCGAGCAGCAGAACCTGGCGACGATGATCTTGCTGTCCGCGGTGTTCGGCTATATCGCCATCGGCGTCGCGAACACACTGGTGATGGCCACTGCGGCGCGTCGGCGCGAGTTCGCCCTGCTCCGCCTGGTCGGCGCGCAGCACCGGCAGGTGATCGGGATGGTGCGGGCCGAAGCTCTCGTCGTGATCATGATCGCGGTCCTGCTGGGCACCGTCGTCGCCGTACCGCCGCTGGTCGGAGTCAGCCTCGGCCTGACCGACCGAGCCGACCCGTGGCCCGCCGTCGACCCGCTGACCTATCTCGCGATCATCGGGGCGACGGCGGCGATCGCCGTACTCTCCATGATCATTCCGGCCCTGCGGGTGCTGCGCGACCGCCCGGTCGAGGCGATCGGCGGCCGGGAATGATCAGGAGACCGAGATGTCCACCGACGGCCGGAGCTTCGCGGCAACCGCCAGCGCCTCGTGTACGGGGTTGTCCAGGAATCCCTTGATCAGGGCCGGTTCCGCCGGCCGGTCGAGCGACGGCAGGGCGAGCTGCTCGTACGCCGCCTGGAACCGCGGTCCCCAGCGACGGGTGCCCAGCCGGGCGGTCCGGGAACAGTTGTCCACCATGAAGGCGACGTCGCGCGCGTGCATGTACGGCAGCAGGGAGTCGACCGCCTCGATGATCGACTCGTTGACGATCTCGGACCAGGCGTGCCCACGCTCGGCGAACTCGTCGACCTGGGCGATCATGGTCGCCACGAACAGGCCGGCGGTGACCGGGTCGACCGGGACCGGGTCGCTGTCCCGCAAAGCGTGCGCCGCCTCGCTGTGCGTCCACATGGGACTGCCGCCGATCTTGGACATCGGCCGGGTCGCCAGCCTGCCGTCGGCCAGGATCACGCTGCGCAGTTCGGTGCCGTCGGCCACCTCGTCGTAGATCTCCGCGATGATCTCCCGGGCCGGCCCGTACCCGGCGGCATAGGCCCGATCGAACCGATCTTGATCGCGGTCGGACAGCCCGGCGCGGACGGCGGGCAGGCCGGACTCGGAGATGGTCCGGGCGATCGGGCCGGTGACCGACTCGGTCGAGCGGCGGTAGGCGGTCACCGGATCGGCGCCGTCGAGCAGGAACTGCCGGTAGAGCGCCTCGACCAGCCCGTGCACGGCGCCGAGCAGGATCCCGCGCTCGCCGACGATGTCGGACCGGTACTCGTCGGCGAGCGTCGTCGCAAAGGTGTACGGCGAGCCGAGCCCGACCGACCAGGCCAGGGCGCGGTCGGTCGCGTGGCCGTCCGGATCCGCGTGCACCGCGATGCTCGCGTTGATCCCGGCGCCGTTGATCGTCGCGCCCTGCTCGTACAGCCGACGGACCGAATCGCCCATCCCCTTGGGGCAGACGGCGATCACCGGGTGCCCGGCCGGGAAGTCGCTGCCGATGGCCTTCAGGTGTCCGAGCAGGAAGCCGTGCGAGAGGCCGATGGTTGCGCCCGGCTTGAGTACGCCGAAGATCTTCTCGTGTTGCTCCGCCAGGGCGGCGTCGGCGATCAGCAAGATCACCAGGTCGGAGTCGGCGGCCACCGCCAGCCAGTCGCCGAGGGTGCCGTTCTCCTCGGTGAAGCCATGGCTGCGGGCGTCCCCGGCCGAGGCGGACCCGGGCCGCAGCCCGACCGTCACGCTGATCCCGGTGCCGGTCAGCGAGTCACGCAGATTCTTGGCCTGGGCGCGACCCTGCGGACCCCAGCCGATCACGCCGATCCGCCGGACGCCGTGCAGCGCCTCCGGAAGCAGCGGGAAGAGGTCCCGGCCGCCGCGCAGGATGGTCTCGGTGCCGCTCGGAACGATCATGGTCTCGGTGCTGAAGATCGCCGACGTGAAGGTGCTCATGGCTGCAGTCAACGCCCGGTGCCATCATTCCGACAAGCGCAAGAATCGCATCGCACCGTTGCGGAGAGTGAAAGATGGAGCATCGTGAACTGGAGCTGTTCCTGCATCTGGCCGGCACCCTGAGCTTCGGCCGGACCAGCCTCGAGTGTCACGTCAGCGCGGCGACGCTGACCCGGACGATCCAGCGGCTGGAGCGGCAGGCCGGCGCCCGGCTGTTCGACCGCGGGCCGCGGGGTGTCGCGCTGACGGCCGACGGGCAACGCTTCCAGGCGTACGCGGAGCAGACGCTCACCCTCTGGGCCGACTTTCGCGCCGGCGGCGGAGAACCGGCCGACCTGTCCGGGGAGCTGCGGCTGTTCGCGACCGTGACGGCCTGCCAAGCCCTGCTGCCGGAGCTGCTGGCACCGGTCCGTGCCGCCCATCCGCAGCTCCGGCTGGACCTGCGGACCGGGGACGCGGCGACCGCCCTGGCCCGGCTCGACGAGGGCGAGGTGGACGCGGCGGTCGCCGGCATCCCGTCCCGGCTGCCGCAGACCATGATCACCAGGACCGTGGCGGTGACCGAACTGGTGCTGGTGATGGCCCGAGGGTCCCGGCGCCGCCTCGACCCGGACGACCCGCCGCCGTTCGTCGTACCGGCCCGTGGGCTGGTCCGGGAGGCCGCCTTCCGCTGGTTCCGCCGGGCCGGGATCCGGCCCGTGATCGCCGCCGAGCCGGACGGGCACGAGGGTCTGCTGGCCCTGGTCGAACTCGGCTACGGGACGGGCATCGTGCCGCGGCTGGTGCTGGAGCGATCGACCTCGGCCGATCGGCTGACCGTGGTCGCGGTGAAGCCCGCGCTCGAATCGCACACGATCGGGCTCTGCGTGCGCCGGGCCGACCTGCGCCGTCCCGTGATCGGCGCGCTCTGGAGCCTCACTGAGACGGCCTGATCGGCGGCTGACTGGGGACGATCCCGCCGGGTGCTGCGATACGGCTCGGGCACGGTCCCGGATGTGGTTCAGTGTGCGGGTGGCGAGTTCGTTCGAGACGGCGCTGTTGCTGGCCTGTCCGCGTGCGGTTTCGGCGATTTCCGAGGCCGCGGCGGGTACCGCCGAGGGCCTGTTCGCCCACGTGACCGTGCTCTATCCGTTCAAGCCGTCGGACGAGATCGACGACGATGATCACCGCAAGCTGGGACAGATCTTCGGCGGCACGGAACCGTTCGTACTGCGCGGCAGTCGGACCGGCTGGTTCGGCGACCGGGTCCTCTATGTCGCCCCGGACGATCCCGCGCCGATCATCGCGCTGATCGGCCGGGTGACCGCCGCGTATCCGGAACTGCTCCCGTACGGCGGCGAGTTCGTCGAGGTCGTGCCGCACCTGACCGTCGCCATGGAGCGGCCGGTCGAGGAGCTGCGCGCCGCGGAGCAGCGGGTCCGGGCCAGGCTGCCGTTCGAGCAGCCTCTTGATCATGTGGAACTCTGGGCGGGCCCGGCCATCGACAGCACGGCGGGTGCCGCGGGCTGGCGCTCGCTCCGCTCGTACGGCTTCGGTGTGTGATCCCCGCCTCCTCGACTGTTGCCTACGGTAGTCCGATGAGTGATCCCCGTCATGATCGATTCGCCCAGCTGTACGCCATCGCCGACCGATACGCGGCCCGCTTCCCGGAAGGCAACACACCCCTCGGCTACCTGGCTCGGCTGACCGAGGAACTGGGCGAGATCGCGGTCGAGGTGCAGGGGCTGGAGGGCGCCCCGGCGAAGATCGCCAAGCACGGCGAGGGTGAGGTGACGGCCCTGGCCGACGAGGTCGAGGACCTGCTGCACACCGCCCTCGGGCTGCTCCGCTACTACGGCGCGGAGACGATCTTCGAACGGGTCGTCGACCGCGAGTTCGCCAAGACGATCTGAAGCGCTCACCACCCGGTCGCCGGCCGTCGGGGCGAGGCCGGGAGGATGGGAGCATGACGGATCTGGCTCAGTGGCACGCGATCGCGGAGGAAGCCGCGGCGACCGGTGGGCGGCTGTTGCGGGAACGGCAGGTGGGCCGCGTCACGGCGAAGAAGGACCGGGACTACGCCTCCGAGCTGGACGTCGCGATCGAGCGTGCGGTGCGGGAGCAACTGGCGGAAGCGACCCCGGACTTCGGGTTCCTCGGCGAGGAAGAGGGCAACCACGGCGCCACGGGCGGGCCGACCTGGGTGCTCGACCCGGTCGACGGGACCTCGAATCTGGTCCACGGGCTGCCGCTCTGCGGGGTTTCGCTGGCACTGCTGGACGAGGGACGTCCGGTGATCGGCGTGATCGAACTGCCGTTCCTGGGGGAGCGGTTCACAGCCCGCGAGGGGTACGGTGCCAAGCTCAACGATCAGCCGATCAAGGTCTCGCCGGCCCTGGACCTGGCCGAGATCATGATCAGCATCGGCGACTTCGCGACCGGGCCCGGGGTCGAGGAGGGCAACGCGCGCCGGTTGGCGATCATGGGCCGGCTGGCGAGCCGGGTGGAACGGATCCGAATGCTCGGGTCGGCGGCGATCGACCTCGCCTGGGTGGCGGCGGGCCGGCTCGGGGCCAACGTCCTGCTGTCCAACAAGCCGTGGGACGTGTCGGCCGGCGTGATCATCGCGCGCGAGGCGGGTGCGGTCGTGGTCGACGCGGACGGGAGCGATCACGGTCTGGAGTCGTCGGCCACGATCGCCACGTCGCGCGAGCTGGTCGGCCCGCTGATCGAGTTGATCAAGACTCCATGATCGCCGTGAACGCCCGTACGCCTGCGGACCAGGTCCGGTCCAGCTTCGACCCGGCCAGGAACCGCTGGTCCAGCTCGAGGATCATCGTCCCGTGCGCGAAGGACCAGAGTGCCTGCGCCGCGTACGGCTCGCCGGCCGCCCGGTAGAACGGTTCGCCGGCCCAGTTCTCCAGACCGTCGACCAGTTCCGACCGCGGGAAGTCGGCGGCGGTGATCAATCGGTAGAGGTTGGGGCGATCCTGGCCGTGCTTCCGATAGGCGCCCAGCAGCGCGGCGATGGGGGTGCGGCGGCCGGGGTGATCGAGCGCGTCGTGCAGCACGTCGCCGCTCTCGAAGAGTCCGGCCTCGACGACCAGGGATTCCAGGGATCCCTTGCCGGGCAGGTGTTTGTAGAGCGACGGTGCCCGGATCTCCAGCCGTTCGGCGATCCGCCGCATCGTCATGGCGGCCCGGCCCTCCGCCTCCAGCAGGTCACGAGCCGCCGCAACGATCTCAGCCGTCCGCGGCGGCAGTTCCCGAGGCGTGGGGCGGGGCGCCACGCGCTCGAGGGCTTTGGGGCTGCTCATGCGTCCCGGCGCTCCAGCCGGAAGGCCGGGTGTCTCGGCGCGATCCGGCGCAGCTCGGACTCGGGCGAGTCGGCGTCGACCCCGTCGAAGAACACGCCGACCTCGGCCTTCCACTTGCGCAGGTACGCCTTCAGCACCGGCAGCTTGTCCTCGTCGTCCAGCTCGACGGCCAGCCAGTGCTCCCGCCGGTTGCCGAGCAGCAGGTCCAACCGGCCGCCGTCGGCCCGGACGTTGCGGACCCACTGGGCCTGCCCGCGCGGCGCCACCAGGTAGGGCTGATCGTCGAACCGCAGCAGGTTGACCGGGACCCGCCGTGGTTCGCCGGTGGACCGGCCGCGGGCCTCGAGGATGCGTGATCCCCAGACGCTGAGGCCCAGCCGGGTCAGGCCGGCGATGGCCGGGTTGAAGATCCGGCGGGTGATCCAGCCGGGTTCCCGGTAGTACGTCGTGGTGGTCATGATCGCTCCGTCTCACTTATCGGCTAACGCTGTTAGCGCAACTGTAGGCTAACGATGTTAGCCAGGCAAGTGGTGCGCGGAGTTCAATGTCCTTCAGGGCTCGACGGGGAGGCCGGCGACGTGGTCGCAGAACCACTCGAGCAGCGGGCGAAGCTCCTCGGCGGCGGTCTGGACGCGGTCCAGCGCCGTGCCGTCGTACAGCCAGGCGCCGGTTCCGAGCCGGCGGGCCGCGATCAGCGAACGGTGCCGGAGCAGTAGGGCTCGCGGGTGATCGGGTGGGTAGCCGCGCGGCACCCGGACCATCACGTCGCCGCCGACCGTGAAGGATCGCCGCTGCAGCGTTCGCACGGCACGGTCGAGCTCTGCGCCCGGGCTGCCGGAGACGGCCTCGCGGTACCGGTCCCGCTGCTCCGGCGGCGCGTACCACCAGGCTCCCTGGACGCGGAGGCCGTCCAGATCGAGGCTGATCCCCAGCTCGACGTTGCGCTCGAGCCGGATCGCGGAGCCTTGGCGCTGCCAGGCGGGCACCGTCGTCGCGTACCGCCAGACGGAGTGGTCGGCGTAGGCCGGATCGCGCTCGGCCAGGTCGCGCAGCAGTTCCACCATCGGCGCCCGGACCAGCCGCTCCCGCTCCGGTCGAACGGCCTCCCGCTCGCTCGGCGACGGATCGCCCTCGAGCCGGGCCAGGACGTCGAAGGCCTCACGCGGCCAACCGGAGAAAGCCATGCCTCGATGCTGCCAGCAGCCGCTGACAGCGGCCCGAGATCGATCAGGCGATCCGGATGACCGCCCACTGGTAATGCCGGTCGGTGCCATCGTCGGGCCAGGTCTCGAACCGCTCGACGGCGCCGACGCTGCTGAGCATGCGGCGCCGATGATCATCGTCCGTGGTGGCGAAGTAGCGGCCGCCGAACTCGTTCGTGTAGATCCTCTCGTCGGGTGTCGGACTGCCCCAGACCCCGACGGCGAGCGGTGCTCCGGGTCGCAGCACCCGGGCCAACTCGGCGACGGCGCGAACTTGATCATCCGGAGCCAGGTGCATCAGGGTGCTCATCGTCCAGGCGGCCTCGAAGGTCCCGTCCGGGAACGGCAGTTCCAGCGCCGATGCCACCTCGGCCCGCAGCCCGAGGCTTCGGCAGTACGTGACGGACTCGGGCGTCAGGTCGACCCCCGTGTACGCGAGCCCGGCGGCCGCGAAGGCGCGGCCGTCCTGGCCTGCTCCGCAGCCGACCTCCAGCACCTCGCTCCGCTGCTCGGCCCGGACGAGCTCGATGAACTCGGCCCGCAGGTCGTCCCGTCGCCCGGCGTGCACCCGTCCGGCGCGGGTCTCCACTTCCTTGGCGTAGAAGGTCCGGAGTTGGGCCTCGCGCTCGGTTCGAAGATCATCCGTCATGCCCTGGACCTCGTTCTTGATCGTTTCGCGGCGTGGGTCCCCTCAGTGTGGCAGGCGGCCAGGAAGAAGCGCACCGCGTCGGCGACGTGGCGGCGCAGCTGGGCGCGGGTCGGGATCGCCTCGTCGCCGAGCAGCATGCCGCGGTTGAGCGGCGCGGCCATGATCAACCAGTTGAACCGCTCGGCCTCGTGGGCCGGGTCGTCGATCATCAGCAGCCCGCGCTCGCGGAGTTCGGTGAAGAGGGCGGTCAGCTCGGTGATGGCCCGCTTCGGGCCGCGCTCGTACAGCACTCGGGCCAGCTCCGGGAAGCGGCCGGCCTCACTGATCACGATCCGGCGCAGCTGGAGCACTCGCGGCTGCAGCACGATGATCAACTGGCGCTCGGCGTACTCCCGGAGCAGGGCGTCGACGTCCGGATCGTCACCGATGTCCGGCCGGTCCTTGTGCACCTGGTCGCCGGCCGTGTCGGTGATCGACGTGACGATCTCGACGAACAGGGCCTCCTTGCTGCCGAAGTGCTTGTACACGGTCTGCTTCGATGTCTTCGCCTCGGCCGCGATCAGATCCATGTTGGTGCCGAGGTAGCCATGGGCGAGGAAGATCGTGCTGGCCGCGTCCAGGATCGCCCGGTGCTTGCGATCGGACCGGGTCTCGGTTCCGGCGGCTGCTCTCGGCATCGTGATCTCCTCGATCTCGGCTGCTGTTGCCAGAAGTGTACTGGACAGTCTAGTCTCGACGTCAGTACTGGACGGTCTAGTTTTGGGAGGACTGATGACCGAGTTCATGACCACGCCGCTGGGGGACCGGATCGCGTACGACAAGCGAGGCAGCGGGCCGGGCCTGGTGTTCGTCGCCGGCGCGGGCCCGTTCCGGGCGATCGACCCGTGGACGACCGAGACCGCCGAACGCGCCGCGGCGTCGGGCCTGACCACGGTCGTGTACGACCGGATCGGGCGCGGTGAGAGCGAGGGGGCCGGCCGGATCGGGCTGGATCGCGAGCTGGCTGCGCTCACGTCCTTGATCGAACTCGCCGGCGGCCGCGCCGTGCTCTGCGGACATTCGTCGGGTTGCGCGATCTCGCTGGCCGCGGCGGATCGCGGCCTGCCGGTCGCCGGCCTGGCGTTGTGGGAGGCGCCGATCGCGCCCACCGGCCGGACGGCGGGCTGGATCGAGGAAGTGGGGCGGCGGATGGACACGGGTGATCTTGAGGGTGCGCTGGCGCACTACATGAAGGACATGCCGCCGGAATGGCTGGCCGAGTCGAAGAAGGACCCGATGTATCCGGCCTTCGTGGCGCAGGTGATCAGCTACCGGGCCGACGGCGAGGCACTGGTCTGGGCCGACTCCCGCCCGCACGCCGAGGTGTTCGCCAAGATCAGGATCCCGGTCCAGATGATGTACGGCGAGCAAACGTTCGATGAAATGCCGGTTGCGGCCGACTCCGTCGTGGCGGCGATTCCGGGCGCGATCAAGAAGGAGTTGCCCGGGGCGAACCACGCCTGGGCGCCGGAGCCGATGGCCGCCGAACTCGTCGAGTTCACGCGGGCGGCGGTCGGCTGAGGCTCCCGGTCGTGCCATGATCGTCCGGTGAATCGAGCTGCCGGTGCCCTGAGCCCGACCAAGCCGAATTCGCTGCGCGAAACCGGTCCTGCATCTCCCGGGATCCTGCTGGTCGCGCTCGGCCTGGTGGTGAACCTCGGTCTGCTGCTCTGGTTGGGCCACTCGGCCGGCCTGGATCTGGGAGCACCGGTTGCGCTCGAGTCCTGGTCGACCGTGTTCCTGGCGATCTGCTTCCAGGCCGCGCCGTTCCTGGCGGCCGGGGTGTTGCTGGCCGGACTGATCATCACCCTGGTGCCGCGGACGGCGCTGACGTACCTGCTGCCGCGGAGCCCGAGCTGGGCGGTTGTCGCGGCCGGAATGGCCGGCCTGGTGCTGCCGGGTTGCGAATGCGCCTCGGTCCCGGTGGCGCGGTCGCTGATGGCCAAGGGGGTGCCGGTCGCGCCGGCGCTGACCTTCATGCTGGCCGCGCCGGCGGTGAACCCGATCGTGTTGTTCGCCACCTGGGTCGCATTCCCGGCCCAGCCGATGATGGTGGTGGCCCGGTTCCTGGCCGGGCTGCTCACCGCGGTCGTGGTCGGCTGGCTGTTCCTCCGGCTGCAGCGCTGGGTCACCGTCCCGGCGGTACGCGAAGCGGAGCCGAAGGCCGATCGGCGGGCTGAGACGTTCCGCCGCTCCGCGGTGCACGACCTGGTCCATGCCGGCGGGTTCCTGGTCCTGGGTGCCGCGATCGCGGCCACCGTGGCGACGCTGGTGCCGGCGGAGACGATCGGCGCGATCGCGGAGTCGGGCCCGCTGTCGTACCTGGCGGCCGGGGCGATGGCGGTGGTGGCGGCGATCTGCTCCGAAGCGGATGCCTTCATCGCGGCCTCGTTCACCCAGTTCGCCCCGACCGCGCTGTTGATCTTCCTCACCGTCGGCCCGATGGTCGACCTGAAGCTGATCGGGATGCAGGCGGGCGTCTTCGGTGGCCGGTTCGCCGCCAGGTTCGCACCGCTCACCTTCGTCACGGCGATCATCGTGGCGGCCCTGGTCGGGGCGGTGCTGCTGTGAAGCGCAGGCTGCACGACGGCTGGTGGCGACTGGTCGAGGCGTTCCTCATCGCGGCGTTCGGCGGCACGTTGATCTGCCTCGTCGGGACCGGCCACTTTCTGCGGTACCTCCGGTCGGAGATGGCGATCCCGCTGGTCCTGACCGGGATCTGCCTGGTCGGATTGGCGGTCTGGACCGTGGTCGTCGTGTGCCGGCGGCCGGTGGACTCCGAGACCGATCATGATCATGGCGGTCACCATGATCACGGAGTGGTGAAGTCGCTCTGGTTGCTGCTGGTCCCGGTGCTGATCGCCGCCGTGATCAGCCCGCCGGCGATCGGTGCCCAACTCGCTCAGCGCCGGGGACCGGCGCCCGTCTCGGCCTCCGACGTCCCGGCGCTGCCCGACATCCCGACGTCCGGAGGCGGTGCGGGGAAGGTGATCGGGCTGCCGATGGCGAAGTACGAGGCGCTGGCGGTGACCCGGCCGCCGGAGGAGCTGGCCGGCCGGCGGTTCGCGATCACCGGCTTCGTGATCAACAAGCCGGACGGTGACGGCTGGTACCTGGCCCGGATCCGGATCCAGTGCTGCGCCGCCGACGGGGTGCCGGTGCTGGTCGGCATCTCGGGTGCCGGGCCGCAGCCCGACGACACCTGGCTCGAGGTCGTCGGCACGTACCAGCGGCCCGAGCAGGTCCCGTACGGCGAGGTCGCCCGGCTGCTCGCCGAGGAGGTCCGGCCGATCGAGGAACCGGCGGACCCCTACGTCTACTGAGGTCAGGCCTCGCCCTGCCGGTCGCGCCGGTAGTCCCGCGGCGGTATCCCGTACCGACGCCGGAACTGCCGGGACAGGTAGAACTCGTCGGTGAAGCCGAGCCGCTCCGCGATCCCGTGCAGCGGCAGGTCGGTCAGCCGCAGCAGGGCCGCGGCCGACTCCAGCCGCCGCGCATTCCGGTACGCCAGCGGGGCGGCGCCGAACCGCCGCCGGAAGCCGCGCCGGAACCCGTCGTAGGAGGTGCCGACCTGCGCGGCCAGTTCGGCAAGATCGACCCGGCCGGCGAGGTCGGCGGACAGCCGGTCCGCGGCCTGCTCCCAGGGATCCTCCATCGGTTGCCGGCGGGCCGAGGCGGTGGTCAGCCAGTCGGCCAGGGCGATCAGCTGCCGCTCCGCGTCGCCGGCGGTCCGCGGCGCGTTGCCGAGGATCAGGGCAAGATCATCTCCGCCGCTCGGCCAGTCCAGCGGCCGAGGTCCCGGCTCGTCCAGGACACCCTGGTCGGCGAGCAGGTCGAGCAGCGGGCCGCCGGCTACGACGAACCATTCCGTCCATGACCGGCCCGGTGGGGTGCTGTACCGGTGCGGCCAGTTCGGCGGCACGACGGTCAGCGTCGACGCGGTGATCGGGACCGCCGGGCGCTCCTCGTCCCGGTACTGACCTTCGCCGGACAACACCAGCGACACAACGTAATCGTCGATGGTCCGGAGGGTTCGCGGCATCACCGGCTCGTCCTCCTCGACCGAGCCGGCAAGCGCGATCCAGCCCAGCCGCGTGCGCGGGCCGTCCGAGATGGTGATCCGCATCGGCATCCCAAAACCTCCATGTCCGGGACAAGACGTCCATTCCGTGAACGCGTCTCGAACACTAGCGTCGGAGGTGCCGACCACAGAAGGAGTTGAGATGACCATGATCACGCCGGCCATGATCGAGCAGTACCGGGACGAGGGCTACTTCATCCTGGAAAGGGCGATCGAGGGCGACGCCCTCGAGCTGCTGCGCGGCGGTGCCCAGTTCGCGATGGACCGGCTGGACGAACGGATGGACGAGGCCGGCGTCGACCGGATCGGGATCAACGCGAAGGGCAAGCGCTACTTCAGCGAGATGGTCTACAAGGAGCGTCCGGAGCTGCGGAAGTTCCTCTTCGGCGAGACGATGGCCGAGGTCTGCCGGGCGGTGCTCGGCGACGCGGCGTACCTGTTCTGGGAGCAGTACGTGATCAAGGCCAGCGACCCGGACACGGCGTTCGCCTGGCACCAGGACTCCGGCTACGTGCACGAGAACCACGCCCCGTACCTGACCTGCTGGATCGCCCTGGACGACGTGACCGAGGAGAACGGTTCGGTCTATCTGCTGCCGTACTCGCGCTCCGGGATCCGTTCCTACATCAAGCATCTGCGGTCCGAGAAGGGCGACGAGGTCTGCTATTTCGGCTCCGATCCGGGGATGCCGGTGATCGTCCCGGCCGGTTCGATCGTCTGCTTCTCCAGCACCGTGATCCACCGCAGCGGCCCGAACCTGACCGACCGGCTGCGCCGGGTCTATCTGGCGCAGTACTCGTCGGAGGTGATCATGGACGCCGCCGGTGAGAAGCCGTGGGGCTCGTTCGAGCAGTTCATCGGCGACGGCCGGGTGATCGCCACCGCATGATCATCCCGGCGCCGCAGCGGGCTGCCGCGCCGGGACATGCGCCGCGATCAACCGGTGCCCGATCCGGACCAGCTCGGCCCGCACGGACGGAGGCTCGAACACCCGGATCCCGCCGCCGAGGTAGATCAACTCGCAGGCGGCCTCGTGGATCGTGGGAAAGCTGGCGGTGAACCGTCGGGCCTCACCGGCGACCGGTTCCAACTGGTACTGCTCCGGGAGCGTCGAGGTGACCCGGCCGACCGCGTCCGGCCGGACCTGGAACTCGACCAGGACCCGTTCGCTCGAACACGGCTCGTGACGGCGGCTGACGTCCTCCCAGGCCCGGACGAGGTCGAAGCCGGCCGGGCGTTCCACCGGTACGGTCGTCGCGGCGGCGTCCACGATCCGGCTGACCCGGAAGGTCCGCAGCCCGGCGTCGCTGCCGGCGACGAGATACCAGGCGCCGCCCTTCGACACCAGGCCGTACGGGTGGACGCGGCGATCCACGGTGTCGTTGCCGGGCTTGGCGTAGCTGAGGTCGAGCTGGACGCCGGCGACGACCGCTGCCCGCAGCCGGGCCAGGACGGGCGGAGCCGGCGGGGCGGGCTGACCCCACCGGGTCGGGTCGATGTGAATGGCCCGCCGGGTCAGCCCGGCCTGCTCCCGGGTGCTGGCGGGCAGCGCCGCCAGCAGCTTGCGCAGTGCCGAGGTCAGTCCGGCCTCGAGGCCGAGACCGGCCAGCAGCTCCGGTCCGGTGACCAGGAACAGGGCCTGCGCTTCCTCGGCTGTCAGCGCCGACAGGTTGATCGCGTGCCCGTCGAGCAGGGCCCAGCCACCGCCGCGGCCGCGCTGCGCGTACAGCGGAAGGCCGGAGAGCAGCAAGGCGTCGAGGTCGCGCCGGATCGTGCGTTCGGACACCTCGAGCCGGCGAGCGAGGTCCGGGGCGGTCAGTTGCCCGTGGGCCTGCAGGAGCAAGGCGATGGCCACGAGGCGCTCGGCGCGCATGATCGCAAAGTATCAAAGAAAACAGGACAGAGGGCTGGCCAGTTTGGCCTCTACAGTCACGTTTCGAGAGACCTCGATCCTGGGAGCGTGAAGCGATGAGCACCAAGACATTGACCGGCCGGCAGATCGCGGCCGCGGGCCTGGACGGCTGGACCCTGCTCCTGTCGTACGGGCAGGGCGGGCTGCAGACCAGAATCCACACGGAGAACTTCGCCGCCGGGCTGCGGCTGGTCGAACAGATCGGCCGGGCCGCCGAAGAACTGCACCACCAGGCCGAACTCGACCTGCGTCCGTTCCGGGTCGACGTCCGGCTGACCAGCCGGGAGAGCGGGGGCGTCACCGAGACCGACCTGGCGCTGGCTCGGCGGATCTCCGAGATCACGGCGGCCGCCGGCGCGGAACTCGAATGTGCGACCGTGGCGCGGATCGAGCTGGGGTTGAACACGCCCGCGTACGACAAGATCGCGCCGTTCTGGGCGGCGGTGCTCGACGGTGAGCACGTCATCGGGACCGAGGCCTGGGGTGACGTCGGCGACACCCGCCAGGCCCTGCCGATGATCTGGTTCCAGACCTCCGACGGCGAGGAGTCCGGGCGGGCCTGGCATCCGCACGTCTGGGTCGACCCGGCCCAGGTCGGGCCGCGCATCGACGCGGCGCTGGCCGGCGGCGGCACGCTGGTCAGCGACGAAGGAGCCCCCTCGTCCTGGGTGTTGGCCGATCCGGACGGCAACCGGCTCCACCTGTGCACCTGGCAGCCGGGCGAGACCGTGCTGTGCGATTCGCAGTACCGGCCCGGTGGGTCCAACTGGCACGCATGATCAACCGCGGGCGACGGTCCCGATGATCGACTCGAACGTCTCGAACACGGGTGGCGGCCCGGCGCTGCTCCAGGCCTGCGAGGTGAGCAGGACGCCGGTCACCGGTCCCGCGTTCGACCAGGTCGAACCCAACCCGCCGGACCAGCCGTAGCCGCCCGCCGGTGGTCCGTCCGGCAGGTCGCGGATGATCACTCCGACACCGTGACCCCACCCGGAACTGCCGTCCGGCGCCGGCCCGCCGCGAGCCAGTTGATCATCGGTGAGCTGATTGGTGATCATGGTCCGGACGGCCGCCTCGGCGAGCAGGCGGCCGCCGTCGAACGCGCCGCCGGCCCGCAGCATCGAGGCGAACCGGTGATAGTCGGCCAACGTCGAGACCAGACCTTCGCCGCCGCCCGGGAACGCAGGCGGTCTGCTCCACTGGCCGTCGGCCTCGTCGAAGATCGTCAAGGCGCCGGGCTCGCCGGCGTAGTGGGGTCCGAACCGGTCCAGCTTGTCGTCGGGTACGAAGAAACCGGTGTCGATCATGCCGAGCGGCCCGAGGATCCGCTCGGCGAGGAACTCGGCCAGCGAGCCGCCGGTCGCCCGGGCCACCAGGCAGCCCAGCACCTGGGAGCCGACGTGGTAGAGCCAGCGCTCGCCCGGCTGGAACTGCAGCGGCAGGCGACCGAGCCGCTCCAGCCAGGTGTCCGGATCGGGCATCCGCGCCGGCGTCGGCGGGCCGAAGCCCAGCCCGAGCTCGTTCCACGCCTCGTCGAACGGCTTGGGCGAGAAGTCGGTGAAGTCCATGCCCCAGCCGAGCCGGAACGTGAGCAGGTCGTCGACCGTGATCGGCCGCCCGGCCGGCACCGTGTCGTCGAGCGGCCCGGCGGGATCGCGCAGCACCCGGCGATCGGCCAGCTCGGGCAGGAGCCGGTCGACCGGCTCGTCCAGGGCGAGCTCGCCCTCCTCGACCAAGATCAACGCCGCGACGGCGGTGATCGGCTTGGTCATCGAGGAGATCCGGAAGATCGTGTCGGTCCGGATCGGCAACGTGCCCCGGGGATCGAGATGCCCGATCGCTCCGGTCCGTACCTCGTCGCCGTACGAGAGCAGCCAGGCCAACCCCGGCAACTCACCCGAGCTGACGTGAGCGCCGAGCCGCTCCTCGACCACCGCCTGCGCACTTGAGTCTTCGGCCACGAACCCTCCTCGGTCGGCGTTCCGCCCAGTCTGCCCGAATCCTCGGCCGCCGTCGGGTGAATTCCCGCCGGGACCACCCGGCGATCGTTCACCCGATCCGTTGACCGCCGAGTCGCGACGCCCGGACCGGTCGAGGTCGAGCCGAAGGGACTGGATGCCATGGTCCCGGCCTCAGCCCCCACCGGCCCCGATCTCCGATCGACCGGTCACTTCCGCAGCGACACGCCGCCGGAACGCCTGCTTTTGTGACCGGTCGGCGGAGTTTTGTTGGGGGCGGGATCAGCCCTTGACGGCGCCGGAGGTGAGGCCTCGGACGTAGTAGCGCTGCAGGGCGATGTAGAGGACGACGCAGGGGATCATGGCGACGACGGCGCCGGCGGCGAGGACGCCGTAGTCGATCTGTCCGTACGTGCCTCGCTGCAGGTTCACCAGGTCGATCGGCAGGGTGTAGAGGGTCGGGTCGGTGAGGAAGGTGAGGGCGCCGAGGAACTCGGTCCAGGAGGCGAGGAACGCGTACAGGGCGGTGGTGGCGGCGCCGGGCATGACCAGCGGCCAGAGCACCGAGATCAGGGTGCGCATCGTGCCGGCGCCGTCGACGTGACCGGAGTCCTCCAGTTCGGCGGGGATCGCGGTGAACGAGTTGCGCATCACGAAGACGCCGAACGGCAGGTGCACGGTCGCGTAGAACAAGATCAAACCGAACAGGCTGTCGGTCAGCCGCATCGCGTTCAGCTGCAGGTAGAGCGGGGTCAGGATCGCCTGGAACGGGACCATCATGGTCAGCACGATGATCGCGAACAGCAGGTTGGAGCCGCGGAACCGGAACTTCGCGAAGCCGTAGCCTGCGAACAGCGCGAGCAGGGCGGTGAGCAGCGCCGAGCAGAGCGAGACGATCAGGCTGTTCCCGATGGAGCGGCCCAGCGTGCCCTCCTGGACCAGCACGGTGAAGTTGCTCAGCGTGACGTCGAAGAAGGTCGCCGGATCCGGCGGGTCGACGATCACCGCGCCCGGTTGCAGCGAGCGGAACAGGGCCCAGAGCAGGGGCACGGTGAACACCAGCAGCGCCAGCAGTCCGCCGAACACGTAGAGGACCTGTTTGATCCTGGTGTCCCGCTCGATGCCGGTGATCGTGCTTGTTCTCCTGGGCCCGGTCCGTCCGGGTCCAGCGGTTGCGGTCAGTGTCGCCATGATCAGTCCCTCTCCCGGAGCAGCCAGAACTGGGCCGCCGTGACCAGGCCGATGATCACGACCAGCAGCAGCGACATCGCCGTCGCCGCGCCCAGCTGCAGCTGGACGAAGGCCCGCTTGTAGATGGCCATCACCACGGTGGTCGTCTGCGATCCCGGCCCGCCCTGGGTCAGGATGAAGAACTGGGTGAAGGCGAGGAACGAACCGATCACCGAGATGATCAAGCAAAGCGCGATGGTCCGGCGCAGCATCGGCAGCGTCACGTGGCGCTCGGTCCGCCACCAGCCGGCGCCGTCCAGCTCGGCGGACTCGTACACGTCGCTGGGAATGCCCTGCATGCCGGACATCAGCAGCATCATGGTCAGTCCGGACACGCCCCAGACCACCAGGACGCAGATCACGATCGTGCCCAGACTGCCGTCCACCAGCCAGGCCGTGCTGCCGTCGGTCAGGCCGACCCACTTCAAGATCAGATTGATCATGCCGCTGTCCGGCTGGGCCTCGAGCACCATCAGGAAGCTGAGCGTGGTCAGGCCGACCACGTACGGGATGAAGAAGACGGTCCGGAGCACCTTGGCGCCGCGCCGGTTGGACCGGACCAGCACCGCCAGCGTGTAGCCGAGCAGCAGGATCGGCAGCGTCACGATCGCCGTGTAGATCAAGGTGTAGACGATCGACCAGCCGAACGCCGGATCGGTGAACGCCTGCGCGTAGTTCTCCAGCCCGATGAACCGGAAGTCACCGATCAGCGGGAAGTTGGTCAGCGAGATGTAGACCGCCACCAGCAGCGGCGCCAGGACGAAGACGGAGACGAAGATCACCGCCGGCAGCACCAGCAGCAGGCCGGTTCGCGGCGGGTGGGTGAGCGAGCGCGGATTCTCCCGGTACGCTCTCGGCGGCGCGTCGGTCCGGGTCGGGTCGAGGGTCTCGGTGATCATGCCTGGGCCTGCCTCAGGATGCGGTCGTAACTGCGTTGCGCTTCCTCCATCGCGGCCTCCACCTCGCCGTCGAACACCGCCCGCCGGTACATCGCCAGCCAGGCGCCGTCGGGCTGGTTGTAGAGCAGGTTGTACGCCAGCGTCGTCGGCGCGTAGCCGGCGTCGAGTTGATCAAGCGTCGGGACGGCCAGCGGATACTTCTCCCGGAACTCGGGCGTCGCCACGTCGGACCGGATCGGCGTGTAGTTGCCCTCGGGCAGCCGGGCCTGCTGTTCCGGCGCGACGCAGAAGGCCGCGAACTCCCAAGCAGCGGAGGGATTCCGGGCTCCGTTGACCAGGCAGAGATTGTTGCCGCCGTCGAAGAACGCGCGGCCGCCGTCCGGTCCGCAGAGCAGCCGGACGGTGATCTTGGACAGCAGTTCGTCGTCGGCGTTCTTGACGACACCGCCGAAGGATCGCGGCGTCATGCCGACCCGGCCGGCCAGGAAGTCGGCTGGATAGGTGGAGCCGTCCTCGGCGTACGCGGACGACGGGACGAGCTTCTCCTCCCAGAGCGTGCGCTGGAACTCCAGCGTCCGGCGCAGCGCGTCGTTGCCGGCCACGTTGCCGCGTTGAGCCCCGACCTCCCCGATGATCATGTCGGTGTCGGTGGCCCAGATGTGTGGCTGCACGGTGAAGCCGAGCGAGCCGGCGGCGTTGCCCGGGATGGACCAGCCGTACACGTCGTCACCGAGACCCCGGAGCTTGCGGGCGGCCTCGAGGATCGAGGCGAAGTCCTTGGTCGAGTCGTCGATGTCGAGCCCGGCCTGCTGGAACAGTTCGGTGTTGCAGAACAGCACCGAGTTGTCGGCCAGGAACGGCACCGCGTAGACCCGGTCGTCCTTGGTCGCCAGCGCGAGGTGCCCCGGGCTCAGCTTCTCCTTGCCGGGAAGGCGATCGATCAGATCGGTCAGGTCGGCGAAGGCGCCCCGGAAGATGAACAGCATCGAGTTGATGTCGTCGAAGTCGACCAGGTCGGGCACCCGGCCGCCGCGGATCGCGGTGGCCAGCTTGGTGACGAACTGGGCGTCCGGCACCGGCGTCACCCGGACCCGAACCCGATCCTGTTGTTGATGGAACGTGTCGGCCATGAACTGGATGCCGGTCTGGGTCGCCGACCGGCACCAGACCTCGACGGTGCCGGTGGCGCCGCTGCCGAAGCCGGCCGCCGCCGTGTTCACCGCCGGGAGTTGTCTGGCGCAGCCGGACGCCAGGGCCAGCGCGGCCCCCGTGCCCAGCAGCGCTCTTCGGGTCAGCATCGTTGCTGTCACTCCTTCCGGGTCTTGCCCGGACACCCTTTACTGCAAGGGAATCCAGACCCGCATCGGTTGTGGGCCACGATTGGCCCAGAGATGGTACGGCAGCGCCACCAGCTCGACCGGGCCGTCCGGTCCACTGCCGGGGGCCTTGATCAACGTGACTCCGCCGAGCAGGTCCTCACGCCGTTCCTCGAGGAGCTCGCCCGCCGGGTCGAGCCGAAGATCATCGACGGCGACGCCCTCGGCCTGGTCGGCCTGCTCCAGGGCGTAGACCAACGGTCCGCGTTCGATCGCCAGGCAGCCGCGCGAGGCGTCGACCCGGGGATGCGGAGCGGTCAGTCGTGGCGTCAGCGGCAGGTCGAGCACGAGTTGATCACCGGCCTGCCAGACCCGGCGGACGCTCGCGTACTCACCGGCCGGGACGTTTCCTGAGCCTCTCGAGGGGCCTTCGACAGGCTCAGGCGCCGTCAGCGTCGCGCCCTCGGCCCAGCCGGGCACCCGGAGCGCGATCGTGGTCTCGTCCGCGCCGGCCTGGTCCACGGTGATCGTGATCCTGCCCTGCCACGGGTAGTCGGTCGCCACCGTGAGCTTCAGCTCGCCGGCCTGGATCGTGCCGGGCAGGTACTGGTGCAGTTGCAGCCCGTCCGCGTCCGTACTCGCCAGATAGCCTTCCAGGCTGGAGAATGTCCGCATCACGTTGGGCGGGCAGCAGGCGCAGGCGAACCAGCCGACCCGGCCGCGGGCCGGGATCCGATCATGATCGGGGACCGACCGGTCGCGCAGGTGCAGCGTGTTGACGTAGAAGTACTCGGTGCCGGCCTGGGAGACCCCGGAGATGAACCCGTTGTAGATCATCCGCTCGATCTGGTCGGCGTAGCTCGCCTTGCCGGTCGCCAGCAGCATCCGCCAGGCCCATTGGATGCCGCCGATGGTGGCGCAGGTCTCGGCATAGGCCCGGTCGTTCGGCAGCTCGTACGGATCGCCGAACGCCTCTCCGTCCCAGCGGGCGCCGAGCCCACCGGTCAGGTACTCCTTCTCCTGAGCCATCGACGCGAACTGCGTCTCCAGTGCGGCCAGCAACTCCGCGTCGCCGGTCTCGGCCGCGACGTCGGCGGCACCGGCCGCGAGGTAGACGGCCCGGACCGAGTGGCCCTCGACGGTGGTGGCCTCGCGCACCGGCACCCGGTCCGAGTAGTAGCCGACATCCCGGCCGCCGGTGATGGTGCCCCGGCCCCGGGTGTCCACGAAGTGCTTGGCCAGGTCGAGATAGGACCGCTCGCCGGTCTCCCGGTACAGCTCCACCAGCGCCATCTCGATCACCGGGTGGCCGTCCAGGGCCGGGTTCTTGTCCGGCCCGAAGGTGGCGACGAGATGATCGGCGACCCGGCGGGCCACGTCCAGCAGTTCGGACCGGCCGGTGGTCCGGGCGTACGCGACCGCCGCCTGGATCAGGTGGCCGGCGCAGTAGTGCTCGTGGCTCATCTCCAGCTTGCTGTAGCGCTCGCCGCCGCGGAGCTGCACCACCGAGTCGAGGTAGCCGTCCTCGGCCTGGGCGTCCTGCAGCAGGCCGGTCAGCTCGAGGATGTCGTCGAGCAGGGCCGGGTCGGCACTGCGTCCGTACTCCCAGGCCGCGGCCTCGAGCCACTTGTGGACATCGGAGTCGGCGAAGATCGGGCCGACCGCCTCGCCCTCGGCCTTGCCGGCGGCGATCTCGAGGTTGAGCACGTTCTTCGCCTCGCGCAGTTGCTTCAACCCGGCCGGGATCGCGGCGGCCCGGTTGGCGGTCTGACGGGCGCCGAGCGGGCCACCCGTGATGGTGACCGCGCCGGCGGCCACGGGGTGCCAGACCACGGCGGCGGATTCGGTGGGACGGACGGGGCCGGCGTACGCCATGTTCAGCTCCAAGAAATTGCGGAAAACTGGAAATCTCTTTCCAACGACGGTAGGCCTCCAGTGAGTCGAGCGTCAAGACCGGAATCCTTTCTGTGACACGGATTCTGGGGATATCTGAGGTAGCCTGGGGCGATCGCCGAATGGAAAAATCTAGGAAAATTGTTCGACGAAGGAGGGCAGATGGCGGTACGGCGGACGGCACGCGTCGTGGACATCGCCCGCGCGGCGGGAGTCTCGCCGGGCACCGTGTCCAAGGCACTGAACAACTCCGGGGCGCTGCGGGAGAGCACTCGGGACCGGGTCTACCGGGCCGCGGCCGAGCTCGGCTTCACGCCCGATCCGGGGCGGCGGCCGCCGGCCAGCCGCAGCTTCACGGTCGGTCTGCTCAGCGCCGACTCGGCCGGCCGGTTCAGCATCCCGGTGATGCTCGGCGCCGAGAACGCGCTCGCCGCCGGTCAGCTCTCCGCGCTGCTCGCGACCAGCCGGAACGACCCGGTCCGCGAGGCGTACCACGTGCGGAGCCTGGTCGCCCGCCGCGTCGACGGCATCATCGTGGCCGGCCGGACCACCGACGCCCGGCCGCGGATCGACGTCCCCATCCCGGTGGTGTACGCCTTCGCCCCGTCGAGCGATCCCGACGACGCGTCTGTGATGCCCGACGACGCCGACG
Source organism: Microlunatus sp. YIM B11417 (assembly GCF_059617205.1). Taxonomy (NCBI): domain Bacteria; kingdom Bacillati; phylum Actinomycetota; class Actinomycetes; order Propionibacteriales; family Propionibacteriaceae; genus Microlunatus; species Microlunatus sp. YIM B11417. Next base: position 553,179 of record NZ_JCAMPJ010000002.1, read on the forward strand.
GAGCCCGGCGGATCGTCGATCATCTGCTGGGCATCGGCCGGCGCCGGATCGTCCACGTCGCCGGCCGGCCGCACCAGCACAGCCCGCGCACCCGGGCCGAGGTGACCGAGCAGGCGCTCCGCGAGGCCGGCCTGGAACCCGCCGCGCCGACCCTGTTCGGCGAATGGAGCGAGAGCTGGGGCCGGCGCGCCGTTGATCAACTTCTGCAGGCCTGGCGACCTGGCGAACCGCTGCCGGTGGACGCGATCAGCTGCGGCAGTGACCAGATCGCCCGCGGTGTCTGCGATCGGCTGCGGGAGCTGGAGCTGCGGGTGCCGGACGAGATCGCGGTGACCGGCTTCGACGACTGGGACGTGATGGCGCTGGCCAGCCGGCCGCCGCTGACCACGATCGATCTGCGGTTGGAATACCTCGGCCAGCGGGCCGCCGAACTGCTGCTGGACGCCATCGACGGCCGGCCCCACCACGGGACCGAGCTGACCGGCATGGAACTGGTACCACGGGCCTCGACGGGCTGGGCTTAGGTCACCGAGATCCGCCGGTATACCATCGGCCTCGGCGGGGGAGTCAAGATCGAATCGAGGAATCTGGTGGTGGCGCGGACCGGGGTGTGCCCGGAATGAGTGCCGATCTCGGGTCCGGTCTCCGGGCCTATCTCAAACTCTTGCGGTACCGGCCGGCTGCCGCGCCCTTCTTCGCGGCGACGATCGCCCGGCTGCCGATCTCGATGACGCCGTTGGGCATCCTGCTGCTGGTCCAGTCCGAGCGCGAGGCCTACAGCCTGGCCGGGTTCGTGACCGGAGCGTTCGCGATCGGGTCGGCGGTCGGTACGCCGCTCTGGGGCCGGGCGATGGACCGGTTCGGGCAGGTGCGGGTGCTGCTGCCGACGAGTGCGGTGAGCGCGGGCCTGACGGTGCTGCTGGCCCTGGCCACGATCGGCGGCCTGCCGATCCCAGGCCTGATCGCGATCTCGCTGGGCGCCGGGCTCTCCTTCTCGCCGGTGACGCCGGCGATGCGGGCGGCCTGGCGGACCGTGTTCCCGGACCCGAAGTCGCGCCGGGTGGCCTTCGCGCTGGACGCCACCTCGATCGAGTTGATCTTCGTCGGTGGACCGCTGCTGCTGTCGGCGCTGCTCGCGCTGACGGCTCCGGTGGTGCCGCTGCTGGTGACCGCGGCCTGCATGGCGGTCGGCGGCGTCGCCTACTGCCGGACCGACGCGGCGCGGCGTTCCCGGCCGGCCACGCCGCAGCCCGGTGATCTGGGCGACCCGGCCGCCGAGAACGTACGGACTCATCGGTCGGCCCTGACCGTCCCCGGCGTCGCCGTGGTGCTGTTCGTCATGCTCATGCTCAGCGTCGGGTTCGGCCAGCTGGACACCTCGATGGCCGGCGTGGCGGGCGAACTGCTCGGCGGCACCGAACGGGTCGGCCTGCTGTTCGCGGCGATCGCCGGCGGCAGCGCCATCGGCGGTCTCGCCTTCGGTGCCCGGACCTGGGGCTTCGACGAGCGTCGCGGCGTCGCGGTCTGCCTCGGCCTGTTCGCCCTGTTCCTGGTCGCGATCGCCCTGCTGATCGCCCTCGCCGGCGCACCGCTCGGCGCCCTGCTGCCGCTGCTGTTCTGCACCGGACTGACCATCGCACCGATGTTGATCATGCAGCAGGCGCTGCTGGACCACCTGACGCCGGCCTACCGGCTGAACGAGGCGCAGTCGCTGCTGTCGGCGACCAACATGGTCGGCGCCGCCGCCGGTACGGCGCTGGCCGGCATCATGATCGACTTCCGGGGTGTGGCCGCGTCGTTCGTCTGTGCGGCCGTGGCGGCCGCCCTCGCCTGCGCGATCGCCGTGGTGAACCAGCGTCGCTGGCGAGCCGCCGAGCTGGCAGCCTCCCGCCGGCACGCCGACGCAGCGCGGTAGCGGTCGTCGCAGGTTCCGGGGCGGCGGCCGGGCGGCTACGGTACGGAGATGACCTTTGATCATGATCGGAGCAGCGTCGACGGCCAGACCGCGTTCGTGGTCGGCGCCGGTTCGGGCATCGGCCGCGGCACCGCGCTGCTGCTGGCCCGGCGCGGGATGCGGGTCGCCTGCGTCGACCGCGACGGTGGCCCGGTCCGCGAGCTGGCCGGTCAGATCATCGCCGGCGGCGGCGAGGCGATCGGCCAGGCCGCGGACGTCACCGCTCCGGACTCGGTGCAGCGCGCGTTCGCGATGACGGTGGCCGAGTTCGGCCAGGTGCACGCCGTGGTCAACTGTGCCGGGATCCAGGGCCCGATGGGACGCCGCAGCCACGAGGTCGACCTGGCCGAGTTCGACGCCGCGATCGCGGTCAACCTGCGTGGCGCCCTGGTGGTCAGCCAGGCCGCGCTGCCGCACCTGGTCGAGCACGGCTACGGCCGGATCGCCCACGTGGCCTCGATCGCCGGCAAGGAAGGCAACCCTTCCATGATCGGCTACTCGGCCAGCAAGGCCGGACTGATCGGGCTGGTCAAGGCGATGGCCAAGGAGTACGCGTCGGACGGCATCACGATCAACGCGCTGGCGCCGGCGGTGATCCGGACCGCCTTCCTGGACGAGCAGCCGCAGCAGGTGATCGACTACATGACGGCCAAGATCCCGATGGGCCGGGTCGGCACCATCGAGGAGGTCGCGGAGATGATCAACTTCATGGTCTCGCCGGCCTGCAGTTTCACCACCGGATTCTGCTTCGACGCCTCCGGCGGGCGGGCAACTTACTGAACCGGTTCCGTTCCTCGGACGTCAAGTCTTGACAGGGTTCTCGGTGCCGGAGGTACCCTCGTGATCAAGATCGCCACCCGGACCGACGCGAAGTGGAGCGACGGCACGCCGTTCAGCGCCAAGGATGTCGCCTTCTCGATCGAGATGCTGCGGAACGAGAAGAACTCCGCGATGACGTACTCGGCCGACATCCGGGAGTGGGTGAAGAAGGCCGAGGCGACCGACGACAAGACGGTCAAGATCACCTTCACCAAGCCGGCCCCGCGGTTCGTCTTCGACTATCTCTATTTCAAGAACGACCTCGGCATCTTCCTGGTCCCGGAGCACATCTTCAAGGATCAGAAGGACCAGTACGGGTTCCTGTTCTACGACCCGAGCAAGCAGTGGCCGGTGGTCACCGGGCCGTACACGATGGTCGACTGGACGGTGCAGCAACGCCTGCTGGACCGCCGCGACGACTGGTGGGCGGTGCAGGCCGGGCTGGCCGAGCTGCCGGGGCCGAAGCGGATCATCGTGGTGCCGTTCACCGATCCGACGAACACCGCGCAGCAGCTGATCAACAACGAGCTGGACTCCTCGCTCGACCTGCGGCCGCCGGTGATCAAGCAGGTGGTCGACCAGAACCAGAAGATCATCGCCTGGACCGACCGGAACGCTCCCTACGGCTACACGGACTGGTGGCCGCAGTCGCTGTTCTTCAACTGCGCCGCGCCGCCGTACGACGACGTCGAGATCCGCCGGGCGGTCAACCACGGGATCAATCGGCAGCAGCTGGTCGACATCGGCTACGAGGGCGCCGGAACCCTGTCCGAACTGCCGTTCCCGGACTTCCCGCCGCTGAAGCCGTACCTGGACGCGGCCCGGCCGATGCTGGCCCAGTACCCGACGAACTCCTACGACCTCGCGAAGGTTGACGCGATCATGACCGGCAAGGGCTACGCCAAGGACGGCGAGGGCCTGTGGGCCAAGGACGGCAAGCGGGTCGACGCGACGATCTACGGCATCGTCGACCTGGTCAACGACTACGGCGCGATCCTGGCCGAGCAGCTCCGGGCGGCCGGCTTCGAGTCGTCGCTGCAGACGCCCGGCGATGCCACCACCCGGATCACGGACGGGTCGGCGAAGCTGTTCCTGTTCGGCTTCGCGGGGGCCACCGCGGACCCGTACCCGTCGCTGGAGCTGATGCACTCCCGGCACTACTCCAAGATCGGCGAGGCCGGCGACGTGAGCAGTCACTGGAAGAACGCCGACTACGACAAGATCGTCGAGCAGATGGCCTCACTGCCGGTGGCCGACGCCGGCGAGCTGCCGCTGTTCCTGCAGGCGATGGAGATCTATCTCAAGGAACTGCCGCACACGCCGCTGGTGCAGTGGATGCACCGGATCCCGTACAACACGACCTACTGGACGGGCTGGCCGACGGCCTCGGACCCCTATCTGCCAGGCGCGTTCTGGTTCAAGACGTTCTCGCTCGAGCTCACCCGCATCAAGCCGGCCGCCGGCTGAGAGCGGGGTCGGGCCGTGTATTCCTGGCAGTACCTGCTGAAGCGGATCGGCTTGTTGATCACCGTCATGTGGACGGCGGCGACGATCAACTTCCTGATCCCCAAGCTCAGTCCGCGCGATCCGATCCGGGAGCGGCTGCTGCAGGCGGCGACCCAGGGCGGCCGCAACCAGACCGGCCTGCAGCAGATGGCCGAGGCGTACTCGCGCGACTTCGGCCTGGACCAACCACTCTGGCAGCAGTACCTGAACTCGCTGCTCAAGGTGGTCCGGTTCGACTACGGCTATTCGATCTCGCAGTATCCGCGCACGGTGAACTCGGTGATCCTGGACGCGATGCCGTGGACGCTGGGGCTCGGGCTGGTGTCGATCCTGATCGCGTTCGTGATCGGGACCGTCCTCGGCGCCCTGCTCGGCTGGCCCCGGTCGCCGCGTTGGCTGCGCTTCTTCGTGCCGACGTCGATGCTGACCAGCGCGGTGCCGGCGTTCGTGCTGGGCTTCCTGTTGATCTACGTGTTCGCGTTCCAGTTGAAGCTGTTCCCGCTGGCCGGTGCGTACTCGCGGACGGCGACGCCGGAGTTCAGTGGTGAGTTCGTCCTGGACGTGATCCGGCACGCGTTCCTGCCGGCCTGCGCGCTGATCTTGTTCCAGCTCGGCGGGCAGGCGCTGCAGATGCGCAGCCTGATGGTGATGACGACCGGAGAGGACTACATCATCTTCGCCGACGCCAAGGGATTGAAGCCGCGCCGGATCTTCCTCAAGTACGCGGTCCGCAACGCGCTGCTGCCCCAGGTGACCGGCCTGGTCATGTCGCTCGGCACGTTCATCTTCTCGACCGTGCTGGTGGAGACCTTGTTCGCGTACCCGGGGCTGGGCGGGTTGATCAACGGCTCGATCCAGGTGCTCGACTACAACCTGCTGTACGGCATCACGATGATCCTGGTCTTCGCGGTCTGCATCGCGACCCTGATCGTCGACCTGATCTATCCGCTGCTGGATCCGCGGATCCGCTACGGGAAGGCGTGATCATGGCCGTGACCGCAGCCCCCGCGCGGGTGGTGCCGAAGCCGCGTCCTCGGGTCGGCCGGGCCCGGGCGCTGTTCCTCTACCTGCGCCGGCACCCGATGCTGACCGTCGGATTGATCATGTTCCTGGCCCTGGTGCTGTTCTCCACCGCCGGAACGTTGTTGATCAACCCGCTGAAGGATCCGTACCCGCTGGCCGGGCCGGCCAGCAAGCCGCCCTCGCCGGACTACTGGTTCGGCACCGACGCGCAGGGCCGCGACCTGTTCGCGGTGATGGTCGTCGGCACCCGGCTGAGCCTGCAGATCGGCCTGCTGGCCGGGGCGATCGGACTCGGCATCGGGATCGTCCTCGGCCTGATCTCCGCCTTCTACGGCGGCTGGCTGGACAACGTGATCCGCTGGGTGGTCGACGTCATGTTCACCATCCCGAGCTTCCTGGTGATGGTCGTGATCGCCTCGCTGCTGCGGCAGTACATCTCGATCGAGAGCATGGCCCTGATCCTGGCGGCGTTCGCCTGGCCGGGGCCGACCCGGGCGATCCGGGCCCAGGTGCTGTCGCTGCGCGAACGCGAGTTCCTCCGGCTGGCCCGGCTGTCCGGCATGCGTGGTCCGGAGATCATTGTCCGGGAGCTGTTGCCGAACCTGGCCCCGTTCCTGCTGGCCGGCTTCGTCTCGGCCTTGATCGCCGCCGTCTACGGCGCCCTCGGCCTGGAGCTGCTCGGCCTCGGGTCGCAGCGGGAACCGACGCTCGGCATGACCTTCTTCTGGATGCAACGGTTCTCCGCCCTGCTGCGCAACCTCTGGTGGTGGTGGGGCATCCCGATCGCGATCATCCTGATCCTGATCTTGTCGCTGTTCCTGATCTCGTTCGCCCTGGACGAGTGGGCCAACCCGCGATCCCGGAGGTCCCAGTGAGTACGGAACCGGCCCTGTCCGTCCGTGATCTCGAGGTCACGTACTACACCGACGACGGACCGGTCAGCGCGGTCAACGGGATCTCGTTCGACCTGATGCCGGGCGAGAAGCTCGGCCTGGTGGGCGAATCGGGCTCCGGCAAGTCCACCATGGCACTGGCCCTGATGCGGCTGCTCCGGGCCCCGACCACGATCTCCGGCAAGGTGCTGCTGGACGGCGAGGACCTGATCGGGATGCCGGAGCGCCGGGTCCGGCAGCTCCGGTCGAGCAAGATCAGCATGATTCCGCAGGGCGCGATGAACTCCCTCAACCCGGTCGCCCGGATCGAGAACCAGATCATCGACACCCTCGAAGATCACGGAGCGCGTCGGGACAAGCGGCAACTGCTCGGGCTGGCCCGGGACGCGCTGGAGGCGGTCGGGCTGCGCCGCTCGGTGGGCCGGATGTATCCGCACGAGCTGTCCGGCGGGATGAAGCAGCGGGTCTGCATCGCGATCGCGGTGGCCATGCAGCCGCAGGTGGTGATCGCCGACGAGCCGACGTCGGCGCTGGACGTGGTCGTGCAGCGGCAGGTGATGGACACGATCCTCAAGCTGCAGGAGGAACTCGGCGTCGCGGTGATCCTGATCGGCCACGACATGGGCCTGATGGCGCAGACGGTCGACCGACTCGCGGTGATGTACGCGGGCAAGCTGGCCGAGCTGTCGCCGATCCAGGAGATCTTCGCCGATCCGCTGCATCCGTACACGGAACTGTTGATCGAGAGCCTGCCCAAGCTGGCCGACCGCGGCACCTTCCGCGGCATCCCCGGGCTGCCGCCGTCGCTGCGGTCGATGCCGTCCGGTTGTCTGTTCCACCCGCGCTGCCCGAAGGCGTTCGACCCCTGTGCCGACCTGGAGCCGACCTACGGGAATCCGTCCCCGCGCCCTGAGCCTGTCGAAGGGCTTCAGCGCTACGTCGCCTGTCATCTGCACCAGCCCGAGGAGAGTCATGTCGGATGATCATCGGACTCCGCTGGTCGAACTCCACGAGGCGACCAAGATCTATCGCGGCGGCATGCTGGCCAAGACGTCGACCGTCGCTCTTGATCATGTGTCGCTGACCATCCGCGGCGACACGCCCCAGGTGGTCTCGGTGGTCGGCGAGAGCGGCAGCGGCAAGTCGACGCTGGCCTCGCTGCTGCTCGGCTTCATCGCCCCGACCGAAGGGACGGTACGGTTCCAGGGCCGTGACATCGCCAAGCTGCGCGGCGCCGAACTGGGCCAGTTCCGGCGCGAGGTGCAGGCCGTCTTCCAGGACCCGTTCTCGGTGTTCAACCCGTTCTACAAGGTCGATCACGTGCTGACCGTGCCGATCCAGAAGTTCAGGCTGGCCCGGACGCACGCGCAGCGGCAGGAGTTGATGATCACCGCTCTGGAGGCTGTCGGGCTGCGGCCGGACGAGACCCTGGGACGCTACCCGCACCAGTTGTCCGGCGGTCAGCGGCAGCGGGTGATCGTGGCCCGGGCGCTGATGTTGAAACCGAAGTTGATCATCGCCGACGAGCCGGTGTCGATGGTCGACGCCTCACTGCGGGCGACGATCCTGGAGAGCCTGCGGACGGTGAACCGGACGCTGAACGTACCGATCCTCTACATCACGCACGACCTCGGCACCGCCTACCACGTGAGTGATCACATCCTGGTCATGTACCGCGGCAACATCGTCGAGGCCGGTGCCGTCGAGACGGTGATCGACGCGCCGAAGCATCCGTACACGCGGCTCTTGATCGACTCCATCCCGTGGCCGGATCCCAAGCAGCCCTGGGGATCCGAGCGGGCGGCCGCGTCCGGCCTGGAGGTGCCGGAGCAGCATCCGGGCTGCCGGTTCGCGGATCGCTGCCCGGCCGCCGAGGCGCACTGTCTGGACGCGCCGCCGCCGAACTACCTGATCTCCGCCGGTCACGTGGCGAGCTGCTATCTCTATCGGGACCGGCCGGCGCTCGGCGGCGAGGCGTTCCAGCAGGTGCTCGCGACCGAATCGCCGTCCGCCTCCTGAGTCCGCTCAGCCGAGCTGGGCGGCGGCCAGCCGCAGGTCGTCGACCAGCCCGGCATAGACCGCCTCGCGGTCCTCGGCCCGCAAGGCCGCCGAGGGATGCACGGTGGCCAGCGCCCAGGCCGTACCGTCGGGGAGGTCGAAGATGCGGCCGCGATGATCACCGACCCGGTAGTCCGGCCCGAGCAGGCTCTGCCCGGCCAGGGAGCCGAGCAGGACGACGCCGTCCGGCTCGACCACGGTCAGCTCGGCGCTCAGCCAGGGCCGGCAGGCGTTGGTCTGACCCAGCGTCGGCCGCTGGTGGATCCGCCGCTTGCCGCGGTGCTCGAACCGGAAGTGCTTGACCGCGTTGGTCAGGTAGAGCCGCTCCCGGTCCAGCCCGGCGTCCGCCAGGGCACGGTCGAGCAGCCGGCCGGCCGGTCCGGTGAACGGTCGGCCGCGGCGGTCCTCGACATCACCCGGCTGCTCACCGATCAGCACCAGCGGCGCGTCCCGGGGGCCCTCGCCGAACACCGCCTGGGTGGCGTCGGCATAGAGGTCGCAGCCCCGGCAGTTCTCGATCGCCGAACGCAGGTTGCGGGGACCGGGCCGCGCCGGCAGGAACTCCTCGGCGCCGGGATGGGCGGTGCGCGTCATGGTCGGAGGAATACCCAGCGCGGGCCGTTCTCAGCGGTACACACCACTAGGGTCGGAACGCGACGACCGGAACAGCGAGGTTTCAGATGGGCGACACCCTGAGGATCGGAGCGCATGAGGCGGTCACGATCCGGCGCAGCGATGCCGACTGCCTCGAGCTCGAGGCGAGATACGAGCCGCACGGAGCACCACCGCCGGCCCACTTCCATCCCGGCCACGACGAGCGGTTCGAGGTCGTTGCGGGCGTGCTCAGCGTCGACCGGGACGGCCGCAGCGAGCAGTACGAGGCCGGCGCCGAGTTCGCGATCCCGCGCGGCACGGTGCACCGGATGTGGAACGGCGGCGACGCCCCGGCCGTGGTGCGCTGGTGGAGCACCCCGGCCGTGCAGACCGAGTCGTGGTTCCGCGGGCTGGCCGCTCTCCAGCAGGCGGCGGCCGACGCCGGAGCGAGCCGGCCCGACCTGCTCGCCTTCGCCGCTCACGCGGCCGGGCACCGGGACACCTTCCGGCTGGTCCTGGGCCGTTCCCCGCTGCTCGGCGCCGCCTTCGTCGGCTGCCTCGGCACGGTCGGCCGGCTGCTCGGCCGCCGACCGGCCCCCGCTGTCGGTGCCGGCGGTTAGCCTCGCCGGATGAAGTACGGATTCCTTGCGAGCACGGGAGACCCGGGGCAACAGGTCGAGCTCGCGGTCGAGGCGGAGCGGGCCGGCTGGGACGGGTTCTTCAGCTGGGACGGCATGGCGATCGGCGCCATGGACATGTACGACCCGTGGGCGATCCTGGCCGCGGCGGCGGTCCGGACCGAGCGGATCACCCTCGGCGCGATGGTGTTCGCGCTGACCCGGCGCCGGCCATGGAAGGTGGCCCGCGAGGCGATGACGATCGATCACCTGTCCGGCGGCCGGCTGGTGCTGCCGGTCGGGCTCGGTGCCGCGGCCGACGACGGCGGCTTCGGCAAGGTCGGTCCGCCGGAGGCCACCGACCGGCGGGTGCGGGCCGAGTTGCTGGACGAGACGCTGGCGATCATGGAACAGGCCTGGTCCGGGGAACCGGTCGACTTCGCCGGCGAGCACTACCGGGTCGACGGGCTGCGGTTCGAGCCGCGCCCGGTGCAGCGGCCGCGGATCCCGATCTGGGTCGTCGGCGCCTGGCCGCGGCCGAAGTCGATGGCCCGGGCCGCCCGCTGGGACGGGATCATCCCGGCCCTGCCGAACGGACCCACGCCGGACGATCTCCGCGCGATCACCGGGTGGCTGCGCGAGCGGAACGCCCAGACCAAGGACGTGATCCTGGACGGAGTCTCGCCGGGCGATGACCCCGGCTGGGCGGCGGACCATCTGGCCCCGCTCGCCGACGCCGGCGCGACCTGGTGGATCGAGTCCCGCTGGGAGGCGCCGAACGATCCGGCCAGCCTGCTCGACCGGGTCCGGCAGGGCCCACCGCGCTAGACGTTCAGGGGGCGCTCGTGCCCAGGACGGCCAGCGCTCCGGAGACGAGTTCGCGGCGGAGCAGGTCGGTCGGCACGTCGTCGAACTGGCTGATCGGGTCGGTCGCGGCGGCGAAGGCCTGGGCGGCCCGGATCCGCTGCCGCCGGCTCGGCCGCGGCCCGGCCAGCACGGCGGCGGCCCGGCGGCTGAAGCCGACCACCCGGTCCATCGTGTCCAGCGTCTGCTCGCCGTACACGGAGGCATCCTTGAGCAGCAGCGCCATCGTCTCGCGGTGCCCCAGCATGGCGTCGACGCAGCCCTCCAACACGGCCCGCTGTCGCGCTGCCAGCCCGGTCAGCTGCTCGGCGGCTTCGATCGCCACCCCCAGTTCGATGATCGGCGGCTCGACCAGCTCGGCCAGGATCTCGGCCTTGCTGGTGAAGTGGTGGTAGAGCGAGGCCTTGGTGATCCCGACCCCGTCCGCGACCTGGCGCATCGAGGTCGCCCCGTAGCTGTGCGTACCGAACAGATCGCGGGCGACGGCCAGGATCCGGTCCCGGGTGCCCGTCTCAGCGGTACGGCTCACGGCGGGAAACTCTACCGGCCGACCTGTCGATCGGGCTGCCGTCGAGTCGTCATCACGGTGACGGCCCACGATCGAAGGAGGCAGTGATGGCCACCATCACGGTGTTTCAGCACCTCACGCTCGACGGTGTCATGCAGGGACCCGGCGGCGCGGACGAGGACCCGCGGGGCGGGTTCGCGCACGGCGGCTGGGCGGCACGCTTCGCGGGCGAACAGCCGGACGGCTTCCTCGGGGACTTCTGGTCCGGCGAGTTCGCATGGCTGTTCGGGCACCGCACCTACGCCGATCTGCTCGGTCACTGGACGACCACCCCGGAGCCGAACCCGTTCGCCGAAAGCCTGGTCGGGATCCAGAAGTACGTCGTCTCCCGCTCCGCGGACACCGAGCTCGGCTTCCCGAACTCGACCCTGCTCGCGGGCGACGCCGCCGACACAGTCGCCGCGCTGAAGGAGCGGCAGACCGGGACGCTCGTCGTGATGGGCAGCGGCGACCTGATCGACGCGCTCCGGCCGGCCGGCCTGATCGACGACTACCTGCTGCTGATCAATCCCGTGGTGCTCGGCTCGGGCCGGCGGATGTTCGGCCCGGGCGGGCCGGCCGACCTGACCCTGCACAGCGTCCTGACCAGCCCGACCGGCGTGATCTCCGCCCACTACACCACCCGCTGAGAGAGGATGACCGACATGCGCTACACCCTGCTGCTGCACTATCCCGAACCGACCGACGACCAGCTCAGCGCCGAGAACCGCGCCCAGGGCCAGCGCGCGTTCAGCGCCTACGCCCAGGCGCTGCACGCCGCCGGCGTCCTGATCGGCGCCGAGGTGTTGCAGCGCTCCGACAACACCACGACGCTGACCGCCGTGGACGGCACCCTGCGGGTCCAGGACGGCCCGTTCGCCGACACCAAGGAACAGCTCGGCGGCACCTTCGTGATCGACGTGCCCGATCTGGACGCCGCCATCGAATGGGCCCGGCAGGCGCCCGCGATCAACTGGGGCGCCGTGGAGATCCGTCCCGGTGCGACCCACACCATCGACGGGGTCTGGACGCCGAACCAGTGACCGAGGGGCCCGCCGCCGAGGCGGCCGCGGCGGCGGACCGAGCCGCTCGGGTCTCCTACGGCCGGCTGGTTGCGCTGCTCGCGGCGCCGAACGGTGACCTGGCCGGGGCCGAGGACGCCCTCGCCGCGGCCCTCGAGCAGGCCCTGACCCGGTGGCCGGTCGACGGCGTGCCGGACAACCCGGACGGCTGGCTGCTCACCGTCGCCCGGAACCGGCTCCGGGACCGCTGGAAGTCGTCGGCGTACCGGACCAGCGTCCCGCTGCCGGGTCCGGATGATCATGAAACCGCTGACCTCGGTTCCGGAACGGGGCCGGACCCGGCGGCGTTCGACCCCGAGGCGCTGGGGGAGAAGCGGCTCGAGCTGCTCTTCGTCTGCGCCCACCCGGCGATCGACCCGGCCGTCCGGGCGCCGCTGATGCTGCAGACCGTGCTCGGGTTCGAGGCCGCCCAGATCGGTGCCGCCTTCGCCGTGCCGGCCGCGACGATGGCGCAGCGGCTGGTCCGGGCCAAGCGCCGGATCAAGGACGCCCGGATCCCGTTCGCGGTACCGGACCGGCGGCGGCTCGCGGAACGGCTGCCGGCGGTGCTGGAGGCGGTGTACGCCTGCTACGCGATCGCCTGGCCTGCCGTCGACCTGCCCGCCACGGCACCCGAATCGCTGGCCGGCGAGGCGCAGTATCTCGCCGTCACCCTGGCCGAACTGCTCGGGACCGAGCCGGAGGCCTGGGGCCTGGCCGCGTTGATCACGCTGGCCCAGGCCCGGCGCCCGGTCGGGGCCGACGACTACGTTCCGCTCGACGAGCAGGACCCGGCCGGCTGGAACGTGTCCATGATCACCGAGGGCGAGGGCTACCTGCGCCGGGCCGCGGCGACCCCGCCCGGCCGGTTCCAACTGGAGGCGGCGATCCAGGCCGTGCACTGCGCTCGGCACCACACGGGCGGCACCGACTGGCCGGCGCTCCGGACCCTCTATGCCGCGCTGGTCCGGGTCGCGCCGAGCCTGGGCGGCCGGGTCGCCCTGGCCGCCGTCGTCGCCCGGACCGACGGCCCTGCCGCCGGTCTTGATCAACTCGACGCGCTCGCGGCGGAAACCCCTGCCGTGGAAGCGTTCCAGCCGTATCACGCGGTCCGCGCCGACCTCTTCGTCCGGCTCGACCGGCCCACGGACGCGGCGGCGGCCTACGACCGGTCGATCTTCCTGGCCGCGGATCCGGCGGTCCGCCGCTACTTGGCCGCGCGTCGAGCCGAGGTGTTACCGTAGCCCCCTACCGACCGGTCGGTAGGGAAGGTGGCGACGATGATCCAGGGAGAGTGCGCACCGCGGTTCGCGGCGGTGCGGGACGCGTTCGAGCAGAACTTCGTCGCGGGCCGCGACGTGGGCGCCGGCTGTTGTGTGTATGCGGACGGCGAGCCGGTGGTGAACCTCTGGGGCGGCGTCGCCGACGCAGCGGGCCGGCGGCCCTGGACGCCCGACACGCTCGCCAACATCGCCTCGGTCACCAAGACGCTGGCGGCGACGGCCGTGCTGACCCTGGTCGAGCAGGGCGTGCTGGACCTGGACCGGCCGATCTCGGACACCTGGCCGGAGTTCGCCGCCGAGGGCAAGGGCGCGGTGACCCTGCGTGAGCTGCTCGCGCACCGGTCCGGCGTGGTCAGCCTGGCGCACCGGCCGATCACGTACGAGGACGAGGTGGCCGGCACGCCGATCATGGACGCGATCGCCGCCGCCCGTCCGGAGTGGGAGCCGGGAACCGCACACGGCTACCACGGGCTCACCATCGGACACGCCCTGAGCGCGATCCTGCTCCGGGTCACCGGCCGGACCGTCGGCCGCTGGTTCGCCGAGGAACTGGCCGCTCCGCTCGGCCTGGACTGCTTCATCGGCCTGCCCACTGCGGACCTGTCGCGGCTGGCCGAGATGATCACGCCGGACGATCCGGACACGGTGCGGCTCGGTGCCGAGGTTCCGGAACTGCGGCCGCTGTTCGAGGCGCTGAACGACCCGTCCTCGCTGACGTACCGGGCCATGTACGGCAGCATGGCGTTCGGCTGGGAGTCCGCCAACGACCCGCGGTACGTCCAGGTGGAGGCGCCGTCGACGGACGGGGTCGCCTCCGCCGCGGGGCTGGCCCGCAGCTACGCGGCGCTGATCGGCGAGGTGGACGGGGTCCGGCTGATCGGCCCGGAGCTGCTGGCCGCGGTCCGCCGGCCACACTCCAGCGGCCTGGATCAGGTGCTGCGGCTGCGCAGCGACTTCGGCCTCGGCTTCATGCTGCCCGGCGGTCCGCTCTTCCCGGCCGCCGCAGCCCCGGGCAGTTTCGGTCACGGTGGCGCGACGGGCTCCTTCGCCCTCGCCGACCCGGACCGCAGCCTCACGCTCGCGTACGTACCGAATCGTGGGTCGGAGCTGCTCGAGGGCAACGACCTGCGGATCAACACCCTCGTCGCCGCGCTCTACTCCTGACCGCGGAACGGCTCGGCGGCCGCCTGGATCCTGGCGTACCAGTTCCGCCACCCGTCGGCGTCGGTGGCGTCCGCTCCGGTGCTGCCGTCGATCATCTCCCGGACGATGTCGGCGTGCCCGGCGTGCTGGCTGGTCTCGGCGATCATCCGGGTCATGATCACCCCGAGAGTGGTCTCCCGTTTCGCCTCGTCCCACCACGGCACCGAGCCAGGGCTGTCCAGCTCGAGCGCCTCGATCGTCGCATCGGCGTGCGCGCAGCCGTCCCGGTAGCAACCCAGCAGGTAGTCGGTCGACTCGTCGGGCGTGGCGAACATGTCCGCCCCATCCCAGATCGCGTCGGACTCGATCCACGGCAGCAGTTGCTCCGGCGGCCGGCCGAAGGTGCTGCCGAGGTAGCCGAACTCGAGGCCGGCCAGGTGCTTGACCAGGCCGAGCAGGTTGGTGCCGCTCGGCGTCAGCGGCCGACGCCGGTCGTACTCACCGAGGCCGTCGAGCTTGGCCACCATGGTCTTCCGCGCGGCCCGCAGATAGTCGTGCATGGCCTCCTTGAGGCCCTGCTGTGTCGTCATCCCCCGATCATCGCATCCGCCGCCGACGGCTACCATGCGATCATGGACCAGGCTGCGCGTCGACCGAACCTGATCATGATCATGAGCGATGATCATGCTGCCCACGCGATCGGCAGCTACGGCAGCCGGATCAACCGGACCCCGCAGTTGGACCGGATCGCGGCGGCCGGGATGCGGTTCGACCGCTGCTTCTGCACCAACGCGATCTGCACGCCCAGCCGGGCCGCGATCCTGACCGGTGAGTACAACCACGTCAACGGTGTCCGGACGCTGTTCGACACCCTGGACAACACCAGACCGCAACTGCAGAAGGATCTCCGGAAGGCCGGCTACCAGACCGCGATCGTCGGCAAGTGGCATCTCGGCCACGGTCCGGACAGTGACCCGGCCGGGTTCGACTACTGGCGGGTGCTGCCCGGCCAGGGCGACTACCACGACCCGGAACTGATCGGTCCGGACGGCACGCAGCGGCATCCCGGCTACGTGACCGACGTCATCACCGACCTGTCGCTGGGCTGGCTGGACCGGCGGGACCCGGCGAAGCCGTTCCTGATGATGATCAACCACAAGGCGCCGCACCGGCCCTGGGATCCCGACGCCAAGCACGCCACGCTGTACGACGACGTGGACATCTCGGAGCCGGAGACGTTCGACGATGATCATGCCGGCCGCTCCGCCGCGCTGGACGGGCTGCGGATGAGCATGGCCGACCTGAACGAGCGCGATCTCAAGGAACCGGTGCCGCACGGACTGACCGCGGAGGAGGAGCGGTCCTGGCGCTACCAGCGCTACATCAAGGACTACCTGCGCTGCATCGCCTCGATCGACGACAACGTCGGCCGGGTGCTGGACTGGGTCGACGAGCAGGGCCTGACCGACGACACAGTGATCATCTACACCTCGGACCAGGGCTTCTTCCTCGGAGATCACGGCTGGTACGACAAGCGCCTGATGTACGAGGAGTCGCTCCGGATGCCGCTGCTGGTCAGCTATCCGCCGCTGATCACGCCGGGCAGCGTCTGCACCGACCTGGTCACCAACGTCGACTTCGCGCCGACCCTGCTGGAGCTGGCCGGCGTTCCGTTGCCGGACCGGCTGCAGGGTTACAGCCTGACCGAATCGCTGGCCGGTCGCCCGCCGGCGGAGCCGCAGACCTGCGTCTACTACCGCTACTGGGAGCACCTGTCCGAGCCGCACGCCGTGCCGGCCCACCTCGGCGTCCGGACCGAGCGCTACAAGCTGATCTGCTACCTGGAGCCCGCGCCGGGCGGCACCGGCTACCGGGCGACCGAGTTCGAGTTGTACGACCTCGAGCTGGACGCCGCCGAGCTGGTCAACCTCTACGCCGCGCCCGAGTACGCCGCCGTTGCCAAGGACCTGGTCGGCCAGCTCCGGCAGCGTCAGCTCGAGGTCGACGACCGCGACCTGGTCGCCGGACTGCCCTGATCGGCTTCCTTGATCAACTCCCAGCGAGCTGCGGCACCAGGTTGTCCAGCGCGTACGGGACACTGAGCGGCGTGTTGTAGGCCATCGCGGCGCCGGCGAACGGTTCCTCGTAGTACGGGATCTCCAGCGTCCGCTTGTCCTTGGTGACCGTGAGCTGCTGATAGAGCTTGTTGGCCGCGAGCCAGGTGCGGGTCTTGGCGTCGGCCAGCAGCAACAGCCGGTCCAGATCCAGCACGTCGATCCGCTCCGGCGAGATCTCGGCGCCGAACTTGTCGCCGATGATCTTGTTCACCTCGTCCGGCGTCGCGTACCCGAGGTCGCTCAGGAATCGTCCCCGCGGATCGTCCTTGCCGAACGCGTAGAACGTCTGCTGGCCGGGATCGACCACGGCTGCGGTCTGTTCGGCGAACTCCGGGTGATCCTTGCGTACGGTGGCGAACCGCTCGTCCAGGCCGGCCAGGATCCGGTCCGCCTCGGCCGCCTTGCCGATGATCTTGGCCGCGTTGCGGAACATGACGGCCCGGTCGGTCGTGTAGGGGGCGCTGTCCGGGTCCTCGGCGACGGTCGGCGCGATCGCGGTCAGCTTGCCGTAGACGTCCTCCTCGAGCTCGGCGTACAGGCCGACGATCACGTCCGGTGCCAGCGTCGCGATCTTCTCGTAGTCCAGTTCCTGGCTGCCGATGTAGGTCACCTCGGTGTCGCCCCAGGCCGGCTTGATCCACGGCCAGGTGTGGTCGATCTCCTCGCCGAACCAGGCACGGACCCCGATCGGCCGCACGCCCAGGGCGAGGAAGAACTCGTGGTCGGTGAAGCCGACGGTGATGATCTTGGTGGGCGGCGCTTCCAGGGTGGTGCTGCCGCGGGCATGCTCGATGGTGACCGGGAACCCGGTGGCGGCCGGCGCGCCGGATCCGGCCGGGGTCTCCGGGGCGACCGACTGGCAGCCGGCGATCGCGGGGGCGGCGGCCGCGGCCGCGATCAGGCCGAGGGCCCGGCGCCGAGAGAATCCTGAATAGGTAAGGCTCACATAACTAACTCTATCGCGCCGTAGCCTCGGGAACGCCACCGATGCCGGCCCCCGTTCCACCGCTCGATCGCAGGAACTTCGACAGGCCGCCGAGGTCGTCCCCCTTCCGGCGGGAACGTCGACCGCTCCACGGCTCGATCGCGCGAACCTCGCCAAGCTCGCCGTTGCTGTCCCCGTTCCCGCGGGAACGTCGAGCGCCTGCGTTGGCCCGATCTGCGCGCGGGGTTGTCGACAACGCCACTGATGCCGGCAGTTGCCGCGGGATCGTCTTCCGGTCCACCGCTCGATCGGGCGCGGGACCTCAACTTGCCGAGGCCGACCCCGTTCCCGCAGGCACGGGTCCACGGCTCGACAGCAGGAGCCGCGCCACGCCCGCCGATGCCGACCCTGTTCCCGCGGGAACGTCGACCACCACGCGCTCGATCGCTGGAACTTCGACAAGGCTGCCGAGGTCGGCCCGTTCCCGCGGGAACGTCGACTGTTCCGCGGGCTCGATCGCAGGAGCCCCGCCAAGCCCGCCGAAGTCGACCTTGTTCCCGCGGAGCGTCGACCACCACGGCTCGATCGCAGGAGCCTCGCCAAGGCCGCCGATGCCGTCCCCATTCCTGCGGGAACGTCGACCGCGTGCGTTGTCCCGATCGGCGCGCGCGGGGCTGTCGACGGCGCCGCAGATGCCGACCGTTGTCGCGGGACCGTCGCCCGGTCCACCTCGATCGGCGCGGGACCTCGACATCGCCGATGCCGGCCCGTCCACATGAGACGACGACAGTCCCACGGTGCTGGTCCGATCGGCGCGTGTTGTCGACATGCCACTCGATGCCGGCCCAGTACGGCGAGCACGTCGCCCCCTCCGCGGCTCGGCAGGAGTCTCGACGAGCCGCCGATGCTGATCCCGTTCGCGCGGGGATGTCTCGCCCGCTCCGCCAGGAATCTCGACGAGGCCGTCGACGCCGGCCCTCGTTCCCGCGGGAACGTCGCGCACGCCGCGACTCGATCGCAGGAGCCTCGCCAAGCCTGTCACGCCGACTCCCTGTTCCCGCGGGAACGTCGCCCACGGCAACCCGATTGGCGCGGGCACCTCCAGAGCGCCAATGCCGGCCCTTCCACGCGGGGTTGTCGACCATTCCACCCTGTTCGGCCCGATCGACGTGGGGATGTCGACAAACCCACCCCGCTTGCGCCGGTGACAGGGCGCCGAAGCCGGGCGTCAGGAGGGCGAACGTGGGTCCGCGATGTGGCTCCTCGCCAGCCCCCGGAACCTTCGCTCGCGGCGGCTCCTAGGGCAGCTGGCCGTCGTCGGAGTCCAGACGGTGGGTCAGGATCGCCAGTTGGATCCGGTTGTCCACGCCGAGGCTCGCCAGCATGCCCGAGATCGCGGCCTTCACCGTACCGGCCGAGAGATACAGCTCGGCGGCGATGTCGGCGTTGGAGAGTCCGGCCGTCACTCCGCGGGCGATCGCGCGCTCCCGTTCGCTGAGCGCGTCGAACGCGGCCCGGACCGGCTCGGGCACCGGTGCCTCCGTCGGTTCGACGGGCTGCCGGGTGTGCCGGACCAGGGCGCGCAGCACGGCCGGGCTGAACACCGGGTCGCCGGCCGCGGCGGCGTGCACGGCCGCGACGAGCTGTTCCGGCGGCGCGTCCTTGACCAGGTAGCCGGCGGCGCCGGCCCGGATCGCGGCGAGCACGGTGTCGTCGGCGTCGAAGGTGGTGAGCATGATCACCGGCGGCGCGTCGGTCAGCTCGGCCAGCCGGCCGACGGCTTCGATGCCGTCCACCCCGGGCATCCTGATGTCCATCAAGATCACGTCCGGCCGGTGATCACGTACCGCGTCCGGCACCGGGCCGCCGTCGTTCAGTTCGGCGACGACCTCGATCCGTGGGTCGCCGGCCAGCAGCATCCGCAGTCCGGTGATCACCAGCGGGTCGTCGTCGACCAGGGCGACTCGCACCCGGTCGTCGCTCAGCTCCGCCACGGCAGCCTCGCGGTGAGCACGAACCGGCCGTCCGAGACCGTACGGGACAGGCGTCCGCCGTCCAGTCGGACCCGTTCGGCGAGCCCGGTCAGACCGACTCCGGCGCCGGGGATCTCCGCCTCGGTGGCGCCGACCGGGAGCTGGTTGCCGATCATGATCACGACCTGCTGACCGGGCGTGCCGGCGAGGTCCACCTCGACCTGGGCACCGGGCGTGTGCTTGCGGGCATTGGTCAGTCCCTCCTGGACGGTACGGAAGATCGTCCGCTGCAGCTGGCTGTCCAGCGCGGACAGTTGATCAGGGTCGACGTTCTGCCGCAGGATGATCACCTGGCCGGCGGCCCGGGCCTCGGTGATCAGGCCGGGCAGCCCGGCCAGGGTGACCTGCGGCCGGTCGGTGCCGAGCTCGCCGGGTGTCTCGGCCGGATCGGCCTGCAGCACCAGGAGCACCTGGCGTAGTTCCTCGAGCGCCCGGTGCGCCGACTCCCTGATCACGCCGACCGACGACCGCAGTTCCTCACCGCTGAGTGGCCGGCCCTGTTCCGCGGCCGCCCGGCTGCGGTACTCCAAGGCCCCGGCGTGCACCGAGAGCAAGGAGATCCGGTGCGCCAGCACGTCGTGCATCTCGCGCGCCACCTGCTGCCGCTCGGCCTGCCGGACCTGGCCCAGCTGTCGTTCGTAGTCCTGCCGATCCCGCTCCGCGGAGTCGATCAAGCCGTCGATCACCTGACGTCGGGCCCGGGCGGCCAGGCCGAACGCGACCGCGGTGCCGTAGATCAACACCATGAACACGACCCAGAGCAGGAAGTCGTCGGTCAGCGGGACGAACAGGTAGTAGCCGATGGCGATGATCAGATGCAGCGCGAGCACGCCGAGGTAGCCGAAGGTCCGGCGGTACGCCGTGACCGTGTAGACCGCGATCACGGCGGGCGGTCCGGCGTTCAGGAACAGCCCGCCGAGCGGCGCCAGGAGGAGGCCGATCAACAGGGGATACCGGCGCCGCCACCAGAGCGCGAACGAGGCCAGCGTGGCACCGGCGATGTCGACCGGCAGCCACCAGCCCGGCAGCCGGGCGAACACCTCGGCCATCCCGAACGTCGTCATCGCGACGCCGAAGATCGACACCGCGAACACGACGGAGTCGATCACCCAGTCCTGGCGGCGCCGGGCCACCGCGAACGGGTTCAACCGTTCCGCGAGCCGGCGCAGCGTCAAGGCGGTGGGCATGCCCCGACCCTATGTCCGGCGGCTGCCGCGGTGATCGAGAACTGGCCGGTCGGCCCGCGAGTCTGGCCGGTCGGCGGCTTCCGGCCGGACCGGCCACCGGTCAGCCTTGACGCCATGGACGATCAAGGCAAGGCCTTCGAACTGGACCGGCTGCGCAAGGACTTCGGCGGCAAGCTCGCTGTCGACGACGTCACGCTGACAGTGCCGCGGGGCTCGTTCTTCGGCCTGGTCGGGCCGAACGGCGCCGGCAAGACCACTGCGCTGTCGATGGCCGTCGGGCTGCTCCGGCCGACCTCCGGCACCGCCCGGGTGCTCGGCATCGACACCTGGCAGGACCCGATCGGTGCCAAGACCGCGCTCGGCGTGCTGCCGGACGGGCTGGCGCTGCCGGAGCGGCTCACCGGCGCCGAGCTGCTCGACTACTCGGGCCTGCTGCGCGGCCTGGACCGGGCGGTGATCAGGAACCGGACCGCCGAGTTGCTGCGGGTGCTCGAGCTGGAGGAGGCCGAGCAGCTGGGCACCGTGGTGCTGGAGTACTCCACCGGGATGCGGAAGAAGATCGGCCTGGCGACGGCGCTGCTGCATGCGCCGAAGGTGTTGGTCCTGGACGAGCCGTACGAGGCCGTCGACCCGGTGTCCGGGCGGGTGCTGACCAAGATCCTGCGCCGCTTCGTCGCGGCCGGCGGCACCGTGATCATGTCGAGCCACGTGATGCCGCTGGTCGAGCAACTCTGCGACCGGGTCGCGATCATCGCTCGCGGCCGGGTCGCCGCCGAGGGGACGCTGGACGAGGTGCGGACCGGCGGCAGCCTCGAGGACCGCTTCGTCGAGCTGGTCGGCGAGCGCGAACTGGCCGGGGAGGAGCTGTCGTGGTTGGGATCCTGATCTCGATGAAGTTCGCCATGCTGCGGCACTCGCCGATCGGGATGCGGCTGGCGGGTTGGGTGATCGGCGGCGCCCTGGTGATGATCACCTGGGCCGGCGGGCTGTTCGCGGCGGACGCGGCGGTCCGGGCCGACGTCTTGATGGTGATCTTCGCCTGCTGGTTCGTCGGTGCCGCGCTCGGCCCGGTCACCATGTCGGGTGCTGGCGTGCTCCGGGCCGAGTACTTCACCCTGCTGCCGATCGCGCGGCGACGGCTGGCGCTCGGGCTGCTCGGCGCCGTGTTCCCCGGCGTCGCTTCGGGCTACCTGCTGCTGGCCGGGCTGGCGATCATGATCCCGGCGGTCGCCGGCGCACCGGCCGCGGTCGTGGTCGCGGTGCCGGCTGCGCTGCTCAGCTGGGCGATGACGATCATCGTGTCTCGGCTGATCTACGCCGCGCTCGGCTCGGCGATGCGGACCTGGCTGGGTGTGGAGATCGCCGGCCTGCAGTTCGGCTTCCTCATCGGCGGCCTGCTGGCCGGCTGGATGGTCGTCGCGCAGGCCTTCCGTACCGTCCCCGAATTGATCACGTACGGTCTCGCGGACCCGATCGGGGCGGTGCTGGCCTGGCTGCCGAGCTCCTGGTCGCTCAACGCCGTGCAGGCGGCGGCCGCCGGGGACGGGGCCGGCGCGCTGGGCTGGTTGGGCGCCCTCGCCGTGACCACCGCCGCACTGCTCGGGCTGGCCGTGCTCCTGCTCCGGCCGCGGCTCGACGGCGGGACCGCCCGCCGGGCCCGGCGACCGCTCGGCAGCAGGGTTCTGACCGGTCGGCGGCTGCTCCCCGCGACCGAGCTGGGTGCCGTGCTGGGCAAGGAGCTGCGCCAGTGGTGGCGCGATCCGTGGCGCAAGCTGGAGTGGCGAAGCGGGATCTACACCGGCCTGGTGATCGGACTGTTCGCGTACCTCTCCGGCAGCTTCCAACTGGCCGCGCCGCTGTCCGGCCTGATGATCGCGTTCATGATCTGCCTCAGCGGCTGCAACCTCTACGGCCAGGACGGTTCGGCGGCCTGGTTGACCGTCGTCGGCCAGCGGCCGGGTTCGGTCCGGGCCGACGTCCGCGGCCGGCAGCTGGCCATGATCATCCTGTTCGCTGCGCCGGCCCTGATCGTCTCGATCCTGTTGATCATGATCACCGGCCAGCACTGGGCCTGGCCCGCCGTGATCGCCGGGCTGCCGGCGCTGACCGGCGTCGCCAGTGGATTGGCGATCATGATCTCGGCGGTCGCGGTGTCCCCGGGTGTCGATCCGCGGCGCCGGGTCGGGCCGAACGACGCCGGCGGCGACCTGAGCCTGCAGGCCAACCTGGCGATTTGGCTGACCGTGCTGCTGATCACCCCGACCGCCGCCGCGGTGATCATCGGCTACCTGGCACTGCCGCCCTGGGGACCGTGGCCGGCGATCGCCGTCGGCGTGATCAACGGCTGGCTCGGCTACTGGCTGCTCGGTCGGCTGACGATCGGCTACCTGACCGACCGGCTGCCGACGCTGTTCACCCGGATCCGGTACGGCCGCAACGACGACGGTGCCGCCGCCGGCCTGATCGGCAGCCTGGAATCCTCGGCGCAGAAGGCGGAGGAGGCTGCCCGGGCCGCCAAGGAGAGGGAGAAGGCGGACCGGGCCAGGAAGCGCACCGCCGAACGAACGGTCGAGAAGGTGTGACGGCGACTCAGCCGACTGCCGAACCGTCGGTCAGGGCCGAGACCGCTGCCGCGCGGGACTTCGGGCTGTCCAGGACCGAGCCGCGGGCGTCGCCGAGCCGATCGACGATGAAGCGCTCGGTCTCGGTGATCATGGTCCGCAGGGCGTCGTCCTCGGGAACGAAGAGCCGGCTGACGATCGCTCCGGCGGTGGGGTCGAACTCCCACAGGCCGACGATCCGGCCGCGGTCCATGATCAACTGGCACGGCGGGTCCTTCAGGTCGCCGAGCCGCTTCGCCGGCTCCAGCGGCGACGGGCGATCGGCGTCGGTGGGGTCGAGCAGCCGGCCCAGCTCGCGGTGCAGCAGGTGGATGCCGTCGATCCAGCCGACCAGCGCGTACTCGGGATCGGCCGGAACGGTGAACTCGGCGAACTCCGCGGCCAGGCCGTCGGGCAGCAACAGTCCGTCGCCGACGTCGGTCAGGTCGGCGGCCGCGACGGCCCGCCTCGCCACGGCTGCGCCCAGTCCGGAGAACCAGCGGAAGTGGGCCAGGGTGGCCGGGCCGGCCCAGCTGAAGTAGCGCCGGGCCAGTTCGGCGGCGACCCGGTCGGGCTCGAGGTCGGTGCCGGCCAGCGGGGACGGGGTCCAGCGCCGGTAGCCGTACCGTTGTTGATCAAGGCGGCCGTCGACCGGCACCCGGCGCAGCTCGCCCGCCGACTGCAGCAGGCCGAGCGCCAGCGGCAGAGTGCTCGAGACGCCGCGCTTACGACCCGCCTCGCCGAGACTGCGTACGGCGTCACCGAGCCGGTCCCGCAGGTCCTGCGGCTGCAGGGGCTCGTCGGCCTCGGTCACCGCGGTCAGCACCGCGTCGCCGAGCCGGTCGATCTCGGCGTCGGTGACGTCCAGGTGCTTGATCGCGGCGGCCAGCTCGGCCCGCGGCGCGCCGGCTCCGGCGGCAAGGCCGACGGCGTAGTCCTCGGCCGGCAGCAGGTAGGTGCAGCCGCGGGCCGACGGCAACTCGCAGATCTCCACCTCGGCCACCGCCCGGTCCGCCGTTGCGCGGTCGACGCGAGCGCGTGCGAACAAGGTCAGGTACGGATTCGAGCCGCCGACCGTGCGGGCCCAGCCGGTGCGTCGCAGCACCTCGGCCGGGGCGGCTCCGTCGAGCCGGTGCGCCAGGCCCTGCCGGCGGAACCACCAGGCGCGCAACTTCGCCATCTCCATGACGCTAAGATACATCCATCTCGGATATATCCGAAGTGGATCGAAGTACCGGGGAGGCATTGGCGTGACACCGGCTCAGTTCGCTCTGCTGCTCGCGCTGTCCCAGGGCGAGCGGCACGGCTGGGGACTGATCAAAGAGGTCGAGGAGCTGACCGGCGGGCGGATCCAGCTCGGGCCGGGCACGCTCTACCGGACGCTGCAGCGACTCCGGGTGGACGGCCTGATCGAGGAGGTCGGCGTCGACCCGGCCGCGGTCCGGGCCGACCGCCGGGCCGAACGGCAGCGCCGCTACCGGATCACCGGGGCCGGGCTGGCGGCCGTGACCGCCGAGGCCGCCTTCCTGGCCGGACTGCTGGACCAGCCGCCGGCCCGGCGGCTGCTCGAGAAGGAGAGTTGATCATGATCACCGACGACGAGTTCCGCGGGGTCACCCCGCAGTTGATCGTGTCCGACACCGATGCCGCGGTGCGGTTCTACAGCGAGGCGTTCGGCGCCGACGAACTGCTCCGCAACACCGGCCCCGGTGGCCGGGTGTTCCACTGCGAGCTGTTGATCATGGGCGGCCGGCTGCTGCTGCACGACGACTTCGACGACGAGTCGCCGGCCGCGATCGGCGGCAGCCCCGTGGTGCTGCACCTGTACGTCGACGACGTGGACGCGGCCTTCCGGGCCGCGGTCGACGCGGGTGCCACGCCGACCGCGCCGCCGGAGGACGCCTTCTGGGGTGATCGGTACGCCCAGCTCACCGACCCGTTCGGACACCGCTGGTCGTTGGCCAGCCGGCGCAGCGAGCTGAGCGTCGCGGAGCAGCAGGAGGCCGCCGACACCTGGTCCGCCGAGCAGGGGAACGCGCACTGAGCCTGTCGAAGTGCTGAGCCGGATCGGGCTCGCCCTTCGACAGGCTCAGGGCCCGCGTCGACAGGCTCGGGGAACGTCCGCTGCTAGTGGCGCAGCCGCCGGTAGGCGCGGGCGGACAGGGGCAGGAAGATCGCGGTGATCACCAGCGGCCAGGCCACGGCCATGATCACCGCGTAGTCGGCCAGCGGTCCGGTGGTGATGCCGGTCGGGTTGCCGAACAGCTGCCGGGCCGCTGCGGCCGTTGCGGACAAGGGATTCCAGCTGGCGACCGCGGCCAGCCAGCCGGGCATCGTCTCCGGCGAGACGAACAGGTTGGACAGGAACCCGATCGGCCAGACCAGCACCGACACCGCGGTCTGGGCGCCGTCGCCGCGGATGGTCAGGCCGAGGAAGACCCCGAACCAGAGCAGTGCGAAGCGCAACCAGAGCAACAGCAGCACCGCGACGACCGCCGAACCGAACGAGCCGCCGGCTCGCCAGCCGAGCAGCAGGCCACCCCCGATCAGCACCACCAGTTCGACCACCGAGGTGATCATGTCGGCGCCGATCCGGCCGAAGGTGACCGCCGTACTGCCGATCGGCATCGAGCGGAACCGGTCGGTCACACCGCGCTTGGTGTCGTTCGTCATGGCGGTCATCGTGCCCTCAAGTCCGAACATCATCGCCAGCGTGAACATGCCCGGCAGCAGATAGCTCAGGTAGTCGCCGCCGGCGCTGCCGGGGATCTGGATCGCGCCGCCGAGCAGCACCCCGAACATGATCAGCAACAGCACGATGAAGGCCAGGTTGAAGATCGGTGCCCAGGGCTGCCGGACCCAGTGCAGCAGCTCCCGCTTGGTCAGCACCCAGCCGTTGATCACCGCACTCATCGGGCCACCTCTCGATCGGTCAGACTCAGGAAGACCTCGTCCAGGGTCGGCCGGCGCAGCAGGACGTCCTCCGCCTCGATCCCGGTCGCATCCAGCGCACGGACGCAGTCGGCCAGGGCGGCCGGGCCGCTGCGGCTCGCCTCGACGGTCAGGGTCCGTGCTTCGGTATCGATGATCACCGGTTCGGAACTGGCTCGCTCGAGGGCGGCGGCCACCACGGCGACCTGGTCGGCCTCGAACACGGTGATCGTGACCCGGTCACCGCCCAGCTGCCGCTTCAGGGCCTCCGGCGTGTCCTGGGCGATCACCCGCCCGTGGTCCATCACCGAGATCACCGCCGCCAGTTGGTCGGCCTCGTCGAGGTACTGCGTGGTCAACAGCACGGTGGTGCCCTGGTCGGCGACCTGCCGGACGCTGGCCCAGACCTCGTTCCTGGCCCGCGGATCAAGGCCGGTGGTCGGTTCGTCGAGGAACAGGACGGCCGGGGTGAGGATCAGCCCGGCCGCGATGTCCAGCCGGCGGCGCATACCGCCGGAATAGGTCGAGACCGGTCGCCGGGCGGCATCGGTCAGGCCGAACTGGGTGAGCAGTTCGGTGGCGCGCGCGGTGGCGGCGCGCTTGGTCAGGCCGAACAACCGGCCGAACATGATCAGGTTCTCGGCGCCGGTGATCACCTCGTCCACAGCCGCGTTCTGGCCGACCAGGCCGATCCGGCGGCGGACCTGGCCGGGCTGCCGGGCGACGTCGTACCCGGCGACGACGGCCTGCCCGCCGTCCAGGTCGATCAGGGTGCTGAGCCCCTTCACGGCCGTGCTCTTGCCGGCCCCGTTCGGCCCGAGCAGGCCGTGGATGGTGCCGGCCTGGACGCTGAGGTCGAAGCCGTCCAGGGCGTCGGTCGACCCGTACCGCTTGCGCAGCGACCGGGCCTCGAGTGAGTGGTTGTTACCCACCGTCCTCCTTATTCCGTATGCAGTACGGAGATCGTACCAGTCAAACATCGTACACCCAACGGAGAATTGATGCCTATGCTGCGACCATGGCGGATGACGCGGACCAGAACCCCGACCGGACCCTGCGGCTGCTCTGGCGCAGGGAACTGGGTGCGACCCAGGGCAGCCGCGGGCCGAAACAGAGTTCCAGCGTCGACGACGTGGTCCGGGCCGGGATGGCGATCGCCGACGCCGAGGGGCTGGACGCGCTGTCGATGCGCAAGGTCGGCGACCGGCTCGGGCTGCGGGTGATGTCGGTCTACACCTACGTGGCCAACCGGGCCGAGCTGGTCACCCTGATGCACGACGAGGCGGTCGGCGAGCAGCCGGTCAAGCCGCACCGGGGCAGCGTCCGGACCAGGTTGAAGAAGGTCTGCCGGCAGCTGTACGACGGCTACCTGCGGCACCCGTGGCTGCTTCAGGCCGACTCGATCCGGGGCAACCTCGGCCCGCACGTGGTGACCCGCTACGAGTGGCAACTCCGGGCCATCGAGGGGATCGGGCTGGACGACATCTCGATGGACCAGGTGATCACGCTCGTCTCCGGCTTCGCCGCCGGTGCGGCCAGGATGGTGATCGAGGTCAAGCGCACCCAGGAGTCGTCCGGGATGACCGACGCCGAGTGGTGGGAGGTGAACGCGCCGATCCTGGACAAGGTGATGGCGGGTACGGACTTCCCGCTGGCCGGCCGGGTCGGCACCAGTACCGGCGAGGCCTACAACGCGGCGACCGACCCCGACCTGTCGTTCCGGTTCGGCCTGGAACGGATCCTCGACGGCATCGAGCTCTTCATCGAGCAGCGCACCGGCGCCCAATGACCCGCCCCGACGCCCGACTTCCCAACCTTTCCTGGCGCTTTGCCACAGTTACTTCTCGGGTAAAGTGCCGGTTTTTCACGTTAACGTGAAAAACTTGGGGCCAAAGTGACTCCCGGGGGATCAGCTCGGCGAAGCGGCGGTCTCGAGGCGGGAGAGCAGGCGCTCTCGGGCGTGTTGGAGGTGGGTGGTCAAGGCGTCCTCGGCCTTGCGGGGGCGGCCGGCCTCGATCTCGGCGAGGATCTCCGCGTGCTCGCGGGCGACGGACCGCGGGTCGACGGTCCGGTGGGCCTGGAACTGGCCCATGGTCAGTTGTACCTCGCCCATGATCGACTCGTGCATCCGGACCAGCCGGCCGCTGCCGACAGCCGCGACCAGCGACGAGTGGAAGGCGATGTCGGCCTCGACCTGGCTCGGGAAGTCTCGCTCCCGGGCCGCCTGCTCGATCGAGAGCTGGGCCGTGGTCGCCTGCTCCGGTACGGACTTCCGTTTCGCCAGGGCCAGCACGGCGGACCGTTCGACCGCCTCGCGGGCGATGAAGAGGTCGACGATCTCGGCCTCGTCGAACTCCGGGACGACCGCGCTGCGGTGGGCGGTCCGGCGCAGCAGCCCGACCGCGGTGAGCCGCTCGACGCAGGCCTTGGCGGTCGGCCGGGCGACCGAGTACTCGCCGGCCAGCCGCAGCTCGGTCAGCTTCTCGCCGGGAGCGATGTCACCGTTGACGATCCGCTTCCGTACGGCTTCGTACAGGGCGTCGGTCAGGGACGACGGCGCGAGCGTGAACTGGTCTGACACGGGGTTACCGTCTCACAGATCCGGGCCCGCGGGTGGCGGTCCGTCGACCGTGGCGATCCAGTCGAGGGTCTCCTCGGTGCGCCGGGTCGGCCGGTACTCGCAGGCGACCACGCCGGCGTAGTGGTCCGGCAGTGCGGCGAGGGCGTCGGCGATCGGCAGCGTCCCGGAGCCGGGCTCGCCGCGGCCCGGGCTGTCGGCCAGCTGGACATGGCCGATCCGCCCGCCGTGCCGGTGGGCCTCGGCGACCAGATCGGCACCGTTGCTGCCGAGATGGAAGACGTCGAACAGCAGGCGTACGTTGTCGGCCGGTGCGGCGACCGTGTCGATCACCGCGATCACCTCGTCGGCCGTGGTCAGCGGATAGGCGCCGTTGAGGCCGCGCGCCAACGGTTCCAGCAGCACGGTGCCGCCGAACGGCGCGACGACCTCGGCGGCGTGCCGGATCGCCGCCACCGCGGCGTCCTGCTGCTCCGCCGGTGACCAGCGGTCGTCCAGCTGGCCGTACAGAAGGTTGAAGTTGCGGCAGCCGGTCCGGCGGGCGATCGCGGCCACCTGCTCGGCGTTCGCGGCCAGGGCGGTCGCGGCGTCCGGATGGCTGGCCACGCCGCGTTGCCCGGCCGGGAGATCACCGCCGTAGAAGTTGAGCCCGATCAACCGGACCTCGGCGGCCTCGATCGCCGCGACGAGTGCGTCGACCCGGGCCGGCTCGGCGACCGGCTCGGCGAACGGCCACCACATCTCGATCATGGTGAAGCCGGCGGACCGGGCCGCCGCAGGGCGGTCCAGGAACTCGTACTCGGTGAACATGATCGAGAGGTTCGCCGCGTAGCTGAAGCGGTGACCGTGCATGGGCACTCCGTTCTGGAATGTCGGTCTTGATAACTTGACAGACAAGTTTACCAACCTGAGGATTGAGGCCGTAGGAGCAAACGGCTCGCTCCTCGGGTGGCAAAGGGGTAGCTCAACGATGACCGGTCCATGGCACACGTCTCGACGCAGGGTCCTGCAACTGGGGGCGGCGGCCGCCGCAGCACCGATGATGATCACCGGTTGTGCGGCGCCGGCCTCGAGCGGGTCGGCGAGTCTGCGGTTCGCCTTCTGGGGATCCGACGATCGGATCAAGCGGTTCCAGGAGGCCTGCAAACTCTTCACGCAGAAGAACCCGCAGATCACGATCCTGCCGGAGTTCGGCGCGATCGACGCGATCGAGACCAAGACCACCGTCGCGATGGCGGCGAAGAACCTGCCGGACGTGACCTGGATCCTGGGCAACCTGTTCCCGCAGATGGTCGCCGACGGCCACCTGGTCGACCTCACCGAGCATCTGGGGCAGGGCATCGGGTCCGACGGCTTCAGCAAGGCGCTGCTCGCCCCGGGCATGATCGACGGCAAGCAGTACGCGCTGACCCACGGGCTGCAGTCGGTCGGCATGTTCGCCAAGAAGCCGGTGCTGGACGAGGTCGGGATCCCGATCAAGCAGTACCCGGACGGCTACAGCTGGGACGAGTACGCCGAGCACTGCCGGGCGATCCACCAGGCCAAGGGAGACAAGTTCTTCGGCACCGACGACCCGAACTACGCCGGCGCCGGGAACTTCTTCCGCGCGTTCGCCCGGCAGCACGGCCAGAACCTGTGGAACGAGGACGGCGATCTCGGCTTCACGCCGGAACTGTTCACCGAGTGGCTGGAGTACTGGGAGGGCCTGCGCGCCGACGGCGCCGTCGTTCCGACCGAGCTGGCGCTGGAGCAGAATCCGTACTTCGAGGGCGCGCCCATGATCAGGGGCCTGGCCGCGTTCCACCTGCGGAACTCGAACCAGTTGCTGGAACTGCAGACGCTGTCGAAGGAGCCGCTGGTGCTGATGCCGGCTCCCGGCAACGGTGGTGACGGCAACCGGAGCATCGCGCTCGACCCCAACATGCTGGGCATCGCGGCGAACACCAAGCACCTCGATGCCGCGATCAAGTTCGTCGACTTCCTGATCAACGACCCGGATCGGGCCAAGATCATCGGGACCACCATCGGCGGCCCGCCGAAGGCCGCCATCCGGGAGGCGATCGCCGACTCGGTGTCGGACGTGGAGAAGCAGTTCCTCGACTACATCGGCTTCGAGGCGGAGGCGGACAGCGATCCGGTGCCGCCGGGCCGGCCGACCTCGGGCGCCTTCGGCAGCGAACTCACCAAGGCGCTGGAGAGCCTGGCCTACGGCAAGGCCACCGTGCAGCAGACCGTCGACCTGGTCTTCGGCGATCTGCGCACGAAGCTGATGGCCTGAACTATTCCAAGATCATTTCCGACCGAACCTCCGACGAAGGGACGCCGATGCCGCTGAACGAGATCGCCGCCAGCCTCTATGCCTGGGACCTGGCCGACGAGGGAATTGATCATGCTCTGGACGTGCTGGCCAGCCGGGCGGAGGTGAACTCGGCGTACCTGGTCGGCATGATGCACAAGGAGAAGCGGCCGCTGCACGCGCGGCACTACCCGCACAACCCGGTCCGGCGCTACTACCTGCCGGAGGACAGCCGGGCCTACTGGAGCCCGGCCGCCGACCGGTACGGCCGGATCAAGCCGCTCACCAGTGAGCGCGACTTCCTCGCCGGTACGGACTGGCTGCAGGTGCTGATC
Organism: Microlunatus sp. YIM B11417; assembly: GCF_059617205.1. Classification (NCBI taxonomy): domain Bacteria; kingdom Bacillati; phylum Actinomycetota; class Actinomycetes; order Propionibacteriales; family Propionibacteriaceae; genus Microlunatus; species Microlunatus sp. YIM B11417. Next base: position 584,543 of record NZ_JCAMPJ010000002.1, read on the forward strand.
GACGGCGCCCGGGCCCGGAACATGCGGACCGGCTGCGAGATCTCGCACACGATCATCGACGCCCAGTACGCCCGGGAGAACTATCCGGACGCCCTGCAGCGCGACGTGTTCGGCAACATCGTCGGGGCCTTCGAGGCGGTCGAGGCGCAGCGCGCGCTGCCCTGCCTGAACCATCCCGACGTCCGCGAGTACATCATCGGCCTGTTCACCGACCTGGCGATCAACTACGACGTCGACTACCTGCAGACGTGTCTGGTCATGTTCGGGGCCGGGCGCAACGACGGCGGCACCCATTCGTCCGGCCCGACCGACTGGCAGCACCTGCTCGGCGTCGCCACCGGCGGCTGCTTCTGCGATGCCTGCAAGGAGAAGGCGACCGCCGAGGGTCTCGACTGGTCCGAGCTGGTCGCCGAGATCGGCCACCTGGCCCGGCTGTCGAAGCGGATCGGGCTGGCCGAGCTGCACGAGCGGCAGCTGCTGGACGAGGCGAACTACAGCGAGACCAGCCTGCTGATCGAGAACGACGCGTTCACCGCCTGGTTGCAGTTCCGGAAGCGTTCGATCACCGGGCTGTTCGCCGACGTCCGGAAGGCGCTCGACGGCGTCGGCCGGCCGATCGAGCTGCGCTACAACACCTACATGGCGGCGCCCGAGCGAGCCGGGCTCGACTTCAAGTCGGCGTTCCGGCACGTCGACTCGGTCCGCGAGTCCGACTACTCCGACCAGTTGGGCACCGCGGAGGGGGTCGCGATCAAGCGGGCCAAGCTGATGAAGGTGCGGCGGGCGCTGAACGATGATCAGAAGCTGATCGCCGCGCTCGGGGTTCGGCCCAACGCGACGCCGGAGACGCTGCGCGGCAGCATCAAGGCCGCCGTCGACGCCGGGGCCGACGGATTGTCGCTCGGGCATTACGACGGGGCGACGATGGAACGCCTGGACGCCGTACGGATCGGGCTCCGCGAACACGAGGCCCAGGAACGGTTCTGGCAGCCGCTCGAATCCTGATCAAGGACCGCTACCGATGACGGCTACGCTGCCGACGGCCGCACCGGCACGGGTGGCCGACCGGGTCCGGGATCGTCCCGCGGGGCGATCCAGCCCGGTCGCCTACCTGTTCCTGCTGCCCTGGATCGCCGGCGTCCTGGCGATCACGTTGATCCCGATGCTGGCCTCGCTCTATCTGTCCTTCACCGACTATCGGCTCGGCGGAGTGCCGGTCTGGGTCGGCCTGGCGAACTACCAGCGGATGATCACCGACCCCACCTTCGGGGCGTCGGCGGTGGTGACCGCGAAGTACGTGTTCCTCTCGGTCCCGCTGCAGCTCGCCCTGGCCCTGGCCATCGCGGTCCTGCTGAACAAGGGAGTCCGCGGCCTGCCGATCTATCGCTCGGTCTACTACCTGCCCTCGCTGCTCGGCGGCAGTGTCGCGGTCGCCGTGCTGTGGCGCCAGCTGTTCGCCAGCGACGGCCTGCTGCCCGGCCTGGCCGCCCGGGTCGGGATCCAGATGGGATCCTGGATCTCCGATCCGGACCGGGCCCTGACCACCCTGATGATCTTGAACGTGTGGACCTTCGGATCGCCGATGATCATCTTCCTGGCCGGGCTGCGGCAGATCCCGGAGGACCTGATGGAGGCGGCCCTGGTCGACGGCGCCAGCCGGATCCGCCGGTTCTTCGCGGTCACCCTGCCGCTGCTCAGCCCGGTGGTCTTCTTCAACCTGATCCTGCAGCTGATCGGCTCCTTCCAGGCGTTCACGCCGGCCTACATCCTGTCCGCCGGCACCGGCGGGCCGGCCGACTCCACCATGTTCTACACGCTCTACCTGTTCCAGTCCGGCTTCCGGAACTTCGAGATGGGGTACGCCAGCGCGCTGGCCTGGGTCCTGTTCACCGTGATCGGGCTGTTCACCGCGATCAACTTCGTCGCCTCCAAGTACTGGGTGCACTATGAACAGTGAGTTCGGGGCCGTACTGCGCTGGTTGGGCCGCTCCGGGTGGAAGCACCTGCTGCTGATCCTGTTCGGCCTGATCATGATCTATCCGCTGATGTGGATGTTGACCCGCTCCTTCATGGCCAACGAGGACATCTTCGCGGCCGGCCAGAACAATCCGCTGACGCTGGACAACTACCTGGTCGGCTGGAGCTCGCTCGGGATGCCGTTCGGCCGGTTCATGCTCAATTCCATGATCGTCGCGGCGCTCTGCATCGTCGGCAACCTGATCTCCTGCACACTGGCCGGCTACGCCTTCGCCAGGCTCCGGTTCAAGCTGCGCGGACCGATGTTCGCGGTCATGCTGGCGACGATCATGCTGCCGTTCCACGTCACGATCGTGCCGCAGTACGTGATCTTCAACCAGTTCGGCCTGGTGGACAGCTACGTGCCGCTGATCCTGCCCAAATTCCTTGCGGTGGAGGCGTTCTTCGTCTTCCTGGTGGTGCAGTTCATCCGCGGCCTGCCGACCGAGCTGGACGACGCGGCGGCGATCGACGGCTGCGGTCCGTTCCGGACGTTCTGGAGCGTGATCCTGCCGCTCTGCAAGCCGGTCCTCGGCGTCACCGCGGTGTTCACGTTCATCTGGACCTGGAACGACTTCTTCACCCCGCTGCTGTACCTGAACTCGCCGGACCGCTACACCGTGTCGATGGGGCTGAACGCCTTCCAGGACTCCACCGGCCTGAGCAACTACGGGGCGCTGTTCGCGATGTCGATCCTGTCGCTGGTCCCGGTGTTCTTCGTGTTCCTGTTCGCCCAGAAGGCCCTGATCCAGGGCATCGCCACCACCGGCCTGAAGTGAGGAGCCCGTCATGTCCATGATCACCGAGGTCGAACTGGTCGAGTTCGATCATGAGATCCGGTACGGCTACGACAACGCCGGCCGCCGGCTGGCCGTGCCGCGGACCCGGACCCTCCGCCGGTTCGGCGTCCGGATCCGTACCGACGCAGGGATCACCGGCGACTACGTCACCCTGTGGAGCGCCCCGCCGCTGGCCGCACCGCAGGTCGTCGCGATCGCGCAGTCGATCATCGGCTGCCGGCTGACCGACCGCGAGCTGATCTGGGACCGGGCCAACCGCAACCTGGCCAAGTCCGACCGGATCGGCGCCGGCGCGATCGACATCGCGCTCTGGGACGCGGCCGGCAAGGCGGCCGGGACGCCCGTGTCGGACCTGCTCGGCCGGTTCCGGGACCGGCTGCCGGCCTACGTCAGCACGGTCGGTGGCGGCCACGGGCTGGGCGGCCTGTCCGACCCGGCCAGCTATCGCGACTTCGCCGACTACTGCGCCGGGCGGGGCATCCCGGGCTACAAGATCCACGGCCCGTCCACCGGTGATCATCGGGCCGAGGCGGCGGCCCTGCGCGCCTCCGCCGAGGGATCGGGCGGCCGCAGCGACGTGATGACCGACCCGGGCAACTCGCTGCGGACCCTGGCCGACGCGCTGGCCCTGGGCCGGGTCTGCGACGAGGTCGGCGCCTACTGGTGGGAGGACCCGATGCGGGACAACGCGCCGTTCGGGCACAAGATCCTCCGGGACAAGATCAAGACGCCGTTGTTGATCACCGAGTTCGTCCGCGGGCTGGAGCTGCGGATGTCGGTCGCGCTGGACGGTGCCACCGACTTCCTGCGCGCCGATCCGGAACTCGACATGGGCATCACCGGGGTGATGAAGACCGCGCACGCGGCGGAGTCGATCGGCCTCGACCTGGAGGTGCACGCCTCCGGCCCGGCCCAGCGGCACTGCATGGCGGCGATCCGGAACACCAACTACTACGAGCTCGGCCTGCTCGACCCGGAGAGCGGGAATCCGCTGCACCCGCCGGTGTACGCCGACGACTACGCGGAGGATCTCGACGCCGTCGGCGAGGACGGCTGCGTGGGCCTGCCGGACGGACCGGGGCTCGGCGTCAGCTACGACTGGGATCGGCTCTACGCCGCGAACGCCGACCGGACGATCATCGACTGACCACCGGTCAGGAGCGGGTCGGGGCTGCGGCGCGGCGGGGTCGGGGAGTGTCGTCCTGGATCACCCAGCCGCCGGGCGGCTGATCCTCGACCAGGGCCCGCCGGGCGGGGGAGGGCTGCACGGCCGGCGCCGGTCGCCGCTCCCGGGTGCGTACCTGCCGGGGCTCCGGGACAGGAGCCGGGTCCCAGGTCGGCACCGGGTCCCAGCGCGGCTCTTGACCCCGGACCGGCTGGGGTCGCGGGACCGCTGCCGGCGCCGGCTCCCAGGCCGGGACCGAGTCCCAGAGCGGCACCTGTTGCCGGGCCGGCGCGGGCTTGCGGGCGGGCGCGGGCTCGCGGGCGGGCGCGGGCTCGCGCTTCTTGATCTTGCCGAACGGCGGCTGGACGAACGGCATCGTGAGCAGGGTGACCGGCTTCGAGGCGAGGACGGCCGACAGCGCGATCGCGAAGCCGATGCTGGCCAGGAGCAGCCACGGCTCGTCCAGGCCTTCGATCACGCCGTCGTCGCGGAAGGCGGCCAGGGCCACGCTGTGCAGCAGGTAGACGTACATCGACTGCACGCCGATGTAGGTGATCGGCAGCTTGCGGCGCGGCGCCACGGCCAGCACCCACGCCGTACCGAGCAGTCCCAGGCCGTAGCTGCACAGCCGCAGCAGCAGGCCGGTGGCCAGCCAGTCGTCGCCGAGTTGCAGGAAGGACCGGCTGAACCAGAAGTCGTCGCCGCCGAGCCGGTCCAGCGACCACCAGGTGACGCCGGCGGCGACCGGCAGGAAGATCGCGGACAGCGCCAGCGGGCCGACCCGGCGCACGGCCTCGAGGTTCTCGGGCGTCACGGTGAGCCCGATGACGAAGAACGGCAGCAGCGTGATCGCGCGGTCGAGGGACAGCGTGTCCGGCAGATTGGGGATCAGGCCGAAACCGAGTGCGGCCAGGATCGACAGCGGCACCGCGTACGGAATCGCCCGGAGCAGCGGCGTCAGGGCCCGCCACAGCGCTACCGCGAGCAGATACCAGAGCGTCCACTTCGGGTCGAACACGTCCAGCGCGAACGGCTCGCCCTCGAGCCGGGCCTCGATCAGGGCGTGCGCGGCCTGGAACACCAGGTAGGGCAGCAGCAGCGCGCCGAACAGCTTGAGGTACGAGCCGATCGACGCCTTGAACCGACGCGAGAGGTAGCCCGTGATCAAGGCGAACGCGGGCATGTGGAACAGATAGATGACCCGGTAGAGCCATTCCGCCGCGTCGTCCTTGGGTACGTCCTCGATCACGTGGCCGAGCACGACCAGGACGATCAGAATCGCCTTGGCGTTGTCGAGGGAGGCGTCGCGGACCTTCGAACGTGATTCGGTGGTACGGGGTGCCATTGCGCCCTGACGTTACCCAAGCGTTATCACGAGTTCAAGTTCACGCCATATTCGGTCAGTTCGGCCACCCGCTGTTCGAGCGCCGCCAGCTCGCCCTGGTCCAGCACCGTGCGGCGGATCCCGTCGGCCACGGCGAAGGCGCCCTGCCGATGGTCCTCGATGGTGTCCGCCACGATCTGGACACCCGCGTACTCGCCGTCCGGGGCGAGCTTCTCCCGGATCACTGTCGCCGTGCCGTGCACGCTGAGCGCCACGTCGCCGCCGCCGACGATGAGCAGCGCCACGCCCGGCCGCTCGCGGAGCCGGGCCAGCGAGCCGCGGTTGTGGCGGAGGCTGATCAAGATCCGGCGGTCGTCCGCGCGGACCGGCCAGGAGACCGGGATCACGTGCGGCGCGCCGCTGTCCCCGTCGAGGGTGACCAGCACCGCGACCGTCTCCCGCGGCCACTCGGGAAGGACGTCCAACTCCGGATGTTGATCAAGCTCGGCCATCTGTGCCACCTCGTAGGTGTCGGTTGTGAGCCCGCGGCGGGGTGTGCCACAAAGGGGAACCTAAGTCTAACTTCCTCGTGCCCCGAGCCGGTCGAAGGGCCCGAGCTGCCTCGCCCTTCGACAGGCTCAGGGCACAGGAGTCTCAGGCCAGGCTGAGCACCGGATCGGCAGCCCGGTCGGGAGCGAGCCGGGTGATCAGTCCCGCGATCCGCTCCTCGACCGACTCGTCGAGCAGCCCGCGGGCGCGCATCCACTCGTCGTCGAAGACCGTGTCCAGGTACTTCTCGCCGCCGTCGCCGATGATCGTCACGACGGTCGAGCCGGGCGGGAAGTCCTCCAGCCGGGTCAGCGCGACGTGGACCGACCCGCCGGCCGAGCCGCCGATCATCAGCCCGGTGCTCGCCGCGACCGCCCGGGCGGTGCCGAAGGCCTCCCGGTCGCTCACCTTGACGCCCTCGTCGAGCAGCGCGTAGTCGACGGCGGAGCCGATCGTCGCGCCGGGTGGGGTGCCGGTGCCTGACTGCCAGTAGGGCCCGCCGTCGCCGCCGAACGCGATCGAGCCGACCGGCTCGACGCCGATCACGCGGGTCGCCGAGCCCTGTTCGCGCAGTCTCCTGGCGGTGCCGAACAGGGAGCCGCCGGTGCCGACCGCGCTGACCAGCAGATCGACCTCGCCGAGGTCGGCGAGCAGTTCGTCGGCAAGACCGGCGTAGCCGTCGGCGTTGGCCGGATTGTTGTGCTGTTCGGTGAAGTAGGCGCCCGGCTCGGCCGCGGCCAGCTGCTCGGCCAGGTCCTCCCGGGCCGAGGTCGCGAGATGATCACCGTCGCCGACGAAGACGAGTTCGGTGCCGAGCGCGGCCATCGTGCGCAGCTTGTCGGCGCAGGCGTGCCGGTCCACCACCGCGGTGAACCGGTAGCCCCGTTCGGCGGCCACCACGGCGAGTCCGAGACCGGTGTTGCCGGAGGTCGACTCGACGATCCGGCCGCCGGGCCGGAGCAGGCCACGGGCCTCGGCGTCGAGCACCATCGAGCGGGCCATCCTGATCTTGGCGGCGCCGGTCGGATTGAACTGCTCCAGCTTGAGCAGCAGCCGGGTTCCGCTGCCGGTCTCGGCGAGCCGGAACAAGGGGGTGTGACCGATCAGGTCGGTCACGCGGCTGACGATCATGAGAATTCTCCGAGTTGATCAAGACTCCAGCGAAGATCAGCACGCAGGACGAACTTCGGCGGAATCGGGTGGTTGTGGAAGGAGGACTCGTTCGAGTCCATCTGGTAGCCCGCGGTGTTCGGATAGACCAGCAGGTCCCCGATCCGCGGTTCCCGGGCCAGCGGGATGCGCCGGCGACTCAGCAGGTCGGACTCGAGGCAGGTGGCCCCGCCGACGCTCGTGGGTACAGGTGCGCCGGCGGGATCGCCGGCCGGCCAGAGGACCGGGTCCGGCAGGTACTCGCTGCCGAACCACTGCTCGGACAGGCTGAGGCTGCTGCCGTCCACCGTGATCATCCGGTACGGCAGCCCGCGGGCGGTCAGCGTCTTCACGCCGAGGACGCCGAACACCGAGCAGCCGGCCCGGTCCAGCAGCGCCCGGCCTGGCTCGACCGCGAGCCGGATCCCGTTGTCCCGCAGGCTTTCGGCCAGCCCGTCGGAGCGCAGGACGGCGGTCAGCATGGCGGCGCCGGCGAGCTCGGAGTGGTACGGATACAGCTCTCGGATCTCCTGCTCGCCGTGGCACCAGGTGCCGGGCAGACCGCCCGCGAACGCGGCCCACTCCGTCGCCCCGGCGTAGTCGACCGCGAAGCCGCCGCCGATCGAGATCGTGTCGGCCGGATGGCCGAGCGTGCGGGCATGCCGGCAGCGTCCGACGAGGTCTCCGGCCAGACGGGTCCGGGCGGCGGGATCGTAGCCGGCCAGGTGGAAGCTGAAACCGTGCAGCCGAAGCGCCGGCGCCGCTCCGATCCGAGCGACGGCGGCGTCCAGGTCCGCCTCGCCGAGCCCGAACCGGCTGGTCGAGCCAGGTGGCCGGACCCGCAACAGCACCCTGGCCGGCTCGGCGACCATGATCAACCGTTCCAGCTCGTCCGGCGCGTCGATCGCGATCATGGCGTCGTGCCGGGCGGCCAGCCAGAGCAGCCGGTCCGGCTTCGCCGGTCCGGTGATCATCAGGTCGGCGCCGCGGATCCCGGCGCCGAGTGCCGCCCGCAGCTCGCCGAGGCTGGACACGTCGGCACCCGCACCGGCCCGGGCGCAGGCGTCGACCACGCAGGCCGCCTTGTTGGCCTTGCGGGCGTAGTGGATCGTGCCGATCACGCCGGCCTCGGCCAACGCGGCCCGGAACGCTGCCACGTTGGCGGCGACCCGGTCCGGGTACAGCACGTGGAACGGTCCGCCGGCCGCGCGGGCCAGGTCGGCGAGCAGATCTGGGTCCGCCAGCAGCCTGCGTTCCCAGGGATCCCGGTGCGCGGTCAGCGGCGGGGCCATGATCGAGTTCCGCGTGAGCGACTCCTGTTCGGTCAGGCCCACAGGGCCACCTCGGTGCCGCGGCCCAGCTCGATCGCCCGGCGGGCCAGGTCGTGGGCCACGGCGATGTCGGTGAGCACCAGACCGCTGTTGTAGGCGAAGATCCGCTGCCGCTCGTCCTGGCGGCCCACGGCCCGGCCGGCGATGATCTCCGGAAGCTCGGCATCGACCGGGCGGAGCGTGCCGTCCGGCCCGGCGAGGTCACGGCCGGTGACCGCCATCTGGGCGGCGCTGGTGGCGATCACCCGGTCGGCGCCGGCCAGGGTCGACGGCGCGAGGCCGTACCCGACGAGGATTGCGGTGCTGCCCGGAGCAAGATCATCGGCCTCGACGGCGACCCGGGTGGCGGGGCCCGCGGTGCCCAGCACCAGGTCGGCCTGCCGGGCGGCGGCTCGCGGATCCGCTACCAGCTCCAGGGTCCGGCCGGGGTGGTGTGCGGCCAGTTCGCCTTGCACGGCGGCGATCCCGTCCGGGTGGGTGCCGTACAGCATCAGCCGGTCCAGGTCCGGATTGGCGGCCAGCAGGTGCGGCAGCGCGCCGCGGCCCTGGGTTCCGGTGCCGATCACCAGCACGCTGCAGGCGCCGGGCCGCAGCGTCGCCCGGGCCAGCAGGGCCGACACGGCCGGCGTCCGCAGCGCACCGATCCGGGAGCCGTCCAGCAGGGCGATCGGCGCGCCGGTCGCGTCGTCGTACAGCATGATCATCGTCGTGTAGCGCTTGCCGCCGCGGTCGTCGTCCGGGCCGAACGTGTAGGACGTCTTCATCGCGACGACGCCGCGCGCGGTGTCCCGGCCGAGCATCGCGTACGCCACCGAACGATCATGGACGCCGCCGACGGTGAGCTTGGTCGGGTTGGCCGCGGTGCCGGCGCCGAGGCTCCGGTACGCCTGCGCCACGGCGGCCACCACCGCTTCGGGCGGGAACGGGACGTCGAGAAGATCGGTCCGGCTGAGCAACCGGAGCGGGGCTGACTCACCCATCGCTGAACGGCTCCACGAGCTCCTCGCCGTAGCCGTCCTCGGCCGCCTCGGCCTCGCGCCGGGCCCGGTCGCGGAGCCGGACGTTGATCCGCTTCAGCCAGCGGTCGGTGCCGTCGTAGCGGGCCTGGAACGGCACCCGGCCGTGCACCGCCACGTCGTTGTCGATCATCAGCAGTTGGCCCGGATCCAGGCCGGCCGTGACGCTCACCCGGTCCAGCTCGGTGGACAGCCGGGCATAGGCCGCCCGGTGGGCGGAACCGGCGCGCTCCAGCGGCGTGTAGGCCGGGTCGTAGCGGAGTGTCATGCCCTCGGGGCCGGCCCAGAGCGTCGGCACGCCCGCCGCGGCCGCCTGATCATGGTGAGTCCCGTACGAGGTGTCGGGCAGGATCGGCAGCGTCGGTTCGGCCAGCAGCCGTTGCTGATCATGGTCGAGCCTGGTCCGGCGGACCGAGGCAACCGTGGTGCCGACCCGGTCCGGGTTGCGCAGGCAGCCCAACAGCAGCAGGTTCGCCCGCCGCGGATGGAACGCGTCCTCGGTGTGCGGCGCCAGCGTGGTCGCGCTGCTGGCGCCGGTCTGCGAGGCCTCCTGGCCGCGGGACGGCACGATCGAGTTGACCAGCCTGCCCTCCTGCTGGCCCCGCCAGCCGAACGGCTCGCCGGCGGCCCGGGCCAGCAGCAGCAAGATCAACTCGAACTCGAGCCCGGCGCTGCCGACCTCGCGCCAGCCGGCCGGCGTCGGGCCGAGCCGGGCGTCGTCGACCCGGAGCCCGGAGATGATCACCGCCCCGTCGTCACCGGGTGGCCGGACTGCGGCCACGGCGTCGGCCGGCACGTCGCCCACGCGTTCCTCGATCGCCACCACCAGTTCCGGATGGTCGGTGGTCCGGAGCCGTTCGGCGAGGTCGCTCGCGATGCCGTCCAGCGTGTCCACCGTTGCCGTGGCCAGGGTGCGGGTAGCGAGAGGCTGGGGATCGTGCACCGGAGCAGAGCTGGACACCGGATTCCCTTCGTGGCTGCGTGAGATCTCGTTCCCCGGCCAGCGAAGTTAGTCTCTCAGCGCCGCTTAAGCAAGGCTTACCTAAAAGTGTCTTGGCCACGCGGTTTGGAAACCCTTTGCCGCAACGTTCCCTGAGCTTGTCGAAGGGCCAAGATCATCTGGCTTGCCCTTCGACAGGCTCAGGGACTGAGCGGCTCGGGTCAGCCCAGGTCGGGCGCGTCCCGGAGTTCGATCATGCTGCCGGACCCGTCACCGAGCTCGGCGATGATCAACTCGTTGCGCCCGGCCCGCCACAAAGGAGCCGGTGCGTAGAGGGTGCGCTGCGGCCCGATGCTCCAGAAGCGGCCCAGGTTGAACCCGTTGAGGAACAGGTAGCCGTGGTGCCAGTCCGGCAGTGCCAGGTAGCCGTCGGCCGGTCGCTCGATCTCCAGCTCGGCGCGGTGGAAGCCGGGCTGGCCCGGAGCCGGTTCCGGGTCGGTCCAGTCCAGCTCGGGCAGCTCGGTCAGGTCGAGACCGGACTGGCGGAATCCCATCAGGTGCTGGAAATCGAGCCGGACGGCGGTCAGGCCCTTGTGGTCGCCGAGATGCCGGCCGAAGTTGATCCGGCCGAGCGAACTGACCAGCACGTCCACGGTGTTCCGCGCGGCCAGCTCGACGGTGGCCGGGCCGGTCGGGAACCGGTCGTCCAGCGGCATCCGGCCCACCCGAGCCCGTACCGCGTCGTCGATGATCACCGTGCCGAGGTCGGCCAGGCCGTCCAGGGTCAGCTTCGCCTCCGGGTACGGCCCGCCGGCCGAGGTCCGGTAGCGCACCACGCCCTGGTGCACGCCGAGCTCCTCGAAGGTCAGCGGCGTGACCGATTCGATCACCGGCTGTCGGTCCAGCACGGCGGTCAGCGAGACCCGTTCGGTCACGGTCGCGGCACCGGCCGGCAGTCGCTCGGGCAGCGGCGGCGGCTCCGGCGGGGTGACGCCGGTGTGCTTCATGATCACGTCGCGGAAGGCGTCGTACTTGGCGGTCAGGGTGCCGTCCTCGGCGATCGGCGCGTCGTAGTCGTAGCTGGAGATCGTCGGCTGCAGGACCACGGTGCCGCCGTCCTCGACGGCGTTCGCCCCGGCCCAGACGCCGAAGCTGGTGCCGCCGTGGGCCATGTAGAAGTTCACGGACCGGCCCGCCTCGAGCATGCCGGCCAACTCCGCCGCCGCGTCCTCCCCGGCCCGGGTGTGGTGCTCGCCGCCGAAGTGGTCGAACCAGCCGTTCCAGAACTCCATGCACATCTCCGGCTCGCCGGTCCGCTGCTCGGCGAGCGCCGCGAACGCGGATTCCTGCCGGGAACCGAAGTTGACCGTGGCCAGGGTTCCGTCCAAGGTCCCGCCCTGCAGCCAGAGCCGGCCGGGGCCGTCGGAGGTGAACTGCCAGACGTCGATGCCGAGCTCGACCAGCCGGTCCCGCAGGTGGGCGAGGTGGGCCGTGTCGTTGCCGAAGCTGCCGTACTCGTTCTCCACCTGGACGCCGATCACCCGGCCGCCGCGGGTCGCCTGCCGCGGCGTGATCACCGGGATCAGCGCGTCGAACCAGCGATCGACCTGATCTTGGTAGATCGGGTTGCTGGTGCGCAGCGCTCGCCGTACCGCCGGATCGGTGAGCAGCCAGGAGGGCAGGCCGCCGAACTCCCACTCGGCGCAGATGTACGGGCCCGGCCGGACCAGGATGTCCAGGCCGGCTTCCGCGGCCCGGTCCAGGAACGCACCAAGATCACGATCACCCTCGAAGGACGGCTTCTGATCGGCGAACGGCTGGTGGAAGTTCCAGGCCACATAGGTCTCGACGGTGTTGCAGCCCATCGCGGCCAGCCGGCGCAGCCGGTCGGCCCACAGGGCCGGCGGGACCCGGAAGTAGTGCAGGGCTCCGGAGATGAGCTGATGCGGCTCGCCGTCCCGGACGAAGCGTCCGCCCTCGATCGTCACGCGTGGCTGGGTCTCGGTCACCCGAGGAGTGTGCCAAACGCCCCCGGCCCGGGACGGCGCGGGTCAGCGGGCGTGCGCCGAGGTCAGCCGGGCGAACCAGGCGACGGTCAGCGCCGTCCCACCCGTGATCACGGCGAGTACGGTCAGCGCCGGCTCGATCCCGCTCCAGCCGCCGTACGGCCGGACGCCGCTCACCACCAGGGCGATCACGCCGGCTCCGGCGCCGAGGGCGGCCAGGAAGAAGGCACCGATCCCGCCGGTCGGTCGTTCCGTCGGCCGCAGCGACAGCAGCAGTACGGCCAGGCCGGCCCAGGCCAGGGTCACCGTCATCGCCGCCAGGACGTCGCTCGGCAGGTGCCAGCCGGCCACCACGGTGGACATGCCGATGAACACGATCGCGAAGGAGCCGAGCAGCACGGCGAGCGCGCGCAGGCCGACCGGGGCGACCAGCAGCGCCGCCAGCACGATCGACACCACGACGGTGGTGTGTCCACTGGGCAGGCTGTTGTGCGAGCCGTCGCCGAAGTTCGGCCGGTCCACCATGACCTTGATCAACTGCGTCGTGACGTTCGCGCCGCCGACGATGAGCACGGCGGCACCGGCCGCGGCGAACCGGCGGCGCACCAGGGCGAGCACCACGCAGGCGGCCAGCGCCAGTGCGACCGTGCCGGTCGAGATCGTGCCGAGCGCCGACAACAGGGGTTCCAGCCCGGCCTGGCCGGTGTGCAGCACCTCGGTCGCGTCGGCGTCGAGCTGCTGGCCGGACCGGCTGAGCACGGCGAACCGGATCAGTCCGATCGTCCCGGCGATGCCGATGATCATGGCGATCGCGGCGCCGCCGGCGTACCGGCTGCGGGCGGGTGTCGGCGCGGGCATCTCCAGTGGCGCGGTGTCGAGCTGTTGGGTGGTCACGCGTCAACGGTGCCACGAAGAATCGGCAGAACCGGAGGAATCGGCCAGCTGCGGGCCGGACTCGAGACCTCGGGCTGACCAGGCCTGAGACCGTGGGCGGACCGCCGTCAGGCCCGCATCGCGGCGGCGACCTGCTCGTCGGTCATCGACGGCACCTCGGAGGGATGGGCCGCCTCGGCGCGGAGCCCGTCGAGCTGGAGATCGAGGGAACGGCGCCAGGCCAGCGGCGCGACGTCGACGGTGGCGGTGATCACCCGCGAGGTGGCCCAGATCAGGCAGGCCAGATCCTGCAGCGTGAAGTCGGCCCGCAGCACACCGGCGCGCTGGGCCCGGTCGATGATCTGCTGCACGCTCGCGTACCCACGTTCGCAGGCCTCCGCCATCGCCGCCGCGGCCGGATAGCGCAGCGTCATCGCCTCGTTGAGGCCGCGATCCTCGGCCTGCAGTTCGAAGGTGGCGACCATGAAGTCCCGGAACCCCGTCCATGGATCGTCGGCCGCGAGGGCCGCCCGGCCGGCCTCCTCCAGGCCCACCAGCTTGGCCGGGTAGATCGCGTCGAAGAGCGTCTCGCGGGTGGGGAAGTGGTTGTAGAGGGTGCCGATGCTGACGCCGCTGCGACGAGCGATCTCCTCCAGCGGCGCGGCCAGCCCCCGCTCGGCGAAGACCTCGGCGGCCGCGGCCAGCAGCTTCTCCCTGTTCGCGACGGCGTCGCGACGTGGCGATCGAGTCCGGCCTGGCATGAAGTCCACGCTACTACTTGAGGGCACCCTCAAGTTAAGGTACGGTCTCCGACAGAACTTGAGGAGAGCCTCAAGTTATGAATCCAGCAGCGAGGAGTCCTCATGACCACCCTTCAGCCGGCCGGCTCGACCGGCGTCGAGACCACCGCCCCCCGCGGCGCCGCCGTCGTTCTGGGCACCGGACCCGGGCTCGGCCTGGCGATCGCCCGCCGGTTCGGCCGCGGCGGCCATCCGGTCGCCGTCGTGTCCCGGTCCGACGCGCGGCACGGAAGCTACCTTGATCAACTTCGCGCCGACGGCTCGACGGCGATCGCCGAGGTCGCCGATGTCCGCGATCCCGATCAGGTGAGGGAGGTGATCGGCCGGATCGAGCAGCGACTGGGGCCGATCGAGGCGCTGTACTACGGCCCGGCCGGGATGGATCCGGAGGACTTCCCGGTACCGATCGAGCAGACCACGGGGGATGCGTTGCGCGCGACCTTCTCGCTCGTCACGGCGGCGGCCGATGCGGTCGGCACGGTGCTGCCGGGCATGATCGACCGGGGACGTGGGGTGATCCTGCTGCCGACCGGTCTGAGCGCGATCCGACCGATGCCCGAGCTGGGCCACCTCGCCCCGATCGGCGCCGCACTGCGGAACTACGCCCTCACGCTGAACGCGGCCGTCGCCGACCGAGGCGTGTTCGTCGGGACGATCGTGATCGGCGGCGGGGTGCGCGGCGGGGACATCTATGCGGCGATGGCCGACAACGCGGAGCGGCTGGCCGAGGTCGGGCTGAACGCCGAGCAACTGGCTGCGATGTCACTCGACCCGGCCGCGATGGCCGATCAGATCTGGGATCTCACGGTCGCCCGGGACCGGGCGGAGTTGGTGTTCTCGGTGCTGGACTGAGTCGGCGCCGCTGCGCGCGGGTCAGCCGAAGCTGGTGTCGAGGAAGTTGGCGTGGACGTACCCGAGCCACTGGCCGTCCCGGCCGACCCGGAACCAGCCCGGCCCCTCGGTGCAGTCCAGCAGGGTGCCGTTGGGCAACCGGTTGATGATCGGCGCCGCCGGCCAGGGCTCGGCGTGCACCGGGGTGTTGTCGCGGGTGGTCTCACAGGTCACTCCGGCTGAGGCCGTGGACGGCAGGGCGACCAGGCCGGTGGCCGCGACGACGGTCGCGGCACTGAGCCCGAGGGCGTTCCGCAGCTTGCTGGGCATGGTGTGCCTCCTTGCTGGTGAGCAGCTCGGTCACTTCCGTACGTACCCAACCACGGCGAGGGTCAGCCGGACCCGAGCTCAGAGCTTGCGGACCCGGGTCGCCACGAAGCGGAAACTGTCCTGCACGGCCGGTTCGTAGTCGAACTCGACCTCGTCGCCCTGCTGGAGCTCCCGGTAGCCCTCGGCCTCGATGGCACTGAAATGGGCGAACGCATCGAGGCCGGGCGGCAGGTCGGGGGAGGAGATCGCGCCCCAGCCCTTCTCCGCCTTGTAGAACTTCACGGTGCCGCGTGCCATTCGGCCAGCCTAGTGTCGGCGCAGCGCGTACGGCAGCGTCCGCTCGGAGACCAGCCGCTGCCAGGCCCGGCCGTGCGGCACGGCCGGGTGCGGCGGTTTCAGCGATCCCGCGTGCATGAACGCGGCGAACGACGACACGCCGTTGATCAACAACTCCGGATCGGCACCGGTGCAGGCCGGGTGCTCGGCCCAGACCCGGGCCACGTCGATCTCGCCGCCGTCGCCAAGATCACCACCGGAGGACACGACGTCGCAGAGCATGATCAACGGGTCCGCCCACGGTGCCGCACGATCGGGATGGGCCCAGTCGACGAACCAGGCGCCGTCCGGGCCGACCAGCAGGTTGTCCGCCCGCAGGTCCAGGTGGGCGCCGATCAGCGGTCCGGTCTCGGCGGCCGCGGTGACGAACTGCTCCTCGCGGTCGATCCAGTCCGCCGCGAGCTCGTGCCACGGGTCGTCGGGACTCTCGGCGATCGTCCGCCAGCCCGTGAACAGCGGCGCGATCAGGTCGTTCCGGGGCCAGTCCGGGATCTCGGCCAGGGCCTCGCGGACCGGCAGCCAGGCGTCCAGGACCCGGGCCAGCACCTCGGCGCGCCAAGGGTGCTGCGGCGGCTCGCCCGCGGCGGCCGGATAGAGCAGGACGATCCAGCGATGATCTTCGACGGCGATCGTCCCATGATCAAGCAGCCGCGGGATGGACGGCAGGTCGGGCAACCGTGCCGCGAAGTCCGCCTCCCGTCGATAGAACCGCTCGCCGGCCGCATTGACCGTGGCGTCGAGCGCCTTGACGAAGACACGGCGCCGGTCGCCGGTGACGACCGTGGCGAGGCCGGTGGACATCCCGCCGACCCGATCCTCGAAGCTCGAGACCGTACCCGCGCGTTCGGCGACCCAGTCGCGGACCGCTGGTGGCGCCGCCGGCCAGCCGAGCCGCGGTCCGTGCAGGTAGGTCGACGACATCGCAGCAGTATCCCCGACCGCCGCTCAGGCCAGAAGGTGTTTTTGCACCTTGCCGAGAGCGTTGCGCGGGAGCTCGGCCACGAAGCGGACCTCGCGCGGGCGCTTGTGCCGGGCCAGCCGGGTGCCGACATGATCGATCAACACGGCCGCGTCGCCGGTGCCGACCACGTAGGCGACGATCCGCTGACCAAGATCATCGTCGGCCACGCCGACCACCGCCACGTCGATCACCGCGGGATGCTCGCGGAGGCAGGACTCGATCTCGCCGGCGCCGATCCGGTAGCCGCCGGACTTGATCAAGTCGGACGACTCCCGGCCGACGATCCGGTGGAACCCGGTGGAGTCGATCACCGCCGCGTCCCCGGTGCGGACGTAGCCGTCGTCGGTCATCGTGCTCGCGGTCGCGTCCGGCCGGCCGAGATAGCCGTCGAAGATCATCGGGCCGGCCACCTGGAGGCTGCCGATGGTCTCGCCGTCGTGCGGCAGGTCGCGGCCGGCGTCGTCGCGGAGCCGGGTCCGCACCCCGGGCAGCGGCAGCCCGACCCAGCCCGGCCGGCGCTCGCCGTCGACCCGGGTGCTGATCGTGATCAAGGTCTCGCTCATCCCGTACCGCTCGACCGGGGCGGCTCCAGTCAACTCGGCGAGCCGGTGGAACGTCTGGGTCGGCAACGGCGCACTGCCCGAGACCAGCAGCCGGGCTCGGGCGAGCCGGCGGGCCAGGTCGGGTTGGCCGACGACGCGGGACCAGACCGTCGGCACCCCGAAGTAGAGGGTGCCGGCGGCGCTCGCGTACGCCTCCGAGGTGGGACGTCCGGTGTGCACCAGCGGGCTGCCGATCCGCAGCGGCCCGAACAGGCCGAGCACCAGGCCGTGGACATGGTAGAGCGGCAGCCCGTGCACCAGGGTGTCCTCGGCCGACCACTGCCAGGCCTCGGTCAGCGCGTCGATGCCGGCCGCGAGCGCGGCGCCGGAGAGGACGACGCCCTTCGGCGGCCCGGTGGTGCCGGAGGTGTAGAGGATGAGCGCCGGGACGTCCGGAGCGGGCGTCGGCAGCGCTCGCGGGTCGGCGCCGGCCGCGACGGGGCGAACCGGCAGACCGCCCGGGTCCGGTGGGGCCGCACCGAGCCAGCCGTCGGGCTCGGCATCGCGGAGTACGTGAGCCAGCTCACTCGCGCCGGCGTCGGGCGGGACCGGTACCGCTGTCGTACCGGACAGGAGGCAGGCGACGAGGGCCACCACGGTCTCGGGCGTCGGTACGGCGTGCACCGCGACCCGCCGCACGCCGGCTTGGCGCAGGGCGGCTCCGGTCGCGGAGGCTCGCCGCAGCAGGTCCCGGCGGGTCAGTTCGATCCCGTCGATGGTGAGCGCCGTCCGCTCCGGTCCGGACAACGACGACAGCAGCGAGCCGGCCCCGGGTGAACGCATGCGACGAGCGTAGCGACCGCAGTCGGCGGCGGTCAGGTCAGCACGTAGCCGCCGTCGACGCCGATCACCTGACCGGTGACCCAGCCGCCGGGATCGGCGAGCGCGACCACCCACGGCACCACGTCCTCGACCTTGCCGCGCCGGCGCAGCGGGATCAGGCGTCGCTCCTCGTCCTTGATCGCCACGATCTGATCATCGGAGAGGCCCATCCGGAGCAGGGCCTCGCTCTCGGTCGGGCCCGGGGCCACCGCGTTGACCCGGATGCCGTGCTCGGCCAGCTCGAGGGCCCAGCTGCGGGTCAGGTGTTCCAGCGCGGCCTTGCTGGCGCCGTAGGTGCTGTGACCCGGGGCCGGCTTGACGCCGTACGTGCTGGAGACGTTGATGATCGTTCCGCGGGCCTTGATCAGGTACGGCAGCGCGGCCTGGGCGAGCAGGATCGGGCCGAGCACGTTGGTGGCCCAGGTCTGCCGGGCGACCTCCGCCGCGATGGCACCGAGAGCCCCGGGCGCACCGATCCCCGCGTTGTTGATCAAGACGTCGAGCCGGCCGAAGCGAGCGGCCGCGGCCACGGTCGCCTCATGATCATCCGGGTCGGCGACGTCGGCGACGTGGGTCCGGATGCCGGGGTGCAGGGCGGCGGTCTCGGCCAGGGCGGCCGGGCGGCGGCCGGTGACGAGCACGTCCAGGCCGGCTTCGGCGAGGGCCAGTGCGACGGCCCGCCCGATCCCCGAGCCGCCGCCGGTGACGAGCGCCGTCCGGCGGCTGGGTTCCTGGTCCGTGCTGGGGGTCGGCTGGATGTCGGTCATGGCGGCGAGCCTAGGATCGTGACACCGGTGTCAAGGTCAAGGAGAGTGCCCGGTGCGGATCGGTGAACTGGCGCGGCGGACCGGTGTCAGCCGGCGGTCGCTGCGGTACTACGAGCAGCATGGCCTGCTGCACGCGCGGCGGGGCGGCAACGACTGGCGCGAGTACGACGAACCGGCGGTCGACCGGGTGCGCGCGATCGCCGAACTGCTCGCCTCCGGGCTGACGCTGGACGGCGTGAAGGACCTGGTGCCCTGCCTGGAGGAGCACGACCCGGAGCGCTGCGCGGACACCGAGCTGCCGGCGCGGACGTACCGGGCGAGGCTGGCCGAGGTCGAGAACCGGCTGACGGCCCTGCAGGACACCAGGGATCGGCTGACCCGGAAACTCACTTCCCTGTAAGCGATCCGGCAGACGAACGGCGCGACCCGATCAACACCGTGGCCGGATGGCCGTTGATCAAGATCTCCAGGCTCGCGCCGCCCGCCAGCGGTCCGAGCGCGTCGGACCAGAGATCGGCACGGCGGCGTGAGCTGAGCAGGACCAGGCGGCCGTGCCGGGGGCTCAGCACCCGGTCGAACTCGGCGGCGACGTCGGCCACGAAGCTCTCGTACGGGCCGTCGACCTCCTCGTGCTCGCCCCACGGCGGGTCGGTGACGATCACGTCCACGTCATGATCATCGATCATGGTCAGCCGCCGGGCGTCTCCGGCGAACAGGCGCAAACCCTCCCGCTTGCGGCG
This sequence comes from Microlunatus sp. YIM B11417, assembly GCF_059617205.1. Taxonomy (NCBI): domain Bacteria; kingdom Bacillati; phylum Actinomycetota; class Actinomycetes; order Propionibacteriales; family Propionibacteriaceae; genus Microlunatus; species Microlunatus sp. YIM B11417. The sequence goes on from NZ_JCAMPJ010000002.1 coordinate 603,901, forward strand.
CAACACGTCGGGCAGGTTCGGCCGCAGCTCGTCGAGCCGCTCGTCGACGTAGTCGAGCCGGCGGGCCGGCTGGGCGAGGCGCGCGGCGACCAGCGCACCGGACCCGGCGAACGGGTCCAGGAAGCGGTCCCGCCGGTCCGGCCGCGAGGCCGCCACCAGCATCGAGGACAGCTCCGGGGCGAGCGCGCCGGCCGCCACCTTCCGGCTGCGCTGCTTGGGCAACCGGTAGGCCAGCAGGAGTTCGCCGAGGTCCTTCCGGCCGATCAGCCAGTACTCGTCACCGCCGCCACGGCTGCTGACCCGGCCGCGGACCTTCGACGCCAGCGCCCGCTCCAGGTCGTTCCGGGCGGCCCGGTCGATCGCGGTCAGCTGCCCGTCGAGTTGCGTCATCACTCGGAAGCCCTGCCGCCCGGCGGGCTCCAGTTCCGCCTTCGGCACCTGTGCGGCGAGCTTCCGGATCGCGCCGATGATCTTGCCCCGCGGCACCTTGGCGACCACCCGGAACGCGTTGTTGGCGAACGGCAGCGGGTCCGCCGAGCTCAGCGTCCGGTTGGTCCGGACCAGCATCGCGCTGTCGTCGCTGAACAGCGGCCGGACATCCGGGACCGCCTGCCGCAACGCCTCGGCGGCCAGCGGTCCGGTCCCGGCCGCGTACTGGATCAGGTAGTCGGTGATCGCCCCGTCCTCCTCGCTCGGCGAACACCGGCGACCCTACTAGGGAGGTCGGCCCGGCCGGCGGCCGCGGCAACGGGGCCCTCCAGGAGGCTCGGCCCGGGCCTTCCTAGCTCGTGCCCGATCCATCCTGAAGGCGGAGCTGTCATGGTCGTGGTCGAAGTCCGTCGAGCAGGAGGTCCAGCAGGCGGCCGGCCTGGTCCTCCTGCTCGGGGCATGGGGCCACGGTGAAGATGCCGATGAGGGAGGCGGCGATGTCGTCGGCGGAGACATCGGACCGGAGGTCGCCTGCCGCGCTGCCCGCGTCGAGCATCGAGGTGATCGCCGCCAGGAGTTCGCTCCTGGTCTCCTCATGAGCGATCGTGCCCGACTCGATCATCGCCAGCAGGGTGTCCAGCATGCCGCTCTTGGTCGCGATCCAGTCGCCGAACAGATCCATCCAGCGCCGCAGGGCGGCCGCGGGCGGTAGTTGATCGAGCAGTTCGCGGGCGCCTGTCGTCAGTCGTGCGACCTGATCCCGGTAGACCGCGTCGACCAACGACTCGCGGGTCGGGAAGTGGCGGTAGAGAGTGGCGATGCCGACCCCGGCCTCGCGCGCGATCGCCCGCATCGACGGTTCGGCACGCGTGGCGACGAACATGCGGGTCGCGACGGCGAGCAACTGGTCCTGGTTACGCATCGCGTCCGCCCGTGGCCGGCGCATCTCACCGTTCGTCAAAACGGATCATGCTCCGTTTGTGTTATCGTCACCCATGTAAACGGAGCATAGTCCGTTTCGTTGTTCCTCAGCCAAGGAGCGGTGCGACAGATGCAGTCAGCGAGTGATCACCATCAGCTTCCCCGGAGCAGGGCGGTCCGGCTGTCCGCCTTCGGCGGACCCGAAGTGCTCGACCTCCGTGAGATTTCCGCCCCGCAGGCCGGTGCGGGACAGGTACGGGTCCGGGTCAGCGCGGCCGGTCTCAACCCGATGGACTGGATCATCACCGCCGACGCGGAGACCGCCGCCCGGTTCGGGCTGAGCCTTCCTGTCGGATTCGGTACGGACTACGCGGGAGTGATCGACCAGGTCGGCGCCGGCGTGGCCGGCTTCGCTCCGGGGGACCGGGTGTTCGGGGGCGCGCTGTCCCGCGCCGTCGCCGACTTCGTGGTCGTCGACGCCACCGGAGGGAGCGCGGCCGACGAGGTCCACCACACCCCAGACGGTGTCGACGATCGCACCGCGGCCACCCTCACGATCGCCGGCCGTACGGCGTCCGCCGCCGTCGTTGCGGCGGACCCGGGCCCCGGGGACACGGTCCTGATCGGTGGAGCGGCGGGCGGGGTCGGCGTGTTCGCCGTTCAACTGGCCCGGATCGCCGGAGCGCGCGTCATCGGCACCGGGTCGGCGTCGTCGGCGGAGTTCCTCCGCGATCTCGGAGCCGAACCGGTCGCGTACGGCGAGGGTCTGGCCGACCGGGTCCGAGCCCTCGCTCCGGAAGGCGTGACCGCCGCCATCGACCTACACGGGACGGAGACGCTGCAGGTCGCACGGGAACTCGGCGTGCCGGACCGTCGCAGTTGCACCATCGCCGCGAAGGTCGACGGCGTGCACGCAGCCAACGGTGCGGACGCTCCGGCCGGAGCCCTGGAGGAGATCGCCCGCCTGGTCGCGACCGGTCGGCTCCAGGTGCCACTCGCCGGGAGCTTTCCGGTCGAACAGATCCGCCGTGCCGTCGAGCTCCAGGCCGACCGGCACGTGCACGGCAAGCTGGTCCTCGATCTTGATCAAGGTCGGCGAGGCTGAGCCGGTGAGCCGTCGGCGGCCGGCGGCGTGCGGAGCACGGCCGCCACCCGCGGCAGCACCTCGTCCACCGGACCGCTCAGCCGGCACTCCATCGCGAGCCAGCCGTCGTAGCCGATGTCGGCCAGCGCCTGCAGGGTCTCGGGCCAGTCGTAGTGACCGGCGCCGGGCTCCAGCCGGTTGCTGTCGCCGAGCTGGACGTGCTTGATCAACGGGCCGGCGGCGCGGAGCGAGGCGCCGACATCGGCCTCCTCGATCGACATGTGGTACGTGTCGGCGATCACCGCCACGCCCGGCGAGTCGGCCTCCTGTACCACCGACACGGCGTCGGCCAGGGTGTTGATCACGAAGTCCTCGTACCGGTTCAACGGTTCCAGGTAGAGCGTCGCACCGACCTCGGCGGCATGATCACCGAGCTCGCGCAGGGCTTCGACCAGCAGCTTGCGTGAGTCCGCGTCCGACCGGGGCGGCGTGAACGGCGGCAGTCGTTTGGAGAACAGCCCGTACGCGTGCGGCGAGACGATGCCGGTGCCGCCGGCGATCACGATCGTCGACAGCAACTGCTTCACCTGCTCGATCGCGTCCCGCCGGCGGTCATGATCGAAATCGCCGATGAAGTGGTCCATGTGCACCACCGCCGTCGGCATGATCACGCCGGCGTCGCGGGCTCGGGCGAGTTCGGCGGCCCGGCCGGCGAAGATCCCGTCGCCCTGCCCGGACAGCTCGATCCCGTCGAAGCCGACCGAGCGGACGAAGGCGTACTTCTCCTCCAGGGTCGTGCCCGGCAGCGTGCCTTCGGCTGCGGCCAGTTTGATGCTCATCCGTGCTCCTTCGCGTCGTCGATCTCGAGAACGACCTGCAGCGCCTGCTCGGGGTGCTCGTCGAGCAGCCGGAAGGCCTCGGGCGCCTTCTCGAACGGCCAGGTGTGGGTGATCAGCTCGGTCAGCTTCAGCCGGCCCGAGACGCCGAGCTCGATCGCGGTCCGGGACAGCCGCTCGAAGTCCCAGCGGCCCTGCAGGGACGGCGCGACACCGGAGATCTGCGAGCAGATCAAGGAGACCCGGTTGTGGTGGAACTCCTCGCCGAGCCGGAGCCCGGCCCCCTCACCCTGCATGAAACCGGCGACGCAGACCCGGGCGTTGTAGGCCACGGTCCGGATCGCCTCGTGCAGCGCCGGGTAGTGCCCGCTCACCTCGAGGCAGACGTCGGCACCGCGGCCGTCGGTCAGCTCCCGGACCCGCTCCGCGACCGGCTCCCGGTCCGGGTCCAGCGCGACCTCCGCGCCAAGCTCCAGGGCCCGATCCCGCCGGTCCGCGATCTTGTCCACGACGATCACCCGGCCACCGTTCAGGCGGGCCAGTTGGGCGGCGATCTGGCCGGGCACCCCGGCGCCGAAGATCACGACGGTCTCGCCGACGTGGATGTCGGCGTCCAGCACCAGGTTGAGCCCGATCGCCCCGATCTGGGAGAAGATGCCGAGCCGCGGATCCGCACCCTGCGGCAGCAGCTTCCGGCGGACCTTCTCGGCCGGCTGGACGGTGTGCGTCCGGTGGCCCCAGGTGCCCCAGCTGATGTCGCCGACCGCGACGCCGTCCGCGTCCGGTCCCGTCTCGACGACGACGCCGACCTCCTCGTACCCCCAGCCGTTGACCGGGAAGGTCAGGCTGGTGTCACCGGGCCGGAACAGCCTGACCCCGGAATCCCAGTACCGGTTGAGATACGGGTTGGTGCCGCGGTAGGCGGTGAGCTCGGTGCCGGCCGAGATGCCGGTGTAGAGGGTCCGCAGTCGGACCTCCGCCGGCCCGACCGGGCGCTCCTCCTCGGCGACGACCTCGGCCACGCGGGGCTCGACGAAACTGACCATGGATGCCACGGACATGCTCCTTACGCATGGGGATGGTACGAGTGATCAACCCTTGATCGCTCCGGACAGAAATCCCTGCGTGACCTGGCGCTGCAGGGCGAGGAAGACGATCAGGACCGGCAGGATGGTGATCAAGGTCCCGGCCGCGAGCGGGCCGATGTCCAGCGACCGCCCGCCGGTGAACATGTACAGACCCGTGGTGAGGGGTCGGTAGCGGCCGCTGGGCAGGTAGAGCAGCGGCACCAGGAAGTTGTTCCAGTTGGCCAGGAACGTGAACACGGTCAGCGCTCCCAGGCCCGGCCGGACCAGCGGCAACAGCACCCGCAGGAAGATCTGCGCCTCCGAGCACCCGTCCACCCGGGCCGACTGCTCCAGCTCGTCCGGCAGGTCGGTGAAGAAGGCGCGCATGAAGAAGGTGCCGAACGCGATCCCGGTCATCGTCAGCACCAGGATGGCGCCGATCAAGGTGTCCAGGAGTCCCATCGAGCGGAGCTGGAAGTACAGCGGGATCATGTAGGTGAAGAACGGCACCAGCAGGCCCAGCACCACCGAGTAGAACATGATCGTCCGGCCCGGGAAGGGTAGTCGGGCGAAGGCGTAGCCGGCCATCGTGGAGATGATCACCACCAGGGCCGTGCTCGGCACGGTGAGCAGGATGCTGTCCACCAGATAGCGGCTGAACTCGCCCTGGGTCCAGGCCGTGATCAGGTTCTCGAACGAGAAGGAGCTGAACAGGTCGAACGGGCGGGCCCGGACGTCGGCCTCGGACTTGAACGTGGTGGAGACGACCATGATCACCGGGAACAGCGTGAACAGGGCCAGCACTACCAGGACGAGGTGACGGGCCAGCAGTCCGCCGGTGGTCCGGGCACTGCGCCGGCGCAGCGTCCGGGGCGGCAGCTCGGCGACGACCGGAGCACGTGCGGTGAGCGAGGTCTGGACGGACATCAGGCCCCCGTTCCCTGCAGCGACAGCCGCCGCTGCAGTCGGTTCAGGCCCACCGCGAACGGGATCGACAGCACGGTGATCAACAGCGCCAGCGCGGTGCCGTAGCCGATCCGGTTCAACTGGAAGGCGTTCTTGTACGCATACGTACCGAGCACGTTGGTCGCGTCGGCGGGACCGCCGCCGGTCATGATGAAGATGATGTCGAAGACGCTGAAGCCGCCGACCAGGATCAGGGTCAGCACCATCAGCAGGACCGGCATGATCTGCGGCAGGATCACGTGCAGCAACCGGCTGACCGGACCGGCGCCGTCGATCCGGGACGCGTCGACGAGCTCGGCGTCGACGTTGCGCAGCGCGGACAGGATGACCATGATCACGAACCCGCAGGTGGCCCAGACCGCCGTCGCCAGCACCGCGTAGAGGGCGGTGTTCGGATCGCCCAGCCAACCGCGCTGCAGCCCACCCAGGCCGACCAGGTCCAGCGCGCGGTTCAGCCACCCGCTGACCGGGTCGTAGATCCAGCCCCAGACGATCCCGATCGCGACGCCGGGCAGCACGTACGGCAGGAAGAAGATCAGCCGGTAGACGACGCTGCCGGACCGGACCGTCCAGACCAGCAGCGCCACCACCAGCCCGATCACCATCGGCGCCACGGTGCCGATGACGATCCAGATCGCGTTGCGGCCGAGGGCCCGCCAGACCTCCGGATCGCCGAACAGCTCGGTGAAGTTGGCGGCACCGACGAACGGCGGCGTCGGATCCAGCCCGTCGAAGTCGACCACGGAGAAGTAGAGCGCGCTGATCATCGGGAACAGGAAGAAGATGATCACCAACGCCATCACCGGCAGCACCAGGACCAGCCCGAGCCGGGCCTGGGCGCGCCGGGTGACCCGGGGGAGATGACTGAGCGCGGCCACGGCTCAGTTCCCGTCCTTGGCGGCCGCGTCCTGCATTCGGCCGGCCACCTCGGCCGCGGTCGACTGGCCGGACAGGATGCCCTGGATTCCCTTCCACATGGCGTTGTTGAACTGATCACCGGTCAGCACGTCGATGTTGTAGCCGAAGTCGCCGGTGCCCTCGGCGATCTTGGCCGCGTCGTCGAGGATCTGCGTGAACAGCGGGCTGGCCTTGATCCCGGCGGTGTCCACCGGGTAGGCGGGGATGTCCTGCAGGTTCTCCACCGCCCAGCGGCCGTGCTCCGGCGTCTGCAGGTAGTCCAGCAGCGCGATCGCGGCCTCGGCCTTGGTGGTGCCGGCCGAGACGAACGTGCCCGAGCCGAGTCCGCCGCTGAAGATGCCTCGACCGTTCGGCGCCGGGAACGGGATGAAGCCGACCTCGAACTTGGCGTTGCGCTCGATGTCCAGGGCCAGCCAGCTGCCGGTCGGGTTGATCGCCGCCTTGCCGGAGTAGAACAGCGCGTTGGCGTTGTCGTACGTCACGGCGGCCGGTGACGGGGTCAACAGCCCGGCCTGCCCGAACCGCTCCCAGACCGCGAGCGCCTCGACCACCTCGGGCGAGTCCCACGGCCGGTCGCCGGCGAGCAGCGCGTCCATGCCGGCCGAGCCGACCTGGCTGGACAGCGTGATGCTCAGCAGGTGGCCGCCCTGCCAGCCCTCCTTGTCGCTGACCGCGAGCGGAATGATCTTGTTGTCGGCCAGCGTGTGCGCCGCGGCCTCGAGCTCGGCCAGGCTGCCCGGCTCGGCCAGGCCGAACTTCGCGAACAGGTCCTTGTTGTAGAACAGGCCGACCTGCTCGATCTGGCTGGGGACGCCGACGATCTTGCCGTCGAACGTGACCCGCTGCTTGGCGAACTCGAAGACCGGCCACTTCCGCTCGGTGTAGGCGGCCGTGAGGTCGTAGAGCAGCCCCGCCTCGGCCAGCGCGCCGGCGAAACCGGGACCGGTGTCGTAGCCGAAGACGTCGGGCCCCTGCCCGGAACGCAACTGGGTCTGCAGCACGGTGCGCACCGTGTCGGACGGGATCACGTCCAGCTTCACGGTGGTCCCCGGCCGGGCGGCCTCGAACTTCTTCAGGTCGGCCCGGATCAGTTCGAGGTCGGCCGGGTCCTCGGGCTGGCCGATCATGTAGCGGATCTCCTGCTGGGCCGAGGTCTCCTGCTGGGCCGGCCCACCGCCCGGTGCCGGACCGGTGCAGCCCGCGGCGAGCGCCAGGGTGGTCAGCCCCGTGGCCGAGAGCAGGGTCCGGCGGTCGATCGAGACCTTCGGCTTCATCGTGACTCCTGTGTCCTGGTGAAACTTCTAGCGTTAGAATCTAACGTTAGAATCCGCCGGGCACCCTAGGATGTCAAGACCCGAACCGTCGATTTCTCGAGGAGCCCATGTCAGCCATCGAGCGGCCCACCCGCGACGCCGACCGGAGCCGGCCGGCCCGGATCAAGGACGTCGCGGCGCTGGCGGGCGTGTCGCTGAAGACGGTCACGAACGTCGTCCATCAGCGATCGAACGTCCGCGACTCCACCCGGGCCAGGGTGCTGGCCGCGATCGAGGAGCTGGACTACCGGCCGTCGTTGGCCGGGCGGCAGTTGCAGAGCGGGCGCAGCACCATGATCACGTTGGCCCTGCCGCGGATCGACGAGCCCTACCTGGGCGCCCTGGCGCACGCGATGATCGCCGCCGCGTCACCGCGCGGCTACACGGTGGTGATGGACGAGACCGGCGGGATCCCGGAGCGGGAGGAGCAGGCGGCGGCCGGCTATCCCGGTCACGGCATCGACGGAGTGATCTTCAGCCCGTTCGCGATCGACCCGGAGGCGATGGCCGCGATGAGCCGCCGGACGCCGATGGTGCTGCTCGCGGCGCCGCTGCCGGGTAGCAACGCCGACTACGTGGCGATCGACAACCACGCCTCCGCCGCCGAGGTGGTCGACCACCTGTACCGGACCGGCCGGCGCCGGATCGGCTATGTCGGCCGTACTCCGGCCCGGCCCACCGCCGTCGGCGAGATCCGGATGGTCGGCGTCCGGGACCGGTTGGCCGCGCTCGGGCTGGAACTGGCGGACCGGCGGGTGATCACGACCGGCCGGTTCACCCGCGAGATGGGCGAGCAGACGGTCGCCGACGCGGGCGAGGACCTGCTCGGCTGCGACGCGATCGTCTGCTGCAGCGACCTGCTGGCCATCGGCGTGATCCGCGGGCTGAAGCGGGCCGGCGTACGGGTGCCGGACGACATCGCCGTCGTCGGCTGGGACAACATCGTCGACACCGAGTACCTCAGCCCGACCGTGACCTCGGTCGCGCCGGACCTGGAGGCGCTGGCCGAGCGCACCATCGAGGCGCTGCTGGAACGGATCGAGGGCAACCGGGAGCCGGGCCGCAGCTACGTCGTGCCGCATCGGCTGATGATCAGGGAGTCCACCGGCTGAGTCAGCCGAGCGAACGGCCGAACTCGACCAGGGCCCAGCCGAGACAGCCGAAGGCGATCAGGCCGACGACCGAGCGGACATGGTTCCAGGCGAGCCAGGTCGTCTCCCGGAAGGCGGCCCGGACGGCCGCGAGATCACCGATCCGGTCCGGGTGCCCGGCCTCCTTGAGCCCGTTGTTCAAGGGCAGGTGTACGGCCACCGTGATCACGAACGTCGCCAGGTACAGCACGAACGCGGCGACGGTCCAGGGCAACGCCGGCCGCTGCTCGGAGCCGAGCAGAAGCAGGCCGGCGAGGCCGGTGAAGATCAGCGCGCCGAGGAAGCCGAGGAACAGGAAGGCCGGTGTCACCAGGGCGGCGTCCAGCCGCTGGAAGCCGGCGATGAACGTCCGGTCGTCCGCGCCGCGCAGCCCGGGCATGATCACCGCCGAGTAGGTGATGAACAGCGAGGCCATGAAGCCGGTGGACAGCGTGGCCGCGACCAGCGCGACGGCCTGCAGCACGGTGAACATGACGCCCAGTCAACCGCCCTGCCGACCGTCCGGCCATCCCTGTGACGCTCGACGCCATGTCCGGGTGTCTCGCGATGAGAGGAGTCTCATCGCCGGGATCCGTGTTGTCCGGCTCGGATTTGTCAGGATGGTCGAATGGAACCCGTCCGCGACCACCGGCCCGGTGCGCCCAAGCGCCCGCGCGGCTGGTCGGTCCGGTTCCGGATCCTCACCGCGGTGCTGATGACGACCGCCCTCGGCATGATGGCCGCCGGCCTGACCTCGTACGCGATCAGCCGGCAGGACGTGTACGACGGCGTCCGGGCCGCCCTGCTCCAGGAGTACAACGAGTTCAAGGAAGCCAGCAACGAGGCGATGACCGGGCCGGGCGCGGCCAACATCACCACCGTCGAGGCGCTGCTCCGGGCCACCATCAAGGCGACCTACCCGGACGACAACGAGGCCGTGCTCGGGCTGGTCAACGGCAAGCTCGAACTGCACCCGAACCGGCAGTCGGACCTGCAGACCGCGGTCCAGGGCGATCCGGAGATCGTGGCGAAGGCGGCCCAGGTGCGGCCCGGCGACCCGATCGAGATCCAGCAGCTCAGCAACGCGCGGAACCGGAACCTCGCCTTCATCTCGGTCACCGCGCAACTGCCCGGCTCGGACGACCTCGGGCACTACGTCGCGGCGGTCGACATCGACACCGCGTTCGTGCCGCTGAACAACACCTACCGCACCTACGCCCTGGTCTGCGTGGTGGCGTTGATCTTGGTCGGGCTGGTCGGCTTCGTCGTCTCCGGCAAACTGCTGGCGCCGCTGCGGACGCTGCGGCAGACCGCGCAGGAGATCGGCGAGGGCAACCTGTCCGGCCGGATCCCCGAAGATCAACTCACCAGCGGTGACGAGATCGCCGACCTCGGCCACACGATGAACGCGATGCTGGACCGGTTGTCCATCTCGTTCGACGAACAGCGCAACCTGCTCGACGACGCCGGCCACGAACTGCGGACGCCGATCACCATCGTGCAGGGGCACCTGGAGCTGCTCGACCAGCGGAACCCGACCGAGGTCGCCGAGACCGTCGACCTGTCGCTGGACGAGCTGGCCCGGATGCGTCGCATCGTCGAGGACCTGATGATCTTGGCCAAGTCGCGCCGTCCCGACTTCGTCCGGCCCGGTCCCGTGGACGTGGACGACCTGCTCGGATCCGTGCTGGACAAGGTGAAACCGCTGGCCGACCGGCGCTGGCGGATCGACCGCACCGTGCACGCGGTGATCGAACTCGACCAGCAGCGGATCACCCAGGCGCTGGTCCAGCTGGTGTCCAATGCGGTACGGCACTCGACGGACGGCTCGGTGATCGCACTCGGTGCCGAGGTGGTCCCCGACCCGGACCACGCGACCGCCCATCGGCTCCGGCTGACCGTCCGCGACGAGGGCACCGGCATCGCGCCCGAAGATCATCAACGGATCTTCGAGCGGTTCGCGCGGTCCGGCCCGGCCCACGAACATGATCATGCGTCGGGCCACGCCGACGGCTCCGGCCTCGGCCTGGCGATCGTCAACGCGATCGCCACCGCGCACCGCGGTCAGGTGCTGCTGCACAGCCGGCCCGGCCGTGGTTCGACGTTCACTCTCGATCTTCCGGTGACCACCGACGATTCCCGTACCGAAGAACTCGAGGTGCCGGACGACCGGCACCCCATCGCGACGGAACAGGAGAGCCCATGGCCGCGATCTTGATCGCCGAGGACGAGTCCCGGATCGCCTCGTTCGTGGAGAAGGGGTTGCGCGCCGCCGGCCACACGACGACCGTCGCGGCCACCGGGCCGGAGGCGCTGGAACTGGCGCTCAGCGATCAGTTCGAACTGCTCGTGCTGGACATCGGGCTGCCCGGCCTGGACGGGTTCGCGGTGCTGGAACGGCTGCGCGGGCAGGGCTTCACGCTGCCGGTGATCATCCTGACCGCGCGGGACTCGGTGACCGACACGGTGGCGGGGCTGGACAGTGGCGCCGACGACTACATGGCCAAGCCGTTCAGGATCGAGGAGCTGCTGGCCCGGGTCCGGATCCGGCTGCGGCAGACGTCGAGCGAGCAGCCGACCTCGCTCTCCCACGGCGACCTGGGCCTCGACCTGCACACCCGGCTGGCCCGCGTCGGAGACCGTACCGTCGAACTGTCGGCGCGGGAGTTCTCGCTGCTGGAGACCCTGCTCCGTAACCCCGGACAGGTGATGACCCGGGAGCAACTGCTGTCCCGGGTCTGGGGGTACGACTTCGACCCCGGCTCCAACGTCGTCGACGTCTACATCCGCTACCTGCGGAACAAGATCGGCGCCCACCGGATCCTCACCGTCCGGGGAGCTGGGTACCGCCTGGTCTCATGAGAGCAGGCGGAGACGGCGCGGCCCCGATCAGCCGGCCGAGACGGCCGACTGCGCGGAGACCGCGGAGTCGGTCGAGACGGGCGTCTTCGGCGAGACCGCGGTCCGTGGGGTGATCGGCGAGTTGACGGTCGCCGGGCTGCTCGTGGTGCGCGGGCTCTGTGCGCTCGGGACGCTCCTGGCACTGCCCGGAGTCTGGGTGGTCTTCGGCGAGGCGGCCGCCTTCGTGGTCGGCGCCGCAGTGCTGGGCTTGACGCTCGGGGTGGGGTCCGCGGCCGGTCGCTCGTTGCTGGCCTCGGCCACGTAGCCCGATCCGCCGAGCGGGCTCTGGGACAACCCGGGCAGCGTGAAGGCCGCCACCGGCGCGAGGACGAACGCCGCGGCGCCGCCCGCGATGAACCACTTGGTCTTGGTCTGCATGGTCCCACTCAACCCGCCGGCCATGAGAGGGCGAGGAAGCCCAGATGAGAGGTCTCTCATCAACGGGTCGGCCGCGGACGCGAACGTGCCCTGAGCCTGTCGAAGGGCCAGGCCACAGGACTCCTGCGGAGCCCCGATGCGGGACTGGCCTGGCCCTCCGACGAACTCAGGGCACCGGGTGGTTCTGGCTCGGGCTCAGCCGGCCGACTTCGGCGAGGCGGGCGAGACGGCGGACTTCGCGGTCTGCGCGGTCTTCGGCGTCTGCGGCGTCGGCGGCGTCGGCGGAGTGTTCGCGGTCTGGGCCGTCTGGGCGGTTTGGGCCGACTGCGGCGTGGCGCTGGTCTGCGGAGTGGGCGGAGTCACGGCAGAATTCGGGCTGACCGGGGTCTTCGCGGTCTGCGGCGGGGTCGGCTTGCCGGTGTCCTCACCGGGGCTGGGCTTGGCGGTCGGATCCGCCGCCGGCTCCGCGGCGTGCGCCACGTAGCCGGCGCCCGCCAGCGGTTCCTGCGAAAGGGCGGGCAGGCCGAAGGCCGCGACGGGGGCGAGGACGAACGCTGCCGCGCCGCCGGTGATGATCCACTTGGTCCTGTTCTGCATGGTTCCACCGAACCAGCCAGCGATGAGAAGGCGAGGAAGCCAGCATGAGAGCTCTTTCATCGAGCCCGCGGCGGGTCGGAGCGGGCCGGTGAACCCGCTCACCGTCGTCCCCGGTGCGCCGACGTCGCCGGTGATCGTGCACCTGCCGCACGCCGCGACCGAGATCCCGACGGACGTACGGACCGGGCTGCTGCTCGACGACGACGAGCTGACCGCCGAACTGGCCGCGATGACCGACGCCGGCACCGATCAGATCGGCCGGCTGGCGGCCGGGCTGGCCGCGGCCCGGCCCTGGCTCGCGGTCAACCGCTACTCCCGGCTGGTGGTCGACCCGGAACGGTTCCCGGACGAACGGGAGGAGATGGCTGCCGCCGGGATGGGCGCCGTCTACACCAAGACGTCGACCCGCCGGCCGCTGCGGAAGGCCGAGGTGAACCACGAGGACCTGCTGGCCCGCTTCTACCGGCCGTACGCCGAGGGGATGGCCGACCTGGTCGACGCCCGGCTGGTCGAGGTCGGCCGGGCGATCGTGATCGACCTGCACTCCTATCCGCGGGACCCGCTGCCGTACGAACTGCACCCGGACCGCCGCCGCCCGATGACCTGCATCGGGACCGACGCCTTCCACACGCCGGACCGGCTGCGCGAGGCCGCCGTCGCCGCCTTCTCGCCGCTCGGCGCCGTCGTCACCGACGAGCCGTTCGCAGGGTGCTACGTGCCGCTGCGCCAGTACCGCAAGACCCTCCGGGTGAGCGCGGTGATGATCGAACTGCGCCGGGACGGCTGCGACACCGTCGCCGGGGTACGGCGTCGCGCGGAGACTCTGGCCGGCCTGATCGACACCCTGGCGTGACCTAGGAGCGTCCCGGGCGACGGCTCGCCTCGATCAGGACGCCGGCGGCTGCCCGGGCGTGCCGGGCCACGTCCGGATCGCCGAGGATCGCGGCCGTGGTCTGGGCGCCCTCGGCCAGGACGACCAGTTGCGGAGCCAGGTCGTCCGGCAGCCCGGCCTCGCCGACCAGCCGCGCCACCAGGTCGGCGAAGCCGCGCTTCTGCCGGCGCACCGCCTCAGCGGCGTTGGGGGAGCTCGGCCCGAGTTCGCCGTACAGGTTGATGAAGGCGCAGCCGCGGAAGTCGGGCTCGTGGAACCAGCCGTCCAGGTAGTCGAAGATCGCCAGCAGCCGGTCGACTGGGTCCTCGGTGCCGGCCATGGCCGCGGCCACGCCGTCGTCCCATACGGCTGAGCGGTGCCGCAGCACGGCCGTGACCAGGTCGTCCTTGGAGGGGAACAGCGCATAGATCCGCTTCAGCGACACCCCGGCCTCGGCCCGCACCGCGTCCATCCCGACCGCTTGCACGCCGCGGGCGTAGAACAGCCGGTCGGCCGCCTCGACCAATCCCTTCCGAAGGGTCTCCTCGTCGGTCATACCATCACCTCTTGCGTTGAGAACGATCGTTCTCTACTCTAGTCGATACCAGTGGAGAACGATCGTTCTCCGATCGAGTCGAAGGGAAAGACTGATGGCCACCATCACCGTCGGGACGCAGAACAGCACGCCGATCGAGCTCTACTACGAGGACCAGGGCAGCGGCCGGCCGGTCGTGCTGATCCACGGCTACCCGCTGGACGGGCACAGCTGGGAGCGGCAGACCCGGGAGCTGCTGGCCGCCGGCTACCGCGTGATCACCTACGACCGCCGCGGCTTCGGGCAGTCCAGCAAGATCAACGACGGGTACGACTACGACACCTTCGCTGCGGACCTGAACGCGGTGCTGGAGACCCTCGACCTGACGGACGTGATCTTGGTCGGATTCTCGATGGGCACCGGCGAACTGGCTCGCTACGTCAAGAACCACGGTCATGATCGCGTTGCCAAGCTCGCCTTCCTGGCCTCGCTCGAACCGTTCCTGGTGCAGCGCGAGGACAACCCGGAGGGCGTGCCGCAGGAGGTCTTCGACGGCATCGCCGCCACTGCCCGGCAAGATCGCTACGCCTGGTTCACCGGCTTCTACAACGACTTCTACAACCTGGACGAGAACCTCGGCAGCAAGATCAGCCAGGAGGTCGTCACGGCCAATTGGAACACCGCGACCCGGTCCGCTCCGGTCGCCGCCTCTGCGGTCGTGCCCACCTGGATCGAGGACTTCCGCGACGACGTGGCCGCCGTCCGGGACAGCGGCAAGCCGGTGTTGATCCTGCACGGCACCGGTGACCGGATCCTGCCGATCGACGCCACCGGCCGGCGGTTCCGGCAGGCGGTGCCGGAGGCGCGCTACGTCGAGATCGAGGGCGCCCCGCACGGCCTGCTCTGGACGCACGCGGACGAGGTCAACCAGGCCCTGCTGGAGTTCGTGAAGGCCTAGCGCCGAACGCGCACTGAGCTTGTCGAAGTGCCGGGCCTGGCCTTGCCCTTCGACAGGCTCAGGGAACGTGGTCGATCCTCACTCCGCGGCGAGGACGGCGAGCCGCTGCCGCAACGCTCCGCCACAGCGGCAGTCCGGATCCGGACAGAGCAGTGCGGCGGGGTCTTTCATGATCACCGAGGTGGCGGCCGCCAGCACCGCCCGGGCCGGGATCCGGCGGGCCCGGCAGTTCCCGATCATGGTCTCCACGGTCGCTGGGGCGAGGTCTGGCTCGAGGTCGTCGAACCGGTGCGACTCGCCGGACACGTTCGGCACCTCGGCCCAGACACCCGGCGCGACGACGGCGTACCGGTAGAACAGGGAGCGACCCAGCCGCTGCTCGGCGAGGTGGATCGTCGTATTGGCATGGTGGCCGACGCCGAGCAGCAGCACGTCGCCGTCCAGCCGGTCCAGCACGTCGACGGCTCCGAGCATCCGATCCGGTCGCTGGCCCTTGATCAACTCCTCGGCGTGATCACCGGCGGCGCGGAACGGGTACAGCGGATGATCACCGGTGATCACGTCCGGCTGCCCGGCGAAGGCGGCGGCGACCGCACCAAGCCAGGTGTCCGTCGACAGCCCTGGCGCGGCGGGCGTCGCGGCGGCGACGGCCGCATCGAAGGCCGCCCAGGAATCCGCCTCGTAGAACGAGTTGTTCGGCCGGACCAGTCCGGGCGGCGCGGGCACGCCGGTCCGTTCGCCGACCGCGCCGAACATCAGTACGGTGCCGCAGACCTGCCGCACCGCACTGATCACGGTGTCGGCGCCGCCGTGGACCCGGCCGAACGACCGCAGCGAGGCGTGCAGGAACACGACCGACTCGCGGCCGAGCCCGAGCCGCTCCAGGCCGACGACGAGCTCGTCCCGGCCGATCACGCGATCGGTCATGCCGTGATCATCAATTGATCGTGACCAGGGTGCCGGAGCCGTCCCGGTACTCGATGTAGCCGAGATAGGGCAGGTCCCGCTCCAGCCCGCGCCAGCGGACCGTGACGTCGATCGGCTCCTGGACCTCGGCGGTCGGGTCCGACGGCCGGACCGTGAAGGAGCCCTCGGAGGTCTTGTCGGTCACCGAGGCGGACCGGAACACGTACGGCGTGGTCTCCGTCTCCGGCGCGTTCGCGTAGCCCTCGACCCGGGCCACGTACTCGCCGGCGGGCGGAGCGGTCAGCTGTACGGTCTCGTCCGCGGTCGGCCCGGCGGACTGCCCGACCGGCACCGGCGTCCCGTCGACGATCCGGTACAGGTAGAGGTCCAGGTCGGCCTGCTCGTACTCGGACCGGACCGAGATCTGGGCGGCCTTGGTGCCCTCCTCGATCGTCACCGGGTACTGCTTCTGTTCCGACGGCTTCAGCGAACCCTTCTCGGCGGTCCCGCCGGCGAGGCCGTACTTCGTGATCGGGAAGTCGCCGTCGACGCCGGGTACCACCTGGTAGCGGAGCGACCCGTTGCGGCCGCTGCCGGACACCACCTCGGGGGCCGACAGCTGGACCGGCGTGACCGCGATCGGCAGCCGGGCGTACGTGCCCGCACCGTTCCAGGTGAGGAACCCGGTGGCCGCCTTGTCGTAGGCCGCGGTGTCCTTCTCGAACGTGACCTTGAACGTCTTGGTCTGGCCGGCCTCGTCGAAGTTCAGGATCGAGGGCGTGACCTTGGCGCGCAGGCCGGGCACGTTGATCTTGGCCCGGTAGATCCCCGGCTTCAGCGCCGTCACCGTACGGGTCACGGTCTGGTGCTGCAGCAGTTCGCCGATCGCGATGGACGGGCTGTTGTAGTCGCTCGGGTCGATCTCCTCGACACCGGTGCCGGTGTCGATGCCGAGACCCTCGAGGTAGCCGAGCCAGTCGTCGTCCCCGGCGTCGAAGACCAGGCCCGGATCGAACATCTTCTCCGGCCGGACGCCGCCGGCACCCTGGTCGAACGGATCGGTCAACGCCTTGCCGTCGGCCTTCTTCAGGTTGCCGGCGGTCGTCATCAGGGCCGACTTGATCCGCATCGGCTCCCACTTCGGGTGCTTGGTCAGCTGCAGCGCGGCCAGCCCGGCCACGTGCGGCGCGGCCATCGAGGTGCCGTCGTAGAAGTCGTAGTCGCGGCCCTCGTTGCTGGGCGGCGCGACCGCGGCCAGGATCATCGCGCCCGGGGCGGCGAGGTCGGGCTTGACCAGGTCACCGTTGCTGGACGCGGACGGCCCGCGGGAGGAGAAGTCGGCGATCTGCGGGTACGGGGTCTTGACGTCGGTCTGGTTGCCCTGCACCAGCGTCGCCGTGGCCCCGACCGTGTCCGCGTACGTCTTCACGTCGACCGAGCCCGGCGGGTTCAGATGCACCGACGGCACCGAGTGCCGGTCGCCGACCGTGGTGTCCTCGGCCAGGTTGGCCAGCACCATGCCCAGGCCGCCGGCCCGCTTCACCTCGGCCGACTTGGCCACCCGGTCGTATGTGCCGCGGTCGCAGACGACGATCTTGCCGACGGCCAGGGCCGGATCGAGCGTGCCGGGGCCGCACAGCGCGGCGTCCTCGGGCGTGGCCGCGGCGGTCTTGACGGTCGCGCCGGTGACCAGCGGCGACGGCCCGACCTCGTCCCGGATGGTCGTGCTGGCTCCGGCGAACTTCCGGCCGTCGCCGAGCACCACGGTGCCCTCGTACGGCTGGATCGTGTGGGCGGCGACCGAGGTGACCCACGGTTCGGTGTTGCCGACGGTGCCCGGCGTCGGGCCGGCGTTGCCGGCCGAGGCCGCGACGAACACGCCCGCCGAGGCGGCCGACAGGAACGCGAGCCCGACCGGGTCGTCGTGCGCCGTGTCGCCGCTGCCGGCCGAGTAGTTGATCACGTCGACACCGTCCGCGACCGCGGCGTCGATGGCCGCGACGATGTCGGAGGTGAAGCCGCCGGACTGCTCCGGCGTGGCGCCCTCCCAGAGTGCCTTGTAGACGGCGATCTTGGCCGCCGGCGCGACGCCGGAGATCTCGTCGAACGGCACCCCGTCGACGCTCGCCGGTACGTCCGCGTTGCCGGCCGCCGTGGAGGCCGTGTGGGACCCGTGACCGGATCCGTCCCGCGGCGACAGGAAGTCGCGCCGGGAGGCCGGCGGCACCGCGGCCATCCAGGCGTCGCCGAAGAAGCGGGCGCCGATCAACTTGTCGTTGCACTCGGCGGCGGTCCACTCCTCGCCGGTCTGGCAGGTGCCGTGGAACGTGCTCCCGTCGGACTTCTCGAGGATGACCTCGTCGCCGTCGCGGTACGGCTGGAACTCCTCGTCCGAGCGCTCGGACTTCAGCGGATCACCGGCGAAGGAAGGGTTCTCCGGCCAGATGCCGGTGTCGATCACGCCGACCACGACGCCGGCGCCGGCCTTCTTCGCGCCACCGAGGGACTCCCAGACCCCCTTGTCGCCGCTGAGGCCGAGGTAGTCGGTGGAGCGGCGGTCGTCGTCGGACTGGATCAGGGTGTCCTTGACCACCGAGAGGACGCCCGGTGTGTCCTGCAGTCGCTGGGCCTGGCGCGGCGTCAACTCGGCGGCGAACCCGTTCAGCGAGACCGAGAACCGCTGCAGCACCTTCGCCCCGACCAGGTCGGCGATGCCGTCCTGCAGCCGGGACAGCAGCCCGCGGTACGCCTTCGCGGCGTCGGTGTCGACGCGAACCTTGCGGCCGTCCTTCGGCCGGGTCGCCTCGAAGCCCTTCCGGGAGCCGTCGTAGGTGGCCAGCGGCCGGTCGGTCAGGGTGACGATGTAGGTCCCGGGCGCGGTCAGCGGCATGGCCTCCGGCAGCAGCGGATCGGCCGTCGCCGGCTGCACCGTCGCCACCAGCCCGACCGTCACCAGCAGGACGGTCACGAGGGCAGCCAACCGACTACGTTTCCTGACCAACATCGCGATCCTCTCCGCGTCGAACCCCTTACACGACGAGGTCGCCGGGCCGTGGACATGCGAAGAGTCCAGCCCCACTGGACCCCCCGGTTAGGGTTGACGCTAGCAGTCGGGGTGAGACGCGTCGAGAAAAGGAAACGGATGCGGAACGGGTACCGACGAGCGACCTCGCTGGTGCTGCTGGGTTGCCTGGTCTGGCTGATCGCCGGTTGCGCTCCGGGAACGACGCCCGCCTCACCCAGTGAGGAGCCGACCATGTCCGGTCCGAGCGAGCCGTCGCCGAGCCCCTCGACCTCCGGTGCGCCGACGACCGCCCAGCCGTCGCCCGGCGACGAGCTGACGATCCGGTACGACAACGGCAACGGCACCGTCTCGACCTGGACGCTGACCTGCGCTCCGGCCGGCGGCAACCATCCCGATCCGAAGGCGGCCTGCGCGGCGCTGCAGGCGCACGAGGCGGCGCTGCAGCCGGTGCCGCCGGACCGCACCTGCACCGAGCAGTACGGCGGCCCGCAGACCGCCACGATCACGGGGACCTGGCGCGGCAAGCCGGTGAACAGCATCCTGAGCCGGACCAACGGCTGCGAGATCGCCCGCTGGGATGCGCTGGCCGGCCTGCTGCCCCGCGCCGGCAGCTGATCAGCGCGGTCCGACCGGTCCGGGCGGCCTCGCCTCCACGGCGGCCGATCCGTCAGGAACCCTGCCCGTCAAGATCGCCGCCTCAGCGTCAGCACCGCCGAGTCGACCGCGGGCGGTGGCGCGAACGCTCGCCGCGGCACCGGCAGCCCGAACACCCCGGCGTAGCGGCCGGGCGGTCGGCGGACGTACCGGCTCACGGCGGCCCGCTGCAGCAGCAGGTCGGCCCGCACCATCCGGCTCGTACGCGTCGTGATCAACCCCAGCAGTTCGGACGTGATCGAGTACGGCGGACTCGAGACCACCCGGAACGGGCGGCTCGGTAATCGGAAATCCCGCGCGTCGAGCTCGACGACCTTCAGCCGGTCATCACCGTGCTGTGCGGAGAACCGCCGGCGCAGGGTCTCGGCGCGTCCGGGATGCCGTTCGACAGCGATCACCCGGGCCCCGCTGTCCAACAGCGGCCCGGTCACCGCTCCGGTCCCGGCCCCGAACTCCACCACCAGCTGTCCGGGTCGGACCTGGGCGTGATCGACCAGCCGGTCCGCCCACTCAGGCTCGAGCCGGTGCCAACCCCATTGACGTCGGGACGACGGCCGCTGCCGCCCTGCCCCGGACACGGGCCACCATCATGAACATGCTCATGTCTCCGAACGTACCGACCGTCGGCTCCGGTCTGCGAAGGGTTTTCCGGCGACCCCGGCCGCCGGCCCGCGGCAAGCGGTTCCTCGCCTAGTGAGAGGCGGCTTGACCGCGAACTGGGGCGGGGCCATCCTGGCTGGGTGAGGCTCGGGGGCAGTCAGGTCGCACGGCGACCGTCAGGGTCCTCTTTAGGACATTTCCAGTACTGGACACTCAAAAGTGGTGACTTCGTCTCCCGGGTCGAATAAGTTCTAACCAACGTCAGGGGTGACTGCCGAAGCAACTGGGAATGCGGAGGCTGGCACCAACAGGAAGGAAGAGTTGCATGTCTCACAACAGTGTCGGTGCTCGGCGGGCTAGGCCGGCCAAGCGCATCGTCGTACGAGCAGTAGCCGCGGCCGTGTTGGCGGTGGGCGTGATTGCTGCGGCGGCTACGGCGGCGAGTGCGGTCAACAGCATCAAGGCAGACGGCGTCAACGGAGTTAAGGCTCAAAGCGTGGGCATCCACAGCGATGTCAACAGCATCTGAATAGGGAGAAGCAAGACCGCCGGGTCACCGACCTCACTGTCAGGAAGTGAGGGTCCACGGCGATGACAACACAAGACTTCCGCAAGGAAGCCGGGATTACCTGACGTTCCCGGAAAAGACAGACCGGTGATGTGAGCACCGAATCTGTCGCTGATGTCCTTATCAGTCATCCCCCGAGACTGATGAGGATCTCCTCCCCCTGGGCGACGCCCGCGGTCCTTTCCCAGAGGACCGCGGGCGTGGCTTCTTTCTGTGGGGGATCGTAGCCGTGAAGGACCCGGCTTGGGAAGATGTTGACGCTGAGATCAACGGGAAATCTCAGGCTCGCTGCCGATCGGGGGTCTGGTTCAGCGCATCGGCCCGCACCAAAGCAGCTCCGAGCTGCAGTCTGGTGCTCACTCCCAGCTCGTCCATCAGGTCGGAGATCCACCGTCGGACCGACCGCACCGTGACTCCGAGCTGGCCGGCGATGGCGTTGTCCGTCGAGCCGGTCATCAACAGCGAGATCAACATCTGGCGCCGCGGATCCGTACGCCCGTAGTGCGTGATGATCGGCACCGACGCATCCCAGACACCTTCGAACAACCACTGCAGGGTTTCGATCAGCATCGGGTGCCGGGTCAGCGAGGCGCGGAGTTCATGGCCGGGTCCGTACGAGCGCATCGACGGGATCAGTGCGACCTGAGCGTCCGCCATCAACAGCTTCATCGGCACCGGAGCCGTCCGGGACTGCTCACCCTTCTGCGCGAACAGGGACAACTCGGACAACCGGTCCGAGTCGAACCCGGGATGGTAGACCGCGCGGATCGAAACGCCGCGGTCCAGCGCTTGCCATTCCGGAGCCTCCTCGGTGAGGCTCTCCGGCGTCGCGTTCGGCCGGGCCTGGACATAGGGCGGCTTGTCGAACGCGCAGATCTCCCGCTTGGCCGAGTCGCAGATCTCCCGCCGGGCCGCGACGATCGCATCGGCGCCGACCAGGATCTTGATCGTGTCGTTGGCCGACTCCGAGGCCGCCAACAGGTGGCTGGCCAGGGATTCCGCTGCGATGGTCGCCGCCTCCAGCTCGGACTGGCGCTGCTGACGCAGGCCGGCCACCACGTCGAGCAGCGGCAGGGCCTTCCAGTGCCCGGGCGTGGTCTCGGCCGCGAGGCCCAGCGCGCGCAACTCGGAGAGCGACTGTTCGACGGCGTCCCTGGCCACGTTCGCACGCTCCGCCAGGTCCTCGACCGAGGCGGCGTCCGTGGTGGCCAGAACGACGTAACTGGCCTCGGCTTCGGCAGTGATCCCAAGCGGCTGAAGCATGGCTGCTCCTTGAGCAAGAACGGGGCTTCCGGTCACAGTATCCGATGCCGAGCAAGCGCGTCGGGCCCGGCCGCCAGGTCGTTCAAGGGGCGGTCGCCGGAGGGAGCCGGCGGCGGCGCGGCTACGCTACCCCCGGCAGTCGCTTGCTCGTACAGGTACCGAACGGATGGAGTCGAATCGTGGCTGAACTTGCGCAGATCGGGGTCACCGGGCTGGCCGTGATGGGCCGGAACCTGGCCCGCAACTTCGCCCGGCACGGGTACCGGGTGGCGGTGCACAACCGCAGCTACGCCAAGACCACGTCCTTGATCGATGATCATGGTGACGAGGGGACCTTCGTACCGTCGGAGTCGATGCGGGATTTCGTTGCCTCGTTGGAGAAACCGCGCCGTGTGGTGATCATGGTGAAGGCCGGCGCGGCGACCGATGCGGTGATCGACGAGCTCCTCGGGCTGCTCGACGAGGGTGACATCGTGATCGACGCCGGCAACGCGCACTTCCCGGACACCCGGCGGCGCGAGGCGGCGCTGAAGGAGCGCGGCCTGCACTTCGTCGGCACCGGCGTCTCCGGTGGTGAGGAGGGTGCGCTGAACGGTCCCTCGATCATGCCGGGCGGGTCGCCGGAGTCGTACCGGACGCTCGGGCCGATGCTGGAGGACATCTCGGCCAAGGTGAACAGCGAACCGTGCTGCACCCATGTCGGGCCGGACGGCGCCGGGCACTTCGTCAAGATGGTGCACAACGGCATCGAGTACGCCGACATGCAACTGATCGCCGAGGCCTACGACCTGATCCGGCAGGGCACCGGCAAGTCCGCAGCCGAGATCGCCGAGATCTTCCGGACCTGGAACTCCGGCGACCTGGAGTCGTTCCTGATCGAGATCACCGCCGACGTGCTCGGCCACGTCGACGCCAAGACCGGCTCGGCGTTCGTGGACATCGTGCTGGACCAGGCGGAGCAGAAGGGCACTGGCCGCTGGACGGTGCAGAACGCGCTCGACCTCGGGGTGCCGATCACCGGGATCGCCGAGGCCACGTTCGCCCGGGCGCTGTCCGGATCGGTCCCGCAGCGCGAGGCGGCGCGCAAGGTGCTGCCGGCCGATGCCGAGGCCTGGAAGGTCGACGACCCGGACGCGTTCATCGAGGACGTCCGGCTGGCGCTGTACGCGTCCAAGGTGGTCGCCTATTCGCAGGGCTTCGACCAGATCGCGGCCGCCAGCGAAGAGTTCGACTGGAACATCGACCGGGGCGCGATGGCTCGGATCTGGCGCGGCGGCTGCATCATCCGGGCCCGGTTCCTGGACCGCATCACGGAGGCGTACCAGCGGGATCCGGAGCTGCCGCTGCTGCTCGCCGACGAATACTTCACCGGCGCGGTCGGCAACAGCCTGGCCGCCTGGCGCCGGGTGGTCGTGGCGGCGGCCCGGCACGGGGTGCCGACGCCGGCGTTCTCGTCGTCGCTGGCGTACTACGACGGGGTCCGGGCCGAGCGGCTGCCGGCCGCCCTGATCCAGGGCCAGCGCGACTTCTTCGGCGCGCACACGTACCGCCGGGTCGACGGCGACGGCACCTTCCACACCGAGTGGAGCGCCGACCGTTCCGAGAGCCCGGCGTGACCGCTGCTCCCAAGACGGCGCTCGTCGTGATGGGCGTCGCGGGCTCGGGCAAGACGACCGTCGCGGCGATCATCGGCGAGCGGCTCGGCCTGCCGGTGGCCGAGGCGGACGACTTCCACTCCGCCGAGAACGTCGCCAAGATGTCGGCCGGCACCCCGCTCACCGACGAGGACCGGCAGCCCTGGCTGGCCGCGATCCGGGACTGGATCACGGCCGCCGAGGGCGACGTGGTGGTGACCTGCTCGGCGCTGCGCCGGATCTACCGGGACGTGCTCCGCCAGGCCGACGCGCGGGTACGGTTCGTGCACCTGGACGGGTCCCGGCAGGAGATCGCGGCCCGGATGTCCGCCCGCACCGACCACTTCATGCCCCTCGGCCTGCTCGACTCCCAACTGGAGACGCTGGAACCGCTCGGCCCGGACGAAGACGGTGTGGTGATCCCGGTGACCGGCACCCCGCAGCAGATCGCCGCCACCGCCCTCGACCAACTCGCCCGCTGACCCTCCGCCCGGGGACCCGTCGGTTTTTCACGTTAACGTGAAAAACTGGCGCAATGCACGAGAAGCTTCCCTGGTAAAGCGACAGGAAAGTGTGTGGGGTCGGGCGTCAGAGGCCGCGGAGGAAGTCGACGTCGTCGTCCGGGGCCTTCGGGCGCTGCTCGAACCGGCGGCGGGACTCGGCGTTGGGCCGGCCGAAGAACAGCCAGCAGACCGCACCGGCGAGCGGCAGGCAGATGATGATCGTCGCCCAGAGCCAGCGCGGCATCCGGCGCACCTCGAGCGGGCGCGCCTGGGCCACCTCGACGACACAGTAGATCGTGAGGAGCGCCACGATGATGATCGGCAGGTACCTGATCATGGGCAAAGCCTAGCCCCGTGACGCCAGTGGCGGAGCCAGTATCGTTTGCCCGTCGGTGAACCGACCCCTTCGAACTCCCTGGGAGGCCTTGCGATGTCCCCTCTTCGTCCGGCCCGGCTGGGCCTCGGTGCCCTGACCGCCGTCGCGCTGACCCTCGCCGCGGCCTGCGCGCCGCAGGTCGAGTCGTCCGCGCCGCCGCCGACCGACGCCGCGGCCTGTGCCAAGGAGTCGCTGGCCCTGGTCAAGCCGGGTACCTTCACGGTGGCGACCGACCAGCCGGCCTACGCACCGTGGTTCGTCGACGACGACCCGTCGAACGGCAAGGGCTACGAGTCGGCGGTGGCCTACGCGGTCGCCGAGAAGCTCGGCTTCGCGCGTGACGAGGTGACCTGGACGGTGGTCCCGTTCACGAGTGCGTACGCGCCCGGGGAGAAGAAGTTCGACGTCGACCTGAACCAGGTGTCGATCACCGAGGAGCGGCGCAAGGCGGTGGATTTCTCCACCGGCTACTACGACGTCGCGCAGACCGTGATCACCACGAAGGGCTCGCCGATCGACGGGAAGACGACGATCGCGGACCTGGCCGGCGCGAAGCTCGGCGCCCAGGTGGGTACGACCTCGTACACGGCGATCACCGAGCAGATCAAGCCGAGCCAGCAGCCGGCCGTCTACGACACGAATGATCTTGCCGTACAGGCGCTGCAGAACGGCCAGGTGGACGGGATCGTGGTGGATCTGCCGACCGCGTTCTACATGACCGCCGCGCAGCTCGACGACGGTGTGATCGTCGGTCAGTTGCCGGCCGGTACGGGAACGCCGGACCAGTTCGGATTCGTGCTGGGCAAGGGCAGCCGGCTGACCGGCTGTGTCTCCGGCGCCGTTGATCAACTCCGCGCGGACGGCACCCTGAAGCGGCTCGAGCAGGAGTGGCTGTCCGGCTCGGGCGGTGCTCCCGTACTGTCGTGACCATCGTCTCGCCGTCGACGGGGGAGCCGTGGCGGCCGTCGCCGCTGCAGCTGGAACGAATCCGCCACCGGCGCCGCCGGTCCACCCGCTCCATGATCATCGCGATCGTGAGCACGGTCGTCGTGGTCGCCGTGACGATCATCGGGATCACCTCGACGCCCGGTTGGCCGCGGGTGCAGGAGACGTTCTTCGACCCGGTCAAGGCGCTCGATGCCTTGCCTGCGGTCGCTTCCGGACTCTGGCTGAACATCCGGGTTATGATCAGCTGCGGCGTCCTGATCTTGATCGTCGGTCTGATCATCGCGATCCTGCGGACGTTGCGCGGTCCGGTGTTCTTCCCGCTGCGGATGTTCGCGGCGGCCTACACCGACGTGTTCCGCGGGCTCCCGCTGTTGCTGGTGATCTTCCTGCTCGGCTTCGGCGTGCCGGCGCTGCGACTGCAGGGACTGCCGAGCGACGCGGTGATCTGGGGTGGCGCCGCCCTGGTGCTGACCTACTCGGCCTACGTCGCCGAGGTGTTCCGGGCCGGGATCGAGTCGGTGCACCCGTCGCAGCGGGCCGCGGCCCGGTCGCTCGGTCTCAGCTATGCCAAGACGATGCGCTTCGTCGTGCTGCCGCAGGCGGTCCGCCGGGTCGTGCCGCCGCTGCTGAACGACCTGGTCAGCCTGCAGAAGGATTCCGGCCTGATCGCCGTCCTCGGTGTGATCGACGCGATCCGGGCGGCCCAGATCGAGACCGCGATGGACTTCAACTTCACCCCGTACGTGGTCGCCGGGGCGCTCTTCGTCGCGCTGACCATCCCGCTGGCCCGGGTCACCGACTGGGTGGCCCGGCGCCAGGGCTGGTACGGAACCGGCGGCGGGAGCCACCTGTGACCGCCGCGGACGTACCCCGGGAGGCGTTGTTGCGGGCCGAAGGCCTGCGCAAGGCGTTCGGCCGCCGCGTGGTGCTGGACGGTCTCGATCTTGACGTCGCCGAGGGTGAGTGCGTGGTGCTGATCGGCGGCTCCGGGTCGGGCAAGTCGACCCTGCTGCGCTGCCTCAACCTGCTCGAGGAGCTCGACGACGGCCGCATCCTGCTGGCCGGCGAGGACATCTCGGATCCACGGATCGACGCCGACCGGGTCCGGGCCCGGATCGGCATCGTGTTCCAGGCGTTCAACCTGTTCCCGCACCTGTCCGTCCTCGACAACGTCACCCTGGCGCCGATCCGGGTGCACCGGGTGCCGCCGGCCAAGGCCCGCGAGGAGGCCCGGGCGATGCTGGAGCGGGTCGGCCTGGCCGAGCAGGTGGGACAGTGGCCGGACCAGTTGTCCGGCGGTCAGCAGCAGCGGGCGGCGATCGCCCGGGCCCTGGTCAACCGGCCGATGATGATCTTGCTCGACGAGGTCACGTCGGCGCTCGACCCGGAGTTGGTCGGCGAGGTGCTGACTCTGCTGCGGAGTCTGCGCGAGGAGGGTACGACGATGGTGATCGCCACCCACGAGATGGACTTCGCCCGGCAGGTCGCCGACAAGGTCTGCTTCCTGCACGACGGCCGGATCCTCGAGCAGGGTCCGCCGGAGCAGATCTTCACCGAGCCCGCCGAGCAGCGGACCCGGGAGTTCCTGGCCCGGATGATCACGCCGAGTTGATCAGGCCGAGTTGATCAGGCCGAGTTGATCAGGCCGAGTTGATCAGGCTGGGGGAAAGCGGCTCTCGTTGATCGCCATCTTCTCCCGTACCGCCGCATCGAGATCGACGTCGGTGACGGTGGCCAGCCGGAGCAGGTAGATCAGCACATCGGCCATCTCGAGCCGGATGGCCCGCGCCTGCTCCGGGTCGTCCATCGCCTTGGCCGCCTCCTCCTCGGTCAGCCACTGGTACTCGGCGGCCAGCTCGCCGACCTCGCCGGTCAACGCCAGGACCAGATTGCGTGGCGTGTGGAACGGACCCCAGTCGCGACGATCGGCGAAATCGGCCAGCTGATCTTGCAGCGCCTTGATGCTCACGCAGCATTCGTACCATTAAGGTTTCTCAGATGCCCGGCACCGATCCAGCCTCCGACCGACCGACCGTCGCGGTCTGGCGGGACGTCTGGTTGCCGGGTTCGGAGACGTTCATCCGCGATCAGATCGCGGCGATGACCCGGTGGCAGGCGGTCAAGGTCGGCATGCAGCAGCTGCCGGAGCCGCTGGTCGAGGCCGACTTCGCGCCGTTCACCGGGGCGTCCACGGCACAGAAGTTGCGCGGTGAGGTCCTCGGAACCGTCGGCTGGGAACGTCGGTACGTCAACTTCCTGATGGAGGCCGAGGCAGCGGTGCTGCACGCGCACTTCGGTCCGTCCGCGATCCGGGCGCTGCCGGTGGCGAAGCGGGCCGGGCTGCCGATGGTGGCCACCTTCCACGGGTACGACGTCACCCGGGTGCCGCGGCTTTCGCTCGGCCGCGGCCGGGAGTACCGGAGGCGGTTGCGCCGGGTGTTCGCGTACGCGGATCGGCTGATCGCGGTCTCGGAGTTCATCGCGGACCGGCTGATCGGGCTCGGCGCGCCGGAGGACCGGGTCACCGTGCACTACATGGGGATCGATGTCCGCGACCTCGACGCGGCGTCGCCGTTCCCGCCCTGGGCGGAGCGGCGCGGGATCGTCTTCGTCGGGCGGCTGGTGCCGAAGAAGGGCGTCCTGGATCTGCTCGAGGCGGTCGACCGGCTGCCCGGGGAGCTGCGCCGGACCCCGATCACGATCATCGGCGACGGTCCGCTGGCCGGCGAGATCCGCCGCCGGGCCGACGAACTCGGTCTTTCGGTCGAACTGCGTGGGCACCTCGGGTCCGACGAGGTGGCGCGGGCGCTGGACCGGGCCCGGGTGTTCTGCGGCCCGTCCCGGACCGGGCCGGACGGCGACGCGGAGGGCCTCGGGATGACGTTCCTCGAGGCCGGGCTGCACGGCGCGCCGGTCGTCTCGTACGCGCACGGACCGTTGCGCGAGGCCGTCGACGACGGGGTCACCGGCCTGCTTGCGCCGGAGAAGGACGTGGCGGCGCTGTCGAAGCGGCTGGAGACCGTGCTCACCGACGACGCGTACGCCGAACGGCTCGGGCGGCAGGGCCGAGCACATGTCCTGGAGAAGTTCGACATCCGTCGCTGTACGCCGGCCCTGGAACGCATCTACGACGAGGTCACCTGACCCCGGCGTCGGCAGGATGGTGCCTTCCCTCCCGTACCTGAGCGAAGGAGCCCGATGCCGTCCCGCGCTTCCGTCCGTCTCGTCGGCATGATCGCCGCCGCGCTGCTCTTGATCGGCTGCACCTCCGGGCCGGCCGCGGTGACCCCGAGCGCCGTCGCGTCGGGCGTGGTCCAGTCGGGCTGGGAGGTCACGGTCTACTACACGGCGGTCGAGTCGTTCCACGACGACGAGCGGGGTCGCGGTCACCGGCTGCCCGGTGCTGGACTGTGAGCACGGCGACGACCCGCTCGGCCGCTACCCGCGCGGCTTCGTCACCGCCGTCAAGGACGAGGGCACCGGCCGGATCACCACCGGCGCATACGCGGGCCGCTACCTGAACTGGTCGCACGGTGTCGGCTACTGGCTCGACGCCGAGGCGCGCAATTCCTACGGCGAGGCCCTGCGTCCGTACGTCTCCGCGGCGACCGACGCCGACGTGCTGCCCCGCGGGAGCCGGGTCGAGATCGTCGGGTGCGGCGACGCCGAGGTCGCCGACGAGGTCTGTACGAAGCTGCGGCAGCCGACCTGGATCATCGAGGACGAGTTCACGCCCGGACTCGGCGGTGCCAAGCACCTGGACGTCTATCTGGGCGAGGAGGACCGGCCCGACTTCACCGAGAGCCCGCTCTACACGACCCTGGAGAACGCCACCCTGCGCCTGCACCGCACGGGCTGACCGCCCCGATCGGGAGGGGAGGCCGGGCCGGAGAGGGTGGGCGCCGGGCCGGGCGAGAGGGCGTGGGCTGGGCCGGTCGTGGACAGCGCGATCGGTTGCGGATGGTTACGTCGCGGACGCGCCCCGGGCTCGGCTGGGGGATCGAGGGTCCGGACCGCCCGCTCCCACGCACCGACAGGTCACCATCGCAGCGACACGCCGGCAGAAACGCTGCTTTGGTGACCGGTCAGCGGAGGTTGAGGTTGAGGTGGGGGGCCAGGGGGTGCAGGTCGTCCAGGAGGGCGTCGGTACGGGAGCCGAGGGGGACCGTGATCATGGCCAGCCGGCGGCGGAGCCGGAGCTGGCCGTCCTCGGCGAAGCACTTGCCGTCGGCGACCGCGGAGAAGAACTCGGCGGCGGTCTCCTCGGTGATGATCAACTCGCCGGCGACGTCGCCGAGGGCCGGCAGGTTCAGGCCGCGGCCGGCGGTGTAGCTGTCCAGGTCGGGGACGTACAGGCCGATCGAGCGGCCGGTGTCCAGGTAGTCGACCCAGACGCTGGAGTAGTCGGACAGCAGTCCGTCGGCCAGCCCGATCAGCTGATAGAGGGTCACGCCGGCGGCGCTCAGGTCCGCGTCGGTGATCACGGTCAGCCCGAGCTCGCCGAGCCGGTCGGCGTCCAGCCGGTGCGGCTTGATGATCAACTGCACGCCGGCCCGGTCGGCCGCCGCCAGGAACGCCGCGGCCGCCGCCGGCGACAGGGACTCGCCCTCGGCCAGCCCGACCAGCCCGGCCGCGGTGGAGCGGCGGAAGGTCGGCAGCCAG
This sequence comes from Microlunatus sp. YIM B11417, assembly GCF_059617205.1. Taxonomy (NCBI): domain Bacteria; kingdom Bacillati; phylum Actinomycetota; class Actinomycetes; order Propionibacteriales; family Propionibacteriaceae; genus Microlunatus; species Microlunatus sp. YIM B11417. Next base: position 633,944 of record NZ_JCAMPJ010000002.1, read on the forward strand.
AGCACGTACGGCCGCTCGGGATCGACACCCAGCCCGGCGACGGCGGCCCGGTCGGTCGCGGCGGCGATCACGTCCTGCCGCGGATTCCCTGCCACCACAACGGTTTCCGGCCGCATCGACAGCGCCCGGATCGCCTCCAGTCCCCACAACGGGCTGGACGCCGAGTGGGCCTGCGCGCCGATCCGCTGGGCGAAGTTGGCGTTGGCGTTCCACTTCGGCCCGGTGCCGTGCCAGAGGTTGACGTGCAGGCGGCGCCGGAGCGGCCGCGGCGAGTCGTACAGCCCGTGCGTGTACAGGACGAGTTCGCTGTCGACGAAGATCAGGTACGTGCGGAGGCCGGCCTTGGTGATCACGGAGACGCGGTCCGCCGCCTCCGGGGTTCCGAGCAGCGCCGCGACCCGGCGCAGCTGGGTGCGGACGACCTCGACGTCGTTGGCGACCAGGAACACCTTGCCGCCGTAGCGCCGGGTCAGCCCGATCGCCGTCACCAGCGAGTTCTCCTCGGTGTCCGGCAGCCCGCCGACCAGGGCCTGCCGGCGCGGCGCGCGGAGCAGCATCAGCAGTCGGCTCACCGGCACCGAGACCGCCCGCCGGAGCACGGACTTGGCCAGCCGGAGCCGGGCCGGACCGGACAGCGGCGGCTGTTCGCCGTAGTCGCGGCCGGCCGGCCGGAGCGAGGCCAGCGCCGAGCCGAGGCTCTCCGGCACCACGACTAGGGCCAGCCAGATGCTGCCGACGCCGAGCAGCCAGCTGTGCCCGGTCGGCCCGCTCAACGCGCCGATGATCAGGGCCGGGATCCGGACCGGCCAACCGCCGCCCAGCACCGACAGCAGGTACGGCAGCGGCCGGCGCCCGGTGCGGTGCCGGTAGAACAGGTCGTACCGCCGGGCGGCGACGACGGCCAGCCAGGCGAAACCGAGCCACAACGCCGACGGCGCGACCAGGGCCGTCGTGATCAGGACGGTCAGCCCCTCCAGCCCGGTCAGGAACGGGGGCAGCAGCCAGGCCAGCGGACGCCGGGGTCGACCGCCCAGGACCTTGACGAGTACGCCGTCGTCGCGCAGCCGGGCCAGCAGCACCGCGGCCGCCTCGGGCAGCGCGGAACGGTCCCGTCGGGTGACGGTCCGCAGCACCCACCCGGTCAGCGTCCACAGCTCGGCGATCCCGACCAGCACCAGGTACGCGATCAGGGCGGCGACCGGTCCGCCGACGATCAGCCCGACCGTGAGCACGAGCCAGCGTTCCCCGATCTGGGCGTGCAGGGCTTGTTTGATCCAGTGCGCCGGGCCGGTCGGGGTGCCGATGATCCGGGCCACGGCGTCGCTCGGCCCGGACTTACGGCTGACCGGGCCGGTCTCGCCGAGTGGCCGCAGGTCCGGCCGCGGCCGGCGCCACCAGATCAGCACCGTGTCGGCGAAGGAGTAGTCCTGCAGGTGCCGTACGGTCTGCAGGCCGAGTGCGGCCACCGCGAGCAGCCAGGCGTCGCCGTCGCCGCGTACCGCACAGACGGCGAGGGCGGCCAGCGCCAGGTATTCCTTGACCCGGTCCGAGGTCAGGTCGGCCCAGGCGCCGAACGGGGTGTAGGACCGGGTGGACCGGGCCACCTCGCCGTCCGAACAGTCGATGATCAAGGAGAACTGAAGCAGAAGAGCGGCGATGATCACCGCCGGCAGCGGGCCGAACGCGATCATGGCGCAGGCCCCGAACGCGATCACCAGGCTGATCAAGGTCAGGGCGTTGGGGGTCAGTCCCACGCCGACCGCCCACCGGCTCAACCGCCGGGAGATCGGTCGCAGGACGAACGTCGACCAGACGCCGTCACCCGGCCGGGAGGCCCGCCGCCAGGCGATGTCGGCCTCGTTGAGTTCCTCGACCCGGCCGAGCAGTTCGGGTGTCACGGCCGCCCCGCGGGCGCCGAGGTAACCGTCCACCGGCACCGCCGTCAGCGCGACGCCGGACCGGACCAGGGCGAGCAGGGCGGTCTGCACCGGGTCGAGGTCGGTCCAGCCGCGCTGGACGAGCAGGGCCACGGCGTCCCGCCACGCCGCGGCCGCGGTCGGCAGGTCGGCCGGCCGCAGCACGAGCAGTCCGAGGAACGTACCGGTGGCCTCGTTCAGTTGATGCCGGGAAGTGGCGACGCCGGCCAGTTGGCCGCGGACCACCCGGACCGCGGTCGTCGGGGCGTCCTGGCCGACCGCCAGCGTCTCGATCAGCGCGCGCGAGCCGTCCCGGGGATCGTCCAGGACCTGCAACAGTGGCGTGTCCGAGACCAGCAGGTCGGCGGCGCAGACCGCGAGCGGTTCGCCGTTGGCCGCGGCTTCGTCGGCGAGATCGGCGAGGCCGGTCAGGACGCCGGCCGGGTCCGACTCGGGCAGATCCGCGATGCGGGCCCGAGCCCGTACCGGAAGGGCGGCACACTGGCCCCGCAGCCGGTCCGAGACTCCGGGCGCGGAAGCGGGCGCGCCCGCGACCGCAATCAGCACTCCTTGCCCTCCCAAAGTGCGCCGGACGAATGCTGGGAGCCTAGCCGATTCGGCCCGCCCAGAGCGTGCAAGGCCAGGGGGCCTCCCGCTACGTGAGCCCGGCGACGATCAGGCCGACGGCCAGGCCCAGCGCGGCGAGGACCTCGGTCCGGCCGGTGGTCTTCAGGACCCCGATCAGGTCCCGGCCGGTGGCGCCGCGGAGCACCGCGAGCACCGACGGGACCAGGAGCGCGACCCCGATCATGGCCAGCAGACCCCACCAGCTGGTCAGGGCGGCGACGACGATCAGACCGAGCGCGGCGGCGGCGATCAGGCCCGCGTAGAGGAACCGGGTGCCCCGGTCGCCGATCCGGACCGCGAGGGTGAGCTTGCCGGACGCCTGGTCGCCGGTCAGGTCGCGCAGGTTGTTGGCGACCAGGATCGCGGTGGTCCAGCAGCCGACCGCCGCCGCGCCGACCAGGGCCGCCGGGCTGATCGCGCCGAGCTGGACCAGCGTGGTGCCGCAGGTGGCGACCAGTCCGAAGAAGACGAAGACGAAGAGCTCGCCGAGGCCCAGATAGCCGTACGGGCGCCGGCCGCCCGTGTAGTACCACGCGGCGAGGATGGACGCCGCGCCGACGGCGATCAGCCACCACTGCGCCGACAGCACGACGAGCACCAGTCCGGCGACGGCCGCGACGCCGAAGCTGATGAACGCGGCGGTCCGGACCGCCTTCGGCCGGGCCAGGCCGGAGCCGACCAGCCGCAGCGGGCCGACCCGATCCTTGTCGGTGCCGCGGATGCCGTCGGAGTAGTCATTCGCGTAGTTGACGCCGATCTGCAGCGCCAGCGCGACGAGCAGCGCCAGCAGGGCCTGCAGCAGGGCGAAGCCGCCGGCGGCGTGGGCCAGCGCGGAGCCGACGATCACCGGGCTCAGCGCGGCGGGCAGGGTCTGCGGTCGCGCCCCGGCCAGCCACTGCCGTGGGGTCGCGGTCGTCACGTCCTCGGTCACCGGCCTCACGCTACCCAGTCACCAGCTGGATCAGCCGCTGCCGGTCGATCTTGCCGCTGCTGGTTCGCGGCAGCGCGGGCAGTTGGACCACCCGGCGGGGCAGGCCGCGTTCCGGCAGCCGGGTGGCCAGGTCGGCCCGCAACGCGTCCAGACCGACCGGCGCGTCGACAACGGCGATGATCATGGTTCCCCAGGTCGGATCGGGTACGCCGACGATCGCCAGTTCTGCCGTCCCGGCCGCCGGGGACTCGGCCGCCAGGGCCTCGAGCTGGGCCAGGTCGACGTTGATTCCGCCGGTGATCACGACATCGTCCAGCCGGCCCAGCACGGTCAGCCGCTCTCCGTCCCACCGGCCGCGGTCGTTCGTGATCAAGGTCCGGCCGGTGGGGTCCTGGCGCAGCGCGATCCGGGTCAGGTCGGGCCGCAGCCGGTAGCCGGAGAACACCATCGGCGCGGTGATCATGACCCGGTCCAGGTCCGGCTCCAACGTGATCTTCACGCCGGGCAGCGGGATTCCGTCGTAGACGCAGCCGCCACAGGTCTCGCTGGTGCCGTACGTGGTGATCACGTTCAGCCCGGCCCCTGCTGCTTCGTCCAGGAGGCTCGGACCGACCGGCGCACCGCCGAGCAGGATCGTGTCGAACCCGGCCAGCGTCGAGGCGAGCTGTGGTGTCCTCAGGGAGCGGGCGAGCTGGGTCGGCACCAGCGACAGGTAGTGCGGCCCCGGCCCGGCCGGCGCGGTGAGATCGGCAAGATCACCGCGGACCGTGATCACCGGCCGGCCGGCGACCAGCCCACGGACGATCACCATCAACCCGGCCACGTAGTGCGCCGGCAGCGCCAGCGTCCACGACCCCGGCCCGCCAAGTCGATCATGGGTCGCCTCGGCGCCGGCGATCATGGCGGCCGCCGAGAGCAGGACGCCCTTGGGTTGACCGGTCGACCCGGAGGTGGCGAGCAGTGCGGCGATGTCGCCCGACTCGAGCGGCTGGTCCGGCCGGAGCATCTCCAACGCCGTCCGTCGCTCCGCCGGGTCGAGGGGCAGCGGCGCGACCGGCTCCCCGCCGGCCAGCGCCGCCGCCAGCGCCGGAGTCAACGCCTCCGGCGTGGGTTCGACAATCAGCACCCCGCCAGTCTCTCAGCCGGCCCGCGGCCACCTCTTCGGGTGAGCCTGTGGGCCTGCCGACGGTCGCGGCAGTTTTTCACGGAACGTGAAAAACTGGCGCTTTACCAGAGAAGTTTCCTGGGTAAAGCGACAGGAAACTTGGTGAGGTGGGGCGGACGGGGCTAGAGGGACCCGTTCTGCCAGGGGCCGGTGATCGCGAACGTGATCCCGGGGGACTGGACGTTGGCGAACAGCCACTTACCCTCCTTCGGCTCGAACGTCGAGCCGCACCACTCCGAGCCGCCGTAGTCGCCCGGCGCCACCTTCTTGCCCGGTACGCCACCCTCGGGGATCACCACCTGGTTCAGCGCGAACGGGAAGATCTCGCCGTCGGTGGTCAGGCCGTGCAGGTACTCGCCGGAGTCGCCGTCCTCGCAGAGTACGATGCCGCCGCGCGGGCTGACGCAGATGTTGTCGGGGTTGTTCAGGACCGAGGCGTCCGGCGACGCGAACAGGACGCGCAGCCGCTCCTCGGCCGGGTCGTACTCGAAGACCTGGCCCTGCCCCTTCGGCCCGCCGCTGGTCGACACGAGGTAGACCCGGTCGTTGCCCCACCAGGCGCCCTCGAGCCGGCGGAACACGGCGGCGCCTTTGGCCTGGCCTTGCAGGGCGGGCCGTACCTCGCCGGGCGCGTAGTCCGGGTTGTCGATGGTCACCCAGGAGGTCTCGTACTCGGTGCCGGTCGGATCGGCGTACGTGCTGTACGAGGAGCCGTCGTCGGTCTTGATCACGAGCATCTGCAGCTTGCCGCCCGCGGACAGGGTGTGCCGGCGGTTCGGGATGAAGCGGTAGAAGCCGGCCGGGGTGTCGTCCTCGGTCAGGTAGACCACGCCGGTCCGCGGATGCACCGCAACGGCCTCGTGGCTGTAGCGGCCCATCTCCTTGATCGGCCGGGGATCACCGGCCTTGTGGTGCGGCACCTCGAAGACGTACCCGTGCCGGGTGCCGTCGGCGCCGACCACCGTGGTCTCCTCACAGGTCAGCCAACTGCCACCCGGGGTCGGGCCGCCGGCGCAGTTGCGGATCGTGCCGGACAGGCTGGCCCTGGCCTCGGTGAACTCACCGGCCCCCGGGTCGAAGATCAACGTCGTGGTGCCGCCGCCCGCGTTCGGGTTGTACGCCGGCTCGGCGAACGCGCCGCTGAAACTGCCGACCTCGTGGTTGCGGACGATCGCGATCTTGTCGTCGCGGCGGTGGAAGGCGGCCATCCCGTCGTGCGCGCCCGGCGTCGGGCTGCCGTCGGACAGTTCGTCACCCGTCCAGCCGAACGACAGGTACTCGAATCCCTTCGGCAGCCGAAGCAGCTCCAGTCCGGTCGTGTGGTCCTTGACCGGGCTCAGCGGCCCGTAGTCCGGGCCGATCGCGTGCTTGGTCAGCGGGGCGGTCCGGGCGCCGAGGGCCTCGAGCGGGCCCAGCGTCGCCAGTGAGGCCGCGGCCGCGAGTCCGCCGCGGAGGAACTGGCGCCGGCCGGTGCCGTCGGTGGTGGCACCGGGCCGGGAGTGGGATTGGGGGTCGGGCATCGTGCGTCTCCTCGAAGTTCTCGTCCCTGGACTCACGACGCTAGGCAGCGACCGGCGACGCGCGCGAGACGCTCCGGCGAAAGCCTGGCCGAACAGTTGCGAACGGGTTGGCGCAGTCGGCCGACCGGCACAGGCGAGACTGGTCCGGTGCAGCCGATCACGTACCGCCTTCCGATGAGGGTCCGCTTCCGCGGCATCGACACCCGGTACGGGATGGTCTGGCGGGGCCCGGCCGGGTGGGCCGAGTGGAGCCCGTTCCTCGATTACGGCGGCGCCGAGCTGGTGCCCTGGCTGCGGGCCGCGGACGAGGCGGCCAACGTCGGCTGGCCGGCCCAGGTCCGGGACCGGGTCGAGGTCAACGCGACCGTGCCGGCGGTCGGGCCCGACCGGGCCCGCGAGCTCGCGGCCGGGTCGGGTTGCCGTACCGCGAAGGTGAAGGTGGCCGAGGCCGGCCAGACCCTGGCCGACGACCTGGCCCGGGTCGAGGCGGTCCGGGACGCGCTCGGGCCGGACGGCCGGATCCGGGTCGACGCCAACGGCGGCTGGTCGGTCTCGGCGGCGGCGCGGGCGCTGAAGGAGTTGGATCGGTTCGGGCTGGAGTATGCGGAGCAGCCGTGCCGGACCGTCGAGGAGCTGGCCGAGCTGCGCCGGGACTTGCGGGGGACCGGGATCCTGATCGCGGCCGACGAGTCGATCCGGCGGGCCGAGGATCCGTACCGGGTGGCCGAGCTCGGCGCGGCGGACATCGCGGTGCTCAAGGTGCAGCCGCTCGGCGGGGTCCGGGCGGCGCTCGAGATCGCGGAACGGATCGGGTTGCCGGTCGTGGTGTCGAGCGCGCTGGAGACTTCGATCGGGATCCGGGCCGGGGTGGCCCTGGCGGCGGCGTTGCCCGAGTTGCCGTACGCGTGCGGGCTGAACACCGTGCCGCTGCTCGGCGATGATCTTGTGGCCGGGTCTTTGGTGGCGGAGCGGGGCTGGTTGCCGGTGGCCGAGGTGAATCCCGATCTTGATCGACTGAATCGGCTGGCCGCCGCGCCGGAGGAGCACACGTTCTGGCAGGCTCGGCTCATGCAGACGCGGCTGCTGGACCGGGAGGGCTCGCGATGACCGACGCCACCCAGTGCGCCCGTACGGTGATCGAGGAGTTGATCTCGCGCGGCGTCCGGGAGATGGTCGTCGCGCCCGGATCCCGGAGCGCTCCGCTGGCGTACGAGATCTTCGAGGCGGACCGGATCGACCTGCTCCGGCTGCACATCCGGACCGACGAGCGCAGCGCCGGCTTCACCGCGCTCGGGCTGGCCAAGGCGAGCGGCGAGCCGGTCGCGGTGATCACCACGTCCGGCACGGCGGTGGCCAATCTGCATCCGGCGGTGCTGGAGGCTGCGCACAGCCGGATCCCGTTGATCATGATCACGGCGGACCGGCCGGCGTATCTGATCGGCACCGGAGCGAACCAGACCACCGATCAGCGCAGCGTGTTCGCCGATCACGTGGTGGCGTCGGCGCAGTTCGATGATCATCGCGGCGACGTACGGCACTGGCAGTTCCACACCGCCCGGCTGGTGGTGGCGGCGACGGGGGAACGGTCGGCCGATCCCGGTCCGGTGCACCTCAACATCGCGTTCAGCGACCCGTTGACCCCGACGCCGGTGGCGATCAACACCCGGCCGCCGGTGATCATCGCATCACCGTCCCGGGTCGCCGAGCCGGTGCCGCTGCCGGCCGGTCCGCAGACCGTGATCATCGCCGGCGACGCCGATCCGGAGACCGGTGCCGCTGCGGCGGACCTGGCCGAGCGGTCCCGGCTGCCGTTGCTCGCCGAGCCGTCCAGCAACGCCCGCCGCGGCGGCGCGGCGATCGCGCTCTACCGGCTGCTGCTGACCACCGAACTGGCCGACGAGATCGAACGCGTGATCGTGATCGGCCACCCGACCCTGTCCCGTCCGGTGAGCCGGCTGCTGGCCCGGGACGACGTGGAGATCATCGGCGTGACGCCGTATGCCCGGTGGGACGACGCCGGCGTCGGCGTGGCCCGGGTGGTCCCGGCGATCGCACCGGAGCCCGGCGATCCGGCCTGGCTGGAGCGCTGGCGCGATCATGATCAACGGCTGGGCGCTCTGGTCGACCGCCGGCTCGCCGACGACCCCGACTTCACCGGACCGGGACTGGCCCGGACGGTCTGGGCCGCGCTCGGCGGTCAGGACACCCTGTTCACCGGTTCGTCCAACCCGGTCCGCGATCTTGATCTTGCTCCGATCTCGGCCGCGCCGCCCGTCACGTACGCGAATCGTGGGCTGGCCGGCATCGACGGCTCAGCCTCGACCGCCGCCGGGATCGCGCTGGCCACCGGCCGCCCCACCCACGCACTGCTCGGCGACCTGACCTTCCTGCACGACCTCGGCGGCCTGATCATCGGTCCCGACGAGCCCCGCCCCGACCTCCGGGTGATCGTCGCGAACGACAACGGCGGCAGCATCTTCGCCACCCTCGAGTACGGCGCCCCTTCCCACCTGCGGGCCTTCGAGCGCATCTTCGGCACCTCGCACGCCGTCGACCTGGAACGCCTCGCCGGCGGCCTCGGCGCCCACTTCCACCGGGTCGCCCGGGACGAGGAGCTGGCCGAGGTCCTCGCCGAGCCTCCGCTCGGCATCGAGATCGTCGAGGCCACCATCGATCGCCAGCACCGCCGCACCCTGAACACCGAACTCCAACGGCTCACCGCCGACCTCTGAAATTTCGCCGACCGGTCACAAAAGCAGGCGTTCTGGCGGCGTGTCGCTGCGGAAGTGACCGGTCGGTGAAGGGCGTGGAGAGGCGGAGAGGTGCGGGCTCGGGTGATTGAAGTGCGGGCGGGCCCGGCCGCACGATCCGAGGCCCCGCCCGGCAGCCGCGCGACCTCCGCGACTTCGGCCGCCACGCCACCAGCCGGGCCGGTCGGGATCAGGGTTGCGCGCGGAGCCAGGAGCGGACGGCGGCGGTGGCGCGGACGTCGTCCTCGTTGTAGTCGAGCACCCGCTGCCGGGCCGACGCTCGCTGCTCGGCGGTCTCGCCGGAGACGGCTTCGGCGAACCAGAGTTGGGAGTTCAGGCCGCCTGGGTCCTCGTCTCGCCAGGCGAAGCCGGCGCTGGCTCGGGCGACCACCTTCAGGCCCAGGCCGTCGGCGCCGAAGTAGTGCTCTTTCACCACGTCGAGCAGGTCGACGAAACCGGTCAGTTCCTCGCGGACCCGCTCCGGCTTGGTCCGGGCCAGGCCGCGGGCCCAGAGCAGGGTGGGATCGTCGGTGCCCTTGGCCAGCCGCTCGATCGCGGCGAGTTCGAAGCTGCTGTAGTGATAGATCAGCGTGGACTCGGCCGCTGCTACTTGATCATGGAGCCAGCCGAGCGCCTGCACGGCCAGCGCCTGCTCGGCGTCGTGGTCGAGATCGGTGAAGGTGGAGAAGGCCTGGTAGCGCGGCCGCCCGCCGTCGTTGATCAGGAACCCCCACAGGTAGACCAGGCCGCCGGCGGTGGTCTCGATGTCGAAGTCGATCTCCAGCGCGGCCGGCGGCAGGTCGATCGGGCCGGCGGTGACGCGTTCCAGCGGGATGCCGCTGACGATCATCCAGGCCCTCCGAGTCGCCGTCCGGAGCCGGGACTCGGCGCCGGTCCGGTGCTGCACCTCGGGCAGGTACCGCTCCAGGAGCGCCTCCAGATCCGCGTCGACCAGGTCGGTGATCGTGAAGATCCCGTTCCGCCGCAGGGTGGCGATCTCGCGGACGTCGAGCCGGCCCTTGTCCACCCGCAGGCTGACGTCGTCCTCGTGCAGTTGCGGGCGGCAGTGGTCCCACCACTGGCAGCGGGCGCACTCGTCGACCACGATCGGCACCACCAGCGGCGCCGGGTCGTCGGCCCCGCCGCGGCGCCGGTCGGCGGTGTCGGCGACGGCGAGCCGGAACTCGAACTCGTGGTCGTACCGTTCCAGCAGGGTGCGCAGCCGCCAGCCCTCGGGCTGGCTGCGGGAGAAGGTACGGACGGTCGGCTGGTCGAGCCGGAGCCACGTCAGCACCGGCCCTTCGCCGGCCCGTTCCGGATGATCATCGGTGCCGATCACCGCCACGCTCGGCTCGTCGGCCGCCCAGCCGAGCTGCTCCAGCATCCGCCAGTAGTGCGCCAGTTGCAGGAAGTCAGCCTCCCGGCTGGCGACCCGCGCCCCGTACCCGCTGATCATGGTCCGGTGCTGCGGGCCGGGCTTGATCAACTCCGTGTACGGCAGCTCCGCGACCGGCTCCTCCCGCTGCCGCAGCCGCTCGATGATCTTGTGCCACTTCACCTCGACCGGGTGATAGCCGGGCCTCCCGTCGGCCCGGTCGGCGCCGCGGACCAGCAGGTCCGGATTGCCCAGCCGGCGACCGACGGTGTCCGGCGGCAGGGTCGGGCCCATGATCACCGGCAGGCCGGCCGCGACCGCCTCGGCGCAGGCGCCGGTACGGATCTCGCCGGGGTGATCGGCCAGCTCGCGCAGGTCCAGCACCGGCTCGGCGCAGGCGTGCAGCAGCCGGTTCAGCACCTCGCTCTGGTACGTCAGCCCACCGTCGAACAGCTCGGCCAGCGAATCGTCGGGCTCCGTCCCCGGGTGCTCGATCGTGCGGTCGAACGCGTTGTGGGTCTTCACCGCGCAGCTGCGTGCCGCGTACGACCCGAGCATGACCTCGCCAGCCATCGTGCCGCCTAAGCCGTCGCCCGGTGCAGCGCGACGATCCCGCTGCTGAGGTTGCGCCACTCGACCTGCGACCAGCCGGCGGCGCCGATCAGCTCGGCCAGCCGCTGCTGGTCCGGCCAGTCCAGGATCGACTCGGCCAGATAGCGGTAGGCCGCCGGGTTGCTCGACACCAGGTCGGCCATCCGCGGCAGCGCGGCCAGCAGATAGTTGCGGTACACCAGCCGGAACGGCTTCCAGGTCGGGGTGGAGAACTCGCAGATGACCAGCCGCCCGCCCGGCCGGGTGACCCGGCGCAGCTCGACCAGCGCGGCCTCGGTGTGCTCGACGTTGCGCAGGCCGAACGAGATCGTGACGGCGTCGAAGGCGTCGTCCACGTACGGAAGCTGGAGAGCATCGCCGGCGACGAAGCCGAGGCCGGGCAGCCGCCGCTTGCCGACGGCGAGCATGCCGAGCGAGAGGTCGGTCGGGAACACCGTCGCGCCCTCGTCGGCGAAGGTCTGGCTGGAGGTGCCGGTGCCGGCCGCCAGATCGAGGATCTTCATCCCGGGCCGGGGCCGGACCGCCTCGACGACGGCCTTGCGCCAGGCCCGGTCCTGTCCGAGCGAGATGACGTCGTTGGCCAGGTCGTACCGTTCCGCGACCCGGTCGAACATGGCGGAGACGTCGGCGCGGCGCTTGGCAAGGGTCGCGCGGGCTGGGTGCTCGGACATGACCCCAGCCTGCCATCCCGGTCCGACAATCGGCGCCGACCCTGATCCCGGCCCGCGTGCCGAGGGGGTCGGGCGGCCGACCCGCCGTGAGTGCGCCAGAATCGACGCCATGGCGAAGCGACCCACCGTGCTCAAGGTCTCCGGGCTGAAACGTGCCTACGGCCCGAACACGATCTTGGACAAGTTCAGCATCGAGGTGCACGGGGGCGAGGCGGTCGCCCTGACCGGGCGGAACGGCTCCGGCAAGTCGACGCTGCTGCGCTGCCTGGTCGGCGCCGACAAGCCGGACGAGGGCACCATCGAGGTGGACGGTACGCCGATGTCGGAGACCTCCCCGCAGATCCGTCGCGACGTCGCGACCGTGATCGACGACCTCGACTTCTTCCCGGACCTGAGCGTGGTCGAGCACCTCGACCTGCTGGCCCGGGCGCACGGCATCGAGGACACCGAGTCGGTCGTGGACGAGGTGCTCGAGGAGGTGCAACTGGTGCCGCAGTCGGGCCAGCTGCCCGGCACCCTGTCGTCCGGCCAGCGGCGGCGGCTGGCCCTGGCCACCGCTTTCGTACGGCCGCGCAAGCTGTTGATCATGGACGAGCCGGAGCAGCGGCTGGACACCGAGGGCGTGACGTGGCTGGCCGAGCGGCTCAAGAACGAACGCAAGAAGGGGCTGGCGATCGTGTTCGCCAGCCACGAGCCGTCGCTGGTGGAGACCGTGGCGACCCGGGTGGTCGAGCTGGGGATCAACCGCCGATGAGTTCCGCGGAAGGCGCCGAGGACTTCACCCCGTACCAGATGCCCGATCTTCAGCCCGCGTCCGCGCGCGAGCTGAAGTTGATGATCAAGGACTGGCGGACCGGCCGGGCCACCAAGAAGCTGGGCGAGGCGTTGCACGACGCCTACATCGCGATCCTCGGCCTGGCCATGGTCGGCGCCATGATCGTCAACGTGATCATCAGCGCACAGCAGGTGGTCGCGCAGTGCGCCAGCGACTCCTGCCTGTCCGCGCGGGCCGTGCTGCCCTGGGGCTCACTGGCGCTGTCGGTCGCCGTGGCGCTGACCGCGAGCCGGCTGTTCGGCCCGGTGCTCGCGTCGGCCGCCGAGGGCTTCTGGCTGCTCGACGCGCCGGTGGACCGACGGAAGCTGTTGACCTCGCGGCTGGTCTCGGCCCTGGTGATCGCCTTCGTCGGCGGCCTCGCGATCGGCGCCCTGGTCGCCGCGCTGACCGGGTCCGGGCTTCCCGCGGTGCTCGCCTGGGCCGCGGCGACCGCGATGTCGGCGATGGCGGCGGTGACGTTCGCGGCGGCCGAGCAGGGCGCCGAGCGGCGGCTGCCGGTGCGGCTGCTGTCCTATCTGTTCGCCTGGATCGGCGTCGCGGCGCTCGGCGGCGTGATCGCCGTCGCCGCGAACTGGTTGTCGATCGACCTCGGCCCGGACCGGTCGGTGGAGATCGCGCTCGCCGTCCTGGCGGCCGGGCTGGTGATCTTCGTGATCGGGATCGGCTTCGCGGCCGGCCGGCTGCGCCGGATCCGGCGGTCCCGGCTGGTCAGCGGCGGTGCCCTGGCCGGAGGCATCTCGGGCGCCTTCTTCGCCCTCGACGTCGGCCTGGTCCGCGACATCGTGGTGGAGCAGCGCGCGGTCGAGATCGGCCACGTGAAGCCCAAGCGGGGCAAGGGGATCGGCCTCCAGGCGTTGACCTGGCGGGAGTGGCAGCGGCTCTGGCGGTTCCCGCAGCCGCTGCTGGTGGTGCTGGCCACCGTCGCGATCCCGTACGCGGCCGACGCGCTGGGGTTGAGCCGGATCGCGCCGGTGATCGGCGGCATCGCCCTGTTCGCGGCGCTGATCCCGCTGCTCGGCGGCCTGCGGGTGCTGACCCGGACCGGTGGCCTGGCCCGCTGCCTGCCGTACCCGACGAGCAAGATCAAACTCGCCACGATCGCGATCCCGGCCGGCGTCGCGCTGGTCTGGGCGCTGGCGATCACCGCCTCGTTCGTCGGCTTCGGTGAGGGGGCCGAGCAGCGGTCGATCTTCGACGCGTTCCTGATGGCACTGGCAACCGGCGCGGCCGGCCTGCTCGGCGCGGTGCGCTGGACCCAGTCCAAGCCGGTCAACTTCGCCGCCCCGATGGTGGCCACCCAGGCCGGTGCGTTCCCGCCCGGGCTGACCACCAAGATCATCGCCGGCTTCGACATCTGTGTCCTGGTGACGTTCCCGATGCTGCTCGGCGGGTCGCCGTTCTGGTCGATCGCGATCGCCGGCATCGTCGCCCTGTTCCTGTTGATCTCGGTGGATGCCGACCAGTTGCGCCAGCAACAGCAGGAGCAGCAGCGGATGCTGGACGAGCAGAAGCGCAAGCGGGAGGCGGCGTTGTCGCAGCAGAAGCAGCGCAAGCGCTGATCATGGAGTTCACCGAGGACGCCGTCTACCACTTCTCCGAGGACCCGACGATCACCCGGTTCGCGCCGCACGTCGCCAAGACCGCCCAGGTCTCCGAGGCGTACGTGTGGGCGGTGCCCGCGCACCGGGCGCACAACTACTGGTTCCCGCGGCAGTGCCCGCGGGCGATGGCCTGGGCCCGGCCGGACAGCCATTCCGACGACGTGGCCAGGATCATCGGGCCGGGTGGTGGCAACCGGGTGCACGCGATCGAGTTCGGCTGGCTGGAGGCGATCCGGACCGTCCAGCTGTACGTCTACCGGTTCGACCCGGCCGGCTTCCGCCCGGTGGACGACACCGACGAGCCGCCGGCGGTGGTGACCGAGTCCGAGGTCGTACCGCTCGGTCCGGCGGAGCCCGTCGGCGACCTGTTCGCCCTGCACGAGCGGGCCGGGATCCAGCTCCGGGTGCTGCCACGGCTGCACGACTTCTGGTCCGCGGTGATCACCAGCACGCTCGGGTTCAGCGGGATCCGGCTGCGCAACGCCAGGTCTTGAGGCAACACTGCGCTGATCTTGGTCCCGTTCGGTACCAATCCTGGTGATGGACTGAAGCCGCCGCTGCACATAATCAACGCGGATGAGTAGTTGGTTGGACGGTTTTGTTCACGCCTGGTAGCTGGAAACCGGACTTCTGGGAGGGTCCAGTGATCATCGCTGCTTTCTCGTTCTTCTCCGCTCGGAGCCGGTCATGAGCGTCACTCCGGACGCCACCGACACGGCAGAGCACCGGGTCCGATTGTGGTTCGGCCCCCACATCCTTCGGACCTATCGAGCCGCTCCATCGGCCGCGGAGCAGTACGCCCAAGCCATCGGCAGCCGCTTCCCGGGACTCCGGGTGACGGTCGACGATCAAGCCGGCCAGGGGCTCGCTCCGTTGCCGTGCGAGCAACTCTGGATCCTGACGCCCTGATCTCCGGCGGCCGGCGTCGTAGAGTCTGGCCGTGACCGAGGACGCCGAACAGGATCCGGCCGACTGGCTGCGCCGCCAGCCGGGGCAGGAACGCGAGTGGATCCGCCAGAACAACGTGATCTACGGCGGCATGATCGCCGTCGCACTGGTGCTCGTGCAGCCGTTCCTGACCGAAGGACCGCTGGCCGGCCTGCCGCTGGTCTGCGTGACCGCCTTCGCCGTCGCGATCCCCTTGCTGGCGGCGCTGGTCATGATCAACCAGCAGGAGACGTTCCGGGGCCGGCTGACCGGTTCCAAGACGGTCAACGTGGCGCGGGCACTGGCCATGCTCGCTTCCGGTACGGGCATCGTCACGGCGTTCTGGCACATGTCCTCGACCGCCGGCATCGTCGTGCTGTGCAGCATGGTGCTCGCCGTCGCCGTGCACTCCTCGGGCTACACCCGGCTGGAGTGGCCGGTGCTGCGCCGGCTCACCGGGCGCTCGGCGCGGCAGGCGGAGGTGGCCGCCGCGAAGGCCGAGGCGGCAGCGGCGGAGGCCGCGAAGCAGGCCGCAGCGGCCGAGGCGGAGGCGGCCGAGAAGCCGGACCGACCGCCGGCCGGCTGAGTTCAGCCGGCAGCGAACCGCGGCGACGGGGTTTCGCGCGCCGGGTTAGTTTGGGCGCATGCGCGCCGAGGAGATCGATCAGCCGAAGGCCAAGGACCCGCTGTTGCGGTCGTTGATCGGCGCCGCGCTGCGCCGGACCCGGCAGCGTCAGGGCCGCACCCTGGCCGACGTGGCCGAGGCGGCAGGCGTCTCGGTGCCGTACCTCTCCGAGATCGAGCGCGGCCGCAAGGAGCCCTCGTCGGAGGTGCTCGGCGCGGTCTGCGACGCGCTCCGGATCGAACTGGTCGACCTGGTCGCGATGGTCGGCCGGGAGCTGGTCGAGCTGCGGACCTCCCGGGTGGTCGTCCCGATCGGCAACCGGAAGCGGCGAGCCCGGCGCCGGCTGCGCGAACTGCCGGCGACGGACGAGCGGCCGATGGAGATCGCCCGACCGCTCGCCCCGCGCCAGTCCGGCCGCGGCGACATCACCTGCCTCGCGGCTTAGGCGCACTCCTAGGCGTAGGCCGGATCGAGAACCTTCCGGGTGGTCACCACCTGATCGGCGAGGCCGTACGCGACGGCCTCCTCGGCGCCGAACACGCGGTCCCGGTCGCTGTCCATCCTGATCTTGCTCGCCGGATGCCCGGTGTGCTGCGCCATCACCTCCTCGATCTCCTCGCGCAGCTTGGCCATCTCCTTGGCCTGGACGGCGAGGTCGGGCAGGGTGCCGCGGGCGCCGCCGGACGGCTGTTGCAGCAGCACCTTGCTGTGCCGCAGCACGGCCCGCTTGCCGTGCGTCCCGGCCGCCAGCAGGACCGCGGCGGCCGCGCCGGCCTGCCCCATGCAGAAGGTGGCCACGTCGGATCGGACGAACTGCATCGTGTCGTAGATCGCCATCACCGCGCTGTACGAGCCGCCCGGCGAATTGATGTGCAGGTTGATGTCGAGGCCGGCACTCTCCGAGTCCAGGTGCAGCAACTGCGCGATGATCACGTTGGCCACCCCGTCGTCGATCTCCGTGCCGAGGAAGATGATCCGCTCGTTGAGCAGCCGGGAGTAGATGTCGAAGGCGCGCTCGCCGGTGGGCGTGCGCTCGACCACCGTGGGAATGGTGTACTGGCCCATGATCACAAACCGACCTTTCCGGCCGCCGCGGGCCGTACGTCCTCGACGCGGTGGATGATCTTGTCGACCATGCCGTACGCCAGCGCCTCCTCGGCGCTGAACCAGCGGTCCCGCTGGCTGTCCTCGATGATCTTGCTCACCGGCTGACCGGTGTGCTCGGAGATCAGCTGGTTGACCACCTGCGAGGTCCGGTCCAGCTGCCGGGCGTAGATCTCGATGTCCGCGGCCGTGCCACCGAACCCGGCCGATCCCTGGTGCATCAGGATCTGCGCGTGCGGGAGCGCGTACCGCTTCCCCTTGGTGCCGGTGCAGAGCAGGATCTGCGCCATGCTGCCGGCCAGGCCCATCGCCAGCGTGCTGACGTCGTTCGGGATCATCTGGATCGTGTCGTACATGGCCAGCCCGGCGCTGACCGAACCGCCCGGTGAATTGATGTAGATGGTGATGTCGCGCCGCGGGTCCTGCGCCGACAGGAGCAGCAGCTGGGCACAGATCTGGTTCGCGATCGCGTCGTCGACCTCGACGCCGAGCACGATGATCCGCTGCTCCAACAGCCGTGCGTTGAGATGGTCACCGAACGGTTGCGGCCGCTCGGTCTGCGTTGCGGTCATGATCACTCCTGCCTCTTGTGGTGTGATCAACCCTGGCCGACCGCGGCCCGCTACCCAAGATCGTTTAGCTGACAGCAGAGGTACGCCGGAGCAGCCAGTCCCCGGTGGCGTCGGCGTACCAGCGCTGGTGGGTTCTCAGGTACGGCGAGTTGTCCACTTCGGGCCGTCGGCCGGCGATGGTGAAGTAGCCGAGCAGCACGGCGAGGAAGCCGTCGACCAGGGCCGGATCGTCGACGACTCCGGTCGCGGCGAGCAGCCGGTCGGCGTCCAGGCCGTCGCCGTGCATGGAGATGGCCAGGGTGACGGCGTCGGTCCAGACCGGGCCGAGGACCGGGAAGTTCCAGTCGCAGACGTGGACCTGGCCGTCGGCACCGATGATCACGTTGTCGTCGCGCAGGTCGCAGTGGACCAGGGTGGTCCTCGGCATCCTGGTCAGGAAGTCCCGGGCCAGGTCGGCACCGATCCCGGCGACCTCGGCCGGCAGCAGGCCCTGCTCGATGATCGTCGCCCAGTCCTCGGTGCTCCGCTCGAATTCGGCCTCCAGGCCGATCCAGTCGGCTCCGGCGGGCGGCGGTGTCAGGACCCGGCCGAGGTCGGCGGCACAGCGCAGCACGGCGGTGGCCTCGTCCTCCCGCCAGGGCCGGAGCGGCGGCCGGCCGTCGACGTCGGCGAAGCCGGAGATCAGCCAGTCCTCGCCGTCGACCACGATTCGGCGGTCGAAGATCACCGGCGGCGCCGGGACCGCGGCGGGCAGCAGCCGCAGCTTGTCCACCTCGGCCTGGTAGGCCTCGATCATCCACGGGTACGCGGAGCTGGCGGCCTTGACGAACAGCCGGCGGCCGTCGGCCAGCACCAGCCGGGACGCGAAGCCCGGGGTGAAACCGCTGCCCTGGGATCGCGCCTCGACCACCGGCTGGCCGGCCATCAGCTCGATCTCGAGCCTGACCCGCTCGGGCAGGTCGGTCCAGACCGGGCGCAGGGCGGTGGCACCGACGGGGATCGGGGTTGGCGGAACCATGCGGGTCAGTGTGCCCGGGCTTCGGCGGCGGGGCGACCGAGTTTCGTGGAAACTCGAGGGCACCGGACGCGGCGGAAGTCTCCACGTTGTCCGAGGGCAGTCGTAGTCCGGTCGGACGACAGGGGTACGGGGGCGGTGGGGGCGGTTGCCAGGGGGTTTCCGCATGTGCGGCCGGTGTTGATCTTCATAGCCTCCGATGTCATGACTTCCTTCACCCCAGCCCGGGCCGGCGCCCTGCTCGCCGTGATCATGGTCGCCCTGGCCGGCGCCTCCTGTGCCGTCACCAAGGTCGGCAACGGCACGCCGGAGGTCGCGACGTACGAGCTGACCGGCGACCGGATCGTGATCGACTCCGACCTCGGCGAGCTCGAGGTCGTCCCGGTGGCGCCAGCCGAAGGCCCGAACCGCAAGGTCACCGTGACCCGCTGGTTCGAGGCGGAGAAGACCGCCGGTACGGCGCGCGCCGACTGGTCCAAGGTCGGCGACGACACGATCAAGCTCGGCGGCGTCTGCTCCGGCGTGGTGATCGACTGCCGGCTCCGGCATCGGGTCGAGGTGCCGTCGAACGTACCGGTCAAGATCATCGCCGACACCGGCAGCGTCGTCGCGAACGGGTTCACCGCACCGCTCGAGATCAAGGTGACCGACGGCAACCTCAACCTCGACCAGGTCTCCGGGCCGGTCGTGCTGGCCACCCGGGACGGCAGCCTGCGCGCCGAACGGCTCACCTCGGACCAGGTCACCGCCAAGTCCGACAACGGGTACGTGATCCTGGAGTTCGACGAGCCGCCGGCCACGGTCGAGACCCGCTCCGCCGACGGGAACACGACCATCCGGGTGCCGGACGCTGGTTACAAGATCAAGACCGACCTCCGGGACGCCAAGTCCACGATCAAGGTTGCCAAGCAGCGTGACGCAGACCGCAGGATCACCGCGGCCGTGTCCAACGGCCGGCTCCGGATCGAAGGCCGGTAATCCACTGGCCCACGGCGCGCCGGCTGGTCACAATCGAAGCCCGTCGAGAGGAGTGATCATGCACGAGCTGCCGTCGGCCTACCCGGCACACACCCATGCCTCCGCGGCGGCCCGGGAGATCGCCCAGCGGGGGTTGAAGCTGCTGGTCCAGGTCGGCTCCGGCGTGCACGGAACGTCGATCAGCGGCCAGGACGACCGGGACGAGATGGGCTTCTGCATCGAGCCCGAGGCGTACGTGATCGGCCTGGCCCGGATCACCACGCCCGGCGGCCGCACGATTCCGTTCGACCAGTTCGAGCGGCACACCGCGTGGGACCGGCCGGGCGGGCTCCGGAACCGATCCGGTGCCGGCGATCTCGACGTGCTCGTCTACTCGCTGCGCAAGTGGGCCCGGCTGGCTGCCGACGGCAACCCGACCGTCCTGCTGCCGCTCTTCGTACCGGAGGACGAGATCGTCGTCGGCTCGCCGGTGGCCGACGAGGTCCGCGCCAACGCGCACCGGTTCGCCAGCAAGCGGTCGATCCGGCGGTTCCTCGGCTACCTGGAGAGCCAGCTGGGCGCGCTGAACGGCACCCGGTCCCGGCACACCAACCGGCCCGAGTTGGTCGCCGTGCACGGCTACGACACGAAGTTCGCCATGCATGCGGCCCGGCTCGGCGTCCAGGGGCTCGAGTTCGCCCGGACCGGCCGGATCACGCTGCCGATCCCGGAGCCGCACCGGACTCTGCTCCGGTCGATCCGCTCCGGCGAGGTGCCGCTGGCCGAGACGCTCCGGGTGATCAACGAGCTGCGCGACGCGTTGATCGCGGAGCTCGACCAAGATCGACTTCCGGACGAGCCGGACCGCGGCTGGATCGACGCCTGGTTGATCGCCGCCTACCAGCAGGAATGGCGGGCCTGAGCGGCCTCACCGCCGGCCGCGCCGGCGCAGCTCGGCGCGGCTCAGGGCCTCGTAGATCGCGTCGTAGACGGCGATGCCGATCCCGAGCAGTCCGAGGATCCCGATGATCACGGTCGCCGGGATCTGGTCCAGCAGCCGGCAGACCACGGCCGCGGCGAGGAGCGCCAACCCGATGCCGAGGCTCCATCGGCCGAAGTCGCTCATCGGTCCCAGCTCATGGGTTCGGCCCTTCCGCCAGCGCGGGTACGGTCGCGTCAGCCTACTCGGCCGAGCAGGGAGATGATCACCGCTCCGGCCAGCAGCACGACATAGCCGACGACCGCGTACCGGATGATCTTGAGCCGACGCGTCTGATCCCAGCCGGTGCGGCCGAGCAGCCAGGCGATCCCGGGCAGCACCAGGATGGCGTGCATCGCGACGGCATGCAGCGGCTTGAGGAACCCCGCCGTCGCGTACGCCGTCGCCGGGTCGCCCGACCGGACCAGGGTCACCCCGGTGGCGATCATGACCGCACCGGTGCCGAACGCGACCAGCAGCGTGACGAAGCCGAACCGCAGCGCGAGCCGCAGCTCCGGCGCCAGTTCGGCGGTCTGCCGCAGCGCGGCCCCGGCCAGGACCAGTCCGACGACGATGATCACCAGCCCGCCCCCGGCCAGGGTCATCGACACCGCAGTGTCGAACGGGGTCTCGAAGTTGAAGTGCGACGGCACGCCGCGCTGCGCCTGCAGCGTGATCAACGTGGTCTCGATCACGCAGACCACCGCGAACGCGGACAGCACCACCGCCCGCACGGTGCCGGCCATCCGGATGAAGGAGCTCGCCCAGACCACCGAGGCCAGGGTGAGACCGAAGGACAGCCCGAACGTCGCGGCCTTCCGCAGCGAGGTCGGACCGTCCCAGGACGCGCCGGTGAGCAGCAGTTCGCCGACGTGGAACAGTCCGCTCGTGAACAGCACGGCGGCGATCGCGTACCAGGCTCGCTCCAGCGGGCGCGCGGTGATCCAGATCCGTGGCACGGCGGCGAGCGTGGTGTTGACGAGCGTGTTCATGATGTCCTCCTCCGACACCCGCATCGTCACTCCGCGACCCGGCCCGGCGCGTCCGCCGTGGTGCGGCTCCGGGGTACGCAATCCTGCGTAGCCGGCCTCAACTCCGTCATCTTGGTCACACCCGGACGGTCAGCCGGACCGGCCGCCGGTCCGGGCGTAGGGAGGTTCGGCGGGACTCGGCATACCCTGATCGGTGTGGATGCTGTGCAGCGGCCGGCGCTCCGGGTCCGGACCCGGGAGGCCGCCGACCTCGGGGATCTTGCGGTACGGCTACCGCGGCGCGAGGGCGTCGCGTGGGTCAGGGACGGGTCCGGACTGATCGGCTGCGGCGAGGTGGCTCGCTACAAGGCGAGCTCGTTCGCCGACGCCGAGCGCTGGTGGGCCGACCTGGTCGACGCCGCCGAGATCGAGTCCGACCTGGACGATCCGCCGTCCGGCTCCGGGCTGGTGGCGTTCGGCAGCTTCGTCTTCGACCCCGACAACACCGACTCGCAGTCGGTCCTGATCGTCCCCGAGGTCATCTACGGGCGCCGCGGCGGCCGCAGCTGGATCACCGAGATCTCCGACCCCACGCGACCGACCCTGACGCCACCACTGGCCGGGTCCGCGGCGCCGCCGGAAGCCGCACCGGACGGGGCGCCCGAGTCGCCGCGCACGGTCAGCTACGCCGACGGCGCGCTGAGCGGGCCGCAGTGGGAGGGCGCGGTCGCCGAGGCGGTCCGCCGGATCAACGCCAACGGGCTGGACAAGGTGGTGCTGGCCCGCAACCTGCTCGCCGTGGCCGACCGCGACCTCGATCCGCGCTGGCTGGTCCGTCAGCTGTCCGGGACCTACCGCCGCTGCTGGACCTACCTGGTGGACGGGCTGGTCGGCGCGACGCCGGAGATGCTGGTCCGCTCCGAGGCCGGCCTGGTCACCTCGCGGGTGCTGGCCGGGACCATCCGCCGGACCGGCCGCGACGATCATGATCTCGCCCTGGCCGCCGCGCTGTCCGGGTCCAGCAAGGACCTGGAGGAGCACGAGTACGCGGTCCGGTCGGTGGCCGCGGCGCTGGCGCCGTACTGCTCCGGGATGAACGTGCCGGACGCCCCGTACGTGCTGGAACTGCCCAACGTGCTGCACCTGGCCACCGACGTCACGGCCGCCCTCGACCCGGGCACCACGGCGCTCGGGCTGGCCGCCGCCCTGCACCCCAGCGCGGCCGTCTGCGGCACCCCGACCGACCTGGCCCGGACCACGATCGCCGAGCTGGAGAAGATGGACCGCGGTCGCTACGCCGGCCCGGTGGGCTGGATCGACGCGCGCGGCGACGGCGAGTGGGGGATCGCGCTGCGCTGCGGCCAGATCGACGACACCGACCCGCGGCAGATCCGGCTCTACGCCGGCTGCGGCATCGTCGCCGGCTCCGATCCCGAGGCGGAACTGGCCGAGTCCAACGCCAAGCTGGTGCCGATGCGGGACGCGCTCGCCGGTTGAGCCTTTCCTGGGCCGCAGTTTTTCACGTTAACGTGAAAAACCGGCACATTGCACAGGTTGCAACGTGGGTAAAGCGCGAGGAACGTGGGTGAAGTGACGAGTCCGGAAGCTGATGCTGTCGCCGTCGTGATGGCCGGTGGGGCGGGGCGGCGGTACGGGTCGGACAAACTGGCTGCGGAGGTCGACGGGGTCGCGCTGATCGACCGAACCGTCATCGGGCTGCGGGCCGGGCGGATCGTGGTCATCGTCGGCCCGGAACGCGAGCTGTCCGTGCCGGCCAGGTTCGTCGCCGATGATCATCCGGACGGCGGCCCGGCGGCAGCGATGATCACCGGACTGCGCGCCGCGCTGGAGGGGCCGGCCGAGTTGATCTTGGTGCTGCCCGGCGACGCGCCCGGGGCCGGTGCCGCGGCCGAACTGATGGCGGCCGAACTCACCCGTCGCCCGGACGCGCCCGGTCTGCTCGCGGTCGACCGGTCCGGCGCGGAACAGCCGCTGCAGCTGGCCCTGCGCCGCCCGGCCGCCGAGCAGCTGGTCCGGGAGGCCGGGCCGGACGGCGCCGCCGGCCGGTCCGCCCGCCGCCTTGTCGCCACCCTCGACCTGCCCCGCCTCGAACTCGACCGGACCGGGACCTGGGACATCGACACCGCGCGCCAGCACCGTGCCTGGGCGCTGCGCGACGGCGCCGAGGTGCGGGCCGTGCGAAACCTGATCAAGGAGCGCGCGCCGGCCTCGTTGATCTTGGTCGGCGCCGATCGGGACCAGGTGGACCCGCTGGCCGACGCCCTCGAACTGGCCGCTGCCGAACTGGCCGGCACCGGCGAGTCGATCACGGACGCCGGAGGAGCGGACCCCGGCGTCGTCCGGGCGTTCGCCGTCGCTCCGCCGCACCGGTGCGCCGCGGCCCGGGTCTGGATCGGGTCCGGACCCGTGCCCGACGGCTTCGACCTCAGCCTCCCGGGAGCCTGACCCGCCCGCACCCGAGCCATTTACGCAAGCTCCGGCGTGCGTAAATGACGGAGAACTTCCTTGCAGGGTTGGGAAATCCGGCGTGGCGAGTCCGGGGTGGGTCAAGTGGCGGGCCAGAATCAGGAGTCGTAGACTGACGCCGAGCTAGTGATTGTTTTCACTAACTCAAGACCCCGAATGCCGTGGTGCCGGCGCGCGCCAGGTAACAACACCAAGCAGGAGCGGAAATGGGTCCCACCCTGTCCGGCGTCGTGCTTGCGGCGCGCCCTGATCGCGCCGCGTCTCCGGCGCACGTTACGAGGAGGGCAGGTCAGTGGTGAGTCCGTACGTGGGCATCGTCATGATGCTGGCGATCGCCGCGGCGTTCGTCGGCCTGACGATCCTGACCACCATGATCGTCGGTCCCGGTCGTTACAACCGGGCCAAGTACGACTCGTACGAGTGCGGCATCGAGCCGACACCGCAGCCGATCGGCGGCGGCCGATTCCCGGTCAAGTACTACATCACCGCGATGCTGTTCATCGTGTTCGACATCGAGATCGTCTTCCTCTACCCGTGGGCGGTCTCGTTCGAGCAGATGGGCACCTTCGCGCTGGTCGAGATGGTCCTGTTCATCGTGACCGTGTTCGTCGCGTACATCTACGTGCTCCGTCGTGGGGGCCTGGAATGGGACTGATCACCAACTCCAAGTCTTCGGAGGTGCGCTGATATGGGCGTAGAGGAGAAGCTCCCCACCGGGGTGCTGCTGACCACGGTCGAGAACATCTTCGGCTACATGCGCAGTGCGTCGTTCTGGCCGGCCACGTTCGGCCTGGCCTGCTGCGCCATCGAGATGATGACGTACGGCGCGCCGCGCTACGACTCGGGCCGCTGGGGCCAGGAGGTCTTCCGGGCCTCGCCGCGGCAGGCCGACCTGATGATCGTCGCCGGCCGGGTGAGCCAGAAGATGGCCCCGGTGCTGCGGCAGATCTACGACCAGATGCACAACCCCAAGTGGGTGCTCGCGATGGGCGTCTGCGCCAGCACCGGCGGCATGTTCAACAACTACGCGATCGTCCAGGGTGTCGATCACGTCGTGCCGGTCGACATCTACCTGCCGGGCTGCCCGCCGCGGCCGGAGATGCTGATCGACGCGATGTTCAAGCTGCGCGACAAGGTGCGTGACCTGCCGGTCGGCCTGAACGCCGACGAGGCGGCCGAGCGGGCCGAGCAGCGCGCCCTGATCGACGTCCCGACCCGCGAACTGAAGGGTCTGCTCCGATGAGCGACAAGCCACGCCGCGCCATGGGCGACGACGAGGGTACGGAGAGCAAGTCGGCCAAGGCCCAGCACACCGGCGGCACGGCGGACCCGTCCACCGAGCCGGTGCCCGGCACCGAGACCGCCGATGATCAAGGCGGTCAGGAGACCCGCGCCGAGGTGATCGGCGTGCGTCGCGGCATGTTCGGCGCCAAGGGCTCGCCGGACACGTCCGGCTACGGCGGGCTGATCAAGACCGTCGAGTTCCCGGCCGGTTCGCAGCCCCCGTACGGCGGCTGGTTCGACGAGGTGTACGAGCGGATGACCGAGCTGTTGTCCGATCCGCGCGCCGCGATCAACCGGGTCGTCGTGCACCGCGGCGAGATCACCTTCTACATCGAGCGGGAGCACCTGACCGAGCTGGTCGGGCACCTCCGCGACGACGCGCAGCTGCGGTTCGAGTTCTGCAGCAGCGTGTCCGGCGTG
Organism: Microlunatus sp. YIM B11417; assembly: GCF_059617205.1. Classification (NCBI taxonomy): domain Bacteria; kingdom Bacillati; phylum Actinomycetota; class Actinomycetes; order Propionibacteriales; family Propionibacteriaceae; genus Microlunatus; species Microlunatus sp. YIM B11417. The sequence continues at coordinate 659,288 of NZ_JCAMPJ010000002.1, forward strand.
CACTACCCGGCCGACACCGGCCGCGAGCTGCACGTGGCGATCCACCTGCAGTCGATGACGCACAACCGGCGGATCCGGCTCGAGGTCACCGCCCCTGACGCCGACCCGCACGTCCCGTCCGTCACGCCGACCTATCCGACCGCGGACTGGCACGAGCGCGAGACGTACGACATGTTCGGGATCGTCTTCGACGGCCATCCGGCGCTGACCCGGATCCTGATGCCGGACGACTGGCCCGGCCACCCGCAACGCAAGGACTATCCGCTCGGCGGCATCGAGGTCGAATACAAGGGCGCCTCCATTCCGCCTCCCGATCAGCGGAGGAGCTACAACTGATGTCCAGCACCACCACCGATCCGTACGGCGCCTTCGCCGACGACGACGCCGACCAGATCTACACCGTCACCGGCCAGGACTGGGATGCGGTCGTCGCCGACCAGGCCGAGCGCGGCGACGAGCGGATCGTCGTCAACATGGGACCGCAGCACCCGTCCACCCACGGCGTGCTCCGGTTGATCCTGGAGATGGAGGGCGAGTCGGTCACGGAGGCCCGGACCGGCATCGGCTACCTGCACACCGGGATCGAGAAGAACATGGAGTTCCGCACCTGGACCCAGGGCGTGACCTTCTGCACCCGGATGGACTACCTGTCGCCGCTGTCGCAGGAGATGACGTACTGCCTCGGCGTGGAGCGGCTGCTCGACATCGAAGATCAGATTCCGGAGAAGGCCCAGGTCATCCGCGTGATGATGCTGGAGCTGAACCGGATCTCCTCGCACCTGGTCTGTATCGCGACCGGCGGCATGGAGATCGGCGCGCTGACCGTGATGACGATCGGCTTCCGCGAGCGGGAGAAGGTGCTCGACGCGTTCGAGTTGATCACCGGCCTGCGGATGAACCATGCCTACATCCGGCCCGGCGGTGTCGCGAACGATCTTCCGGCCAACGGTCTTGATCATCTGCGCGACCTGGTCAAGTGGCTGAAGAAGCACCTGCCCGAGTACGCGGACTTCTGCAACGAGAACCCGATCTTCAAGGGTCGGCTCGGCGGCGTCGGCTACCTCGACCTGGCCGGCTGCATGGCGCTCGGCATCTCGGGCCCGACGCTGCGTTCGACCGGCTACGACTGGGACCTGCGCAAGAAGCAGCCGTACAGCGGCTACGAGACGTACGACTTCGAGGTGCCCACCTGGGACACCTGTGACTCGTACGGCCGGTTCCGGATCCGGCTCGAGGAGATGTGGCAGAGCGTCAAGATCGTCGAGCAGTGCATCGACCGGCTGGACAAGATGCAGAACGACCCGGTGATGGTGGCCGACAAGAAGATCGCCTGGCCGGCCCAGCTGGCCGTCGGCAGCGACGGCATGGGCAACTCCAACGAGTACCTGAAGCACATCATGGGTGAGTCGATGGAGGCCCTGATCCACCACTTCAAGCTGGTCACCGAGGGCTTCCGGGTGCCGCCCGGCCAGGCCTACGTGCCGGTCGAGAGCCCGCGCGGCGAGCTCGGTGCACACGTCGTCTCCGACGGCGGCACCCGCCCGTTCCGGGCCCACTTCCGGGACCCCAGCTTCGTGAACCTGCAGGCGATGCCGGCGATGTGCGAGGGCGGCATGGTGTCCGACGTGATCGTCGCGGTGGCTTCCTTGGATCCAGTGATGGGCGGTGTTGATCGGTGAGCGGCGAGAACGGGCATCACCAGATGAAGACGCACTTCGACGAGCCGAGCCTCGACTACTCCGAGACCGGGACCCAGATCGGCGAAGAGACGATCAACGAGCTGCGCCAGATCGCGGCCCGCTACCCGCAAGCCCGGTCAGCGCTGCTGCCGATGCTGCACCTGGTGCAGTCGGTGGACGGCCGGGTCACGCCGGCCGGGATCGAGATCTGCGCCGACATCCTCGGCCTGACCCCGGCCGAGGTCTCCGGCGTGGCGACGTTCTACACCATGTACAAGCGCAAGCCGGTCGGCGAATACCACGTCGGCGTCTGCACCACGGCGCTCTGCGCGATCATGGGCGGCGACGAGGTGCTGGCCCGGCTCCAAGATCATCTCGAGGTCGGCAACGACGAGACGACCGAGGACGGCAAGATCAGCCTCGAGCACATCGAGTGCAACGCCGCCTGCGACTACGCGCCGGTGATGATGGTCAACTGGGAGTTCATGGACAACATGACCCCGGACTCGGCCGTCGAGCTGGTGGACCGGCTCCGGGCCGGCGAAGAGGTGCAGTCCACCCGCGGGGCGCGGCTGTGCAGCTGGAAGCAGGGCGAGCGGGTGCTGGCCGGCTTCCCGGACGGCCGGGCCGACGAGGGGCCGACCGCCGGGCCGCAGTCCCTGCGCGGACTCGAACTGGCCCGGGCCAACGGCTGGAAGGCTCCCGATCCGGACAACCTTCCGCAGCCCGAGCAAGAGACCGAGGAGGGGAAGGCCTGATGGCCGACACGCTGACGCCCGTCCTGACCGCGAACTGGGGCGACGACCGCGCCTGGAAGCTCAACAACTACGAGCAGGGCGGCGGTTACCAGGCGCTGCGCAAGGCGCTGGAGCTGCAGCCCGACGACGTCGTGGCGGCGGTCAAGGACTCCGGCCTCCGCGGCCGCGGCGGCGCCGGCTTCCCGACCGGGATGAAATGGAGCTTCATCCCCAAGGACAACCCGAACCCGACCTATCTGGTGGTCAACGCCGACGAGTCGGAACCCGGGACCTGCAAGGACATCCCGCTGATGATGGCCAGCCCGCACACGCTGGTCGAGGGCGTGATCATCGCCTCGTACGCGATCAAGGCGAAGTACGCCTTCATCTACGTCCGCGGCGAGGTGCTGCACGTGGTCCGGCGGCTGCAGCAGGCGGTCCGCGAGGCGTACTCGGCGGGCTACATCGGCAAGCACGTCCTGGGTACGGACTTCGACCTCGAGGTGATCGTGCACGCGGGCGCGGGCGCGTACATCTGCGGCGAGGAGACCGCCCTGCTGGACTCGCTGGAGGGCCGCCGCGGGCAGCCCCGGCTGCGGCCGCCGTTCCCCGCCGTGGCCGGCCTGTACGCCAGCCCGACGGTGATCAACAACGTCGAGTCGATCTCGTCGGTGCCGGGCATCATCGGCAACGGCGCGGACTGGTTCGCCGCGATGGGGACCGAGAAGTCCAAGGGGATGGGGATCTTCTCCCTGTCCGGCCACGTCGCCAACCCGGGCCAGTTCGAGGCGCCGCTCGGCATCACGCTGCGCAAGCTGATCGAGCTGGCCGGCGGGATGCGCGAGGGTCACACACTGAAGTTCTGGACCCCGGGCGGGTCCTCGACGCCGCTGCTGACCGACGAGCATCTCGACCTCGTGCTCGACTTCGACTCGGTGGTCGCCGCCGGCTCGATGCTCGGCACCCGGGCGCTGCAGTGCTTCGACGACACCACCTCCGTGGTCCGGACCGTGCTGCGCTGGACCGAGTTCTACAAGCACGAGTCGTGCGGCAAGTGCACGCCGTGCCGGGAGGGCACCTGGTGGCTGGTGCAGATCCTCAAGCGGCTCGAGGAGGGCCGCGGCGAGGAGGGCGACATCGAGAAGCTGCTCGACCTGTGCGAGAACATCCTCGGCCGCTCGTTCTGCGCCCTCGGCGACGGTGCGACCTCGCCGATCTCCTCGGCGATCAAGTACTTCCGGGACGAGTTCGAGGCCGGCATGCACACGCCGGCCTGGGAACTCTTCCCGTACGAACGCAGCACGATCTTCGTCCGCAAGCCGGCCCTTGCGGCGGCAGCCGCGTCCGATGCGACAGAGCCAGGAGCAGGTGCATGACGGTCACTTCCGACAAGAAGTCCGCCGAGGTGACCCCGGCGGAGGACCTGGTCACGCTCACCATCGACGACGTCGAGGTGTCGGTGCCCAAGGGCACCCTGGTGATCAGGGCCGCCGAGCTGATCGGCGTCGAGGTGCCGCGGTTCTGTGATCATCCGCTGCTCGACCCGGTCGGCGCCTGCCGGCAGTGCCTGGTCGACATCCCGGACGCCGGCAACGGCCGCGGGATGCCGAAGCCGCAGGCGTCCTGCACCCTCGAGGTGATGCCGGGGATGGTGGTCCGGACCCAGGTCACCTCGCCGGTCGCGGAGAAGGCCCAGCACGGGAACATGGAGTTCCTGCTGATCAACCACCCGCTGGACTGCCCGATCTGCGACAAGGGCGGCGAGTGCCCGCTGCAGAACCAGGCGATGAGCCACGGGTACGCGGAGTCCCGGTTCACCGACGTGAAGCGGACCTTCCCGAAGCCGATCAACATCTCGGCGCAGGTGCTGCTGGACCGCGAGCGCTGCGTGCTCTGCGCCCGCTGCACCCGGTTCTCCGAGCAGATCGCCGGTGACCCGTTCATCGCGCTGATCGAGCGCGGCGCGCTGCAGCAGGTCGGCATCTACGAGAACGAGCCGTTCGAGTCGTACTTCTCCGGCAACACGATCCAGATCTGCCCGGTCGGCGCGCTGACCAGTGCCGCCTACCGGTTCCGGTCCCGGCCTTTCGATCTTGTCTCGACGCCGTCGGTGGCCGAGCACGACGCCTGTGGTTCGGCGATCCGGGTCGATCACCGGCGCGGCACCGTGATGCGCCGGATGGCCGGCAACGATCCCGAGGTCAACGAGGAGTGGATCACCGACAAGGACCGGTTCGCCTTCCGGTACGGCCGCGGTGACGATCGGCTGACCTACCCGCTGGTCCGGGAAGGCGACGTGCTGCGGCCGGCTTCCTGGCCGGAGGCGCTGCAGGTGGCCGCGGAGGGCCTGCGCAAGGCCGGTGATTCGGTCGGCGTGCTGACCGGCGGCCGGCTGACCGTCCAGGACGCGTACGGCTACTCGAAGTTCGCCCGGGCCGTCCTCGGTACCAACAACATCGACTTCCGGTCCCGGCCGCACACCGCCGAGGAGGCGGAGTTCCTGGCCCACAAGGTCGCCGGCTCGGCGGCCAAGCCGGGCGCGGCGCCGGTGACGTACGCCGACCTGGAGTCGGCGTCCGGCGTGCTGCTGGTCTCGTTCGAGGCCGAGGAGGAGGCCGGCACGGTCTTCCTGCGGCTGCGCAAGGCGCACCGCAAGAACGGCCTGAAGTCCTGGACCCTGGCGCCGTACCTCAGCAACGGCGCCCGCAAGCACGGCGCCACCTTGATCAAGACCGTGCCCGGTGCCGAGGCCGCGACGCTGAACCGGCTGCCGGCCGGCGTCGCCCTGGACGCCGACTCGGTGATCCTGGTCGGGGAGCGCGCCGCGCTGTCCTCCGGGACCCTGACCGCCGTGCTCGAACTGAGCCGGTCCACCGGCGCCCGGATCGCCTGGATCCCGCGCCGGGCCGGCGACCGCGGCGCCGTCGAGGCCGGCTGCCTGCCGAACCTGCTGCCGGGCGGCCGTCCGGTCAGCGATGCCGCGGCGCGGGTCGACCTGGCCGGTGCCTGGGGCATCGACGAGGTGCCGGCCCTGGCCGGCCGGGACACCGACGAGATGTTGATGTCGGCCGCCGATTCGGAGCTGGGCGCGCTGGTCGTGGCCGGCGTCGACCCGGGCGACCTGCTGGACCCGCGGTCCGCGCTGGAAGGCCTGGAACAGGTCGGCTTCGTGGTCAGCATCGAGCAGCGGGCCTCGCTGGTGACCGAGCGCGCGGACGTCGTGCTCCCGGTCGCGCTGAACGAGGAGCGGGCCGGCAGCTTCCTGACCTGGGAGGGCCGGGAGCGGCCCTTCGGCGTGGTGATCAAGCGCGACAACGCGATGACCGACCTGCGCGTCCTGGCCGCGCTGGCCGACCTGCTCGGCAAGGATCTCGGGGTGCGCAGCGCCGCCGAGGCCGACGCCGAACTGGCCGAGCTCGGGCCGTGGGACGGCCACGTGGCGGCGGCTCCGGCGATCGAGCCGGGCCGGGCCAGCGTGCCCGGGACGACGACCGTGGTGCTGGCCACCTGGCGGCTGGCGATCGACGCCAGCCGGGCGGTCGACAACGAGCCGGCGCTGCTGGCGACCGGCCGGAAGCCGGTGGCCCGGCTCAGTACGGCGACCGCGGAGGCCGCCGGGATCACCGACCTGGTCCGGATCGAGACCGATCACGGTTCGCTGGAACTCCCGGTCGAGCTGGTCGGTGAGATGACCGACGGCGTGGTCTGGGTGCCGACCCTGGCCCCGGGCTTCGGCGTCGCCGAGCACCTGGCCGCGGCAGCCGGCGATGTGGTCCGGATTGCCCCGGCGGGGTCGGTTTCGGGAGACTCGGCCGAGGCCGCAGCAGCCGAACCAGTAGAGGGTGAGCAGGAAGCATGATCATGACACCGCTCGATCTCACGATCTTCGGCACCGCCCCGTGGTGGGTGGTGCTGCTCAAGGCCGTCTTCGCGTTCGTGGTCCTGCTGGTGATGACGCTGTTCACGATCGTGTACGAGCGCAAGGTCGTCGGCAAGATGCAGCACCGGCACGGCCCGACCATGAACGGCCCGTTCGGCAGCCTGCAGTCGCTCGCCGACGGCATGAAGCTGATGTTCAAGGAGGACCTGACGCCGAAGGCGGCGGACAAGCTGGTCTTCATGCTGGCGCCGTTCGTGATCGCCATCCCGGCGATCACCGCGTTCGCCGTGATCCCGATGGCCGGTCCGATCCAGGTGCCCGGCACCGACATCGTGACGCCGCTGCAGGTCGCCGATCTTCCGGTGTCGGTGCTGTTCATCGTCGCGGTCGCCGCGGTCGGGGTGTACGGCATCGTGCTGGCGGGCTGGTCCTCCGGCTCGACGTACCCGCTGCTCGGTGGGCTGCGCTCCAGCGCCCAGGTGATCAGCTACGAGGTCGCGATGGGCCTGGCCCTGGTCGCGGTCTTCCTCTACTCGGGTTCGATGTCCACCTCGGAGATCGTCGCCGCGCAGGCCGTACCGCGGACCGCGGTGATCTTCGGCGCGGAGATCCCGATGCCGACCTGGTACGCCGTCGTTCTGATCCCGTCCTTCGCGATCTACCTGATCTCGATGGTCGGCGAGACCAACCGGGCGCCGTTCGACCTGCCCGAGGCCGAGGGCGAGCTGGTCGCCGGCTTCGCCACCGAGTACTCCTCGATGCGCTACGCCATGTTCTTCATGGCCGAGTACATGAACATGATCACGGTCTCGGCGCTGGCCACCACGCTGTTCCTCGGCGGCTACCGGGCACCGTTGCCGTTCAACCTGATCGCGCCCGGACCGGACGGTGTCGGCGCGCTCGATCAGGGCTGGTGGGGCCTGCTCTGGTTCTTCCTCAAGGTCTGCGCCTGCCTGTTCCTGTTCGTCTGGCTGCGCGGCACCCTGCCGCGGCTCCGGTACGACCAGTTCATGCACTTCGGCTGGAAGTTCCTGATCCCGATCTCGCTGGCCTGGATCGTCCTGGTCTCGGCCTTCCGGCTGGGCACCCGGGACGGCTGGTTCCCGCCGCAGGTCTTCTGGATCGCGGCCGGCGTCATCCTGGTCGCGCTGATCGTGGTCCTGTTCATCGGGGACCGTGGCCAGGAGGAAGAGGCGCCGGTGTCGGACGAGCCGTTCGACGCCTTCGCCGGCGGCTACCCGGTGCCGCCGATGGGTGATCAGCGACTGCCCGAGCTGGCCGGCGTGATCACTCAAGACGATGATCATCAACCGAGACGGTCGGCTCCGACCGAGGAGAGGGTTGAGTCCTGATGGGTCTGCTGGATCCGATCGCGGGCTTCGGCGTCACGTTCCGGACGATGTTCCGGAAGACGTTCACCGAGGAGTACCCGCTGGCGCCGCGGATCACCGCGCCGCGTTTCCACGGCCGGCATCAGCTGAACCGCTGGCCGGACGGGCTGGAGAAGTGCGTCGGCTGTGAGCTGTGCGCGTGGGCCTGCCCGGCCGACGCGATCTACGTCGAGGGCGCCTCGAACACCGAGGAGGAACGGTTCTCCCCGGGCGAGCGGTACGGCCGCGTCTACCAGATCAACTACTTGCGCTGCATCCTGTGCGGACTCTGCATCGAGGCGTGCCCGACCCGGGCGCTGACCATGACCAACGAGTTCGAACTGGCCGACGACAACCGCAAGGCCCTGATCTACGAGAAGCAGGACCTGCTGGCCCCGCTGCTGCCGGGCATGGAGCAGCCGCCGCACGAGCGTCGCCTGGGCGATGACGAGCAGGCGTACTTCCTCGGCCTGCCGGCCACCGGCAAGCCGGACGACCGGGCCGGTGACATCAGCGGCGCCCAGCCGAAGTTGATCAACCAGGGCATCCGCGGCTGGAAGCAGAAGAAGAAGGAAGCCAAGCAGGCCGAGAAGGAAGCCCAGCGCGAGGCGGAGCGCGCGGCCCACGAGGAGGCGAACCGATGATCACCATGGTTCCCCTGGTGACGGGCGCCGAGGTGGCGTTCTGGATGCTGGCGCCGATCATGGTGCTCGGCGCGCTGGGCCTGGTGCTGGCGAAGCGGCCGGTGCACTCGGCGCTCTGCCTGGCCGTGGTGATGATCTCGCTGGCGATCCAGTACGCGGCGCTCGAGGCGCCGTTCCTGTTCGCGGTGCAGATCATCGTCTACACCGGCGCGATCCTGATGCTGTTCCTCTTCGTCCTGATGCTGGTCGGCGTCGACGCCGCGGACTCGCTGGTCGAGACGATCAAGGGCCAGCGGGTGCTGGCCGGGATCGCCGGCCTCGGCTTCGCGATCCTGCTGATCGCCGCGATCGGCAACGCGATCGTCGGCACCCCGATGGGCCTGGAGCAGGCCAACACCACCCACGGCGGCAACGCCCAGGGCCTGGCCGCGCTGATCTTCAACGACTACGTGTTCGCCTTCGAGGCGACCGCCGCGCTGTTGATCACCGCCGCGGTCGGCGCGATGGTGCTGGCGCACCGGGAGCGGCTGAAGGAGAAGAAGACGCAGCGCGACCTGGCCGGCGAGCGGATGCGGCGCTACGCCGAGACCGGCGAGCACCCCGGCCCGCTGCCGACCCCGGGCGTCTTCGCCCGGCACAACGCGGTGCACGTACCGGCTCTGCTGCCGGACGGCTCCGTTGCGGAGAAGTCGGTTTCGGAGACCCTCAAGGCACGCGGTACGGTGCTCGACGCGCACGACCTGACCCGGCCGATCGAGGAGTCGCTGAAGCAGGTCGCCGGCGACAAGGCGGACATCTACAAGCCGCCGCCGCGGCCGGCGATCGAATCGCTCCCTGAGCTTGTCGAAGGGCAGGCCACGGACGAGTCCGCGACCGGCACGGAGAAGGAGGAGGGGAAGTAGATGGATCCGAACCTCTACATCATCCTGTCGGCGCTGCTGTTCACGATCGGCGCGGTCGGCTTCATGGTGCGCCGGAACGCGATCGTGGCGTTCATGTGCGTCGAGTTGATGTTGAACGCGACGAACCTGGCTCTGGTCACGTTCTCCCGCCAGTACGGCGCGCTGGACGGTCAGATCGCCGCTTTCTTCGTGATGGTCGTCGCCGCCGCCGAAGTGGTGGTCGGCCTGGCGATCATCGTCACGATCTTCCGGACCCGACGCTCGGCCTCGGTCGACGACGCCAATCTGCTGAAATTCTGACAAGGGCTAGGACGACATGATCTTGCTCGAAGTGCCAACGCCGGTCCCGGCCGAGGGCGTCTTCGGCCTCGCCTGGCTGCTGATCGCGGTGCCGCTGGTGAGCGCCGCGCTCCTGCTGCTGGTCGGCCGGTTCGGCGACGCCTGGGGCCATTTCCTCGGTACGTTGGCGCCGATCTTCTCCTTCGCCCTCGGCCTGACGCTGTTCGTCCAGCTGCTCGGCCGGGAGGAGGCGGAACGGTCCGTCGGCCTGCCGCTGTGGGACTGGATCCCGACCGGCTCCTGGAACATCGGCGTCGGCCTGCAGATCGATCAGCTGTCGATCCTGTTCACGCTGTTGATCACCGGCGTCGGCAGCCTGATCCACATCTACTCGATCGGCTACATGGCGCACGACGAGCGCCGCCGTCGCTTCTTCGCGTTCCTCAACCTGTTCGTCGCGGCAATGCTGCTGCTGGTGCTCGCCGACAACTACCTGGTGCTGTTCGTCGGCTGGGAGGGTGTCGGCCTCGCCTCGTACCTGCTGATCGGGTTCTGGCAGCACAAGTCGAGCGCGGCGGTCGCGGCCAAGAAGGCGTTCGTGGTCAACCGGGTCGGCGACCTCGGCATGTCGATCGCGATCATGCTCATGCTGTTCACCTTCGGCTCGTCGGCCTTCGTCGACGTGAACCACGGCGCGGCCTCGCTGACCCCCTGGGTCGCCACGGCGCTCGGCTGCCTGCTGCTGCTCGGCGCCTGCGGCAAGTCGGCCCAGGTCCCGCTGCAGTCCTGGTTGCTGGACGCGATGGAAGGCCCGACCCCGGTGTCGGCGCTGATCCACGCCGCGACCATGGTCACCGCCGGCGTCTACCTGGTGGTCCGCTCGCACGCGATCTTCGCCCAGTCGGAGGCGGCCAGCACGGCCGTCGTGATCGTCGGTACGGTCACGCTGCTGGCCGGGGCCTGGATCGGTTGCGCCAAGGACGACATCAAGAAGGCGCTGGCCGGTTCGACCATGTCGCAGATCGGCTACATGATGCTGGCCGCGGGCATCGGCCCGGCCGGCTACGCGTTCGCGATCTTCCACCTGATCACGCACGGCTTCTTCAAGGCCAACATGTTCCTCGGCGCCGGCTCGGTGATGCACGGGATGAACGACGACGTGAACATGCGCCATTACGGGGCGCTCGGCCGCGCGATGCCGATCACGTTCGTCACCTTCGCCGCCGGCTACCTGGCGATCATCGGCTTCCCGTTCCTGTCCGGGTTCTACTCCAAGGACCACATCATCGAGGCCGCCTTCGAGCACAACCAGATCATCGGTGTGCTGGCCATGGTGGGCGCGGGCGTGACGGCGTTCTACATGACCCGGCTGATGCTGATGACCTTCCTGGGCAAGAAGCGCTGGGAGAAGGGCGTGCACCCGCACGAGTCGCCGCTGGTGATGACGATCCCGTTGATCATCCTCGGCCTCGGCTCGGTGGTCGGCGGCCTGGCGCTGAACAACTGGATCAACGGCTGGCTCGACCCGGCTGTCGGCGTCGCGCACGGTGATCATCACCCGAGCCTGCTGCACTTCTCGCCGATCGGCCTGATCACGATCGGCGTGGTCGCGGTGGGCGTGGTGATCGCGTTCCTGCTGTTCGGCCCGCGCAAGGACATCCCGAAGGTCGCGCCGGCCTCCCGGTCGCCGTTCACGCTGGCGGCCCGGAACGATCTCTACGGCGACGCCATCAACGAGGCGGTGTTCATGCGGCCCGGCCAGAAGCTCAGCGACGGCGTGGCTGCCACCGACCGGGGCGGCGTCGACGGAGTGGTGCACGGCGTGGCCGGGATGATCGGCGGCTTCGGCGCCCGGCTCCGGCTGGTGCAGAACGGTTTCGTCCGGACCTACGCGTTGACCATGACCGCCGGTGCGGCCGTGGTCGGGCTGGTCCTCGTCCTCGGCCGGCTGGGCTGAGAGAGGCGATGATGTTTCCCATTTTGACCACGCTCGCGGTGCTGCCGCTGCTCGGTGCCGTCGCGTTGATCTTCATCAAGGGCACTGCGGCCAAGCAGGTCGCGCTCGCGGTGTCGGTGCTGACCCTGATCGTCGGGATCGTCGCCGCGACCCGGTTCAACCCGGCCGGCGGCATGCAGTTCGTCGAGCAGGTGCCGTGGATCCGGGCGCTCGGCGTGCACTACTCGCTCGGCCTGGACGGCATCGGCCTGACCCTGGTGATCTTGGTCGCCGTCGTCACCCCGGTGGTGATCGTGGCCGCCTGGAACGACGCCGATCCCGTCCCGGGTGCGGACGCGGCTCTGCAGCCGAAGTACGACGCGCGGGTGTTCTTCGCCCTGGTACTCGTCGTCGAGGGCGTCTCGCTGCTGCTCTTCACGGCGACCGACGTGTTCCTCTTCTACATCTTCTTCGAGATCATCCTGATCCCGATGTACTTCATGATCGGCGGCTTCGGCGGCGCCAAGCGGGCGCAGGCGGCCACCAAGTTCCTGATCTACGGCCTGCTCGGCGGCTTCGTCATGCTGGCCGCGGTGATCGGGCTCTGGGTGGTCTCCGCGCAGAACGGCGCGCCGAGCTACCTGCTGTCCGACCTGCGCAACTTGGCCATCGACGAGAACACGGCGCGGCTGCTGTTCTGCGGCTTCATGTTCGCCTTCGCGATCAAGGCGCCGATGGTCCCGTTCCACACCTGGCTGCCGGACGCTGCCGAGGAGTCGACGCCGGGCGGCGCCACGATGATGGTCGGCGTGATGGACAAGTTGGGCACCTTCGGCATGATCAGGTTCTGCCTGGAGCTGTTCCCGGAGGCGAGCCGCTGGGCCACCCCGGTGGTGCTCGTGCTGGCTGTGCTGTCGATCATCTACGGCGCGATCATGGCGGTCGCCTCGAAGAACCTGATGCGGTTCATCTCGTACACCTCGATCAGCCACTTCGGCTTCATCGTGCTCGGCATCTTCGCGTTCACCACGCAGAGCATGGTCGGCTCGACGCTCTACATGCTGAACCACGGGCTGAGCACGGCGGCACTGTTCCTGGTCGCCGGCTACCTGATCAAGCGGCGCGGGTCGGCGCAGATCGCCGACTTCGGCGGCGTGCAGAAGGTGGCGCCGGTGATGGCCGCGTTGTTCCTGTTCGGGTCGCTGGCGACGGTGTCGCTGCCCGGCCTGTCCAGCTTCATCTCCGAGTTCATGGTGCTGGCCGGCACGTTCGGCCGGCATCCGGTGTTCGCGATCATCGCGACGCTGGGCATCGTGCTGGCCGCGGTCTACATGCTGCTGGCGTACCAGCGGACGATGACCGGCCCGATCTCCGACGAGGTCTCGGCGAAGATGTCCGACATCGGGATCCGGGAGCGTCTCGCCCTGGCCCCGGTGGTGCTGTTGATCTTGGCCATCGGGTTCTTCCCGAAGCCCCTGCTGGACGCCATCGAACCGGCCGTGGCGGCCACCATGAGCCAGGCCGGCATGACTGATCCGCAACCGATGCTTGGCGCGGAGGGAGAACGGTGATGCGCGTCGTTCAGGGCTTGGCGGTGCTTCAGATCGATCCGCCGGCGATCGACTATGGGCTGATCATGCCCATGCTGCTGATCTTCGTCGGCGGCTGTGTCGGTGTCCTGGTCGAGGCCCTGGTGCCGCGGGCGTACCGGCTGTCGGCGCAGCTGATCGTCAGCTTCGCCCTGATCGCGGCCGCGCTGTTCATGACGCTGCGCAACGTCGGCGTCATCGGCGCCGGCATCACGGCCGGCACCTCGGTCGTCGTCGACGGCCCGGTCTACTTCATCTGGGCTTTGCTGTTGATCTTCGGCGCGGTCTCGTTCCTCACCTTCGCCGAGCGCAAGATCGAGAACGGCGCCAGCGTGTTCGCCGCCCAGGCCGCGACGGTGCCCGGCACCGTGGCCGAGCGGGAGGCGATCGAGGCCAAGGTGGAGCACACCGAGGTCTTCCCGCTGGCCCTGTTCGCGCTGACCGGCATGATGCTGTTCCCGGCGTCGAACGACCTGATCACCATGTTCATCGCCCTGGAGATCCTGTCGCTGCCGCTCTACCTGCTCTGTGGCCTGGCCCGTCGGCGCCGGCTGCTCAGCCAGGAGGCCGCGCTGAAGTACTTCCTGCTGGGCGCGCTGTCCTCGGCCTTCTTCATCTACGGCGTTGCGATGCTGTACGGCTACGCGGGCTCCTTCGAGCTGGCCGCGATCGATGCGGCACTGCGGAGCAGCCAGCAGGGCCCGGGGCTGCTGCTGGCCGGGATGGGGCTGCTCGGCGTCGGCCTGCTGTTCAAGTTCGGTGCCGTACCGTTCCACTCCTGGACCCCCGACGTGTACGCCGGCGCACCGACCCCGGTCACCGGGTTCATGGCCGTCTGTACCAAGATCGCCGCGATCGGCGCGCTGCTCCGGGTGTTCTACGTCGCGCTCGGCGCGAGCCGCTGGGACTGGCAGCCGCTGATGACCGTGATCGCGGTCGCCACGATGGCCGTCGGCGCGATCCTCGCGATCGCCCAGACCGACGTCAAGCGGATGCTGGCGTACTCCTCGATCGCGCACGCGGGCTTCCTGATGACCGCGTTCGTCGGCGCCTTCCAGGGCACCACGGGTGCCGAGGGCGGGCTGACCAGCGTCTCGTCGGTGATGTTCTACCTGGTGGCGTACGGCGCCGCGACGATCGGTGCCTTCGCCGTCGTGACGATGGTCCGCAACGCCGGCGGCGAGTCGACCGGGCTGGCCAGCTGGGCCGGGCTCGGCAAGCGGTCCCCGCTGACCGCGGTGGTGTTCTCGATCTTCCTGCTCAGCTTCGCCGGGATCCCGCTGACCGGCGGCTTCATCGGCAAGTGGACGGTGTTCGCGGCGGCCTGGTCCGGCGGCGCGCACTGGCTGGTCGTCGCGGCCGTCGTGCTCAGCGTCATCGCCGCGTTCTTCTACGTCCGGGTGATCGTGCTGATGTTCTTCGCCGAGCCGGGCGAGGGCGCGCCGAGCGTCATCCGGCCGGGCTGGACGACACTGGTCGCGGTCGGTATCGGCGTGGTCGCTACTGTGGCCCTGGGAATCTTCCCCGGACCGGTCCTGGACATCGCCCAGACCGCCGGTGAGTTCCTGCGCTACTCGGGCTAGCGCACAACCCCGTTCCAGGAGGAGGACCGTGACTGCAGAGCCGACCGCCGACTTTGCGACCACGGTCGAGGAGCGGCTGGACGAGATCGAGGCGTCGCTGCTGCGGGCCGCCGAGGCGGACACCGCGCTGGTGACCGAGGCGGCGCAGCACGTGATCGCGGCCGGCGGCAAACGGTTCCGGCCGATGCTCGTGGTGCTGGCGTCCTCGTTCGGCCCGCGGCACGATCCGGAGGCCGTCGTGAAGGCGGCCAGCGTGGTGGAGCTGACCCACGTCGCCAGCCTCTACCACGACGACGTCATGGACGAGGCCGTCCTGCGGCGAGGGTCGCCCAGTGCCAACGACCGCTGGGGCAACACGGTCGCGATCCTGGTCGGCGACTACCTCTTCGCCCGCGCCTCGGACCTGGTGGCCGAGCTCGGCCCCGAGTACGTCAGCCTGCAGGCCCGGACCTTCGCCAGGCTGGTCCAGGGCCAGATCGCCGAGACGGTCGGGCCGGCCGAGGGCGACGACCCGTTGCAGCACTACCTCGACGTCCTGGCCGGCAAGACCGGCGCCCTGATCGCCACCTCCGCCCTGTTCGGCGCGATGGTCGCCGACGCGGAACCGGACGTCCAGCAGCGGCTGGCCCGGTTCGGCGAGGAGATCGGCCTGGTCTTCCAGCTCAGCGACGACATCATCGACATCACCAGCGACGACACCGGCAAGACCCCGGGCACCGACCTGCGCGAGGGCATCCCGACGCTGCCGACCCTGCTGCTCCGCGGGTACGACGCCCCGGCCGACCGTGAGCTGCGGAGCCGGCTGGACGGCGACCTGCGCGACGACGCCGCCCTGGCCGCTGTGCTCGCCGAGCTGCGGAGGCACCCGGTGATCGACGAGGCCCGAGCCCAGGTCGGCAAGCGAGCCGAAGCCGCGCGCGCACTGCTCGACCCCCTCCCGACCGGCCCCGCGAAGGACGCCCTCGTCGAACTCTGCGACACCGTCGTCACCCGTACTGCCTGATCCCCGGATCGAGTGGCGAGGAACGACGCGGTTCGTCGAGACTCACGGCGACAGGTCACCACTCGAACGTGCGGGATTCGAAGTGCGCCCGCCAATCGGGGGTGAAGCGGGGTTCAGGGCCGCGGTGGCCGCGCTCGGTGAGCTTCCGATGGACGGCGGCGACAATCTCGCGGCCAGGATCAGCAGGAGCCGCTCTGCGGGGTGAGCAGCCTCGGCCATTCAATGCGCCCACCTTGACCTGCATCACCGACAGTCCGTCGGGACCCCATCGAGTGGCGACCTGTCGATGTTGATCGGACCGATCGGCGTCGTTACCTCGCCACTCGACGAGACGTGGGAGTGCCGACGGGGTCGGAGCGGAGGACGGGTTCGCGGGTTCGGGCGAGGCGTTCGATGAGGTCGGCGGACTCGACCGGGCCGTTGTGGCGCGCGAGGTCGGCCTGGAGCCGCCGGGCGCCGGTCCGGAACCCGGGTTCGCCGAGCAGCCGGCGGACGGCCCGGCGGAGCTGGTCCTCGCTCGGGGTCGCGGTGCGCAGGTTGATCCCGGCGCCGGACCAGGCGACCCGGGCGGCGACCTCCGGCTTGTCCTCACTGGTCCCGGCGACGGCGAGCGGGACGCCGTGCGCGAGGGCCGCCTGGACTCCGCCGTACCCGCCGTTGGTGATCATGGCCGCGGCCTGCGGCAGCACCTCGTCGTACGGCACGAAGGGCAGCACCCGCGCATTGGCCGGTACGTCCTCGGCGGCGACGCCGTCCCGCGCGACGGCGACCACGAAGACGGGCTCGTCCGCGAGGGCCCGGAGCGTGGGCAGCACCAGTTCCTCCGACTGGTCGGCCACCGTGCCCTGGGTGACCAGCAGCAGCGGACGATCGCCGGCCAGGCCGGACCAGTCCTCCGGCTGCCGGGAGCTCCGACCGGCCGAGAAGAGCAGGCCGACGTGGTGCACGTACCGCGGCAGATCGGGGCGCGGGTAGTCCAGGGCCGGCGTGCCGGACTGCAGCAGCAACTGCGTCGACAGGTTGGCGGTGAAGAAGCCGTCGCTCGTCGGAGGTAGTCCGAGGGATGCCCGGACCCTGTTGTGGTGGCGGTCGACGTCGCGCATCATCGCCCGCTGGGCGAGCAGGATGCCGGTCGCCCGGAGGCGGTCCAGAGGTCCGCGGAGCGGTGGCAGCCCCGGCCCGAACGGCGGCAGGTCCCGGCTCGGCAGCACCAGCAGGGTGATCCCGACGGTGGCCCACGGCAGCCCGGTGCGCTGGTGGTGGGCCGCCGCGCCGACGAAGCCGAGATCGGCGACGAGGGCCTGGGCATCGACGCCGGCGGCCACGCGTTCGAGGTCGGCCGACTGACGCGGGATCTCGTCGATGAACACGTGCTTGAGGTCGTACGTCAGCCGGGCCAGACCGGACAGCCTGGCCCGTTCCGGGAAGCGGTCGACCAGACCGCCGTCGCCGGGATCGTGGGCCGAGGCCAGCGGCTCGAAGGAGGCGCCGGTCGCTTCGACGGGCCCGCGGAACCGGCGTCCGGTCAGCCAGGTGACCCGGTGGCCGCGGCTGGTCAGTTCGGCCGCGATCGGCAGCAGCGGGTGGACGTGTCCCTCCACCGGCACCGTGGCGAACAGGATGCGGTGCGGGCCAGGGGTGAGGTCGGACATGGAATTCTCCCTTGCTCGGTCGGGTTCTCGTACGGTCAGGAGGGCGGGCGGCGGAGCAGCGTCACGGCGCAGCCGGCGAAGCCGACGGCCTGCAGCACGGCGCCGATCACCTGCGGCACCTCGTTGCCGAAGAAGAGCAGGCCGATCACGTGCAGTGGCGGCCAGGCGAGGATCCCGAGCGCCGCCCAGACCGGAACCGCCCGGCTGGCCAGCAGCCCGGCGGCCAGCACGGCGGTGCCGCCGAGGTTGCCCAGGACGAAGATCAGGAAGACCCAGCCGGACTCGGCCTGGGCGGCGTCGATCACCGCCGCGTAGTCGGCCGGATGATCACCGCGCTCGGTCATCGCGAGGGTGAGGAAGCCGCTGCTGAGCACGGAGAAGTAGCAGACGTAGCCGGCGACCATCAGCGCGCCGCCGATCAGGACCAGCCGACTGTTCCGGGCTGCGCGGAGCAGGCCGAGCACCGCCGGTACCAGCAGCAGGCAGCCGATCATGCCGGCGATCGATCCGAAGCGGACCAGGTCGGGGTGGGCGCCGTACAGGGCCAGCGCCGCGGCACCGGTCTCGTCGCTGCCGCCGCCGCGGATGGCCAGCAGGTAACAGGTGTTCGTGATCACGAAGCCCCACGGCGCCAGCAGCATCGCCACCGACGTCGCCACCCGCCGGGTCGCGACCGTACGGTGGTTGTCGATCATGGAACCGCCGGCAGCAGCGCGCGGCAGGGTCGCGGTCATCGGGCACCGGCCAGGACAGGCCTGCGCAGACCGGCCAGGACCAAGGCGGAGCCGACCACCGTCAGCGTGATCACCACACCGGCCAAGATCATCGGCGCCGGCGGGACGTCGGGGATGAGGAAGGCCGGCACCGCGGTCAGGGCCGACACGACGCGGGCGACCACCAGCCCGATCGCGGCGGCCCGGCTGCCGCGCCAGGCGAAGATGATCAACACGATGCTGATCACTCCGAGTGCACAGCCGATCAGCGCGATCTCCAGCGGAGGGGTCTGGCCGTCGGTGAGCAGTGGGCCGGCCAGGTCGGCGGCCGACAGTACGGCCAGCAGGATCAGTCCGATCCGGAAGGCGAGCGACATGACAATCTCCTCGGGTCTCGCCGGAGCCGTGGCGCTCCGGTCGAGAACCAGCCTGCGGACGGCGGCTTCCCGATGACCCCGGAGCACCGGGCCGCGGACCGGGACGTCGCCCGGCCGTTCCGGGAGGATTTCCCGGGACACCGGGAGTTCCGGCGGAGCACACTGTTGGCATGACGACGCCGGACCTGACCGCGGGCGAGTCCGCCCCGCGTCCGCCGGCTGCGCGCTTCGTCGCGCTGGCGCTGGGCCTGCTGGCCGGGCTGCTGGTGATCACCGCCGCGGTCGGCTGTGTCCGGCTCGGCTGGTCGGTGGCCGACGCGCTGGACGCCTTCGTGCTCACCAACGCCGTGATGGGTGTCGGGTTCGCCGGCTGCGGTGTGGTCCTGGCCTGGCACCGGACGGCCAACCCGATCGGCTGGCTGTTCGTCGCCGGCGGCCTGCTCCAGACGATGTCCGCGGCACTGGCTCCGTCGGTCCTGGTCGCGGCCGAGGCCGGCGTCTCGGTGGAGCTGCAACGCTGGATGATCACCGGGTTCGGCTACAGCTGGACCTGGGCGATCGGGCTCTGCATCCCGGTGGCGCTGTTGATCTTCCCCGACGGCCGTTCGCTGAGTCCGCGCTGGCGTTGGGTGATCATCGGCGTGGTGATCACAGCGCCCCTGTTCGCGCTCGAGCTCGGCGCCGACCCGACGCCGGTCGAGAACGGGCTGGTCGGCATGCTGACGTTGCCGTTCCACGCCGAGCTGGGCCCGCTCTGGTTGATCACCGAGGTGCGCACCCTGATCGCGTACCTGCTCGGACTGATGTCCCTGGTGCTGCGGTTCCGGCGGGGCACGGAGGTGGCCCGCCGGCAGTTGCTCTGGCTGCTGCTCGCGGTGATCATCGTGGTCGGCGCGCTGCTGCCGTGGAGCTTCGTCGCCGGTACGCCGGTCTTCGTCCTGTTCAGCGTTCCGCTGATCCCGATCGCGGTCACCGTCGCGGTCGTACGCCATCAGTTGCTGGACATCCGGCTCGTGGTGTCCCGGGTGCTGGCCTGGGCGTTGCTCTCGCTGGCCGTCGTGGTCGCGTACACGGGACTGGTGTTCCTGCTGGATCGGGTGATCTCCGAGCAGCTCGGACGCTCCGCCGTCGCGACGGTTCTGCTCGTGCTGGCAGCCGCGCCGGTGCTGCATCGGCTGCAGCGGCTGATCGATCGGGTGATGTACGGCGATCGCGCGGACCCGGCCCGGGTCTGGTCCCGGTTCGGCGCCCAGCTGGCGACCGAGCGGGCCGGACTGACCGGGGTGGCCGAGTCGCTCGGCCGGGCCCTGCGGCTGCCGTACCTCGCCGTGGAGCAGGACGACATCGCACTCGCCTCCTTCGGCCCTGTGCCGGAGCGCCCCGTGCAGCTGCCGCTGATCTATGACGGCGCCACGGTGGGCCGGCTGGCGATCGGGTTGCGCCCCGGCGAGCGACGGCTGGCCGATGCCGACCGGCGGGTCCTCGAACTGCTCGCCGCGCCGCTGGCCGTCGCCGTCCACTCGACCGTGGTCTCGGCGGAACTACAGGCCTCCCGGGAACGCCTGGTCGAGGCGCGGGAGGAGGAACGTCGCCGGCTCCGCCGCGAGCTGCACGACGGGCTCGGGCCTTCGCTGACCGGGATCGCCTTCACCGCCGACGCCGCCGCGAACCAGGCCACGGGCCGGGCCGACCTCACTGGGTTGCTGGATGCCCTGCGCCGCGACGCCCGGGTCGCGCTGGCCGACGTCCGGCGGGTCGTTGACGACCTGCGCCCGCCGGCCCTTGACGAGCTGGGCCTGACCGGTGCGGTCCGGCAGCGGGCCGAGCAACTGGCCTGGCGAGCGGACGGGATCCCGGTCCGCGTCACGCTGGACCTGCCGGACCAGCTGCCTCCGTTGCCGGCGGCGGTCGAGGTGGCCGCGTACCGGATCGCGACCGAGGCACTGACCAACGCGGTCCGCCACTCGTCCGCCGACAACGTCCTGGTCCGGCTCGCCTGTGCGGAACGGCGACTGGAGGTCGCGGTTGCCGACGACGGAACGTCGGGTGCACCCTGGCAGTCGGGAATGGGACTTCAGGCCATGAAGGAGCGCGCGGCCGAACTGGGCGGTGGTTTCGTCGCCGGCCCCTCGCCGTCCGGTGGCCGGGTCAGCGCCTGGCTGCCGCTGGGAACGTGAGGACGCCATGACAGAACGGGATACGCCGATCCGGGTGGTACTGGCCGATGATCATCCGGTGGTCCGGGCCGGACTGTCCGCACTGCTCGGCTCGATGCCCGACATCGAGGTGGTCGGCGTCGCCGCCGACGGTCGCGCCGCGATCAAGGAGGTCGTGCTGCACCGGCCCGACGTCGCCCTGCTCGACCTCGGGATGCCGGAGCTGGACGGCTTCGCCGCGACCCGGGAGATCGTCCGGGCGTTGCCCGGCGTGGCGGTGTTGATCTTGACCATGTTCGACGACGACGACTCCGTGTTCGCCGCGATGCGGGCGGGAGCCAGCGGCTATGTGGTCAAGGGTGCCGAGCAGGAGGATCTCGCCCGGGCCATCCGGGCGGTCGCGGCCGGCGAGGCCATCTTCTCGCCGGGCGTCGCACAGCGGGTGCTGAAGTTCCTCACCACGCCGGCGACGCCGGCGGATCCGTTCCCCGAGCTGACCCCGCGGGAGCGCGACATCCTCGGCCTGCTCGCCGAGGCCCTGCCGAATGCGGCGATCGCCCGCCGCTTCGGCCTGTCCCCGAAGACCGTCGCCAACCACCTGTCGTCGATCTTCGCGAAGCTCCAGGTGGCCGACCGCGCCACCGCGATCCTTCGCGCCCGCGAAGCCGGCCTCTAGCGCCTCCCTTTTCCGCCGACCGGTCACCAAAGCAGGTGTTCTGGCGGCGTGTCGCTGCGGAAGTGACGTCTCGATTCCCGTGGCCCGGTCGCCCGGTAGGGTCGCCATCGCGTCCCCGGGGGTCGACGCAGGACCGAGAGCGAGCCGGGAGAACTGAATGAATGCAGGCGATGCGGGAGCGGCACCGAGGCCTCGGCGCACGGTGTGGGACCTGCTGATCAATCCGCGGTACGGGGTGCATCGATTCGTCGCGCTCTGTCTCGCCGTCGTCCTCACCGCCGGGATCATCTGGGCCGTCATCGTGAGCCGCCAGGCCGCGTTCGAGGGGATGCCCGGGGTGGCGCGCGCCGACGGCGGCACCCATGAGATCGAACTCGGAGCTGAGGCGACCGCGGACCAGGCGCTCGAGGTGCTGCACGCCGCCCGGGACCGCGATGAGGGCTGGATCCTGGTGCTGGGGTCCGCCCGGCTCGCGAGCCGTACCGATGTGGGTGATCAGGCGACCGACGACGCTGCCGCGGTGAACCTGCTGCGCCGGCTGGGCATGGTCCGGCTGACCGCACCGGCGACGATCGCCATCGACCCGTACGGAACCTCGGCCGAGGTGTCCGTCGACCCGTCGGCCCCGCCGATCCCGTTCACGAAGGCCCTGGTCGGTGAGCTCTCCACCGGCGAACCCCTCGACGCCGACCGCGTGATCATCTCCGGCGACTCCGGCGACTCCGGCGACTCCGGCGACTCCGGCGACTCCGGCGACTCCGGCGATTCCGCGGGCCCGACGGTGACTCTGCAGCGAGCCGCCTTCACCCGGTCGGCCGAGACCGTAGCCGTCCTGGCCCTGGTGGAACGCGTGAGCCCGATCCGCCGACTGGTGCTCGGCGACCTCGTCCAGGTCCAGCTGTCCGCCGACGGCCCGTCCCACGCCAACCGCACCTGCGCCCTGGCCCTGGAACGCCTCGGCGACCGCCGGGACGTCGAGGTGACGGTCCGCTACTACGACGCGGGCGACGGCAACGACCAGAGCGACGCCGTGACCCGCCCCTGCTGACCAGGCCGCTCCAGCCCGGATAGCGCGGGGTTGTCGACAACCCGACGTCGTACGAACCCAATCACGTGGGTTTGTCGACAACCGCACGCGCTGAGTTCGCCGTCCACAGGGTGATCTCGGGCCGGGAGTTGTCCACAGAATGCTCGGTACGGGTAGCGGAGCCGGCGGAATGCGGTGATGGTGCTGGAGTGGAACTGCCCAGGTTGCTGACCGTACAGAGTGCGAAACGACACGGATTGAGCGAGCGCCAGCTCTCCGGCCCTCGGTTCCGTCGACTGTTCCGCGGGGTCTACCTGAACTCGCCCGACGAACCGACCTTGACCGAGCAAGCGGCCGCCGCTCTGCTGGTCATGCCCGCGGACGCGGTGATCATCGGCGTGACCGCGCTCTGGCTGCACGGTGTCCAGGTCGGCTCCGCGCAGCCGGTGCGGGTGGCTACGGCCGGGACCAGCCACACGACTCACGCAGGGGTCCGGCTCTCCCGACTCGGCCGGCTGCCGGCGGCCCGGCGCAGGCTCGCCGTGCCGACCGACGCCTGGCTGGCTGCCTGTGCCGAACTTGATCTTGTCGAGGCGACGATCGCCGCCGACTGGTTGATCCGACTCGGGTCGGTGACCGTCGACGGCTTACGCGGCGCCGCCGCAGGTGCGTCGGGACCAGGCGGCCGGGTCGCGCGAAGCGCGGCGGCACTGTCGCGCAGCGGCGCCGAATCACCGCAGGAAACGCGGCTCCGCCTGCTCCTGGTGCTCGCCGGATTGCCCGAACCGAGGTGCAATCCCATGATCGGCACGAGGACGGCCCCGATCGGACGGTTCGACCTTGCGCTGGACGAGTTCATGATCCTGATCGAGTACGACGGTGATCACCACCGCACCGACCCGATGCAATGGAGCCGCGACATTGCCCGGCAGGAAGCTGCGGTCCGGGCGGGATACTCGGTCATCCGGGTCACCAACGGTCGGCTGCAGCAGCCCCGTGAGATCGCTGCGACGATCGACGAGCAACTCCGGGCCCGCGGCTACCGTGGCCGCCCGCCCTCCTTCACCAAAACCTGGCGAAACCTCTTCGAACACCGCTGACCTCGTCCGGAGACGGCGCGGTTGTCGACATCCCGACGCTGAATCCGCCGATCCGCGTGGGGTTGTCGACAATCCCACGCGCGATCACGTCCGGTTCAGGTGGGCGTGCAGGAAGGCGCGGTCGGAGGGTGACCAGGCAGACAGGATGTCGTCGGCCCGGGCGGCGAGGGCGACGGCGGCGGGTTCCGGGCTGGCGGTGAGGCGGGTGCGGAGGTCGGGGAGTTCGGCGAGTCGGTCGGCGATCCAGGCGAGGTCGTCGGGGCCGATCGATCCCTCGCCCAGCCGGTGGTGCAGCATCCGGGGGTCGGCGGCCGGTCCGGCGCTGAAGTACGACTTCGAGCGGAAGTACAGCCGGTGCAGGGTGAGCAGGTCCTCGACGTCGCCGGGCCGGGCGGCCGGGCCGAGCAGGGCGGGCCCCAGGCGCGCGGTGAACTCGTCCATGGACAGGTCGGGATCGGCGAGGAAGGCGCGGACCGCGTGCCGGTTGACGGCCACGATCGGGTCCTCGTACGGGTTGTCGTGCCGGGACAGGTGATCGAAGCCGAAGGGGCGGAGCGGCCGGCCGATCAGGTGCGGCTCCCGCATGTCGGCCTGGGGCGGCCGGTAGGTGAAGAACTCGAACGGCGGGAAGTAGCAGGCGATGTCGTGTTCGCGGACCAGCCGGCAGGACGCGCGGACCCGCTCCGGGTCGCCGACCATGATCGAATAGTCGGCGTAGTAGCTGTAGCTCGCCCGGTCGATCAGGCCCGGCTCGAGGTCGGCGCTGTGCGAGGTGAAGACCAGCTGCCAGCGCGGGTCGTACGGATGCGCCTGGCCGCGGTCGGAACGGAAGTAGTGCGGATAGATGATCAGTTCGCCGTCCGGATGATCACTCCAGAAGTCCTCGGAGAGTTCCTTGATCAGGTCGTACTCGAGGCTGAAGTAGTCGCCGGTGCCGCTGCCCAGCTTGAGATCCGAGGACTCGATCAGGATGCCGTCGGCCTGTGGGTAGAAGTCCCGGTAGAGCTCGCGGACGTAGTCCAGCACCAGCCGCCGGGACTCCTCGAGGGCCGGATTGAGCGCGTACCCCCAGCAGTGGATGCCCTGCGATTCGAGGTAGTTCCCATCCGCGCCGATCGCCCGCAGCCGCGGCTGTTCCAGCGGGAACTGGTTGATCCCGTCGTAGTCGTACGGGACGAAGCCGAGCAGCGTCTTGATCCCCAGCGTGTGCCCGTAGTCGATCAACTCGCCGAGGAAGTCCTGCTCGATGTTGCGGTGCTCCCGGTTGTACTGCCAGGTGATCGGGAACCGGCGGGACCGGAACCCGCCGCCGGTCCAGAGCACGATCCGGCTGGCACCGTCGGCGGCGTAGCTGCGATAGATCGACTGCCAGGCGTCCAGTCCGAGGGTCGGCATCCGGCCGAAGGTCAGGTAGTACGCGAGATCGGTCATGACCACCTCCGAAGCGAAACGGTAGCGAGCCGCTCCCGGGCGCCGATCACGGTTCGCAACTCCCGTTAGACCAGTCGGGTTCCGAGTTGCCGGAAGTACCTAGCACGACGGCAAATCCCAGCTTCGCAGAGGCCTCGTGTGGTCTAGCGGTAATGACCGCGGTGTCTGGACGCGGGTCGGTCGGCGGAGGACCGTCGGAGTGACGCGTGTTGGAGGTGGACCATGATCAACGACGAAATCGGCCGCCGGCGGTTGCTGCAACTCGGCGGGCTGGCTCTCGGTTCGGCAGCGCTGTCCGGGTGCGGCGGCCCGGCCAAGGATGCCGGGGGCGCGATTGCCTTCCAGGGTTGGGACTACGAGCCGCAGGCCGTGGAGGACAACCTGGCCCGGTTCAAGGAACAGTCGGGGATCGAGGTCGGCTTCACGTCGATCACCGGCTCGCAGTACGTGCAGAAGACGGTGGCCGAGTTCACCGCAGGTTCGGAGCCGGACGCGCTCTACGTCTACGACGACTCGATGGCCGGTTGGGCCGACGCCGGCTACCTGCAGCCGATCGACGGACTGCCCGGCGTGGACGAGGTCTACCAGGCGATCTTCCCCGGCAACGCCGAGGCGATGACCCACGACGGCAAGCGCTACTGCCTGCCGTACTACACCGACTGCTCGGCCCTGCTCTACAACGCCGAGCTGCTCGAGAAGGCCGGATTGTCCGGGCCGCCGAAGACGCTGGAGGAGCTGACCGAACAGGCGATCACGCTCCGCGAGCGCGGCATCCTCAAGTACTCGATCGGGTTCGCCGCCCAGCTCAGTGACTCCTACTGGGGGTGGTTCTGGGCCTTGCTGTACGGGAGCGGCGGGACCATGTTCGATGATCAACTCCAGCCGATCATGGACACCACCGACCCGGTGCCGAAGGAGCTGCTCACCTGGCTGGACGATGCGGTCAGAGTGTCCAAGATCATCGACCCGGCCTCGGTGCAGATGGGACCGACGCCGGTGGACGAGGCGCTGTCCTCCGGCCAGTACGCCTTCACCTTCGCCTCGCGCTACGGCGCCCGCGCGTACAACGACCCGAAGAAGTCCAAGATCGCCGGCAAGATGAAGATGGCGCTGATCCCCGGCCTCGGCGGTCCCGGGCAGGGCAGCGTGCTGACCACCAGGATGTACGGTCTCAGCGCCAACACCGAGCGTCGCGACGACGCGATCAAGCTGCTCACCTACCTCGGCGGGTTCGACAACGAGGGCAAGCCGTACACGGCGAAGTTCTGGTTCCTCAACTACGGCCTCGGCTTCGCGTTCGAGGAGCTGGCCAAGGACCCGGAGGTGATCGCGGAGCTGAAGCGGTGGGGTGATCCGGACATCTATGCCGAGCTGTCGGCGACCGCGACGTCCCGCTCGGTGGTCGCCAAGCCGTGGTACTCGGAGTTCGAAACCGAGCTGCAGAAGGGGATCCAGCGGATCCTCACGGCCCAGGACGATCCGTCCTCGGTGGTCACCGCGCTCGCCACGTCGGCCCGCGACCTGGAGAAGAAGTACGCGTGACCGCTCCCACGGCCCAACGCGACCGGGTCCGGCCCGATCGGCCCCGACCCGGCCGCGCCCGTCCCGACCCGACCAGGCCGGTGCTCGGCGACACCGCCCGGGCCTGGCTGCTGAACGCGCCCGCGCTCGCGGTGATCGCGTTGATCATCGGGTTCCCGATCGGCTATTCGTTCTGGCTCAGCCTGCAGCGGAACAACCTGAAGCAGCCGGCCAAGCGCGGCTTCATCGGCGCGGACAACTACCTGTCCTTGATCACCGACCAGACCTTCCTCAACTCGCTCGGCATCACCTCGCTGTTCACGGTCGTCGTCGTGGTGATCACGACCGTACTGTCGTTGATCCTGGCTCTGGTGCTGAACGAGACGTTCCTCGGTCGCGGCGTGCTGCGCAGTCTCATCCTGCTGCCGTGGGCGATCCCGGGCGTGGTCGGCGGCCTGATGTGGCGGTGGATCTTCGACGCGAAGGTCGGCGCGCTGAACGGGCTGCTGGTCGGGCTCGGCGTGATCGACGAGTACCAGCCGTTCCTGGCCACCTCGACCTCGGCCTTCCTGGTCATCGTCGCAGCCGAGGTGTGGGGCATGCTGCCGTTCGCGTCGATGATCCTGCTGGCCGGGCTGACGGCGATCCCGTCCGAGATGTACGACGCCGCGCGGGTCGACCGGGCCGGCGCGTTCCAGCGGTTCTGGCAGGTCACCCTGCCCTGGCTGCTGCATCCGCTGCTGATGGTGTTGATCTTGCAGACGATGGGGGCGTTCCGCGCCTTCGACATCGTCTACCTGCTCACCGGCGGCGGCCCGGGCGAATCCACGAATGTGATCTCGCTGCAGGCGATCCGCACGTCGCTGTCGTACACGGACGTCGGGCTCGGCAGTGCCTATGCCTACGTGATCATGGGCATCACGCTGATCATCTCGATCGCGTACGTGGTCGCGCTGCACAAGCGGGGGAGCTTCGAGGTATGACCGAACTCGCCGAAGCCTCCGTGCCGCTGCGCTACCGGATCCCGTGGCGGAAGATCGTGGTCTACCTGCTGGCGATCATGTTCGCGATCTTCTTCGTGGCCCCGTTCTACTGGATCGTCGCGACCAGCTTCATGCAGGAGGCGGACGCCGTGTCGGTGCCGCCGCAGTGGATCCCGCTGCGCCCGACGCTGGACAACTACCTGCGCTTCCTCAACCCGGATCAGGCGGAGTTCGCCTCCCGGGCCGCGCAGAACCTGCCGCGGGCGATGGCGAACAGCGCGATCGTGGCCAGTCTCACCGCGCTGTGCAATCTGCTGCTCGGGGTGCTCGCCGCGTACACCTTCGCCCGGATCCCGTTCCGCGGCAGCCGCGCGTTGCTGATGGTCTACCTGGCGACCCGGATGGTGCCCGGCGTGACGATCATCGTCCCGTTCTATCTGCTGATGCGGGCGTTGCACCTGCTCGACACGTACCAGGCGTTGATCTTGTCCTACACCACGTTCGCGCTGCCGTTCACGATCTGGATCCTCAAGGACTACTTCCGGACCATCCCGCGTGAGCTCGAGGACGCGGCCCGGGTCGACCGGTGCACCTGGCCGCAGATGATGCGCACGGTCTTCCTGCCGATCGCCGCCCCGGGTCTGGTCACGGTGACGATCTTCTCGTTCCTGTCCGCCTGGAACGAGTTCATGTTCGCGCTGTTCCTCACCAGCTCGATCGAGACCCAGACGATGCCGATCGTGGTGGCCAACTTCGCCACCGACATCAACGTCCAATACACGGTGATGGCCGCCGCCGGCGTGCTCGCGGTGATCCCGCCGCTGGTGATCGTCATGGCGTTCCAGCGCCTCATCGTCCGCGGGCTGGCCGCGGGCTCGGTCAAGGGATAGGGAGATCGTCGAGATGGCCGAGGTCAGGCTTGATCATCTGCGCAAGGAGTTCGCCGGCAACGTGGCCGTCGAGGACCTGAACCTGATCATCGAGGACCGCGAGTTCCTCACCCTGGTGGGTCCGTCCGGCTGCGGGAAGACGACGACGCTGCGGATGGTCTGCGGGCTGGAGAAGTCCACCTCCGGCAGCATCCGGTTCGACGACGTACCGGTCGGGCACCTGCCTCCGAACCGGCGGGACGTGGCGATGGTGTTCCAGAGCTACGCCCTCTATCCGCACAAGACCGTCGCGCAGAATCTCGGCTTCGCGCTGAAGATGATGCGGGTACCGAAGCCGGAGATCACCCGTCGCGTGGCCGAAGTGGCGGAGTCGCTCGGCATCGCCAACCTGTTGGAACGGCGGCCGAAGCAGCTGTCCGGCGGGCAGCGGCAACGGGTCGCGCTGGGCCGGGCGATCATCCGCGACGCCGGCGCCTACCTGCTCGACGAACCACTGTCGAACCTCGACGCCCAGTTGCGGTCCGGGATGCGGGCCGAGCTGAAGCGGCTGCACGCCGATCTTCGTCGCACCTTCATCTACGTCACTCATGATCAGGTCGAGGCGATGACGATGTCGGACCGGATCGCCGTGATGAAGGACGGCGTGCTGCAGCAGTGCGCCTCGCCGACCGAGGTCTACGAGCGACCGGCAACGATGTTCGTCGCCGCGTTCATGGGCTCGCCCGCGATGAACTTCCTCACCGGCGAACTGCGCTCGGTCGACGGCGAACGCCGCTTCGTCAACGCCGCCGTCGACCGTCCGGTCCCGGCCGGCAGCGCCGATCCGGTCGGCCGCGAGGTGGTCCTCGGCGTCCGCCCGGAACACGTCCTGGTCTCCGACGTACCCTCCACCACCTCGGTCCCGGCCCGCCTGTTCGTCGCCGAGCCGCTCGGCGCCGAGGCCCTGCTCACCCTCGAGCTGGGCGGCGAGTTGATCAAGGCCAAGGTGCCCGCCCCGTTCGACGCGAAGCCCGACACCCCCTTCCACCTGACCCTCGCCGCCGACCGCCTGCACCTCTTCGACCCCGCCGCCGACGGCCGCTCCCTCTCCGCGCCCTGAGCCCGTCGAAGGGCATCCCCGGTCGAGATCATCAGCTCGACGTCACTGACCTCTCTCGCGGCATCGGCTCCGGCTGGTTGGTCACGTCGGCGAGCTGCGTCTGACGGCCCGGCGCGATACCGGCCGGAGTGCCTACCATCGAACCATGGCGAAGCGGCCGGGTTCCCGGGCGGGGGCGATCATCACGATCGCCCTGCTCGGATCGACCATGATCGGCTGCGGCCGGCCCGAGACGCTGCCGGCCGAGTGCGCCCAGGTCGCGATCGACGTGGCGGCGGGCTCCGTGGGTGAGCCCACTCCGGAGGCCGCTCTCAAACAGTGGCTCGCGACGGGTGCCTCGCCGCTCGCTCCGCGCGACGGCTGGACGATGAGGCGCGAGAACGGATCGCTCTACTGGGCCAACGGTCTCCACCGGGTCGAGATCGTCGATCTCGGCACGGGCGGCGGGTCGGGCTGGGCGGTCACCGGCTCCAACTGCGCCTAGCCCTCGTCGCCGCGGATGAAGTCCTCGACAAGATCACGGGCGGTGGAGTCGTCGTACTGTGTCGGCGGGGTCTTCATGAAGTACGCGCTCGCGCTGTCGATCGGGCCACCGAGGCCGCGGTCCAGGGCGATCTTGCAGGCGCGGATGGCGTCGATCACGATGCCGGCGGAGTTGGGCGAGTCCCAGACCTCGAGCTTGTACTCCAACTGGACCGGCACATCGCCGAACCCGCGACCCTCGAGCCGGACCAGGGCGTGCTTGCGGTCGGCCAGGAACGGTACGTAGTCGCTGGGCCCGATGTGCACGTCGGCGTCGGCCAGCTCCCGCGGGATCTGCGACGTGACGGCGCGGGTCTTGCTGATCTTCTTCGAGTCGAGCCGGGACCGTTCCAGCATGTTCTGGAAGTCCATGTTGCCGCCGAAGTTCAGCTGGTACGTGTGATCGAGAGTGACGCCGCGATCCTCGAAGAGCTTGGCCAGCACCCGGTGCGTGATCGTCGCACCGACCTGGCTCTTGATGTCGTCGCCGACGATCGGCAGGCCGGCCTCGCGGAAGCGTTCGGCCCACTCGGGATCGGACGCGATGAACACCGGCAGCGCGTTGACGAAGCCGACGCCGGCCTCGATCGAGCACCGGGCGTAGAACTTGTCGGCCTCCTCCGAGCCCACCGGCAGATAGGAGACCAGCACATCGGCCCGCGCCTGCCGCAGCGCGGCCACCACGTCGACCTCGGCCGCGGAGGACTCGGTGATCGTTTCGCGGTAGTAGGCGCCGAGGCCGTCGAGCGTCGGTCCGCGGAGCACCTCGATCCCGGTCGGCGGCACGTCGCTGATCTTGATCGTGTTGTTCTCGCTGGCGTGGATCGCGTCGGCAAGATCAACTCCGACCTTCTTCGCATCCACGTCGAACGCGGCCACGAACTCGAGATCACCGATATGGTACGGACCGAACCGTACGTGCATCAGGCCCGGGATGGCCTTGCCCTCGGGGGCGTGCCGGTAGTAATGAACCCCCTGGACGAGCGAGGACGCACAGTTGCCGACACCGACGATGGCCACCCGAATCGAAGTCACGACGGCAGGCTAATCGAGCCGTTCCGGCCGGGATTGTCCGGTCAAGGCAGAGCGTCGGCCGGTCCTGGGCCACCGCAAGGACGGCTGAGGATTGTTACAAGTTGGTGGCGAGGATTTACGGGCGGCCCAAAATAGTTATTATGGTCCAACCAAAGCGGCGACGGCGCTGTGTGCCTCCGCCGACAGTCCGGGGTAGAGAGGTGGAATCAATGGAGACGTCCGTGTCGCCGGGGGGCTTGGCGAAGGTACCGGCCAACCGACGCGACTTCCTGCGTCTGTCCGGAGCGCTCGGCATTGCCGCGACGGGCACCTGGTCGCTGACCGGGTGCAACATCTTCGGCAGCCAGCCACAACAGCAGGAAGGTGCCAAGTCGCTGCGGATCGCCTACACCACTGTCGAGACCGTGGATCCGCAGGTGATCACCAACGGCATGTGGATCCTGACCCGCGGGATCCTCGAAGGTCTGGTCACCCAGACCGAGACCGGAGACTCGGTGAACCCCGCCACGGCGGAGTCCTGGGAGGTCTCCGACGACAATCTGACCTACACGTTCAAGCTGCGCGAGAACGCCATGTGGTCCAACGGTGACCCGGTCACCGCGCACGACTTCGAGGCCACGTACAAGCGGCTGTTCACCCCGTCCGGCGCCAGCGCCGGTGGGACCACGCTGGGCGCGAACTCGTACCAGGCCTCGACGGGGATCAAGGGCGCGGTCGAGTTCCTCTCCGGCGCGCTGACGGACTGGTCGCAGGTCGGCGTCAAGGCCACCGGGGACAAGGAACTGGTGATCACCCTCGCCAATCCGAACCCGGACCTGCTGCCCGCGCTGAGCCACCCGTCGCTGCTGCCGCTGCACATGAAGACGGTCGAGGAGAAGCCGGACGACTGGCAGAAGCCGCCGAACTTCATCACCAACGGCCCGTACGCGGTGAAGAACTGGGTGATGAACTCGACCCTGGACCTGGTCCCGAACGAGAAGTACTGGGACCGCGGCCAGGTCTTCTACGACAGCATCCAGGTGCAGTTGATCGAGGCGACCGCGAGCGGCACCCAGACGGTCCCGTACGAGAACAACGAGACCGACATCGTGTCGGTCCCGGACGTCGACGTGGCCCGGTTCCAGAAGGATCCCGAGCTGTCGAAGCACCTCAAGGTGGTCGAGAACTACAGCGTCGCCTACCTGGCCAAGCTGCGCAGCGAGAACCCGGCCCTGGAGGACGTCCGGGTCCGGCAGGCGCTGTCGATGGCGATGAGCCGGGACACCCTGGCCGGCGTCGTCACCGGAGCCAAGGCCGGCCAGACCCTGGTCCCCGGCCGGGTCAAGGGCTGGGACGACAGCTTCGCCCTCGGCGAGGACATCGAGCAGGCCAAGCGGCTGCTGGCCGAGGCCGGCTACCCGGACGGCAAGGGACTGCCGGAGATCCGGATCCTGGCCGGCGTGGACAGCCCGATCATCGCGGCGCTGGCCGATGTCTGGCAGAAGAACCTCGGCATCAAGGTCCGGCCCGACATCGTCGAGTCCGGCGTGTACGTCGAGCGCCGCTGGCAGGTCCAGAAGGGCGACTACATCGGCTTCTACTTCGGTACGTTCGCCGGTCTGCCCACCTGGCCGACCTACACCGGGTCGCTCTGGTCGCCGATCGACGTGCAGAAGTTCAGCCTGCCGTCGGAGTCCTGGGCGCAGTACCAGAAGCTCGAGCAGGACAAGAAGCTCGACGCCGGCACCAAGAACAAGCAGCTCGCCGCCCTGCTGAAGGAGAAGAGCTCGCCGGGGTCGCGTGAGATGGCCGAGCTGGTGGCGAAGGGCTACGCCGAGCCGGACGCGGCCAAGCGGTTGGCGATCTTCAAGGAGGCGGCCGGCATCCGGGAGCAGGAGTCGCTCTACATCCCGGTGCTCTGGCTGAGCGTCTACTTCGCGGTGCGCCCGACGATCGAGGGGATCGTCATGCGTGCGTACCCGGACTACTTCTACCTCAAGGGCCTGAAGCCGAAGGCCTGACGGCCGGGCAGGTCCGATTCATCGACGAGGAGGAGGATGAGGCGTGGGATTCCTGCGTTATCTGGCCAGCCGGGTGCTCCGGCTGGTGCTGTCCCTGATCGCGGTGTCGATCATCGCGTTCACGCTGCTTCAGCTGGCACCCGGGAGCTTTGCCGACATCGCCCGGGTGAGCAGCGGCGCCACCAACATCGGCAGTGCCGGCACCGAGCAGATGGTGACCGAGCTGGAGAACCGGTACGGCGAGGACAAGCCGGCCTGGCAGCAGTACCTGATCTTCATGAAGGGTGCGATCACCTGGGACTTCGGCCCGTCGTACAAGTACGCCGGGCAGGACGTCCAGGACATCATCGCCACGGCCTTCCCGGTCTCGGCGACGCTGGCGATCATCGCGGTGATCATCGCCCTGTTGATCTCGGTGCCGATCGGTGTCTTCGCCGCGCTGCGGAAGGACTCGATCGGCGATCACGGGGCGATGTTCGTGGTCACGCTCGGGCACGCGCTGCCCAGCTACCTGACCGCGGCGTTCCTGATCTTGTTCTTCACCGCGACCCTGCACCTGCTGCCCTCAAGCGGCTGGGACGGTCCGGCGAACATGATCATGCCCGTGCTGGCGCTGGCGCTGGGCCCGGTGGCGGTGCTGGCCCGCTATGTCCGGTCCAGCATGCTGGAGACGCTCCGCGAGGAGTACGTGACGGCGGCGCTGGCCAAGGGCGGTCCGTACAGCACGGTCGTGATCCGGCACGCGCTGCGCAACTCGCTGATCCCACTGGTCACCGTGGTCGGGCCGCTGCTGGCCGGGCTGATGACCGGGACCGTGTTCGTGGAGACGCTGTTCCGGATCCCGGGGCTCGGGCTCTACTTCACCCAGGCCGCTGCGAGCCGTGACATGCCGCTGCTGATGGGCACCACGTTGTTCTTCGCGTTGATCTTGATGGTGGTGAACCTGATCGTCGATCTGATCTATGGCGCACTGGATCCGCGGATCCGCGCCGAAGCCGGTGGACGCGGATTCTTGCGAGGGGGGAGGAAGCTGTGGCAACAGTCGAAAGTACAGCCGACGTCGGCCTGACCGCCGCCGTGCCGACCCGCGAGGTCGTCACGAAGAGTCCGCTCCGGCACGCCTGGGACCGGTTCAGCCGTAACAAGTTGGCCCTGGGCAGCCTGATCTTCTGTGGGCTGTTGATCATCGTCGCGCTGATCGCGCCGCTGATCGCACCGTTCCACTACACCGACACCGACTTCGACAACAAGCTGGTGGGCCCGGGCGTCGGGGGACACCTGCTCGGCACGGACGCGCTGGGGCGCGACGTGTTCAGCCGGGTGCTCTACGGTCTCCGTACCGCCTTGTCGGTCGCGTTCGGTGCCGAGGTCACCGCACTCGTCCTGGCGTTGATCATCGGGCTGCTGGCCGGCTATGTCGGCGGGCGGCTCGAGCAGGGCCTGATGGCCGGCACCGACGTGATGTACGCGTTCCCGAGCTACCTGTTCGCGGTGGTCCTGGTGACCGTCCTCGGCCGCAGCATCTTCGCGCTGATCCTGGCCATCGGCATCGCGTCCTGGGTCACCCAGGCCCGGCTGGTCCGGGCCCAGGTACTCACGCTGAAGCAGCGGGAGTACGTCGAGGCGGCCCGGTCGATGGGCGCGTCCGGGTTCACGATCGCGGTGCGCTACATCCTGCCGAACGCGATCGGCCCGATCCTGGTCACCACCAGCTTCGGCATCCCGGCCGCGATCGGCGCCGAGGCCGGACTCGCTCTGCTCGGGCTCGGCGTCGAACCGCCGACCCCGTCGTGGGGCGGCATGATCTCCGAGGGTGTCCGGTCGCTGCTCTCGGCGCCGCACCTGCTGCTGTTCCCGGCGGCGCTGTTCGCCCTCACCCTGCTGGCGTTCACCTGGGTCGGCGACGGCCTGCGCGACGCCTTCGATGCGAGCGGAGACCAGCGATGACCGCACGTTCCCTGAGCCCGTCGAAGGGCCCCGAGCCTGTCGAAGGGTCGCATCTGCTCGAGGTGACGGACCTGCGGACCGAGTTCCGCAGGGCCGACGGTGAGCGGCTGACCGTCGTCGACGGGATCAGCTTCACCGTCGAACCCGGCAAGGCGCTGGCGATCGTCGGCGAGAGCGGCAGCGGCAAGAGCGTCACGGTGCGCAGCCTGCTCGGCCTGCTGCCGCGGACCGCCCGGGTGGCCGGCGGCACAGCGCGGTTCCAGGGCAAGGACCTGCTCGCGCTCAAGCAGCGAGAGCTGCGCAAGATCCGGGGCCGCGACATCGGCATGGTGTTCCAGAACGCCATGGAGGCGATGAACCCGACCCTGACCGTGGAACGGCAGCTCACCGAACACCTGCTCTGGCACGGGATCTGCAACAAGGCCGATGCCCGCAAGCGAGCCGTCCAGGCGCTGGGCGACGTCGGCATCCCGGAGCCCGAACGCCGGGTCCGGATGTATCCGTTCCAGATGTCCGGCGGCATGCGGCAACGGGCGATGATCGCGATGGCGATGATCACCCGGCCGGCGCTGCTGATCGCCGACGAGCCGACCACGGCCGTCGACGTGACCATCCAGCGCCAGCTGCTCGATCTGCTGGCGGGGCTGAAGGACCAGGGCACCGGCGTCATCATGATCACTCACGATCTCGGGGTGGCGCGCTACTTCTGTGACGACGTGATGGTGATGTACGCCGGCCGGGTGATGGAGCGGGCGACGACGCTGGACCTGCTGGACCGGCCGCGGCATCCGTACTCGGTGGGGTTGTTGGGTTCCAGCATCGAGGTCGGCGGGCGTGACCTACCGCTGATCCCGATCCCGGGCAGCCCGCCCGACCTGGCGCGGCGGCCGAAGGGCTGTCCGTTCAACCCACGGTGCACCCAGGCCGAGCAGCCGCGGTGCTCCGAGGAGCAGGAGTTGATCAAGGTCGAGTCCGGGTCGGCTGGGTCAGTTGATCATGGCGCGGCGTGTTGGAAGGCGGCGGCACTTGTCTGAGTCAGCGAAGCAGGGCGAGGTGCTGGTCCGGGCGGAGTCGGTGAGCAAGCTCTTCTCCAGCCGGGCCGGCGAGACCCTCGCGGTCGACGACGTCTCGCTGGACGTCCGCCGCGGTGAGACCGTCGGCATCGTCGGCGAGAGCGGCAGCGGCAAGTCCACCCTGGCCCGGCTGATCATGGGCCTGCAGCCGGTCACGTCCGGCCGCATCCTGTTCGAGGGACAGGAACTGTCCGCCCTGACCGGCAAGGCGCAGCACGCGCTCCGGGGCAAGATGCAGATGGTCTTCCAGAATCCGTACGGGTCGCTGCTGCCGCACTACACGGCGGTCGGCAATGTCGCGGAACCGCTCCGGCTGCACAACCGCGGCACCCGCGAGTCCCGGCGGGCCAAGGCCCTCGAACTGCTCGAACTGGTCGGCGTCAACCCGCGCTTCGCAGACCTGTCGCCGCGCCAGTTCTCCGGCGGCCAGCAGCAGCGGATCGCGATCGCGCGGGCCCTGGCGCTGGAGCCGGACCTGCTGGTCTGCGACGAGCCGACGTCCTCGCTGGACGTCTCGATCCAGGCGCAGATCCTGGCCCTGTTGGAGGACCTGCGCGGCTCGCTCGGCCTGTCCTGCGTGTTCATCTCGCACAACCTGGCCGTCGTGGAACGGCTGGCCGACCGGGTCGCCGTGATGCGTACCGGGAAGATCGTCGAGGAGGCTCCCACCGAGCAACTCTTCGCCGACCCCCAGGACGAGTACACCAAGACCCTCCTGGCCGCCGTCCTCCCCGTCCGCGCCTGACCCCCCTCCCACCTCCCTTTCGCCGACCGGTCACCAAAGCAGCGGTTTCTGCGGCGTGTCACTGCGTGAGTGACCGGTCGGTGGGGGCAGTCCGGCACGTGGAAGTGTGCTCCTCGCGGGTGCGCAGGGGCATCGCCATGCGCGCGGGACCGTGACGTGGGCTTGTCCTGGATGCGCGCGGGACCGTGACGTGGGGCCCGTCCTGGTGCGCGGGGGCAATCGTGGTGCGCGTCGACAAGTGGCCGTGGGCTGCGGCTACGGGAGCGGGCGGGAGCGACGGTGAGATGCTCGGCGAGGAGCGCGGGCGGATCGTGCGTGGGCGGGTCGTGCGACAAGACCAAGGCGAACCCAGCCGAGCACGCCAACCACCTACGGTCGGTGACATCGTCGAGTGTGAGCTTCCGTACCTCTGAAATCGATCTCAAGCGGTCGTAGGGTCACACTCGATGAATCCACGGCTGCAGGGGCGGAGCGTTCCGGCGGGCTCGGCGGATTTTTGGGTGAGGGCGTAGCGGAAGTGGTTGGTCAGGCGGTAGCCCTCGCCGGTACGGAACGGTGCGGCGGCTCGGAGGACGACGGGGGTGAGCGCGTCCCGCTGCTCCGGCGGATGGCCGAGCAGTGTGCCGCGGAGCAGGTCCGGCTCGCTGACCTGCCAGTCGAGGGCGACCGGGCCCGCATCCTTCGGGGGCAGTTCGGCGCGGGCGAACAGGGCTTCCAGACCGCCGGGCTCGCGGAGCGGACCGCCGGGCAGGATCTCGGTGCCGGTGGCCTCGGCGATCGCCTGCTCGATCCGGAACAGGTCGTTCCGGGCGTCCTCGGCTCAGTTGGCGATGGCGACGTGACCGCCCGGCCGGGTGACCCGGACCAGGGTCGCCAGGGCGGAGTCGGGATCGGCGGCGAACTGCAGGGCGTTCACGGACGTCACGACGTCGAAGGCGGCCGCGGGGAAAGCAAGATCATCGAAGCCGCCGATCCGGAGGTCGGCGGTCGGAAGACGTTCCCGGGCGAGTTCGATCATGCCGGGCGCGGGGTCGACGCCGGCCAGGTCGGCGCCGAGCCCGGCCAGGTGGCCGAGCCACTCGCCGGAGCCGCAACCGACGTCCAGGACCCTGCTGCCGGCGCCGATCCCGGCCGCCCGGATGATCTTGGTCCAGACCGGGCGCGGGTGATCGCCCCACAGCCTGGACCACTCGGCGGCGGCCGCGGACCAGCCGGTCGGGTCGGCGCCGTCCATGATCAGCTCGCGTACGGGGTCACCAGATGCTGACGCGCTTGTCCGGGTCCAGGTAGAGGGCGTCGGTCGGCTGCAGGTCGAACGCTTCGTAGAACGCCTCGACGTTGCGGACGATCTGGTTGCAGCGGAACTCGTTCGGCGCATGCGGATCGACCGCGAGCCGCTGCAGCACCGTCTCGGTGCGGGCCTTGGACTGCCAGATCGCGCCCCAGTTGAGGAACAGCCGCTGCTCCGGCGTGTAGCCGTCGATCGACTCCGCCGGCGCGTCCTGGGTGGCCAGCCGGAACGCCTTCAGCGCGATCGACAGGCCGCCGAGGTCGCCGATGTTCTCGCCGATCGTCAGTGAGCCGTTGACCTTGTGGCCCGGCGTCTGGGCCGGCTCGAGCGCGTCGTACTGCTCGATCAGGGCGGCCGTACGCTGCTCGAACGCCGCCCGGTCGTCCTCGGTCCACCAGTTCCGCAGCGCACCGTCGCCGTCGCAGGTGGAACCTTGATCATCGAAGCCGTGCCCGATCTCGTGGCCGATCACCGCGCCGATGCCGCCGTAGTTCACCGCGTCGTCGGCGTGCTCGTTGAAGAACGGCGGCTGCAGGATCGCGGCCGGGAAGACGATCTCGTTGCGCAGCGGGTGATAGTAGGCGTTGACCGTCTGCGGGGTCATGATCCATTCCTCGCGGTCGACCGGTTGGCCGACCTTGGCGAGGTTGCGGGTGATCTCGAAGTCGACCGCGCGGGCGACGTTGCCGATCAGGTCGTCCCGGCGGATCTCCAGCGACGAGTAGTCGCGCCACTTCGACGGGAAGCCGATGTGCGGCCGGAACTTGGCCAGCTTGTCCAGCGCTTCCTTCTTGGTGTCCTCGGTCATCCAGTCCAGGTCGGTGATCGACTGCCGGTACGCCTCGATCAGGTGTCCGACCAGCCGGTCCATCCGCTCCTTCGCGGTCGGCGAGAAGTGCCGCTCCACGTAGATCTGGCCGACCGCCTCGCCGAGCGAGCCCTCGACCAGCTCGACGCCGCGCTTCCACCGTTCCTTGAGCTTCGGCGTGCCGGACAGAACCGTTCCGTAGAAGGAGAATCGCTCGTCGACGAACGCGCTGGCGAGGTACGGCGACAGCGAGGAGATGATCTTCCACCGCGCCCAGGCCCGCCAGGAGTCCAGCCGGGCACGGGTGAGCAGCCCACCGATCTCGGAGAAGAACGACGGCTGCATGACGACCAGTTCGGCCATCGTCTCCCGGTCGACGCCGAGGCCGGCCGCATACTCGGGCCAGTTCAGCGCCTCGTAGGTCTGCTCGAAGTCCTCCAGCGTCATCAGGTTGTACATCAGCCGCAGGTCCCGGGTCTTCACCTTGTCCCAGTGCGCGGCCGCGATCTCGGTCTCCAGGTCGAGCACCCGTTTGGCCTGGGTGGCCGGGTAGTCGACCTCGGCGAGCGCGAACGACGCCGCGATGTGCTCCTGGTACTTGGTCCGGATCTCGGCATGATCATCGAGCCGGTAGTACTCCTCGTCCGGCAGACCGAGGCCGGACTGCCCGACGAAGATCACCGACCGGTTCGGGTCGCCCGGGTCGGATTCGACGTCCAGCCCGACCAGGCCGCTGATCCCGCGCCGGTAGAAGCTGCCGATCAGGCGCACCAACTCGGCCGGGGTGTCGGTCTGGTCGACCTCGGCGAGCAGGCCGGTCAGCGGGCTCGCCCCGGCCGCCTCGACCGCGTCGGCGTCCATGAAGCTCGCGTACAGATCCGCGATCTTGGCCTCGTTGCTGCCGGGCTCGCCCTCGGTCAGCCCCGTGATGATGTCGCGTACGGCAGCCTCGGCGGCATCGCGCAGCGCGATGAAGGAGCCGGCCATCGGCTTGTCGTCGGCGATCTCGGTCTCGGCGATCCAGCGGCCGTTGACGTGGCGGAACAGGTCGTCGGCGATGCGGACGTCGTGATCGAAGGCGGAGAAGTCGATCGCGGGCACGGGTACGGTGTCGGTCACCCATGCATGTTATGTCAGAGCAACGATGCCGGTCCCGGTGATCAGTAGTTGCGGGTCCAGGTGATCGGGTACGGCTCCTTGGACAGGTCGGCCGTGACGATGTAGGCGCGCAGCTCGTCGGACCAGCTGTCGTTGTTGAACGTGGTCGACTGGCCCTTGTAGGTGCCGGTGCCGGCGAACTTCAGCCGCAGCTTCAGGTCGACGTTGGCCACCGTCGGCTTGGTGGAGTCCAGCGTCGGCTCGAAGTTCTTGAACGTGTCCTCCAACAGGGTCCACTTGATCGACGTCGGGGCGATCTTCTGATCGGAGTTCGGGGTGATCAGGTTGGGGCAGTTCTTCGGCGCCAGTTCCTTCTTCGCCAGGCAGGCCTTGAGCGACTTCTGGGTGGCCGCGAGCAGCGCCTTCTTGCCGTTCGAGGTCAAGGTCGGTGTCAGGGTCGGCGCCTCGACGTCGTCGGTCAGTTCGGTGACGGTGAACTCGTTCTCGTCGCCGTAGTCGATCGCCTTCAGCCCCGTCGCCACCTCGTACGATCCCGGCAGCAGCGGCACACTGTCCGCTTCCACCTCGACGCCGTTGATCACCAGCGGCAACCCCTCGACGATCACCGAGCTCAGGTCGAGCTCGGCGTAGCCGCGGACGAGCTTCCAGTCCTCGCCCTGCTTGGTCACGCCGAAGGTCAGGTTCACCGACTCCTGGCCGATCATGAAGCTGGCGTCGACGCTGGCCGAGCCGTTCGGGTTGTCCGGGACCTCGGTGACCGTGATGCCGGTCAGCGGCGCGCGGCCGATGGAGTCCTGCAGCACCGCGTCGGTGATCAACGCGGCGTCGGCCGGGACGTCGGCGCTGAAGCCGATCGCGTCCGTCGCCTTGCCCGCGGCCAGGGCCTCGAGGTACGCCTTCACGGTGCCGCTCGGGGTCTTCGCCGGCGGGGTCGGATCGGTGCCGGCCCCGGCCTGGGTGGACCGGAACAGCACCACGCCACCAACGACGCCGAGCACGATCAGGGCCAGCACGCAGACGCCGACGATGAGCAGCATCCGGGTGTTGTTGTTCTTCTTCGGCGGCTGCTGCGGAGGCCCGCCGTACGGACCCTGTGGCGGGCCGCCCGGACCGGCCAGGTAGCCCGGTGTTCCGGGGCTGCCGGCGGTCCCGCCCGGCGACTGCTGGTACCCGCCCGGACCCGGAAGATACTGGGTGTTGGCCGTCTGCGGACTGCCGGTCGAGTCACCGTAGCCGGGTTGGCCCTGCGGCGGCTGTTGTCCGTAGCCCGGTTGCTGGCCGTAGCCGGGCTGTTGTTGGCCGTAGCCGGGTTGGCCCTGTGGCGGTTGCTGTCCGTAGCCCGGTTGCTGGCCGTAGCCGGGCTGTTGTTGGCCGTAGCCGGGTTGGCCCTGTGGCGGTTGCTGTCCGTACCCCGGCTGCTGGCCGTAGGGCTGGCCGCCCTGCCCCTTCCCGAACCCGTCTGCCCCCGGGCCCTGACC
Source organism: Microlunatus sp. YIM B11417 (assembly GCF_059617205.1). NCBI lineage: Bacteria > Bacillati > Actinomycetota > Actinomycetes > Propionibacteriales > Propionibacteriaceae > Microlunatus > Microlunatus sp. YIM B11417. The sequence continues at coordinate 700,533 of NZ_JCAMPJ010000002.1, forward strand.
GGAACCGCCCTGGGGATTGCCCCCGTACGGCCCGGGCTGACCACCAGGCGGGTACTGACCACTCATGCTGGACTCCGTCACATCGTCAGGCGCTGTGTGCGCCGCTCGGGCACCAACCTTACCGAGCGACGTGCCCAACTCGACGGGCCCGTGGGACGCCCCGCGAGGTCAGGTGGTGCGCTCCCAGGCCAGCTTCATCGGCTCCTTGGTCAGGTCCGCCGTGATGTAGAAATAGCGCCACTGATTCGACCACGAGTTGTTGTTGAACGTGGTCGGCTGACCGTTGTAGGTGCCGCGGGCGGAGAACAGGAACTTGAGCCCGAGCTTGCCCTTGGCCAGGTAGCTCCCGTTGCCGCTGTCCACCAGCCCGCCCTTGAAGTTGTCCCAGGTGTTGGCGTGCGAGGACCACCGGACCGAGTCCGGGTCGATGGACTGGCCGGGGCCGGTGGTGACGAAGTTCGGGCAGCCGTTCGGCGCCACCTCGCGCTTGGCCAGGCAGTTCTTCAGGGCTGCCTTGGCCGCCGAGACGAAGGTCTTGGTGCCCGCCTCGGTCAGCGTCGCCGCCGTCGTCGGCATCGAGGGCTGGCCGGTGGCGCTCTTGACCAGGAACTCGTCCTCGCCGTAGCCGATCGCCTTCAGCCCGGTCGTCAGCTTGTACGAACCCGGCAGCAGGACCGCGCTGTCGGCGGTGGTCTTCACGCCGTTGATCAACATCGGCAGATTGTCCAGTTTCACCTCGGACAGGCTGACCGTCGCGTACGGGTTCGTGAGCTTCCAGTCGTCGCCGACCTTGGTCAGCGGGAACTGCTGGGTGACCGTCTCGTCGCCGAGCTTGAAGGTGGCGTCGACAGTGGTCGTGTCGCCCGACGGCGGGGTCTTGCCGACCGGGACCGAGATCGCGGTCAGCGGCGCCCGCGACGAGGACTCCTTGAGCACCGCATCGGTGATCAGGCTCTTGTCGCCCGGCGGGTTCGCGGCGAAGCCCACGGCCGCCGCGGCATTGCCGGCGGCCAGCGCCTCGAGGAACCCGCGGACCGCCGCCGGCGGCTTGGCCGCTGCGGCCTCCTGAGCGTTGCGATACAGGACGACACCACCGACGACGCCGCCGATGATCAGGGCCAGCACGACCACGCCGACGATGATCAGAAGCTTGGTGTTGCGCTTGCGGGGCGGCGGCTGCTGCTGGTTTCCGTACGGCGACTGCATCCCGTACGGCTGCTGCTGGGTGCCGTAGGGCTGCTGCTCGTACGACCCGGGCTGACCGCCCGAGTAGCCGGGGGACCCGGGACTTCCCGCCGTCGCGCCGGGCGTCTGCTGGTAGCCGCCCTGGTTGCCGTACCCCGGCTGCTGCCCGTAGCCGGTCTGCTGGCCGTAGCCGGTGCCTGGTCCGGGATAGCCGCCCTGGTTGCCGTAACCGGGCGGGGGGCTGGCCGGACCGGACGGCTGCGGGGCCGGTGACTGCTGTCCGTGCGGTTGCTGGGGCTGCTGCTGGCCGGGCTGCTGCTGGCCGTAGCCGGTCTGCTGACCGGGCTGTTGCTGGCCGTAACCGGGCGGCGGGCCGCCCTGGCCGGGCTGCTGGCCGTAGGGCGGCTGGCCGCTGTTGGGCGACGATCCGTAACCGCTGGCATCTGGACCGCTGCCGGACCCGTCCTGGGGATAGTTTCCGTAGGGGCCGGGCTGGCCCCCAGGCGGATACTGACCACTCATGTCTGGACACTCCGTTGGTTTCGGGTCTCCCCTGCAGCGACCCACTGGGCCCAACCTTACCGACGAGGCGTGGCACCGAGGTCGGTCGGCGTGCCGGGCAGGAGCTCGCGGCGGCGTCGGCGGGCCCGCAGCAATCCGTACGAGGTGAGCAGCATCAGCGCCAGCCAGACCAGGCCGAACCCGATCCAGCGGCCGACCGACATCTGCTCCCCGAAGTACGTGACGCCGAGCAGGAACTGCAGGGTCGGGGCCACGTACTGGAGCAGGCCGAGCGTGCTCAGCGGGACCCGGGTGGCGGCGGCTGCGAACAGCAGCAGCGGCAGCGCGGTGATCGGGCCGCTGGCGACCAGCAACAGCGTGTGACCCCAGCCGAGGTGGCCGAACGTCAGCCCACCGGTGACCTGGAGGAAGATCAGATAGCCCAACGCGATCGGGACCAGGTAGGCCGACTCGATGGTCAGCGTCTCCACCGCTCCCGCGTTGAGCTTCTTCTTGAGCAGGCCGTACAGGGCGAAGCTGACCGCGAGCACCAGCGCGACCCAGGGCGGCCGGCCGTAGTCGAAGCCGAGCACGACCACCGCGACCGCCGCGAGGCCGACACAGACCCACTGGACCGGGGCCAGCCGCTCGGACAGCAGCACCACGCCGAACAAGATCGACAGGATCGGGTTGATGTAGTACCCGAGGGCGGTCTCCACCACGTGACCGTGCGTCGCGGCCCAGATGAAGACGCCCCAGTTGACCGAGATCACCGCGGCCGCGGCGGCCAGCAGGAGCAGCTTGCGGCGGTCCAGCATCGCCCGCAGGCTGCCCCGCGGGACCATGATCAACCACAGCACGACCGAGACCAGGAACGACCAGAACACCCGGTGGGCGAGCAGTTCCAGCGACCCGGCCCGGCCGACCAGCGGCCAGAACGCGGGGAACAGCCCCCAGAGCCCGTACGCACCGAGGCCGTAGAACGTGCCCCGGCGGAGCCGGGAGTCCCGGCCCTCCTCCGTGATCACGGGCAACGGGTCCTGAGCCTGTCGAAGGATCCTGGCCCTTCGACAGGCTCAGGGCGAGAGGTCACTCCACGATCCAGGTGTCGCCACCGGCGATCATGGTCTGCAGGTCCTCCTCGGACCCGCCCCGTTCGGCGGCCAGGCTCACCTGCTCGCGACTCAGGTCGTCGTAGGCCGGCGCCTCGACGTCGCGGAAGATCCCGATCGGGGCCCGGTGCAGCACGCCGGAGTCGGTCAGCCGGGACAGCCCGAACGCGAACGAGGCGTCCGCGCGGTGTTGATCATGGACGACGATCCGGTCCAGCCCGACCTCGGCCACCTCGGCCACCGCGAACTCGCCGGTCGCCGGGTCGCGGACCACGCCGAGCCGGTTGTCGGCCCCGAACAGGATCGGCTCGCCGTGCTGCAGCGGGATGATCGCGTCGGCCGAGGCCTCGCGGCCGTTCAGCTCGTCGAACGCGCCGTCGTTGAAGATCGGGCAGTTCTGGTAGATCTCCACCAGCGACGTCCCGCGGTGGGCGGCCGCCGCCTTGAGCACGCCGGTCAGGTGCTTGCGATCGGAGTCGATCGTCCGGGCCACGAAGGTCGCCTCGGCGCCGAGCGCGAGCGACACCGGGTTGAACGGGTTGTCCAGCGAACCCATCGGCGTCGACTTGGTGATCTTGCCGAGCTCGGAGGTCGGCGAGTACTGGCCCTTGGTCAGACCGTAGATCCGGTTGTTGAACAGCAGGATGGTCAGGTTGACGTTGCGGCGCAGTGCGTGGATCAGGTGGTTGCCGCCGATCGACAGCGCGTCACCGTCACCGGTGATCACGAACACGGCCAGGTCCGGCCGCGAGGTGGCCACTCCGGTCGCGATCGCGGGGGCCCGGCCGTGGATCGAGTGCATGCCGTAGCTGTCCACGTAGTACGGGAAGCGTGAGGAGCACCCGATGCCGGAGATGATCACCGTGTTCTCCTTGGCGATCCCCAGCTCAGGCATGAAGCCCTGGAACGCCGCCAGCACGGCATAGTCGCCGCAGCCGGGACACCAGCGCACCTCCTGATCGGAGGTGAAGTCCTTGCGTTTCAGCGGTTCCAGCGAGAGCGGGACTCCGACCAGACCCGGGTATTCGGGCTTGGGCGCTTCGGGTGGACGGGAACCGTTGGCGAGCGCGGTCACCGGCTCGCTCCTTCCAGCTTGTCGATTTCTTGTTCAAGATCAACAGCGAGCTCGCCGAGCGAGATCGGCAGCCCGCGGACCCGGGAGTACGACTGCACGTCGACCAGGTACTTCGCCCGCAGCAGCAGAGCGAGCTGGCCGAGGTTCATCTCCGGCACGATCACCTTGTCGTACGACTTCAGGATCTCGCCCAGGTTCGCCGGGAACGGATTGAGGTGGCGCAGATGGGTGTACGCGATCTTGCGGCCGGTCTTGCGGACCCGGCGCACCGCGGCCACGATCGGACCGTACGTCGAGCCCCAGCCCAAGATCAACACCCGGGCGCCTTCGGAGCCGTCCGACTCGTCGACGACCAGGTCCGGGATGTCCTGGACGATGCCGTCGATCTTCGCCTGCCGGGTCCGTACCATCTCGTCGTGGTTGGCCGGGTCGTAGGACACCGCCCCGGTCTCCTTGGCCTTCTCGATGCCGCCGATCCGGTGCTGCAGGCCGGCCGTGCCGGGGATCGCCCAGGGCCGGGCCAGCGTCTCCGGGTCCCGGCGGTACGGGTAGAAGACCTCCGCACCCTCCTTGTCGGTGCCGTTCTTGGCGGTGGCGAAGTCCGGCTCGATCGGCGGGATCGAGGCCAGGTCGGGCACCTGCCACGGCTCGGCGCCGTTGGCGATGTAGCCGTCCGAGAGCAAGATCACCGGCGTCCGGTACTTGATCGCGATCCGGGTCGCCTCGATCGCGGTGTCGAAGCAGTCCATCGGCGACTGGGCGGCGAGCACCGGGACCGGCGCTTCGCCGTTGCGGCCGAACATCACCTGCAGCAGGTCCGCCTGCTCGGTCTTGGTCGGCATGCCGGTGCTCGGCCCGGCCCGCTGGATGTCGCAGACGACCAGCGGCAGCTCGGTCATCACCGCGAGGCCGATCGCCTCCATCTTCAGCGCGATGCCCGGACCTGAGCTGGTGGTCACGCCCAGCTGGCCGGCGAAGCTGGCGCCGAGTGCCGCACCGACGCCCGCGATCTCGTCCTCGGCCTGGAACGTGGTCACGCCGAACCGCTTGTGCTTGGACAGTTCGTGCAGCACGTCGGAGGCCGGCGTGATCGGGTAGGCGCCGAGGAACAGCGGCAGGCCGCTCTTCTTGGACGCCGCGATCAGCCCGTACGCCAGTGCCACGTTGCCCGAGATCTGCCGGTAGCGCCCGGCGGGCATCGGGGCCGGTTCCACCTTGTACGTGTCGGCGAAGACCTCGGTGGTCTCGCCGAACGCGTACCCGGTCTTGAAGGCGGTGATGTTGGCGTCCCGGATGTCCGGCTTGGACGCGAACTTCTCGGTGAGGAACTTGATCGTGCCCTCGGTCGGCCGGTGGTAGAGCCAGGACAGCAGGCCGAGCGCGAACATGTTCTTCGCGCGCGACGCGTCCTTCCGGCTCAGCCCGAACTCCTTGACCGCCTCGACGGTCAGCTGGGTCAGGTCCAGCGCGTGCAGCTGGTAGCCCTCCAGGCTGCCGTCCTCGAGCGGGTTCGCCGCGTAGCCGACCCGGGCCAGGTTGCGTTTGGTGAAGTCCGCGGTGTCGGCGATGATCAGCCCGCCGCGCGGCAGGTCGCCGATGTTGGCCTTCAGCGCCGCCGGATTCATCACGACCAGCACGTCCGGACGGTCGCCCGGCGTCATGATGTCGTAGTTCGCGAAGTGCAACTGGAAGCTGGAGACGCCCGGCAGGGTTCCGGCTGGCGCGCGGATCTCGGCCGGGAAGTTCGGCAGCGTCGAGATGTCGTTGCCGAACACCGCAGCGTCGGCGGTGAACCGATCGCCGGTCAATTGCATGCCGTCGCCGGAGTCGCCGGCGAAACGAATCACCACTCGGTCGAGGGTGTGGACGGTTGTCACCCGGGATGCCTTCTTCCTTGGCGTTTCTCGTACCTTCGGCCGGTGTCCGGTGAGTCCTGGACGCGGTCGGCCGCGGTCGCAGTCACCCATCATAAGGCGACCCTGAATTGACCGAATCGCGATCCACTGAATGGACGTACATCTCGACCCTCCAGTTTACGGTCGGTACGCTTCTCGGGTTTCGTCTGACCGAAATCAAGCAAGGGGAGACGATGGCCGCCTCGGTCGAGGATCTCGGTTCGCCGCTGCGGACGGTGCTGGTGCACGAGGGGGCTTTCGGGCCCGGGCCGGGCGGCCGGCTGCTGGCGTACGCGGTGCTGCAGGGGGACAACTCCGGGCTCAACGTGCTGGATGCACTGACCGGCGAACGGCTGGCCGTGCACCCGCTGCCCGGCGCGACCGGCGGCTGGGGGATCACCGTCACCCACGCGGGCCAGGTGTTTCTCGGCACGTATTACAACGGACACCTCTATCGCTACCGGCCGGAGCGGGACGACCTGACCGATCTCGGGCAGCCGGTCGAGGGCGACGGCTACCTGTGGGGGCTCAGTCACGGCCCGGACGGTGCGGTCTACGGCGGTACGTATCCCACGGCGTCGGCCTTCGCGTTCGACCCGGCGAGCGAGACGTTCCGGACCCTGGGCCGGTTCGTGGCGGAGAACACACAGTACGCGCGGTCCACCGCGTTCGATCCGGCGACCGGGACCCTGTTCGTCGGGACCGGCATGGGCACCGCCCGGCTGTACGCGATCGACGTCGCGACCGGGCGGTCACGGGAGGTGGCGTTGCCCGAGGAACTGGCGGCGCGGCCCTTCGTCGATCTGCGCTGCGTCGACGGCAGGCTCTTCGCGGCCCTCGACTACACAGCGCTCGTCGTTCTCGATGCGGCGACCGGGGAGCGGTTGGCGTTGACGAACGCGGTCACCGGGGAGCGGGGTCTCACGGCGGGGCTGTCGAGCCACAGCGTGTCCGAGCCGGTGGGTGGCCGGGTGTATTTCAGCGCGCCGGAAGGCGACGGGCACCGGCTGATGGGGCTCGATCTGGCGACGCTGACGTACGGGCCGGTGCCGGTGCAGCCCGATGCGCCGGCCTTGCCCGGGGCGGCGATCGGACTCGGGCTGCTGCCGGACGGCTCCGGGGTGGTCGCCTGGGCCGGGCAGCACACCGGGCAGGGGATCCGGTACGACCTCGCCGGCGAGCGGCTGACCTTGATCGACCACGACGTGCAGGCCGTGCCGGCCCACATGCTGCACCTGGTGGCGGCGCCGGACCGCGAGTTGATCTTCCTCAGTGCCGGGCAGCAGGGCGATTTCGGCAGCTACGACCCGGCGACCGGAGTGGCGGTCAAGGGGCCGCGCTACGAGCAGGTGGAGGGCTGGCTCTGGCACGACGGGCTCCTCTATTCCGGTACGTATCCGTACGGGGTCGTGCAGGTCTGGGACCCGGCGACGCCTGAGCGTGCGCCGCGGGTGCTGGCCCGGCTGAAGGAAGATCATCACCAGAACCGGCCGATGACCCTGACCTGCGACGGCGAATCCTTGTTCGTGGGCACGACGCCCGGCTATGCCGAGTTCGGCGGCGCGATCACCGTGATCGACCTGCGCACGGAGGAGTTCCGGGTGCACCGGAACGTGATCATGGACCAGACGATCTCGGCCCTGCTGGCCGATCCTGGTTGTCCGGTGGTCCTCGGCGGCTCGAGCGTGGACGGCGGCACCGGCACCGATCCACGCGATGGCGAGGCGCACCTGTTCCGGTTCGACCCGGCCACTGCGACCGTGATCACCGACGTCATCCCCGTGCCTGGCGCCCGCAGCGTGAACGCCTTGATCAAACTCGCCTCCGGTGATCACTGGGGCCTCGCCGACGGCACCGCCTTCCGCTTCGACCCGGACACCCTGATGATCACCCGCACGGTCGAGCTGTACGAACCGGAGCTGAAGACCGGGGCCCTGAACGGCGAGCTGATCGAGCACCCCGACGGCCTGCTCTACGCCTCCAGCCGCCACCAGGTCTACGCCATCGACCCCGCCACCGAGTCGGCCCCGGAGCTGATCGCGAAGGGCGTCCACCGCCTCACCTGCACCCCGTCTGGCGACCTGTACGCCCTCGGCCAGGCCCCCGACTCCTCGGGTGCCTACACCCGCCTGCTCCGACTGCGCCGGTCCGTCACCGTCGTGCGGCAAGGGAACTCCGTGCGCTGAGCGTGACGACGGCGCCCCGAACCCTCATTGGCCTAGCATTCGGTGCAGGTCAGCGGGGTGAACGGAGCCAGGGATGCCGATGCATCGCGTCGCCGAGGGCGACGATCTGTGGACGCTGGCCGACCGGTTCTACGGCGACGGCTCGGCCTGGCCGCTGATCTATGAAGCGAACCGTGGGATCCTGCCCAACGAGACAGCTCCCTTGGTGCCGGGCCAGTTGTTGATCATCCCGATCAACGCCGAGGATGCCGCCGACTGGGCCGACCTGACCGACGACCGCTACGGCGCCGATCGTGGGTTCAAACCGAGGAGCCGGGTCGACTTCGGCAACAATCCGGACGAGGCGATTCAAAGACTGGGCTACTTCGAGCAGGATCACCCGCGCCGCGTCATGATGAGGGATCTGGCGATCAGGTTTGGCAGCGTCGCCGTGTTCGCCATCATTGCGGTAGTCGTGCTGCAGTTCTGTAACCGCACGCCGTTCTGACTACGGGCGGCCCGCCCTGGTTTCCGACCCTCGGCCGCGGGGTTGTGGGCTGATCGCCGGAGTGTCGTCCGGCGGAGCCCGGCTGGTGGTCGGATTCCAGGGTCTCTTTTGTAAGAGTCGGTCAGGACCGGTGGGCGTCCGGGCGGCGGAGGGGGCCGGTGCCGCCCTGCTGCCAGGGGCGGGGTCCGGACTCGGGGCGGTAGTTGACGCCGAGGGCGTCCAGGCGGTCCAGGTGGCCGGCCAGTCTTTCGGAGAACTCCTCCCAGGAACGTCCTGCCGGGTCGGACCAGGCCACCTCGGCGTGCGCGCAGGCGCGGGGGTAGAGCATGTATTCGACCCGCTGCAGGGTGGGCATGTATTCGGTCCAGACCTGGCACTGGGTGCCCAGAATTCGATCATGGAGCTCGGCCGGGATGCCGTCGGTCGGCTCCAGGCTGTGTACACGCTCGGTGGTGACCAGGCCGCCGATGGCGTACTGCTCGGTCTCGGCCTCGCTCGGGTAGTAGTCGAAGTAGGTGTGCGAGGTCGGGGCCATGATCACCTGGCCGCCGCCGCGGGCCGCGGCGACGCCGTAGCTCGCGTCCCGCCAGGCCATCGTGACCGCGCCCTCGAGAAGGCCCTCGTCGTTGATCTCGTCCCAGCCGACCAGCTGCCGGCCGCGCTCGGCGAGCCAGTCGCGCAGCTGCTCGGTGAACCAGCGCTGCAGGTGCTCGGCGTTCGGCAGGCCGCGCTCGGTCGCCAGCGCCTCCGCCGCCGGGTTGCCGATCCACTCGGTCCGCGGGCACTCGTCGCCGCCGACGTGGACGTACCGGCTGGGGAAGATCTCCAGCAGTTCGGTGTAGAGATCGAAGACGACGGTGAGCGCGTCGTCGGTCATGTTGAGCACCTCGGGGAAGACGCCGAAGGTGGTCGCCGGCTGGTAGCCGGACTCGGGGTGGTTGCCCAGTTCCGGGTACGCGGCGAGCAGGGCGAGGACGTGGCCGGGGAACTCGATCTCGGGCACGATCGTGATGCCGCGCTGCTCGGCATAGCGGACCAGGCTGCGTAGTTGATCTTGGGTGTAGTAGCCGCCGTGCGGCGTGCCGTCGCCATGATCATCGAGATGTCGCCGGGTCTCGGTCCGCCAGCTGGCGCGCTCCTGCAGTTTCGGGTACTTCTTCGACTCGAACCGCCAGCCCTGGTCCTCGGTCAGGTGCAGGTGGAAGGTGTTGTACTTGTGCAGCGCGAGCAGGTCGACGAAGCGGTACAGCTCCGGCAGCGGCCGGAAGTGGCGCCCGACGTCGAGCATCACGCCGCGCCAGCCGAACCGCGGCCGGTCCTCGATCGTCACGCAGTCGATCACCAGCTCGGTCGCGCTCGGTGCCGGCCGGAGCACTGAGGCCGGCAGCAGCTGCCGCAGCGTCTGGATCGCCCAGTTCACCGCCCGGTCGTCCGCCGCGCTGATCGTGATCTTGTCCGCCCGGACCTCCAGCCGGTACGACTCCGGCGGCAGGTCGGCCTCGACGATCGCCAGCTTCCCGTCGTCGGACGGCAGCAGGTCCAGCCCGGTGCCCGGGCCGAGCAGCCGGCGTGCGATCGCGGCCCAGGCCGGCGGGGCGGCGATCCGCAGGTCGTGATCAAGAACGAAGGTGCCGGATTCGGCGGTCACCGAGGTGGGGCGGGGCAGCAGGTTCACCGTATGACAGTACGCGTCCTGAGCCTGTCGAAGGACCCCGGGTTCCGGTGGCCGCCCTTCGACAGGCTCAGGGGACTCCGGGTCAGGAGACGGCGTGGGTGGCGAGATAGGCCTCCCGTTCGGCATCGCTGAGCAGGATGCAGAACTCGTTGCCCTCCGGGTCGGCCAGCACCATCCAGCCGCTGCCGTCCGGCCGGCGCAGATCGGCCACCTCGGTCGCGCCGAGCCCGAGCACCCGCTCGATCTCCTCGGCCTGGCTGCGGTCGGTCGGCCGAAGATCGAAATGGATCCGGTTCTTCACCGACTTCGCCTCCGGCACCTCGATGAACAGCACCTGCACCGAGCGGTCGGCCGACATGATCATGCACTCGTCGTGATCGGGAGCGTTCGGATCGTCCGGGTCCTCGGTGAACCCGAGCACGTCGGCCCACCACAGTGACTGGGCGTAGGCGTCGCGGGAGTCGATGGAGGTGTGCGAGATGCGGCTGGTCATGGGCCGGAGTGTGCCACACCCCGGTCGGCCCGACGAACGACGAAGGGCGCCACCCGGAACCGGGTGACGCCCTGCGATCTCGATCTTGGTCAGCCGTTGTCCGAGCGGAACTCGTCGGCCTTGTCCTGGACCGCGTCGGCGGCGTCACCGACACCGTCGGCAGCGTTGTGCGCCGCGTCGTCGACGGCGTTGGCCGCCTCCTGCACGGCCGGCGAATCGGCCGCGTCGGCCACGCCCTGCACGCCCTCGCCGACGGAATCCGCGGCCGACTGGGCGCCGTCGCCGACGGCATCCGCCGGGGCGTCGTCACCGTCGAAGCGGTCCTTCACGTCGTCGACCAGATCCTCGGCCTTGTCCTTCGCGGCCTCGAAGCCCTCCTGGACCTTCTCGCCAAGCTCGCTGGCCTTTTCCTTCAGTTCGTCGAACAAACCCATGGTCATCCTCCTTCTCGTGTCCCGCGTCGCACGGTCAGCCTCAACCGAAAAGTACCGCAAAACGGACGCGCGCGTCAGACCCTGCGGCACCCGGGCCGGCGCCGCCGCCGGTGATCATGCTGAGGAACAAGATCAACTGGATTCGCGGACAACCAGCCGGTACGAGATCCGGCGGCGCGCCTCCGGCCCGGTCCGGGGCAGTTCGCCGGTCGCCATGCCGAGGGCGAGCCCGACGGCGGCGGCCGCGACGCCCTGGACGTCGAGGGCGAGCGTGGTCAGTTCCGGGGAGAGATAGGTGCCGAGGCTCAGTCCGTCGAAGCCGGCGACCTTGATCTGCCCGGGCACGTCGATGCCGGCCCGGCGCAGGGTCTTGAGGGTGCCGCAGGCGGCGATGTCGTTGAAGGCCATGATCGCGTCGGCCTCCGGATGATCTTGGAGGATCGCCGCGCAGCCGGCCGCGCCGGCGGCCATCGAGTTGTCGATCACCTGGGTGACCGGCGGGTCGAAGCCGTGCTCGCGCATCAGGTCGACGAAGTGCTGGCCGCGCCCCGACAACGGACCCGGCGGCGAGATGTCCAGCAGCACCGGGTGCCGGACCCCGCGCTCGAGCAGGTGATCGACGAGCTCGGCCATCGCCGGGGCGAAATCCAACTCGACTCCGCCGATCGTTCGCCCGGGCTGGCTGTCGAGCTGGATCACGGGCAGGTCGCCGAGTTGATCAAGCCCCTCCGACTCGCTCAGATAGCCGAGCACGGCGTCGACCTGACCGGCGATCTCGATCAACAACTCGCGCCGGTCGGTGGCGTGGATCTTCTCGGCCAGGATGACGTTCCAGCCGTGCTTGGCCGCCTCGCCGACCACCGCCGACGCCAGTTCCGGATAGTACGGGTTGGTCAGGTCGTCGACGACGAGGCCGAGCGTGCGCGGCTCCGGCTTCACCAGCCCGCGGCCGAACCGGGAGGGGCGATAGCGGAGCCGCTTGGCCGCCGCCAGGACCCGTTCCTTCGTCGCCGGGTTGATCCCGGGCATCTCGTTCATCGCCCGGGTCACGGTCTGCCGGGACACGCCGGCGGCCGAGGCGACGTCGTTGATCGTCGCCCGCGGCGCCGGCGCGGCCGGGACCTTGGCAGCTCGTCGGGCCTTCATGGGCCGACAGTAGCGAGGGGCGGGTGTCCGCGCACCGGATTAGTCCGAGGCCAGGTCCAGGTAGGCGACCTGCTCCGGCGTCAGCCGTACCTTCAAGGCGTCGATCGAGGAACGGGTCTCGGCGATCGACCGCGGACCGAACAGCGGGAAGGTCGGGAACGGCTGGTGCAGCACGAACGCCAGCGCGATCGCCGTCGCCGCCACGCCGAACTCGGCGCCGATCTTCTCCGCCCGGCGCAGCCGTTCGAAGTTCTCGTCGCTGTAGTAGCAACGGACCAGTTCGGCATCGGAACGGTCGTCCGGGCGGGCCCGGCCGGTGAAGAAGCCGCGCGCCTGGGACGACCAGGGGAACAGCGGCATCTGCCGCTCGGTCAGCCAGCGCTTCGACTCCGGGTCGGTGGCGTGCCGGCAGCCGGCCCACGGCACGTCGTACGCCTCCGCCAGCCCGAAGTGGTTGCTCAGCACCTCGAAGCCCTGCTTGCCGGCCTGCCGTGCGTACGCGTTCGCCTCGTCGATCCGTTCCGGGCGCCAGTTGGACCCGCCGAACACCTTGATCCGGCCGGCCTTGACGTGCTCGTCCAGGACGTCGACGAACTCGTCGACTCCGATGTCCTCGTTGTCCCGGTGCATCAGGTAGAGATCGGTGTAGTCGGTGCCCTGCCGCTCCAGCGACTCGAGCAGCTGACGGGTGATCGACTCCGGATCGCAGTGCGGCGTGTGGGCACCCTTGGTGATCACCACGACGTCCTCGCGGACCCCGCGGTTGCGGATCCACTGGCCGAGCAGCGTCTCGTGCGCTCCGCCGCCGTAGATGTAGGCCGTGTCGAACGCGTTGCCGCCGAGCTCGTAGAAGTTGTCGAACAGCGCGGACGCGTGGGACAGGTTCGGCTGGTTGTCGCAGCCCATCACGAGCCGGGAGATCCGCTTGCCGATGCCGGCGATCTCTCCGTACCGCATGGTGCTGTCATCCACCCGGAGCGGTAGGCCGGACACCGTCGGGATGTTCGCGTCGTCGGCCTCGAACGGGTAGCGCAGGCCGATCGCCTGCCGCCAGGCGTCCAGCGCCTTGGCGTTGCCGAGCGTGTCGGCCAGGCTCATCTCCGCGGCCTCGCCGGTCCCGACCGCGGCGGCCAGGCCGTCGGCCTCGAGGGCGTACGGCTTCGCCTCGAAGATCAACTCCTGCGGCTCCTGGCCGGCCAGGGTGATCGTGATCTTGGGCTGCTCGGACAGCGTCCACGGGTCGGTGATCGTGATCAGGCCCTTGGAGCCGTACACGGTGACGGAGGATTCGCTGACCCGGACGCCGGTCCTGGCCGAGGCCGTGACGCCGCCCGGGAAGGTCAGCTGGGCGACGCTCCAGACGTCGACGCCGAGGTCGAGGGTGCCCTTCGCGGTGAGCTTGTCCGGGTCGAGGAACGGCTTGCCGACCGCGGCGCCGGCGATCGCCCGCGCGTAGGAGACCGGGTAGCCGCCGACGTCGAGGATGCCGCCGCCGGCGAGGTTCGGGTCGAACAGCCGGCCCTCGGAACGCCCGGTGGCGAAGGAGAAGGCGGCGTCGATGTGGACCAGGTCCCCGATGGTGCCGTCGCCGACCAGCTCCAGCACCTTCCGGGTCTGCGGGTGGAAGCGGTACATGTACGCCTCGACCAGGACCCGGTCGGCGGCGCGGGCCGCGTCCACCATGGCCATCGCCTGGCCGTGGTTCGGCGCGATCGGCTTCTCGCAGAGCACGTGCTTTCCGGCCCGCAGGGCGGCGATGGTGAGCTCGGCGTGGCTGGTGTGCACGGTCGAGACGTAGACGGCGTCGACCTCGGGATCGTCCAGCACCGAGGCGTAGTCGCCGGCTGCGGGGGCACCGAATTCGTCGGCGAAGGTCCGGGCCCGCTCGGGATCCGAGCTGCCCACGGCGACGAGTGTTCCGTACTGGCTGGTGGGAAGTTGGGTGGCGAACCGGCGGGCGATGTTTCCTGGTCCGAGGACGGCCCAGCGGATGGGATTGACCATGAGTGTGCGGCTCCGAACAGTGAGGTCTGGATGATCGACCAAGGGCGGCCGTGAACGTTCACAGCGTCTTCACGCTAACTCGGCGGATCGGGTCGGGTCAACCATTTTCGCACCCTCTCCCGTGGCGTGTTCCGGCCTGGTCGGAATCGGTCGAGGGTTGACAGAAGTCGAGCGGTCGTATGACGATCGTGATCGTTCACGATCATGCTCAGGCATGCCCCTGAAACTCTCAATGGTGAGGAGTGTGGCAATGGCTCGATGGTCCCGCCGAGGTTTTCTCGGGCTGGGTGGCGCGGCCGTCGCGGCCGGGTTGTTACCCGGATGCGGTGGGCAGACGTCGATCTCCGCGGATCCGCGGGAACTGGTGCTCTGGTACTGGAAACGCTCGATCAGTCCGAATCTGCTGACCCAGGCGGCGCAGCAGATCCCGGGCACCGACAAGAGGCTGCGGGCCGACGCGATCGGCGGCACCTTCGACACGAAGCTGCGCACCAGCATCGCCGGTGGCAGCTACATTCCGGACATCTCCGGGATCAACTCCAACTGTTCCCTCTACTTCCCGGCCGAGGAGAAGTTCCTTGATCTGAAGGAGTACGGCGCCGCGGAGGCCGAGGCCGACTTCTATCCGTGGAAGTGGAAGCTCGGCACGACGCCGACGGGACGGTTCTGCTTCTGGCCGATGGACACCGGGCCGACCGGGTTCTACTACCGCAGCGACCTGTTCGCCGAGGCGAAGTTGCCCAGCGAGCCGGAGGAGGTCAGCGCGGCGACGCGGACCTGGGAGGAGTGGATCGAACTCGGCGTGAAGCTCAGGACGAACTCCGACCGGGCGATGGTGAACGCCGGCCGGTCGATCTACAACCAGTTCATCAACGCCAGCGCCGAACGCTACTTCGATGATCAGAATCGGCCGCTCTATTCCAACGACGGCAGCGTGGTCCGGCAGGCCTGGGACCTGGCCGTCAAGGCGATCAAGTCCGGCGTCACGGCGGGCATCCCGTCCAACACCAGCGGTGGCCAGAACGCCGCCTGGGTGAGCGGCAAGACCGTCGGCAACGTCGAAGCGGTCTGGTGGGGCGAGATCTTGAAGGACACCGCGCCGGACACCGCCGGCAAGTGGCGCATCGCCAGCCAGCCGGTGAAGCCGGGCAACAGCGGCGGGTCGTTCCTGGCCGTTCCGGCGACCTGCAAGGATCCCGAGGCGGCAGTGGCGTTCATCCGCTGGCTGACCTCGCCGGAGAACCAGGCGGCCACGTTCAACGAGATCCAGCTGTTCCCGTCGACGCCGGCGTCGTTCACCTCGGGGTCGATGAAGGACGAGTCGGGCTTCTTCGGTGATCAGGACGGCCTGGCGTTCTTCGCCGAGGCCGCCAAGTCCGTACCGACGACGTTCGTGAGCACGTACGAGTCCAAGGTCTCCTTCTTCGGCAAGGAGATCGACAACATCGAGACGAGCGGCAAGGACTCCGAGCAGGCCTGGGAGGACGCGGTCAACCAGACCGACAAGGTGCTGAAGAAGCGGGGGGTGCTGTGATGACGACGACCACGGAGGCCGTCGCGACCCGGGCCGAGTCGGCGCCGGCACCGCGACAGCGGCCGAACCCGTTCCGGAAGTTCCTGCCGCAATACCTGGCGATCGCGCCGTTCTACATCCTGTTCCTGATCTTCGGCCTGTTCCCGATCGTCTTCTCGATCTATCTCTCCTTTACCGACTGGGACGGGATGGGCGACATCAAGTTCGTCGGGGTGTCGCAGTATCAGTACCTGCTCACCGACGAGCGGTTCTGGAACGCGGTCGGCAACACGTTCATCATCTGGTTCATCTCGACGATCCCGATGCTCTTCCTGGCTCTGGTGATCGCCTTCCTTTTGCACTCCAACATCAGGTTCAAGGGCTTCTACCGGGTGGCCTACTTCATCCCGAACGTCACCTCGATGGTGGCGATGGCGATCGTGTTCGGCTCGGTCTTCTCCGACTCGTTCGGCCTGGTCAACTCGGCGCTGACCGCGATCGGCCTGGCGGAGGTGCCCTGGCTGTCATCCGACTGGGGCATCAAGATCACGATCGCGGTGATGGTGATCTGGCGGTTCACCGGCTACAACGCGATCATCTATCTGGCCGGGCTGCAGGCGATCCCGACCGAGCTGTACGACGCGGCCAAGGTGGACGGTGCCAGTACCTGGCGGATCTTCTCGTCGATCACCGTGCCGATGCTGCGCCCGGTGATCTTGTTCACCGTGATCACCTCGACCGTCGGCGGGCTGAGCCTGTTCACCGAGCCGCAGGTGTTGCTGGGCAACGAGGGCGGCCCGAACGAGGCGGGCATGACGATCGTGCTCTACCAGTACGGGCAGGCGTTCGAGCAGTTCGACTTCGGGTACGGGTCCGCGATCGCGTGGGCGTTGTTCATCATCGCGGCCGTCTTCGCGATCATCAACTGGCGACTGGTCCGGGAGCGGGACAGCATGAAGATCAAACCCGGCCGGACGGAGAAGGAGGTGGCGAAGTGACCTCGACCCTGCAGACCCCGCAGCTGGGTGATCCGACCCAGGCCCGGCAGGACCGGCTGGCTGCGCGACGCAGCCGGATCGGCCGGGTCGTCACCCACCTCTGCGTGATCATCGGTGTGATCCTCTCGCTGTACCCGTTCTACTGGCTGGTCGTGATGTCGACCAACACCACGGCCGAGATCTTCGACTATCCGCCGAAGCTGACCTTCGGCCCGCACCTGATGGAGAACATCGGGAAGGTGCTGGCCAGCATCGACCTGCTCGGTGCCCTGGTGAACACGTTGTTCGTCTCCCTGGCCTGCGCCGTGCTGGTGATGTTCTTCGACTCGCTGGCCGCGTTCGCGTTCGCCAAGTACAACTTCCCGGGCAAGAACGCCCTCTTCGTGATCTTGATCGCGACGTTCCTCATCCCGGGCAGCCTGTCCCTGGTGCCGAGCTTCGTGCTGATGTCGGAACTCGGCTGGGTCGGCCGGTTCGAGGCGTTGATCATCCCCGGCGCGGCCAACGCGTTCGGCATCTTCCTGCTCCGGCAGTTCGCGACCGGGTCCATCCCGGACGAGCTGGTCGAGTCGTCCCGGATCGACGGTGCCGGCTTCTGGCGTACCTATTGGTATGTCGGCGTGCCGATGCTTCGCGGCGGGCTGGCGTTCCTCGGCATCTTCACGTTCATCGGCGCCTGGAACGACTACGTCTGGCCGCTGATCATCCTGGTGAATCCGAAGCAGCAGACCCTGCAGACGGCGTTGCAGACATTGAACTCGATCTACATCACCGACTACAGCATGGTGATGGCGGGCGCCTTGATCAGCGTGCTGCCGTTGATCGGGATCTTCATCATCGGCTCCCGCCACTTCATCGCCAACATCGCCGCCGGCGCCCTCAAGGGCTAGAAGAAGGACCCCGGGGACGGCAGCTCGATGCCCCGGCGGCGGGACAGGTAGTAGGTCCGCCGCCGGGGATCGGCGACCAGGCGCAGATCGCGCTTGATCACCTGGTTCGCGCCCCAGCAGTGGTACGCCTGCGGATCGCCGGTGATCGGCGTGAGGGGCGAGCCGAGCAGCCGGAACGGGTACTCGTCGGCGGCCCCGTCGTCGCCGGCCATGGCGCAGAAGAAGATCACCCGCGCGTCCCGGTCGAACCCGTGCGCGGCCCGGAAGCCGTCGTCGTCGGCATCGCCGGTGATCTTCGCGTCCGCGACGGCCCGCCACTCCTCGAGCGGCCGGGACACCTCCACCGGGACGAACGTCCGCTGCCCGGGCGTGAGCACGGTCGCGTCGCTCTCGATCGCGCCGTTCTCGGCGGCGGGAAAGGTACGGCGGCGCAGGATGACCGTGGCCGTACCGTCGTTGATCACCGAGAAACCGACCGCGATGTGCAGCGGCTTGTCGTCGGTGCGCGGGAACCGGACCGGCAGGTCGAGGTCGTTGACGACGCGCATCTCGTCGTGCGGCACGATCGTGATCGTCGGCGCCTGGGCGTCGATCCGGGTCTTGATCGCCTCGGCCACGAGCTGCCGGCTGGTCGCCTGCTCCTCGCGGGCCAGGGTGAGCGCCTCGCCGGCCGTCGCGGCCGCGGTCTCGGCGGTCTTGGTGCTGCGTCGGATCTCGTACGCGAGCCAGGCCACGACGCCCGCCGCGATCAGGACTGCCACCAGGGTCAGCCAGTCAGGAATTGTCGACACCCGTGGGAGGCTACCGGCACTCGGCGCCGGGCGGGGACGCTGCTTGCGGAAGATCTCGCCGTGATGACCCGGCCCGGATCTCAGTCGAGGCCGGCGGCGGACCCGGCGGCGCCGAGGACCTCCTCGAGCATGGCCGGGGTGAGCTTGCCGGTGAACGTGTTCTGCTGCGAGACGTGGTAGCAGCCGAAGACGGCCAGCGGGGCATCGCCGTCCCGGGCCGCCAGATCGACCCGGACCCCGTGACCGAACCGGGGCCGGGGCGTCGGCACCAGCCAGGCGGCCTCGTGCAGCACCGGAAGCAGCGCCTGCCAGCCGAACGCGCCCAGCACCATCACGGCCCGGAGGGTCGGCCGGAGCAGTTCGAGTTCGCGGACCAGCCAGGACCGGCAGTGGTCCCGCTCGGCCGGGGTCGGCTTGTTGGCCGGCGGTGCGCAGTGCACGGGCGCCGTGATCCGGGTCCCGTAGAGCGTCAGCCCGTCATCGGCGTGGACGGCCGTCGGCTGCGAGGCGAGGCCGACCGCGTGCATCGCCGCGTACAGCACGTCGCCGGAACGATCACCGGTGAACATCCGGCCGGTCCGGTTCGCGCCGTGCGCCGCCGGCGCCAGACCGACGATGAGCAGCGCGGCATCGGCCGGCCCGAACCCGGGCACGGCGCGTCCCCAGTAGGTCTGGTCCCGGAACGCGGCCCGCTTCTCCCGGGCCACCTGCTCGCGCCATTCGACCAGCCGCGGGCAACGCCGGCAGTCGGCGACGGCCCGGTCGAGCGCGGCGAGGTCGGGGAGCGGGTTCATCGGGTGCCTCCGGCGTCGCCGGCCGACGCGAACCCCAGCGGAGAGGCGGCCAGCTTTGTGGCTTCGGTCTCGGTGATCACGCCGCGCTCCCGGAGTCTCGCGATCGCGCGCCGGCGCTCGTCGACCAGCCGCTCCCGGACGCGCGGAGCGAGGGCCGCGATGAGTTCGGCCGCCCGTTCCGGCTCCGCGGTGCCGGCGGTCCGGAAGTGTCTCGGCACGGTCACCCGGCGGCCGCCGGAGAAGATCAACACGGCGGCCAGCAGGGGAGCGGCGGTCGCCACGGTGAGCCAGACCGGGAGCGAGGCGGGAGCGAACCCGGAAAGGTCACGCTCCTGGCCGAGCTGCCACAGCGCGATCCCGCCGCAGCAGACGGCGGCGATCAGATAGCCGAGTTCGAGGCCGGCCCAGTGCCGTCGACTGCGCCACCACCGGTACCCGATCGCGATCACCGCGAACAGGACGACGACGAAGCAGCCGGCCGTGATCGGGATGCCGAGGTCGTCGTCGAGCGGGCCGGCCTCGCCGACCGGGCGGGTCACTCCGCCGACGGTGCTCAGGATGGTGCCGCCGAACGTGCTGACGCCGCCGACGAGGGCGAACAGGCAGACCAGGCTGATGATCACCTCGGGCGTGCTGTGACTCCGTGCGGCTCGGCGCTCCTGCCCGAGCGCACGGAGGACGTCGTCGTGCTCCTTGAGGACGTACAGGTCCAGGTCGCCCGGCCGGAAGCCGTACCGCGGAACCGTCGTGGACCAGGTCCGGACGTTGATCGTCTGGCGTGCCGGCGTCACCGGTAGTTCGTGAACTGGATCGCGAAATCCAGGTCCTTCTCCTTGAGCAGCCGTTGCACTTCCTGCAGGTCGTCCCGCTTCTTGCCGCTGACCCGGAGTTCGTCGCCCTGGATCTGCGCCTTGACGCCCTTCGGACCCTCGTCGCGGATGATCTTGGAGACCTTCTTCGCGTTCTCCTGGCTGATCCCCTCGGTGATCGTCGCGCTGATCTTGTAGAGCTTGCCGGAGGACCGCGGCTCGTCGGCATCGAGCGCCTTGAGGCTCACGCCGCGCCGGACCAGCTTCGACTGGAACACGTCCAGGACGGCCTTGACCCGCTCCTCGGAGACGGCCTCCATGTCGATCTGCTCACCCGACCATTCGATCTTCGCGTCGGTGTTCTTGAAGTCGAACCGCTGCCGGATCTCCTTCGCCGCCTGGTTCAGGGCGTTGTCGACCTCCTGTCGGTCGACCTTGCTGACGATGTCGAACGAGCTGTCCGCGGCCATGACTACCTCCAACGATCGAGTCCTTGCGCAGCCTGAGCTTAGTACTGCTACGGGAGGATGACCTCGATCGTCGAGCCGTTCGGCAGGTCGGCCCGGCGGACCGCCAGCCCACCCGTCCGGTACGGATTCGTCAGCCGAGCCGCCGGCAGCGGGGTGCCGTCGAGGCGGATCTCAGAGGGTCCGTAGCCGATCTTGTCGACCCGGATGGTCACGGTCAGCCGGTGATCATCGGCGAGCCGCAGCGTGGTGGTCAGCCCGTCCAGCTCGGCGGGCAGCACCGGATCGATCTCCACGGTCCCGGCCCGGCGGCGCAGTCCGAGCAGCGATTCGCGGACCAGCCGGACGAAGATCCCGGCCCCGCTGGAGTACGTACGCCAGCCGCCCTCGACCTCGATCCGTCCGGCCATCACGTCGGCGTATCGGTCGGCGAACTCGACCCGGTCGGCCACGGCGGCGTCCGAGCTCGACGCGTAGGTGTTGGCCTGCCGCGGCCGGGCGTTCGGGATCCAGTCGGCCGGAGCGATGTTGATCACCTGCTGGAGCGCGGCCCAGACCGCCTCCGGGTCGCCCCAGCGGGCCATCGCCTCGGCGTAACGCAGATGGGCGTGGGTGTACATGATCCCGATCTCGCGGCCGACGAAGGTGGCGGTCTCGGCGCGCTGGAAGTGGGTCATGATCCCGCCCTGGTAGCGGACCGGGGCATCGAACAGCCGGGCGCCGTCCGGAGCCAGCAGGCGCTCCTTGATCAACCGGGCATGGTGGGCGGCCTGCACCGGGTCGAGCAGGTCGTCGATCAGGGCATGGATGATCGGCAACAGGCTGTACGTCAGCCCCGACTCGTGGTCCCGCGGATGGACCAGCAGCTGGGTCCGCCGGCCGTCCACGAAGCGGGCGTAGCCGGTCAGCGTGTCATCGATGATCAACTCGCGCCGGAACGCCGCGGCGATCTCGTCGGCCTGCTGCCGGAGCGCGGTTGCCTCGGCACGCCCCACGGCGGTCAGCGCGTTCGCGAGGGTGATCAGGGTCTGGTGGTGCAGCGTGACGGTCCAGGAGCTGACCAGTTCCTCGGCCATTGCCGGGTCGGCCGGCTGCAGCGAGTCGTTCCAGTCGCCGTGCCCGTACGCGGTGAGCACGGTCCCGGGCAGCACCCGGTCGGCGGCGGTCGCCAGGGCGGCCAGCGCATGCTCCAGCACGGTCGCCGGCCGTTGATCATCGAACCAGGCGACCTCGGCGTCCAGCAGCGAGGCGTCGCCCGTGGTCTCCAGATAGCGGCCCAGGGCCAGTACCGGCCAGAAGATCACGTCGCCGTGCGGCGGCGAGTGCCGGAAGTCGCGGTCCTCGTCGAAGAAGCCGAACGCCTGTGGCCAGTCGCCGGCCCGGTTCTGGGCGGCCATCAACATGATCAACAGCTGTCGCAGTTCGTCGTCGGCGCCGAGCGCCAGCAGCAGCTCGGCCGGTCCCTGGGTGACGTCGCGGGTGCCCCAGGCTCCGCCGGTCGACTGCTCCAGCCCGCGCGGCGACAGGTAGTGCACCAACGCGTCCTTGATCATCCAGGGCAGCGCTCGGTCCAGCCGTTCGACGCCCGGAGCGTCGCTGCCGCTGATCGCCGTGCGCCCGGTGAGCTCGGCCCAGAAGCTCTTCGTGTCCTGAGCCTGTCGGAGGACCTGACCCGGCGTGGCTTGCCCTTCGACAGGCTCAGGGAACGTTGTGGAGTCGTGCAGCGACGCGGTGATGGTCAGGGTCCAACGGGCGACCGGTTCCGGCGTGATCACCGTGAGGTGCTGATCCTCGCGGGACCGGCCGTCCTCGTGCAGCGCGCCGTCGCCGGTCAGGTCGGCGTCGGCCAGCGTGTCGCCGAGAGTCAGCGTGAAGGTGCCGTCCGGGTAACGCTCGGCGAGTGGGCTCTGGGCCGGCGCCCGGACCGTGATCGTGGCTCCGTCACGCACGACCGCCGCCGGGTCGCCGGTCCGGCCGTCGTCGCCGTCGGTGGCCAGCCGTCCGGTGATCAGGAAGCGGCGGGCCGGGCCGGTCAGCGCGGCCGTCAGCGTCACCGCATGATCATCGGCGGGTGCCTCGGTGGTCAGGTCCAGCCTGGTCTCGCCGTCGTCGGCCGGGATCAGGTACGTCCAGCGGCAGCGGTCGGGGCTCAGTTCGTATGCGGACGGCAGGGCGAGCAGCCGCCAGGTCCCGCCGAGTTCGACGAAGACCCGGAGTCCGTGATCACGAAGCTGGCCGAGGTAGCCGCGGTTGGTGGACAGCAGCCGGTTGCTGCTGGCGTGCGCCTGGGTCAGGTACGACAGGGGAGAGCCGGCCATCCAGGTGGTGACGGTCAGCCCGGCCGGTTCCGGCAGCAGCCGGTCGCCCGTGCGCAGCAGCTGGCCGTGCGGCCGGAGCACGACGCGCTCCTTGGCCGCCAGTACGACGTGCCGATGGGGCGACGTGAAGAACGACAGCGGCCGCCCTTGATCATCGCGCTCGACCTGGCTCAGCTGCTTGCCGTAGCGGGCCACCAATTCCGCTTCGGTGAACTCGCGGGCCACCACCGGCCGCAAGGGTGCGAATAGCGTTGCCGAGGCCGTCGTCGCTGTGCCGACCTCCGTGCCCTGAGTCTGTCGAAGGGCCCCGATCAGCGGTTCGACCTGCAAGAGGTCCGACTCGGAGGATGCTTCGGGATGATCATCCTGGAAGGCCCCGACGAACCCCACCGTGTGGGACGCCCCGGGCTGGATCGACTGCGGCTCGGCCCCCAGGACGGCCAGCGCGTGCTCGTGCTGCAGCCGGCTACTGGGCAGCTCCGGCTCCTCCAGCCCGCGCACCCGGCCGTCGATCCGGCCCTCGAGCCCGTACAACTGAAGGGCGTCGGTGGCGTAGCCGGTGGCGCGACCGGCGCAGGCCAGCAGCAGCCACGGGATCCGGCCGCCCCTCGGCTGGTTCTGCCGGACGGCCAGCACCCAGCCGTGCTCCGGATGCCGGAGCGGCTGCAGATCGACGTACTGGCTGACGTAGAGCTCGGAGGCCCGGACCTCGCCGTGGCCGGCCAGGCCGGCGTCCTGGGCCATGATCACGTCGGCGGTGATCGGCTCGACCGACGGATTGGTCAGACCGACCGTCCAGGACCAGGCTGGGCCGTCCGCGGAGAGCTGGAACGCGACCCGGTAGTCGAGCCCGCCGGCGCTGCCGGTGATGATCATCGAATCGGCGCCGCGGCGGACGGTCGCGCCGGTCCCCGGCCCGAGCAGCGGGTACGGGACGGCCCGGTCGCCGGTGCGGATCCGCAGCCAGAGGTTCAGCTGGCCGGGTTCGACCTCGCTGGCCGGGTAGAGGTTGAGCCGGAGATCGCCCGCGCTGAGCCAGCCCAGGCCGCCGTGTCCGTACACCTCTGCCGTGAGGCCTCCTCCGGCATCGAGGACGACACGGCTAGCTTCCGATCGAGGCACGGACATCCTTCCGGTGCGAAGGCTGCGGGATCGCGTCCAGCAGCTTTCTGGTGTACGGGTCCTTGGGGTTGTTGATCACGTCCGCCGCCGGGCCGGACTCGACCAGCTTGCCCTCGTTGAGCACCAGCGCATGATCGGACAGCATCTTGGCGCTGAGCAGATCGTGCGTGATGTAGAGGATGCCGACGCCGTGCGTCTCGACCAGGCTGTTCAGCAGTTCGAGGATCTCGGCCCGGATGGACACGTCGAGGCTGGCGATCGGCTCGTCGGCGACGAGCAGTTTCGGGTTCGACGCCAGGGCGCGGGCGATCACCACCCGCTGCCGCTGGCCGCCGGAGAGCTCGAACGGGAACCGGCCGAGGTATCGCTCCGGCGGCGTCAGACCGACCGCCTGCAACAGTTCCAGGGCTCGTTCGGTGACCGCGGCACCGCGCAGTCTGGTTCCGTCCGCCCCGCCGAAGTTCCGGATCGGCCGGGTCAGGTAGTAGCCGACGGTGCGGGCCGGGTTCAGCGCAGCGTACGGGTCCTGGAAGACGTACTGCACGGCCCGGCGGAACTCACGCAGCGCAGCGCCGCGGAGCCGGGACACCTCGGAAACCTCGTGCTCCCCGTGGAATCGGACGCTGCCGCCGCTCGGTTTCTCGATGCCGGTGATCAACTTCGCCAGGGTGCTCTTGCCGCTGCCGCTCTGTCCGACCAGTGCGGTCACCTCGCCGGCGGCCAGGCTGAACGAGACGTCGTCGACCGCCACCACCGGCGTGGACCGGAGTCCCTGCCGCCGGGCGTACTGCCGGCGCACGCCGGTGACCTCGATGATCGGCTTCCGCTGTTCGGAGGCCGGCGGCTCGTGCTGGGTCTCGTTGAACGTCTCCAGGTAGGAGCCGAGCAGTTCCTGCGCGTACGGGTGCTTCGGCCCGGCCAACAGCTCCACGGTTGTCGCGGTCTCGACGATCTTGCCGTCGTACATGATCATGATCCGGTCCGACGTCTCCAGCACGGTGCCCAGATCGTGCGACACGAAGAGCACCGCGAAGCCCTGCTGCCGTTGCAGATCGCGGATGTTGTCCAGGATCCGCCGTTGCACCAGGACGTCGAGCCCGGTGGTCGGCTCGTCCAGCAGCACCAACCGGGGTTCGAGGGCCAGCGCCAGGGCAAGGTTGACCCGCTGCCGCATGCCGCCGGACAGCTCGTGCGGGTACGCGTCGAGGAACCGCGGGTCGATCTGCACCATCTCCAGCAGCTCGACCGAGCGACTTCTGATCCTGGTGGATGACCAGTCGGTGTGCGCCCGCATCACATCGGTGAAGATCGTCTGGATCCGGACCACCGGATTGAGCGAGTTCATGCTGCTCTGGAACACCGTCGACAGGTCCCGCCAGCGCACCTCGCGCAGGCCGTCCGGGGTGAGTTCGGTGAGGTCCGTGCCGGCGAACCGGATCGCGCCGCCCGTCACGTGGGCCGGTGGCTGCAGCAGTTGCAGCACGGCGGTGCCGAGGGTGGTCTTGCCAGAACCGGACTCGCCGATCAGGCCGACGAACTCGCCCTCGGCGAGGCTGAACGAGACGTCGTCGACCGCCTTGAGCGGTGGGTGCAGCTTGGGGCGGTATTCGACGGTGAGGCCCTGCACCTCAAGGAGGGCGGTCATGTCACTTCTCCCTCAGGTGTGGATTGCTGATCAGGTCGACGCCGAAGTTGACGAAGGTCAGTGCGGTGATCAACACGGCGAGCGCGAGGCCCGGCACGACCAGCCAGATCCAGAACCCCTGGACCAGGGCGCCGGCCTGCTGGGCGAAGGCGAGCATCTGGCCCCAGCTGACGGTCTGCGGATCGCCGAAGCCGAGGAAGGACAGCCCGGCCTCGGCGGCGATCGCTCCGGTCGCCGCGCCGATGAAGCCGGAGACGATCAAGGAGGTCATGTTCGGCATGATCTCCTTGAACACGATCGGCAGCGTCTTCTCGCCGGAGAACTTGGCCGCGGTGACGAACTCCCTGCTGCGCAAGGAGATGATCTGCGCGCGCTTGGAGCGGGCGGCGCCGGCCCAGCTGGTCACGCCGACCACGAACACCATCAGCCACAGGCCGCGGGACTCGCTGTAGGCGACGATCACCATCATCAGCGGCAGGATCGGCACCACCAGGGCGAGGTTCGTCACGAAGGACAGCACGTGATCGATGACGGTGCCCTCGGCGTAGCCGGAGATCAACCCGATCACCACGGCCAGCACGGTGGCGAAGCCGCCGCCGAGCAGGCCGACCAGCAGCGACAGCTTCGCGCCGTGGACGAACTGGGACAGGATGTCGTAGCCCTGCGAGGTGGTCCCCATCGGATGGGCGAGACTCGGCTGCAGCAGCTGCTCGAACGAACCGTCCTGCGGGTCGTACGGCGAGATCAGCGGCGCCGCCAGCGCCATGATCACGAACAGGGCCAGCAGGATCAGCCCGACCCGGGCCTTCCCGTTGCTCCAGATGATCTGGTACCAGGCCGGCGGCTTGGCCACCTTGGCCACGGTTGCGGTGTCGCTCACGATGCCCTCCTGGCCCGCGGATCCAGCACTCCGTACAGCAGATCGGCGATCAGGTTCGCCAGCAGCACTGCCAAGATCATCAGCAGCAGTGCGCCCTGCATCAGCGGGTAGTCGCGGTTGTTGGCGGCGTCGGCCATCAGCCGTCCCATGCCGGGGAAGTCGTAGATCTGCTCGATCAGCACGGTGCCGCCGATCAGCGCGCCGAGGGAGAGGGCGAAGCTGGTCACGCTGGGCAGCAAGGCGTTCCGCGCGCCGTAGCCGAGGGCGATCCGGCGGTCCGGCAGCCCGGCCGCCTGGGCCAGCCGGATGTAGTCCTCGCCGAGGGTCTGCACCATCGTGTTGCGCATGCCGAGGATGAAGCCGATCGGGGCGGTGACCATCAGCGACAGCGCCGGCAGGAACGCGTGGGCGATCACGTCGGCGATGAACAACGGGTTCCAGCCCGGATCGGTGTAACCCCAACCGCCCTGGGTCGGGAACCAGCCGAGTTGGAAGCCGAGGATGCTCAAGATCAACAGACCGATCCAGAAGCCGGGCAGGTTGCCGATGAACGTGGAGCCGAGCGAGACGACCGAGTCGAACGCGCTGTCCCGCCGCCAGGCGGCGAACGCGCCGAGCAGGACACCGACGACGAAGGCCAGGATCTGGGTGACACCGACCAGGCCGATCGTCCACGGCAGCGCCTCGCCGATCACGGTCATCACGGGGATCGGGAAGTAGGTGAACGAGATCCCGAAGTCACCCCGGGAGAGCTGGCCGAGGTAGGCCAGATACTGCTCCCACAGGCTGGTGTTCGGGATCCCCAGCATCACCCGTACCGCTTCGACCTGGGCCGGGTCGAGATCCTGGCCCTGGGTCGCGTGCAGCTTCCGTACCATCTGCTCGGCCGGGTCGCCCGGCTGCAGTCGCGGAATGAAGAAGTTCAGCGTGACTGCCGCCCACACCGTGAGCAGGAAGTAGCCGATCTTCGCCAGGTAGTACTTCATGGCAGGGACCGATCACTGCTTGGGCCGCAGCTTGGGGATGACCAAGATCAGATCGGTCGGGTACGGGTTCTCCTCGGACGGCCAGCCGGTCGCCTTGTCCAGCCGGTAGTCCAGCCGGCCCGGCGCGTAGTTCAGCGCGATGTAGGGGAACTCGGTCATGTAGACGTCGATCAACTTCTCCACGCCGGCCTTCAGCACCGCCGGATCCGTGGTCTGATCGAGATCCTTGAGCAGCTGATCGACCTCCGGGTTGCGGTAGCGCGCGTTGTTCGGCTTGACCTCCTTGCCGTCGGCGATCTGGCTGGACGCGATCCGGGAACCAAGATCACGATTGCGCTGACAGCCGCCGTGGATGTATTCCAGCAGGAAGTCGAAGTCGCCGGTCTTCTTCTTCGAGTCGACCGCGGGCGGATCGGTGGCGACCATCTTCACGTCGATGCCGAGCGCCTTCCAGTTGCGGACCACCGTGTCGACCAGGGCGATGTAGTCGATCCAGCCGGCCTGCACGCTGAACGTCAGCGCCAGCGGCTTGCCGTCCTTGTCCAGCCGCTTGCCGTCCGAGCCGACCTTGTAGCCGGCCGCGTCGAGCAGCTGCTTGGCCTTCTCGGGGTCGTACGCGATCTTGCCGCCGTCGGCCTTGTACTTCTCCGGCAGGTCCGCCTCCTGCATCGGCAGCTTGAGCATGGTCTGGCTGGCCGGGTCCATCACGCCGTAGGTGGCCTTCTGGGTGGCCTCCTCCTTGTTGATCCCGTACGCCAGCGCCTCCCGGAACTTCGGGTCGCCGGTCACCTTGCCCTCGGCGTTGGGTACGACGACCGTGGTGCCGGCCGGAGCGTAGTAGTAGTCGACCTTGCCCTCGAGCTTGACCGACTTCTCCGGATTGGGGATGTCGCCCTTGTAGAGATCGAGACCGCCGTCGCGCAGCTTCAGGGCCGCGGCGTTGGTGTCGTCGAACTTGCCCTCCAGCCGGAGCTTCTCGATCTTGATGTCGGCGGCACCCCAGTAGTCGGGGTTGCGATCCAGCACCAGCGAGCGGCCGTTGAAGTTGTTCACCGTGAAGGGCCCGGTGCCGACCGGCTCCTTGTCGACGTACTTGGTGATGTCGCCGACGTTTTCGTAGATGTGCTTGGGGAAGATGAACATCTTGCCGCCGATGATCTCGTCGATCTTGAGCGGTGCCGGCCCGGCGAACGTCACGGTGACCTTGTTGCCGTCGGCGGTGACGCCGGTGGCCGGGGCGCCGAGGATGTCCTTCCAGATGCCCGCGGTGTCGGCCGCCGGATACTTCTTGCGGGCCTCGAGATTCCAGACCACGTCGTCCGCCGTGAACGGCGTCCCGTCGCTCCACTTCACGCCCTCCCGGAGCGTGATCACGAGCGTCTTCGGGTCGGTCCACTCGTAGCCGGTGGCGAGCAACGGCTCCGCCTCGCAGGTGAACGTGTTGCGGAACATCAGCGTCTGGTAGATCCAGGTGCTGGTCATGTTGTTCGGGGCCAGCGGGTTGTAGTTGGCCAGGGCCGCGGAGGTGATGTTGCCGGCGATCTCGGAGGGCAGGATCAGCTCGGGGATCATGGCTTCGCTGCCCTGCGAGACACCGCCGCCGGGAGCCGGCTGGTCGCGGCCGATGTTGGCGCAGCCGGTCAGGGTGAGGGCGAAGGCGGTCAGGGTTCCGGCGACGACGCGGGACAGTTTCATGATCGTTTCCTCTTCGGTTCTGACGCAGCGGTGCGTCGGGTCTGGCTCACTGTCGTGGGGGACAGGAAATTCCGCGGCGG
Source organism: Microlunatus sp. YIM B11417 (assembly GCF_059617205.1). Taxonomy (NCBI): domain Bacteria; kingdom Bacillati; phylum Actinomycetota; class Actinomycetes; order Propionibacteriales; family Propionibacteriaceae; genus Microlunatus; species Microlunatus sp. YIM B11417. The sequence goes on from NZ_JCAMPJ010000002.1 coordinate 729,714, forward strand.
ACAGCCGCAGGAGGCTCGGATGATCAACTCGGTGGGCAGTTGGTGCGGTTCGCCGACCGGCGCGCCGGCCAGCCGGTCCCGCAGCACCTCGGCGGCGCGGGCCCCCATCTCGCGGACCGGCTGCCGGACGGTGGTCAGGCCCGGCTCGACGTACCGGGCGGTCGGGACGTCGTCCCAGCCGACCACGGCCAGGTCGTCCGGGATGGCGACACCGCGGAGCCGGAGCCCGTACATGATCGACAGCGCGAGTTCGTCGTTGGCGCAGACCAGGGCATCGATGCCTGCGCGACGGCGGAAGATCTTGTCCACCATGGCGAGGCCGATCGCCTCGTTCGCGCCGTGGGTCAGCAGTGGTGCCTTGGGCCGGAGGCCGACCTCGGCGTGCGCGGCCTGGTAGCCGTCGAACCGGGCCCGGACGTCCGCCGCACCGTCCGGTTCGCCGACGAACAGCAGGTTCCGGCGGCCATGATCGACGAGCAGGTGCCGGGTCAGCTCGGTGGCATGGGTGGTGCTCTCGCTGAGCACCAGATCCGAACCGGGCAAGGGAAACATGCCGACCAGCACGGTCGGCATCGCGTTGATGATCTTGGCCTGGGTCGCCTCGTCCGCCGCGCTGGGCGCGATCATGACCCCGTCCACGCGGCCGCGCAGGTTGGTCAGCATCGCCGTGACGTCCAGGTCCGGCGTGGAGGTGACGACGATGACGCTCTCGTCCGCGGTGGAGGCGACGGCCTCGAAGCCCATCAGCAGTTCGGAGTAGTACGGGCCGGTGGTGTCGCTCATCAGCACGGCGTAGGCCCGGTGTCGCTTGCTGGCCAGGCTGCGGGCCGAGTTCTGCGGCGCATAGTCCAACGCGGCAGCCGCCGCCAGGACCTTGTCCCGGGTCTTCACCGAGGCCGTGTCGACGCCCCGGAGCACGCGCGACACGGTGGCGATCGACACCCCTGCCCGCTGCGCGACCGAGTAGATCGTCGCCGCTTCCGGCCCGCGGTCGGCCATGTCGATTCACCTCCCCATCGAGACTGTAAGCGCTTACAGTACAGGACGGGGTTGTGGAATGGGAAGCACGGCGCTTCCCGAACGCGCCCTGAGCCTGTCGAAGGGCCGAGCCGGATGGCTCCTTCGACAGGCTCAGGGAACTACGACGTCTGCGGTGATCAGGAGATCGGCTTGCCGTCCTCGATGTCCGCGATGCCGCCGCGGCCGGCTTCCACGGAAAGGCTTGCCCTGGTGGAGATCGGGGCACCCTCGGTGGTCACCTGCGGCACCACCCGATAGTCGACGGTCAGGGCGTCCCGGCGAACCCGGACCCGCTGGTAGCCGCGCTGTACGTTGCCGAACTTCACGTGCGGGTTCTCGGCCATCCAGGTCCGGGCCCGGTTGTCCAGGTCGGTGCCGTTGCCGCCGGAGCTGATCGAGGTGCCGAGGAACTCGGTGCCGACCGTGTGGGAGTTCTGGTCGCGGAAGTCGAGCTTGAGATCCGCGGCGGCGCTGCGGTGGGCGTCGCCGGTGATCACGACGAAGTTCTGCACGCCGCGGTCGGCGATCCGCTCGTAGAGCCGTTGCCGGGCGCCGGCGTAGCCCATCCAGTTGTCGGTCCCGTACGAGACGCCGTCGCCTTCGGTGCCGTCGGCGTCGAAGGTGACGGACTGGTTGCCGATGATCTTCCAGGTGGCCCGGGTCCTGGTCAGGGCGCCGATCAACCAGTTCTCCTGGCGATCGCCGAGGATCGTCCGCGTCGGATCCCAGCGGGCCGGGCAGTCGCCGGGGCACGGCTCCACCTGGTCGGCCCGGTACTGCCGGGTGTCGATCAGGTCGAAGTCGATCAAGGAACCGTACGGAAGCCGTCGGTACAGCTGCATGTCCGGGCCCTTCGGCAGCGAGCTGCGCCGGAACGGCAGGTGTTCCCAGTAGGCCTGGTACGCGGCGGCGCGGCGGGCCAGGAACACGGCCGGGTCCTGGTCCGGCTCGGTGTCGATCTGGCTGATCGCGTCGGCGTAGTTGTTCTCGACCTCGTGATCATCCGGTACGGCGACCCAGGGCGCGCTGGCGTGGGCGGCCTGCAGTTGCGGATCCGTCTTGTACTGCGCGTGTCGTACCCGATAGTCGGCGAGGCTGAAGATCTCCGCGGCCGGAAGATGTGACCGGCCGGGCAGCTCCGAGGCGCCGACGCCCTCGTAGATGTAGTCGCCGAGATGCGCCACAAGATCAAGTTGTTCGGCGGCGAGGTGCTCGTAGGCGTTGAAGAAGCCGGCCGGCAGGTTCTGGCAGGAGACGAACGCGAACGTCATCTCCTGGTTGTGCTGGCCGGCCGGCGGAGCCGTCTTGGTGCGGCCGATCATGCTCAGGTACCGCTCGGCCCGGAAGCGATACCAGTACTCGCGGCTCGGCCGGAGCCCGCGAACTTCGACGTGCACACTGTGGGCGCGCTCGGGCCTGGCGTCGACCCGGCCGCGCTGCGCGATCCGGCGGAAGCCGGGATCCAGGGCGACCTCCCACTCGACCTCGACCGGCCGCGACGGCATCCCGCCGAGCCCGTCCAGGGCGGTCGGCTGGACGGCCAACCTGGTCCACAGGACGACGCCGTCCGGTGCCGGCTCGCCCGACGCGACGCCGAGCGTGAAGGGGTCCGACGGAAGCGGCTTCGCGGCCGCGGTGCTGGTCCAGGCGACACTCGAGGCGGCCACGACGGTGACGCCGCCGAGGCCGAGCAACCCGCGCCGGCTGAGCCGGTGCGCGGTCGGGTCGGGCTGCGGAAAGGTGGGCAGGGGAGAGTTGGATGCGGTGGCTGACACGGTCACTCCTGCGGGTGCGGCGGTGCTGGCACTCGCCAGTACGTCAGCCGTGTGTGAGGTCCACGTGACGCAAGCCCGAAGTCGGGCGGTCCTGTCGGCAACCGGATGCGGCAGACTGCCGTACCACCTGGTGCTGAGCGACCCTGTGGTGGCGCCCAGATGACCCCAGAACCACGCGCGGACTACCGCTTTGGGCGTCAGGCCGATCTGTTGCTATTGTTCTCACCGCTGACCTGGTCAGCACGGCAGGTTGCCCGAGTGGCCAAAGGGAGCGGACTGTAAATCCGTCGGCTTCGCCTACGTTGGTTCGAATCCAACACCTGCCACACCAGCGAAAACGCTCCCCGACCAGGGAAAACAGGTCGGGGAGCGTTCTTGTTTCGGTCCGGATCTGTCCGGCCCTGTCCGGCTCGTGGCGGCTCGCTGTGTCTGAATCGTGTCTGCCGACACGGGCGATGCCGCCCAGTGCGGGCCGCCCGGTTGCGGTCCGGGTGAGTTCCCCCGACCATTGGGCGGTGACCATGATCGAGCCTGGTGGTGACGACCGATCCGACCTGTCCGAGCGAACGGCACTGGTGCTGTCGGGGCCGCCAGGAGTGGGTAAGACCACTGTTGGCTGGCGGGTGTTCGATCTTTGTACACACGCGGGCGAGGATCCGGCCTTCGCCGATCTGGACATGCTGGGATCGGCCTGGCCGGCTCCAGACGATGACCCTCACCAGTCCCGGCTAAGAGCGAGAAACTTGGCAGTGGTGTGGGAGAACTATCAGGCAGTCGGGAGCCGCACGTTGATCATCAGTGATGTCGTCGAATCCAAGGCGGACCTGGACAGGCTGTCGGACGCGGTCCGGCGACGAGTGGTTGTGTGCAGACTCGTGGCCTCAGACGTCGCTTTGGAAGCGAGAATCCGTGGCAGGGGCCGAGATCACGGGCCGGGCTTGGACAGTCTGATCAATCGATCAGCCGAGTTGGCGAGCCAACTTGCGGCAGCGAACGTCGGAGGATTCACGGTTGTCACGGATGATCGGTCCGTCGACGACATTGCCAACGAAGTCCGTCAACGCTGGGGCAATGCGTCATCTGCCCCGGCCGAATGCGATCCGCTCGTCGGCGAGGAATGATACAGATCTCCCAACGTATTGCGGATCTCGTGATGTAGGTGCGATCGATGGTCGCAGTCCTGGGAGTCCATCATCCGAGTATCGAACGTGTGTGTTCGCATCAGTCAACCCTGGCGGTGCCCCGTATTTGGCCCGACTGGCCCGACTGGGCGGGCCGGACTACTCAATGCTCCAGCCTCATGGTTCGGTTAGCGTGCCGAGCAACAGTAGTTCCGATCGGGCGTCGGACTTTGCGTCCCTAAGACCTGGCCTCTTCAGGAGTTCCCGCATGGCTCGCAGTGCAATATAGATTGCGTAATCGCGATGTTTGATCGCGTCGAATGTGCTCACCCTCTTGGACCCGTGCACGATACTACTTCGCAAATCGTAGGTCTTCTTCATTTCTTTGAACTCGCGAGTCCGTTCGGTCGGGTCGTTCGGATGAATAAGATGGGCAAGGCCGGCGCAAATACGCAGCTTAGTTTCCATGGATGCGCCCACCATATTTTCCCAACAGATAACCGCGTCGATCAAACCGTCCACAGGGTCATTTCTTTCCATCGCCGCTCTGACGAGTCTCGATGTTCCGATGGTGAGCGGATCCGGGATATTGGCACACAATCTCAGTGCCTCATTTAGTTGCCCGGCCTCTAGCGTCAAAGTAGTGGCTGGCGGCGATGGATCATCCACGTCTCGGACTCTAGATCGCATCGATTCAGGTTCGGCCCAAAGATGCTCGAAAGGGTCCGCCATGGAGCTGCCGATTGGTGAATAGACAACCCACTGGCCAAGTTCTGGTCGAATCGAATTCCCGAGCTGGTCATCTGCAGTCAGAATGATCGCCAATCGCACGCGGTCGAGTGCGGTCAGAGCGTCTTCTCTGACCTGATGAAGACTCTTCCAGTGCTTGGACCATAGGCGATCATGAGATTCGCGGTTCGCCTCGTCGTCTGGGTGGTCCGGGTGGCGTGGGATTACGTCGAGTAGTCGAGTTGGCAGCGTAGTGAAACCGAGACTCCCGTACGTGGTTGCAATGAGTCCGGATCGGGCTGCGTGGCTCGATGACGGGAGTCCTCCTGTGATGCTCACTCCACGTAGTGCGAAGACGCATGGAGTGTCAATCGGCTTGCCCTGAATTAGCTCCCGCAAGGCGTCGATCGTGTCCTTGGCGATATCTCCAACCTGGTCGATTCTCAGGTTCCCTCGCAAACGCATCGTTACGGCCGCGAACTCAACCAGATTTCCCACCAGTATCGGAGCTTGCAGGGTGCCATAGAAGGAAGTCGAATAGATGTCGCACAAGACTTTTGCATGCAGTCCGTCCGTCTCGGTGGACTCGCCGTGAGGATAAAGCCTCCTTCCAATGTCGCTCTCGAGAAGCGTGCGCACAAACTTGCTGTGAAGTGGGCAGTATTGCGGCAGCGCCGCCAAGAATGGCTTGTTCTCCATTATTGTCGCCAGAATCCCGGGAAATAGATAAGTCAGCATTCCCGAAAATATGCTCACCAGGTCGTCGCCAGTGCCGGCGTCCGGTACCTCTGCACCGTTGACCAGGCGTATGTGGTTTCCCAGACTTAGCTGTCCGAAGGATGGCTGCGAAAGAAGCGAAGCGGCCATCCCCGGTCGGGCGGAAGGGTCATCAACCGCGGTCAGGGTGTCCAGGATCCCCTGGAGTGATGCGGTTGCGCCGTTCTGCACCAGGACTCGTGATCCGGCCATGGCCTGGTCGGGTTCAATCCCGGTCAGGTACCGCAGGACGGCCTCTCCGAGTACCTCCCGCGCTGCGTCCCAAGTGATGACGCGCGCCGCGGCGTGATCATCTTCGTCCATGAGGGTGGATGCTACGCGCGATACGCGGGTTCAAGTGCCGTCTAGGGAAAGTAGCTGGAGCATTGTCTGATCTGTGTCTGGCGCGAGGGTTGCCGATGTCCATGACCTGTGAAATACCTAGTCAATCCCACGTTTTGAACTGTTGGCCGAAGCTCTGTAGATCCGTCGGCTTCGCCTACGTTGGTTCGAATCCAACACCTGCCACACCCGTTGAACGGCCTCTCGCCAGGACATGAGCCCTGCGAGAGGCCGTTTCGCGTTGTCCGATGGCGTCTCAGGATCGGTGCAGGACGTGGCCTAGCTGGGTGCGTCGTCGAGAGAGACTCGCAATGATCTGAAGGCTGAGCGGTCTGACGGCCGGAGGGACCGGTGGGTACCGGTCGGGGTGTCGAGGGTGAAGGTGACGGTCGTGCCTGTGGTGCCGTCGTCGGCGATCTCAACGAGCTCGGTTGCAGGCATCCCGTGGTGATAGGTCTGGATCCAGCCGCCTGAGGCGCGGCGGTTCTGGTGGATCAGTGCGGAGCTCAGTGCCGCGACCACGGACATTCCCCATCGTGGGAGTCCGTCGGGAAGCACCGGGCGATCCGGGTTGTCGAAGAAGCGGACGTCTCTGGTCGCCATGACGGGTTTGCGGATGATGTGTCCCTGAGGGGTTCGCCGGGTGTCGGTTCCTCTGCCGTCGTCGCGGATCGACACCGACCCGTCTGGTCGAAGGGTGACGGCGGCCGTGCCCACTCGACCGGCTGCCGAAGCTTCGTCGGCGGCGTAGGCAAGCACCTCCAACATCATGTGGCGTAGACCGCCTTGGGCGTAGACGGCGGGATTCTGACGGATGTGCTCGAGGTGGTCCTCGTCGACCGACCTGGCCCAGTCGTGAGTTGTGACGACCCAGGCAGGGCTGTTGTCCACATCCCTCAGTCTAGGAATCGGCACTGTCGCCGGGGCGCTCAGCCAGTGGCCTGTCTGGTCTGCGCGAGACGGTAGCTGGTGGTTCCGGTTTCGATCCTGGTGCCATGATCAACAGCAAGGTCGATGGTGCCCTGGGGCGAGACCCGGGTGGGCGGAGGTGCCGACACCGAAACGGGCGCGACTTGAGTGAATTTCGGCCGGGTAGTCGCGACGGAAATTCACCCAGGACCTCCCGGCTCGGGTCTCTTGGAACGGACGACGGTGCAAGAGGCTTCGCGCTGGGTACAACACGGTTCGAGTTCGCCGAGTGGCGGGCTGATCGAGACCGAGGAGGACGCGATGGCCGATCGGGAGAGCGAAGCTGCGCCGTGGTGGCTGATCGTGGGGATCATGGCGGCGCTGGCGGCTGCGGTGATCGGGCTGACGGCCCGTAATGCCAAGGGCAGGAAGCAGTACGAACAGCTGGTGTCGGCCATCCAGGAGTTGGTCGAGGAGGGTCGGCATCGAGCCGAGGACGCGGCCGAGGTCCTCTCTGACACGGGACACGACCTCGCCAAGGATGTACGGCGTCGCGCCCGCAAGGCCAAGCGACGCCTCGGCTGACCACGAACCCCGGCCCGACCGACAGGGCCGGCCGCCGGGCCGTTCTCAGGCGTCCGGTCCGGCGAGCAAAGACCGCGACGTCGTCGCGGTCTTTCGCTTGCGGGTGGCGCGGGATCCGGTGGTGGACCAGGATGCGTGGACGTGGTGAGTTCCGAGTTGCGGTCCGCGCTGCGGCGCTTCGATCTCGGTGATCCTCTCGAGCCGCCGAAGGCGGTTGCCGAGGCCTGGTCGAACGAGGTCCATCGGGTGACGACCCGGCGCGGCACGTTCGCCGTGAAGCTGTTTCCGCCCAACCTCTCGACGTCGCGCCGGCAGGTGCTGCTCGACGCGATCCGCTTCGAGCAGCGAGCGTTGACGGCCGGCATCGGCGGGCCTGAGCCGGTTCGGACCGGCGACGGGGAGATCTTGGCCGACTTTCCGGTTCAGTCCGGAATCCGTACCGCCCGGTGCCACACCTGGGTGTACGGAATGCCGGCCTCACAGGTCGTCGGACGTGACGGAATCGCTGGCCCGGCCGGACGGGTGCTGGGGCAGCTCCACGCGCTCCGGGACCCCGGTGGCGACACGTCGCAGCTGCAGGGACCCGATCAGGATCGTTGGGCGAGGGCGGTCTCGGCCTGCCGGGGCGCGAAGCTGCCCTGGGCGGCCGAGATGGAGGCGATCACGCCACTCGTCCGGCAGCTCGCCGATCGGATCGATGATCTTCGACGGCAGCGTCGACCGATGCAGTTGAGCCATCGCGACTTCGATCCCAAGAACGCTGTCGTGGATACCGACGGCCGGTTGATCATCACCGACTGGGACCACGCCGGGCCGGTGGTGCCCGGCGTCGAGCTGGTCACTGCGGCGATGTCCTTCGTCCGAACCGATGATCAACTCGGTCAGTTCGTGGCGGCCTATCGCCAGGCCGGTGGCGCCGCCGGACCGGCCGATGAACAGGCGCTCAGCATCGAGCGGGCCGAACTCGACTGGATCCTGCGCAACGTGGAGGCCGTCGTCGAGAACGGGCTCGGGCCGGAAACCGAGCGGTACCGAACGGCGACGGAGTTGATCACCTCGTTCGCCGGCGAGCTGGCCGAGCTCGTGGCCTGGTCCGGGCGGCTCCGCAAGGAGCTGCCGAGCGGACCACCATGATCAGCGGTTCAGGGCGGGCAGGCGGTCGAGGAGGCGGAAGATCACGGCGAGTACGGCGGCGGCGACCAGGATGACGACGATGTTGCGGAACGCGGTCGGAAAGCCGAGGACGGCGACGTTGAGGAACGGGTACGGGTACCAGTGAGTGATCGCCCCGTGGATCAAGGTGTACGCGATCCAGGCGACCGGCCAGACGAAGGCGCCGGCGACGGTGCCCCAGGTGATCCGCGGCCGCGGCCCGACGACGAGCCAGCAGGCCAGGAACAGCCAGGGGCTCAGGTAGTGCAGCAGGAACGTCGCGGTGAACGCGATCCCTTCGAGCTTGACCAGGGGCGCCAGGATCGCGGCGTACACGATCCCGGTCGTGACGATCCCGAGCAGCGAGTCCAGCCGGACGATCCGCCAGATCCGGCCGTCCCGGGCCGGCCGCAGGGCGAGCAGGACGGCGGCGACGAGGACGACGATGTTGCTCTGGATCGTGAAGTAGCTGAAGAACCGCAGCAACCGGATGCCGAGCGGGATCGTCCCGCTGTCCGAACCCGAGTTCACGTCGCTGCCGCCGGCGAAGAGCAGCCCGAGCTGGATCACCAGCCCGGCCCCGGCGACGGCCGCCGCGAGCGCATGACTCCATCGGGCGACGACGCGTTGATCATCGATCGCGTCCACAGGTGCCGAGATCATGGTGACATCATGGCGGAAAGCTGCCGCTGCATCAGGAGACACCGGCACCGGTAGCGATAAATCGTGCCGTCCGGGGCTTCCTGGTCCCACTCGGCGGGCTCGGTGCCGAACTCCTGATAACCGAGCCGCCGGTACAGCCGGATCGCCCCGTCGTTGGTGTCCTCGACGCCGAGGGTGGCCCGGTCGCATCCATGATCACGAATCGCCTGCTCGGCCCGGCGGACCAGCCGGGTCCCGATGCCCCGACCGCGGAGACTCTCGACGACGTCGAACTGGTACTGGTTGCCGGCACCCGGATGCTCGTCGTACCGGATGCCGATCTTGCCGAGACTCGGCCCGAGGGCAGGACGGCGGCCAGGTAGTCGCCCGACTTCTCCAGGGCGTCGATCAGGTGGTGGCGCTGCAGGTCGTTGCGGGTCCAGCCGTCGACGTCGTCGAGGCCGAACGCCCTGATCTCGAGACCGTCGATGTCCGACATGATCAAGGAGTCTGCCAGGGCCGTCGCCGCGACACCATCGAGATTTCGGCGCCGGCGGCCGACTGTCAGTGCGGTACGTCAGCATGGCGGCATGACGGAAGACCTGAGCGCGCAGTGGGACCGCGAGGCGCCGGCGTTCGACGAGGCGGTTGATCACGGGTTGCGGGACTCCGAGGTCCGCGCGGCCTGGCGGGAGCTCCTGGCGTCGCTGGTCGGAGCGGAGCCGCAACGCATCGCCGATCTCGGCTGCGGTACCGGGAGCCTGGCGATCCTGCTGGCCGAGGCGGGGCATCGGGTCACCGGGCTCGACTTCGCCCCCGAGATGATCAAGCGGGCCCGGGCCAAGGTCGGGTCGGTCACGCCGGCGCCGGAGTTCCTGGTCGGGGACGCCGCCGCGCCAGCGCTGCCGGCGGGCACGTTCGACGTGGTGCTCGCCCGGCACGTGCTGTGGGCGATGCCCAACCCACCGACTGCTCTGGCCCACTGGATCCGGCTGCTCACGCCGGCCGGACGGTTGATCTTGATCGAGGGGAACTGGTCCACCGGCGCGGGGCTGACCGCCGACGCCTGCGCCCAGTTGGTACGCGAGCAGGGACGGGACCTGGAGGTCCGGGTGCTGGACGATCCCGTCTACTGGGGCGGGCCGATCACCGACGAGCGCTATCTGGTGCACAGTCGCCGGTAACTCCATGGCGCGGCCGGCTCTTCCGCGCCTACGGTGCTGATCATGATCGACCCGATCCGGATCCGGCCGGAGCGTGCCAGCGACGTCGAGCGGATCGACGTGCTGACCAGGTCGACGTTCGACGGGCGCGAAGTCGAGGTCGACATGATCAACACGATCCGTGCGTCGGCCGACTTCGTGCCCGAGCTGTCCTTGGTCGCCGAGACCGGTGACCAGCTGGTCGGGCACTGTCTGCTGGCCCGGAAAAACCCTGCGCGGCAAGGCGATGCCGCCGGTGTTGCAACTCGGGCCTCTGTGCGTTCACCCGGCGTGGCAGCGGCAGGGGATCGGCGGACGGCTGGTGGTCGAGGGCCAGCGGCTGGCCCGGCTGCGGGGTGCCGAACCGTTGATCGTGCTGGTCGGGATTCCCGAGTACTACCCGCGGTTCGGCTTCACTCGCGCGATGACGTACGGCATCGGCCCGGACATGCTGGCGGCGATGGCGTACCCGCTGGTGGACGAGGTGCCCGACTACCACGGCACCAGGGTTCCGCTCGACTGAGCCCGGTCAGAATCCTGACAGCGGGATCGGCGTCGCGGGCACTCCGGACCGGGTCAGATCCTTGATCAACTCGGGCAGACCGCGCGGCGAGAAGGTGACGTCGGTCGCGGCGAGCTCCTCGGGAGACCACCAGCGGATCTCGTGGACCCCCTCGTCGGCGAGCTGCTCGGTGGTCATCCCCGGAGCCGGACGGAACGCGTCGGTCCTGATCAGGTGGTAATGGTCGACCTGGCCGTCCCACCGGCTCATCGGGAAGATCGCCGTCTTGGTCCAGATCTCCGGCCCGAGGGCGTCCAGGGCCAGGCCGGTCTCCTCCAGCAACTCCCGCTGCAACGCGGCCAGTCGGGTCTCGTCGCCCTCGATGCCGCCGCCCGGGCTGGCCCAGAAGCCGTCCGCCGGATCGACGCCGTCCCACCAGAACCGGACCAGCAGGACCCGGTCGGCAGGGTCGACGATCAGGCCTCGTACGGCCTCGCGCAGTCTCATCCGTTGATCAGCTCCCTTGTCGGTGGCAGGGAATAGCCTGCCTCAGGTGAGGAGCGCGAGGGACGACGGTCACCGTCGGCTCGAGGTCGACGGTGCCACGGTCGCCTACCGGTCGGCCGGCGTGGGGCCGGCGATCGTCATGATCAAGAACAATCGCCGACCTCTCGATTTCGGCCCGGTCGAGCTGCTCGCCGACCGGTTCCGGGTGCTGCAGGTCCAGCCGGTCGGGTTCGGGGCCAGCGCCCGCCCGGACGACTACGCGTTCGGCTCGATCGACCGGCAGGTGCTCGCCGTTCTCGATCACGAAGGGGTGGACGGGTTCGTCGCGTGGGGGTTCTCGCAGATGGCGTTCATGGCGGCGATGGCGGTGCACCGCAATGACCGGGCCCGGGACTCATCCTCGGCGGCACCTCGCTGATCGGCTTCCCGACCGACGCGACGATGCGCCGGCTGGAACGGGAGCCGCGACTGCCGAAGGCTTCCCTGGAATTCTGGCGGGCCAGCCGCCGCTTCGACTGGCATCTCGAACTGCGTGACCTGGGCCGACCGGTGTTGATCTATGTCGGCACCGCGGACCCGGGCTGGCCCAGGTTTCGCAAGCTCCGGCCGGTGCTGCGCGGGTGCGGCTGTGACTGCGTCGAGCTGCCCGACCTCGATCATCAGACGTCGGGCCCCGGCGACGCGGGATCGGGCCGGGCGGCGACCGTGTCGGCCGTCAGGGCCTGGATCGATGATCGGTTCCCGTCCGGCTGGTAGGCCGGCACCGCGGCGAACCGCTCCGACCAGTTCCGGAGTACGGCGATCAGTTCGGGGGAGTCACAGCTCAGGATCTCCGCCCCGGCCAGGCCCAGGGCGCAGGCGGCCCACTCCAGGGAGTCGGCGCTGAGCACGACCCGGCAACGGTGATCATCGAGCGGCGTCGCGTCGGCCCATTCACCGATGATCTTGCGGACCGCGTCCGCGTCGCCGGCCAGCTCGGCGGTGATCTTGTGCTGACCGGCCCGGCGCCGTCCCGCCTCGACGAACGCGGCCGCGTCGCCGCCGGGCACCTGTCGTGGCGCGAACCGCTTGCCGGTTCGTTCGGGATGCCGCAGCCGGTCCAGCCGGAAGCTGCGCCAGGCGCCGCGATCGAGGTCGTACCCGACGACGTACCAGCTGCGGCCGATCTGGACGAGCTGTGCCGGGTCGACCCGCCGGGAACCGGAGCGGCCGTCGGCGGTGCGGTAGTCGAAGGCGACCCGTTCACTGTCCCGGCAGGCCTGGGCCAGCGTGACCAGCGTCTCCGGGTCGGTGCTGGCCGGCGCGCCCCAGCTCGGCGCGACCGTCGCCGACCGGACCGCCTCGACCCGGCGGCGGAGCCGGCCCGGCATCACCTGGATCACCTTGGCCAGCACCCGTACCGACGCCTCGGCGATGCCGGTCAGCGACCCGTGCGCGGCGGCGTGCAGCCCGACCGCGATCGCCACCGCCTCCTCGTCGTCCAGGACCAGCGGCGGCAGTGACGCGCCGGGCGCGAGCTGGTAGCCACCGCCGACGCCGCGATCCGCCTGGACCGGGTAGCCCAGGTCGCGCAGCCGGTCCACGTCGCGCCGCAGCGTCCGTACCGAGACATCGAGCCGGTCCGCCAATTCCTCGCCGGACCAGTAGCGGTGCGTCTGCAGCAGCGACAGCAGCCGGAGGGTCCGCGAACTCGTGTTGGCCATGTCCTCAGGATTCTCGCAATTGAGGACAGAAACTGGCAACTATCGTCCCTAGCGTGGTTCTTGAGCCCGCAGGGAACGGCCCGAGGGAAGTCCGGAAGGAAAGACCATGACCGCAACGTTCGACACCACCGCCACCGAGATCCTGTCCGGTGAGCAGCGGGACCTCCTCGACGCCCTGGCCAAGGCCAGGTACTTCCTCCGGTTCACTGCGCGGGAGTTGACCGACGACCAGGCCCGGACCCGCAGCACCGCGAGCGAATTGACCATCGGCGGACTGATCAAGCACGTCCTGCACGTCGAGCGGAACTGGGCCACCTTCATCGTCGAAGGGCCGGCCTCGATGCAGTCGAACGACAAGGACTTCACCGACTGGACCGAGGAGGACTATGCGGAGTTCGCCGACAGCTTCCGGTTGACCGAGTCCGAGACGCTGGCCGGCGTGCTGGCCGACTACGAGGAGGTCGCGGCGCGGACCGATGCGCTGCTCCGCGAACTGCCGTCGCTGGACGCGATCCAGCCGCTGCCGAAGGCGCCCTGGTTCACCGACACCGAGTGGTCGGCCCGGCGGGTGTTCGTCCACATCGTCGCCGAGACCACCCAGCACTCGGGCCACGCCGACATCATCCGGGAGTCGATCGACGGCCAGAAGTCGATGGGCTGATGATCACCGGGTGGCGAGGGCCGGTAGGGTCCATGATCGAAACGCTCCGATCGTGACCCGATCGGCCTGAGCCGTCCGGACGAGGGGGACCTGATGAAGCTGGGCTTCGTCGATCATCATCTGGCCAATTACCACGCCGATGTCTTCCTGAAGCTGCTGCGCTCGACGTACGCCGATCGTGGGGTCGACCTGATCGCGTACGAGTCGGACCCGGCCCCGGGCGACGACTGGTGCGACCACAACCGGGTGCGTCGGGCGGCGTCGATCAACGAGGTGGTCGATCAGGCCGATGCGATCCTGATCCTGGCGCCGGACAATCTCGACGCCCACGTCGGATACGCGGCCGAAGTGCTGCCGGCGGGCAAGCCCGTGGTGTTCGACAAGCTGCTGGCCGACCGGGTCGATGACGCTCGGCTGATCATCGAGCAGGCCGCCGAGCACGGTGCTCCGATCTTCAGCAGTTCGGCCCTGCGGTACGCGGCCGAACTGGCCGACGCGCCGTCCGGCGGGCCGATCGAGTCCGGCTTCGCGCGCGGCTACGGCGCCTGGGCGGGCTACGGGATCCACACGCTGGCCGTCGCCACCCGGGTCGGCGGCTTCGGGGTACGGCGGGTGATCGACACCGGCACGGCCGAGGACCGCGCCATCACACTGGACTACGGGAGCCACCGGATCACGGTCGACTGCCGCGGCGGTGCCAACGCCGGCGACGCCCTGGGCTGGAGCGCCGGGTACCGGGTCGGTGGCGAGTGGCGCACCGCCACCGTGACCGACTACCCGGGCTTCTACCGCCGTACGTTCGGCGTCTACCTCGACTTCTGTGCCGGGGTGACGCCCGATCAGACACCGTTGCAGGCCGGGGAACTCGTCGAGGTGCACGCCGCCGCGGAACGCTCCTTGGCCGCCGGCGGCAGCTGGATCGAACTCGGCTAATCCTGCCTTCCGGCCTTGATCAACTCGGCCATGATCATCCCGAGTTGCTCGGTCAGCGCATCCTCGAAATCGAGCGTGCCGTCGGTGTAGCCGCTGGCGGCGTGGGTCAGTTCGTGCAGCAGGTCCCCGCAGTAGTCGGCCGGCGCGGCGAGCCGGTCGCGGCGGATCACGATGCGCCGCTCCACCGGGTCGTAGAGGCCGTAGATGGTGCGGCCGCTGTCGGACAGCCGCATCGTCTCGGAGATCAGGATCTCGTCGACGCCGATCCGGGCCGGCTCGACTCCGGCAGCGTCGATGATCAACTCCGTCAGTCCGTACACCGCTGCCTCGGTGGGTGTCAGGTCCGCGGGATCGACGAACTGGAACGAGAAGCTGTCGTTCCAGACCTCGCGGTACGCCTCCAGGTCGAGCATCGGCCGGCCGTCGAGATCCTGCAACTTGCTGATCTTGCTGGCCAGGTCGTCCGGGACCAGGACCAGCCGGTAACCCTCCTCCTGGGCGTACTCGACCTGCGGGCCGCCGAACGCAAGCTGGCCGGCCGTGACGAAGACGACCTGCTCGTGGCTGGCCAGCACTCGGCAGGCGTGCAGTTTGATCTCGGTCCAGGCCAGTTCGTCGTGCATGCCGCCGGTGCGGTAGTTCTCCAGGTCGGCGGCCAACGGACGGGCGACGTCGGCCGACGCGCACTGCTTGAGGATCGCCTGCACCCGGTCCGTGTAGGCGCTCCGGCCGACGTTGCTGCGTTCCCGGTTCAGCGCCTGGCGCAGGTTCTTGGTCAGGCTGGTGATGTTGTACGAGAACAGGAAGTTCTCCTCCTGGGCGACCAGCAGACCCTTCACGTAGATGTTCGCCGGCTGCCCGTCCGGCCGGGCCAGCACCTGGCCGAAGCGGGTCTGCTCCAGCAGTTCGTCGCCGCTGTAGCGGAGGAAGTAGCGCCGGGCCGCCGCGACCTCGTCGTCGGTCACGCCGCGCAACCTGATCATGGTCCCGGGCTCGTCGGGCCGGGTCGGGGGAGCGACTCCGGCGTGCAGCGTCCGGATGTCCGGGAAGCCTTCCTTGGCGCGCAGCGAGGTGCTGAGATCGCCGTACCGGGAACTGATCATGATCTCGACGCCACGTCGGTGGAAGACCGCGAGGGCGTCCTTGAGTCCCATCCCGAACTGCCCGATCACGTCGTCGTGGCGTCGCTTCTCCGGGTTCTCGTTCTGGGTCAGGTGCTGATAGCGGACACCACGGCCGAAGTCGCGGATGAGCCAGGCATCGCCGTCCTTGCTGATCATCGGTTCGGCGGTGCCGGTGATCGCCTGCTCGTCGAGGGCGTTCGCGATCAGCTCCCGGATCGCGAACGACGTCGGCCAGTGCTCCAGGACCTCCTCGATGTTGAGGTCGAAGTAGCCGACCGACTGGTCCATCCGTTCCTCCCTCCGGCGCACGGCATCTTCGTCCATGGTGCCCGATCGACGTACGGTGCCTCCATGACCGTGTGCGTCTACGGAGCGGGGAGCATCGGCTGCACCCTGGGTGGTCGGCTCGCCGCGGCCGGCGTGCCGGTGGCCCTGGTCGGGCGGCCGCGGATCGCCGCCGAGGTGGCGGAACACGGGTTGGTGATCACCGACCTGGCCGGCGGGGAGTGGCGCGCGGAACCGGGGGCGGTGCCGGTGTTGACCGAGCCCGGCGCGCCACCCGGGGCAGGGCTGGTGCTGGTGACGGTCAAGTCGGCGGCGACGGCGGGCGCGGGCGCGGAGCTGGCCCGGACGCTGGCGCCGGACGCCGTGGTGATCAGCTTCCAGAACGGGCTGGACAACGTCGACGTACTCCGCGCCGCGCTGCCGGGCCGCACGGTGCTGGCCGGGATGGTGCCGTTCAACGTCGTGCACCGTGGCGACGGCCGGTTCCACATCGCCACCTCCGGCGGTCTGGAGGTGCAGGCCGATCCGGCGCTCGGCCCTTACCGGGAAGGGTTTCGCCGGGCCGGCCTGGAGCTGCGCGAACACCGCGACCTGCGGCCCGTGCAGTGGGCGAAGCTGCTGCTCAACCTCAACAACGCGATCAACGCCCTGTCCGGGCTGCCGCTCCAGGCGGAGCTGTCCGACCGCCGGTTCCGGCGCTGCCTGGCGCTGGCGATACGGGAGGCGGTACGGCTGCTGCGCCGGGCCGGCCGGCCGGTCGCGCGGCTGACCCCGCTCCCGCCGTCCTGGCTGCCCCGGCTGATCGCCGCACCGGACCCGGTGTTCACCCGGCTCGCCGGTTCCATGATCAGGATCGATCCCGAGGCCAGGTCGTCGATGCTCGATGATCTCGACCTCGGCCGCCCGACCGAGGTCGACGACCTGAACGGGGCGGTGGTCCGGCTGGGTCGGAGCCTCGGCCGGGGCGCACCGGTCAATCAACGCCTGGTCGACCTGGTCCGAGCCGCCGAGGCCGGCGATCGCCGGGTTTGGTCCGGCCCGGAACTGGAAGCCGAGCTGACGTCGAGCGATCACGGCCGTACCCACTGATCCGGCGCGGGCCGGGTATCAGCCGACCGGTGCCGGGTCAGGCGTTGTAGCCGCCGTGGGCATCGAGCACCGCGCCCGTGATGTAGGAGGCGGCCGGGCTCGCCAGGAAGGCGATCGCGGCGGCGATCTCGCGGGGATCGCCCTTGCGCTGCAGCGACAGCGAGGCGAGCAGCGCCTTGATGGTCTCGGGGTCGGACTCCATCCCGCCCTCCATCATTCCGGCCTGCACCACGTTGGCCGTGATGCCACGGGGACCGAGGTCGCGAGCGGCGCCCATGGTGTACCGCTCGATCCCGGACTTGGTCGCCGAGTAGTCGGCGATGCCGGGGACGCCGACCCGGGTGCCCAGACCCGAGCTCACCGTGATGATGCGGCCGTCCGCGCGCAGCACCCGGGAGGCGGCCCGGATGATCGCGATCACGCCGAGGTAGTTGGTGGCATGCATGCGGTCCAGCGCAGCGGTGTCGGCGGCCGGGTCGTCCACCGTGCCGCCGGCGCCGATCGCCGCATTGTTGACGAGGATGTCCAGGCCTCCGAACCGCGCGACCACCTCGTCGATCAGGGCGGCCGCCCTGCTCGTGTCCGCCTGGTCGGACCGGAAGGCTGCCGCCGTCGCGCCCGTGCCTCGCACCTCGTCGAGAACGGCCTGCGCCTGCTGCTCCGAACTGACGTAGGTGAACCCGACGTCGGCGCCCTGCTCGGCCAGCAGCCTGACCGTGGCGGCCCCGAGACCGCGGGACCCTCCGGTGACCAGAGCGACCTTGCCACTGAGCGGCTTGTCCATGCTTTCCACCTCACTGTTGTGATCAACGACGGTCGTAACACTAATTGTTACAACGCTATGGATGCAACAATTGTTGTTACGACAGGGTCGCCCGTACCATGCAGTGCGGCGGCCGAGGGAGGTTTCGTGAGTGCCAACAGCAGGTTGACCATCGCGGCGCATGCGCTGGCGTGGACCGGCCTCTACCACCGCCAGGGGCACGAAGTGGCCACGTCCGAGCAGATCGCGAGCAGCGCGAACACCAATCCCGTGGTGATCAGGCGGCTGCTCGGCGAGCTGCGGAAGGCGGGACTGGTTGCGTCCCGGCGTGGCATGGGTGCGGGCTGGTCACTGGCGCGCGACCTGGCGTCGATCACTCTGCTCGACGTGTACGACGCTGTGGAGTCCGGCCCCGTGTTCGCGCTGCACCGCGCGACTCCGGACCAGCAGTGTGTGATCGGCTACGGCATCCGCCCGGCGCTGCAGGGCATCTACGGGACCATCGAGGAAACGCTGCGAGCGGAGCTGGCCCGCGTCACGATGGAGGATGTGCTCCGGGATGTCCTCGCGGCCCCACGGTGAAGGTTGGTCATCGAGTCGATCTGGTGGGACCGGTGATCAAGGCGGAGGAGCTGATCCACATCGCGCACCGGGCCGCGGGGTCGTCGGGCTATGCCTTCATCGAGCCGCGTCGGCACGTGGTGTCGCCGGGCGACCTGACCGACGCCGAGGCCGCTGCGATCGGGGTGGCCCGGACTCGGCTGGTACGGGCGCTGCGGGACGAGCTCGACGTGCTCGCGGTCCACTCGTTCGTGGCGGGACTGGCCGTGCCGCAGCTGCACGAACACGTCTTCGTCCGGCACCGCGGCACACCGGACGACGCGCCGTGGTGGCCGCCGTGGGCCGGGGCTCCGGAAGGTGTGATCGAGGACCTGGCGGCACGGCTGCGCCGGCACCTCGGGTGAGGTGCCGGCGCAGCGGCCGTACGTGATCAAGCAGCCTTCCGCGGCGTGAGCAGGAGGAAGGCGCCGGCGGCGACCACGGCGACGATGGCCCCGGTCAGGAAGCCGCGGCCGAAGCCGTCCGTGGCGGTCCCGGCGATGCTGGCTGCCGCCATGCTGGACACGACCGCCGCGCCGAGCGACGCCCCGAACTCGTGGAACGTGCTGACGATGCCGGAGGCGAGACCGGCCTGTTCCGGCTCGACCTGGCCCAGTGCGGTCGCCGAGGCGACCACGAACAGCGTCCCGGTGCCGGCCGCGGCGATCGCCACCCCGATCACCAGAGCGACGGTGCCGGTGACGAAGGCCGGCAGGGCCATCCCGGCGGCCGCGACCAACAGGCCGATCAGGCCGAGAGTCCGGGTGCCGGCCCGGCCCAGCAGCCGGCCGGTCAACTGCGCGCCGGCCATGGTGGCCAGTGCGACCGGCAGGAAGAGCAGGCCGGTGATCAGCGGGTTGAAGCCCTGGTAGTCCTGCAGGTAGAAGGTGCCCAGGAAGAAGACCATGATCATCAGGGCGGTGGCGACCATGATCAGCAGGGTGCCGGTGGCCACCGGCCGGCGGACCAGCAGCCGGACGTCCATCAACGGGCTCGCCGTGCGCAGCTGCCGTACCGTGAAGATCACGTAGAGCACGACCGAGGTGGCGATCAAGCCGATCGTCGTCGGGGTCAGCCAGCCGTGATCACCAGCCCGGATCAGCGCGAAGATCAGTGCACCGGTGGCGGCGGTGACCAGGGCAGCGCCGATCAGATCGAGCCGGCCTCGGGTCGCCGGGCGCGGCCGGGTCGGCAGCTGCTGGTGCAGCAGGACGAGCAGGATCACGCCGACCGGCACGTTGATGAAGAAGACCCAGGGCCAGCCGGGTCCGGCGGTGAGCAGGCCGCCGAGCAGGACGCCGAGCGCGGCACCGCTGCCGCCCAGGGCCGACCAGATCCCGAGAGCCTTGTTGCGCTCCTCGCCGTCGAAGATCGTCACGACCAGGGACAGCGCGGCCGGTGACAGGATCGCCGCGGCGATGCCCTGGCCGATCCGGCCGGCGAGCAGCATCGGCCCGGACACGGCGAGGCCCGCGGTCAGCGATGCGGCCGCGAACAGGCCGAGCCCGATCAGGACGAGCCGCTTGGCGCCGAACAGGTCGGCGGCCCGGCCGCCGAGCAGCAGCAGCCCGCCGAACGCGAGGGTGTAGCCGCTGACCACCCAGGTCAGGGTCTCCCGGGCGAGCCCGAGGTCGGTGCCCACATGGGGGAGCGCGATCGCCACCACGGTGACGTCGAGGATCAGCATCAGCTGTGCGATGCCGACCATCCACAGGATCCGCCAGCGATGCGGAAGCGCCCCGGTTCCGGCCGGGGCGGAGGCCAGTTGAGTCATCGGAACTCCTTAAGTCGTACATCGGTGTTCAGGTTACGTACGGTAGCATAACCCGAACACCAGTGTTCAAGTTAGTGAGGCGAGAAATCCGATGGCGGGCACTCAGGCACAGCGGACCAGGTCGCTCCGGGCGGACGCCCAGCAGAACGTCGAGCGGATCCTGGAGGCTGCGATCTCCTGTCTGGGAACGAATCCCGAGGCGAGCATGGCCGAGATCGCCAAGGCCGCGGGTGTCGGAAGGGTCACCCTCTACGGGCACTTCCCGTCCCGGGAGGTGCTGGTGGAGGCCGCGCTGACCCGGCTCCTGGAACGGGGTGAAGAGGCGCTGCGGGGGATCGAGTTGTCCGCCGATCCCCGCGATGCGCTGGCGGCGGTGATCGAGTCCAGCTGGCTGCTCACCGCGCAGGCCGGCTCGGTGCTCGTGGCGGCGCAGGCCCTGCTACCGCCCGGTCGGGTGCACGAGATGCACGCCGAGCCCGAGCGTCGCCTGATCGAGTTGATCAAGCGCGGCCAGTCGGAGGGGCTGTTTCGGAAGGATCTCTCGGCGGCCTGGCTGGCCAACGTCGTGCACTACCTGATGAAGGGCGCCGCGGCCGATGTCTCGGCCGGCCGGCTGGACCGGTCCGAGGTGCCGAACCTCATCGCGGCGACCATGGACGGCGTCGTGCAGCCCCGGTTCACCTGAGCGGTATGTCGAACCAGCCGCCGACATCGATCCGGCCGGCGGCCAGCGCACCTCGCCGGGAGCCGACGTTGTCGGCGTGGATCGTGCCGATCAGGACCTGGTCGTCGCCGGGCAGGGCCCGGGACAGGAGCGTGCTCACGGCGCCGCCACGGCGCCGGCCGCGGCCGGCTTCGGTCAGCACGATCTCCTGCACGGTGTAGCCGGGTAAACCGAGCTTTCCCTCCGCCGCGACGCCGACGTAGCCGATCCAGTCGCCGTCGGCGATCACGTCGAACAGCAGTCCTGCCGTGATCAACTTCTGCAGTCGGTCCCGGTCGGCGATCCTGGCCTGCCTCGGATGGTGCGGGAAGCGTGCGTCGACCGCCGCATAGGCCGCCTCGGCCTCGGCGTAGTGGGCCAGGTCGGCCGCGGGCTGCAAGCGCAGGCCGGCCGGGGTGTCGGCGTCGCGAAGTTGCCGAAGCGGTGCCGCCAGGAACCGCTTGTCACCGTCGACGCCGGGGAAATGATCATGAGCCTCGGCGCTCCAGATCCTCAGATACAGAGGATTCAAGTCGCCGAACGTGGCGTGGGCCACCGCCGTGAGTGGATCAAGATCAGCGGCCGACACGGCCCGGCTGAGTGCCGAGGCGTCGACGAACGGCAGGCTCGGGTCACCGCCCTCGTAGCGCATGCTCAGCATCACCATCAGGTCCGGCGTTGCGGGGAGCCATCGGTTCAGCATCACCTCGATCGGCCGGCCCGGGGCGAACCGGTCCCGACGGATCGTGGCCACCTCCAGATCGGTGGCGAGCATGAGGTCGTCCTCGTGCTCCTCGGCGAGGCCCGCGAGCCGTACCCGGTCGTCGGCCCAGTCGGCCGTGATCGAGTGCTGCTGCGCCAGGCTGAACCTGGCCAGCGTCATCGGGTCGGGGAGTTCCTCCACGCGGGTCAGGGTAGCCGTTGCCGATGATCATGGCGAAAACCTTTGGCGCAAGGGGATCGACCGGAGTTACGCTCGTCGGGACAGACCTGCCCCGGGCAGCGCCGCAGTCCAGGACGCACCCGGAGCCAGGAGCCCTGGACGGGTTTCAGCACGCCCGTCCAGCGGCCCAGGCTCCGGGTGCGTTCGTGCTTTCCGGGCAGGTACGACTGCGCACAGGAGGCATCGAATGATCACCGACGATCAACGCGACGAGTTCCGGCGAACCGGCCTGCTCCGGTTGCCCGGGGCGATCGACCAGGCTGCCACGGGTCCGATGGTCGACCGGATCTGGGACCACCTCGACCGGGCTCACGGGATGCGCCGGAGGCGGCCGGAGGCCTGGGCGACCGGCCGTCCGACCGGGCTGCGGGCGATCACCGGACGACCGGAGTTCCGGGCGCTGGGCAGCCCGGCGATCCGGGCCGCGCTGGACGACCTGCTCGGCGCCGGCCGGTGGCCGACGCCGCGCCGCTGGGGCCGGCTGCTGATCACGTTCCCCGGCCCTGCGGGCGACCCGTGGACGGTTCCCAGGGACGTGTGGCACAACGACTTCACGCCGCTCACCGGGACCTCGGATCCCCGCGCCGTCCAGCTGTTCGTGATCTTGGACGACCTCGCGCCGGGCGGCGGCGGCACGCTGGTGCTGACCGGGTCGCACCGGCTGGTCGGTCCACTGATCCGCGACTCCGAGGACGGACCGCATCCGCGCCGGCTGCGGGCTCGGCTGGGCCGGGATACCTGGCTGCGCGAACTGTGGCGGCCGGAGCTCGACGAGCCGGCCCCGGAGCGGATCCGGCGGTACATGATCGACGGCGGCAGCGTCGGCGGGGTGCCGCTCCGGGTGACCGAACTGACCGGTGCCGCCGGCGACGCGTACCTGATGCACTGCGACACGTTCCACTGCATCGCGCCGAATCGCGGCGCCGTGCCGCGGTTCATGGCCACCACCATGATCGGTCACGATCGTGATCACGAACCGGCGAGCCGCCCGCGGACCGAGTAGAGCACGGGCAGCCCGGCCGAACCCGGCTCCTGATCGTCGGCCGGGTGCTCGTGCAGGAAGTCGATCATGATCCCGGCCTCGATCAGGGCGCTCACCACGGCACCCACCGGGTGGACCCATTCGTGGGTCTCCTGGTGCGCCAGCCCCACATCGCGGACCGCGTACGAGGCGTCGGCCTCGACCACACTCGGCTCGCCGCCGAAATAGCTGCCGGTCAGCCGGAACCCCGGGTCCTGATCTTCCAGCACCATGACCAGGGGATGGACGTCGAGCAGGTAGAAGACCCCGCCCGGCCGCAGCAGCCGGGCGCAGGTCCGCGCCCAGGCCGCCAGATCGCTGACCCACATGAGGACGCCGCGGGTGGTGAACACGATGTCGTACCGGGAGCCGAGGGTGTCCGCCGCCGCGAGCACGTCGGACTGCACGAAGGTGGCCGGGATCCCGGTCCTGGCGGAGAGTTCACGGGCGATCTTGAGCGACTCGGCCGACAGGTCGACGCCGGTCACCTCGGCGCCGCGGTACGCCAGCGCCAGCGAGTCCAGGCCGATGTGGCACTGCAGGTGGCAGAGCGAGCGCCCCGAGACCTCGCCGAGCTCACTGCGCTCCGGCTCGCCCAACCGGTCCGGATCGGCCACGAAGCGTTCCACCGCGTAGAACTCCGACCGGCGTGATGCGGGGCGACCTCGTCCCAGAAGGCCTGGTTGATCTTGGTGTGCTCGTCCATGCGGTCATGCTGTCATGCCGCGCTCAGGCGGCGGGCCGGCCGGGCAGCAGCCGGGTCGCCACCAGGGCGATCAGCTGCGAGGCGGCGAGCAGGGCGAAGATCACGGAGTAGCCGACCGGGCCGAGTTCCGTGATCACGCCGACCACCGTGACGCCGGTCGAGGCGGCCAGCTGGACCACGATGAACAGGGTCGCGGT
Organism: Microlunatus sp. YIM B11417; assembly: GCF_059617205.1. Taxonomy (NCBI): domain Bacteria; kingdom Bacillati; phylum Actinomycetota; class Actinomycetes; order Propionibacteriales; family Propionibacteriaceae; genus Microlunatus; species Microlunatus sp. YIM B11417. The sequence goes on from NZ_JCAMPJ010000002.1 coordinate 753,458, forward strand.
CGCCTGCGCGGTCGACTCCGCCGGCACCACCCGGAACACGCTGGCGAACGACGGCGCCGCGACGAACCCGAACGACAACCCGATGACGATCATGAGACCGAGCAGCACCGGCACCGGGGCGAAGGAGTTGATCACGGCGAACGCGGCCAGACCGGCCGCGGTCACCACGGCTCCCGCCCGGGCCAGGACCCGCGGCCCGGTCCGGTCGCTGATCCGGCCCCCGTTGGACATCGAGACGATCAGCCCCAGGCCGAGTGCGCAGACGAACAGCCCGCGGGCGACTCCCTCCAGGCCGTGCCGTTGCTCGGCGTACAACGGAAGTCCGATCACCTGGGAGAACATGGTGAAGCCGACGGTCGCCATCACGATCAGACTGCCGACGAAGCCGCGGTGCCGGAGCAGCCGCAGGTCGAGCACCGGCGTCCGATCGGTGGTCCGGGCGTGCCGGACGTAGCCGGCCAGCAGCAGCACGCCGATCGCGGCGAGCAGGATCGAGATCCAGGCCGGCGTGCCGGCACCGGCCCGGTTCAGGGCGAGCAGCAGGGCGACGAAGCCGAGCGGGAGCAGGATCAGGCCGACCAGGTCGATCGGCCCGCGCGAACTCTCGGCCGGGCGGTCGCGCGGCAACAGCCGTACGGTCGCGAGGAACACGATCAGGCCGAGCGGCACGTTGATCAGGAAGATCAGCCGCCACCACGGGTCGGCGTCCAGGGCGGAACCGAACAGCGGGCCGAGGATCGGTGCGACGTTGATGATCATGGACAGGGTGCCCATCACACGGCCGACCAACGGCGCCGGAGCGTTCCGGGCGGTGAGTGCGAGCGCGGACGGCTCCAGCAGGCCGCCGCCGAAGCCCTGCAGCACCCGGAACGCGATCAGGGCGCCGATCGACCAGGCGAACCCGGCCAGGATCGAGCCGGCGACGAAACCGGCCAGGCCGATCAGGAACACCGTGCGACCGCCGTACCGGTCGGCGGCCCAGCCGGCCAGCGGCTGCGCCAGCCCGGCGCTGATCAGGTAACCGACGGTGACCCAGACGACGGTGTCCACGCCGGCGTCGAAGGTCGTACCGAGGGTGGTCAGCGAGGCGGCGACGGCGGTGCCGTCCAGGACGGCCATCAGGGCGGCGGCCGCGAGGGCGACCACGATCAGCGTCGTCGTGCGGTCGAGGCGGGTGGCCGGCGCCTGCCGTACCGAATCTACTGTCATGGCAAGGAAATTAAACTAAACCGGGTAGTAAAGTCAATCATGCGATGCGGTACAGTGAAGGCATGGCAACGGCGGCTCCGACTCCGACGACGCGCAGCCTGGGCAAGCGCCAGGCGATCCTCGACGCTGCCGCCGAACTGTTCGCCGACGAGGGCTACGCGCGGGCCAGCATCGACGCGATCGCGGCCCGGGCCGGGGTGTCCAAGCCGACCGTCTACAGCCACTTCGGCAACAAGGAACAGCTGTTCCGGGAGTCGCTGGCCGAGAGCGCGCGACAGATCAACGAGCAGTCCTACGCTGCGGCGATCGCCCTCGATGTCGGGACCGGCTGGGAGGAGAGCCTGCACGAGGTCGCCGAGCAGTTGGTCGAATGCCAGCGCAGCACCTGTGCCAGCTCGCTGCAGCGCCAGCTGTACGCGGAGATCAACCGCGATCCCGAGGTGTTCACCATCGTCCGGTCCCGCGGGGCGCAGCCCATGATCGAGGCCCTGGCCGGCCGGCTGGCCATGCTGGCCAACGCCGGACACCTCGAGATCGACGACCCGCAGCTCGCGGCGAAACAGTTCTTCGCCCTGATCGGAGCGGAGATGCCGGAGCTCACCCGGCTCGGCACGGACCGCGGCGAGGATCGCGTCGTCCGGGCCTCGGTGCAGGCCGGAGTGCACGCGTTTCTGCGCGCCTACCGGGCCTGATGCTCAGCCGTTCGGATCGGATTCGCGCTGAACGCCGGTGGGTGTGTATCTTTGTGCGTCGGCGCCGGGTGATCGGCGCCGTTGCAGGACTTGCCCCTATAGCTCAGTAGGCAGAGCGTCTCCATGGTAAGGAGAAGGTCTGCGGTTCGATTCCGCATGGGGGCTCGGGAGTCATGTCACCGCCGTACGGTGGAGATGTGAGAACCGTGGCGGGGTAGCTCAGTTGGTGAGAGCGCACGACTCATAATCGTGAGGTCGCGGGTTCGAATCCCGCCCCCGCTACCCGTTGATCGAAGGTAAGTCAGCAAGCGCCTGCACCAGGCGAAAGTGAGGATGTCATGGCCAAGAGCTCCGACGTGCGGCCGAAGATCACGCTCGCCTGCACCGAGTGCAAGGAACGCAACTACTTGACCAAGAAGAACAAGCGGAACGATCCGGACCGGCTCGAGCTGAAGAAGTTCTGCCCGCGCTGCCGGACGCACCAGCCGCACCGCGAGACCCGCTGAGTTCACCCATCTCGCCGTCGGTCCCGCTGGTCCTGGTTGCCCATGGCAGCCGCCATCCCGGCGTCTCCGCGGCACTGGACCAGTTGGCGACCGCGGTCGCCGCTGAGGCCGGTCCCGAGCGGATCGACATCAGCACGGCTTTCCTCGATCTGACCGAGCCCGATCTGGGTACGGTCGCCGCTGCCCTCGCCGCCGCCGGTCACGAGCGTGCGATCGTCCTGCCGCTGCTGTTCACCCAGGCCTTCCATGCCCGGGTCGACCTGCCCGAGACCGTACGGAAGGCGGCCCGAGACACCGGCCTGGACCTCGTCACCGCCGACATCCTCGGCACCGGCGGCGACATCGAAGCCATCCTCGTCGACGCGTTGACCGACGCCGAGGTCCCGTCCGATGCGGTCGTCCTGCTCTATGCCGTCGGCTCGTCCGATCCCGACGCCAATGCCGCCGTGATGGCGCTCGCCTCCAGGCTCGGCAGCCATCGGGGCAGCTGGGACTTCGCCGCCTTCGCCACCTGCGACCCGCGCGCCGACGAGCAACTGGGCCGGGTCGAGCGGCTCACCGTGCTGCCGTTGTTCGTCTCTCCGGGCCTGCTGCTGAACCAGCTCGAGTCCGCGGCCGCCGACCACGACGTGCAGATCCTGCCGCCGCTCGGCAACCGGCTGGCGCCGGTGATCTACGCCCGCTACCGGGCCGCCCTCTGAGCTCTGGGAGGGTGGTGTCGAACGGTGACCTACTGCGCGGCACCCGGACACGCGCCTCGCGGCACGCGCCCGGGCACCTGCTCGCTACGGCCACCGTTGGACACCACCCCCCTAGGCCCGTCGGCTCAGCCTGCCGGTGACGGGATTGCGGGCCGTGACGCAGTAGCGGCGGCCGGCCGGATCGGCCAACGTGATCCAGTGCGGGCCGTCGGCCAGCCGCGTGGCACCGAGGTCCTGATGCCGCGCCGCCTCGGCCTCCCGGTCGGCGCAGGCCAGATCCAGATGCGCCCGGACCGGGCTGTCGGCCGGGTCGCCGGTGCGTTGCAGCAGGATCCGCAGCGGTAGTTCCTCGGGCCGGGCCAGATAACCGAACTCGGGCCGTGAGCCCTGCCGGTGTTCCCACCCCGTGAGTGCGGACCAGAACGCCGCCTCGGTGGCGTACCGCTCGGACGGGATGTCCAGACAGAGCTGATCGACCAGCGATCCCGGTCGCCCGTACGGCAGCGACCGGAATCGCTCGCCGTGATGGGTGACCAGGCAGAACGGAAACCCGCCCGGCGAGGCCGCGACGATCAGCCCCGCCTCCCGGAAGTCGACCGTCGCCCCCAGTTCCACCGCACGGTCGCCCGCCCGGCCGACGTCGGCCACGTGCAGATCGAGGTGGTTGGCCGGCTCGCCGGTCTCGGTCAACTGAACCCGCAGGTACGAGTCGCCGTCCGGCGGCAGCAGGGTGGCGAACTGCCCATGATCACCGCGGTACGCCGACAGCGCGGAGCCGGTGACCCGCTGCCAGAACCGTACGGTCTCGCCGAAGGTCTCGGCCGGACCGTCGAGGAAGGCGGTCAGCCAGGCGATCATGGGTCCGCGCCTAATCGACCGGCGCGGTCGGATGGCTGTGGACGAAGTCCTCGACGGTGAGCAGGTGATAGCCCATCTGCAGCCTGGCCCGGTCCGGGTCGTGATGCTCGAGCGCCTGCCAGATCGCGCGGTGCTCCCGGTGCGCGCGGCTGATCTGTCCCTCGCTGTGCAGGCCCATCCAGACCCGGGCCCGGGCGGTCCGGCTGGCCAGCGCCTCGATCAGCGCGGCCAGCGTGGAATTGCCCGAACTGCGCGCGATCACGCCGTGGAACCGGATGTCGGCCTCGACGAAGGCCTCGTGGTGATCGCCGGACCCGCCGACGACCAGAGGCTCGACGGCGTCCAGGATCGACCGGGCCTCGGCCAGCGCGGCCTCGTCGATCCGGATCGCCGCCCGGCCGGCCGACTCGGTCTCCAGGATCCGCCGTACCGCATGGGCGTCGGCCCGGTGCTCCGGCGTCTGCAGATCGACCATGAAGCTCATCGGCGCCAGCAGCAGAGACGAGTCGAGCGAGGTCACGTAGGTGCCGTCGCCCTGGCGGGTCTCCAGCACGCCCATGATGCAGAGCGCCCGGACGCCCTCGCGCAGCGAACCGCGGGACACCCCCAGATGGGCGGCGAGGTCCTTCTCGACCGGCAGCCGGGATCCGGCCGTCAGTTCGCCGGTGGTGATCATCTGCTTGATGCCGTTGAGGACGACGTCGGTCTGGGAAGCTCTGGGGGGCTCGGCTTCCGGGCCGCGCGTCGTCGCACCGCTCGGGCCCGCCGCCGACTCGATACTCATCTGACACATTATGGTCGATTCACCAGTGCCGATGACCGGGCGCCGGTCGCCTTCGCTGCCGCCGGCCCGGATCGGTTAGCGTGTGGCGCGTGCCCATCTCCAGCGACCATGCCGGGCGGACGTACCCGCCGACCGCGCCGTACGAGGTGTCCGCGGCCAAGATCGGCGAGTTCGCCGCGGCGCTCGGCGATGCGAATCCGGCCTATTCCGGGCCGGACCTGATCGCTCCGCCGACGTTCGTCACGGTCGTCGTGCAGCCCGCCTGGCAGGTCATGTTCGACGATCCGGACCTCGACATCGCGCTGCACCGGATCGTGCACGCCGAGCAGCGGTTCAGCTACCAGCGGCCGCTCCGGCCCGGCGACCAGGTGACGGTCGCGCTGACCATCGATCAGGTACGGAATCGGGACACGGCCGACTTCATCACGGCGTCGGCCCGGGTCGAGACCGTCGAGGGCGAACACCTCTGCACCGGCACCGCCGTCTTCGTCCACAACAAGGTGGCCGCATGATCACCCCGGCAGCGGTCGAGGTCGGCACCGAGCTGGAGCCGCTGACCGTACGGTTCACCCGGGAGACCCTGGTCCGTTACGCCGGCGCCTCGACGGATTTCAACCCGATCCACTTCTCCGAGCGGGCCGCGACCGCGATCGGCCTGCCCGGCGTGGTCGCGCACGGCCTGCTCACCATGGGCGCCGCCCTGCGGCTGGTCACCGACTGGGTCGGCGACCCGGCCAAGATCGACAACTACCGGGTCCGGTTCACCAACCCGATCGTGGTCCGGGACGACGCGGACGGCGCGACCATGATCGTTTCAGGCCGGGTGACCGCGGTCGACGGCGACCGGGTGACGATTCAGCTGGACGCCGTCTGTGACGGCGTCAAGGTGCTCGGAGCAGCGAAGGTGGACGTTGATCTTGGGCGTTGAGACGACCGGTGCGGTGAGCACGGACCTGGCTGATCACACCACGTTCCGGGTCGGCGGCCGGGCCCGGGAGCTCGTCGTCGCCACCAGTGAGGCCGACCTGGTCGAGTCGGTCACCCGGCTGGACCGGGAGGGCGCGAACGTGCTGGTGCTCGGTGGCGGCTCCAACGTGCTGATCGGCGACGACGACTTCGACGGCACGGTGATCAAGATCGCCACCCGTGGCGTCGAGGTCGACGACGCCGGCTGTGGCGGTGCCGTGGTCCGGGTCGCCGCCGGCGAGAACTGGGACGCCTTCGTGGCCACCGCGGTCGAGCGGGAATGGTCCGGGATCGAAGCCCTGGCAGGGATTCCGGGCCTGGTCGGGGCGACCCCGATCCAGAACGTCGGTGCCTACGGTGCCGAGGTCAGCCAGGTGATCGCCAGCGTCGAGACGATCGACCGCAGCACCGGCCGGCGAGCCCGGTTCGCCGCCGCCGACTGTGGGTTCGGCTATCGGCACTCGCGGTTCAAGGCCGAGCCGGGGCGTTACCTGGTGCTGGCCGTGACGTTCCAACTGCCGCAGGGATCCCTGTCGGCGCCGATCCGGTACGCCGAACTTGCCCGAGCCCTGGAGGTCGCGCCGGGAGACCGGGTGCCGGCCGCCGCGGTCCGGGACGCCGTGCTCGGTCTCCGGGCCGGCAAGGGCATGGTGCTGGACCCCGATGATCATGACACCTGGAGCGCCGGCTCCTTCTTCACCAACCCGGTGCTGACCGCCGAGCAGGCCGAGCGGCTGCCGGCCGACGCGCCCCGGTTCCCGGCGCCGGACGACAAGATCAAGACCAGCGCCGCCTGGCTGATCGACCACGCCGGCTTCGGCAAGGGGTACGGAACGCCGCCGGCCACGCTGTCCACCAAGCACGTGCTGGCGCTGACCAACCGTGGTGGAGCACGGGCGGTCGACCTGATCGGGCTGGCCCGGGAGGTACGGGCCGGGGTCCGCTCGACGTACGGGATCGAACTGGTGCCCGAGCCGGTGCTGGTCGGGTGCACCCTGTGAGTCCGACGGCCACGCCGGGTGTGCTCCCGGCACCGGTGACGCCGGCCGCGGCCACCCCGCCGGCCGGGGCGGTCTGGGCGCCGCAGCCGGAGCGGGTCCGCCTGGTGCTGAACGGGACCGAGCACCCGATGGTGTCCGGCCCCGGCGGCTGGTGGCTGCCGCCGGCCGGGACCACGGTCGGCCATGGCGACCGGTACGGCTTCCGGCTGGACGACGAGGACACGGTGCTGCCCGATCCGCGGTCGCGCCGGCAGCCGGACGGCGTGCACCAGGCTTCGCAGGGCTACGACCCGAGTCGCTACGCGTGGGGCGACCAGGCCTGGACCGGCCGGCAGTTGGCCGGCGGCATCGTCTACGAGCTGCACGTCGGCACCTTCACCGAGGACGGCACGCTCGACTCGGCCATCGATCGACTCGATCACCTGGTCGAGCTCGGCGTCGACCTGGTCGAGCTGATGCCGGTGAACGGCTTCAACGGGACCCGCAACTGGGGCTACGACGGGGTCGCCTGGTTCACCGTCCAGGAGGACTACGGCGGCCCGGAGGTGTACCAGCGGTTCGTCGACGCCTGCCATCGGCGCGGCCTCGGCGTGGTCCAGGACGTCGTCTACAACCACCTCGGGCCGAGCGGGAACTACCTGCCGCGGTTCGGTCCGTACCTCGATCAGGGCCGGGCCAACAGCTGGGGCGAGTCGGTCAACCTGGACGGTCCGGGCTCGGACGAGGTGCGCCGGTTCATCATCGACAACGCCCTGATGTGGCTGCGCGACTATCACGTCGACGCGCTCCGGCTGGACGCCGTGCATGCCCTCCGGGACACCCGGGCGATCCACCTGCTGCAGGAGTTGGCGATCGAGGTGGACGCCCTGAGCGCGTACCTCGGACGGCCGCTCAGCCTGATCGCCGAGTCCGATCTCAACGATCCCCGGCTGATCACCGCCCGGGAGGCCGGCGGCTTCGGGCTGGACGGCCAGTGGAGCGACGACTTCCACCACGCCCTGTACGTGAACCTGACCGGGGACACCTCCGGTTACTACGCCGACTTCGGCTCGCCGAGCGCCCTGGCCAAGGTGTTCACCGCCGGCTTCTTCCACGACGGGACGCCGTCCTCGTTCCGCGGCCGCGGGCACGGCCGGCCGTTCGACGTGCACCGGACCCCGGCCTGGCGGCTGGTGGTCTGCTCGGACAACCATGATCAGATCGGCAACCGGGCCGACGGCGCCCGGCTGTCCGGCCGGCTCGACCAGCGGCAGCTGGAGCTGATGGCGCTGGTCACGCTGCTCGGCCCGTTCACCCCGATGATCTTCATGGGCGAGGAGTGGGGCGCCCGGACGCCCTGGCAGTACTTCACCAGTCATCCCGAGCCGGAGCTCGCCGAGGCCGTCGCGCAGGGCCGGATGGCCGAGTTCGCCGCGATGGCCTGGGACGTCGCCCTGGTCCCCGACCCGCAGGATCCCGAGACCTTCCGCCGGTCCAAGCTCGACTGGTCGGAGCCGAACCAGCCGGACCAGGCCGCCCTGCTCCACCGCTACCGGGAGTTGATCATGCTCCGCCGGAGCCGGCCCGAGTTCACCGATCCCCGGCTGGACCGGGTGCTGGCCGAGGCCGACGACGAGCAGGGCACGCTGGTGATCCGGCGGGACCGACTGCTGCTGGTGATCAACTTCTCCGCCGGCGAGACGGACGTGGCGACCGGGCCGGTCGGCGAACCGTTGATCACGGTCGGCGACGTCGCGGTCGAGGGGGAGACCCTTCGGCTCGGGCGGCACAGCGCCGCCGTGGTCGAGCAGTCGAGGGTCTGACCGGGCCGCCCGATGGCGCGGTATCAGGTCCCGGACGCGCTGCGAGGGCTCGCCGCGTTGGCGATCTTCGTCGGCTTCTTCCTGTTCCTCTTCGGCTCCCCGATCCTGTTCAGCCCGCACGAGGTGGACTGCGACGGCCAGGCGATGCAGCCCGGCCAGGTCTGCGGCATCAACGCGCTCACCGGCGGCGGTGGCGACACGTACGAGGAGATCGCCCGGGAGAACGCGATCCGGCGCTGGATCGGCTACTCGGGCGTGGTCCTGGCCGGCTGGGGCGCACTCACCTTGATCATCGCGACGGTCCTCGCCCGACGCCGCTGACCCGCGTGCTTGACCCCGTACCGGGAAGCAGGTTAGGCTTCCCTTACTCGCTGTAGAGAGCGGGTGCCGGCCGGGTGATGAGTACGACTCGGTGTTTCGGTGGCACATCCTCCTTCGGGAGGAGCGCGTCGGTCGGTCGGCGCGGCCTGGTGCGGGGGTCGCGCCGGGCCGCGCCAGGGCCGCAAAAGCGGTGGTGCGGAGCCGATAGAATCGCGCACGCATCTACTCCCCCTTCGAAACATGAGATGGAACCGCGGCCATGACCCTTACCGAGCTCGATCACGACGCCATCACCCGGCTGCACACCGAACAGCAGGCGGCCTATGCGGAACTCAAGGCGCGCGGGCTCAAGCTCGATCTCACCCGCGGTAAGCCGTCGGCCGAGCAGTTGGATCTGTCGAACGCGCTGCTGACCCTGCCCGGTGAGGACTACCGGGACGCGGCGGGCGTCGACTGCCGCAACTACGGCGGGATCGAGGGCGTCACCGAGCTGCGCGCGATCTTCGCCGAACTGCTCGGCGTTCCGGTTCCGCAGCTGATCGCCGGCGACAACGCGAGCCTGGCGATCATGCACGACACGATCGCCTTCGCGCTGCTCAAGGGCTTCCCGGAGTCGGCCCGCCCGTGGGCCGGGGAGAAGATCAAGTTCATCTGCCCGGTGCCCGGCTACGACCGGCACTTCTCGATCCTGGAGCAGTACGGCATCGAGATGATCAACGTCGACCTCGGCGAGCACGGCCCCGATCTTGATCACGTACGTGAGCTGGTCAAGGATCCTTCCGTACGGGGGATCTGGGCGGTTCCGACCTATGCCAACCCGAGCGGTTCGATCTACACCGAGGAGGTCACGCGCGAGCTGGTCTCACTGGAGGCGGCCGCTCCGGACTTCCGGATCTTCTGGGACAACGCGTACGCGTTCCACCACCTGACCGAGACCGACGCCCCGGTGCTCGACGTGCTCGGCCTGGCCGCCGCAGCCGGCCACCCGGACCGCGTGTTGATCTTCGCCTCGACGTCCAAGATCACTTTCGCCGGCGCCGGAGTCTCCTTCTTCGCCTCGTCGCCGGCCAACATCGCCTGGTACCTGGGGCTGCTGGGCAAGCGGACCATCGGCCCGAACAAGATCAACCAGCTGGCGCACGCCCGCTACCTCGGCAGCGCCGACGGTGTTCGCGAGCTGATGGCGAAGCACCGGGCGATCATCGCGCCGAAGTTCGAGCGGGCCGAGCAGATCCTGCACGACCGGCTGGACGGGCACGGCGTGGCGACCTGGACCGAGCCGCAGGGCGGCTACTTCATCAGCCTCGACGTGGTGGACGGCACCGCGACCCGGGTGGTCCAGTTGGCGAAAGAGGCCGGCATCGTGATGACCGGGGCCGGCTCCGCCTTCCCGTACGGGAAGGATCCGCGGGACCGCAACATCCGGATCGCGCCCACGTTCCCGACCCTGGACGACGTGGAACAGGCGATCGACGGTCTCGCGACCTGTGTTCTGCTGGCCGCTGCCGAGCAGCGATTGGCCGGCTGACCGGGAGGGCAGCCGCCGGTTCGACTCCGGTCGCATCGCGCGGCTATACTCCTGCACTTGGTGGCATCGCCATTGTTTCGGCACGCCCGTCACACCAGACGGACGGCGTCGAGCCAGCGGTGAGGTCCCCGAAGGGCAATAGCTCAATTGGCAGAGCATCGGTCTCCAAAACCGAAGGTTGTGGGTTCGAGTCCCTCTTGCCCTGCGGAACGATCAGTAGCTGACGGAGGAAAGCGTGGCGGACGACAAGGACAAGGGCCCGGCGGACGAGCCGGACCTTTCCGCCGGCGACCCCGAACGTCAGTCGGAGGAAGAGAAGCAGGAGGGTTCCGAGGCCGAACGGACCGAGGAGCCCACCAACGAGGAGTTGGCGGCGAAGGCCGACGACTCCGATCCGGAAGCCGACGACGACGACTCCGGCGATGCCGACCAGGAGAAGGAACTGGTCTCGGTCGGCGCCGCCAGCAAGACGCAGAGCGAGGGCGGCCGGTCCGAGGGCGCGGCTTCCGGCGGGTCCGGTCGGCAGAAGAAGACCGAGGCGACGCCGAAGCAGCGCAAGGGCGACGACCGTCCGCGGCGGACCGGTCCGATCACGCTGATCAAGGAATCGATCGCCGAGCTGCGGAAGGTGGTCTATCCCACCGGGCCGCAGTTGCTGAACTACTTCATCGTCGTGTTGGTGTTCGTCCTGATCATCATCGCCATCGTGAGCCTGCTCGACCTCGGCTTCGGCTGGGTGATCTTCCAGATCTTCGGCAGCTGACCGGCTAGACGAACAGAACCGCAACGGATAAACGGAGAAACGACGTGTCAGAGAACTTTTCAGCGCCGCGTTCCGCCGAGGACGACGAGCCGACCGGCTCGCTGCCCGGCGCGGAGCCGCTGGAGAGCGACGCGTCCGACGATGCGGCGCAGTCCGGCAGCGACAACGGCGAGGAGTACGGCCTCTCCCTGGAGACCGACCAGCCGCCGAGCTCCGACGACATTGCCATCGACCTCGGCGGTGAGAGCTTCGGCAATCAGCAGGAGGACGAGGTCGGGATCAACCTCGACTTCGGCGGTGAGGACAGCGCTCCGGCCGAGGACGAGGCCGACCTGAACCTCGACTTCGGCGAGACCGAGGACGAGGAAGCCGAAGAAGAAGAGGACGAGGACGACGAGAGCGGGCCGGACGCCGAGTCCGCCGCGCTGGAGTCGTTCCGCTCCGAGCTGCGGACCAAGATCGGCGACTGGTACGTGGTGCACACCTACTCCGGCATGGAGAACCGGGTGCTGCAGAACCTCGAGAACCGGGTGTCCTCGCTCAACATGGAGGACTTCATCTTCGAGGTGGTCGTCCCCACCGAGGAGGTCACCGAGATCCGCAACGGCCAGCGCAAGCAGGTCAAGCGGACCGTTCTCCCCGGTTACGTCCTGGTCCGGATGGACCTGACCGACGAGTCCTGGTCGACGGTACGGCACACGCCGTCGGTGACCGGCTTCGTCGGGCACTCCAACCAGCCGGTGCCGCTCAGCCTGGACGAGGTCGAGAAGATGCTCGCCCCGTCCGTGGTGGCCGCGGCGACGGCGACCAAGGAAGGGCCGACGCGCAAGAAGAAGAAGGTCGAGGTGGCCGATTTCGAGGTCGGCGACTCGGTCATGGTGGTCGACGGCCCGTTCGCCGGGGTGCACGCGACGATCACCGAGATCAACGCCAACAGCCAGCGGCTGAAGGCCCTGGTCGAGATCCTCGGCCGGGAGACCCCGGTCGACCTGACCTTCGCTCAGATCCAGAAGGTCTGAGCCCAGAAGCCCCGGGCAAGCCCGCCCGGACCGTAAGCACGTACAACGAAGGACCCGAGAAGTCATGCCTCCTAAGAAGAAAGTCGCGGCGCTGGTCAAGGTCGCGCTGCAGGCCGGTTCGGCCACCCCGGCGCCGCCGGTCGGCACCGCGCTCGGCCCGCACGGCATCAACATCATGGAGTTCTGCAAGGCGTACAACGCCGCGACGGAGTCCATGCGTGGCAACGTGATCCCGGCCGAGATCACCATCTACGAAGACCGCACCTTCAGCTTCATCACGAAGACCCCGCCGGCGGCGGAGTTGATCAAGAAGGCTGCGGGCGTGCAGAAGGGATCCGGCGTCCCGCACAAGGAGAAGGTCGGCAAGATCACGGCCGCTCAGGTGCGCGAGATCGCCACCACCAAGCTGCCCGACCTGAACGCCAACGACGTCGAGGCCGCGGCCAAGATCGTCGAGGGCACCGCCCGTTCGATGGGTGTCACGGTCGAGGGCTGATCCTCAACCTGGAAAGCCTGGGAGGGCCTGCGCGGTCCGTACCAGAACTGGTCGATCACTCATGATCACGAATCGAAGGAACCAGCAGAATGAAGCGCAGCAAGGCTTACGCCGGCGCGGCGAAGGCCATCGACAAGGACAAGCTCTACGGTCCGGACGACGCGATCAAGCTCGCCAAGGCGACCACGACGGTCAAGTTCGACGAGACCGTCGACGTCGCGATGCGGCTCGGCGTCGATCCTCGCAAGGCGGATCAGATGGTCCGCGGCACGGTCAATCTCCCCAACGGTACGGGCAAGACGGCACGGGTCCTCGTCTTCGCCACCGGGGACAAGGCCGAGGCGGCGCTGGCCGCCGGTGCCGACGAGGTCGGCTCGGACGACCTGGTGGAGAAGGTGCAGGGTGGCTACCTGGACTTCGACGCCGTCGTCGCGACGCCGGACATGATGGGCAAGATCGGCCGGCTCGGCCGGGTGCTCGGCCCGCGCGGCCTGATGCCGAACCCGAAGACCGGCACGGTCACGGTCGACGTGGCCAAGGCCGTCACCGACATCAAGGGTGGCAAGATCGAGTTCCGGGTCGACCGGCACTCGAACCTCCACTTCATCATCGGCAAGGCGTCCTTCTCGCCGGAGCAGCTGAGCCAGAACTACTTCGCCGCTCTGGACGAGGTGCTGCGGCTCAAGCCGAGCAGCGCCAAGGGCCGCTACATCCGCAAGATCACGCTGTCCACCACGATGGGTCCGGGCATCGGCATCGATCCCAACCGGATCAAGCCGGACGCCGTCTGATCCTCAGGTAGCTCCAGCAGTCATCGACGCCGCCCGGCGGACCGAGCCTCGTGCCCGGCCGCCGGGCGTTGTCGTTGCCGGAGCTTCGTTGCCGGATTGTCCGTGGCATGTGCCAGGGTTGTCCCGTGCCCACTCGCCAGCGCGCTCCGCGCCCCGCCGACATGCCCGTACCGATCGATGCGCGGGAGGTCTTCACCGACGGCGCCTGCTCCGGCAACCCGGGACCCGGCGGCTGGGCCTGGGCGGTCGACGAGTCGCTGTTCGCGTCCGGCGCGGAGCCGGTGACGACCAACCAGCGGATGGAGATCCAAGCGGCGCTCGAAGCGGTGACCGCGCTGGACGGGCCGCTGGTCGTGGTCAGCGACTCGACGTACGTGGTGAACTGCTTCCGGGACCGCTGGTGGGCCGGCTGGCTCGCCCGCGGCTGGGTCAACTCGGCCAAGAAGCCGGTGGCCAACCGCGATCTCTGGGAGCCCCTGATCGACGCGGTACGGACGCGCGGTGACATCGCCTTCCGTTGGGTCAAGGGCCACTCCGGCGACCGCCTGAACGACTACGTCGACCAACTCGCCGTCGCCGCCACCCGCAGCCTCCAACTGGGCTGACCACACCGGGCCGCGACTGTTCCTCCCATCCGCGACTGGTGCAGTGGTCGCGGATAGGTGCAACGGTCGCGGTTGGCCAGCGGCGGGAGGGGGCCGGGCTGGCCGGGGCTGACGTGTCCGTGGTTGATTCTGCGCGTCCGCGACCCTTGCTCGCGTTCGCGACTGGTGCACTGGTCGCAGATGGGTGCAACGGTCGCGGTTAGCCGGAGGGCGGGAGCGTGGGGACGGGCCGACTCGGGGCCGATGCGGGTGCGTTCGTGCGGCGACGTCCCGCGCAGGTCAGCCGATGGAGAAGGTCGGGGGTGCGGTGTCGTCGGCCAAGCGAGCGACCTCGACCTGGCGGACCCGGCCGGGTGCTTCCGGGCTGCGGAACCATTCGAGCAGGCGCTGGATCGACGCTTCGTCGCCGTACACCTCGACCTCCACGCTGCCGTCCGGCAGGTTGATCGCAGACCCGGCCAGGCCGAGCGCGCGTGCCCTGTCGGCCGTTCGGAACCGGAACCCGACGCCCTGAACCCTTCCGGTCACCCGTACGTGGATCGCTGTCATGCCCTCAGTCTGGCCTGGCGCCGCCCGCTCCTCGAGTGTGACGATTCCGACCTGGAGATCGCCGGAGACGGTGCGAAATGCCGCACTCGGTGACCCCGCTGCGATGGGTGCGGGTACGTCTGGAGTTCCGTGCCTGGCCGGCGCTCGTCTCCCCGGTCGGCGGAAGGGGGAGGGGGGTCAGACGTGGGCGTTGCGCTTGGCGACGGCCTTGCGCTTGGCGGGACCGCACCAGCGGGCCAGGGCGGCGCGGACCTCGCCGGCGTCCGGGCGGTCGCCGGCCCAGGCGATGTAGCCGTCCGGCCGGATCAGCCGGGCCGTCATGCCTCGTTCGGTCCCGGTGCCGAGCGTGACCCGGTCCCGCCAGGCCTCCATCGGGGCGTGGCTGGACTCCGGCGGCAGGATCAGCAGGAAGCGACCGTTGCGGAGGGCCGCGTACACCCGGGTCGGTGCGCCGGCGACGGTCAGCGAGTCGTCGGGGGAGCGGGTGCCGGTGAGGCGGTGCGCGCCGAAGGAGCGCTGATAGTGCAGCCCGATGCCGGAGATCTGCTGGACCACCCGGTCCGGCACCCGGGCCACTCGACTGGCCGTCTCGAGGACCCAATTGGCGCGCTGCCAGAACGGTGTCTCGGCGATGGCGAGCCGGAGCAGGGCGCCGCTGGACCGCAGCGCCGCCCGGCCGACCGGGTGCCGTTCGGCGTGATAGCCGTCCAGCTGCCGCGGCGGCGCGTGGCCCTTGATCGCCGCGGCCAGCCGCCAACCGAGGTTGGCGGCGTCCTGCAGGCCGACGTTCATGCCGAGGCCGCCGGCCGGGGAGTGGACGTGGGCGGCGTCGCCGGCGAGGAAGACACGACCGACCCGGTAGCGCGGCACCTGCCGTTCGTCGCTGTGGAAGCGGGACAGCCAGCGCGCCTCGGTGAGCCCGAAGTCCGTGCCGCCGACCCGGATCAGGACGTCGCGCAGCTCCTCCAGGTCGACCGGGGCGTCCTCGGGCAGCTGGTGATCCCGGTTCCAGGCGATCACCCGGTACCAGCCGTCGCCGAAGGGTACGGCGAAGAAGAAGCCGGCTGAGCCGCGGTCGAAGCTGAGCTCGTCCTCGGGCGGGTCGGACAGCCAGACGTCGGCCAGGATCACCGACGACACGACGGTCTTGCCCGGGAAGGGCAACCGCAACGCACTGCGCACCGTGCTGTGCACGCCGTCGGCGCCGATCAGCCACTTGGCCCGATGGTTGGTGGTGACCCCGTTGCGATCCAGCAGGTCCACCTCGACGCTGTTCGCGTCCTGGTGCAGACCGGTCATCCGCAGGCCGCGCCGGATCGAGGCGCCGAGCCGGACCGCCCGCCGGGTCAGCAGCCGTTCGGTCTCGTACTGCGGGGTGACCAGGAGGAACGGGAAGCGGCTCGGCAGGGTCGAGAGGTCGACGACCAGCGATTCGAAGAGGACCGACAACTGGTCCACCTCGACGCCGGTGGCGACGAGTTGATCAGCAAGATCACGGGCGTCCAGCAGCTCGAGGGTCCGGGCATGGACCGCGAAGGCCCGGGTGAGATTCGATTCCTCATGACGCTGCTCGATGACCGTGCATTCGATCCCGTGACTGGCGAGATCGCCGGCCAGCAACAGTCCGGTGGGTCCGGCTCCGACGACGAGCACCTCGGTCTGGGCCATCATCGATCCCTTCCTCGCAGTTTGTTCGACATTACCTGGGATCGATCGGCAGAGATAGCGGACCGGCCCGGGGAAGTGGATTCCCCGGGCCGGTCTTTTGTTCGCTGGAACAGTTCGCTCAGTAGCGGCGAGCTCCCTGGTACGGCATGTAGCTCATCTTGATGTAGCCGACCGGCTTGCCCGGCCGGGAGGCGTGCAGGACCTTGCCGTTGCCGGCGTAGATGCCGACGTGGCTGATGCCGGAGTAGAAGAAGACGAGGTCACCCTTCTTCAGATCCGACTTCTTGATCTTCTTGCCCTTGCGGAACTGGCCACCGGCCGAGTGCGGCAGCTTGATGCCGGCCTTGCGCCACGCGGCCTGGGTCAGCCCGGAGCAGTCCCAGCTGCTCGGGCCGTCGCCACCGTAGGAGTAGCGGTCACCGATCTGCTTCTTGGCGAACGCGAGCGCGACCGCGCCCTTCGAGCCCTTGCTCGACGAGCTGGACTTCTTCTTTTTCTTCTTGGCCTTGCTGGTCTTGACCTTCACCTCGGCACCGGCCTGCAGGGCCCGCCAGACGCCGGCGGTCGCCTTGCCGCTGGCCTTCCAGCCCTGCGAGCGCTGCAGGGACTTCACGGCGTCCCGGGTGATCGGGCCGAAGTAGCCGGTCGCCGGCACCTTGCGCCCGGAGGCGGTCAGCGCGGACTGCAGGCGCTTCACGGACTTGCTCTTGTCGCCGTACCGCAGCGTCGGCTTGGAGCCGCGCGACAGCAGGGCGACCCAGGTGCGCCGGTTCATGGTCCCGGTCTTGGACAGCTTGACCTTGCCCTGGAACTTCTTCAGCGCCTTGACCTCGGCGGCGGAGAACTTGCTGTTGGTCTTGATCCCCTTGTAGCCGGCCGACTTCAGCAGGCATTCGGCCGCCTTGGCGCTCTTGCCCTTGGTGCCCTTCTTGACGTGCCCGTACGACTTCAGGGCCGTGGTGCACTTTCCGGCGGCATCGGCCGTCGCGGCCGAACCGATCCCGATGGTCAGAGCAAGCGCAACGCTCGCGACCCCCGAAATCAGAATCTTGGCGATTCTTCGCATTCCTTGGCTCCCCTTCACGCCTCGGAATCGAGCGTTCGGGAACAGCCTGACAACATCGCCCCCGAGCGATCGATTCGCCGGCCTCCCCAGCCGACTTCCGGGACGTTATCAAGTCGAGATAAAAGAAATCAATCCGTGATCTGCAGCGGGAACCGAACCGTTGGAGTGTTAGTCGAGAGTCTGGTAACCGGTAAAAGTGTCTAGTACGGTTACGTGGGAGACCTTCGAGACGAAAGGGGACTCGCGATGCGGGCCGCCAGAACCAGGCATCTGGACCGTGAATTCGGCGGACGGCGCATGCACTATCGAGAGGCGGGCGTGCCGGCGTCGACGGCCGTACTGCTGCTGCACGGTTCGCCGAGTTCCTCGTATTCCTTCCGTGAGGTGCTGCCGGCCCTGGGCGAACATGCTTACGCCATCGCTCCCGATCTGCCCGGATTCGGGTTCTCGGAACCGCCTCCGCCGGAGGAATTCACCTTCGACCGGCTGGCCACGATGATCGACACCCTGCTCGCTGAACTCGGCGTCGAGCGGTACGTCCTCTATCTGACCGACTTCAGCACTCCGGTCGGCTATGTCCTGGCCCTGCGGCACCCCGAGCGGGTGCTCGGCCTGGTCGTCCAGAACGGCAACGCCCACGAGGCCGGGCTGGGCGCGCCCTGGGACCCGGTCCGGCGGTTCTGGGAGGACCCGAGCGAGGAGAACCGGACGGCCCTGGGTGACTGGCTGAACTTCGAGGGCACTCGGGACACCTACCTCAGCGGCCTGCGGCCGGAGTTGCGGGAGCTGCATCCGGCCGAGTCCTGGCACCTGGACTGGGAACGGCTGTCCCGGCCCGGGTTCGTCGACCTGCACTTCCGGCTGTTCTGCGACTACCGGCAGCACGCGGCCCGGTTCGCCGGGATCGCGGACTTCCACGCGACCCACCAGCCGCCCGCGCTGCTGCTCTGGGGCCGGCACGACCCCTACTTCGACATCGCCGAGGTGCTGGCCTATCACCGGGCGCTGACCGAGCTGGACGCGCACCTGTTCGATGCCGGGCACTTCCTGCTGGAGACGCATGCCGCCGAGGTCACGCCCCTGCTGACCGGGTTCGTCGACGAGATCCTCGTCCGATGAGGACAGCCACCCGCTGGACCGATGATCATTTCGTCGGTGGCGATCTTGCGCTGGACTTCGCCAACACGGTCTACCGCCGGCTGCCCGAGGTCGGTGCCGACCTGATCGACAGCGGGATCGCCCTGACCGGCTGGTACGTCCACGCCGGTCTGCTCGCGGCCGACGACGGCGAGGCCCCGGGCGCCTCGGCCGCGCAGGTGGTCGCCGCGCACCTGATCCGGGAGCGGCTCTGGGCGGTGCTGGAGGCACAACGGGCCGGCGGCGAGCTGCCGGCCGAGGCCGTCGCCGGACTGTTGGCGTCGGCCCAGGCGGGGCTGGGCCGGGGCGTGCTGGTGGCCGCCGACGGTACGGTCACGCCGCGCACCGTGGCCGGAGCCGGCGCCGCCGTCGCCCTGGCCGGAGTCCGGCTGGTGCTGAGCCCGCCGCCGCGGCCGGTCCGCAGCTGCGACCGCTGCGGCTGGTACTTCCTGGACACCTCGCGCGGCAGCCGGCGCCGCTGGTGCAGCATGAAGACCTGCGGCAACCAGGCCAAGGTCGCCCGGTTCCGCGAGACCCACGGCTGAGCCGGCCGCCGCGGATTTGGCCGGACCCGTGCCGCTCGCGTACTCTGAACGCTGCCGAAGACCGCTGGTTGATCCCAGGATCGTTAACGAGCCCGTGCCTACGGGCGGCCCGCGCAGGTGAACCGAGAAGCTTGACTCCCGATCCTCGATCGTGGCCGAAGCCCCGTGTCGCCAGCGCGCCGGGGTTCTTTTCATGTCCGGGACCTGCCGGTCGTCTTCGGAAACGCCACAGCGCGTGGCGTGAACGACGAAGTGGAGGAGACGATGGCGAGGCCGGACAAGGCAGCCGCGGTCGCGGAGTTGAAGGACAAGTTCACCAACTCCGCCGGTGCCGTGCTGACCGAGTACCGCGGACTCACCGTGGCGGAGCTGAAGGAATTGCGCCGCGCACTCGGTGAGGACGCTACCTACGCCGTGTCGAAGAACACGCTGACCAAGATCGCGGCCCGGGAAGCCGGTGTCGAGGGCGTCGAGGAACACCTCGTCGGCCCGACCGCGATCGCCTTCGTCGACGGTGACCCGGTCACCGTCGCCAAGGGCCTGCGTGACTTCGCCAAGGCGAACCCGCTTCTGGTGATCAAGGGTGGCGTGCTCGAGGGCAAGTTCCTCAGCGTTGACGAGGTCAAGAAGCTGGCTGACCTCGAGTCTCGCGAGGTCCTGCTCGCGAAGCTCGCCGGTGCCATGCAGGGAGCCCTGCAGCAGGCTGTGTCCCTCTTCGCCGCACCGCTCTCGCAGGCGGCGCGCGCCGTCGCCGCGCTGGAGAAGGCGGCGACCGAGGACCCGTCCCTCATCGCGGGAGCCGGCACGCCGGCCGCCGCCGAGGGCAACCAGGAGCCCAGCAACGAAGAACTGGCGGCAGCACCCGCTGCAACTGAATCCGATGACGCAGCGCCCGCTGCCGAAGACAAGTAAGGAAGGACCGCCAACATGGCGAAGCTCAGCACCGAAGAGCTCCTGGACGCGTTCAAGGAGCTGACCCTGATCGAGCTCAGCGATTTCGTGAAGCAGTTCGAGGAGACCTTCAACGTGACCGCCGCCGCTCCGGTGGCCGTCGCCGCCGCTGCCCCGGCCTCGACCGGTGGCGGCGACGCCGCTGCCGACGACGCCGGCAGCGACGAGGTCGACGTGATCCTCGAGTCCGCCGGCGACAAGAAGATCCAGGTCATCAAGGAGGTGCGGACCCTCACCAGCCTCGGCCTGAAGGAGGCCAAGGATCTGGTCGAGGCCGCGCCGAAGCCGGTCCTGGAGAAGGTCAACAAGGAGACCGCGGACAAGGCCAAGGAGGCCCTCGAGGCCGCCGGCGCCACCGTCTCCTACAAGTGATCTTCGGCTGAATCCGCGAACGGCGGGCGGCGGGCCTCCGGGTCCGACCGCCCGCTTTTTGCTTGTTTGGTTGTTCCCTGAGCCTGTCGAAGGGCAGTCCCGATGATCACTCCACGCTGATCCCCTGCGGCAGCTCGGTGGTGATCTTGGACCCGTCGACGGCCACCCGCAGCGGCCCGTGCGGCGTCTGCAGGGTCCCGTCCGCCCGGGCCAGGCGGCCGAGCTGCGGCGTGATCGACACCCTCGCCATCCCCGGGGCGGTCGGCCGAACCCCGAGCAGGGTCGCGTACAGATGGAAGATCGGGTGTGCGCCCCAGGCGTGGCAGTCGCTGCGGGTCGGCTCCGGCTGCTCGATCACCGTCCGCAGGCCCTGGTCCAGCAGGCCGAACCACAACCCGAGTCGATCATGGATGACGTCGGTGCGGCCGATCCGGCCGAGCGCCTCGAACAGGTAGTGATCGAAGTAGACGCTGGTCCGGGCCAGTCCGTCGGTGATCAAGGTCCGTTCCAGTGCGGCCGCGCCGTGCTCGGCGCCGGCCAGGACGGCCAGGCACTGCGCGTGCTCGCTCCAGTGCCGGTGCTCCGGGTCGTCGGCGTAGAGGCCGCGCTCGGCCGACCAGAACGTACGCTCGGCGGCGCCGCGAACGACGTCGGCCAGGTCCGAATGCCGGCCGGCCAGCTCCGGCTCACCGATCCAGGACTCCAGGTCGGCGGCCAGGTCGGCGACGTGGGCCAACTGCAGGTTGGCGATGCCGGACACGCCCCACTGCGCGGCGGGCGGTGTGCCGGCCTTCCAGCCGTCCACCCAGTCCATGAAGTTCCAGCCGTCCAGGGTGCTGAACAGTCCGTCCGGCCCGACCTGGGTCCGGTGCGCGTCCAGCACCGCCCGCACCCCGGGCATCAGGGACCGTACGAAATCAAGATCACTCCGCCAGAGCGCGAAGTCGTGCACCATCGCGATCCACCACAGGGAGAACGGCGGAATGGTCTGGCGGATCCGGGACGGATAGCGACTGGTGGTCAGGCCGCGCGGCGACCGGCTGCGATCGAAGGCCAGCAGCGCCTGCCGGGCCAGTCGGTCGTCGCCGGTGGCCAGATAGGCGACCAGGCACTGGATCCGGGTGTCACCGGCATACTGCAGCTGCTCGTAGAACGGGCAGTCCATCGTCGTTTCGTGCGAGCACAGCTGCAGGGTCCGGAACGCGAGCCCCTTGACCCGCCCCAGCCGGTCGTCGTCGGACTCGAACCGGCTCAGGTCCTGATAGGGGTAACGGGTCTCGGTGAAGCCGAGCTCGGTCAGGGTCAGCTCTGTGTCGCCGGTCTCGACCAGCACCTCGACGTAGCGCCCGGCCTCCCACCACAGCGTCGAGTACGTCTCGGCCTCGCCGCCGCCGGCGATGAAGCGATCACCGACCGGGTCCTGCTCGCCGCTGCGGCCCGGCGAGCGGAAGAACTTGCCCTCGATCTCGTCCCGGTTCCCCTTGCGCCCGTCGGCCTGCAGCAGGGCCTCCTGCCAGTTCAACTGGACCGCGGAGTCGCGGCCGCCGCTCAGCCCGAGCCTGGGATAGGCGCAGACGTAGTCGCCGAGGTCGAGCAGCACCCGGCGCCGGGTCCGGGCCGGTACGGTGAGCGGCTCGCCGGCCAGCAGCCGTTGCCAGCCGTCGACCTCGGCGGTCAGGTTGTCGGCCGTCCGGACCACGACGTCGACCGTCGGGCCGCCGTCATGCTCGGTCACCAGCCGGATCCGGCCGGGGGCGACGCCCTCCTCGGCCTGCGCCGGCAGGATCGCGGGGACCAGCAGGCGGGTCGGCGGCACGTCGTTGGCGTACGCGGCGGAGTAGGCCCGGCCGGCCGGGAGCGCCGCCGTCCAGACCAGGGAGTCCGCACCCCGCTCCCAGCCCCACGGGAAGGTCCGGCCGTCGAGCTCGCACTTCAGGCCGCAGCCCCAGGCGGGGCCCTTGGGCCTGGTGGCGTGGCCGGGGAGCACGGCGGCCTGCCAGTCGCCGGTGCCGGTGGTCAGCTCCGGCAGGCCCTCGGCGGCCAGCAGAAAGCCGTGCCGCAACGAGAACTGGGCGTACGGCGCTTCTTCGCCGATCGACCAGACCCGGGCGGCCAGCAGATGATCACCGGCGGCCAGGTCGAGCCGATGGCTCTCGAAGCTCCAGTGATCAAGATCGCCCCGGTCCGGGCCTCGGCCGATCAGCTCCCCGTCGAGATAGAGCTCGTACCGCTCGTCGGCCGACACGTGCACCAGGACCGCGGTCGCCTCGGTGGTCGCGATCGGCAGCCGGTAGCCGACCACCGCCGGGGTCGGCGGGGTGTCCGCGACCGAGATCCAATGGGCCGGCCACTGGCACCGGTCCACCCACGAGGTGTGATCGTCGATGAAGGGGTCGCGATCGATCAGCACCCGGCGGGCGGGGCGCCCGTCCGCCGGGATCCGGTCCGATGACGGTGCGTCCATGTTCCGATCCAAGATCGCCCGGGTCAGCGACACCCCGTACTGCGCTGATCATCTTGTCGACTGGGACAACTCACGCTGCACCCGGCGGCCGACGTCGCTCCAGGCCGAGGCCGCGGCGACCGATGCGGTTGAGGTCGGCCGGGGAGAAGCGGTTGGTCCAGTCGCGCTCGTAGTGCTCGGCCGGGAAGTCGCTCGGGCTGGAGCCGCTCTCGAACGCGCTGCGCACCTCGGCGGCGTAAGCCTCGTTGCGTGGGCACCAAGGGGCGGCCGGGATGTACATGACGTTGCCCCAGCCCTGTTGATCATCGACCGGCGCGACGCTGTGGATCATGTCGCAGTGCCACCACACCGAGTCGCCGGCGCGGACGTCGGGGATGCCGCTGACCGCGCGCAGCAGCAACCCGTGCCAGCGCTCCAGGGCCGGGAAGACCTGACCGATCGTGACGCCGCACAGGTCGTCGGCCGGCACGTCGGACAGCAGCGGCCGCAACATCAGGTACGCCATCGCCTCGGGGATCGGCACCGTGTGCAGGACGCCCTGATCATGGTCCATGTCCGAGAGGGCGGTCCAGCCCTGGAAGGTCCGGAACGCCGAGCACATCGTGCTGCTCGGGTACTGCGGGCCGGCCGTCCGGTGGGCGGCGTCCCACGGGTCGTACTCCTCGACGGTGCCGTCGAAGAGATGCCGGAACGCCCGCTGGTTGGCCGCGGTCATCCAGAGGTCGAGCGTGCCCGGGTCGAGGTGGGTGCCGAGCCCGCCCGAGTTCGTACCCGGCGGGCGGCGCCGGATCCGGTCCGGGTACAGCGAGTCGCGGCCGGGATCGAACCACTGGACGCCGTCCGACTCACTGCGCCACCGGGCGTTGAGGAAGGCCTGCACGGTCGCCATCCGGTCGCTCTGCCGGGCCTGCATCTGGGCCGGTGACCAGTAGATCGGATAGATCTCGGGCCTGGAGCCGACGCTGCCGAAGAAGTCGTCCCCGGGCCCGCGGTAGTTCTCGAAGAATCGGTTCGACTCGACGTACTCCACCGTCGCGGCGTCCCAGGCCAGCGCCTGCTCGCGGGGGAAGTGACCGCGGATCACGAGGCAGCCGCGGCGGTGCAGCTGGGCCAACGCCTCGGCGGACACGGTGCCGGCCGCGATCTCGGCGTAGTCGATGACCGGCCAGATCGGCTCGCCCCGCCCGACGGCGGCCTCGATCTCCTCGACCTGCTCGGTGATGCGCCGCTCGACAACGGCGAACACCTCCTCGACCGTCCGGCCGGAGGCCTCGATCCGGGCGCGCAGGGCCGGCTTGAGCTCGGCGATCGCGGCCTTCGGATCGGACGGCGTCGACTCCCAGTGCGGCAGCCGGGGCAGGGTGTCGGGCGCTTCGTTGCGGGTGGGGGCAGACATGACACACTCCTGGATTTAGGAAGGACTCCTTATTTAAATCAAGGTACGGCAGCGGCGAAGGTTTGGGCAAGAGTCCTTCCCAAACTGATCCCGCCCTCCTACGCTCGGTGCGTGACCCTGGCCAAACCGTCGCTGGGCCTGCTCCGGTCGTTGACCGACGAGCACGTCCTCAACGAACTGGTGGCGGCCGGCAGGCTGACCCGGGCCGAGCTGTCCGCCCGGACCGGCATCTCCAAGCCGACCATCGCCGAGAGCGTGCGGCGGCTGACCGACGAGGGCCTGCTCCGCGACACCGGCGAACGGTCCACCGGTCGCGGCCGGGCCGGGTCCTACTTCGCGCTGGCCGACGGGCTCGGCTCGGCGCTCGCCCTCGACGTCACGGCCGCCGCGATCGTGGCCGAGCGGTTGGAGTTGTCCGGCGTGACCCTGGCCCGGGCCGTCGAGGAGATTCCGGCCGATCCCGAGCCGGACGCCGTCGCGGCGGCCTTGGCTCGCGCCGCGGAACGGGCGATCGGGGACACCGGGCCGGCCCGGCTCGCGGTCGTCAGCGCGGCGGATCCGGTCGACCGGCGGACCGGGCGGCTGGTCGAGCTGCCCGACTCACCGTTCCTGGTCGGCGAGCTCGATCCACCGGCGGTGCTCGCCCCGTACGTCTCCGGTCCGGTGACCGTGGACAACGACGTGCACTGGGCGGCCCGGGCCGAGCTCGAGGGCGGCGGGCCGGCCGACTTCGTCTATCTCTACCTCGGCGCCGGGCTCGGCGGGGCGATCGTCAGCGACGGAGCCGTCCGCCGGGGCGGTGGCGGCATCGCAGGCGAGATGTCGCACGTGATCACCGTCGGCCCGGACGGCCGGGCGATGCCGTTCACCGAGGTGTTCGAGCGGCTCGGGCTGCATCGGCCCGGCTCGTCGGCGATCGACGTACCGCTGCTGCTGGGGCGGCTGGCCGGGACCGGTCCGGGTGCGGCCGCGACGGCCGACGCGGTGGCGGCCGCGGTGTCCGGCGTGCTGGTCACGATCGTGTCGCTGACCGATCCGGAGTTGATCATCGTCGGCGGCGCCTGGGGCACCGACGAACGACTGCTCGAGGCCGTGGCCGGGCGGCTGCGCGACCAGCCTCGGCGGACCGCGGTCCGGGCTGCGACGGCCGCCGCCGAGACCCCGCTGACCGCGGTCCGCGAGTTCGCGCTGACGACCCTGCGCCGCGAGGTTCTCGCTCGACCTTGATCAGTGCCAGTTGCTGATCTTGACGTCGTTCGGCGCCGGCTCGCCGGTGCCGGTCTCCGCCAGTTGCTTGAGGCTGAGCAGGAAGGTGGCCCACTTCGTACTGCAGTGGTGCATGAACGGACCGGGCTCACGCCAGTCGGTGTGGCTGAACAGGATGATGGTGAAACCGTCCTCCTCGGCCAGCTCGAACGTGATCTTGGTGTCGATCCATTCGGCGGGCCCGCCGACGACCTGCCAGCCGACCCGGCGGCCCGGTTCGGTGTCGAGGACCCGGATGTCGAAGCCGGCCGGCGGCGGCGCGCCCTCGAACCGGAACTCGATCACGCCGCCGGGCGTGGGATCTCCCTGGGTGTCCACGGTCCACCAGCCGGCCAGGCCGTCGATCGTGGTGAGGGTGTCGAAGACCTGAGCGGGGGTGGCGAGGACGCCGACCCGGTGCAGGATGTCGACCATGATGATCACTCCTTCGGTGAGGTAGGTGCCCGGAATCGGGCGTGTTGGTCCGCGCCGCGGCGGCTGCCGCGGCGTCGTGGGGTGGTTGGGCTTCAGTCCCGGTTGCGCTCGATCGCCTCGGCGATCCGCTTGATCCGGTCCAGCCGGGCGTCCCAGGCCTTGCCGACGCTGGAGAGCTGGGCGACGGCGCGGGAGAGCCGGGCCTCGTCGACGGTGTACCGGCGTTCCCGGCCGGCCGCGGTGGCGTGCACCAGGCCGACCCGGTCCAGTACGCCGAGGTGCTTGGCGACCGCCTGCCGGGTGACCGGAAGTCGATCACTCAGCGAGGTGGCGGTGCCGCCGCCGTCGGCCAGCAGCAGGTCGAGCATCCGCCGCCGGGTCGGGTCGCCGACGGCCGACCAGAGCTCGTCGTCGATGCCGGGGCTCACGGCCGGGACGCCAGCCGGGGTGCGTACGCGGCGAGCCGGGGCAGGAAGTGGTCCCAGCCGTTGCTGTGGTCGCGGTGGGTCGCCTCGACCAGGTCCGGCTCCCAGCCCTGGTCCTGGAACCCGGTCTCGGAGAAGCGCAGCAGCGTTCCGCCGTCGGCAGGGATCAGGTCGAAGACGACCAGGAACGAGTTGCCCGGCGCCGCGGGTACGTCCTCGTCGTGCACCCAGCGGAACGCGAACCGGCGCGGCGGGTCCGCCTCGATCACCGTGAGCGGCACGATCTTGGCGTCCGGGGCGGCGGGGTCGCCGAACGTGACCGAGCCGACGGCACCGGAGTTCGGCGCGAGGTCGGCCTCGTCCGGCCACCATTCCCGCAGGTGCTCCGGCGTGCTGATCACCTGATACACGACCTCGGGGGACGCCTCGATCCGGATCTCCCGCTCGATGCTCTCGTACGCCATGGCCTACTCCTCAAATTCGCAACCTTTGGTTGCCAATGACGGTACGCCAGGTTCGGGCAATGCGCAACTAATGGTTGCGAATGGGTGATCAATTGACAGGGGGCCGGCGGTCCGCCTTCAATGGCACCAACCAATAATGCGTTTTATCACTCCCGGGGTGGTGATCCGGCTGACGACGACTCGGCCGAACCTTCTGCTCGTGATGGTCGACCAATGGCGTGGGGACTCGCTCGGCGTGGCCGGTCACCCGGTCGTCCGGACTCCGTACCTCGACGCACTCGCCGCCTCCGGGTCCCGGTTCACCAGGGCCTACTCGGCGGCGCCGACCTGCACCCCGGCCCGGGCGTCGCTGCTGACCGGGCAGCGGCCGGCGACCCACGGCCGGGTCGGCTACCAAGATCACGTTCCGTGGACCTACCCGGTCACGCTGGCTTCTGAACTCACTCGCCAGGGTTACCAAACCCAGGCGGTGGGAAAGATGCACTTCTTCCCGGAGCGCGCCCAGCTGGGCTTCCAGAACGTGATCCTGCACAGCCCGCTCGGCATCATCCGGTCGGCCCGGCGGCGGGGCCTCGATCCGGACCTGGTCGACGACTACCTGCCGTGGCTGCGGCAACGGCTCGGCCGGGACGCGACGTTCCATGATCACGGACTGGACAGCAACTCGTGGGTGGCCCGGCCGTGGGACAAGCCGGAGTCGGTCCACCCGACCACCTTCGTCGCCGAGCAGTCGATCGACTTCCTGCGCCGGCGCGACCCGACGAAGCCGTTCTTCCTGTTCACCTCCTTCAACGCGCCGCACCCGCCGTACGACCCGCCGGCCTGGGCGTTCGACCAGTACCGCGACGTCCAGGCGCCCGAGCCGCCGGTCGGCGACTGGGCCGACACGTTCGCGCCGGTGGCGACGCCGCACGACTCGCGGTCGTTCCACGGGCGGATCGCGCCGGACGACCTGCGCCGGGCCCGGGCCGGCTACTGGGGCCACATGTCCCATGTCGATCAGCAGCTGAACCGGCTGCTCGAGGAGCTGGTGCATTACGGGCTCCGCGACGACACGTACGTCTGCTTCGTGTCCGACCACGGTGAGCTGCTCGGTGATCATCTGCTGTTCCGGAAGGGCTTCCCGTACGAGGGATCCGCGCGGATCCCGCTGCTGCTCAGCGGGCCGGGTCTGCCGTCCGGTGGCGTTCATGATCAGCTGGTCGAGCTGCGCGACGTGATGCCGACGCTGCTCGACTGCGCCGGGCTGCCGGTCCCGGACGGCGTGGAGGGCCGCTCCCTCCTGCCGCTGGCCCGCGGCGAGGCTACCGAAGGACGGCCCCGGCTGCACGGGGAGCACACCATGCTCGGCCAGTCGTTCCAGTGGTTCACCGACGGCCGCGAGAAGTACGTCTGGCTCAGCGGCGACGGCCACGAGCAGTTGTTCGATCTGGCCGCCGATCCCGAGGAGCGGTGCGACCTCGCCGGCCGGCCTGATGCTGCCGACCGGCTGGCCCACTGGCGCTCCCTGCTGATCGAGGAACTGACCGGCCGCGAGGAGGGCTTCACCGACGGGCACCGGCTGATCCCCGGCCGACCGGTCCGGGCCACGCTGAGCGCTCCGGCGGCGCCGTCGGACCGCCCCTGAAGAGATTTCCCAAGAAAGTTCTCGGGGGCTGTCGATCGGGATGCGGTCGGGTCGTCATCCCGGTGTAAGCAACCACACCGAGGAGGAAACGATCATGAACGAATCGTCGAAGGCGCGGCTGGAGAGCGTACGGACCGTGGGCATCCCGGTCACCGACCAGGACCGGGCGCTGGCGTTCTACACCGAGGTGCTCGGCTTCGAGAAGCTGCTCGACACGCCGATGCCGCAGCTCGGCGGCCGCTGGATCGAGGTGGGGCTCCCGCGCTCCGCGACCACGGTGGCACTGATCCCGGCCGGCGAGGGCAAGCCCGCCGGAGTGGACACGGGGATCCGGTTCACCAGCGGGGACGCGACCGCCCTGCATGCCGACCTGACCGGTCAGGGTGTCTCGGTCGACGAGCTGCTGGCCTGGCCCGGCGTGCCGCCGATGTTCGACTTCCGCGATCCCGACGGCAACACGCTGTACGTCAGCGAGGCCCGCTCCGCCTGATCATGGTCACTCGACGACGAGCTGGGCCGAGGCGTGGCTGCGGATGTAGTCCCAGTCGTAGCTCACGCCGAGGCCCGGCCCGGTCGGCACCGGGAAGGTGCCGTCCGGAGCGACGTCGTCCAGGTGATCGGAATACCCGCAGGTGTAGACCGGTGCACTGAAGTGGGCGCCGGACGGGCCGACCATGGACAGTTCGTAGTAGTTCGTGTTGCGGATGGCCGCCATGCAGTGCCGCTGGGCCGGGCCCGGAGCGTGCAGCTCGACGTCGAGGCCGAGGGCCTCCGCGAAGTGCGCGATCTTCATGGTGCCGGTGATCCCGATGTCGAAGTCCGGATCGGCCCGGACGAAGTCGGTGCCGTCGGCCAGCACCAGGTTGGCCAGCGACTCCAGGCCGCGGACGTGCTCGCCGAGCAGCAGCGGGGTCTTGATCAACTCGCGGAGCCGGCGGTGCGAGTGCGCGGCCAGCCCGCCGTCGCTGTACGGATCCTCGTACCAGAAGAAGCCGGCCTCGTCGCAGGCCCGGCCCACGGCCAGGGCGTCGGCGAAGGTCCGGAAGCTGCAGCCGGAGTCGTGCATCAACGCCATCCGGTCGCCGACCCGGCGGCCCAGTTCGAGCACCGCGGCGCTGTCCCGCTCGATGCCGCCGTCCTGCCAGCCGTGGATCTTGAAGGCCCGGTAGCCCTTGTCGTAGCAGGCTTCGGCGAAGTCGGCGTACGCCTCCGGGCTGGCCAGGCCGCCGGTGTCGCCGCCGAACCAGGTGCTGGCGTAGGCCTTCAGCCGGTCCCGGCCGCCGCCGAGCAGGGCGGAGACGGACGCGCCGAGCCGTTGACCGGCCAGGTCCCAGAGGGCGATGTCGATCACCCCGGCACCCATCCGGTCCTCCTTGCGGAGCTGCCGTCGGATCCGTTCGTACGCGAGCTCGCGGGCGAAGCAGTCCAGGCCGATCACCGCCCGGGCGCAGGCGGCGGCCTGGGCCATCGAGTTGGCCTGGCCGCCGACGTAGCTGCCGACCGCGCCGTCGGCGGTCTCGATCGTCACGGCCATCCGGCTGCGGTGACTGGTCACGCCGGGCTGGTCGACGCCGCCGGCGACCCCGACCATCGGGTAGCTGAACATGATCAACTCGACCCTGGTGATCTTGGTTGCGGGCGATGCCGCCGTGTCGCGGGCCGTGGTCTGCTCTGACTGCGCCATCGGGGCCTCCGGGGTCTGGGATCTCCGCAGCATCGTAGGCAGGCCGTCCCGGCCGCGACCGGTCTCGTCCTTCCTGCCGGGACATGGTGGTGATCATCGCCGGTCACGTACCTTGTCCTGGACGCCCACGACGAGGAGGACGCGACGATGCTCAAGCCCCGGGACACCGCGACCCGCGAGACGATCAAGCTGGACGGCCTGTGGCGGTTCGCCCTCGATCCGGGCGACGGGTCCGAGCCCTGGCGCGGGCCGCTGGACGGCACCCTGGAGGCGGCGGTCCCGGCCAGCTACAACGACCTGTTCGTCGACCCGGCGATCCGTGATCATGTGGGCTGGGTCTGGTACCAGCGGTCGGTCCGGGTGCCGCGCGGCTGGACCGGCGAGCGGGTGCTGGTCCGGGTCGACGCCGCCACCCACGCCGGCCGGGTCTACGTCGACGACACCCTGGTCGCCGAGCACACCGGCGGCTACACGCCGTTCCAGGCCGACATCACCGACCTGGTCCGGCCGGGGTCGGAGTTCCGACTCAGCATCGCAGTCAGCGGGGAGCTGACCAACACGACCATCCCACCCGGCCGGGTCGAGACCACCGCGGCGGGCCGGCGCCGGCAGACCTACCTGCACGACTTCTACAACTACGCCGGACTGCCGCGTTCGGTCTGGCTGCACAGCGTGCCGCCGGTGCACGTCGACGACGTCACGGTCACCACGACGATCGAGGACACGACGGGAGTGGTCGGCTACTCGGTCGAGGTCGACGGTACGGCAGCGGTCCGGGTCCGGCTGTCCGACGCGGCCGGTGATCAGGTGGCCGAGGGGACCGGTGCGACCGGTGCGTTGCGGGTGCCGGACGCGACCCTGTGGCGGCCCGGCGCGGGCTACCTGTACACGCTGCTGGTCGAGCTCGTCGAGGGAGCGGAGGTGCTGGACAGCTACGCGCTGCCGGTCGGGATCCGCACCGTTGAGGTGCGGGGCACCGAGTTCTTGATCAACGGAGATCCGTTCTATTTCACGGGATTCGGCAAACACGAGGACTCGGCGGTGCGCGGCAAGGGCCACGACGACGCCTACCTGGTGCACGACTTCCAGCTGCTCGACTGGATCGGCGCGAACTCGTTCCGCACCTCGCACTACCCGTACGCGGAGGAGGTGCTGGACTACGCCGACCGGCACGGGATCGTCGTGATCGACGAGACGGCTGCGGTCGGGCTGAACCTGGCGATGGGCGGCGGACTGACCGGCCGGCCGCCGCTGCCGACGTTCTCGCCGGAGACGATCAACGACGAGACCCGGGCCGCCCATGCACAGGCGATCCGGGAGTTGATCAACCGGGACAAGAACCATCCGAGCGTCGTGCTGTGGTGCCTGACCAACGAACCGGCCTCCCAGGAGGACGGTGCCCGGGCCTACTTCGAGCCGCTCGCCACGCTGGCCCGGGAACTCGACCCGACCCGGCCGATCACGTACGCGAACGTGATGTTCGCCGGGCCGGACCAAGATCAGATCGCCGACCTGTTCGACGTGATCTGCCTGAATCGCTACCACGGTTGGTATGTGGCCAACGGCGACCTGGCCTCCGCGGAGGTCAGTCTGGAAGCGGATCTGCGGCGCTGGGTGGAGCGGCACGGAAAGCCGATCATGATGACCGAGTACGGGGCGGACGCGATGCCTGGGCTGCACTCGGTCTGGGACGTGCCGTGGACGGAGGAGTACCAGGCCGATCTGCTCCGGCTGTACCACCGGGTCTTCGACCGGATCGACGGCTTCGTCGGGGAGCAGGTCTGGAACTTCGCCGACTTCCGGACCGCTCCCGGCATCCATCGCGTGGACGGCAACAAGAAGGGCGTCTTCACCCGGACCCGGGACCCGAAGGCGGCCGCCCATATCCTCCGGGAGCGCTGGACCGCGCCGGGCGGGCGCGGCACACCGCGATGATCAGCTACCCGGACGGGCGGCCCGGTTGCCGACTCCGACTGCCGGCCCGTGATCATGGCGTGGTGCTGCGGCACGGCGACGCCTGGGACGCCCTCGGCGCGCGGGAGGCCTCGATCGCGATCGAGGACGGTGTCTTCCACCTGTTCTACGACGGTGCGGGCCCGACCGGTTGGCTGGCCTGCCTGGCGACCAGCACCGACCTGGTGCACTGGACCAAACGCGGCCCGGTGCTCGAACTCGGACCGCCCGGGTCCGACGACTCGGCCACCGCCTCGTCACCCTGGGTGATCAAGGACGGCGGCCGCTGGCACATGTTCTACGTGGGTTCGCCCAACGCCACGCCGCCGCCCGGTCGGATCCCGGCGTTCCCGTACCTGACCTGCGCGGCGACCAGTGATCAGCTGGCCGGTCCGTGGCGCAAGGAGCCGGAGCGGATCCCGTTCCGCCCGGCGCCCGGCACCTACTACGCCGACACGGCCAGTCCCGGCGCGATCATCGCCGTCGACGGTGAGTTCCTCCAGTTCTTCTCCGCCTCCGCCGGCGGCGATCGGCCGCTCCGTACCCTCGGGCTGGCCCGGACCCGTGATCTTGCCGGCCGCTGGGAGATCTCGCCGGAGCCCATCCTGCCGCCGGCCGAACAGATCGAGAACTCCACGCTGCACTACGAACCCGGCAGCGAGACCTGGTTCCTGTTCACCAACCATGTCGGCATCGACGAACGGGGCGCGGAGTTCACCGACGCGATCTGGGTCTACTGGAGCCGCGATCCGCGATCATGGAATCCCGACCACAAGGCGGTCGTCCTGGACGGGGCGAACTGCTCCTGGTCGCACCGGTGCATCGGCATGCCGACGGTGATCAGGTACGGGGAGCGGCTGGCGCTCCTCTACGACGGCCCGGGTGGCGACGGCCGAGATCACCTGCACCGCGATCTCGGCCTGGCCTGGCTGGACCTGCCGCTGGCCCCGCCGCGTTGATCACCCGCCCTGGGCCGGCGGCCCGATCCGGGTGATCGACGGCAGCCCGCGGGTGGTGTCCTGCACGAGGAACTCGGCCACGCACACCTCGGTGCGGCCGCCGGTCTCGGTCAGCAGCAACAGGTGGGTGAGCGTCTCGGCGGCCCGGAGCACCGGGAGTTCCGCGACGGTCCGGCCGTTGATCATGGTGGCCACGCTGCCGTCGTCGAGGTCGACGTCGAACCGGAACGTGTGCCAGACGTCCGGCGTCAGCGTGGTCGGCTCGGGCAGCGGGCCGAAGTCCTGCGGGTGTTCCAGGTCCGGCCGTTCCGGCAGCACCCGGACCAGCTGTTCCAGGTCGTTGGCGTAGGTGAACGCCTTGTCCGCGTACGGCTGGGTCAGTTTCAGATACCGGGTGCTGAAGGCGGGTCCGGTGAGGGTGATCACCAAGCCGTCCTTGGTGCCGGACCAGCCGGTGATCTCGCGCCAGTCGCCGCGGTTGGTCTCGGACGCCCAGACCCGTACGTCCGCGGGCTCCAACCTGGTCGAGGTGCCGCCGGTGGCGAACCGTTCCAGTCCGGTCAGCACGATCGAGGCGACCTCGCGGGGCTGCTGAAGATCAAGTCCGACGCTGCGCCGGTTGTAGTCGAAGGCGACCGGGAGGATCTTCAGCAGACCCAGGTTGCCGGTCGCGGGGTCGACGTCGTTCTCCAGGAACCCGCCGATCGGGACGGCGTCGTAGACGTCCTCGGTGGTCACCCGGACCTCGCCGTCGGCGGCGAGCCGGAACTGGGCGATCGTGCCGCGGGCGTTCGCGCCGACGTTGGGCACGTCGGGCGCAGCGAACCCTTCCTGAAGGGCGATCCGCAGGCCGGAGCCGAGCTCCGACCAGCGCAGCCGGAACCGGAGCCTGGCCTTCCGCGCGCCCGGGAACAGCCGTGACGCAGCCGCCGGCAACGCCGGCTCGCTGGTCCGCAGCCGGACCGCCCGGCCGGCCGCGTTCGGGCCGGGCACCAGGTCGAGTTGACCGCCGCGGGTGCTGCGCCACCACCGGGACTGGGCGAGTTCCCGTCCGCCGTCGACCACGGTCGGATCGAGGTGGCGCGGCACGTCCAGGGCTCCGTGGCTGCGGTACAGGAAGCGGTCCAGGTCCTCGATCAGCAGAGTCGACCCGGCCGTCACGGGCCCGGAGGCCCAGCCGAGGAGCAGATCGTGATCACCGGCCGGAACGATGAACGACTCGACCATGAGCCGTTGCTCCCGGGTGTCCTTCCAACCGGGCGTGGACAGGCTGGTCGCCCCGGTCACGTCCTGATGGCCGAGGAGGGTCCGGCCGTCGTCGCGGGTGGCGGCGAGCGTGAAGTTGTTGCGCCGATAGCTCTTCTGGCCGAACGCGTTGTGCCCCGGCCAGCCGATGATCACGTCGTCCCCTCGGTTCAGCGTGGTCGGCTGGGTGTTGCTGGCCAGGATCCGGCTGTCCGTGAGCTCGGCCCAGGTGA
Organism: Microlunatus sp. YIM B11417; assembly: GCF_059617205.1. NCBI lineage: Bacteria > Bacillati > Actinomycetota > Actinomycetes > Propionibacteriales > Propionibacteriaceae > Microlunatus > Microlunatus sp. YIM B11417. Next base: position 787,918 of record NZ_JCAMPJ010000002.1, read on the forward strand.
TTCCGTCGTCGGTCGAGGTGCTGGTGCCGAAGTGGTACTTGGTGTCGGTCTGCTGCCGGGCGTAGATCACCAGAGTCCCGGACCGCAGCTGCAGGATCGTCGACTCGCTGACGCCCTCCTCGAACCCGGCCACGCTCAGGGTGAGCGGCGTCGCGCTCTGCCGCCAGGTCGCGCCGCCGTCGGTGGAGCGCAGCACGGCCAGGGCGAACTGCCCATCGGGCCGGAAGATGTAGGGCACCGGAACCACGTAGGCGCCGGAGGCCGTCTTGATCGGATCGGTGTACGTGATCGTCCACGAGGCGGGCCGCCCGGTCTCGTGATTCATGATCACCTGCGGCCGCGGCGTGCCGAAGACCGGCTTCCGGTCGACGTAGCGGTCGGCCTGGGCGACCCAGACCTGGCACAGATGCTGGCTCGGGTCGGTCCAGTCGTTGCCGTTGGAGACACCGACCGAGTAGAGGATCGCGGTCAGCACGCCGGTGTCGGGGTCGACCAGGAAGCCGCCGGCCCGGTCGGTGCCGCGGGCCGGGTCGCCGGCGGTGATCATCGGCTCCGGTGTGGTCCAGGTGCGGCCGTCGTCGAAGCTGTAGCGGGCGTGGATGCCGCCGGCCGCGGTGGTGTTGGACGCGATCAGCAGGGTGCCGTCGGGCAGCCGGACCGGATGGAGTTCGCCGCCGAAGGACAGTCCGGCGGCGGACTTCGCCGACTGCGGCTGGAACGTGCGATGCCCGTACTCGACCTGGAGTGCGGTGGCGTCGGCGAGCACGCTGGTCGCGTCCGGATTTCCGCTGTGGAGATGGAGGGTGCGGGTCTCGCCGGCCTCGAGGCGCGGCACCCGGACGAAGATCCCGCGGCCGTCGCAATAGGCCGGCAGTTGTCGGCCCTCGACGGTGGCGAAGCGCAGGTCGGACAGGTCCGCGGCGGCCTTGCGGGTCTTGATCATGGCCGGTACGCCGAGCTGGGCCAGCGACACATAGCCGGCCCGGTCGTCCAGCGCCTCCGGCCCGTCGTTGATCACTCTGAGCTCGGTACGGTACGGCCAGCGGCCCGAGCCCGCGATGAAGGAGCCGGCCGGGATCCGGTGGACGGTCATCAGCCGTTGCAGGTTCGTGTTCGCGAAGGTGGCGACGCTGCCGGGTCCCTCGCGGTGGCAGTGCACGGCGACGTAACGGGCCTCGGCGTCGAGGTTGTAGAGCCAGATCGCCGTCCCGAGGTCGAGGAAGTCGGCGTCGACCTTGCGCCAGGCGGCGTTGTCGTCGCTGACGTACACGGCGAGATCACGGGGGTTCAGCCGGTGACTCGGCCGTTCACTGATCAGCTCGACGGCGTTGATCAAGGTCCGGTTGCCGAGGTCGGCGCCGACGGTGCGGTGGAGGCAGTCCAGGGCGAAGCCGCCGCTGTGGCCGAAGTTCCGCAGCGGCCCGGTCCGTGGATCGAGGTCGTTGTCGGCCCAGCCGACGGAGCCGGGCAGCGCGGTCGCGGCCGCCGCGCCGGGCGTCGCGGCCGCCGGCGAGGTGACGGTGAGGCCCAGGGCGGCGGAGCCGGCGGCGACGCCGCCGGTCTGAAGGAATCGTCGTCGATCCATGATCACTCCTGCGGGTTTCGGTCGGTCAGGGTGCGGGCGAGGAGACGGTGAGCTCGACTCCGGTCAGCCGTGGGGTGGCGACGCTGTTGGTCGCGCCGAGCGCAAGGCGGTACTGCACGAAGCGCTGCACCGGGATCGATGGCTCCGGACCGACCGGAACCCAAGGTGCCTGAGCAAGATCAGCCGGCGATCCGGCCGAGCGGAGCCAGGCGGTGACCCAGGTCTTGGCCGGCACGTCACCGGTCCAGTCGATCTTGGTGCAGTGGCCGGGTCGAGTCAGCTCGAAGACGCGGGATTCGAAGTATTCTTCGGGTCCGCGGTCGTAGACGTTGCCGAAGTCGAGATGGCTCAGCCCGTGCGGACCGGCGGTCGGCAGTGCCGTCCGGCGTTCCGGCGAGAAGCCGTCCGGCCCGTTGTGCCAGACATAGGACTCGCCCGGATGATTGCCGTACGTCTTGTGGTTGGCGATCGCCAGGTCGACGTAGCCGTCCTCGTCGAAGTCGCCGAGCAGGACGCCGCACGCCGAGTGGTGGAACAGCCGGGTGATCCGGTGCGGATGGAAGTCCCCGTCCGGGCCGCCCCAGTAGATGTAGCTGTCCAGGTCGCGGTTCTGGTGCCCGTGATAGTTGGTGACGACGAGGTCGAGCCGGCCGTCGTTGTCCAGGTCCGCGACCCCGACGTCGACCGGGAAGTTGGCCGGCAGCTGGGTCCGGCGGTCGTTGCGGAACCCGTCCGGCCCGCCCCAGTAGACGTAGACGAAGGTGCGGTAGTCGTCCCGCGGGTCGTCGCCCTTGAAGCCGCCGATGATCAGATCGAGCCAGCCGTCGCCGTCCAGGTCGGCGACCCGGGAGGAGACCGCGGTCCCGCAGTCGAGCACCGTGGAGCGTTCCGCGTTGAAGCCGTCCGGGCCGCCCCAGAGGATGATCACGCCGCCGTGACGGCCGAGCTCGGGAATGATGAGATCCAGCCAGCCGTCCCGGTTCAGGTCGGCCAGGCTGAGGTAGCGCGGCTGATCGTAGGTCCGGCCGTCGAGGGTGAGCTTGATCCGTTCCGGCGCACCGAAGCCGTCCGGGCCGCCGCGGAAGATCACGATCTCGTCCTGGCCCCAGCCCGTCGTGATCAGGTCAAGGTAGCCGTTCCGGTCGAGGTCGGCGATCACGCCGGACATGTTGTGCTCGGTCGGTAGTTCCACCCGGTCGGTGAGCGGGAACGCGTCGCCGTTGCGGTAGTAGACGAACGAGCCGTTGCTGACGTCCAGCCAGTTCTCGTTGGAGTTGGCGACGTAGACGTCCGGGGCGCCGGAGTCGGTGAAGTCGACGAACTTCAGCTCGGTCGCCGCCCAGCCGGGGAACTCCAGCCGCCGGTCGGCCGCGTAGCCGTCCGGGCCGCCCAGATAGACCACACTGTTGACGTTGCCGCGCACGGTGTTGCTGAGATGGTTGACGAAGACCGGCTTCGGCCGGCCGTCCCCGGGCCAGCGGATGATCATCACGTCCAGTGCGCAGTGGGTGAGCAGCCGGCGCGGATCGGCCGCGGGTCCGTCCGGTGTGCCGGCGAAGATCAACGACTCGTGCGTGTACGAGTCCGGCAACTGGTCCTGGCAGACGATCACCTCGCCGCGACCGTCGCCGTCCAGGTCGGCGATCACCACCTCGTTGGCGGACCGGGTGGCAATCATGATCGGCTCGGTGGCGAACCCGCCGTCCACCGTCCCGGCATGGAACCTCGACTGCTCGACCCCTTCGGTGACCTGCCGGGTCGCCAGCACCAGGTCGGGCCGGCCGTCGCCGGTGACGTCGCCGACCGCGGCACTGATCACCGGGCCACTGTCCAACCGCAGCGTGACGGCCGGCTCCCGTACCGCATCGAAGGCGATGAACGACGTCGTCGCGTCGGGGCACAGGAAGAGCTGCGTCCGGCCGCCCATCTCGATGATCTTGAGCCGGCTCGCCGTCGGCGGCCGGTAGACGAACAGTCCGGTTGCGCCGAGCCCCTCGCCGGCGGCCGCGGCGCCCATGGCGGCCGTGTCGATCCTGGTCTCGATCGGCGGCCCGTCGGTGAGCTCGGCGGGCAGCAGGGAGTGCCGGTCCGGATCGAGACCACCCGGTCCGCCCCAGAAGACCCGGACCCGGCCGTCCGGCGCCCGGACCACGAGGTCGTCGACGCCGTCGCCGTCCAGGTCACCGGCCACCACCGACTCGATCCCTCCCGGCAGCGCAAGATCATCGAACCGGCGGGCGGCGAAACCTCGATCATCCTGAGTGAACCGGCGCAGCCGCTCCCGGGACACGAACAGGATCGACGGCCGGTCGCCGGGCGCGAAGGTGCCGAGCACCACGTCCTTGCTGGACGGCGCCCACAGCTGCAGCATCCGCTTCCGCCGATAGCCGTCCGGGCCGCCGAAGTAGACCTGGCCGTACAACTCGTTGGTCGCGCCGTCGTACTGGTTGGCGATCACCAGATCGTCGTAGCCGTCGCCGGTCAGGTCGCCGGCCGCGCCCGCGTACGCGCCGAAGGTGTCCAGTTCCAGCCGTTCGTCGGAGTTCAGCGGATCGAGATAGACGTACGCCGGCAGGCTGACCCCGTCGTCGTGGGAGTTGGCGAACGGCAGATCGACGTAGCCGCTGCCGGTCAGGCTGGCGTACGCGATCCGCTGCAGCACGCCGGCCCGCGAGACATAGAGGTTCTGGCCGGCGTTGCCGAGCGTGCCCCGGCTGAGATCGGCGAAACCATGATCACGAAGGATCGTCGGTTCGGTGGGTGAGGCCATCGACGGCTCCTGAGGATGGTTCATTCAGTGGAATGAACGTTTCTTTACCTGCGACACGGTAAGCGTGCCGGCTCGGCGGTGTCCATGATCGGGACCACTTTGTGGGACGTGGTACCTCCGACAATGGTGTTAGGGTCGTGCTGTGTCTGGTGCAGCCGCAGAGGAGCGTTCGTACCGACGGCCCGCGCCGCCGAAGGTCGAGGACCTGCTCAAGGCCTACATCATCGATCACGGCTTCCAGCCCGGTGACCGGCTGCCGACCGAGGCCGCCTTCGGCGAGGCGCTCGGGGTCTCCCGGAACGCGATCCGCGAGGCCATGCGGTCGCTCCAGTCGCTCGGCATCCTGGAGATCCGGCACGGCTACGGCGCCTACCTGGCCGAGGTTTCCCTGCCCAGGCTCGCCGACGGGCTCGCGTTCTGGGGCAAGCTGCTCAGTCGCGACGGTGGTGATCATGTGATCCGCCGGATCGCCGAGGTGCGCAGTCTGGTCGAGGCGAGCCTGGTCACCGAAGTGGCCGGCCGGCTCACCGAGGCCGACTTCGCCGACCTGCGGGAGAGCATCGAGGAGATCGAGGCGGCTGCCGAGCAAGATCAACGGGCCTATGACGCCGACCGGCGGTTCCACGAGATTCTCTATCGCCCCTTGGACAACTGGGTCCTGATCGGCTTTCTGCGTTCGCTCTGGGACAGCACCCGGGAGATCACCCAGGAACAGCCGCCGGGGCCCGATCTTGCGCTGGCCCCGCGGCATCACCGCGCCATCCTCGAGGGGCTCGAGGCCGGCGACGGCGCGGCCGCGGCCGAAGCGATGCGGGAGCACTTCGGGCCGATGCTCCGCGGCGACTACGACACCTGATTCCGCTGAATTGCTCTCTTGACCGGGATTGACCCGGCTCGTAGCATGTACAACATCCTACAATCCTAGGTACGGAAGCGACGGCCACCGCCGGCCGTCGCGGGACCGTCCCGATCCGGCTCGACCAGAGCCGTTGCCTGCTCGTTGCCGTACCCGGCCGCCGTGGCGTTCGCCCGTCCGGCCGTTCTCGAAGGAGCTTCCATGATCGGAACCGCGCGCCGGGGCAGAGGCATCGCCGCCCGCCTGGCGACCGCGCTGGCCCTCGCCGCGCTGGCCCTGACCGCCTGTGCCCCGCCGGGGGCCGAGCCCGACCCGGGGCCGGGCGCCGGCTCGTCGTCGGCCAGTCGTGATCTTCGCTATCACCTCTACCAGGCGCCGACCAGCTTCGATCCGTTCAATGCCCTGCAGGGTGCGGACGGTGAGATCTCGGCGCTGCATTTCCGGCCCCTGGTCCGCAGTGAGCAGGCCACCTTCGTGCCGGGCCTGGCCAAGTCCTGGGAACCGTCGGAGGATGCGAAGACGTACACGCTGACGCTGCAGGACACCCGGTGGAGCGACGGCACCCCGTTCACCTCGGCCGACGTGCTGTTCAGCCTGGAGAGCTATGCCGACCCGAAGACGAAGTCGATCTTCAGCGGCCAGCTGTCGCCGGTGGCCGGGTTCGCGGAGTTCCAAGCCGGCAAGGCGAAGGAGCTGTCCGGGATCACGGCGCCGGACGAGCACACGGTGATCATCGAGCTGGCCGAGCCGAACGCCGCGTTCCTGGCCAACCTGGTGCCGCTGCTGATCGTGCCGAAGCACGTGTACGGCTCGTTGGATCGCGCGAAGTTCAAGGGAGCGAAGGAGTTCCGGGAGCCGAAGGTCGGCATCGGGCCGTACGTGTTCAGTCGGTGGGTGACCGATGATCAGATCGAGTTCGTGCCCAACCCGGAGAGCGACGAGGCGCATCCTCTTGATCATGTGTACGCCCAGTACCTGGCCGGCGACGTCGCCCGGGCGCAGCTGGAGACCGGCGAGATCGACATCGCCCAGGTCGCCTCGGCCGATGTGGCCTCGGTCCAGAAGACCGGCAAGATCACCGTCCAGAAGGCACCCGGTACCGCCGTGATGTCGCTCTACACGGCGCTGAACAGCGGCAAGCTGGCCGATCCCAAGGTGCGCCAGGCGGTGCTGTACGCGATCGACCGGCAGTCCATCGTCGACAACGTGCTGGCCGGCAACGGAACGGTCGCGCAGTCGATGCTCTACCAGCCCGACTGGGCGGTGCCGGACGACCTGATCACGTACGACTACGACCCGGCCAAGGCCAAGCAGTTGCTGGCCGAGGCGGGCTGGAAGTCCGACACCGTGGTGAACCTCGACATCGTCCCCGGCCAGGCTGACCGTGACGCCGTGATGAACATCATCGCCGGCCAGCTGCAGGCGGTCGGGATCAACGCCAAGCTGCATCCGCTGCAGCCGGCCGAGCTGACCAAGCTGGTGGAGCAGGAGAAGTTCGACCTGTTGATCACCGTGTTGGCACTGGCCCCCGGCGAGCCGGGAACGATCAACGTCCGGTTCACCTGCAAGGGTGCGCTGAACCTCTCCAAGTACTGCAATCCCCAGCTGGACAAGGAACTGCAGGCCGGCATCGCGACCACCGACCAGGACGGGCGGGCCAAGCACTACCAGGCCGCGGCCCGGATCCTCAACACCGACCAGCCGGCGCTGCCGCTCTTCGTGGCCAACCAGCCGTGGGGTTCGACGACCCGGGTCAAGGGCTTCGACCCGGCGCTCGGCGGACTGGCCGCGGCGCACCACTGGGACCTCGCCTCGTGATCTTGTTCGTCGCCCGGCGGCTCGGTGTCAGCGCGGTCACGCTGGTCGGGATCAGCGTCGCCCTGTTCGCGCTGACCCGGGCGATCCCTGGTGACCCGGTCAGCATGTACTTCGACCCGCTGAACTTCGCCGGGGACCGGGAGGCGGCGATGGCCGCGCTGCGCCGGGAGCTCGGCCTGGACCAGCCGCTGCCGGTGCAGTACCTGGCCTGGGCCGGCCAGGTCCTGCAGGGCAACCTCGGCTACTCGATCACCACCGGCCGGTCGGTCAGCGAGCTGATCGCCGGCCGGCTCGGGGCGACCGCGTACCTGATGCTGGCCGGGACCGCCCTCTCGCTGTTGATCGGGATCACCGGCGGGATCATCGCGGCCTTGCGGAAGAACACGGTGACGGACTACCTGATCCTGCTGTTCAGCCTGATCCTGATCTCGGTGCCGAGCTTCTTCGTCGCCATGGTCTGCATCTACGTCTTCGGACTGCAGCTCGGGATCCTGCCGACCGCGGGGATCAACACGCCGGGCGGCGGTTGGGGCGAGGCGTTCCGGCACCTGGTCCTGCCGGCCGGGATCCTCGGCCTGGCCGGGGCGGTCGGCTACGTCCGGTGGGCCCGGTCCAGCATGCTCGACGTCCTCGATCAGGACTACTTGATCACCGCCCGGTCCAAGGGCCTGTCCCGGCCCCGGGTGGTGCTCCGGCACGGGCTGCGCAACGCGCTGATCCCCCTGGTCACGGTCGTCGCGATGAGCATCCCCGGGCTGTTCGGCGGTGCCGTGATCATCGAGCAGCTGTTCGCCTGGCCGGGCACCGGCCGGATGGCCGTCGACGCGATCGCCAATCGGGACTATCCGGTGCTGATGGGCTTCGTCCTGCTCACCGCCGTGCTGGTGCTGGTCTGCAACCTGGTCGCCGACCTCACGTACGGACTGATCGATCCACGGATCCGGCTCTAGGAGGTGTTGATCATGAGCGATGCCGTCGTCGATGCGGGAACCGAACCGGACCTGGAGGCGCTGGCGCCGCCGGCGGTGCGGCCGGCGCGGGCCGCCTGGCAGCGGTTCCTCCGGTACCGGCTGGCGCTGCCCGGCGCCGTCGTGCTCGCGGTGATGATCGTCGTGTCGTTCGGCGGTCCGCTGCTCCACGGGATCGACCCGAACGCGGTCGATCCGGCCCAGTACCGCCGGCCGCCGACGGCCGAGCACTGGCTCGGCACCGACTCCGCGGGCCGCGACGTGCTGGCCCGGTTGCTGGTCGGCGGCCAGGTGTCGTTGCTGGTCGGCCTGGCGGCCGCGCTCACCGCGACCGTGGTCGGTGTCCTGCTCGGCGCGCTGGCCGGCTTCCTGCGCGGCTGGGCGGACGCCGTGCTGAGCCGGATCGCGGAGGTGGCGCAGGCCTTCCCGACCCTGATCGTGATCATCACCGTGGCCGCCCTGATCGGGCCGAGCCTGCCGGCCATGATCATCGTCATCGCGCTGATGGACTGGACCGGCGGGTTCCGGGTGGTGCGCGGGCTGACCCTGGCGCTGCGGGAGCAGGACTCGATCCTGGCCATCACCGGGCTCGGGGCCCGGAACAGCCGGATCATCGGCCGTCATGTGGTGCCGGCCGTGCTCGGACCGGCCACGGTCGTCGCGACAGGGATGGTGGGCACCGTGATCATGCTGGAGGCGGCCCTGTCGTTCCTCGGCCTCGGGGTGCCGCCGCCGACATCGAGTTGGGGTTCGATGCTGAACCAGGCCCAGTCGTTGGCGATCCTGGAGAGCATGCCCTGGATGTGGCTGCCACCGGGGCTGGCCATCGCGGTCACGGTGCTGGCCGTGAACTTCGTCGGCGAAGGCCTGCGCAACGCCGTCGATCCCAAGCAGGGGCAGCGATGACGGGCGGGGCGATCGCGCAGCCGGTGCTCCGGGTCGAGGACCTGACCACCGAGTTCGACACCGCGGGCGGCACCGTCCGGGCCGTCAACGGGGTCGGGTTCGCGGTCGGGGCGGGGGAGACCCTCGGTGTGGTGGGCGAGTCCGGCTCGGGCAAGAGCATCACGCTGCTCTCGCTGCTCGGGCTGCTCCCGGCCAACGGCCGGGTGGTGTCCGGGTCGGTCCGGTTCGGCGACCTGGAGTTGATCAACGCCTCGGAACGGAGGCTGCAGCAGGTCCGCGGCGGCGGCATCGGGATGATCTTCCAGGATCCGATGACCGCGCTGAACCCGGTGATGACCATCGCGCAGCAGATCGACGAGAGCCTGCGCCGGCACTCGCGTGGACTGGGCCGCCGGGCCCGGCGGGCACGGATCGTCGAGCTGCTGGACCAGGTCGGGATCCCGCGCGCCGCGCAGCGGGCCGATCAGTTCCCGCACGAGTTCTCCGGCGGCATGCGGCAGCGGGCCATGATCGCGATGGCGATGGCGAACCGCCCCGCGGTGCTGCTGGCCGACGAACCGACGACCGCGCTCGACGTCACCGTGCAGGCCCAGATCCTCGACCTGCTGCAGGATCTGCAGCGCGAGACCGGCACCGCCCTGGTGTTGATCACGCACGATCTCGGCGTGATCGCCGAGGTGGCCGACCGGGCTGTCGTGATGTATGCCGGCCGGGTGGTCGAGGAGGGTACGGTGGCACAGTTGTTCCACGCGCCGCGGCATCCCTACAGTCGGGGGCTGTTGCGCTCCCGGCCGACGCTGGCCCGGGCGACCGGGACTGAGCTGCCGGCCATTCCCGGCCAGCCGCCGAACCCGGCCCGGCTGCCGGACGGCTGCGCGTTCCGGCCGCGCTGCGATCGTTCGGGCAGCCGGTCGGAGTGCCTGGTCCGGCCTGAGTTGATCATGATCGGGGACGGGCAGGCGGCGGCCTGTCACTTCGCCGCCGAGGCCGAGTTGGAGGGGCTGAGCGCCCGATGACCGAACCCTTGCTCGAGGTCGCCGATCTGGTGGTCCACTATCCGGTGAAGCGCGGCGCGCCGTGGCGGCCGCGCCAGTTCGTGCATGCCGTGAACGGGGTCTCGTTCGCGATCGGCCGCGGCGAGACGCTGGCCCTGGTCGGCGAGTCCGGCTGCGGCAAGTCCACCGTCGGCAAGACGATCATGCGATTCCAGCGGCCGACCGGGGGCACCGTGCGGTTCGCCGGCCAGGACGTGCACGCGCTGGACGCCGGCTCGCTGCGGCGGCTCCGCCGCGACCTCCAGTTCGTCTTCCAGGACCCGTACGCCTCGCTGCCGTCCCGGCTGAGCGTGGGGGAGATCATCGCCGAGCCGTTGATCATCCACGGCGTCGGTACGGCGGCGAGCCGCCGCGACCGGGTCCGGGAACTGCTGCACCTGGTCGGACTGCGTCCGGAACTGATCTCCCGCTATCCGCACGAGTTCTCCGGCGGGCAGCGGCAACGGGTCGGCATCGCCCGGGCGCTGGCCCTGCAGCCGAGCCTGTTGATCTTGGACGAGCCGGTGTCGGCGCTGGACGTGTCGGTGCAGGCGCAGGTGGTCAACCTGCTCGGCCGGCTCCAGTCCGAGCTGGGGCTGTCGTACCTCTTCGTCGCACACGATCTCGCGGTGGTGCGGCAGCTGGCGCACCGCGTGGCGGTGATGTATCTGGGGCGGATCGTCGAGCACGGCGGCACCGACGAGGTGTTCGACCGGGCCCGGCATCCGTACACCCAGGCCTTGCTGTCGGCGGTGCCGATCTCCGATCCGGACGAGCGGGGCCGCAGTGCCCGGATCCGGCTGCAGGGCGACCTGCCCGATCCGCTGGACCTGCCGTCCGGCTGCGCCTTCCGGACCCGGTGCCGGCAGGCGGAGGATCGTTGCGCGACCGAACGGCCCGAGTTGATCACGAGCCCCGGAACCACCGCGGCCTGCCACTTCGCTGGGCCGCTGGCCGTACGGACCGCTTCATGATCACCGGCGGGATGTGGCGGTGGGCGGAACGGCTGCCGGCGCGGCGGCCCGAGTGCGCGGTGTCGCTCGGTGAGGGGGACACGCCGCTGGTCGAGCTGAGCCGGACGGTCGGCGTCCGGATCGGGCTGGATCGGCTCTGGCTCAAGGCGGAGGACCGCAACCCGACCGGGTCGTTCAAGGCCCGGGTCGCCTCGGTGGCGTACACGTTGATCAAGGAACGCGGCCTGGCCGGCGCGGTCGGCACGTCGTCCGGGAACGGCGGTGCGGCGGCCGCGGCGTATGCGGCCGCGGCCGGGTCGCGGGCGATCTTGTTCACCCTGTCCGACATCGTGGCGCCGAAGCTGCGCGAGATCGTCGCGGTCGGCGGGGTGGCCCGCAGGGTGGTCGGGATCGGGCACGACGCCGCGGCGACCCGCCGGATCGCGGACCGGATCGCCGCGATCGCCGGCCGGCTCGACTGCTATCCGTTGCTGACCGGCTTCCACTACGCGCCGGAGGCGATGACCGGCGTGCAGACGATCGCGTACGAACTCGCGGAGCAACGGCCCGAGCCGGCGGCGATCTACGCGCCGGTCGGCGGCGGCGGCCTGCTGACCGGGCTGCACCGCGGCTTCGCCGAGCTCGGTCCGGTGCCTCGGCTGATCGGCGTCCAGCCGAGCGGCGGAGCTTCCTTGCGGCGAGCGCTGGCCGGTCGCCCCGAGGGACTTGATCAGCCGGTGACGACGGCCGTGTCCGGGCTGCAGATGGCGGTGCTCTACGACGCGGCCGGGGCGGTCGCCGCCGTCCGGGACAGCGGCGGTCACGACGTGATCGTCGACGACGCCGACATCCTCGCGGCCCAACGGATCCTGGCCGACGCCGGGCTGCTGGTCGAGCCGGCCGGAGCCGCCGCGCTGGCCGGTGTGATCGCCGACCTGGCCGCGGGCCGGCTGGACCGCGCCGAGCCCGTCGTCGTGATCGCCACCGGGGCCGGCCACAAGGACACGGCGGCCCTGGACCGGCTGGCCGACGCGGCGCCGGTGCCGGTGATCGCCGCGGACCGGATCGACGACGAACTCGCGTCCCTGATCGCCGGAGCACGACCATGATCGTTTGGACCACTCGACGGGTCGGCGCACCCGAGCCCGGGATCGGTGTGACGGTGCACCGGCTGGACTCCGGCCGGCCCGGGCCGCGGCTGCTCGTCGTGGGCGGCGTCCACGGCAACGAGATCGGCGGGATCGTCGGCGCCGGCCGGCTGACCCGGCAGCCCTGGCCGTTGATCGCGGGCAGCCTCGAGGTCGTACCGGTGCTGCACGAGGCGGCCCACGCCGCGTTCGTGAGGACCGGGCCGGCCGATGGCCGTGATCTGGCCCGGACCTTCCCCGGCGATCCGGCCGGCAGCCCGACCGAACGGCTGGCCCACCTGGTGCTGACCGAGTTGATCACGGGCGCTGACGGCCTGATCGATCTGCACACCTCCAGTCCTGACGCTGATCTACCGTTCTTCGCCGGTGCGTACGGCGGCGGCAGCCCGGTCGCGCAGCGGTCGACGGCGATGGCCCGGGCGTTCGGTCTGGAGGTGCTCTGGACCCATCCGACCGTCGGCGCCGGCCGTACCCTCAGCGTGGCGGCCGAGCTGGGCATCCCGGCGATGTATGTCGAGTCGCGGACCGGCGGCGTGCTGGCGGAGCCGGTGATCGCCGCGTACAGCGAAGGAGTGCTGCGGGTCTGCGAGGCGTGGGGCCTGCTGCCGGCCGGCACCGCGCCGCCCGGGGTGCCGGTCCGGCTGTGGCTGCACGGCTCCGGCGACACCGACACCTTCACCCCGGCGGAGCGGGACGGCTACTTCCTCGCCGAGGTCGAGCTGCTGGACCCGGTCCGTGCCGGCGACCGGATCGGCCGGGTGATCGACTTCGCCGACCGTGTGGTCACGCCCGTGCTGGCCGCCGCCGACGGCCGGGTCGTCTTCCTGCGCCGCGCCGCCAAGATCACTGCCGGCACCCCGCTGGTGTCGGTGTGTCCCGAACATCCCCCCGAGATCCCTGCTCCCGCTCCCCAAGGTGGAAACCGATGACCGCTCCCGTGCTGGCCGCCGAATCGCTGAACGCCGTACCGACCGCCGGCGTGGTCCCGCCCATGATCACGCCGCTGCGACCGGACGGTGAGGTCGACGTGGCGTCGACCGCCGAGTTCAGCCGGTTCCTGATCGACGCCGGGGCGACCGGGCTGCTCGTACTCGGCTCGTCCGGCGAGAACGCCGCCCTCTCCGCGGACCAGCGACGGGCCGCGGTGCAGGCCGTCGTCGAGGCTGCGGCCGGTCGGGTACCGGTGCTGGCCGGGGTGGCGGCACTGGGCACCTCGGACGCGGTCCGGGACGCCGCCGACTTCGCGGCGCTCGGGGCGGATTCGCTGCTGGTGTCGGCGCCGTTCGGCTTCGAGCACTCGCCCGACGAACTGGTCGGCCACTTCGCCGCCGTTGCCGCGGCGGCCGAGCTGCCGGTGCTCGCGTACGAGGTGCCGAGCCGGGTCAAGGTGTCGCTCGGCGTCGACCTGGTCGTCCGGCTGGTCCGGGAGTCGATCATCGTCGGGTTGAAGGACTCCAGCGGCAACCTCGGCGCAGCCCGGCTGCGCAGCGCGGCGCTTCGTGATCTTGCGCTCGGTGATCCCGGCCGGGAGGTGCCGCACTTCACCGGTTCGGAGGAGTGCATCGACGGCTTCCTGCTCGGCGGGGGCTCGGGCTGTGTGCCGGGGCTGGCCAACGTGTTCCCGGACTTCCACGTGGCCCTCTGTGATCACGCCGCGGACGGCGACTGGGTCCGGGCCTCGGCCGTGCAGGGCCAGATCGCCGGACTGCTGGACCTGTACTGGCGGCCGATCCCCGGCGGCAGCTTCACCGCCCAGTTCCTCGCCGTGGTGAAGGAAGCGCTGGTGCAGCTCGGAGTGATCGAACACAACACGGCGGCCGCACCGTTCCGGCAGGCCGATGACGAGGTGACCCGGCACGTGGCCGAGGTGCTCAAACGGGCCGCCGACCTCACCCCCGCCTGAGTTGTCGATCATGGCGGAACCGTGGATAGCGATCAGCGGGTTGGGCTCGATCGGCCGGCAGCACCTGCGGGCGCTCCGGGAGGCCGGAGCCGGACCGATCGTCGGGTACGACGCGTCGGCGGAGATGCGTGCCGCGGCGGCAGAGTTGGATGGTGAGCTGCGGCTGGCCGGCTCGTTCGAGGAACTGCTCGACCACGAGCCGGTGGCGGTGATCGTCGCCGTACCGGACCATGATCATCTCGATCAGCTGACCCGGGCTGCACGGACCGGAGCCGCGGTGCTGGTGGAGAAGCCGCTCGGCCCCTCGGTCACCGAGGCCCGGGCCGCTGTCGCCGACCTCGGTGCCCTGGGTGAGCGGAGTCTGGTCGGGTACGTGCTCCGGCACCGGACCGTGGTCCGGCGAGCGGGCTCACTCCTGGCCGCGGGAGCCATCGGCGAGCCGACCGGGTTCCAGGTGCTGCTCGGCGCGTACGGAACGATCACCGCGGCGGCCAACCGGTTCGCCCGGCCGGAGCCCGGCCGGCTGTTCCGCGACTACTCGCACGAATGGGACTATCTCGCCTGGTTCTTCGGACCGGTGACGCGGGTGCTGGCCGCCGCCCGGACCAGTCGGCAGGTGCCGCACGTCGAGCAGCCCAACCTCGTCGATGCCCTGCTGGAGCTGGAATCCGGGCTGATCGGGGCCCTGCACGTCGACTACGTGGATCGGCGTGGGCTGCGCCAACTCTCGGTGATCGGGACGGACGGGTCGCTCACCGCCGATCTCGGTGCCGGGACGATCACCGTACGGCGGACCGGGGCGGGGGATGATCACCTCGATCACGCCGAGCCGGCGCAGGCCGCCCTGCGCCGGCAGGCCGAGCACCTGCTCGCGGTGGCGGCCGGCGACCAGTCGCCGGTGGTCACGCTGGCCGACGGCCTGGCCGCCCTGGTCGTCGCCGACGCCTTGCGGACCTCCGCTGCGGACCGCAGCGGGGTCGACTGCGCCTACTGAGCCGGAGGAGAGACGATCATGGACGAATTCACGATGGACGCCTTCCGGCTGGACGGCCGGTTGGTCGTGATCACCGGCGGTACCGGTCTGTACGGCACCAGGTTCGCCGAGGCCCTGGCCGAGGCCGGGGCCACCGTGGTGCTGACCTCGCGGGACGGTGCGGCGGCCGATGCCGCGGCGGCGCGGCTCTCCGGACCGGGCCACCAGGTGATCGGGGCAGAGCTCGACCAGGGTGACGCGAAGTCGATCACGGCCTTCGCCGACCGGCTGCGCGGTGATCACGGTCGGGTCGACGTGCTGATCAACAACGCGGTGCACCGCGCCGGCGGTGGCTTGTTCGAGACCAGTGCCGCGGACTGGGACGCGACCTCGGTGGTGAACTCCCGCGGCCTGTTCCTGCTCACCCGGGAATTGGCCGCGATCATGGTCGAGCAGCGGTCCGGCTCGGTCGTCAACATCGGCTCCATCTACGGTCTGGTCGGGCCCGACCAGACGCTCTATCCGGGGACCGGCGTCGCCCCGTACGCCTTCTACAGCTACGACAAGGGCGGCATGATCGGGTTCACCCGCTACCTGGCCGGCGAGTTGGGGCCGTACGGGATCCGGGCCAACTGCCTGTGCCCGGGCGGCTACAACCCGACCGGCGAGGACGGCGAGTTCGCCCGTGGCTACGCGCTGCGGACCCCGCTGCGCCGGATGGCGGCCGGGCACGACGTGAGCGGCGCCCTGGTCTTCCTGGCCTCGCCGGCGTCGGCGTACGTCACCGGGGCGATCATCCCGGTCGACGGCGGCTGGACGGCTCGCTGAGCCGAGCCCGGATCGCGGCCGCCATGCCGCGCGGATCGTCGGCGTAGCACCGAACCTCCATGATCTCAGCCGGTCCTGCCGGCAGCTCGACGGTGATCGGTTCGGCCAGCCGGACCTCGACGTTGGTCTGCCCGGTCACGGCGATGATCAAGGCGGTGCCGCCGGTCGTCGGCTGGAGCTGCACCGCCCGGCTCGATTCGAGTGAGCGCAGCCGGGAGACGACCGACGTCATCGCGGTGAGTGGGACGGCCAGGTCGATGCTCGTCGTGTGCCGGAACCGGACCCGGCGATCATCGACGAGATGCGGCCCGAGCCGCACCGCCGCCAACAGCCCGAACATCCAGAGCAGTCCCCAGATGCCGATGATCAACGCGACGATCTCCAGCCACAGCCAGGGAATCAACAGATGCACCACCGGGATCTCGATCGCGGACACGACGATGAACGTGATCACGACCGGCATCATGGCCGAGGCGTAACCGAAGCCGCTGGCGCCGGCGGGCACGGCGGGTTTCCGGGTGATCCAGCGGAACAGGTGTGACCAGGTGGCCCGCTCCATGGCCGCGGCCCGGTCCACGAGGTTGGGTCGGCGTACCGTCGTCATGTAGTGAATGATATTCACTATGTTGGTTACTCACAAATGACGCTGGGTCAGCGCAGCACCCAGCCCCCGTCGACGTTGATCACCTGACCGGTCACGAACGCGCTGTCGTTGCCGGCCAGGAAGGCGAATGCGCCGACCAGGTCGGCGGCCACGCCGCGGCGGGGAATCGCTTGCACGGCGAGGAGTTGAGGGTCCACCGCGGCGGCGTCGGGGAACAGTTCGACCTCGTCCTCGGTGCGGATCGCGCCGGGCATCACGGCGTTGACCCGGATGCGGTCCGGGCCCACCTCGCGAGCCAGCGCCCGGACCAGGCCGATGATCGCCGTCTTTGAGGCCGTGTAGTGGAGCGCGCCCGGCTGGCCGGTCTCGGCCATCACCGACGTGACCGCGATGAACGACGGCGCGGGCGCCCGGAGCAGCCAGGGATGGCTCTCCTGGGCCAGCAGGAAGGTGCCCCGGACGTTCACCTGCTGCACCCGGTCCCAGTCGGCGATCGACAGTGTGCGCCAGTCCGAACGGCCGGAGGCTGCGGCGTTGGCGATCACCACGTCGAGTCGGCCCCAGGCCTCCGCGGACCGGCGGACCAGGTCGGTGACCTGGGCGGGGTCGGACAGGTCGGCGGGCAACGCGATCGCGGTCCCACCGGCGTCGGTGATCTTGCTCAGCACGGTCGCGGCCTCGGCGGCCCGGTCCGGGCGTGGCTCGTGGGCGAGGACCACCCGGCCGCCGCGCTCGGCCAGCCCCGCGGCGACCGCGGCCCCGATGCCACGAGAGGCGCCGGTGATCAACACGACGCGGTCGGTCAGCTGCCCGGAAGAGTTCATGGCGTCCTTCGGCTCAACGGACGGTCCAGTTTTGAAATGTCTGAACCGCTGGGTGAGACCGATCCTACGGGCCCGGAGGACTCAGCGGACCCAGCGGTCGGCGAAGTCGAGCCAGGCCTGCCAGTCGAACGGGAAGACGTCGTGGCCGCCGTCCCGCAGGTGATAGCCGAGCGGTACGTCCGGAGCCCGCCGCTCGCCCGGCTCGGGGAACGCGCCCGCGGTGGCCGCCGCCCCGCCAGGCCAGGCCGACGAGGCGCGCTGCCAGGCCAGGAACTCGGCCTCCGGGTCCGCCCAGGCGTCCTCGGAGGCGCTCGCGACGTACAGCGGGCGGGGCGCGATCAGGGCCAGCAGGTCGGGCTGGTCGGGCAGGTCAGGATCGGGCGTCCCGTCGAACACGGCACGCCAGCGCGGCAGCACCTCGGCGAAGCTCGGCGCCACCCAGTGCGGGAACCGCTCGGCCAGCGCGGCCGGTGTCTCGCCGCGCTCCCGGGTCAGGGCCGCGCCGAGGCAGCCGGAGTCGTTGCTGATCACCGCCGCGAAGCGCTGATCCTCGACCCCGGCCCAGATCGCCGTCTTGCCGAGCCGGGAGTGTCCGTGGGCGATCACCCGGCCGGCGTCGATCTCCGGCACCAGGCCCGCCGCCAGCGCGTCGAGGACCCGTGACATGGTCCAGGCCCAGATCCCGATCGCTCCCCACTCCTGCGGATCGCGCTCGGTCAGCCGGTGGGCCGAGAACAGCCGATGCGGACCGATCTCGAGCAGTCCCGGATCGTCCGGGCCGAGCTGCAGATAGCACCAGGTCACGCTCGCCCAGCCGCGGTCGGTGACCAGCCCGAACGGCCACCGGTGGGCCTGCTCGCCGCGCTCCACCTGGGTCGCTCCGGCGGCCCGGCACAGCGGGTCGCCGACCTCGGGCTCCGCGTTCGGATCCAGCACCGCCGGGTCATCGGTGCAGGCGTGGTTGCCGCGGAAGTTCATCCCACAGAACGCCGGTACGCGAGCGTCGGGCCGGGCTCCCGCCGGGAGGTGGACCAGCAGCGTGAGCCGTACCTGATCACCGCCCGGCGCGGTCAGGTCGAGCCGGAGCTGACGTCGCAGTCCGCCCTCCGGAGCCGGCCCCTCCTCCAGGACGGACCACGACTGTCGTACCGAGGCGCCGGCCGGCGGCCGTCCGTAGACCCGGTCCCCGAAATGCTCCCGTACGTTCACTGGCTCTCCTCGGTTCGGCCGGAGACGATCATGGCAGGCGAGTTGATCATGGAAGGCGCAGTCGACCGCCCAACGCGGCGGCCAGGACCGCCGGCGGCGCGTACCGGGCCATTCCGGGGATGATCAACACCGCGTCCCGCTCGCTGCCGTGGAAGGACTCGGTGACCTCTGCGGTCGGGTCGAAGGGCGGAGTGAGGCAGGTGACACCGGCGATCCGAGAGTCCAGCGCCGCCGCGGCCACCGCCAGGAACGCCCCGTGGCCGTGGCCGGAGAGGCCGATCTCGGGCCGCTGCAGATCGAGGCCGGCCGGATCGGTGATCAGGTCCAGGACCCGGAGCAGGTCGTGGATCCGTCCGGCGGCGAGGCTGTCACCGAGCGCGATCAGGTCACTGGTCATCCGGAACAGCGTCCCGTAGTGCGCCTCGAGATCGTGGGCGTTGTCGCTGCGCGGCGAGACCCCGCCGCTGCCGCGAAGATCGGGAACGATCACCGCGGTCCCCGCCTGCTGGCGGGTCCGGCAGCGGCCGAGGTGGTCGGGCAGATCATCCGTCCCGTGATCGAGCAGGAGGATCTCGACGCCCTCGACCGGGCCGGCCGGATCGAACACCACGGCCGAGTTGAGCAGATCCGCCTCGGCCCACCAGATCACCTTGCGGACCCCGGCTGCGGGGCTGTCGAACCAGCGCGGGAACAGTTCCGCGGCCGGACGCCGACCGGCTGTCACCCGGTCACGGAGCCAGGCGACGGCCGCGTCCGGGTCCGGCGCCGGTCGCTGCCGGAGCCGGCCCGAGATTCCGTCGCGTACTCGGATCGGGCGGCCGTCGAGCGCCGACTGGCCGGAACTCGTGCAGCGCAGCGCATCCTCGACAGCCGGTGTCTCGGGTTCGGTGGTGTCGGCGGCGACGGCACCGAGGTGTTCGGCGAAGAACTCGGCGGCGGCCCGGGCCAGCCGGTCGCTCAGGCCGTGCGTCCCGTCGTCGCGGACGTGGCGCAGCCGGTCCGGCGCCTCGGCCAGGCCGAACCACCGGCGGGCCCGTTCGACCGTACGGACCGTACCCTCGATCGGGAAGAAGTCGGAGTTCTTGGACAGGACGAGCGTCGGCCGCGGGACCATGGCCAGCAGTACGTCGTCATGATCGATTCCGGCGGCCACGCCGCCCATGATCACCTGCTCCGGATCCTGCGCGTGGCCCGAGTCCTGGATCTCCTCGATCCCGGTCAGGAAGCAGCTGATCCCGGCGGCGGCCAGCCTCGGCTCGACCAGCGCGAGCCAGCTGACCATCGTGCCGCCGCCGCTGTTGCCCAGGGCCGCGATCCGCCCGGGATCCACCTCCGGCCGGGACGCCAGGTAGTCCAGCGCGCGCCGCGCATCGGCGACGAACGCCCGAGCCGAACTCTCACCGGCCCACCAGGCCTTGACGCCGAGGTGGTTGTGCTGCGGCACATTGGCCGGGATCACCGCCCGGCCGGCGCCGTCGAGCAGGTCGACGCGTTCGCCCTGCCCGATCGTGTCGTGGACCAGCACGACGAAGCCGCTGCGGGCCAGGATCGCGCAGGCGCCGTGGTAGGCCGGGGCGGCCTTGCCGGCGAGCGCGTGGCCGCAACAGAACAGCACCGCGGGGAGCGGCCCGGTCCGGCCCGTCGGCCGGTACAGGTTCGCCGTGAGGACCGTGCCGTCACCGCAGTCCAGCAGCAGCTTGTCGATCACGTAACCGGAGCGGGACAGGGTGCCCCGGTGGGTCGCCGTCGGGACCGACCGGTCCGCCGGCAGCCCGTCCCCGATCTTCTCGAGGACGAAACTGCGCAGCCAGGCCTGGCGTTGCCGAAGTTGATCTTCCGACCCGATCGCGTCCTTGGCCCGCCGACCGGCCGCCAAGGCCTCTGTGGTGCGTCGCCGGAGATGGCGGCGCAGTTGATCGGCGACGTCGTAGTGGCCGTCCAGGTGCGGACCCAGGGCGACCTCGGTTCCTGCGCGTGACGGCACCGTGCCGTCTCCCTTCCGTGACGGGTCAGCGATCCGAACCCTGCAACGATTCCTCGAACTCCCGACGGATCTCGTCGCCGCCGGTGCGGCGCCAGGTCTGCACCGTCTCCTCGAAGGTGTCGACAGGCTTCTTACCCGCGACGATCGCGTTCACCGCGTCCGTCACCAGGGAGGTGAGTTCCTGGGACTTGTTCTGTTCGGTCTCGGAGAGCAGCCCGACGGTGGGATCGTCGACGATCAGGTCCTGGACCCGCTTGCCGTAGTCGTACCGGGCCTTGGTCACCTCGGGCTGTCCCGGCTGATAGGTGACCACGGGCGGCGTGCCCACGTACCGCATCATCAGCGCGGTCTCGGCAATGCCCTGCTCGGTCGGAATGGGTTCCGACCCGTCGAACGTGAAATCGACGCCTTCGACCCCGAAGGTCTTGAGCAGGTATTCCTTCGAGCCGAACGGTGCGTACAGATAATCGAGGACGCGCAGCAGTTCGCGGACACGATCGGGTTCGGCCTTCGGCATCAGCATGAGCCGGAACCAGGGCTTGCTGATGGCCGACGTACCCGGCCCGCCGTCGAATCCCGGCGGCACGATGCAGGTCAGATTCTCGGCGAGTTTGGCCTGCTTGAACACGTCGTCGGTCCAGGCGCCGATCGCGTCCCAATGCAACGCGATCGATCGGGCGACCAGCCAATGTTTCTGGCCCACCGTGTCCGAGGCCAGCGCATCCGGATGGAACAGACCGTCGGCCCACAGGGAGGTGGTTTCGGACAGTGCCTGCCGATATTCCGGAGTCTCGAGTTGGGCGGTGAACTTTCCGCCTTCTTCGCTCCAGGCGTTGGGCCGGCCCAGCATCGACAGAATGAACTGCACGACGCCGGGAACGCTACCGAGCGCCCAGCGATTCTCGGCCGGCCGGGACAACGCGACCGCGATCTCCCGGAATTCCTGGAACGAAGTGCATTCCGCGGTCACGCCGGCCTCGGCCAGCAGATCCTTGCGGGCGAACATCACCGACGGCATCGGTTCCTTCGACTGCGGGATCGCGAAGATCCTGTTGTCGAAGGTCGCGCCGCGCCAGGCACCGGTGGCCACGTAGGCGAGGTTCGGGTACTCCTCGATCGCCGAGCCTGCGACGAACTCGGTCAGGTCGGTGAATTTGGCCTTCAACAACTGTGGCAGTCGCGGGTACGTGCTCGGGGCCGCGACCAGGTCCGGGAGATCGCCGCCGGCCACGAGCACCGAGAATTTCGCCGTGTAGTCGCCGGCCGGAATCAGGGTGGCCCGGAAGTCGGTGTTCAGTGCCTTGTTGATCGCCTGCCAATAGGCATTGCGCTCGACCGGTGGTGGCGTGCCGCCGGAGATCGGGTAGGCCGCGCTGATGGTGCCCCCGGCTGCCGGCGAGGGCTCGGCCATCGAGGGCGGATTCTTCGGGTACGACAGGTAGCCCGCGGAAAGCCGGCCCGGAATGCCGGGATAATCCGGAGTCGGCAGGCCCTGAGGTTCTTTCCAGGCCGGCAACTCGACGGCCGGGCCGGAATTTCCGTCGCCGGTGCTACCGGAATCGGCCTGGCCACAGCCTGCCAAGCCCATTCCGAGTGCCGCCGTTCCCGCGGCACCGAGCAGGCTACGACGTGAAACACCTCTCGCCGAATGGGCGATCATGATCTCTCCTTGGGAGGCACGATGAGAAATCGTTTCCCCACAGAAGATGATCATGCTGAAAACCGTGCGTCAACCCGTGATCAACTGCGTCTTGCATCCTGGTCCGGTCAAGTGAGGGGCAGCGCGGTCACAACCCTCCACTCGTACATGCCGTTGTCGCGGTGCTGCTCCAGCAAGGTCACCGCGTCGATGATCGTTTCGGCCGGCTCGGGCCGGATGCTCTCGACGGCGGCCACGACCTCGGCCGCCGGCTGGTCGGTGTTGAC
This sequence comes from Microlunatus sp. YIM B11417, assembly GCF_059617205.1. Taxonomy (NCBI): domain Bacteria; kingdom Bacillati; phylum Actinomycetota; class Actinomycetes; order Propionibacteriales; family Propionibacteriaceae; genus Microlunatus; species Microlunatus sp. YIM B11417. The sequence continues at coordinate 810,207 of NZ_JCAMPJ010000002.1, forward strand.
GTAGGCGAAGCTGACGTGCGGAGAGAAATGATCATGCCCCGGCGTCGCGCCGGTGACCGCTCCGGTCAGCTCCCGCAGCCTCGCCCGCAGCGCCTCGAGCCGTTCGGCCGGCGTCGGTACCAGTACGACGGCCTCGCCCCAGACCAGCACCCGGTCGAACCGCACGCGGATCGGGCCGAGGTCGGCCACGGCGGCTCGGGCGCGGTCGGTCAGGGCCGCGAGTTGATCATCGGAGACCTCATCGGCGAAGCCGATCCCCTGCAGGGTCATGTGCAGCCAGGGTCGCGGGATCGGGTCCAGCCCGGGGAACGGAGCCAGCACCGCCTGGTACTCGTCGACCAGCCGGTGCAGCTCGGACTGTCCGTCCCAGGTGAGGTGCCAGTAGTAGCCGCGGGTGCCGACCCGCCAGCCCGGTCGCCAGTACCAGTGATTCCGGAGTTGCTCCGCGTGGGTCATCCGGCCAAGCTAGCCGACCGGCGGGAAATGATCATCCGGAAGCTGCTGGCCGACCGTGAGGTTCAACGGATCGGTGCACACGTGTGGTTTGCCGTCGTACGTCAGTTCACGATCGGCATAGATGTTGATGTGCGCGTACCGGAACTCATCGGTGTTGTTGGAGTTCGCGGTGTGCGGTGTGTAGCCGTTGTGGAACGTGACGTCGCCCGCCTGCAGCGGGATGGTGACCCGCCGGTGCCAGGTCAGGTCCGGTGCAGCCTCGAACAGGTCGTGCGCGTCGGACAGATCGATCGGGCGGATGTCGCGCCGCTCGTGCTGCCCCGGGATGAACGTCATGCAGCCCCGTTCGACCGGCACGTCGACCAGGGCGACCCAGGCGGACAGGCTGTGCCGGCAGTTCGCGTGCGGCCAGTACGGCGCGTCCTGGTGGAACTCCGTCGGCGCCTGGTTGTGCGGCTTCTTGATCAACAGGTGGTCGTGCCAGATCCGGACCGGCAGGCCGGCCAGCTCGGTCGCCAGCCGGGCCAGCTTCGGGTGCAGGGTGAGGTCGCGCAGGGTCTCGTCGGAGGTCCAGACGTTGACCACCTGTTTGAAGATCTGGTCGTCCCGGTTCAGCGCGGTGCCGGTCTCGTACTGCTGCTTGGCCGCGTCCCGGAAGCGCTCCACCTCCTCCGGCGTGAGCACCCCCTTGATCCGGACGAAACCGTCACGGCGGTAGTCGGCGACGGTCTCGGGGTCCAGCAGGTTGGTGTCCGGCGCAGTCGTGGTCATCGCGCCCAGCTCCTTTGCTTGCAGGAAAGTCGGTGGACCTCCATCCTGGTCTGGTCAGCCGGGCCGGGGACAGGACAGACTCGGCCCGTCCTAGCACGATCCTGCACTCAGCGAAGGGTACGGGCGCGATGACGTTGCTCCGGCGGGAACCGAACGTGTTCACCGAAGCGGACTATCCGATCCTGGCCGACCGGGTTTCGATCCCCGAACCGGTCGATCCGCACATCCACGACTTCATCGAGCTCGCCCTGGTGGTCGCCGGCCGGGCCGTGCACCGGACCGCCGACGGTGATCGCATGATCATCCCCGGCCAGGTCGTCGCGGTCCGGCCGGGCAGCTGGCACGCGTACCTGCAACCGGAGCGGTGCACCGTGATCAACGTCTATGTCGGGCCGCGGCTGCTGCTGACCGACCTGGCCTGGTGCCTGGCCCATCCGTCGCTGGTACGGCTGCTGCTGCACGGCGGGGCCTCGACGGACGCGCTGGCGCCGGACCGGCTGGCCGAGGTGACCGGCTGGCTCGACCAGCTGGCCCGGCCGCGGCGCGGGCGGCCCGAGCCCGGTCCGGAGGAGGCGATCGTGCGGCGGAGCCTGCTCGGCTGCGCCCTGGGCCGGCTGGCCGGGCTGACCATCGCCGCGGCCGGCACGTCCATGATCACCAGACCGGTCCAGCTGGCCCTGACCGCGATGACCGGCGATCTGGCCCGGCCCTGGACCGTCGCCGACCTGGCCCGGGCCGCCGCCGTCTCGCCGTCCCGGCTGCACCGGCTGTTCCGGACCGAGGTCGGCAGCACGCCGCTCGGCTGGCTGACCCGGAGCCGCGCCGAACGCTTCGCCGTCCTGCTGCTCGGCAGCGACGACACGATCGCCGTCCTCGGCCGCGCCGTCGGCTGGCCGGACCCGAACTACGCCAGCCGCCGGTTCCGCCAGGTCTACGGGATCTCCCCCTCCGACTACCGCCGCCGCCTCGCCTTCGACCGGATCGCCACCTAGCACGGCATGATCACGAAGCGTCGTTACAGTGATCAGCCGTGATCCAGCCCAGCACGGTGCGCCAGTTCTTCGCCGACCGGATGTACGGCGACCCGCCTGCGACCGCGTCCGCCGTGGCGCTGTCCTGGCGGTTGCTCGAGGAGGGCCCGAGTTCCGACGGTGGCCTCCGGCGCCAGGTTCGGCTCGACCTGTCGGCGCCGACCGGGCCGCCGACGCGGATCACGCTGTTGGTGCACCTGCCCGACGGCGCCTCGACCGAGCAGCCGGCTCCGGGCTTTCTCGGGATGAACTTCGGCGGCAATCACGCCTGCACCACCGACCCGGCGGTCCTCGATCTCTCGGATCCTGTCAGCGACTCCGCTGCCGGCGACCGGATCGGCACCTCGCTCGCACGCGACGGCGTTGCCGAGCGGGTCGAGCGTGGCCACCAGGCTCACCGGTTCGACTTCGCGGCGATCACCGCGCGCGGGTACGCGTCGGTGACCTGGTGCTACCGCCAACTCGGGCCCGACACCCCCGAGGTCTTCGCCACCGGCCCGCACCGGATGCTCGGCGGCTCACCGTACGAGGAACGCCGGCCGACGGAGTGGGGTGCGATCGGGATCTGGGCCTGGACCATGTCGCGGGTCCTCGACGCCCTCGAGGCCGGGATGGTGCCGGAGATCGACTCGGCCCGGGTGATCGCCCACGGCCACTCCAGGCTCGGCAAGACGGCACTGTTCTCCGGTGCCTGCGACCCCCGCTGGGCCGCGGTGATCAGCAACGACTCCGGCTGTACGGGCGCGGCTTCGTCGCGGGCGGTGGGCGAGACGCCGCAGTTGCTGGCCGAGGTCCGTCCGTACTGGTACACACCGCGGTTCCAGCAGACCGCCGCGGCGTGGCAGCGGATCCACGAAGGCGCACCTCGCGAGATCCCTGATCAGGCCGACCTGCTGGCCCTGGTCGCGCCACGACCGCTGTACGTGGCCAGTGCGAGCGAGGATCCCGGCGCCGACCCGGAAGGAGAATTCCTTTCCTGGCAGGGGGCTTCGGCCGCCTGGCCGGGCGGTGTCGAGGCGACGGCGGGCGGGTTTCCGTTGCCTGGAACGATCCTGCAGCCCGACGCCGTGCCGCTCGGGTACCACCTGCGCGACGGCAGGCACGACGTGTTGCCGTTCGACTGGGCAGCCTGGCTCGACTTCACCGACCGCTGGGTGCGCTGACCCGGACCCGGCGGGCGAGGCGCTCCGGTCGCTCAGGGAGTCAGGCCCGGCTCTGCCTCGGCCGGGTCGGCGAGCTTGGCCTCGATGCCGCGGTAATGATCATGGACCGCTGCTCGGGCCCGGGCGCGGTCACCGCTCCGGATGGCGTCGAGGATGGCGGCGTGGCTGCGGTAGGCGTCCTGCGGGGTACGGCCGCGCAGGGGTGGCGTGGCTGCGTGGAAGGCGAGCCAGAACTGGTCGAACAGGCGGAGCAGCATGCTGTTGCCGAGATCCCGGAACAGCAGCTGGTGGAACCGGCGGTCCTGCTCGGCGAAGCCGGCACCCTGCTCGGCCAGGGTGCGCATCGCCTCCAGGTTCTCATGGAGCGCGGCGACGGTCGCGGGTGACATGACCCGCATCGCCTCCGCGATCAGGTCGGCCTCCAGCGCCTTGCGCAGGGCTACCAGCTCGCGCAAGGCTCGGTGGTCCTGCAGCAGGCCGTAGTGCAGGTGGTCGAACAGGGGAGCGAAGGAGAAGTCGCAGACGTACACGCCGCTGCCGCGCCGGGTCTCCAGGATCCCGATCGACTCCAGGGCCTTGACCGCCTCGCGGACCGAACTGCGGCTGACCCCGAAGAGGCGGGCCAGTTCGGCCTCGGGCTTGAGCGGGTCGCCGGGCCGTAGCCCTTGGTCGAGGATGTAGGCCCGGATCTCCTGCTGGACGACCTGGTGCAAGGGGCGTGGCTGGTCCAGGCGACGGAATGCCGGCTGTCCGGCCTCGTGCTCGGCCACCTCGGCGCCACCTTTCGTACCAGAATTTGTAGGATATCTATCAGACTCTTGACGTTCGAGAAACCGTAGCCTACAGTCCTGAAGCTGTAGGACATCTTGCAGAAGTGTGGAGGCCGAAGGAGGCCGTCGGTGTCAGGTGGAGCCCTGGATGGTGCTGTCCGGGACGGGATCACCGAACGTCGGGTCGTCGTGCCCGGCCGCGACCGCCCGGTGCTCGAGGTCCGCGACCTGGTCGTCGAGTTCGCGACACCGGCGGGCGTGGTGCGTGCGGTCGACGAGATGGCCTACGAGGTGTACGGCGGCGAGACGCTCGGCGTGGTCGGGGAGAGCGGCTCCGGCAAGAGCGTCACCGTGCTCGCCGCACTCGGGCTGCTGCCGCGCTCCAATCTGCGCCGTGTCTCCGGTGAGGTGACGCTCGGGGGAGTCGACCTGCTCGGGCTGCCGGAGCCCGAGCTGCGCCGCCGACTCGGACGAGACGTCGCGATGATCTTCCAGGACGCGATCTCGGCGCTGAATCCGGTCCAGCGGGTCGGTGATCAGATCGCCGAGGCGCTCCGGGTGCACGACCGGGTCCTGACGGCCGGCGCCGCCCGGGACCGGGTCGTTCAGTTGCTTGAACTGGTCGGTGTGCCTCATCCGTCGGCCCGGTACGACCAGTACCCGCACCAGTTCTCCGGCGGCATGTGCCAGCGGGTCATGATCGCGATGGCGATCGCCAACCGGCCCAAGGTGCTGATCGCCGATGAGCCGACGACGGCGCTGGACGTCAGCGTGCAGGCGCAGATCCTCGACGTGCTGCGGCTGGCCCGGGAGGAGACCGGGGCCGGCGTCGTGTTGATCACGCACGACCTCGGTGTGGTCGCCGAGACCGCGGATCGGGTCGCCGTCACCTACGCCGGCCGGATCGTCGAGACCGGTGACGTCACGTCGATCTTCGCCCGGCCGCGGCATCCGTACACGGCGGCGTTGCTGCGGGCGTTGCCCCGGCTCGACGCGTCCGCGCAGCGGCTGCTGCCGATCCCCGGCCAGCCGCCGGATCTCACCGAGCTGCCGGCCGGCTGCGCGTTCGAGCCGCGCTGTCCGGTCGCCCGCGGGCGCGATCTCTGCAGGACGACCCGGCCGGAGCTGCGGGCCGGCCGGGACGGTGCGAGCGCCTGCCACTTCCCGGAGGAGGTGGCGGGGTCGAACACGTTCCCTGAGCTCGTCGAAGGGCAGGGCGAGGTCCGGCTCGGCACCTCGACAGGCACAGTGCACGTTCGGAACGACCCTGCGGCGATGAAGGGCGGCGTTTCGGTGTTGGAGGTACGCGAGGCGGTGGCCCGGTTCCCGGTGCGGACCGGGGTGCTGGCCCGGGCCACATCCTGGGTGCACGCGGTGGACGGGGTCTCGCTGCGGATCCCGGCCGGCGGCACGCTCGGCCTGGTCGGCGAGTCCGGCTGCGGCAAGACCACGCTGGCTCGGCTGGTGCTGCGGCTGGTGGAACCGGCCGGCGGCCAGGTCCTGGTCGAGGGGGAGGACGTCGGGAAGGCGGGCCGCGCGGGCTTGCGCCGGATCCGGCGGCGGGCGCAGTTGGTCTTCCAGGACCCGTACGCCTCGCTGAATCCGCGTCTTTCCGTCGGCGACAACGTGGCTGAACCGCTTCGTTTACAAAGGTTGCCTCGCCCACAACGCGGAGCCGAGGTGCGTGAGCTGTTCGATCGGGTCGGGCTGCGGCCCGAGTACGTCGACCGCTACCCGGCCGAGTTCTCCGGCGGGCAGCGGCAGCGGGTCGCGATCGCCCGGGCGCTGGCCTCGAAGCCGCAGTTGTTGATCTTGGACGAGCCGGTCTCGGCCCTCGACGTGTCGGTGCAGGCGCAGGTGCTGAACCTGCTGGCCGACCTGCAGCGGGAGTCCGGGATGGCCTACCTGTTCGTCAGTCACGACCTGTCCGTGGTCCGCCAGGTCGCCGACGAGGTCGCGGTGATGTATCTCGGCAAGATCGTCGAGTCTGGTCCGGCGGCCCGGGTGTACGACGACCCGCGGCACCCGTACACCCGCTCGCTGCTGGCGTCGGTGCCGGTCGCGGACCCGGTCGGCCGGGAGGACCGGCGCCGGGTGCCGCTCGGCGGCGACGTGCCGAGTCCGGTCGATCCGCCGTCGGGGTGCCGGTTCCGGACCCGGTGCCCGATGGCGGCGGTCCGCTGCGTCGAGGAGGAGCCCGCGTTGCGGCCGGTCGCCGGTGGGCTCACCGCCTGCCATTTCGCCGAGGAGATCAGTTCATGATCACCACGACCCCTCTGGTCCCGCAGCGACAGCGGTTCGGTGCGGTGCGCCGGTTCGCGGCGTCACGGTCCGCGGTCGTCGGCGCCGTGGGGCTGGCCACGATCGCGTTGCTGGCCCTGCTGGCGCCGGTCGTCGCGCCGTACGACCCGGCCGCGCAGGGCGGCACGCCGCTGCTCGGCCCGTCCGGCGCCCACCTGCTCGGCACCGATCAGCTCGGGCGGGACATCGCCTCGCGGATGATCCACGGGGCGCGCGCGTCCTTGATCGTCGCCGCGGGTGCCGCGGCCGTGGGGGCCGGGATCGGCGTGCCGCTCGGCCTGGTGGCCGGCTACCTGGGCCGGTGGACCGACGCGGTGGCGATGCGGGTGGTCGACCTGCTGCTCGCCGTACCCGGGATCCTGCTCGCGTTGGTGATCATCGCTGTGCTCGGCCCGGGCCGGCTGAACCTGATCTTGGCGATCGGCATCGGCGCGATCCCGGAGTTCGCCCGGCTGACCAGGGTGGCCACCTTGGAGGTACGGGAGCGCGACTTCGTCCTTGCGGCCAAGGGCATGGGCGCGAGCACGCCGGACACGATGGTCCGTACCGTGCTGCCGAACGTGCTCGGCCCGATCCTGGTCCAGTTCGTGATCACCGCGTCGATGGCCGTGGTGGTCGAGGCCGGGCTGAGCTTCCTCGGCCTGGGCACACCGCCGCCGGCACCGTCCTGGGGTGGCATGCTGCAGGACGCAAGGTCGTACCTCTATCAGAGCCCGACGTACGGGCTGTTCCCCGGCCTCTGCCTGGCCGCGACGGTGTTCTTCCTGGACCGGATCGGGCGCGGCCTGCAGCTGGTGGTCGGGGGCGGCAGCCGCGGCACGACCGGCGGCCTGGGCGGGGGTGCGGTGTGACCAGCTATCTGATCCGGCGGCTGCTCCAGTTCGCGGTGGTCCTGCTGCTCGGCTCGATCGCCGTCTGGGCGTTCGTGCTGCTGCTGCCCGGCGACCCGGCCACGGTCCTGCTCGGCCCGGACGCCTCCGAGGCGGAGCTCGCCGCGACCCGGGCTCGGATGGGGCTCGACCAGCCGTTCCTGGCGCAGTACGGGGTCTGGCTGAGTCACGCCCTCGGCGGCGATCTCGGGGTCTCGTACTACTCCGGCGAGCCGGTGCTCACCGGGCTGCTCGAGCGCATTCCGGCCACCGTTCAGCTGGCGGCCTTCACCCTGCTGCTGACCTTGATCATCGCGGTGCCGGTCGGCATCGTGGTGGCGCTGCGGCCCCGGTCGCTCGCCGGCCGGCTGCTGCAGGGCTATCTCACGGCCGGGCTGGCCGTGCCGGCGTTCTGGCTCGGCCTGTTGTTGATCATCGTGCTCGCGGTGCAGTGGCGCTGGTTGCCGGCCTCCAGCGACTTCGTGCCGTTCTGGCAGAACCCCGTCCTCGCCCTGCGCAGCACGATCCTGCCCGCGGTCGCGATCGCCGTCCACACGTCGAGTGTCACCGCGAGGTTCCTGGCCACCTCGCTCGGCGAGGTGATGGGCAAGGACTACATCCGGACCGCGCGGGCCAAGGGTGTGCCGGAGCGGGACGTGATCGGCAGGCACGCGCTGCGCAACGCCGCCCTGCCGACGGTCACGATCGTCGGCCTGCAGCTCGGCGGCTTCCTCGGTGGCACCGTCGTCATCGAAGCCGTCTTCAACTACCCCGGCCTCGGCCGACTGCTCTACACCGCGATCGGGGAACGCGATTACGCCCTGGTCCAGGGCGGCGTGCTCTTCGTCGTCGCCACCTTCCTGCTGCTCAACCTGCTGGTCGACGTGCTGTACGGCCTGCTCGATCCTCGCATCCGACTCACCTGATCCTCCTTCACCGCAGAGGCAACATCATGATCAACTCTCCACGCGAGTCCCGGCTCCTGTCCCGCCGCGCCCTGCTCGGGGTCGGCCTGGCCGCCGGCGGCGCGCTCGCCACCGGCCCGCTGAGCGCTTGTGCCCCCGCCACCGAGGGCAGCCCGGGCGGTGCGGCCGGCACGGGCAAGCTCACCCTCGGCACAACCAAGATCATGCAGTTCGATCCGTACCTGACGAACACGGACATCCACATCCACGCCTTCTACACCTATCTCGTCGACTACCCGACGACCGGCGAGTACGAGGCGATCCCGGCGGGTGCGGAGAAGTGGGAGTTCGCCGATGATCATGGATCGGTCACGGTGACGCTGCGGGAGGCGACGTTCCACTCCGGTGCGCCGGTCACCGCGGACGACGTCGTCGCCGGCGTCGAGCGGGCGCTCGATCCGGATGCCGCGTTCACGCTGGCCCAGCCGTCGGCCTTCATCAAGCATGCGGCGGCCGTCGACGACCGTACGGTCAAGATCGACTTCAAGGCGCCGACGCCGGAGTCGCTGGTGATCGACTGGATGTTCGCCTTCCCGCTGGTGCCGGCGGACAAGAACACGACGGCGCAGCTCGAGCACGAGCCGGCCGGGTCCGGCCCGTTCACCCTCGGCGAGTACAAACGCAACCAGAGCCTGACCTTGATCAAGAACCCGGACTTCTACGACGCCGGCAAGCCGTATCTGGACCAGGTCGACTACCGGTTCTTCACCGACGAGGACGCCCTGGTGGCCGCCCTGGAGTCCGGTTCCGTCGACGGCGCCGCCTACATCGGGTTCCGGCACTCGGCACGGCTGAAGGACCGGTTCACGCTGGTCGAGGGCAGCGGCCGGATGGTGCTGTTCTTCATGAACGCGACGATGCCGCCGTTCGACAACAAGCTGCTCCGGCAGGCGCTGGCCCGGGCGATCGACCGGGACCGGATCCTGCAGCAGGTCGCCTTCGGCGTCGGTGAGCCCGTCTACACCGCATTCATGCCGCAGTCGCCGGCGTTCGACCCGGCCTATCTCGAATCGCACGGTTTCGACCTCGACGCCGCCGCGAAGCTGCTGGAGCAGTCCGGCGGGGAGCGGAAGGCGGTCGCCGGGGTCACCTCCGGTTCGCCGGCGGTGGAGATCCTGCAGATCATCCAGGCCGACCTGAAGAAGATCGGTTTCGAGTTGGAGATCGCGCCGCAGGAGGAGGCCGCCTATCTGGAGGCGCTGTTCGCCAGCAAGCTGCAGTGCACGGTGGCCAATCAGCCGAACAACCTGCAGAGCCCTTCCTTGATCGCCCGCGGCCGGCAGATGCTGCCGGGCAAGGAGAACACGACGTTCCGGGACAAGGTGCCGCCGAAGTACGTCGACGCGGTGGCCGCGGCTGGTTCGGCGCTCACGCCCGATGATCAGAAAGCGGCCTACGCGGCGTTGAACGAGGTGCTGGTCGACGAGTCCTGGGCGATCGGGATCTCCACCCAACCGTCCTTGTTCGCGCTGAACCAGCGGGTCACCGGCCTGGCCACCGACCCGCGCGACTTCGTCACCCTGATCAACACCAAGGCCTGAGGGGCATCCATGATCGAACTCCGCTATCCCGCCGCCGACAACGGCATGGCGTTGCTGACCGCCGTCTTCACGCCGTTCGACGAGCACGGCGGGCTGGACCTGGACACCGTCGCGAAGCAGGCCGACGACCTGGTGGCCTGGGGATCGCCGGCCGCCTACGTCGGCGGTACGGCCGGTGAGGGTGCCGCGCTCACGACGGACGAGCGGATGGCACTGGCCGAGCGGTGGATCGAGGTCGCGGACGGCCGGCTGGACGTGATCATCCACGTCGGGCACGCCAGCCTCGGCGAGTCCCGCCGGCTGGCCGGTCATGCCGAACGGATCGGTGCCCGGGCGATCTCCGCCGTCGCCCCGTACTTCCACCGACCCGGCTCGGTCGGCGCCCTGGTGGACGCCTGTGCGGCGATCGCCGAGGCGGCGCCGACGCTGCCGTTCACGTACTACCACATCCCCTCGATGACCGGCGTGAACCAGAAGGCCAGCGAGATCTTGATCATGGCCCGGGAACGGATCCCGACCTTCGCCGGGGTGAAGTTCGCCGACAACGACATGGTGGACCTGCAGCGCTGCCTGCAGCTGGCCGGCGAGGGTGGCCAGGAGGTGTTCGTCGGCGTGGCGAAGTTGATCTTGGCGGCCTGGCAATGGGGTGCCCGGGTGGCGATCGGTTCGGTGTACAACTTCGCCGGTCCGCTGTTCGGCCGGCTGGTCGATCATGCAGCTCGTGGCGAGATCGACGAGGCGCGGCAGCTGCAGTTGCTGGCCCTGCAGGTGATCGACGCGGCCGCGGCACCGGCCGGCGAACTGGCCGGCTTCAAGGCGCTCGGTTCCGTGTACGGGGTCGACTGTGGCCCGGTCCGGGCACCGCTCGCCCCGGTGACGCCGGAGCAACTGGCCGCCCTGCGGGCCGAGGTGACCAGGCTCGGGTTCGGAGCCGGCTGATGCCGCCGAACGTGTTGATCATCCAGGCCGACCAGTTCCGGGCGGACTGCTTCGGCGCGGCCCGACACCCGGACGTCCGGACACCGGCGCTGGACCGGCTGGCGACCGACGGCGTCCGCTATCGCCACGCCTACAGCACGTTTCCGGTCTGCACGCCGTCGCGGTACTCGCTGCTGTCCGGCCTGCAGGTACGCCAGCACGGCGGCTGGACCAACCGGTGCACGCTGGCGCCGGGGATCGACACCTTCCCGCGGGCGCTGCGCCGGGCCGGCTACCGGACCGCCGCGGTCGGCAAGATGCACTTCACGCCGACCCACCTCGACGTCGGGTACGACAGCCTGCAGTTGGCCGAGCAGGACGGCCCCGGTCGCTACGACGACGACTATCACCGGGACCTGGCCGCGGCCGGGCTGGCGCCGGTGACCGACCTGGTCGATCAGGAGCGGGAGTTTCGAGCCTCGGCGCCCGCCTCCTACTGGGAGACGTACGGGAGCGGGACGTCCGACCTGCCCGACGCGTGGCACTCGACCACCTGGATCGGCGAGCGGGCCCGGCGTTCCGTGGCGGCGTGGTCGACCGACGCGAGCGAGCTGCTGCACGTGTCCTTCGTGAAGCCGCACCACCCGTTCGACCCGCCGGCCGGCTGGGCGGGGGCCTACGCCCCGGCAACACTGACCCCGCTGCCCGGCTGGACGGAGGAGATCCCGGCGGCCGACGAGCGCTACCGGCGCCGCTACTTCGACTACGGCCCGCTGACCGAGCCGATCCTGCGCCGGGTGATGGCGCACTACTACGCCACGATCACTCACCTTGATCATCAGGTCGGGCTACTGCTGGACGAGTTGCGCCGGGCCGGCCGCTACGAGGACACCTTGATCATCTTCACGGCCGATCACGGCGAGTACCTCGGGTTCCACCACCTGCTGCTCAAGGACGGACCGATGTACGACCCGGTGATCAAGGTGCCGCTGCTGATCAAGTTCCCCGGATCGCGGCGATCCGGCGAGGTGAACGACCGGCTGGTCTCCATGATCGATCTCGCGCCGACGATCCTGGCCTGCTGCGGTCTCGAGGCCGGGCTGTCCTTGCCGGGAAGGGACCTGGGTGATCCGGCCGCCGGGCATCCGTACGTCTTCGCCGAGGACCGCCGGCACGAGTCCGCGATCATGATCAGGTCCGAGCGGTACAAGCTGCTCTGGTCCGACGCCGCCGGCGAGTCCCTGTTCGATCTCGCCGCCGACCCGTACGAATTCGACGACCTGGCCGGCGATCCAGAGCACGCCGATGCGCTGGCCGAGCTGCGCGAGGCCAGGGCGGCCTGGGCGTTGCACGAGGCGACCCCGCCGACCTACCTGGACCCCGATGCCCCGGCGCGAACCAAGATCACCGACGACGAACGCCACCACCGCCGCGACGAGTTCGCCACCGCCGTCGAAGGGCGGTTGCGCCAGGACTCAGCGCGCGTGGGTGTCCCCGAACTCGAAGGAGAGAGACGACCGTGAAGATCCCCAAGAAGAGGAGCGGGCTCCGGCTCCAGGTCGGCCTGCTGGCCCTGGTCGGCGCGGCGGCCCTGCTGCCGGTGCCGGCCGCCGGCGCCGCGCCCATCGACCCGTTCGCGGCCCGAACCACCGTGCTGTTCGGTACCTCGCACGTGCCGTCCGGCTGTTACCGGATACCGGCCATCGTCCGCGGCGCGGACGGTTCGCTGCTGGCCTTCGCCGAACACCGGTTCCACACCTGCGCCGACAAGTCCAACATCGAGACCGTGGTCCGGCGGCTGCCGCCGGGCGCGACGGAGTGGGGGCCGATCGAGACCGTGGTGCGGGGCGAGCCCGGCGACCCGACGGCGCCGGCCACCCGCGGCAACCCGGGCCCGGTGGTCTACCGGAAGCTGCCCGGAGCGCCCCGGGTCGACGCCCCGGACGGCCGGATCGTCATGCTCGGCATGCACAACCCGGTCGACCCGGCCAATCCCGGCGGCAACCAGCGAACCGCGCCGCGCACCCCGTACGTGCTGCACAGCGACGACAACGGCGCGACCTGGACCGCCCCGGTGCTGCAGCCGCAACTGGACGATCCCGCCTGGGGCCACTACGCGACCGGCCCGGTGCACGCGCTCCAGCTCACCCGCGGTGATCATCGGGGGCGGTTGATCGCGGGGATCAACTACAACGACGACACCGGTTCCGGGGCGATGCTCGTCTACAGCGACGACGCCGGCGTCACCTGGGAGCGCGGCGCGCACGTCCACTACACCAAGGACCGGCAGCTGATCCCGCAGGAGATCAGCCTGGTCGAGCTGGTCAACGGCGACGTGATGGCGTGGGCCCGCCAGGAGTGGCACGGCGGCACGCCGGAGGAGGAGGCCGACCCGAACGTCCGGCCACACCGGGCGATCGCGATCAGCAAGGACGGCGGCGCGACCTACCACCAGGACTACCAGCTGGTCCGCGGCTATGAGGCGCCGTTCATCCAGTCCTCGTCGCTGCGCTACGGCGCCACCGACACCGGCGGCGCGTTCAACCGGATCCTCACTCTGGCGCCGTCGGTGAACACCGAGCCGCGGATCCGGCCGACGATCCGGGCGACGTTCGACGAGGGTCTGAGCTGGCAGACGGTGGACACCCCGGGCGACTCGACCGACGAGGGCCTCCAGGTGTACGGCAGCAACGACCGCAGCCTGTCCGTCGAGGAATGCGCCTGCTACGGCGGCTATTCGGACATGGTCCAGCTCGCCGACGGCGGGCTCGGGCTGCTCTACGAGCGCGGGCCGACCGACTACCGGTCGGAGATCGCGTTCGTCCGGCTGGACGCGCGCGACCTGCCGACGCCGGCGTCGACACCGGACCTGCCGGGGCGGTCGGCGCTGGTCTTCGACGGCGTCGGCCTGACGAAGGGCCGATTCGGCCGGGCCTTCGCCTTCGACGGCGACCGCGGCCGGGTCCAGCTCCCGTACCGGACCAGGCCGGTCCTCGGCGCGGGCGACTTCACCGTCTCGACCTGGTTCCGGTACGACGACGCGATCCGGAACCAGGCCCTCTTCTGGGCGTATGGCCTCAACGGTGCACCGGAGGTCTGGCTGCGCGCCGAACCCGGCATGAACCGGCTCCGCGGCACGGTGACCACGTCGTCCGGGTCGGCCACGGTCACCTCTCCGAGCGCGTACGCGGACGGCCGGTGGCATCAGGTCGTGCTGCAGCGACGCGGCGGCACCGTCACCCTGCACGTCGACGGCGACCGCATCGCGGAGGCGACCGGCGCCGCCGGTTCGGTCAGCGGCGACGACCCGACCCCGATCTATCTGGGCCAGCGGCTCGACGGGGCGGACCGGTTCCACGGGGCGCTGGACGACTTCCGGATCTACGACCGGGCGCTGACCGACGCCGAGCTGAGAGCGGTACGGGCCGGCGACGCAGACCGCCTGCGCGGCCTCACCGCGCGGCTGGCGATGGACGCCATCGTGCCGGCCCCGCGCCGGGGCGGGGGCCGCTAGCCCTGGTGTCGATCCACGGTCGAGGACAAGGGCTGTCGCCGGCACCGGCCTGTCGGCGATCATGGAATTCATCCCGACCGAGGCGCGCTGCCTGCGGCTGTTGATCACCGCGACCCGGGCGCCGAACGTCACCCGGCCACACCACGCAGCTCGCCGATTTCGCCGTCCACTCCGCCCACCGTTGAGTCAGGAGTCCGCCATGTCGTACGCAACGCGCACTGAGCCCGTCGAAGGGCCAGGGCACACGCACCGCGCACCGAGCTTGTCGAAGCGCCAGGACACATCGGCCTTGGCCCTTCGACAAGCTCAGGGACCGGTCCGGCCTCGCCCTTCGACAGGCTCAGGGAACGTCTTGAGGGTGTGCCTGCTGGCGCTCGCGCTGCTGGCGATGTCCCTCGTCGCCGTGCCGCAGCCTGCGACGGCGGCCGACGGCCTCCGGCTGACGGCCGTCTCCGCCCGCCCGGACCTGATCACCGCCGGGGACGTCCTGGTCAAGGCCACGGTGCCGAAGGACCGGCCGCTGGACCGGGTCCGGTTCAGTCTCGACGGCGCCGACGTCACCGCCGCGTTCCGACCGGATCCGGCAACCCACACCCTGACCGGCCTCCTTGATCAACTCCGGCTCGGCCCGAACCAGCTGGTCGCGACCGTCGGCACGCTGCGGACACAGTTGATCTTGACCAATCATCCGGCCACCGGGCCGGTGATCAGCGGCCCGCACGAGTCTCCGTACCTCTGCACGACGGACCGGTTCAAGCTGGTCGACGGCAGCACACTGGGCGCGCCGCTGGACGAGGACTGCTCCACGACGACCCGGGTCGACTATGCCTACCGGTCGACCGCGGGCAAGACACTCCCGCTGCCCGACCCGACAGTCCGACCGGATGATCTTGCCTGGACCACGACCAGCACCGGCGCGAAGGTCCCGTTCCTGATCAGGATCGAGACCGGCACGCTGAACCGGGCGATCTATCAGATCTCCATGCTGCACGACCCGGCCACCGACGCACCGTCGGCCTTCCACCGCAGCCAGGGCTGGAACGACCGGCTGATCTACACGTTCGGCGGCGGCTGCCGGCGCGGCTGGTACACCCAGGGCACCAACACCGGCGGCGTGCTGGACCCGACCATGCTCGGGCGAGGTTACGCGGTCGCGTCGGCGTCGCTGAACGTCTTCGGGAACAACTGCAACGACCTGCTCGCGGCCGAGACGATGATGATGATCAAGGAACGGTTCGTCGAGCTGTACGGCGATCCGCTCTTCACGATCGGCTGGGGATCCTCGGGCGGCTCGTACCAGAGCCATCAGATCGCCGACAACTATCCCGGCCTGCTGGACGGCATCGTGGTCGGCCAGTCGTTCCCCGACGTCACGTCGGCGACCAACTTCACCTTGTTCGACTCCCGGCTGCTGCACCGCTACTTCACCGAGGTCGCGCCGGAGGCCTTCACCCAAGATCAGCAGCGCCGGGTGGCCGGCTTCCTGAGCTGGGGCAGCATCAAGAACCTCAGCGACGGCGCGAAGCGGCTGGACCCGGTCGCCGAGTTCCCGGACGGGCTGCCCACCGAGCTGCGCTACCACCCGGAGACCAATCCGGGCGGCGCCCGCGCCGACGTCTACGACCACACGGTCAACGTGTACGGCCGCGACCCCGAGACCGGCTTCGCCCGTCGGCCGCTGGACAACGTCGGCGTGCAGTACGGCCTTGTCGCGCTGAACGCCGGCACCATCACGGTCGAACAGTTCCTCGATCTCAACGAGGGCATCGGCGGGCTCGACCTCGACGCCAAGCCGACCCCGCAACGGACCGCGGCCGATCCTGGTGCCCGGTCCGCCGCCTACCGCACCGGCCGGATTCTCAACGCCGGCGCAGGCCTGGCCGGGACGCCGATCATCGACTACCGCGCGTACTCCGAGGACGCCGTCAACGGCGACATCCACATGACCACCCATGGGCACGCCACCCGGGCCCGGCTGACCGCGGCCAACGGTGACGCGGACAACCAGGTGATGCTCCTGGAGGACAACCGGTACGGCGGGTTCAGCCTGAACAGCCCGACGCTCAGGTACGCGCTGACCAGCATGGACGCCTGGCTGACCGCGCTGGTCCGGGACGACCGCCCGGGCTCGGCGCACGGGCGGGCGGTCCGGTCCAAGCCGTCCGGGCTGACCGACGCCTGCTGGAGCCGTGACGCCGAGCCGCGGAAGATCGTCCAGCCGCTGACCCCGGACAACGCGGGGGAGTGCGGCGAGCTGTATCCCGTCCACAGCACCCCGCGCCTGGTCGCCGGCGCTCCGGTGGCCGACGACGTGGTCAGTTGCCGGCTCAAGCCGGTCGACCCGGCCGACTACGCCGTCCCGTTCAGTGCCGGCGAGCGAGCCCGGCTGGCGAAGGTCTTCCCCGGCGGCGTCTGCGACTGGACGAAGCCCGGCGTCGGGCAACAGCCGCTGCAGGGCACCTGGCTCGCCATCGGCTGACCGCCGCCCACCACCCGTTCCCAGACTCACCGAGGAGTTCCCATGCCACGACCTCTGATCGGTCTGCTCTCAGCCGGCTGTGCCACCGTCCTCCTGGCAACGGCGCTGGCTCCGCCGGGCGTGGCGGTCGCCGATCCGGCCGAGGCCTGGTCGACCTCCTGCGACGCCGAGGCGACCGGCTATCTCCCGGTCCGCGGGCTCGACCTGCCGACCTCGGCGGGCTGGCGGGACACCACGCCGCCGTACGCCTTCGACGACACCGAGGCGATCGCCGACGGCTTCGACCGGATCGGCTACTGCCTGGAACTGACCACGGAGGCGGGCACCCGTTGGGTCTGGACCTCAATGGAGGCGCTCGGCGACGATCCCGCCGACGTCGGGCTGCCCACCCGGATGGAACAGTCCCGGCACCAGTTCGTCGACGACCTGACGGTCGCCTCGAACGTTTCGGAGGTACGGGAGTTGACCGGCGGTTCGGGCTGGCTCGAGCAGTGGCCGAATCAGTACGACGGGACGGCCAACGGACAGGTACCGGGCGCCTCCGACACCGCCCGCGACGCCGACGACGCCCTGCTCCGGGCTAACGGCTACGGCTCGTTCCAGGTGCACGCGTTCGCCGACGCCGCCGACGCCCGCGGCCCGCGCGAGGCCTCCGGGCCGACCGCGACCCCCGTACTCGCCGTCAACGCCTTCACCGCCGGGACCCAGCCGCTCGACCTGGGCATCGGCGCCGCGCCGGACGGCAACTCGGACTGGACCGGTGCCGCCAACGCCGCCGACTTCACGGCCCGCCGGCTCACCTTCTTCGCCCGGCCCAGCCTGGTCCGGCTGGACACCGCACCGGAATCCCGGCAGCTGGTGCCGCGCCCGGGCCGGACCGCGACCAGCGTGACGGTGCCGATCCAGGGCGCGGCCGTCGATCCCGAGGTCACCGCGGTGGAACTCTCGGTCCGTCGGGATGGCCGGACGACCCGGCAGCGGGCCGCCGTGTCGCCGGCGAAGCCGCGATTCTCGTTCACCGTCACGCTGCCGGTCGCCCGCACCGCGACCGACCTCGAGCTGATCGCCGTCACGGCCGACGGCGAGCGACGCCGGATCCACCGGGCGGTCGACGTCGTCGCCGGGGACGTCATCGTCATCCAGGGCCAGTCGAACGCCCAGGCCGGCCGGCTGCCGACGGCGAACTCGTCGAACCCGGACCGCTCCCGCTGGGTCCGTACCTTCGGGACGTCGAACAACAACCTCTCCCGGCTGGCCGGCGTCGGCCGCTGGACGTACGCGGCCGGCGACAACGTCCAGCGGGTCGGTGCCATCGGCCAGTGGGCGGTCCGGATGGGCACCCTGCTGTCGGACGAACTGGGGATCCCGCTGGCTGTCGTCAACGGGGCCCGCGGTGGTCAGCAGATCGGCTACTTCGCCCGCAACGACAGCGATCCCGCCGACGGCACGACCAACTACGGCATGCTGCACCGGCGGCTGGTCCGGTCCGGGCTGGCCGGTCCGGGCGCGATCGACGCCATGCTCTGGTACCAGGGCGAGGCGGACCGGGACAACGCCGCGAAGCACGTGGCCGGCTTCACCGAGCTGGTCGCGGACTGGCGCACGGACTACGGCGCCAAGCTGCCCGTCTTCGTCGACCAGGTCCGGAACTCGCCGTGCAACGAGCCCGACCCGGTGGCGCTGCGGGACGCACAGCGGCGGCTGCCGGAGACCATCGACCACCTGCGGGTGCTGTCGACGACCGCGCTGAACAACCACGACGGCTGTCATTTCGGGTACGAGGACGGCTACCGGACCCTCGGCGACCACACCGCCGCCGTCCTGCTCGCAGCCCTCTACCGGCCGGACGGCCCGCCGGTGGCGCCGCCGAACCCGAGCCAGGCCCGTCGCGTCGACGACCGGCCGGATCAGGTGGTGGTGGCGCTGCGTTCGCCGGCCGGGCCGCTCACCGTCGAGGACGGCGCCGCGGCCGACTTCCGGGTCCCGGGTGCTGTGGTCGAGGCGGTCGAATGGCGTCGCGGGGTCGGCCTGGTGCTGACTCTGGACCGGCCGGTGCCGGCCGACGCGACCGTCGCGTACGTCAGCCACCGCGGCCCCGGCCCACGGCTGACGGACGCCCGCGGGATGGGGCTGCTCACCTTCCGGATCGGCGTCGGCGACGCCTGACGCTCAGTCGCGGAGGCGGTCCTCGATGCCGGTGTAGTGCTGCTGGACCGCCTCCTGCGCCTGCCGGAGATCTCCGGCGACGACGGCGTCGAGGATCGCGACGTGGTTCTGGCACACCTCGGCGGGTTCGCGGCCGGGCATCGGCGGCGCCGCGCGGTTGTACGCCATCCAGAACAGGTCGAACAGCTGCAGCAGCATCGCGTTGCCCAGGTCGCGGAACAGCAGCCGGTGAAACTCGCGGTCCTGGTCGGCGAACGGCCGGCCGGCCTCGGCGTGCCGGCTCATCTCGGCCAGCACCTCCCGCATCGCGGCTTCGGTCTCCGGCTTCATCGCCGCCATCGCGTCGCCGATCATGGCCGACTCCAGGGCCTTCCGCAGCGCCACCAGCTCCCGCAGCGCCCGGCCGCCGTGCATCAGCCCGTACGGAAGATGATCAAGGAGTGGCGCGAACGAGAAGTCCCGGACGTAGACCCCGCTGCCGCGCCGCGTCTCCAGCACCCCGGTGGACTCCAGCGCCTTCACGGCCTCCCGGACCGAGTTCCGGCTGACCCCGAACTCCCGGGCCAGTTCCGCCTCGGGCTTGATCGGATCGCCCGGCCCGAGCCGGTTGGCGACGATGAAGTTCCGGATCTCCTCCTGCACCGTCTGGTGCAGCGGCACCGGCGACTTCAGCCGGCGAAACGAGGTCCCCGCACCCTCCTGCTCAGCCATGCCACCTCCGTCGTCCTTGTCGATGAGCGAGCAGCGTAGCGCTCCGTGCCTACGAGATCAGATCTGTAGGATATCTCGCCGTTTGATACCGCTGTTTCCGCGAGGGCGGCCGGATTCCAGGCCCGCTCTAGGATCGTGACCATGATCATCGACGCCCACCAGCACATCTGGGACCTGGACCGCGTCCAGTACGACTGGCTGGGGCCGGAGGCGGGGCCGATCTTCCGGACGTTCACCCAGGAGGACGCGAACGCCGAGCTCAAGGAAGCGGGCGTGGACGGTTCCGTGCTGGTGCAGGCGGCGGACAACGCCGAGGACACCGACGCCATGCTCGAGGCGGCTCGTGATCATCGCGAGGTGGTCGCGGTGGTCGGCTATCTGCCGCTGGAGCAGCCGGACCGGGTCGCGGCCGGGATCGAGCGGCTGGCCGGCGATCCGTTGCTCGTCGGCATCCGCAACCTCATCCATGATCGCGAGGACCCGGACTTCCTGATCTTGCCCGAGGTGATCGAGAGCCTCGGCCTGCTGGCCCGTGCCGGACTGGCGTACGACGTCGTCGCGGTGCTGCCCCGGCACCTGGAACACGTGTCCACCCTGGCCGAACGGCACCCCGACCTGCGGTTGATCATCGACCACCTGTCCAAGCCGCCGATCGATGATCATGGGCCGTTCGGCCCCGCCGCCGACGGCCGCTGGACGGAGTTGATCAACCGCGCCGCCGAGCATCCGAACGTGTTCGCGAAGCTCTCCGGTCTCTATTCGGTACGGGATCCGCAGGACTGGACGACCGCCTCGCTCCGCCCATTCGTCGACCAGGCCCTGGCGGCGTTCGGCCCGGCCCGGCTGATGTACGGCGGCGACTGGCCGGTCTCGATCACCGCCGGCGGCTACCAGCGCACCTGGCAGGGCCTCCGCCCGCTGATCGACGCCCTGTCCCCGGCCGACCGTGCCCGGGTCCTGGCCGGCACCGCCATCGAGGTCTACCGGATCGACTCCGACCGCCTCGACGCTCTCACCTAGGACCGGTGTCGTCAGAACTCCTCAACTCGAGCGCTGGAGCGTCATACGGCCTCCAGCGTCCGAGTTGAGGAGTTTTCGCGACAAGTGACGCTAGGTCCGACAGCGGTCGAAGACCGATTGGCCGCCGAAGCCGAGGCGCAACGGCAGGGTCAGCACGGCGCGGCAGGTCTCGGCGGTCGCCGTCCGAACCGTCCGCCCGTCGTCGAACCCGCCGGTCACCACCGGCCCGATGTTCTCGCAGCTGCCCAGCCGCATGATCAGCTCCTGGAGTCCGGTTGCGGTGTGCACCTTGAGGACGACGGTGACGTCGGGACCGGCCCGTTCCTCGCCGGCCGGACAGGCCGGACCGTCCCAGGCCGGAGCAGCGGTGATCCCTGCGATCAGCTTCGTGGCGTCGGCGCCGCTGAGCGCTCCGGCCGCCCGGACCCCGCCCCAGCCGCTGCCGCCGTCGGGCTCGTATTGACAGAGGATGATCCGGTCAGCTGTCCCGAGCTCGTCGGCCGGTTCCGGGCGGTAGTCCAGGTCGGCGACCACCGGGTGGTCGGGGTCGCAGGGAGCGGTGTCGTCGGCCCGGACCGCGGAACCGACGATCCGCTCCGCCAGTCGGACGTCCTGGCTGACCGCGCGCAGCCGTAGCGACTCGACGGTCCGGATCGCCTCCCAGAACCCGGCCTGGACCCGATAGAGCCCGTCCGACCGGGGATCGGGTTCCGGCCAGGAAGCCGGATCCGCCGAGGAGATGACGACGTGCTCCAAAATCAGGGCATCGGGGATCGCGGGGCAGGGGATCGAAAGTCGGAGCGTCTCGCCGCCGAGCATCACATACGGCCGTCGGTGAACGGGATCCGGCCACTTACGGCCGCACCAGTCCGGTCCCGGCTCGCCGGAATAGCCCCAGTCGGCCGGCACCTGGAACACGACATCGCGATACTGCTCGATCCGCCAGCCGGCCGAAGCCGGGGCAGGACGTTGCAAGCCGAGTCCCACGGCCGCCACGACCAAGATCAACACCAGCCCGCCGGCCAGGATCAGCCGGTCCCGGCGCAGCTTCGAGCCGTTCATGACCGAAGCCTGCCATGGGGATCAGCGTCCGCGGACGCAGCGCTCGTAGACGGAGCCGCTGGCGGCCTGGATCGACACCGGCGGTACGAACACGGCCTGGCAGGTGGCCTTCGTGGCGGCGTGCAGGGTGGTGCCGTCGTCGAAGCCGCCGAGCACGGTGTCGCCGCCGTTCGGGCAGCCCTGCTGGCGCAGCACGATCTCGTGCAGGCCGGTCGAGCTCTGCACTCGGAGCACGGCGGCCACGTCCAGCCCGCCCTCCGGATACGGCGGCGGGTCGCAGGTGGCGTCGTCGTTGGCGGGCGCCTTCGCGATCCCGTCGATCAGCTGCTGCGCCTGGTCGCCGGTCAGCACGGCCGCGGCGCGGAGGCCGGACCGGCCCTCCCCGGTGTCGTACTGGCAGACGGCGATCCGGTCCACCGCGCCGTACTTCGTGACGTCGGAGGCCTCCGCCGGCCGCGCCTCGAGGTTCTCGGTGATCGGGTGGTCCGGCCGGCAGAGGTCGTCGTCGCCGGCTTCGCGTGCGGTGTCGGCGATCCGCTGGGCCAGTGCGGAGTCCTGGCTGACCACCCGCAGCTTCACCGCGCCGACGGTCTTGGTGACCTCCCAGAAGCCCCGGGCGAGCTCGAACCGCCCGTCGGCCCGCTTGTCGGCCGGCTGGATCGCCTCCACATGCTCGGTGATCAGGGTGTCCGGCATCTGCTGGCACGCGATCGCCGGGATGGCGTCCGGCTCGCCGAGCGACACGTACGGCTTGCGGTGCTCGGGCCGCGGCGCCTTCCCGTCCGATCCGGCACACCACGCCGACCCGGGCGCATAGGCATAACCCCAGTCGGCCGGCACCTGGAACACCAGTTCCCGGAACTGCTCGGTCCGCCAGCCGCTCGGCGCCGGATCGCCGGGCAGCTTCTCCGGGACCTTGGCGATGGTCGGCTGACCGGCCGGCTCGATCCCGGGCCCGGTCCCGAACAGGTTCGGCAGCACGACCGCGCCGACGGCCACGATCAGGACCAGCACCAGCCCGCCGAGGGCGAGCCGGGCGTTGCGGCGGGCACCGGCCCGGCGGCGGGCCGCGTCGGAGTCGAGCTCGCCGGGCGTCCGCAGGTCCGACATCGCTTCGCGGAAGGCTGCCGCGGCACGGGCATTCTCGGAGCCGGCGTCGTCGGGGGTGTTCGGGTCGTGCTGGGGGGAGTCGTTCATCGGGTCACCTCGTCCGAGGGGGATACGGGATGCGGCGGTTCGGGCAGCTCGCCGAGCCGGCCGCGCAGGGCGGCCAGGGCGCGGTGCACGTACGACCTCGCGGTGCTCTCGGTGCAGTGCAGGATCTCGGCGATCTCGGCGAACGGCAGGTCGTCGTAGTAACGGAGCACCACTGCGGCCCGCTGTCTGGTCGGCAGCGTGCCGAGCAGTTGCCGGGCCACGACGGCGTCGCTGACCGGCCCGGAGGGGTCGCCCGCGGCCCGGTCCGGCGGCTCCACCGGCGGCAGTTCCGCGGCGTCGATCAGGTACTCCCGGCGGGTGAACTTGCGCCACCACGACACCGTCCGGTTGACGATCACCCGCCGCGCGTACGCGTCCGCACCGATCGTCCGGCCGCCCGGAGTCGGCTCGCGGAGCCGATTCCAGCGCGGGCAGACCGCGACCAGGGCGTCCTGGACCGCGTCCGCGGCGTCGTGACCGCTGCCGGTCACCATGTGGGCGAAGCCGAGCAGGGACGGACCGCTGGCCGCCACCCACTCGGAGAAGTCCGGCGCCGGGTCGGCTTCCGCGGGTCGCGGGCGTCGAACCACCGTCGGCACCTCCGTCCTGGTCCCGTCGCCGAATGCCTGCGTGCCGATTGGCTGCATGGCGTATCCACGCGACAGCCTGTCAGTTCGTTGCACCCGATTCCGGAACCGCGCCGGGCCGCCCGCTTCGTCGGATGATTTCAAGTACCGGCGGCGGTTCTGCCGCTGCGAGCACTGAACAGAGGTATGCTTGCGGAACGCGGTCGATTTGACAGCGCTACTCAGTGCTGCCCGCAGGTGTTTACAAACGCCGTTCCAGTGGTTATGCTGGTTCCTTGCCCTCCGCATACTCGACGACCCGTTGAACTTGACACGGGCCGTTCGGCGTGCGCGGAGACCTGACCTGAACCTGTACGACCTCAACTGAATAGCACCTCGACTCACTCAGCACCGCACCCGCGAGTCTTTCGGAAGGACCCATCTCTTGGCCGCCTCGCGCACTGCCCAGAAGAACCACGTTGTCTCCAACACCGGTCGCATTTCCTTCGCCAAGATCGCCGAGCCCATGGAGGTCCCCGATCTGCTTGACGTGCAGATCGAGTCCTTCGACTGGCTGATCGGCAACGACGCCTGGCAGTCGCGCGTCGAGGAAGCGCTGGACGAGGGACGCACCGACGTCAACACCAAATCGGGGCTGGAGGAGATCTTCGAGGAGATCTCCCCGATCGAGGACTTCTCCCAGACGATGTCGCTGTCGTTCCGGGACCATCGCTTCGAACCGCCGAAGAACACGGTGGACGAGTGCAAGGACCGCGACGTGACGTACGCGGCTCCGCTGTTCGTGACCGCGGAGTTCATGAACAACGAGACCGGCGAGATCAAGAGCCAGACCGTCTTCATCGGCGACTTCCCGCTGATGACCGACAAGGGCACCTTCATCATCAACGGCACCGAGCGGGTCGTGGTGTCGCAGCTGGTCCGGTCCCCGGGCGTCTACTTCGAGACGACCGCCGACAAGACGTCGGACAAGGACATCTACACCTGCAAGATCATCCCGTCCCGTGGCGCCTGGCTCGAGTTCGAGATCGACAAGCGCGACATGGTCGGCGTCCGGCTGGACCGCAAGCGCAAGCAGAACGTCACGGTGCTGCTCAAGGCACTGGGCTGGACCGACGCCCAGATCCTCGAGGAGTTCGGCGAGTACGAGTCGATGCGGCTCACCCTGGAGAAGGACCACACGTCCACCCAGGACGAGGCGCTGCTCGACATCTACCGCAAGCTCCGCCCGGGCGAGCCGCCGACCCGCGAGGCCGCGCAGGCGCTGCTGGAGAACTACTACTTCAACCCGAAGCGGTACGACCTGGCCAAGGTCGGTCGTTACAAGATCAACAAGAAGCTGGGCCTGGAGCAGCCGTTCGACGCCCAGGTGCTGTCGATCGAGGACATCGTCGCCGCGATCCGCTTCGTCGTCGCGCTGCACGAGGGCAAGGAGACCCTGGACAGCCCGCGCGGTGAGCTGGTGGTCGAGGCCGACGACATCGACCACTTCGGCAACCGCCGGCTGCGTACCGTCGGCGAGCTGATCCAGAACCAGCTGCGCACCGGCCTCGGCCGGATGGAGCGCGTGGTCCGGGACCGGATGACGACCCAGGACGTCGAGGCGATCACGCCGCAGACCTTGATCAACATCCGGCCGGTGACGGCGGCGCTGAAGGAGTTCTTCGGCACCTCGCAGCTGTCCCAGTTCATGGACCAGATCAACCCGATCGCGGGCCTGACCCACAAGCGGCGGCTGAACGCGCTCGGCCCGGGTGGTATCTCCCGGGACCGCGCCCAGATGGACGTCCGCGACGTGCACACCTCGCACTACGGCCGGATGTGCCCGATCGAGACGCCGGAAGGCCCGAACATCGGCCTGATCGGCTCCCTGGCGAGCTTCGCCCGGGTCAACTCGTTCGGCTTCGTCGAGACCCCGTACCGCAAGATCGTCGGCGGCAAGGTGACCGACCAGATCGACTACCTGACCGCGGACGAGGAGGACCGGTTCGTCGTCGCGCAGGCCAACGCCAAGCTGACCGAGGACGGCAAGTTCGCCGAGGCCCGGGTGCTGGTCCGCAAGCGGCACGGCGAGACCGACGAGGTCAACGCCGACGAGGTGGACTACATGGACGTCTCGCCGCGCCAGATGGTGTCGGTGGCGACCGCGCTGATCCCGTTCCTCGAGCACGACGACGCGTCCCGCGCGCTGATGGGCTCCAACATGCAGCGGCAGGCGGTTCCGCTGATCCGTACCGAGGCGCCGCTGGTCGGCACCGGCATGGAGTACCGGGCCGCCGTCGACGCCGGTGACGTGACCGTCGCCGCGCAGGCCGGTGCCGTCACCTCGGTGACTGCCGACCTGATCGACATCGCGCACGACGACGGCACGTACAAGACGTACCGGCTGTCGAAGTTCCGCCGTTCCAACCAGGGCAGCAGCGTCAACCAGCGGCCGCTGGTGAAGGCCGGCGACCGGGTCGAGAAGGGCACGCCGCTGGCCGACGGCCCGTGCACCGACGCGGGCGAGATGGCGCTCGGCAAGAACCTGCTGGTCGCGTTTATGCCGTGGGAGGGCCACAACTACGAGGATGCGATCATCCTCAGCCAGCGGCTGGTCCAGGACGACGTCCTCACCTCGATCCACATCGAGGAGCACGAGGTCGACGCCCGGGACACCAAGCTCGGCGCCGAGGAGATCACTCGCGACATCCCGAACGTCAGCGAGGATCAGCTGGCCGACCTGGACGAGCGCGGCATCATCCGGATCGGTGCCGAGGTCGGCGCCGGCGACGTGCTGGTCGGCAAGGTCACCCCGAAGGGTGAGACCGAGCTGACCCCGGAGGAGCGGCTGCTCCGCGCGATCTTCGGCGAGAAGGCGCGCGAGGTCCGCGACACCTCGATGCGGGTCCCGCACGGCGAGTCCGGCACCGTGATCGGCGTCCGGGTCTTCGACCGGGACAACGACGACGAACTGTCGCCCGGCGTGAACCAGCTGGTCCGGGTGTACGTGGCTCAGAAGCGGAAGATCTCCGACGGTGACAAGCTCTGTGGCCGGCACGGCAACAAGGGCGTCATCTCCAAGATCCTCCCGGTCGAGGACATGCCGTTCATGGAGGACGGCACCCCGGTCGACATCGTGCTCAACCCGCTCGGCGTGCCGAGCCGGATGAACATCGGCCAGGTGCTGGAGACCCATCTCGGCTGGATCGGCAAGAGCGGCTGGGACATCTCCGAGGCCGAGGGCGAATGGGCCGACCGGCTCCGCGAGGTCGGCCTGGAGCGGGTCGAGCCGAACTCCCGGCTGGCGACGCCGGTCTTCGACGGCGCCACCGAGGAGGAGATCACCGGTCTGCTCAGCCACACCCTGCCCAACCGGGACGGCGTCCGCGTCGTGAACGGCGACGGCAAGGCGCAGCTGTTCGACGGCCGGACCGGCGAGCCGTACCCGGCTCCGGTGGGCGTCGGCTACATGTACATCCTGAAGCTGACCCACATGGTCGACGACAAGCTGCACGCCCGGTCCACGGGTCCGTACTCGATGATCACCCAGCAGCCGCTCGGCGGTAAGGCGCAGTTCGGTGGCCAGCGGTTCGGCGAGATGGAGGTGTGGGCGCTCGAGGCGTACGGCGCCGCGTGGGCTCTGCAGGAGCTGCTGACCATCAAGTCCGACGACGTGCCGGGCCGGGTCAAGGTGTACGAGGCGATCGTCAAGGGCGAGAACATCCCCGAGCCGGGCATCCCGGAGTCCTTCAAGGTTCTGGTGAAGGAGATGAAGTCGCTCTGCCTGAACGTCGAGGTGCTGTCCAGCGACGGCAGCACGGTCGAACTGAGGGATTCGGAAGAGGACAACTACCGGGCCAGCGACGAGTTCGGCATCGACCTCTCGCGTCGGCCGGGCGAATCCCTCAGCGGAGTCGAAGAGGTCTGATCCCTGTCCGACCCGTACCGGCGCAGGTCGGTGCGGGTCGGCACCAACGGCGAAGTAAACGAGCTACAGAAGAGAAGAGATAAACAACGTGCTCGACGTGAACTTCTTTGATGAGATCCGGATCGGCCTGGCGACCGCTGACGACATTCGCACCTGGTCGCACGGCGAGGTGAAGAAGCCGGAGACCATCAACTACCGCACGCTCAAGCCGGAGCGTGACGGGCTGTTCTGCGAGAAGATCTTCGGTCCCACCCGGGACTGGGAGTGCTACTGCGGAAAGTACAAGCGGGTTCGGTTCAAGGGCATCATCTGTGAGCGCTGTGGCGTCGAGGTGACCCGGTCCAACGTCCGGCGGGACCGGATGGGCCACATCGAACTGGCCGCTCCGGTCACCCACATCTGGTACTTCAAGGGTGTCCCGTCCCGGCTGGGCTACCTGCTCGACATCGCGCCGAAGGACCTGGAGAAGGTCATCTACTTCGCCGCGTACATGATCACCGAGGTCGACGTCGACGGCCGGCACCGCGATCTGTCCTCGCTCGAGGCCAAGATCGACGTCGAGCGCAAGCAGCTCGAGGGCCGCCGCGACTCCGACATCGAGAATCGGATGCGCAAGCTCGAAGAGGACATGGGCGCGCTGGAGGCCGAGGGTGCCAAGGCCGACGCGAAGCGCAAGGTCCGCGAGGGTGCCGAGCGCGAGGTCAAGCAGCTGCGCGACCGCGCCCAGCGCGAGCTGGACCGGCTGGACGCCGTCTGGGACCGGTTCAAGAACCTCAAGGTCCAGGACCTCGAGGGTGACGAGGTGCTCTACCGGGAGATGAAGACCCGGTTCGGCAAGTACTTCTCGGGCTCGATGGGCGCCCAGGCGATCAAGAAGCGGCTGGAGACCTTCGACCTGCAGGCCGAGGCCGCCAACCTGCGCGACACCATCCAGAACGGCCGCGGCCAGCGCAAGACCCGGGCCCTGAAGCGGCTCAAGGTCGTCTCGGCGTTCCTCACCACGAAGAACAGCCCGGCCGGCATGGTGCTCGACTGCGTCCCGGTGATCCCGCCGGAGCTGCGGCCGATGGTCCAGCTCGACGGTGGCCGGTTCGCCACCTCCGACCTGAACGACCTGTACCGCCGGGTGATCAACCGGAACAACCGGCTGAAGCGCCTGCTCGATCTCGGCGCGCCGGAGATCATCGTCAACAACGAGAAGCGGATGCTGCAGGAGGCCGTCGACTCGCTGTTCGACAACGGCCGCCGCGGGCGTCCGGTCACCGGCCCGGGCAACCGGCCGCTGAAGTCGATCTCCGACATGCTCAAGGGCAAGCAGGGCCGGTTCCGGCAGAACCTGCTCGGTAAGCGCGTCGACTACTCCGGCCGTTCCGTGATCGTCGTCGGCCCGCAGCTCAAGCTGCACCAGTGCGGTCTGCCGAAGGCGATGGCGCTGGAGCTGTTCAAGCCGTTCGTGATGAAGCGGCTGGACGACCTGAACCACGCCCAGAACATCAAGTCCGCGAAGCGGATGGTGGAGCGGCAGCGGCCGGTCGTCTGGGACGTCCTGGAAGAGGTCATCGCCGAGCACCCGGTGCTGCTGAACCGCGCACCGACCCTGCACCGGCTGGGCATCCAGGCGTTCGAGCCGCAGCTGATCGAGGGCAAGGCCATCCAGATCCACCCGCTGGTCTGTACGGCCTTCAACGCCGACTTCGACGGCGACCAGATGGCGGTGCACCTGCCGCTGGGCGCCGAGGCGCAGGCCGAGGCCCGGATCCTGATGCTGTCGACGAACAACATCCTGAAGCCGGCCGACGGCCGCCCGGTGACCATGCCGACCCAGGACATGATCATCGGCATGTACTACCTGACCATGCAGTCCGACGAGGCGGCGGGCGCCGGCCGGGTGATCTCCTCGATCGCCGAGGGCCTGATGGCCGCCGACCACGGCGAGCTGAGCGTTCAGGCGCCGATCCGGATCCGGCTGTCCGGGATCACCCCGCCGGCCGGTGAGGAACTGCGTGCCGACGGCACCATCCTGCTCGAGACCACCCTCGGCCGGGCCCTGTTCAACGAGGCCCTGCCGGCGGACTACCCGTACGTCAACTACGAGGTGGGCAAGAAGCAGCTGGGCCAGATCATCAACGATCTCGCCGAGCGCTACCCGAACGTCGAGGTGGCCAACTGCCTGGACGCGCTGAAGGATCTCGGCTTCCACTGGGCGACCCGGTCCGGGGTCACCGTGTCCATCGGCGACGTCGAGACCCCGCCGGACAAGCCGGAGATCCTGGCCGCGTACGAGGAGCGGGCCGCCAAGATCGACAAGCAGTACGATCGCGGCCTGATCACCGAGGACGAGCGGCGCCAGGAACTGATCGAGATCTGGACCGACGCGCTGAGCCGGGTCGGGATGGCGATGGAGAAGAACTTCACCAAGACCAACCCGATCTTCATGATGGTCGACTCGGGTGCCCGCGGAAACATGGTGCAGATGCGCCAGATCGCGGCCATGCGAGGCCTGGTGGTGAACCCGAAGGGCGAGATCATCCCGCGGCCGATCAAGGCGAACTTCCGCGAGGGTCTGTCCGTGCTGGAGTACTTCATCTCCACTCACGGTGGTCGTAAGGGCCAGGCCGACACCGCGCTACGGACCGCCGACTCGGGTTACCTGACCCGTCGTCTGGTGGACGTCAGCCAGGACGTGATCATCCGCGAGGAGGATTGCGGCACCGAGCGCGGCCTGAACAAGATCATCGCCGAGGAGATCGACGGCAAGCTGGTCGTCGACGAGCACGCCGAGACCGCCGTCTACGCCCGGACGCTGGCGACCGATGTCACCGGCCCGGACGGCGACGTGCTGCTGCCCGCGGGCACCGACCTGGGCGATGTCAACATCGCCAAGCTGGTCGAGGCCGGGGTGACCACGGTCAAGGTGCGCAGCGTCCTCACCTGTGAGGCGATCACCGGCACCTGCGCCATGTGCTACGGCCGCTCGCTGGCCGCCGGCAAGCTGGTCGACGTCGGCGAGGCCGTGGGTATCGTCGCGGCCCAGTCCATCGGCGAGCCCGGCACCCAGCTGACGATGCGTACCTTCCACACCGGTGGTGTGGCCGGTGACGACATCACGCAGGGTCTGCCGCGGGTCCAGGAGCTCTTCGAGGCCCGGGTCCCGAAGGGCAAGGCGCCGATCGCCGAGGCCGCCGGCCGCGTCGAGATCGTCGACGGGGACCGGTCCAAGAAGATCGTCGTCACGCCGGACGACGGCTCGGAGCCGACCGAGTACACGGTCACCCGCCGGGCCCGGTTGCTGGTCGAGGACGGGGAGCGGGTCACGGTCGGGCAGCAGCTCACCGCCGGCACCGCCGACCCGCAGGACGTGCTCCGGATCCTCGGTGTCCGCAAGGTGCAGGAGCACCTGGTGGACGAGGTCCAGTCGGTCTACCGGACCCAGGGCGCGCCGATCCACGACAAGCACATCGAGGTCATCATCCGGCAGATGCTGCGCCGGGTGACGGTGATCGAGTCGGGCGACTCCAACCTGCTCGCCGGTGACCTGGTCGACCGCCTGATGTATGAGGCGGAGAACCGCAAGGTCGTCGCCGAGGGCGGCACCCCGGCCTCCGGCCGTCCGGTCCTGATGGGCATCACCAAGGCGTCGCTGGCCACCGATTCGTGGCTGTCGGCGGCGTCCTTCCAGGAGACCACCAAGGTCCTCACCGACGCGGCGATCCACGGCAAGTCGGACTCGCTGGTCGGCCTGAAGGAGAACGTGATCCTGGGCAAGCTGATCCCGGCCGGCACCGGCCTGGACCGGTACCGCAACATCCGGGTCGAGCCGACCGAGGAGGCGAAGGCGCAGGCGTACTCGATGGTCGGGTACGACCCCTTCGACTACGACTTCGGCTCCGGTTCCGGTGCCGCGGTCCCGCTCGAGGACTACGACCTGGGCAGCGACTACCGCTGATCTGTCGATCAGGAACGCCCCTTCCGGATTCGTCCGGGAGGGGCGTTTCTCTTTTCCGCGGGCGGTGGGGCGAAGATGAGCGGGTGGACGGTACGGAGTCGGGGTTTCGGTTCCGGGCCGGCGCGGGCGGCCGAGCCGTGCAGCGATGGGCGGTGTCGCTGAACTCGGTGGCCTACTCGCGGCACCGGCACGAGAGCTATGCCATCGGGGTGACCCGGGCCGGCGTGCAGCGCTTCTTCTACCGCGGTACGCACTGGGCCGGGACACCGGGCGAGTGGCACGTGCTGCATCCCGACGAGGTACACGACGGCATGCCCGGCGACGGTACGGGTCTCGGCTACCGGATCTTCTACCTCGACCCTGCCGCCGCGCTGGCGGCCGGTCCGACCGGCAGACTGCCGTACGTGACCGAGCCGCTGGTGCGGCCGGACCGGGTGCCGGCGTCGGCGGCGGAACTTCTGGAAGGCCTCGACGAGCCGCTCGAGGAACTGCGCGAGATCGAGTTGATCGCCGACCTGGCCCAGTGGCTGACCGAGCTCTCCGACGGGCGGCGGCCGCCGCCCGAGACCCGTCCCGATCGGTCGGCCGTCGGCCGGGTCGCGGCAATGCTGCGGGAGGAACCGGAACGATCGCACACCGGCCCGGAGCTGGAGTCGCTCTCCGGCCTGAGCCGCTGGTCGCTGGCCCGCCAGTTCCGGGCCGCCGTCGGGGTGAGCCCCAGCCGGTTCCGGCTGGCCAGCCGGGTTCGCCGGGCGCAACAGTTGATCTTGGCCGGCGTCGAGCTGGCCGGCGTCGCCGCCCAGGCCGGGTTCAGCGACCAGGCGCACCTCACCCGCGCCTTCCGTTCGGTGCAGGGCATCACGCCGGGTCGCTGGCGTACCGGCGTAGCGGCGGACGGCACCTAGCGGCGATCGCTGGGGTGACCCGGCCCGCCTTCGTCGCGGGCCGCGATCGCCTTGATCACCGCGGCCATGTCCTGGTCCGCAACGCCGAGCGAGACGGCCTCCCGGAACAGCACCCGGCAGTCCTTCAGCAGGGGGTCGGCCGCGCCCACGGCCACGGCGGCGTCGTGGACGAGATCGCAGTTCTTCAGGACGTCAGCGATCGCGGCCTGGGCCGGGAACGTGTCGTCGACCAGCTGGGCCGCCTTGCCGCGGGACACCACCGACGCCATCGGCCCGGCATCCAGGATGTCGCGGAGCAGGCCCGGGTCGAGGTTGTTGCGGCGGGCGAAGTGAAAGGCCTCGGCCAGTCCGGTGACCATCGTGATCAAGAAGATGTTCACGGCCAGCTTCATGATCAGCGCTCCCGGTACGGCGCCGCAGTCGAAGCGCTGGGCGCACAGCGCGTCGATCACCGGCGCCACCTCGGCCACCGTGACCGGCTCGCCCGCGAGCATCGCCACCAGCGTGCCGTCGGTCGCGGGACCGCGGGAGCCGGAGACCGGCGCCTCGACGTAGTGTCCGCTGGCCGCGGTCACGTCGGCGGCCAGCGCGCTCGAGAAGCCGGGCGAGAACGTACCCATCTGGACCACGACGCGGTCCCGGACCAGTGACGCGAACTCGGGCGTGCCGCGCCGCAGCACGGCGTCGACGGCCGGCTCATCGGCGAGCATCAGGATGATCGTCCGGCAGCGGGAGAACACCTCGGCGACGTCCGAGGCGACCACCGCCCCGCCTGCTGCCAACTCCGCCGCGGGCTCCGGTGATCGGTTCCAGACCACCAGCGGGTGACCCGCGCGGAGCAGGTTGAGGGCCATCGGTCGTCCCATGATCCCGAGGCCGATGAAGCCGATCGGTTCGTTGTCGTCCATGCCGGCGACGGTAGGCACCGGCACCGACGCCGGTCTTGAACGGCTGTGCGGCACGGACTCCTCGGTCGGTACGAACCCGGACGCGGCGGCCGCCGAGCGGTCAGGCCAGGTCGGCGGCGTACTCCCGCTCCAGTTCCTCGGTACGGTCGGCGGGCCAGGGGCACCGGACGTCGCCGAACAAGGCGGCGTAGAACAACTCCAGGTGCGTGTGCCACGCGGCGAGCACGGTCGGCCGGAGATCGGCGAGCCGATCCGGGATCGTCTGGACGAGCTCGACCCGGGTGCCGGCCGCTGGGTCGGCGACGATCATGAACTCGACCGTGCCGGCCGGCTCGCCCCGGTGCAGCCAGGTGTAGCCGAGGGCATGCGGCGGCGCCGACCGGATGACCGGGCCCGGCTCCACGTACCCGTGGGTGGCGGGCAGCGGCGCCTGGCCGCCCACCTCAGGAGAGTCGCCGCCGGTGAGCAGGTCCCAGACGGTGTCGGCGGATCGCCAGACCAGGTCGCGGACGAACCGGACCCGGTAACCGTCGGCGGTGTCCTCGACCTCGCCGCGATCCAGACCGAACCGCCTCAGATAGTGCTCCATCCGGGGCAGCGGGCTGGTCTCGACCGGCGGTTCCCGTCCGTCGAGGCGCGTCTCCAGGGCGGCCAGGCAGGCGTCCCAGCCGGCCGCGTTGCGCGCCGCGCCCAGCCTGGCGATCGCCCCGCCGCCCAGCTCGTGGGTGAACGTCAGCCGGGTGCCCGGACCGTCCGGGGTCAGCTCGATCCGCAGCACGTCCGTGTCCCAGCTGAACGCGAACCGGCGCGGCGGGTCCACCTCCAGCACCTGGCCGGTCGTGTGCGGGTCGTCCTCGCCCTCGCCGGCCATCCGGAACCTGATCGGCGCTCCGGGCTCCAGCCGCAGCTCGACCTCGGCGGGGAACCAGTGGGCGAGTTCCGCCGGCTCGGTCACGGCGCGCCAGACCAGCTCCGGCGGATGCGGGTAGCGGCGTTCCAGGACGAGCACGGCGGTGCCGCCGCGGTCGGTCAGCGTCCCGTCGGTCATCGATCGGTTTCCTTCCGGTCGGGGTCGTCGTGGTCGGCACCGGCCAGGGCGTCGAGGCGGTCGCCGAGCCGGTCCAGGGCGCCCTCCCACAGGGCTCGGTACGGAGCGAGCCAGGAGTCGAGCTCGGCCAACGGCTGCGGCTCCAGCCGATAGAAGCGACGCTGGGCGTCCCGCCGCACCGTGACCAGGCCGGCCCGGCGCAGCACGGTCAGGTGCTTCGACACGGTCGGCTGGCTCAGCTCGAGCCGGCGCACCAGCTCGCCGACCGGACGCTCCGACTCGCGCAGCAGATCGAGGATCTGCCGCCGCCGGGGCTCGGCCAGCACCTCGAAGGTAGATGCCATACGGGCAATATAGCCCATTTGGCATATACGCGCGGGCTGGGAAGCTCGAGGCTGGCTCAGCCGAACAGGGCCTCGGCCAGCTCGTCGAGTGTCGCGAACTGGTGCAACCCGACGAGTTCGTCGATCGCGGTGACGGCGTTGAACTGGAACTCCAGGACACCCTGCAGGGCGCGGCGCGGGAAGTCGTCGGAGCGGGTCCAGCCGGCGCCGTCGAGCATGATCGAGAACAGTCCGGCGTCGCCGTCGAGGGCGTCGAAGCGGGTCGCGACGAGCTCGCAGTACGGGTCCGCCGGGATCGCGTCGGCCCAGTCGATGATCCCGGCCAGACCATGATCATCGAGGAAGACGTGATCGGCGGTGAGGTCCGCATGCACCAGGACCCGTTCCGCCGAGGCATCGGCGAGGAAGTCCGGCACCTGCTCGGCCAGGCGATCCGGCGGCCCGAACCCGCGGAGTCGCTCCGGTGCGGCGGCTCGCCAGCCCGGCAGGGGATCGCGGGCGGCGATCACGTCCGGCACCGGCAGCCGGTGCAGCCGGCCGATCGCCGTACCGAGTTCGGCCGCCACGGCCGGAACCGACGGGGCGGTCCGGGCCTCTCGGATCGGCACCGAGGTCAGCCGTTCCATGATCAGGTACGGCCACGGCCACGGCCAGTGATCATGATCGTCGTTCAGGCGGCCCGACGCGACCAGGCCCGGGGCCGGGATGCCCGGCTCGGCGGCCAGCAACTCGGCCATGGCCAGCTCGGCGGCGAAGCAGTCGGCGCCGTCGAACGTCTCCCCGAACAGCTTCACCACCACGTCGCCGGCCAGGAAGGTCGGGAACGTCCCGACGAACGGTGCCTCGATCCGGTCGGTCGGCAGCCCGGACCGCTCCAGGGCCGCACGGACATAGGCGCCCCAGTAGTCCACGTCGCCGAGGTGTTGCCCGTAGTGCGGCTGGTCGGTCACCGGTCGAGGAAGGGCCACGGAGTCCGCCTGACCGTCCCGGGTCAGCCGAGCAGGCCGCGGCGGCGGGCCAGCGCGGCGGCCTCGGTCCGGGTGCCGGCGCCGAGCTTGGTCAGGATGTTCGAGACGTGCACGCTCGCCGTCTTCGTGCTGATCGTGAGCCGGAGCCCGACCTCCCGGTTGCTCAGTCCCTCGGCGACCAGCGCCAGCACCTCCTGCTCCCGCGGCGTCAGGACACCGGCGCCGCCCGGCCGGTCGGCCGGGGCGAGCGCGGACAGTTCGGCGAGCATCGGCCGGGCGTCGAGCTGCTCGGCCACGGCACGGGCCTCGGCCGCGACCTGCCCGGCCTCCTCGACGGCGCCGGCCAGCCGCAACGCGGCGGCGAGCCGGATCCGGCTCCGGGCCAGCTCCGGAACGCTCGGGAAGTCCTCGAACCCGGCCACCGCCACCCGCCAGGCGAGGACCAGTGCGGCGGGGTCGACGGGCAGCCCGAGCCGCTGGTCCAGCCGGAGCCGTTCGGCCCGGAACCGGTGCACCCAGGCCCGGCTCTCCACGCCGAGCGGTCGCCGGGTCTCGGCGTCGAGCACGATCGTCTCCACCTGGCCCAGCAGCCAGTCGGCGCGGTCGGTCCAGCGCTGCCGGTCGGCCGCGGTGGTGCCGACGTGGTCCGCGGCGATGCCGAGGATCAGCGCGCTCAGCCTGATCTTGGCCTGGACGTCGGTCCAGGCGGCGTCGATCTCGTCGGTCAGCTTCCGGTACTGGTGCCAGGCCCGGTCCAGGTCGCCGGTCTGCCCGTACAGCTCCATCGCGGCGCCGCCGGCGTGCAGCGAGACCACGGCGTCGGTGCCGGTGGCCCGGCCCGCCCGGCCGAGCAGGGTCAGCCCGGCCTGCTCGCCGCGGCCGGCGGCCACGTACATCTCGATCGCGGCCAGCGCGGCGTCGGCGACCATCGGCGGCCGTTCCCCGGTCGTGTCGACGATCTCCAGCACCTGGTCCCAGCGGCCCAGCGTGTAGGCCGCGACGCCGGCGATGATCCTGGCGTCGATCCCGTACGGGGCATAGCGGCGGCCGGTCTCGGCGGCCCGGTTCGCCCCGGCCAGGTAGAGCTCGAGCGCCTCGGCCACCTCGCCGAGCTCGTAGTGGATGCCGGCCAGGTGATAGAGCGCCCGCAGCTCGGTGGCGTCGCCGCGGGCCCGGGCGTCGGCGACGATCATCCGCAGCGCCGCCCGGGACGCCTCGGTGTTGCCGAGCCGGTCCTGCAGTTTGGCCAGCAGGGCGGACACGTCGGTGGCGATCTCGGGCAGCCCGAGCCGCTCCGCCATCGCCAGTGCCTCCTCGGCCCAGCGGGTCGACTCGTCGTGGCGATACCGGTCCGCGAGCACCTGCGCGTGCGACCGCAGCACCCGGCAGCGCAGTTCGCTGTCCGGCTCGGCCGGCACCAGCGTCATCGCCTCGGTGGTCAGGGCGAGCACGTCGATGTTGAGGTCGGTCAGCATGGCCGCCGCGGCGAGCGACTGCAGCAGCCGGGCCCGGATCAGCGGGTCGGCGTCGGCCGGCAGCTGGGACAACTGGTCCTGCACCAGCGCCACCCCGCGCTCCGGCATCCCCGCCGAGACCGCGGCCGTCGCCGCCCGGACCGTGATGTCGACCGGATCCGCGATCGCCGGGTCCACCTGCGGGTCGGCGAGCAGCTCGAGCACGACGAGATAGTGGTGCACGGCCTCGTCCGGGCCGCCCATCGTCTGCGACTCCTCGGCCGCCCGCAGCCCGGCCGTGATCGCCGTCGCGTGGTCGTGCGCGTTGCGGGCGTGCCGAGCCAGGTCGGCCGCGGTCGCCCGCGGATGATCACGCAGCGCGGCGACGTAGCGGGCGTGCAGCCGGACCCGTTCGCCCGGCAGCAGGTCCTGATAGACGGCCTCGGCGAGCAGGGCGTGGCGGAACGCGTACGTGTCCGAGCGGTCGCTGATCAGCACGAACCGTTCCACGGCGTTGCGCAGGGCCAGGTCGAGCTCGGTCGGGTCGAGCTCGGTGACCGCCTGCAGCACCTCGTGACTGACCCGCCGGCCCGCCACGGCTGCCGACCGGACCACCTGCCGGGCGGCCGGCTCGAGTTGGTCGAGGCGCAGGATGAGCAGGTCGGCCAGATCGTCCGGGACCCCGCCCGGCACCGTACCCGCGGCGACCAGTTCCTCGGTGAAGAACGCGTTCCCCTCGGCCCGGTCGATCACCCGGGCCAGTTCTACGTCGGACATCCCGGACCGGAGGTTGGTCGCCAGATCCCGTACCGCATCGTCGGGGAGCGGCCCGAGCTCCAGCCGCTCCACCGTGTGCAACTGGATCCAGCCGGTCGCGACGGGGCGCAACGGATGCCGGCGGTGCAGGTCGTCCGAGCGGTACGTGACGATCATCGACACCGGCGCCGGGAACGGCCGGGTCAACAGGAAGCTGATCAACTCGAGGCTCGACCAGTCGGCCCAGTGCACGTCCTCGATCACCAGCAGCAGCGGCCGGGCGCCGGCCAGATCGGTCAGGATCGCGTGCACCGACTCGAACAGCACCCCGCGGTCCGGCTCCGGCGCCGTGCCGTCCGCCGACCGGGCGATCAGCGGCCGCACGCCGGGGTGTCGCTCCAGCAGCAGCCGGCCCTCCTCGGTCCCGGTCAGCCGGCCGAACAACTCGACGAACGGAAGGTACGGCAGCGGGCTGCGGCCCAGGTCCATGCACTGCCCGAGCGCGACCCGCCAGCCGCTCTCACCTGCCGCGCCGATCGCCGCCGAGACGATCCGCGACTTGCCGATGCCCGCGTCCCCGGAGAGCACCACCAGCCCGCCCGGCCGGCCGGTCGACTGGCCGATCAGCTCCAGCAGCCGCGCCAACTCCCGCTCCCGGCCGACGAGCGGGCGCGCATCAGGACGCCCGCGCTCCGAGAACGAGGGTGAGGCCGGCGAGGTCACGGTCACGGCCCCATCATGTCCCAGACCACCGACAAACACGGCCCGATTTAGCCATCGGCAGCGCAGCCCGGACGGCCGGGCCGGGCCGGCGGCTCAGACGGCGGCTTGGTCGAGGTTGCTCAGGATGTCGTCGACGGTCTCGTCGGGCGTCTGCACGCTGGAGTCCAGCCAGTAGCCGATCCGCGCGGTCTCGCGGCGCAGCAGTTCGTCCAGCTGGTTCGGCGAGAAGCTCCCGTAGCCGTCCTTGGCCCGCTGTGCCTCCCGGATCTCCAGGGCGGAGACGGTCGGCGACAGGACGACCAGATAGCGCTGCTTGGTCTGGATCTGGTCGATGAAGCCGGCCAGGTCGGGGCCGATGATGACGTCCTGCACGATCGCGTCGAAGCCCTGGTCGGCGAACCGGTCGGCGGTGTGCGCGGCGAGTTCGTACCGGAGCTGGAGTTGGTCCAGCGCGGCCGGGGTCGGCTGCGGCGTCATGTCCGCGCGGCCGTTGACCATCATCTTGCGGAACACGTCGCCCCGGATGTGGACGGAGCAGGGTAACCGGCCGGCCAACAACTCGGCGACCGTCGATTTGCCCGCGGCCATCGCTCCGGTGATGACGATCACCCGGCCGCCCGTTCCGCCCTGATCTGGCTCCCCCACGGGCGTTATTCTTCACTACCGCGCTCGACAGGTGAATCGGGTTGCGATTCCGGCCGGTAGCGTGGCGAGAATGCCGTACGAACTCTCGTCGTCCCCGTGGCTCGCCCAACTGCAACTGCTGCCCGAGTTGGGCGCCGCGTTGATCCTGTCGATGGCGATCGGCCTGGAACGCCAGTATCGCGGCAAGCAGGCGGGCGTCCGTACCCACGCCCTGGTCGGGATCGGGTCGGCACTGTTCATGCTGGTGTCGAAGTACGGCTTCGCCGACCTGCTCGGCGATCCCGGCATCGGGCTGGACCCGAGTCGGGTCGCGGCCCAGATCGTGTCCGGGATCGGGTTCCTCGGCGCCGGCATCATCGTGTTCCGTTCCGACGCGGTCCGCGGCCTGACCACGGCTGCCTCCATCTGGCTCACCGCGGCGGTCGGGATGGCCTGCGGGTCCGGGCTGTTCATCCTGGCCGCCGCCGTCACGCTGTGCCACTTCCTGGTCGTCCTGATCGGGCCGCGGCTGAACCGGCTGCGCCGCCGGTCCCAGCGGTACGAACTGTGGGTGGAGTACCGGGACGGCCGCGGGCTGCTGCGGGACATCGTCACGGTGATCACCGACCACCAGTGGCGGATCGCCCAGTTGCGGACGGCCGGCCACCGGCTGGATCCCGGTTACGTCGGGGTCTACCTGACCACGGAGGGCCGGCTCGACCCGGCGGCGCTGCTCGACGCGGTCTCCGGCGTCTCCGGCGTCCGGGAGGTCGAATGGCGCGATGAGAACGAGGTCGAGGAATCCAGCTGACTTAGCACTTCCGCAGTTGCGGAGCTTATGCTCCATTCATGCCGAAATATCGGATCTCACAGGCTGCCGCCCTGCTCGGGGTCAGCGACGACACGGTCCGCCGCTGGATCGACACCGGCCGGCTCGGCGCGCTGAACGGTGGCGGGCCGACGATGATCGACGGTGCCGACCTGGCCGCGCTGACCCAGCAACTGGCCACGGCTCCGGCGCTCGGGGCGTCGGTCGCCGAGAGCGCCCGGAACCGCTTCACCGGACTGGTCACCAAGGTGGTCAAGGACGGGGTGATGGCGCAGGTCGACCTGCAGTGCGGGCCGTTCCGGGTCGTGTCGCTGATGTCCGCCGAGGCGGCCACCGAGCTCGGCCTGGAGCCGGGCGTGCTGGCCACCGCATCGATCAAGGCGACCAACGTCGTCGTCGAGGTGCCCGAACCATGATCAGGAACCTCCGCGCCGGAATCGCGGCCCTGTTGATCATGGTCGTCGCCGGCTGCGCGGCACCGGGCGGCTCGCCTGCTCCGCCGTCCGGTGCCGCCGGCGGGCCGACCGGGGAACTCACCGTGCTGGCGGCCGCGTCACTGACCGAGACGTTCACCGCGATCGGGCACGACTTCGAGGCGGCGCATCCGGGCACCAAGATCATGTTCAGCTTCGGCTCCAGTGTCACCCTGGCGACGCAGATCACGGCCGGTGCGCCGGCCGACGTGTTCGCGGCGGCCAACGAGTCGACGATGCGGACGGTGGCCGACGCGAAACTGGCCGTCGACCCGCAACCGTTCGTCACCAACACGCTGCAGATCGCCGTGCCGCCGGGCAACCCCGCCAAGATCACCGGGCTGGCCGACTTCGCCGACCCGGCCAGGCGGATCGCTCTCTGCGCAGCCGAGGTGCCGTGCGGCGCGGCCGCGCAGCAGGTGTTCCGGGCCGCCGGGGTCGAGCCGAAGCCCGACACCCTGGAGGAGGACGTCAAGGCCGCCCTTCAGAAGGTACGGCTCGGCGAGGTGGATGCCGCGCTGGTCTATCGGACCGACGTGATCGCGGCCGGCGCGGACGTCGAGGGGATCGACGTCGACGAGGCGGCCGCGGCCGTGAACA
Source organism: Microlunatus sp. YIM B11417 (assembly GCF_059617205.1). Taxonomy (NCBI): domain Bacteria; kingdom Bacillati; phylum Actinomycetota; class Actinomycetes; order Propionibacteriales; family Propionibacteriaceae; genus Microlunatus; species Microlunatus sp. YIM B11417. The sequence goes on from NZ_JCAMPJ010000002.1 coordinate 851,213, forward strand.
CGTACCCGATCACGGCGGTCACCGAGGCCCGCAACCCGGAGCTCGCGGCGGCCTTCGTGGCCTGGGTCCGCGGGCCGGAAGGCCAGCGGGTGCTGAGCAAGGCGGGCTTTGCCTCGCCGTCCTGACCGGGCGGCGTCGTCCCGGGTCCCGGTGCTGCTCGCGGTGCCCGCCGTGCTGGCGCTGCTGCTGTTGATCTTGCCCTTGCTGGGGCTGGTGATCAGGGCGCCGTGGGGCCGGCTGCCGGAGTTGATCACCGGCCCGGATGCGCTGGCCGCGCTGCGGCTCTCCATGATCACTGCCACCGCCGCCACGGTGATCGCGGTGCTGCTCGGGGTGCCGGCGGCCTGGCTGCTGGCCCGGCCCGGGCTGCCGGGTGCGGGCGTGGTCCGGGCGTTGATCACGGTGCCGCTGGTGCTGCCGCCGGTGGTCGGTGGGGTCGCCCTGTTCACCGTGCTGGGCCGCTCCGGGCTGATCGGGCGGCCGCTCTACGAGGCCACCGGCTTCGCCTTCCCGTTCACCCCGTACGCGGTCGTGCTGGCCCAGGTGTTCGTCGCGCTGCCGTACCTGATCTTGTCGGTGGAGGGCTCGCTGCGGGCCGCCGACCGCCGCTACGAGGACGCGGCCGCGACCCTCGGTGCGACGCCGCTGACCGTGTTCCGGCGGGTCACGCTGCCGCTGATCGGCCCCGGTGTCGCGGCCGGTGCGGTGCTGGCCTGGGCCCGCGCGCTGGGCGAGTTCGGAGCGACGATCACATTCGCCGGCAACCTGCCCGGCAGCACCCAGACGCTGCCGATCGCGGTCTACCTGGCGCTGAACACCGATCCGGACGCGGCCCTGCTGCTGTCGGTGCTGCTGCTCGCCGTGTCCGTCGCCGTACTGGTGCTGCTCCGGGGCCGATGGGTGGCCCGCTGGTGAGACTCACCCCACGACGCAGTTCTCCTCCGCTGCGCTCCCCCGAACTGCGCCGCGGGGACCCCGAGGCCGGACTCGACGCGGAGCTGCGGGTGTCCAGGGGCACCTTCCGGCTCGACCTGCCGCTGCGGGCCGAGCCGGGCGAGGTGGTCGCGCTGCTGGGCCCGAACGGGGCCGGCAAGTCCACCGCGCTGCGCGCCCTGGCCGGACTGTTGATCATGGACGGCGGCCGGATCGAGCTGGCCGGGCAGCAGCTCGCCGGTCCGGCCCGGCCGTGGCCGGCGCACCGGCGGCCGATCGGCGTGGTGTTCCAGGACTACCTGCTGTTCCCGCACCTGTCGGCGCTGGACAACGTGGCCTTCGGGCCGCGCTGCCGGGGCCGGTCCAAGGCCGACGCCCGCGCGCTGGCCGCGGACCTGCTCGCGTCGGTCGGGCTCGCCGACCTCGGCCCGGTCCGACCGCGGCAGCTGTCCGGCGGGCAGGCGCAGCGGGTCGCCCTGGCCCGGGCCCTGGCCGGGAATCCCGAACTGCTGCTGCTCGACGAGCCGCTGGCGGCGCTGGACGCACGGACCCGGCTCGAGGTGCGCGGGCTGCTCCGGCGGCGGCTGGCCGACTTCGGCGGCGTCACCGTCCTGGTCACCCACGACCCGGTCGACGCCGCCGTACTGGCGGATCGGGTGGTGGTGATCGAGGCAGGCGCTCCGGTGCAGTCGGGCACGCCGGCCGAGATCGCCCGGCACCCGGCGACCGACTACGTCGCCCGCCTGGTCGGGCTCAACCTGCTCTCCGGTACGGCAGCCGGCACGACCGTCCGGCTCGAGTCGGCCGGCACCGTACACCTGGCCCACCCGGCCGCCGGCCCGGTCCAACTGGCCTTCCCGCCGAACGCCGTCGCCCTGTTCACCGAACGGCCGACCGGCACCCCACGCAATCTCTGGTACGGCAGCGTCGCCGGCCTGGAACCGCACGGCGACGAGGTCCGGGTCGAGGTCGCCGGCGTACCGGGCCCGGACAGCGCGATCCTCGCCGAGGTGACGCCGGGCGCCGTCGCGGAACTGGGCCTGGAGCCGGGCTCGGGGGTCTGGGCCAGCGTGAAGGCGTCAGCGATCACCAGCTATCCCCGTGGCTGAAGGCAAGGACCTCCGGAGCAGCGACTTCCCCACACTTCTTCACGCTTTACCAGAGAAGCTTCTGTGGTGAAGCGTCAGTTTTTCACGGGACGTGAAAAACTGACGAGCCGTCCCGGAGGGAGCCGTGCGTACGTGATCATGGAACTGGAACAGGAACCGCGGTTCGGGCCGCTCCGTCCCGAGCCGCCGCCGGCGACGCTGGCGCGGTTGACCGGGGCGTCCACCGGGACCAGCTGGACCGCCGAGCGAACGGGCGGAGACCTCGGCTACCCGAACGGCGGGCTGTGGCGGGTCACGGCCGACCGGCGCGACGGCGACGGGCCATCCTCGGTGATCGTCAAGCGGACCGGGCCGATGCATCTCGGGACGTTCCCGGTCTGGCGGCTCCGGGCCGACCCGGCCGATCCGCAGTGGTGGGGGAAGGAGGCCGCGTTCTACGCGTCGGACCTGGCCCGGACCGGCTGGACCGGGGACGTCCGGCCGCCTAGGTGCGAGGTCGATGATCATGACGGCCGCCGCGATCTCTGGCTCGAGGAGCTGACCGGCATCCCGGGCTCGCTCGACGTCTGCCGGCGCGCCGTCGCCGGGCTGGCCCGGTGGCAGGTCGCCAACGCCGACCATGATCAGCCGTGGCTCACCGGCGGCTGGATCGCGAAGCACGTCGAGCGGCAGGAGTTGGACAACGCCCGCACGTTGGCCCATCCGGCCTGGCCCTCGGCGGTCGAGCGGGGCCTCGCGCCGGAGCTCCGCGACGTCGTCGCGGCCCGGGTCACCGATCCGGCCGAGGTGGCCCGGCGGCTGGCCGGATTCCCTGTCCTGCTGGCGAATCACGACTTCCACAACGGCAACATCGGCGTGGCCGACGACGGTGCGGTCGTGGTGATCGACTGGGCCTATGCCGGTCCGGGACCGATCGGGCACGACGCCGGCCATCTCGCACTCACCCTCGAACCGCCGGGAGTCGTCGAGCCTGCCGTGGCCTGGCGAGTCCTCACGTCGGCGTACACGGAGGCCTTGATCAATTCCGGCTGGACCGGCGACCCGGAACAGGTCCGGCGGTCCATGATCGTCTCCAACCAGCTCCGGCTGGGCTGGTGGACCGACGCGCTGCTGGGCGCCGCCGACCAGCTCGGCGAGGCCGACCTCGCGGCGAAGTCGCGGTTGTTGATCTTCCTGGCCGACCTGTCCTGACCGGTCCGTCACACCTCGCGCCAGGTCTCGGCGAAGGCCAGGATGGCCGAACTCCCGAACCAGCCGGACGGGCACCGGACCTCGCCCCGGGCCGGCACGCCGTCGACCCGGATCTCGGCGGTACGGCACGGCTGCGCGACGACCGAGCACTCGAAGCCGGTCGGATGGGTGGTCACCTGGATGCACTCCAGCAGGTCGCGCCACTCGAGTTCGATCACGCTCGGCCCGGCGACGCAGGTGATCCGGTGGAACTGCCCGGCCTGCGCGACCTCGGTGAAGTGGGCCGGCACCGGTGGCCCGGTCTCGATGCCGCGCCCGCGGATCGGTGTGTAGTCGCGGTAGAAGTTCTCCCAGACATAGCCGGCCAGCTCGGCGTTGTCGGTGTAGATCCCGGCCGGGGCGGCGTCGCCGAGTCCCGAGCCCTCCGGGTCGAGCCAGATCAGCAACGCCCGGCCGGTGCCGACGGGGGAGTAGGCCGCCGTCCAGAGACTCACCAGCGCGATCATCTCGTCGCCCTCGGGCGGGTAGAGCACGATCATCGGATTCTCACCGGCGATCTTGATGCCGTGCCGGACGACGGGTTCGGACATGGCGCCATTCTCGCCGAAGCCGGCCGGGAGCAGGTACGGCGAACGGCCGCGGGCCCAGGATCAGCCGGGATCCCCGGCGAGCCGGCGCAGCAGCCGGGCCGTGGCGGCGTCGGCCGGGAAGAAGGTCTCGATCGCGATCTCGTCCAGGGTCACGTCGCGCGGCGAGCCGAAGACCGTGGTGGCGTAGAGCAGCGCCAACTCCCCGTACTCGGTGATCATCCGCAACGGCAGCACCAGCTCGACGCCCGGCGCCGGCTCGGCCGGCACCGGGTCGTCGGGCACCGGATAGCCGGCCAGTTCCTGGCACAGCTCGGCCAGGCCCGGATCGGCCGTCCGCTCCACCTGACGCCGGACCCGCCGCAGGACCTGGGCGTGCCACTGGGCGAGGTTCAGGATCTGCGGCGCCAGACCGTCCGGGTGCAGGGTGGCCCGGAGCACGTTCAGCGGCGGCCCGGCCAGGTGGGACGGAAGATCGCCGAGGAACGCGCGCATGGCCTGGTTCGCGTCCAGCAGCTCCCAGCGGACGTTGATCGCCAGCGCCGGATTGGGCTCGTGCCCGGCGAGCACGGCCCGCACCGCGGCCCGGGCCTGACCAAGATCATCGAACGGCCGTTCGGCGTGCGGCGGCGCGAAACCGGCCGCCAGATGCAGCGTGTTGCGTTCCCGCAGCGGCACCTCCAGCTCCTCGCAGAGCCGTTCGATCATGGTCCGGCTCGGCCGGGACCGACCGGTCTCGATGTAGCTCAGGTGCCGGGTGGACAGCTCGGCCGCGATCGCGACGTCCAGCTGCGACCGGCGGCGCCGCTCCCGCCAGCGCCGGACCAGTGTGCCGACCGGTTCCGTGGTCACCGTCATGGCGCCAGCGTGCCCGGATCCTGAGTCCGTACGCAATGACCTCGGAGGTTATCGACCACCCGCAATCGGCGACGCAGGATCGAGGCCATGATCACCAACGAAGCAGTACGCGCCTCCGTCGACACCTACCTTGCCTTCCTGAATGCCGCCGCCCCGGCGGGCCAGGCCCTCACCGACGACGTCGAGTACGCGGCCCCGGTCGGCGTGCTCAGCGGGCCGGCGGCCCTGATCGACTTCCGGGACCAGTTCCGCGACCACTTCGACGCGGTGGCCGTCCGCGCCCTGGCCGACCCGGAGACGCACCACGACCGGGCCCGGCTGCGCTGGGAGATCACCGTGGCCGGCAACAGGTTCGCCGCCGGCACCGACGTGATCACCGTCGCCGCGGACGGCCGGGTCGCCGCGGTGACCACGTTTCTGGACCAGGCGCCCGAGGGCTTCGACCCGGACGCCCACCACTGAGGGAGCACGTGATCATGAACCTGATCGAGATCACCGGTCCGCGCGGCGGGCTGACCGAGGCGGACCGGGCCGAGCTGGCCGGAACGATCGTGTCGGGCCTGCTGACCACCGGCGACGAGGACGTACCGGAGGAGACGCTGCGCCGGGCCCGGGCGATGACCCACCTCGGCTTCCGGGAACTGGACGACTGGACCACCGGCGATGGTCCCTGGCGGCCGCCGGCCCCGCCGCCGCTCTGGCTGACGATCACCGTGCCCGAACGCTGGCGGGAGGAGATGGCGCGGCACGTGATCGGCTGGATCCGCCGCGCGGTGCGGCAGCTGGACCAGCGGCACGGCTGGCAGCGTGACCCGGCCTCGCTCTGGATCAACCTGACCGGGATCCCGGACGGCAGCATCGGCCTCGGCGGCCGGCCCAGCACGGCCGACCAGGTGCTGGACCACCTGACCGAGGAGTTCCGGGCCAATCTCGATCATGGTCGGGAGATCCCGGCGGGTCGGGTGGTCGACCCGGTCTGCGGCATGCTGGTCCGGCTCGGCCCGCGAGCGATCACTCTTGATCATGACGGCATGACGTACGGCTTCTGTGCCGAGAACTGCCGGGACGCCTACGCCCGCCGGCACTCGCTCCCGACCGCGTCCTGAGCCTGTCGAAGGGCCCTAGGAGGGTGGTGTCGAACGGTGACCACCCTCCTAGGCTGTCCGCATGACCGAGGAACGGGCCGAGCCGCCGATGGACCTGACCGACGCCGGCGAGCTGGTGCGGCAGTATCTGGACTACTACCGCGACACGGTCTGGGCCAAGGTCGACGGCCTGTCCGAGCAGGACCTGCGCCGGGCGGTGCTGCCGTCCGGCTGGTCCCTGCTGGAGTTGCTGCACCACCTCCTCTTCGTCGAGCGGCGTTGGCTCCAGTGGGGTTTCCTGGGCCTCGGCGACAAGCTGCCGCGCGGCGACTGGGACCTGGACGCGGACCGCTGGGCGGTGCCGGACGGGACCAGTGCCGAGGACGTACGGACGGCGTTCTGGCAGGAGGTGGAACGGAGCCGGCGGCTGGTCGCCGAGCACGAGCTGTCGGAGCGGTCGGCGCGGTCCCGGTCCGACGCCGAGCCGCCGACGCTGGCCTGGGTGCTGTTCCACCTGCTCCAGGAGTACGCCCGCCACGCCGGCCACGTCGACGTCGTCCGTGAGCTGATCGACGACAACACCGGCGAGTAGGGCCGGTTCAGCGCCGGAGGACGCGCGACGCGATCACGATCCCGGCGCAGAACACCGGGAGCACGCCGAGGGCGAGCGGCAGCGAGGTGACGTGGGCCAGGCCGCCGATCAGGGTCGGGCCGAGCAGGAAGCCGGTCCGGCCGGTGCCGTCGGCCAGCGCCAGCGCCGGCCCGGCCGGGGAACCGGTCCGGCCCGCCTCCGCGGCCGCGGCGCTGAGGCAGACCGGCACGATGCAGGCGATCCCGAGCCCGTACAGGGCGAGGCCGCCCATGACCACGGCCGCCTGCCCGGAGAGCAGGCCGACGGCGAGCCCGACTGCGCCCACCGCGGCCAGCACGGCGACCACCCGGGCGCCGCCGAACCTGGCCACCCAGCGGTCCCCGAAGGCCCGGCCGACGAACATCGCCAACGCGAACGCCGTATAGGCCAGCCCGGCCAGCTCCTCGGGCGCATGGACATGATCACGCAGATAGAGCGGTGCCCAGTCCGCGGCCGCGCCCTCGCAGAGCAGCGCCGCGAACATGATCGCGGCGATCATGATCAACCGCGGGCTGAGCCAACTCAGTCGCCGGCCGGTGTCGGCCCGGCCCGGCTCGGCCTCCGGTACGTGATCGTCGGCGTACAGCCAGCGGCCGAGCACGATCATGCCGACCACCATGATCACGCCGAGCCCGGCCTGCTGCAGCGCCAACGGGGCGTCGACGGCCAGCGCCAGCGACCCGAGCCCGGCCCCGATCGCGGCGCCGATCGCCCAGATCGCATGGAAACTGGACATGATCGGCCGGCCGTACCGGTGCTCGATGGTCACCGCCTGGGTGTTCATCGACACGTCCATCGACCCCTGGAACGCGCCGAAGATCACCAGCGCGCCGAACAGCGCGGGCAGCGAGTCGGCCAGCCCCACCAGCGGCGCGGCGGCGGCGAAGCCGACCATGGTGATCCGGACGATCTTGACGCTGCCCCAGCGGGCCAGCGCCGGCCCGGTGACGATCACCGCGATCAGGGCGCCGACCGGTGCACCGAGCAGGGCCAGGCCGAGGGTGCCTTCGTGCAGCCCGAGCCGGTCCTTGATCGCGGGGATGTGCGGCGTCCAGGCCGCGTAGAGCAGGGCATTCAGCGCGAAGATCATCGAGTCGACCCGGCGGGCCTTCCGCGCGATCAGCGGTGCCACGGCGGCGACGGCACTAGACACGCTGCACCTCGATCCCACGCTCGACGAGCCGGTCGGTCTGGTCGGTCGGTGCCGCGTCGTCGGTGATCACGGTGGTGACCCGGGACAGGTCGTGGAAGCGGGCGAACGCGCCGGCACCCCACTTGGTCGCGTCGGCCACGACCACGGTGCGCCGGGCGGCGGCGATCGCGGCCGCCTTCACGGCGGACTCGTCCAGATCGTGCCCGGTCAGGCCGTCCTCGGCGTCGATGCCGCAGCACCCGATCACCGCCGTGTCGAACCGGAGCACCTCGAGCGCGTGCACGGTGAGCGGGCCGACGAAGGCCAGCTCGACCGGCCGGACGTCACCGCCCGGCATGATCAACCGGATCCCGCCGGCCCGGCCCAATTCGGTCGCGACATGCAGGCTCAGCGGCGTCACGGTCAAGCGATGATCATGAAGCCGGCGGGCCACCTCGAGCGCCGTCGTCCCGCCGTCGACGAGGACGGTCTCGCCGTCGCTGATCATGGCCGCGGCCGCTGCGGCGATCCGCCGCTTGGCGTCGACGGCGGTGGCCGACCGGACCGGATACGGCGTCTCCTCGGCCGTCGACCCGGTGACCGCGCCGCCGTGCACCCGGCGCAGCAGGCCGAGCCCGGCCAGCCGGTCCAGATCGCGCCGCACGGTCATCGCCGAGCAGTCCAGTTCCTGCGCCAAGTCGTCCACCGAGACCCGCCCCCGGTCCCGCAGGCCACGCAGGATCACTTCCTGCCGGTTCGCACTCTCCACGTGTTCATTCAAACATCTTTCCTGTGCGAATGTCCAAGTCTCTCAGACCACTGCGCGCGGACCGGACTCCCCGCCGAGTAGACACTTCAACCTGGATTTCGGCCGATCTGCCGGTCAAGGTTTCCACTCGATGAGTCGCTCGCCAGGGAGACGGCGGCGGACCGGGCGGGCGGAAGATGATCATGGAAGGTCGGGACTACCCTGACGGCGTGACCGTGCATCAGCTGACCCGGCAGGACGCCCGCCGGATCGCGGTCCGCGCCCAGCTGCTCGACGCTCCCTCCGGCGGCGACGCCCGGCCCGATGACCTGCTCGGGACCGTACGCCATCTCACCCTGCTGCAGGACGACCCGACCAAGGCGGTCGCGCCGAACGCCGGCCTGGTGGTGTGGAGCCGGCTCGGCTCGGCCTGCCCTCGCGATGCCGTACCGGAAGCGGTCGACGAGCTGGCCCTGATCGACCTGCGTGGCATGCTCCGGCCACCCGAGGACCTCGCGCTCTACCGCGCCGAGCTCGACGACTGGCCGGGGAGAGCCTGGCCGCGCCAGGTGGACTGGGTGGAGGCCAACGACGGCTTCCGGCGCGAGCTGCTCGCCGAGCTGCGGCGGGACGGGCCGCTGACCCGGCATGAACTGCCGGACACCTGTGTCGTCCCCTGGCAGTCGTCCGGCTGGAACAACAACCGCAACCTCGCGATGATGCTCGAGTTGCTGGTGCTGCGGGGCGAGGTCGCCGCCGCGGGCCGGCGCGGCCGGGACCGGCTGTGGGACCTCGCCGAGCGGGTCTACCCCGACGAGCCGCCGGTCCCGGTTGACCGGGCGTGCCGGATCCGCAACGAGCGGCGGCTCCGCGCGCTGGGCATCGCGCGCTCCCGCAGTACGCAGACCATGGTCGAACCGGACGACGTCGGCGAGGCCGGCGAACCCGCCGTGATCGACGGTGTCCGCGGGGAGTGGCGGGTCGACCCGGCCTATCTCGGTGGCGACTTCCACGGCCGGGTCGCGATCCTGTCGCCGCTGGACCGGCTGATCTTCGACCGGAAGCGACTGGCCGACCTGTTCGAGTTCGACTACCAGCTGGAGATGTACAAGCCGGCGGCCAGGCGGCGCTGGGGCTACTGGGCGATGCCGATCCTGTACGGCGACCGGCTGGTCGGGAAGGTCGACGCGACCACGGACCGGAAGCTCGGCGTCCTCCGGGTCGACGCGATCCACCAGGACGTGCGCTTCGGCCGGCTGATGACCGCCAATGTGTACCGCGAGCTGGGTGACCTCGCCGAGTGGCTCGAGGTCGACCTCACCCTGCCCGACTGATCGGCCGGGTCAGCCGAGCCTGTCCCGGATCAGCCGCAGGTCCCGCTGCTCGGCGGCGAAGTCGCGGGCCTGCGGCCGGTCCGGGTTGGTGTCGAGGACGACCTCGGCGGCACCCAGGTCGGCCAGAGCCCGGACATCGCCGACGACCTGGTCGAGCGTGCCCACTCCGAGCGGCCGTCCGGCCCTCGCCGGCTCCGGCTGCAGTCGCGCCTTGATCCGTACGGCGAGCTCCGGCACGGCCCGTTCGGTCGCCGCCGCTTCGGCGACCAGGGCCGGCAGGCCGATGTCGCGGAGCCAGTCCAGCTCCGGGTTGATCGGATGCCAGGCGCTGCCGTACCGGACCGCGCGGCGGATCGCCGCTCGCGACTGGCCGCCGATCCACAGCGGCAGCGCGCCGCCCGGCGGATTCGGCCCGGTCGCGACGTCGGTGAAGGCGAGCTCGTCGGCGTCCGCGCTGATCAGCGGCTCGGCCCAGGCCCGCGTGATCACGTCCAGGTAGGCGTCGGTGGTCCGTCCCCGTACCGCCGAATCCAGGCCCAGTGCCGCGAACTCGGTCCGCGCCCAGCCGGTGCCGACGCCGAGCACGAACCGGCCGCCGCTGTACGCGTGCACCATCGCGCTCATTCGGGCCGTGTGCAACGGATGCCGGTACGGCAGCACGACGACCGACGTGCCGAGCCGGACCGTCGACGTCTGCCCGGCCAGCCAGGCCAGCAGGACGAACGGGTCGTGGAACGGCATCGGATAGGTCGCCGCCACCTCGGGCGTCGGCGCGACGTGGTCGGACACGACGACCAGGTCGAACCCCGCCTCCTCGGCGAACCGGGCCCAGTCGACCAGTGCCGCCGGCTCGGCCTCGGGCCCGAAGTTCGGCAGATTGAGGCCGAGCCTGACCTCGGTCACCCGAGCGTCCGGAGATAGGTCGCGAACGGCGCCGCCAGCTCCTCGGTCGACAGCCCGGACTCGCCGGCCCGGGCGATCCCGGGCACCAGTTCCGCGACCGCGTCCATCAGCGCACCGGTCCGCTCCGGGTTCGGGTCGATCCCGGCCGGCACCAGCTCCCGACCGGCCGCGTACACGATCTCCGTCACGCCCGCCGCGGCCGCCACGGTCCGGCAGATCGCGCACGGTTCGCAGCTGGAGATCACGACGGAGCCGACCAGCGACTCCAACCCGGCCCGGCGTCCGGCGTCGCGGATCGCCTCCACCTCGCCATGGGCTGCCGGATCGGCGTCGATCAGGATCCGGTTGGCGCCGACGCCGATCACCCGCCCGTCCTTGATCACCAGCGCGGTGAACGGTGGGTGGCCGGCGGCCGCGTGCTCCTCCGCGAGACGTACGGTGCGCGCCAGCAGGTCGGTCTCGGACAGGGTCGCGTCGAGCAGCTCGGTCAGGCCGCGGGGAATCGGATGCTGGGTCATGCCGGGAAGATAGAGCCTGACGCCGATGTCAGGGGCAAGAGGAGGTTCGACGATGCGGATCGGGGAGTTGGCGACGCGGACCGGGGCGAGCGTGCGGTCGATCCGTTACTACGAGAGCCAGGGCCTGCTCGAGGCGAACCGGACCAGCAGCGGGCAGCGGGTGTTCGACGCCCGGGCGGTGGACCGGGTGGCATTGATCCGGCGGCTGCTGGACGCGGGACTGAGCAGCCGGACGATCCTGGATGTGCTGCCGTGTCTCACCGATCCGACACTGCGCACCCCGTACCTGGCTCGTCGGCTCGGCGAGGAACGGGCCCGGATCCTCGCCGAGGCCGATCAGTTGACCCGGACCGCCGCTGCTCTGGACCGGGTGATCGTGGAGTTGGCTGCCGTGCCGGAGAAAATCCGCTCGGAGTCGCGGGGGAGCGGACCGTAGGCTCGGCCGGGTGGGACACGTAGCGTCGATCAACGTCGGGCGGGCGGCGCCGAACCCGTACAAAGATGAGACGTCGACCGGGATCGACAAGCGACCGGTGGCCGGGCCGGTGCAGGTCCGGCCGCCCGGACCGAAGCACGGCGGGCTCGGCAGCGGGCTGGTCGGCGACTTCATCGGGGACCGGAAGAACCACGGCGGCGACGACCAGGCCCTGTACGTGTTCCAGCGGGAGGACCTGGCCGCCTGGTCGCACCGGCTGGGCCGCGAGCTGGCCGACGGGTACTTCGGCGAGAACCTGACCACCAGCGGGATCGACGTGAACGAGGCCCGGATCGGGGAGCGCTGGCGGATCGGTGCCCGGGTGGTCGTCCAGGTCACCTCGCCACGGATCCCGTGCGCGACGTTCCGCGGCTGGACCGGCGAACGCGGCTGGCTGAAGCACTTCGTCCGGGACCGGCGGCCGGGGGCGTACCTGCGGATCCTCGAGGCGGGCGAGCTGAGCGCCGGCGACCCGATCGAGGTGATCCACCGGCCCGCGCACGACGTGACGATCGCGTACGCCTTCGCGGCCCTGATCGACGCGCCCGAACTGCTGCCGGGCATGCTCGCCGCGGGCCCCGAGGACCTGGGCGAGGAGCTGCACGGGATGGCGTCCCGGGGCGAGACCTTCAGCCTCGGCTGACCGATCGTGCAACACGCGCCGGTGGTGCCCGACCGGCTTGGTCCGCGCGCCTATTCTGGAGGTCGGAAAGCCCCTGGTCACGGCGCCACCGTGCACGCTTTGACCGGCGAGGACTGACCGGATAACCTTGTCCACTGTGTTCGGGCTTGCCCGAATCTTGGTGCGTGCCCGGCTTTGATCCCCGTGATCCTGCGTGTTCGCACAGCTGTCCGGCCGGGTCTCCCTGGCAGGGCGCACCCTCAGATCCGGTGACAGAAAGAGATATTCAGCGGTGCCCACAATTCAGCAGTTGGTCCGGAAGGGCCGCGCAGACAAGGTGAGCAAGTCGAAGACGCCTGCGCTCAAGGGTTCGCCCCAGCGTCGCGGCGTGTGCACGCGGGTGTACACCACCACACCGAAGAAGCCGAACTCGGCTCTGCGCAAGGTCGCCCGGGTCAAGCTGTCCTCGGGGGTCGAGGTCACCGCCTACATCCCCGGCGTCGGCCACAACCTGCAGGAGCACTCGATGGTGCTCGTCCGCGGCGGTCGAGTGCGAGACCTGCCGGGTGTCCGCTACAAGGTCATCCGCGGCTCGCTGGACGCGCAGGGTGTCAAGAACCGCAAGCAGGCTCGCAGCCGGTACGGCGCGAAGAAGGAGAAGTAATGCCCCGCAATGGCCCCGCCCCGCGGCGCCCGGTGATGGTCGATCCCGTGTACGGCTCGCCGCTGGTCAGCCAGCTGGTCAGCAAGGTGCTCGTCGACGGCAAGAAGACCATCGCGCAGAACATCGTGTACTCGGCCCTGGAGGGCACCCGGGCCAAGACCGGTGTCGATCCGGTGCAGACGCTCAAGCGGGCACTGGACAACGTGCGCCCCGCCCTCGAGGTGAAGAGCCGCCGCGTCGGTGGCGCCACCTACCAGGTGCCGGTCGACGTGAAGCCGGGCCGGTCGACGACCCTGGCGCTGCGCTGGCTGATCTCCTTCTCCCGGCAGCGTCGCGAGAAGACCATGTCCGAGCGGCTGATGAACGAGCTGCTGGACGCCTCGAACGGGCTTGGCGCTGCGGTCAAGCGTCGCGAGGACACGCACAAGATGGCCGAGGCCAACCGCGCCTTCGCCCACTACCGCTGGTAACAGCGGCACCCCCACCGCCCCGGTGCCGGATTCGATCCGGCACCAGGGGCACCGCAATTTTCGTACAAAGAAGAGGTTGAACGCGTCCCCATGGCCGTCGAGATCAAGACTGACCTGGGCAAGGTCCGCAACATCGGGATCATGGCCCATATCGATGCGGGCAAGACCACGACCACCGAGCGGATCTTGTTCTACACCGGGATCAACTACAAGATCGGTGAGGTCCACGACGGCGCGGCCACGATGGACTGGATGGAGCAGGAGCAGGAGCGCGGCATCACGATCACGTCCGCCGCGACGACCTGTCACTGGAAAGACCACCAGATCAACATCATCGACACCCCGGGACACGTCGACTTCACCATCGAGGTGGAGCGCAACCTGCGGGTGCTCGACGGTGCGGTCGCCGTCTTCGACGGTGTGGCCGGCGTCGAGCCGCAGAGCCAGACCGTGTGGCGGCAGGCGAACCGTTACGGCGTCCCGCGGATCTGCTTCGTCAACAAGCTGGACCGCACCGGCGCCAGCTTCGACTTCTGCGTGAAGACGATCAAGGAACGGCTGAACGCCATTCCCGCCGTCATGCAGCTGCCGATCGGTGCCGAGGGCGGCTTCATCGGCGTCGTCGACCTGGTCAAGATGCAGGCCCTGACCTGGCGCGGCGAGACCGCGATCGGTGAGGACTACGAGGTCGAGGAGATCCCGGCCGACATGAAGGAGCGCGCCGAGCAGGCGCACGCCGAACTGGTCGAGCTGGTCGCCGAGCACGACGACGAGCTGATGGAGCTCTACCTGGAGGGCGAGGAGCCCACCGCGGAACAGCTCCAGCACGCCGTCCGCCGCGCGGTGCTGTCCAGCGCCATCACGGCCGTCTTCTGCGGCTCCGCGTTCAAGAACAAGGGCGTCCAGCCGCTGCTGGACGCGGTGATCGCGTACCTGCCGGCCCCGACCGACATCCCCGCCATCATGGGCTTCAAGCCCGGCGACGAGTCGGTGGAGATCGAGCGCCATCCCAGCGACGACGACCCGTTCGCCGCGCTGGCGTTCAAGATCGCGGCCGACCCGCACCTCGGCAAGCTGACCTACATCCGGCTGTACTCCGGCCGGCTGGAGGCGGGCAGCCAGGTGATCAACAGCACCAAGCAGCGCCGCGAGCGGATCGGCAAGATCTACCAGATGCACGCGAACAAGCGTGAGGAGATCGCGTCGGTCGGTGCCGGGCAGATCGTCGCCGTGATGGGGCTGAAGGACACCACCACGGGTGAGACGCTGTCCGACCCGAACAACCTGGTCGTGCTGGAGTCGATGGACTTCCCGGCGCCGGTGATCGAGCAGGCCATCGAGCCGAAGACCAAGTCGGACCAGGAGAAGCTGGGTGTCGCCATCCAGCGGCTGGCCGAGGAGGACCCGACCTTCCGCGTCCACACCGACGAGGAGACCGGCCAGACGATCATCGCGGGCATGGGCGAGCTTCACCTCGAGGTGATGATCGACCGGATGAAGCGCGAGTTCAAGGTCGAGGCCAACATCGGCAAGCCGCAGGTGGCCTACCGGGAGACGCTGCGCCGCAAGGTGGAGAAGGTCGAGTACCTGCACAAGAAGCAGTCCGGTGGTTCGGGTCAGTACGCCAAGGTGTTGATCGATCTCGAGCCGCAGGAAGCCGGTTCGGGTTACGAGTTCGTCAACGGGATCACCGGTGGCCGGATCCCGCGGGAATACATCCCGTCGGTGGATCAGGGCATCCAGGAGGCCATGCAGTTCGGCGTCCTGGCCGGTTACCCGGTCGAGGACATCAAGGTGACCCTGACCGACGGTGCGTACCACGACGTCGACTCCTCCGAGCTCGCGTTCAAGATCGCCGGCTCGATGGTCTTCAAGGAGGCCGCGCGCCGGGCCGATCCCGCGCTGCTGGAGCCGATGATGGCGGTCGAGGTGACCACGCCGGAGGACTACCTGGGTACGGTGATCGGCGACCTCAACGCCCGCCGCGGCCAGGTGCAGGAGATGAAGGACCAGCACGGCAACAAGGTTGTCGACGCCCTCGTACCCCTGTCGGAGATGTTCGGCTACGTGGGCGATCTCCGGTCCAAGACGTCCGGTCAGGCGAGCTACACGATGGAGTTCCACTCCTACGCCGAGGTGCCCAAGACGATCTCCGACGAGATCGTTCAGAAGTCCCGCGGTGAGTGAATTCCTCACGGTTTGACCTGAACGAAGACAACCACAACACTTAGGCCGGGCTGTGTCCGATCAAGCAGGGTCCGACCTAGCAGAACCGATAGAAATATGCGCCCCGCTACCGCGTGGCGACAAACCCAGAAGGAGCCCAAGTGGCAAAGGCCAAGTTCGAGCGGACTAAGCCGCACGTCAACATCGGCACCATCGGGCATATCGACCACGGCAAGACCACGTTGACCGCGGCGATCTCGAAGGTGCTCCACGACCACGATCCCGTCGGCAACCCGAACACCGAAGCCTTCGAGAACATCGACAAGGCGCCGGAAGAGCGGCAGCGGGGCATCACCATCTCGATTACCCACATCGAGTACCAGACCGAGGCGCGGCACTACGCACACGTCGACTGCCCGGGTCACGCCGACTACATCAAGAACATGATCACCGGCGCGGCTCAGATGGACGGCGCGATCCTCGTGGTCGCGGCGACCGACGGCCCGATGCCGCAGACGCGCGAGCACGTGCTGCTGGCCCGTCAGGTCGGCGTTCCGGCGATCGTCGTCGCGCTCAACAAGTGCGACATGGTCGACGACGAGGAGATCCTGGAGCTGGTTGAGCTCGAGGTGCGGGAGCTGCTGTCCAGCCAGGAGTTCGACGGCGACAACGCCCCGATCGTCAAGGTCGCGGCCTTCCCGGCGCTGAACGGCGACGAGAAGTGGGCCGGTTCGATCCTCGAGCTGATGAAGGCCGTGGACGACTACATCCCGCAGCCGGAGCGCGACGTCGACAAGCCGTTCCTGATGCCGGTCGAGGATGTCTTCACGATCACCGGCCGTGGCACCGTGGTGACCGGCCGGATCGAGCGTGGCGTCGTCAAGGTCAACGAGACCGTCGACATCATCGGCATCCGCGACACCAAGCAGACCACCACGGTCACCGGTGTCGAGATGTTCCGCAAGCTGCTCGACGAGGGCCAGGCCGGTGAGAACGTCGGTCTGCTGCTCCGCGGCACCAAGCGCGAGGACGTCGAGCGCGGCATGGTCATCATCAAGCCGGGCACCACGACCCCGCACACGGAGTTCGAGGCGCGCGTCTACATCCTGAGCAAGGAGGAGGGCGGCCGTCACACGCCGTTCTTCAACAACTACCGCCCGCAGTTCTACTTCCGGACGACCGACGTCACCGGCGTCGTTCAGCTCCCGGAGGGCACCGACATGGTGATGCCGGGCGACAACACCGACATGTCCGTTCAGCTGATCCAGCCGATCGCCATGGAGGAAGAGCTGAAGTTCGCGATCCGTGAGGGTGGCCGCACCGTCGGCGCCGGTCGGGTCACGAAGATCATCAAGTGATCAACTGATCATCCGGCGAAGCCCCGGTCCGCAGCAGCGGACCGGGGCTTTGTCTTTCCCTGAAGGTGATCAGGGGCGCCTGAACCACATGGGGATCAAGGTCGGTCCGCCCTCCGGCAGGGGATGCGGGCGCCCCTCGCGGCGGAAGCCGCACCGGGCATAGAGCCGGGCTGCTCGCTCGGTGCTGGCCTCCAGGAACGCCGGCACTCCCTCGCCCTCCAGCAGGGCCAATCGGGTCTCGAGAAGCGCGCGCCCCGCGCCCTGGCCCCGCCGCTCGGGCACGGTGACCATGACCTGCAGATAGAGATGCGGGAACTCCCGGGGGTGCTCATCGGCGAGGTAGGCCGTCACGGCGGCGAGCCGGCGGAACGGGGCGAAGTCCGGGTTCTGCCGGTGTAGTTCGCCGGCACCGTCGGCGTCCGTCCGGAACCGGTCCACCGACTCGACCCGCTGCCAGATAGCGACGGCCCAGACCTCGTCGCCGAAGCCGGCGATCCAGACCTCGTCCTGCTGCAGGCCCGAGTCGATGATCAGAGGGACCTGCTCGTCCCGGAACGACGCGTCGGACTCGCCGGCCACCACCCAGGACGTCACCACCTCATCGGTGCATCGGCCGAACGCGTGGATCACGGCGTCGCGGTCCGCGTCCGTCGCGCGCCGCACGGTGAGCGGATCTGGCATGCTGGCTCCTCCCGGTGATCACTGTGTGTCCGGCCAGATTAGGTTTGAGAAGCGGGGTCTCCCACCGTTTCGTCACAGCGGCTAGTGTGACGAAATGGCGTACGAACGGGTTCGGGCGAGCTGCCGGGAATGCGGCCGCAGCCTGGTTCAGCCCGAGCGTGGCCGGCGCCGCCGCTACTGCTCCCGTTCCTGCCAGGCCCGCTCGTACCGCTCCCGCCGGGACGCCGTCAGCACGGCGCCCGAACCCGCCCCACGGCGCCGCGGCCGGCCGTTGACCGCGGTCTCCATCGCGCGGACCGCGGTCCAGCTGGCCGACCGGTTGGGCCTGGACGCCCTGTCCACCCGGCGGTTGGCGACCGAGCTCGGAGTCGCGACCGCCGCGCTCTACCGCTACTACGCCGATCGCGACGCCCTGCTGGCCGCGATGGCCGAGCTCGTCCTCGCTGACGTACCGGCGCCGCCCGGGTCGGCGGACTGGCGGACCCGGCTCCGCCACGAGGCACGTCAGGAATGGGAGCTCTACCGGAGCCACCCGTGGCTGCTCACCGTGCTGGCGCGGATCCGGCCGCCGGTCGGGCCGGCCCTGTTCGAGATCCTGGAGCGCTACCTGACCGCCCTGGACCGGCCGGGGTTGCCGTCGCGCGACCTGCTGGCGGGCTACCTGGCCGTCTCCGGCCTGGTCCAGGGCATCGCGCTGCTCTGGAGCGCCGAGGCCGTGCCGCGTCGCACCGCCCCCGCTCCCGCAGGGTCCGTTCCCGCGGAGTCGGCGCACTCCGATCTGGCCGAGCTGCTGGCCCCGAACTCCTCGGCCCTGATGTCTCGGCTGTTCGGCGGGGAGGACCCGCCCGACCTCGACCTGGACGCGGTCCTCGACGCCGGCCTCGCCCTGCTGCTGGACGGCATCGCCCTCCGCTTCGGCCCCACCGCCGATTCCGCCGACCGGTCACCCAAGCAGCGGTTCTGACGGTGTGTCGCTGCGCAAGTGACCGGTCGGCGGGAAGGGTTCGGGATCGTTGCTGCGCTCGAGACCGGGGGCGGCGGGGCGGGACTCACGGCCCGCGGGCGGCGGCGGGCTTGGGGCCGGTGGTCGAGAACCCGGCTCCGCCGCGGACCACCGCGCCGGATACTCTCACCCGAGAAAGCGATTTCTCACCCCGAGGGGGAACGGTGGACGGCATCGATCGGCAGGCGGTGGTGCGGCGGCACGAGGTGGTGCTGCGGGAGGCGGATCCGCGGTCGCCGCTGACGGTCGGCAACGGAGAGTTCTGCTTCACGGCCGATCTGACCGGTCTGCAGACCTTTCCCGAGCACTATCCGGTCGGCCCGCGGGATCCGGAAGCGGTGGACGGGACGCTGCTCGGCACGATGAGCCAGTGGGGCTGGCACAGTGTTCCGCCGGCGGAACCGTACCGGATCGCCGATTCCATGATCACGTACGAGAGCCCGCGCGGCCCGGTTCGCTACGTCGACCAGACCGGAGCGGTCAAGGGCGGCACCGAGCACGGGACCAATGATCGTGATCTCTGGTTGCGGGCCAATCCGCACCGGCTGCATCTCGGCCTGCTCGGGTTCGTCCGGACCGACCGCGGGCCGGCCGGCGAGGCGATCGGGCCCGCCGACCTGGAGTCGCCCGAGCAGCGCCTGGACGCCTGGAACGGAGCCCTGCACAGCACCTTCACCCTGGCTGGTCACGAGGTCCGGGTGATCACCGTCTGCGACCCGGACCGGGATCTCGTCGCGGTCCGGATCGTCTCGTCCGCACTGTCGACCGGGCTGCTGGCGATCCGGCTCGACTTCCCGTACGGCAGCGAGGACTGGCACCGCTCGGCCGACTGGTCAGCACCCGACCGGCACCGCACCGAGCTGGAGTCGACCGAGGACGGGTGGGCGATCCGGCGCGACCTGGACGACACTCACTACGAGGTCCACCTGGCGGCGACGCCGGGAGCGAGGCTGCACCGGGGCGGCCCGCACACGCTCCGGCTGGACCCGGGTGACGCGAACGAGCTCGAGCTGCGCGCCTGGTTCGGGCCCGAGCGGCTCCAAGATCAACTTCCGGCGTTCGCCGACGTCCGGCGGCGGGCGGCGGCCTGGTGGTCCGGCTACTGGTCCGGCGGTGGAGCGGTGGACCTGTCCGGCACCGACGATCCGCGGGCGGCGGAACTGGAACGGCGCACGGTGCTGTCGCAGTACCTGACCGCGCTCAGTGCCGGCTCGACGCCGCCGGCCGAGACCGGCCTGATCGGCAACTCCTGGCGCGGCAAGTTCCACCTGGAGATGCATTGGTGGCACAGTGCCCACTTCGCGCTCTGGGGTCGGCCGGACCTGCTGTTGCGCAGCCTGCGCTGGTATCACGGCGCCTTGCCGGCGGCCCGGGCGATCGCCGCAGATCAGGGCTATCGGGGCGCGCGCTGGCCCAAGCAGATCGGGCCGGACGTCCGCGAGGCGCCCAGCTCGATCGGCCCGTTCCTGGTCTGGCAGCAGCCGCACCCGATCTTCCTGGCCGAGTTGGCCTACCGGGCCCGACCGGACCGTGCGGTGCTGGAGGAGTTCGCCGACGTCGTCTTCGCCAGTGCGGACTTCATGGCGGACCTGGCGGTGCCCACCGACCGCGGGTACGAGCTCGGCCCGCCGCTGATCCCGGCCCAGGAGAGTTACGGCGGGATGCGGGCCGAGCTGTGGAACCCGACGTACGAACTCGTCTACTGGCACTGGGCCCTGGACCTGGCCTGCCGTTGGCGGGGGCGGCTCGGCCGTCCCGCCGACCCCGCCTGGCGGGAGGTCTCCGACAAGATCATCGCGCCGGTCCCGCGGGAGGGTCGTTACCCGGCGATCGGCGTCGACCCGTACACGATCCGGACCGATCACCCGTCCATGCTGTGCGCCCTCGGCGTGCTGCCGCAGACGACCAAGATCAACTCCGCGGTGATGGCGGCGACCCTGGACGACGTCCTCGGCGACTGGGACTGGTCCAGCACCTGGGGCTGGGACTACCCGGTGATCGCCATGTGCGCCGCGCGCCTGGACCGGCCCGACGTCGCGATCGACGCCCTGCTCGCCGATCGGCACAAGAACGAGGTGCTGCCCAACGGACACAACCGGCAGACCAGTTCGCTGCCGCTCTACCTGCCGGGCAACGGCGGACTGCTGGCCGCCGTCGCGATGATGGCCGCCGGCTGGACGGACGGGCCCAGGCGGGTGGCGCCGGGCTTCCCGGCGGACTGGCTGGTGCGCTCGGAGGGGCTGGTTCCCGCTCCCTGACCCGCCCGGCGGGAGGACCGTGGCCGGCGGCCGCACGCTCGTGGGTGCTGAAGCGGTGGCGTCCCGGCCACGGTCGGACCCCGGACACTACCGGCGCGGCAGTCCGACCGAAGGTGCGATCGACGTGACTCCCGTCGCACTGCTCGCACTTGTAACCACTCCGCTTGAAGTACTATGCTTGAAGTACTTCGAGGAGAGGATCACAGGATGCGCAAGCTCGTCTACTACGTCGGGGTGTCCCTCGACGGCTACATCGCCGGCCCCGGTCAGGAGGTCGACTTCTATCCGGTGTCGGAGGAGATGATGAACTGGATCAACGAGCGCTACCCGGAGACCCTGCCGACGCATGTCCGCCGAGCTCTCGGGTTCGACGGCGCCGAGAACAAGGCGTTCGACACGCTGATCATGGGCCGGGGCACGTTCGAGCCGGCCCTGGAGATCCCGTCGACGCACCCGTACGCGCATCTTCGGGAGTACGTGGTCTCCAGCACGCTGGAGGTCGACGACCCGACGGTCGAGGTGGTCGACGACCCGATCTCGCTGGTGCGCCGGCTGAAGGCCGAGGCATCGGAGCTCGACATCTGGCTGTGTGGTGGCGGCAAGCTCGCCGCCTCGGTGCTGCCGGAGGTCGACGCCTTGATCATCAAGAGCTATCCGGTCGTCGCCGGCGCCGGGATCCCGATGTTCGCCGGTGGGTTCGATCCGACTCGGTTCAGGCCGACCCGGCGCGAGGAGTTCGACAATGGCGCCCAGGTCACCTGGTTCAGCCGCGCCTGAGTCGAGCACACAATTCACAATCTTCACAAATCTGTGAATATCGACGTACGCTGACAGGCGTGACTCCCATCATCGAGATCGCCGGCCTGCGCAAGGCGTACGGCACGAACGTCGCCCTCGACGGGCTCGACCTGCAGGTCGGGTCCGGCGAGGTGCACGGCTTCCTGGGCCCCAACGGGGCGGGGAAGTCCACCACCATCCGGATCCTGCTCGGCCTGATCCGGGCCGACCTCGGCGTCGTCCGGCTGTTCGGCAATGACCCCTGGCAGGACGCGACCGAGCTGCATCGTCGGCTGGCCTACGTGCCCGGCGATGTCGCCCTCTGGCCGAACCTCACCGGCGGCGAGGTGATCGATCTGCTCGGCCGGCTCCGTGGTGGACTCGACCCGGCCCGGCGCGCCGAACTGATCGAGCGGTTCGACCTCGACCCGCGCAAGCGGTGCCGTACCTATTCCAAGGGCAACCGGCAGAAGGTCGCGCTGATCGCGGCGCTGGCGGCCCGGGTGGACCTGTTGATCCTGGACGAGCCGACCTCCGGCCTCGACCCGCTGATGGAGGCGGTCTTCACGGACTGCATCCAGCAGGAGCGGTCCGCCGGGCGGACCGTGCTGCTGTCCTCGCACATCCTGTCCGAGGTCGAGGCACTGTGCGACCGGGTGACGATCATCCGGTCCGGCCGCACGGTGGAGTCCGGCACGCTCGCGGACCTGCGTCACCTCACTCGCACCTCGATCACCGCCGAGCTGACCGGTCCGGTGCCGGACCTGGCCGGACTGGCCGGCGTACACGACGTCCGGCTGGCCGGTTCCATGATCAACTGCCAGGTCGACGCGCACGCGCTGAGCGAACTGCTCGGCGCGCTGGCCCGGGCCGGCGTCGGCAGTCTGGTCAGCCGGCCGCCCAGCCTCGAGGATCTGTTCCTCCGGCACTACCAGACCGAGGAACCGGTCGGAGCGGTCCGATGATCGACGGGAATCCCTTCCAGGGAACGGGATTCGCGGTGCGGCTCGGCCTGCGCCGGAACCGGGTGCTGCTGATCGGGACCGTCGCGTTCCTGGTGCTGCTCGGCATCGGCACCGCGTTGCAGTACGCGCGGACCTTCCCGTCGGTCGCCGACCGGGAGGCCTTCGCCGCCGAGGTCGGCGGCAACACCGCACTCACAGCGTTCACCGGGCAACTGGGCGGTGCCACGCTCGGCGCCCTGGTCGTGTGGAAGATCGGCGACATCCTGTACCTGCTGCTGGCCCTGTTCGCGATCATGATCGTGATCCGGCAGACCAGGGCCGAGGAGGAGTCCGGCCGGCTCGAGCTGGTCCGGGCCGGCCTGGTCGGCCGGCACGCCTCCTGGCTGTCCGGCTTGATCATCGGGCTGGTGGTCGTGATCATCACCGCTGCCCTGATCGGGGTGGGCCTGATCATGCTCGGCGCCGGGGTCGGTGGCAGCCTCGCCTTCGCCGCCGCGCTGGTGGCGGCCGGCGCGGTGGCCGCGGTGATCGCCGTGTTGGCGGCCCAACTGACCGAACGGGCTCGGGGCGCCACGGTGCTGGCGGCGGTCGCGCTGGGGCTGGCGTACCTGATCCGGTTCGTGGCCGACGGCAGCGGGTTGCTCGGCCTGCGCTGGCTGTCCTTCACCGGCTGGAGCCATCTGATCGCCCCGTACGGGGGTGAGCATTGGGCAGTCCTGCTGGTGCCGTTCGCCGCTGTCGTGGCGGGAATCGTCGTCACGGCTCGGCTGGCCGACCGGCGGGATCTCGGCTCCGGCGTGATCGCGGCCCGGCCGGGGCCGGACGCGGCCGCACCGAGTCTGTCGGGTGCGCTCGGGCTGGCCTGGCGGCTGCAGCGTGGCTTCCTGGTCGGCTGGCTGGCTGCCTGCACCGGGATCTCGCTGGCCACCGCCGGCGTCGCGGCCGGGATGCCCGAGATCGCCGACCGCGGCGGGCCGCAGATCCAGGAGTTCCTGGGTCGCTATGCGGCCCGGCCGGACGCGCCGATCGCCGACACCTTCATCTGGATGATCTTGGTCTCGATCGCCGGCACGGTCGCGCTCGATCCGGTGCTGGTGCTGGCGCGGCTTCGCGCCGACGAGGCCGGCGGGCTGGCCGAGGTCACCCTGTCCACCACGATCAGCCGCCGGGCCTGGGCCGGCGCCCAGTTGCTGATCGCCCTGGCCGGGAGCCTCGCGATCATGGTGGCCAGCGGGCTCGCCGCAGGGCTCAGTTACGGCGTCACCTCCGGCACCGGGCCGGCCCAGGTCGGCCGCGTGCTCGCGGCGGCGGTGATCCAGGTGCCGGCGATCTGGGTGCTCGCCGGGGTGATCATGGCGTTGATCGGGCTGGCCCCGCGGATCGCGGTGGTCGGCGGCTGGCTCGCCTGGATCTTCGTCAACGTGTTCGGCGAGAGCCTCGGTCCAATCCTCGGGCTGCGCTACGCCGCGGCGAACCTCGTCATCCCGTTCGCGTACGTGAGCAAGATCATCACCGGGGCCGCCCTGCAGGTCGTTCCGCTGATCGTCCTGACCGTGATCACGGCGGGGCTGGCCGTGATCGGGTTGCAGGCCTTGCGTCGCCGGGATCTCCGGACCGGCTGAACGGCCGGTAAGGTGCCACAGAGGTGACGGGAGGGACGATGGTCGAGTCACGGGTCGAATTCATCGAGAGTCTGGCGTTGGTGCTGGCCGGATCCGGGCTGCAGCGGATGGCGGCCCGGGTGCTCGGCGCCGTGCTCTCGTCGGAGACCGGCAGTCTGACCGTACCCGAGCTGACCGAGACCCTGTCCGTCAGCCCGGCCGCGATCAGCGGTGCCGGACGCTCGTTGATCCAGGCCGGGTTCCTGATCAAGTCCCGCAATCCGGGTGAGCGGCTGGACTCGTACTCGCTCGGCAGTGATCACTGGTACGAGGCCGTGATCTCCCGCAATCCCGTCTATCCGCGGCTGGCCGCCGAGTTCGACCGCGGTGTCGACGCGGTCGGCGAGGACACCGCGGCCGGCCGGCGGCTGGCCGAGACCCGGGACTTCTTCAGCTTCGTGGCCGAACGGACTCCGGCGCTGGTCGCGGAGTGGCAGCAGCTCCGTGCAGCGCGCGGCGGAGGATCATGATCAACCAGATCATGCAGAACGGGATGATCGTCACGTTCTTGATCGCGAGCAACGCTGCCCAGAACAGGTCCTGAGCCGACGCCGGGACCAGCAGCGGACCGACGCCCTCGAGCAGGTTGTTGAAGATCAAGGTCAGGGCCAGCAGGTAGCCGGCGTGCCACAGCTGCACCCGCCAGGAGGCCACCAGGCCGCGCCCGATCCGCCGGGCCGACTCGGGGAACGACGACCCTTCGGGTTCGCGAGCCAGCAGCCGCCAGCCGAGCCAGGCGACGAACGCGGCCCGGACTCCGAACGTGAACACCTCCCCGGCCAGGTTCGCGGCGGCGGGCAGTTGATCGCCGAACAGCACGGAGCCCGCGCGCTGGATCGAGGCCAGGACGCCGAAGCCGAAGACGACCGGGTAGTTGCGGCCGAAGAACCGGATCGCCTCGCCGAGGGTGTCCAGGGCCTGCCGCCAGGTGGGACGTGTCATGATCGATTCCTTCAGAGAGGTGAATGGTTTAGATGACTAAAATAGTTTCATGAGCCGGGACGGACGACATCAGGGCAACCCTGGACCGGACCCCGGTGCGGCCGACCTCGATCCGGGCCGGCTGGGCGCCGAACTCAGCGACGCCATCGTGTTGTTCCACGAGGCGATCGGTGCGGTGAGCGGATTGTCGGCAACGGACCACAAGGCGTACGGGATCGTGGCCCGGCACGGCCCGCTGACCGCGACCGACCTGGCCCGCCGGACCGGTCTGACGCCCGGCGCGATCACCGGCCTGGTGGACCGGCTGGACCGGGCGGGGCTGGTCCGCCGGGACCGGGATCCGGCCGACCGGCGGCGGGTCGTGATCATCGCGGTGCCGCGGCCGAACCCGCGTGCGGCGGCCGCGTTCCGGTCACTGAGCCGGTCGATGGCCGAGCTCGCCGAGCGGTATCCGCCCGATCAGCAGGCCGCGATCGCCGACTGGATCGTACGGACGACGGCCGTGCTCCGTCGGGAGACCAGGGCCCTCACCGATGCCCCCGACGGGCTCTGAGGGCTCACCGGGCCGGGGCCAGCAGCGCGACCGGGTAGTCGGTCAGCAGGGTGGCGAGCTCGGTGGGCCCGCCGGCGACCTCCCGGCCGGTGATGCGGTCCCGGAGCCCGCTGGGCAGGTCGACGGTGCTGTCGGCCCAGCCGGTCCGGGCCAGCCCGACCGGTAGCCGGGTGGCGAGCGTGATCACGCCGCCACGGTCGAAGCCGACCAGGTGCGCGGCCGCGGGCCCGGTCGCCGGCACCGGCCGGTAGCCGGTGAACAGGCCGGGCACCTCCCGGCGCAGCCTGAGTGCGCACCTGGTCACCCAGAGCTTCGCCGCGCCGCTGGCGTCGACCGGGGGAGCATGATCAAGCCCGGCCAGCAGCGAGGCTCGCCGGCCGAAGTCGACCGGACGCCGGTTGTCCGGGTCGACCAGTGAGTCGGTCCACAGTTCCGTACCCTGATAGACATCCGGGACACCGGGCGCGGTCAGCTGGAGCAGCTTCGCGGCCAGCGCGTTGGACCGCGCCGGGCCGGTGATCATGGTGTCCAGCCGGTCCCAGGCCGCGCGTAGCTCGGGGTCGTCGTAGGCGAGGTCGACCGCCGTCCGCAGTGCGCTCTCGTACCCGGCATCGACCCGGGTCCAGCCGGTCTCCTCTGCGGCCTCCCGGGCCGCCTTCTCCGCGTACGCGTGCAGCCGGTCCCGTTCGATCGGGCCGGTGCCGGCCAGGGTCTGCGCCAGCAGGTAACCGAACCGGCGATTCGGCAGCCCGGTCCGGTCCAGGAAGGTCGTGGCGAAGCCGGCCCAGAGTTCACCGAGCTCCGGGAGTACGGCGAGCCGGGCCCGGACGTCCTCGCCGCGCTTGGTGTCGTGGGTGGACAGCGCGGTCATCGCGTCCGGGCTGCGGTCCAGTCGCCGCCGTTGCGCGGCATGGAACTCCTCGACCGTGCCGCCGACCCGGGCCGGATCGCCGCCCACCTCGTTGCCGCCGACGAACCTGCTGTAGCGGTAGTAGGCGGTGTCCTCGACCCCCTTGGCCATCACGGCCCCGGCCAGCTGCTGCAGCCGTGCCGCCAGCTCGTCGGCCGGATCGCGGAGCCGAGAATCCAACCCGGAAAGGGTTTCCGCAAGGTCCGGGCGCCGCCGCGTGGCCTCGTCGATGGCCCGGTCCAGCCGGTCGCCGCCGATCGGCAGGTAGGACCGGTAGACCTCGTAGGCGACGGCGACCTCGGCCAGCGCCTCGCCGGTCCGCTCGACGTCCGGGGCGAGCCGGGCCAGCCGCCGCTGCTCGGCCTGGAACAGGGTCTCGGCAACCATCCGCTTGCCGCGCTCGACGTGCTCCGCGAAGCTCGCGTCGTCGCCGGTCAGTTCGCGGTACAGCTCGGTCAGCGGCCCGTCCTGATCTTGGTCGCGGAGCACCCGGTCCACCTCGGCCAGGGCGTCGTACCCGGTGCTGCCGGCGATCGGCCATTCGGCCGGCAGTTCCTCGCCGGGCTCCAGGATCTTCTCGGCGACGATCCAGGCGTCCGGAGCGAGCCGGCGCAGCCGGCCCAGGTAGCCGGTCGGGTCGGCAAGCCCGTCCGGATGATCGATCCGCAGCCCGTCGATCCCGTCCGCGACCAGGTCGGCGATCTTGGCATGGGTCGCCGCGAAGACCGACTCGTCCTCGACCCGTACCCCGGCCAGGGTGGTGATCGAGAAGAACCGCCGGTAGGTCAGGTCATGATCACCGCGGGACCAGTGCACCAGTCGGTAGTGCTGTCGATCATGAACGGCCGCGGCGTCGTCGCCCTCGGACCAACTGCCCGGCGCCAGCGGGAACCGGTGCTCGAAATAGCGCAACTCGCCGTCGACCAGTTCCGGCGAGCCCTCGTCACCGAGGATCGGCAGGATGATCGGTCCGGCGGCCCAGTCGACGTCGAACCAGCCGGCGTAACGCGACTCCGGCCCGTGGGTCAGCACATCCCACCAAGCCGGATTCTCCTGCGGCACGGAGATCCCCAGGTGGTTCGGCACGATGTCGACGACCACGCCGAGCCCGTGCTCGCGGGCCGCCTCGAGCAGCGCCCGCCAGCCCGCGTCGCCGCCACGGTCCGGGTCGATCACCGTCGGGTCCGTGGTGTCGTACCCGTGATCGGAGCCGCTGGTGGCCCGCAGCAGCGGCGAGAGGTACACCGCGCCGACGCCCAGCTCGGCCAGATAGCCGGTCAGCTCGGCGGCGTCGGACAGGGTGAAGCCGGGTCGGATCTGCAGCCGGTACGTCGAGCTCGGGATCACCCGGCGAGCCTACGGGAATAGCTGCCGGCGGCGCTGGGTTGTCGTTGTGCGTGACTGATACCACTGCGCGCGATCGCGCCGACTTCTGGTTCGACCCGCTCTGCCCGTTCTGCTGGATCACGTCCCGCTGGATCCTCGAGGTGGAGAAGGTCCGCGACATCGAGACCAAGTTCCATGTGATGAGTCTCGCCGTGCTGAACGAGAAGCAGGACATCTCCGACGACTACCGGAACGGCGTCGCCCGCGGCTGGGCCCTGCAGCGGGTCGCCATCGCGGCCGCCCGGCTCAAGGGCGACGAGATCCTGAGCCCGCTCTACACCGCGTACGGCACCAGGATCCACAACCAGGGCAACAAGGACTTCGCCGAGGTGATCAAGGAATCGCTGGACGAGCTGGAGCTGCCCCTGGAGTTGGCCGAGGCCGCCGAGTCGACGGAGTACGACGAGGAGATCCGGGCCAGTCACCACGAGGGCATGGACAAGGTCGGCAAGGACGTCGGCACGCCGACGATCCACGTCAACGGTGTCGCGTTCTTCGGACCGGTGATCACCCGGATCCCGCGCGGCGAGGAGGCGGGCAAGCTCTGGGACGCGACGGTCACGCTCGCCTCGTTCCCGTACTTCTTCGAGATCAAGCGCGAGCGGACCGACTCGCTGCACTTCGACTGATCGACAACGTTCCCTGAGCTTGTCGAAGGGCAAGATCCGATCCGGCTCGGCCCTTCGGCAGGCTCAGGGCGCGCTGGTGGCGAGGCCGACCAGCGTGTCGTAGACGTCCTCGAACTCCTGGTTCGGCGAGGCGAGCGACGGGTCGGCGTCATAGGCGGCGACGATCCGTCGAGCCCCCTCCGCGTACGGCACCTTGCAGACGTAGGAGGGCACCACGGACTTGATCTTGGTGTTGTCGAACACGACCGAGTGCGCCTTGTCGCCGAGCAGGCCGGGTCCCTGGCTGGGCGCGTAGCGGGCGATGGTCTCGGAGGAGACGTGCACCAGATTCGGTTCGGCCCCGGCGGCGGCGCCGATCGCCCGGTAGACCTGGTCCCAGGTGAGCGCCTCGTCGGACGTGATCGTGAAGCTGTCGCCGACCGTCCGCCGGTCGCCGAGCAGCCCGGTGAACGCGACGGCGAAGTCGGAACTGTGGGTCAGGGTCCAGAGCGAGGTGCCGTCGCCGTGCACCAGCACCGGCCGGCCGGCACGCATCCGGTCGATGTCGGCGTGCCCGCCGAGCAGCGGCGTGCGCAGTTCGTCGTAGGTGTGCGACGGACGGACGATCGTGGCCGGGAAACCCTCGTTCCGGTAGGCGTCGATCAAGACGTTCTCGCAGGCGATCTTGTCCCGGGAGTATTTCCAGAACGGGTTGTGCAGCGGGGTCGACTCGGTGATCGGCAGCCGGCCGACCGGCTTCTGGTACGCCGACGCCGAGCTGATGAAGATGAACTGGCCGGTCCGGCCGCGGAACACCTCGATGTCGGCCGCCACGTGCTCGGGCAGGAACGCGACGAAATCGACCACCACGTCGAAGCGGCGGTCGCCGATCGCGGCGCGGACCGAGTCCGGGTCGCGGGCATCGCCGCGCAGCGCCTCGACCCCCTCGGGCAGCGGGCGCCGGGTGGTGGTGCCGCGGTTGAGCACGGTGAGCGCGATGCCGGCGTCGACCGCGCGCCGGGCGCACCAGCTGCTGATGGTGCCGGTGCCGCCGAGGAAGAGTACGGAGAGCGTCATGCGGGCCATTCTTCGCCACGATCCGGCAGGCGAGGCCTGACGGTAACCGGATTCCGAAACGTGGCGCAACGATTGCGAAACGTGGAAATCGGGCGGATACTACGACCTGGCCCTGAGTGCTCGACACGTGGTGTTCGACACCACCCAGGCTCATCATCTCGGGCGGAGGAACGGACATGTTGCGTCCCGCTGATCAGTCCGGCGACGCGTCGGCACAGTCCTCGCTGCTGCGCGGCCTGGCGTTGCTCGACCTGTTCTCCGAGCACGACGTCGAGCTGAGCATCAGCGAGATGGCCCGGCGCTCCGGCATCCCGAAGTCGACCACGCACCGGCTGGTCGGCGACCTGGAACGCTGGGGTGCGCTGGAACGCGGGCCGCGCGGGATGCGGCTCGGCGTCCGGCTGTTCGAGCTCGGCCACCTGGTGCCCGACCACGCGAAGCTGCGCGAGCTGACGATTCCGTACGCGCACACGCTGAACGAGATCACCCGGCTCACCTGCAACGTCGCCGTCCCGCGGGGCTCGGAGATCATCTACATCGAGAAGATCTCGCCGGCGGCGAACCGGGTGAACCACTACCGGCCGGGCGGCCGGGCCCCGATGCACGCGACCGGCCTGGGCAAGGCGATCCTGGCCTTCAGCTCGCCGGCGCTGGTGGAGTCGGTGCTGGCCGGCCCGCTGGAGGCCCGGACCGGCAAGACGATCACCCGGCCGGACCAGTTGCGCCGTGAACTCGCGCGGATCCGGGAGTCCCGGATCGCCTACGACGTCGAGGAATCCCGGCCCGGGCTGTTCTGCGTCGCGGCGCCGGTGTTCCACCGCCGCCGGACCGTCGTCGGCGCGATCTCGGTGACCGGCGCGACCGAACTGGCCCAGGCGCGGCAGTTCGCGCCGGTGGTCCGGTCTACCGCGATGGCGATCTCCCGGGCTCTGGATGCGGGCGGTCGGCACCGGGCTGCGAGCTGATCACCGGGCCGAAGGTCCGGGTCGCCGCGTCGAACCGCGCGGAGGGGGTCTCGAACACCCCGGCGATCGCACCCGACGTGATCAACTCCTCCGGCGTGCCGGACCGGACCGTGCCGTTGTCGATCAACCACGCCGCGTCGGCGGTCCGCAGGGCCAGCTCGACCTCGTGGGTCGACACGACAACGATCAGGCCCTGCTCGGCGGCCAGTTCCCGCAGCAGGATCATCAGCTCCACGCGGGCCCCGACGTCGAGGAACGAGGTCGGCTCGTCCAAGATCAACAACTCGGGCTCGGTGATCAGGGCGCGGGCCAGCAGGATCCGCTGCCGCTGGCCGTCGGACAGCTCGGCGAACCGGCGGTCGGCCCACGGCTGCGCGTGCAGGCGGTGCAGCACGCCGTCGACCAGGTCACGCTCCCGGGCACTCAGCCGTCCGGTCAGGCGCGCGTACGGATGCCGGCCCAGCTGGGCCACCTCACGCGCGGTGAGCAGGCCGGCGTCGACCCGGTCGGTCAGCACGACGGCCAGCCGACGGGCGCGTACCTGAGCAGGGAGGTGGTCGATCGGCTGGCCGTCCAGCAGGGCCCGGCCGGCCAGCAGCGGCTGCAGCCCGACGATCGAGCGGAGCAGGGTGGACTTGCCGGCGCCGTTCGGCCCGAGCAGTGCGGTCACCGTGCCGGAGTCGGCGTCGACCTCGATCCGGTCGGCGATCACGGCGGCGCCGGTCCGCGGCCGGTGGGCCCGGTAGCCGACGGCGACGCCGGTCAGGCTGAGGCGGTGTTCCATCAGACCGCTCCCGCCGCCAGTCGGCGCGACCGGACCAGCACCACCAGTACGACGGGCACCCCGACCAACGCGGACACGACGTTCACCGGCAGCACCAGGTCGCCGGGCGGCAGCTGGGTGATCATGGAACAGCCGACCGCGATGATCACTCCGAGCAGCAGTGTCGCCGGCAGCAGGATCCGGTGGTCCGAGGTGCCGATCAGAAGCCGGGCCAGGTGCGGTACGGCAATGCCGAGGAAGGCGATCGGGCCGCAGTAGGCGGTCACCGCGCCGGCGATGATCGCGGTCGCCGTGATCGCGGTGTAGCGGATCAGCCGGACCCGGACCCCCATCGTCACGGCATACCGCTCGCCGAGCAGCATCGCGTTCAGGCTCTGGCTCAGGCCGGCCAGGATGATCGCGGCGACGCCGACGATGATCATGAGCAGGACCAGGTCACCGCGCGGGACGCCGCTGAACGAGCCGAGCCCCCAGGAGATGAACTGCTGCAACCGTGCCGGTTCGGCGAACGCCAGTAGCAGCGAGGTGATCGCGCCGACCGCCGACGACACCATCACGCCGATGATCAACAGTGTGATCACCGAGGAGATCCAGCGGCCGAACAACAAGATCACCAACAGGACGGCGAGCGCGCCGGCCGCCGCCGCGACCACCACCCCGGCCCGGCCGGCACCGGTGATCGCGACGAACCCGGCGCCGACCGAGCCGCCGCCGAGCGTGACCAGGGCGACGCCGAGGCTGGCCCCGGACGAGATGCCGAGCACGTACGGGTCGGCGAGCGGGTTCGCGAACAGCGTCTGCATGACCAGCCCGGCCACCGCCAGCCCGGCTCCCGCCGTCGCCGCCGTACCGACGCGGGGGAGGCGGACCCGGTCCAGCAGCGTGGTCCAGGTCGGGTCTCCGGCATCGCCGGTGAAGAGGAACCGGAGCACGGCCGGCACCGGGATGTTGACCGTGCCGACCGCCGCCGCGACCGCGACCACGCCGACCGCGAGCACCAGCAGCCCGGCCAGGATCAGCACCCCCACCCCCCAATTCCGCCGACCGGTCACTGGTGCGGCGACACGCCGCGAGAACGGCTGCTTCGGTGACCGGTCGGCGGATGTCGTGGGGGTGGGGGCGGTCACGAGAGGGGTTGGTAGAAGGTGAAGGTGTGGTCGGGCAGCAGGTCGGGGTGGGTGATCGCGACGAGGTCGGCCAGGGTGAGGTCGGGCCGCAGCACGCCGAGCTCGAAGTAGTTGTTGCCGCCGGCGTCGTTGAGCTGCTTGCTCGGCGCCCAGAGTTTGCCCGACTTGTACGCGGTGAACTCGGCCAGCCGCGGCTCCTCGGCGGTGGCCTCCTTCTTGGTCCGCCAGTTGGCCGTGGTGATCCAGGTCCTGGCCGAGCCCGACTTGCCGAGGACGGCCTCCAGGTCGGTGTTGATCGACCCGGTGGACGGGTCGTCCTGCCACGGCCAGGTGCCACCAGCGTCCTTGATCATCTTGCCCGCGAAGCTGCCGCCGGCCGGGACCGACCAGACGCCCTGGTACGGCTGGCTGAGCACGAGGTCGACCGGTTCGGCGTCGGCGACCAGCTGCTTCGTCCTGGTGTAGTCGTCGCGGATCTTGTCGAAGATCGGTCCGGCCTCGGCCTCGGTGCCGGTCAGCGCCGCGAACAGCTTGAGCCACTCGGCCCGGCCGAGCGGGTCGGTCTCCAGGAACTCGGCGCCGCCGAGCACTCCGATGCCGGCGTCGCGGACCGTCGCATAGGCGGGTGAGTCGGTGCCGTCGGTGATCAGCACATCCGGCTTCGCGGCGACGATCGTCTCCGCGTCCGGCGTCCCGGCGGCCGCGTACTCGGTCACCTCGGCGCCGGAAGCCCGCTTCTTGGCCGCCTCCGAGGAGATGTACGCCTTCGCGGCGACCCCGGTCACCGTGTCCAGCTTGCCGAGCGCCTCGAGGGCGGGCAGGTGTGTCGTGGAGCCCGAGAAGAGGCTCGTCACGGGCGTCGTGATCACCTGCGCGCCGGCCAGGTCACCGGTCAGCTCCGGCTTCGGTGCTCCGCACCGGAGCAGGACGTAGCTCTCCGGCTTGCCGCCGACGACCGGCTGCTTCACCGTGACCACCTGGTACGACCCGTGGTAACTGATCGTGAAATTCTCGGCGAACTCGAGCTGCTGCTTCTGGGGGTAGTAGTCGGCCCCGGGATCGAAGCCCTGGACGCAGCCGGCGCTGTCGACGCCGGCCGGCGCCGAGGACGACGTCTGGGCCGGCGGTGCTGTCGTACCGCAGCCGGCCAAGCCGATCATGCTCGCGGTGATCAACAACGCGAGCAACCGCCCGCGGATGCCGTGAATGCTCACTGGTGCAAGGCCTTCCGGACCTCGGCCGCTGTGCGGCCGGACGTGGATCCGGCGGACCGTCCCTCGCGGCGCCGGACGCCCGGATCGGCGACCCGGACACCAGCGGCAGGTTTTCGGACTCGTGGGTTCCGGCCGTTGCCGACCTGCCGGCGGCCGCCGCTTCCCAGGCCCGCCTCACGGCTCAGGCCCAGTGCGTTCGGCGCGGTCGCCGTCGCCACTCACCGCTGCGGGGCAGTTCCGGGCTCGCACCGGATTCCCTCCCCGCTGGCGGCCGTCAGTCTAATCCCGATCCGCGACCAGGGCGCCCACCCCGGCGCGCACCCGAGCCGGGATGGCCGGCCTCGCCGGGCCATCCGCCGCGACCGCACCGAGCGGACGATCAGCCCCGGCCCTCCGCCGGTTCGGCCCGTCCGCGCATCCAATCGGCTTCGGGCGGCGCGGCCGGACGCTTTCGCTCAGATCTGACCGGAGTCGGAATCCCAGGTTGCCCGGCGCGTCACTCGGCCCAAGGGCCGACGCCGCCGATCCGGTCCACCTCGTAGCGGACCAGGTAGCCCGAGGTTCGCGGCGCCGGGAACTCCTGGCCCGGGCCCACGTACAGCTTCATCCAGTCGTTCAGCAGATCCCAGGCACGGTCGCTCTCGACGACGGTGCCGCGGGCCCGGAGCGTGACGTACGGGTGTTCCAGCTCGCCGGGCGTCCCGGGGGCGAGGAAGGACAGGACGGCTCGCGGATCCCGCTCGAGATTGCGCAGCTTGCGGATCCGGCCGAGGTGGGCCGTCACCAGGTCGTCGCCGTCCAGACCGGCCCAGACGACGGAGACCTGCGGGCCGCCGTCGGGGTTGATCGTGGTCAGGTGTACCAGCGGGCCGGCGGCGATCAGGTCGCGGAGTTCGTTCGGAAGGGTCAGGGTGCTCACGGAAATCGGCAACCGCGACGGGTGGGACGGTTATTCCGACGGCATCGCGGCTCCGGCATGATGTGGGTCATGCCCAACGGAAAGCCCGGTGATCATGCCCTGACCGACATCCTGGTGCACGGGTTCACGGTCTTCGGTGCCGAGCTGGACGGTCTGGTCCGCGAGATCGACGACCTCGGCGGCTCGGCGGACCTGGCCCGCGAGGTGGATCTGCGGAACTACGATCCGCGGCTCGGCGAGCCGGGCGATCGCGCGGAGCTACGGAAGCGGTTGATCACGCTGCGCAATCGGCTCCGGGCCGGCTGAGCCGGGACTCACCAGCCACCGCCACCGCCGCCGCCGACCCCGCCGCCGACCGAGCCGCCGCCGCCGAAGCCGCTGCCGCCGCCGGACCCGGATGATGCGGCCGTCATCGCGGCGCTGCTCGCGCTGGAGAACGCGTCCAGGCTGCTGCTGAAGCCGCCGGAGCCGTAGAACGCCGCGGCCCCGACGTACGGCCCGACATACCAGTCCGGCTGCGGCACGTCGTGGCCTCGGGCGGACAGATCGGCGAAGATCTTGGCCCAGCGGTCGGCAACCCCGAACACGATCGCGTACGGGAGATAGCGGGAGAACAGGTCCTCGCCCTCCTCGAACTTCAACTGCTCGGCCTCGGCGGTCTCCAGGTACAGCCGGAAGCCCTTGGCCTGGTCCAGCATCGCCGTGCCGGTGGCGGTCCGGGCCGGCATCCGGCCGGAGAACACGAAGGTCATCACGCCGAGCAGGACGATGCCGAGGCCGATGATGCCCCAGCCGATCGTCGCGGCCAGGACGGCGGTCGCGATCGCGCCGAGCACGACGATGCCGCAGCCGGCCAGGATCCAGAGACCGCGCACGGTGCCGGGGTTGGCCTTGAACCAGCCGCGTTCGTCGGTCACGTCGGTGAGCAGCTTGGCCGGTACGCCGGCGCCGGTGAGTCCGGCCATCGCCTCGGTCATCCGGATCGGGTTGCCCTTGTCGAACAGCCCGTTCAGCGCCGCGGACTCGTACCCGCGGAGCTGATCGGAGCCGCCCAGCCGGGTCAGTTCCCAGTCCTTGCCGCCGGGCAGCTTGGAGCCGGGCTCGGGCTCCACCTCGGCGATCCGCAGGTGCCCGCGGACCGCGAGGTCGATCACGGTCGCCGTCACGTCGCGCTGCTGCGCCTTCTCGTCGATCAGCGCGCCGACCTCACCGGGCCGGGCGTCGTCCGGCGGGGTGAAGCGGACCGCGACCGGGCCGCTGCTGCCGCCGACCGTGGTCGCCGCCCCGTCCGCACCGGCCGTCGGGGCCAGGCCCGGGGTCAGCCCGGCGAAGCGCTCGTCCCGGCCGCGGCGCCGGGCGATCGCGGCCAGGCCGCCGGTGCCGAGGGCCGCGATCAGCACGCCGCCACCGACGGTGATCGGGTTGGTGGTGAACGTGTTGCCGAGGTTGTGCCGCTTGGTCAGGATCGGCTCGGCACCGACGAAGGTGCCGCCCGGCCAGCCGGCGACGATCGTCATGCCCTGCCCTTCCGGCACCTCCGGCACTGTGAACTGCGAGCCGACGCCCGAACCCGACGCCTGGCACTGCTGCTGGCTGCCGGCCTGCCCGGTGAAGCACTTGACCGCGGAGATGTCGGCCGGGCCGTTGACGATGATCGACACGTTCCGCAGCGGCACCTCCCAGTTGCTGATCACGTTCCAGTTCAGCTCGTCCAGGCCGCCCTCGGCGCGCGGATTGATCAAGCCCCGGATCGTGTACTCGACGTGGTACGACTGCAGCCCGGAGACTTCCTTGTTCTCGTCGCCGATCTTGACGGCGAGCAGGCCGTTCTTGGTCTCGGTGTCGACGTCGGTCGGGGCCCCGGTGCCGCTGGTCACCGCGCCGAGCTCGATCGGGAAGCTGCGCCAGTGTTCCGAGTCGCCCGGGATGGCCTGCCGCGACGGCAGCACGAGGTACGGCCCGTGGCCCTCCTCGGCGCCGAAGTCGAAATCGAAGTCGACGCTGATCTTGGCGGTGCCGTCCTCGGCGAGCTGGACCGCCATCGCATACTTGGTGATCGCCCAGTCGTCCCCCTCGGCGGCGGCCGCCGGCGCGAGCGCGAAGAGGCCGGCCAGGGCCAGACCGAGGGCTGCGATCAGACGGACGAAGCGGGTGCCGGGTGAGCGTTTCACCCAGCCCACGATAGGACACGGTGTGGCCACGGGCGGGATGACAGATGTCATGGCCAACCGCTGACAATGCGGCTGGGTCGATCCGTCCGTACGCCAGCAGACTGAGACCCGTGAACGGTGAGCCATCCGAACCAGCCCTGGCCCTGACCGGCGTCCGCAAGTCCTACGGCTCGGTGACCGCGGTCCGTGACGTCGACCTGCGCATCGAGCCGGGCGAGATCGTCGCCCTGCTGGGACCGAACGGGGCCGGCAAGTCGACGCTGAACGAGATGATCTTGGGCCTGATCCGGCCGGACGCCGGCCAGGTCCGGGTGTTCGGCAGCGACCCGCTGACCGCGGTCCGGGACGGCCGGGTCGGTGCCATGCTGCAGGCCGGCGCGCTGCTCTCCGACTGCACCGTACGGGAGCTGCTGGCCCTGATGCACGGCCTCCACACGCACCCGCTGCCGCTCGACGAGGTGATCGAGCGGGCCGAACTGGCCGACTTCCTGAAGACCCGGACCGAACGGCTGTCCGGCGGCCAGGCGCAGCGGGTCCGCTACGCGCTCGCGCTGCTGCCCGACCCCGAACTGATGATCTTGGACGAGCCGACCGTGGCAATGGACGTCGAACTGCGGCGCCGGTTCTGGACGTCGATGCGGGACGTCACCGCGGACGGCCGGACCGTGTTGTTCGCCACCCACTACCTGGAGGAGGCCGACCAGGCCGCGGACCGGATCGTCGTCCTGGCGGCCGGGTCGGTGGTCGCCGACGGTTCCGGTGACGTGATCAAGTCGCGCGTCAGCGGCAAGATCATCGGGCTGGCCGCCGACCCGGCGCTCGACCTGGACGTGATCGGCAGCCTGCCCGGTGTGGTCCGGGTGGCCCGGGTCGGCGCCCGGCTCGAGCTGTCCTGCGACGACTCCGATCGAGCCCTCCGCGCGCTGCTGGAGCGGCAGCCCGCCGCCCGCGAGATCGAGGTCACCGCGGCCAGCCTCGAGGACGCCTTCCTGGCCCTGACCACCGAGGAGAGCACGGCATGAGAGTCACCACCGCCGGAATGACCGAGTCGGGCTCGCTCCCTGAGCTTGTCGAAGGGCAAGGCCCGATCCGGCCCGGCACTTCGTCAAGCTCAGCGCGCGGCGGCCTGCGCCCGGTGCTCCACTACACGCTGCACAGCACGTTCCTGACCGCCAAGAACGTCGGGTACGTGATCTTCACCTTCAGCCTGCCGCTGGTCATGTACGTGCTCTTCTCACAGCTGTTCGGGTCGGCGCCGTCGGCGGCCGGGGTCGAGTACTCCGCGTTGATCATGGTGTCGATGGGCAGCTACGGAGCGCTCGGCGCGGCGATGAGCGGCGGCGCCTACCTGGCCGTCGAACGGAAGTCGGGCTGGTTCCGGCAGCTCGGCCTGACCGCGCTGCCGCCGCAGTCGTTCCTTTGGGCCCGTGCCGCGGTGACGATGATCTTGGTGCTGCCGTCCATCCTGGTGGTGGACCTGGCCGGCTTCCTGATCGGCGGTGTCCGGGCCCCGCTCGGGGTCTGGCTGGCCTCGATCGGGCTGGTCTGGATCTCGCTGATCCCGATGATCGTGCTCGGCCTGGTGATCGGGCTCTGGGTGAAGACCGAGGCGGTCGGCGGGCTGACCACGCTGTTGCTGATGGCGCTCGCGCTGCTGGGCGGCCTGTGGATGCCGATGGAGTTCATGCCGCCCACCCTGCAGCTGATCGGGCGAGCCCTGCCGTCGTACTGGATCGGGGAGTTGGGCCGCTTCCCGTTCCTGCCGACCGGCACCGCCTTCCCCTGGATCGGGATCGCCGTGCTCGCCGGCTGGGCGGGGATGCTGACCCTGCTGGGCGCGCTGGGCTATCGTCGAGCCATCGCCAGCAGCAAACGGTGAATGCGACCCGTGCCTGCGCAAGGACCTCGCGGGGAGGCCGTGGCGAGTAGTTGGAGGAGTTCGGTGGCGAAGGTGCGGAAGCGGGCGCGGCCGTTCGGGATCGGCGAGGATCCCCGGGCCGCTCCCGGGGCACGGACCGACTGCGAGCCGGCGCGACCGCTGACGCTGCGCCGGGCCTGGCAGAACGGGCTCTGGATGTATCTGCTGGGCCTGGTCTTCCTGGCCCTGCCGCTGGCCAGCCAGGTGCAGCAGGGCGGGCCGGAGCTGTTCTGGATGAGCCTGCTGATCGGCACCGTGGCGATCCTCTACCTGGTGGCGCCGTGGGTCTGCGACGCCCCGATCTGGGGTCGGGTGATCTACCTCGTCGTGTTCACCATCGTGCTGCTGTCGATGATCCCGTTCATCGAGTACCAGCTCGTCTACTTCGGCGTCTATCTGGCGATCCTGCTGGCCACCCAGCTGCCGTGGCGGATCTCCCGGGTCGCGATCCCGGTCCTGGTGCTGCTGATCCTCGGCACCGCCGCCACCTTCCGGGACTGGGTGTCGGTGATCATCGCGGCGATGTCGCTGGTGATCGGGCTGTCGATCGCGATGGGGATCGAGAACTCGCGGATCGACCGCCGGCTCCGGGTGGCCGAGAAGCGGGTCGCCGGCCTCGCAGTGGTCGCCGAGCGGGAACGGATCAGCCGCGACCTGCACGACATTCTGGGCCACTCGCTGACCGCGATCTCGATCAAGGCCGGGCTGGCCCGACGGCTGCTGGCCGCCGACCCGGCGGCTGCCGGGCCGCAGATCGCAGAGGTGGAGCAGCTGGCCCGGCAGGTGCTGTCCGACCTGCGCAGCACCGTCTCCGGCATCCGTGAGGTACGGCTGGCGACCGAGCTGGCCAGCTCCCGGTCTGTGCTCAGCGCCGCCGGGATCCGGCCCGAGCTGCCGATCGCCGTACCGTTGCTGCCGGATCCGATCAGTGAACTCTTCGGGTATGTCGTCCGCGAGGCCGTCACCAACGTGGTCCGGCACAGCGAGGCGACCCGCTGCACGATCGTGCTCCAGTCCGACCGGGTCCAGGTGATCGACGACGGCATCGGCCATTCCAGCGGGAAGTACGGCTCCGGTCTGACCGGCCTGGCCGAGCGACTCAAGGACGCCGACGGGACGCTGGACCTGCTGCCCGCACCGGGCGGCGGGACAATGCTGGTCGCCGACCTGCGCTCGCCCGAGTTCCGCGAGTTCGAACGGAACCGCCAGTCCAACGGGCGGGGGCACCTCGAGGTCGGTTCATGATCACCGTGCTGGTCGCCGACGACCAGGCGCTGATCCGGCAGGCCTTCACCGCCCTGCTCGGCCTGGAGTCGGATCTCGAGGTGATCGGCCAGGCGGCCGACAGCGCCGAGGTGTTGCTGGCCGTGCAGCGGCGGCCCCCGGACGTGATCCTGATGGACGTGCAGATGCCCGGACCGGACGGGTTGGGCGAGGACGGCATCGCCGCGACGGCCAAGATCACCGCCGACTTCCCCGACACGAAGGTGATCATCCTGACCACGTTCGGCCGGCCCGGCTATCTGCGCCGGGCCATGGAGGCCGGCGCGGTCGGCTTCATGATCAAGGACGCGCCGGCCGAGCAGCTGGTGGACGGGATCCGCCGGGTGATGCGCGGGCTCCGGGTGGTCGATCCGACCCTGGCCGTGGACAGCCTGCGGCTCGGGGCGTCGCCGTTGACCGAACGCGAGGCCGAGGTGCTGGCCGCCGCGGCCGAGGGCGGCTCGACGACCGCGATCGCGAAATCCGTTCATCTGTCCGAGGGAACGGTTCGCAATCACCTGTCCGCGGCGATCGGCAAGCTCGGCGCCGGGAACCGCGCCGAGGCGGTCCGGATCGCCACCGACTCCGGGTGGCTGGACTGAAAGCCTGCCGCTAAGGTACCTCGGGGCGAGCGAACCGCACGCTCTCGTTTCTCGGTTTTCGCTTCATCCTTCTGATGGGGGTTTGACGTGTTCAATCGCAGGCGGGTGGCGACGAAGGCTGCCGCACTCATCGTCTCGGCCCTGATGCTCTCGGCCCTGGCGGCCTGCGGCACCACGGTTCGGGTGAACGGCGCGGAGGTGGACAACAAGGTCCCGTTCCTGACCGTGATCGAATCCGCTTGGCGGGACGGCTCGGCCACCGACCAGCATTCCCAGCAGGCGTCGGAGACGCACTGCTGGCTGCTCCGCGAACCGGACACCGGGACGCTGCAGCCGCGGGCCCTGTGCGGCCCGATCCGGCACCTGCGGGATCAGGGCAAGCCGGGCGTCTTCGACGAGGTCGGCTTCCAGCCGCAGGCGGTCGGCAACAAGGAGGTGACCGTCGATCCCGGCTCCATCGGGATGATGGCGACCGGGGTCGAGGTGCCGGAGGGCGTCGAGCTCTACCGGCCCGACGGCAAGAAGCCGATCGCGGCCGATCAGGTGCCGGAACCGCAGGCGCCCAAGGCGGAGCCGGGGATCGTCGCGCTCGGCGACCCCGCCCAGATCGTGAACGCCGGCTCGCCCAAGCAGGGCGTGATCATCGCGCCGGCGAACCAGCTGGAGGTGACCCGGTTCGGGCCGGTCGACCGGCTGCCCGCCGAGGGCGAGGTTCCGTTCTACGTACCGGCCGAGGGCGAGGAGTTCCTGGCCGTCACGGCGACCATCGAACCGCGCGACCACAGCTCGCTGACCAAGGGCACCGAGGCCGCCTTCTCGATCCGGGCCGAGGGCAAGACGACCGACCTGAAGGACTTCTTCGAGCTCGACGGCGGCTACGGCACCGAGAAGGCCGACACGAAGACGATCATCGTCTCGGTCCCGAAGGGCAAGGACGCCGAGCTCGTGGTCGGGGTGTCCGGCGTCGACCAGACGATCTCGATGCGGACCGGTGAACGTACGTCGAAGACGGCCCCCGCCTACTACCTGCCCAAGACCGAGTTCGGGGTGAACAAGCAGTTCGCCACCCAGACGACGAAGAACGGGTCCTTCGCCTACCAGCACGGGGTGACCTTCACGAAGGCCGTGCTGACCTCGTTCGACAACGACAACGGCTGGGCGCCCGAGGGGCAGATCTGGCTCGAACTGCACTGGGACAACGCGACCTCGCAGAAGGCGGGCGACCACACGACGGCCTTCGAGGACCCGACGTTCGACGTGGACAAGTCGATCCAGGTGACGGCGGACGGCAAGGCGGGCAAGGTGCTCGAAGGACTGCCCGTGTATTCCAACTACAGCGACGCCCCGCACGTCCTGGTCCAGATCCCGGAGGGTACGAAGTCGATCAAGGTCTCGTACGCGCCGCAGGGCACGTTCGCGACCGATGACTACGGATCGTCCGTCGAGACCATCCAGCCCAAGAGCGGCTCGTTCGGGTTCACCAAGCCGCTGGTCTTCGACCTCACGCTCTCCTGAGGTGGCCTGAATGGGGCGGGTGATCGTTTTCGGTTCGTTGAGCCAGGATCTGCACCTGGCGATGGAACGTCACC
This sequence comes from Microlunatus sp. YIM B11417, assembly GCF_059617205.1. Lineage (NCBI taxonomy): Bacteria > Bacillati > Actinomycetota > Actinomycetes > Propionibacteriales > Propionibacteriaceae > Microlunatus > Microlunatus sp. YIM B11417. The sequence goes on from NZ_JCAMPJ010000002.1 coordinate 893,370, forward strand.
CGGGTCCGGGTGAGACCGTGATGTCGGGCGACATCGAGTACCGGTTCGGCGGCAAGGGGGCGAACCAGGCCGTGGCTGCGGCCCTGGCCGGGGCGCCGTCGCTGTTCATCGGACGGGTCGGCGAGGATCCGCACGGCCGGGAGTACGTCGAGCGGCTGGGCCGGTACGGCGTCGACACCGGCCGGCTGGCGATCGACCCGACCGCGCCGACCGGGACCGCGATCATCTATCTGAACAGCGAGGGCGAGAACATGATCGTCGTCGCCCCGGGCGCCAACGCCCGGGTCAGCCACGATGATCTTGCCCTGCTCGACGACTGTGGCCCGGGCGACGTGTTGATGGTGCAGCTCGAACTCGACCTCGAGGTGGTGGCCGCCGCCGTGCGCAAGGCGGCCGATCAGGGTGCCCGAGTGATCATCAACACCGCGCCCTACGCGGCGTTGCCGGCCGACGTGCTGGACCTGGCCGACCCGGTGATCGCCAACGAACACGAGGCGAAGCTGCTGGCCGAGGCGGGCGCCCGGCCGCGGTCGCTGTTGATCACGCTGGGCACCGACGGGTCCCGCTGGGGCGAGCTGACCGCGCCGGCCGACCGGGTCCAGGTGGTCGACACGACCGGCGCCGGCGACGCGTACTGCGGCACGCTGGCCGCCCGACTCTGCCTCGGCGATGATCCGGCGACCGCGATGCGCGCAGCGAGCGCCGCGGCCAGCCGCAACGTCACCCATCCGGGCGCCCAGCCGCCGCTGCCGGAGGCTTGATCAACTCCGATTGCGGGTGATCAACTCCTCGCCGATCGCGACCAGCTCGCGGCGGACCGGCTCCGGTCCGAGCACGTCGACCGAGGCACCGAAGCCGGCCAGTTGCTCGGCGACGGACCGTACCGTGTGGGCGGCCACGACCAGCCTGGTCCGTCCCTCGGCCTCCGCTTCCGTACGGCAGTGCTGGCCGAAGATCCGCTGCAGCACCGGCACCAGGCGGTCCTCGACCTCGATCGTGGCGGCGACCAGGGACCGGCGCCGCTCGAGCTCCTCGGACAACTCCTGCCAGGCGGCGGCGAGGTCGAAGTCGACCGGCCGGTCGGCGGGCTCGTCGGTCGGGCGTACGTCGACCATCCGGTCCACCCGGTAGGTCCGGCGACCGCGTTCGGTCCCGGCGATCAGGTACCAGAGATCGCCCTTGGCGACCACGCCCCACGGACCGACGACCCGCTCCCGGCCCTGATAGCCGAAACGCACCTTGCGGCGCCGGACCACTGCCCGCTGCAGCACCGCGACCGGCTCCGGCCGATCCCGCCGCCGCTCGCCCCAGCCCGCCGGGTCGACCGCGACCGCCTCGGCCGCCTGCTCCGCCTCGGCCCGGAACGTCGCCGGCAACGCCCGGGTCAGCTTGCGCAGCGCGGTCCGGATCTCCGGCGTCAGCGACGCCGCCGGCCCGAGCAGCAGGAACAACGCCTGCGCCTCGGTCTCGGTCAACCCACTGAGATCGGTCCGCGCCCCACCCACCAGCGACCAGCCGCCGCCGCGCCCCGGCTGCGGATAGACCGGCACCCCGGCCGTCGACAGCGCCTCCAGATCACGCCGGGCCGTGGCCACCGAGACCTCGAGCTCGGCCGCAACCTCCGCCGCCGTCACCCGCCCGCGGGACTGCATCAGCAACAGTGTCGCGACCAGCCGATCAGCACGCATGCCCCCAGCATCGCCGACAAAGTGCTCACCCGCTGCCCCCTTCTTCATTCCGCCGACCGGTCACAAAAGCAGCGGTTTCGGCGGCGTGTCGCTGCGGAAGTGACCGGTCGGCGGGAAGGGGGAACGGGGGTGAGCACTTTCCTTGGGTCCGCGGCATCTGCGGTGCGAGGTCCCGGGTCCCAGGACTGAATCGATATCGCGGGTCCGAAGCTCACACTGGGCGCTCGCTGCCGAGCTGAGGCGCTCGTCGGGTGCGGGACGCGAGGCGTGGGGAGGACGCGGGTCGGGGCGGGGACCGGAACGCCAGTGATCGGGTGCCGGTCGGCAGGGTGGGGTCGGGGCGCGGCACACGGGGTGGTGTGCGGGAGGTGCCGAAGGCCGGGTGGACACGGACACGGCTCGGTCGCGAGGGGGTGCGGGCTGGCGGGGAGCAGGCATCTGTGTGGAACATTGAGCGCACCAGACGCGGCCGAATGTTCCACGTTCCCGTTGGCCGCGCTGAGCGGGGACGGGCCTTCGGTCCCTACCGCGACCGGTCACCCGCAGTGACGCGGCAAGGAACGGCCGCGGTTGGGACCTTCGGCTCGTCGGTGCGGGTTACTGGTAGAGGACCTTGGCGATCTTGGGGTCGTCCAGGTTGGTCTTGTCGTACCAGTACGAGCCGGTGTCGATCACCTTCTCCGGCGTCTGGCCCTCGATCGCCTTCACCGCCGACTCGACGGTGGTCCGGCCGATGCCGATCGGGTCCTGGGTGATCGCGCCGGCCATCACGCCGCTCTTGATCGCGTCGATCTGCGCCTTGCCGGAATCGAAGCCGACGATGGTGAGCTTGCCCGGCTCCAGGTTGAGCTCACCGACGGCGTTGACGATGCCGATCGCCGAGCCCTCGTTGGTGCCGTACAGACCCTTCAGATCGGGGTGCGCCGCGATCATGGACTTCGCGATGTCGGACGACTTCAGATGATCACCGTCGCCGTACTGGGTGTCGACGATCTCGATCTTGGGGTACTTCTCCTTCATCCGATTGATGAAGCCGTCCCGCCGCTCGACGGCGGTCGAGTTGACCTGGCTGTGCGCGACGACGGCGATCTTGCCGGCCTCGCCGATCAGGCCGGCCATGTGGTCGGCGGCCAGCGCTCCGGCGGCCTCGCTGTCGGTCTTGGAGATGTTCAGCGGGACGTCCGAATCGCAGCCGGCGTCGAACTCGACGACCGGGATGTTCGCCTGCTTGGCCTGGTCCATCAGCGGGATGCAGGCCTTCGGGTCCAAGGCCGCGAAGCCGATCGCGCCCGGCTTCCGGTCGATCGCCGCCTGGAACATCTGCAGTTGCGCGTCCACCTCGGTCTCGGCGGCCGGGCCCTCGAAGGTCAACTGGTAGCCGAGTTCGTCCGCCTTCTCCTGTGCGCCCTGCTTCACCGCCTGCCAGAACTGATGCTGGAAGCCCTTGGAGATCAGGGCGATCGACTTCTTGTCACCGCCGCCCGCACCGGGATCGCTGCCCTCGGTCACGGTCGAACCGCTGGTGCAACCCGCCACCGACGCCAGCAGTACGGCCAGCCCCGCCACGATGGTTCGTCGCAGATTCATCGCCAACTCCTTTGTTTGGTACGTTCTCTCGTCAACCCGTGCTGCTGCGCCGCTGCCGCAGCGAGTCGGTGAACACGGCGACCAGGATCACCAGCCCGACCACGACGTTCTGCCATTCCGGCTGGATGGCGAGGATCCGCAGTCCGTTGATCAGCACCGACATGATCAGCGCTCCGATCAGCGTACCGACAATCGATCCGCGGCCGCCGAGCAGCGAGGTGCCGCCGATGATCACGGCGGCGATCGCCTGCAGCTCGTACCCGACGCCGAGCTGCGGCTGGGCCGAGTTGAGCCGGGCCGCGATCACCACGCCGGCGACGCCGGTGAACAGCCCGGCCAGGCTGTAGATCATGATCTTCCAGGCCCGGGTGTTGATGCCCGACAGCCGGGTCGCCTCCTCGTTGCTCCCGATCGCGTACGTGTAGCGGCCGAGGATCGTCTGGCTCAGGATCACCCAGGCCAGCGCGGCCATCGCGAACAGGATGACCACCGCCATCGGCAGGGCGACGCCCGGGATGGCCACCGCCAGCGCGATCTCGCGGAAGCCCGGGACGCCGCTGAAGTAGATCGGCCGGACGCCCGAGACGACCAGGGCCAGGCCCTGCGCCACCAGCATCATGGCCAGCGTCGCGATGAACGGCGGCAACCGCAGCAGGGTGATGTTGACGCCGTTGAGGAAGCCCATCAGGGCGCCGGTCAGGATGCCGCCGATCACGCCGAGCGGCAGCGGCAGCCCGGCGTTGACGATCAGGATCCCGGTCACCACGGAGCAGAGCGTCATCCCGGTGCCGATGGACAGGTCGATCCCGCCGGTGATGATCACGAACGTGGTGCCGAGGGCGAGGATCCCGATCACGGCGGTGGAGAGCAGGATGCCGACGATGTTGCTGACCGTGAAGAAGTTGCCGCTGGCGATCGAGAAGAAGATCACCAGCACGATCAGCGAGCCGAACGCCAGCAGTTGCTGCAGGCCGCGCCGGAGCAGTCCGGGGGAGGAGGCTCGCCGGCCCTGTTCCAGGGCGGCGGTGTCGGCGTCCAACGGGGTGCTCACCGGTAGTCCTCCTTCTGCTGCGCGGGTTCGGTGGGTTCGGCCGGTCCGGGCTCGACGGCCTCGATGGTCGCCGGCCCGTGGAACTTGGTGGCCAGCTCCATGATCGACTCCGAGTCGGCCTCGGCGTTGTCCAGGACGCCGGTGATCCGGCCGGCGGCCATCACGGCGATCCGGTGCGACAGCCGCAGCACCTCGGGCAGTTCGGAGGAGATCACGATGATCGACTTGCCCTGCTCGGCGAGCTCGTTGAGCAGCCGGTAGATCTCCTCCTTGGCGCCGACGTCGATGCCCCGGGTCGGTTCGTCGAAGATCAGCACGTCGCAGTCGCGGGCCAGCCACTTGGCGATCACGATCTTCTGCTGGTTGCCGCCGGACAGGTTGAGTGCCGCCGTGTCGATCGACGGCGTCTTGATCCGGAGCAGGTCGACGTAACGGCGCGAGGTGCGCCGGCCCCGGCCGGCGGCGACGAAGCCGAGCGCGTTGGTGTAGTCCCGCAGCGAGGCGAGCAGCACGTTGGAGTTCACCGTCCGCTCCAGCAGCAGCCCGTAGCGCTTGCGGTCCTCGGACAGGTAGCCGATGCCGTGCCGGACCGCGTCGGCCGGGTGATTGATCCGGACCGGGCGGCCGCCGACCAGGATCCGGCCGCCGCTGTGCCGGTCGGCGCCGATGATCGCCCGCGCGGTCTCGGTCCGACCCGCCCCGACCAGGCCGGCGAAGCCGAGGATCTCGCCGCGACGGACCGCGAAGGACACGTCGCGGAGCAGCCGCGGCGTCGACAGCCCGATCACCTCCAGGCCGTACTCCTCGGTCGCCGGCGCCGATTCCGGCCGGGTGTTGGCCGTGATGGTCCGGCCGACCATCTCGGAGATGATCATGGTGTCGTCGACCTCGTCCATCCGGTGGTCGGCGACGTGCCGGCCGTCCCGGAGGATGGTGACCCGGCCGGCGATCCGGCGCAGTTCCTCCATCCGGTGCGAGATGTAGATGATCCCGACGCCGCTGTCGGCCAGGGTCCGGATCAGGCCGAACAGGACGTCGGTCTCCGCGTCCGACAGGGCCGACGTCGGCTCGTCCATGATCAGCACCCGGGTGGCCGGGAACGACATCGCCTTGGCGATCTCCACCATCTGCTGCTGGGCGACCGTGAGCGACCCGACCGGCGCCCGCGGATCCAGCACGATCCCGGTCCGGTGCAACAGCCGGGCGGTCTCGGCGATCAGCTTTCGCTCGCTGGTGAAGACGCCGCCGGCCCGCGGCTCCCGGCCGATGTAGATGTTCTGCGCCACCGTGAGATGCGGCATCAGGTTCATCTCCTGATGGATGATGCTGATCCCCAGGTGCTGCGCGGCCCGTGGGCTGTTGATCATGACCGGCCTGCCGTCGAGCATGATCGCCCCGGCGTCGGCGGTGTAGCCGCCGGACAGGATCTTCATCAGGGTGGACTTGCCGGCACCGTTCTCGCCGACCAGCGCCAGCACCTCGCCGGCGTCGAGCTGGAACGACACGTCGGCCAGCGCCTGCACACCGGGGAAACTCTTCGAGATCGACGTGACCTCGAGCAGTCGACTCACGGAATCACTCCCACCTGCGTCCCCGGGGCGGCCTGACGTATGTCAACGTATCAACGAACGTCGGAATCTCGTAGAGGAGTGGACATGCTGAAGAACCTCGATCCGTTGCTGACCGGACGGTTGCTCAAGCACCTGGACCAGCTGGGGCATGGCGACGTGTTCGGCCTGGTGGACCGTAACTTCCCGGCCTACCGGTACGACCGCCCGGTGATCGATCTGCGCGCCGCGACCACCGAGACCGCCGCCGCCGCGCTGCTCAGCGTGTTCCCGCTGGACTCCTACGTCGATCACCCGGTCCGCCGGATGGAGATCGATGATCAACCGGACGTGATCAACGAGGCCGCGGCCGCACTGCAGCAGGCCGCCGACGCCGCCGAGGGGGCCGCCGTCTCGATCCAGTCGGTGGAGCGGTTCGAGTTCTACCGCCAGGCGGCCGAGGCCCGCTTCTTCGTCCAGACCGGCGAGACGATCCCGTACGCCTGCTACCTGCTCAAGAAGGGCGTCGTCTAAAGGGGTACTGGCGTTACCCGGAACGCCAGGGACTTCCCGGCTCGGGGCGCACGATCTTGACTGGTGCCACGGATTTCGACGAAGGGATCACCACCCATGTCCACCTGGCTCATCACCGGCTGCTCCACCGGCCTCGGCCGCGCCCTCGCCGAGGCGACGCTCGCCGCCGGGCACAACGTCGTGGTCACGGCGCGGGACCCGGCAGCGGTCGCCGACCTGGCCGACGCCCATCCCGACACCGCGCTCGCGGTTGCCCTCGACGTGACCGATCCCGTCCAGCGGGCGGAGGCCGTGCGGCAGGCCGAGGAACGGTTCGGCGGCGTCGACGTCCTGGTCAACAACGCCGGCTACGGCCTTCGGGCCGCGGTCGAGGAGGCGGCCGAGGACGACGTCGAGCGGCTGTTCGCCACCCACGTGTACGGTCCGGTCGCGTTGATCAAGGCCGTCCTGCCCGGGATGCGGGCCCGCCGCAGCGGTGCGGTCGTCAACGTGTCCTCGATCGGCGCCCGGATCTCCCCGGTCGGCTCCGGCTACTACTCGGCCGCCAAGTCCGCTCTGGAAGGGATCACCCGGTCGCTGCGCGGCGAGGTGGCCCCGCTCGGGATCACCGCGATGGTGGTCGAGCCGGGCGGCTTCCGGACCGACTTCGCGGGCCGGTCCTTGACCCAGTCCGCCGAACCGATCGGCGACTACGCCGACACGGCCGGCCGGCGGCGGAAGGAGCACGACACCGTGCACGGGACGCAGCCCGGCGACCCGGCGAAGGCCGCGCGGGCGATCATGGAAGCGGTCGGTGCGCCCGAACCGCCCGCCCTGCTGCTGCTCGGCACCGACGCACTGACCGCGATCCGCGGTGTGCTGCGGGCGGAGCTGGCCGAGATCGACCGCTGGCAGGACCTGAGTGCCGGCACCGACTACTGAGCCCGCGCCGGCCGGCTCGGTCGGCCGGTCGTTGATCATGGTGCTCGGGCTGCTCACCGTGTTCGGCCCGATCTCGATGGACCTCTACCTGCCGGTGCTGCCGGCGCTCGGCGTCGAACTCGGCGCCTCGACCTCGTTGACCCAGGTGACGATCACCGCCTGCCTGGCCGGGCTGGCCTCCGGCCAGTTGCTGGTCGGCCCGCTGTCGGACCGGTTCGGCCGGCGCCGCCCGCTGCTGATCGGCGTCGGCGTGTACATCCTCGCCTCGCTGCTCTGCGCGGTCAGCCCGAACGTCGAACTGTTGATCTTGGCCCGGCTGCTGCAGGGCCTGGCCGGTTCGACCGGGATGGTGATCGCGCAGGCGTCCGGGCGTGATCATTTCGAGGGCCCGCGGCTGGTCCGCTACTACGGCAACCTGGCCGTGCTGACCGGCGTCGCCGCGATCATCGGCCCGCTGCTCGGCGGCTTCCTGGCCGTGATCACCGACTGGCGTGGCATCTTCACCGTGCTGGCCGGCCTCGGCGGCGCGATCTGGCTCGCCGCCATGATCAATTTCACCGAGTCGCTGCCGACGGAGCGACGGACCGCGGGCGGGGCGGACCTGCGGGCCGGGCTGCGCCGGTTGATCACCGACCCCGGCTTCGTCGGACCGGCGCTGATCGTCGGACTGATCAGCGGCACCCTGTTCGCGTACCTCGGCGGCGCGACGTTCGTGCTGCAGGACGGCTACCGGCTGACCCCGCAGCAGTATTCGTACGTCTTCGCCGCCGGCTCCCTCGCACTGGTGATCGGGGGTTTCCTGTCCGGTCGGCTGAGCGCCCGGCACGGGCCGCGCACCCTGCTCCCGTACGGCCTCGTGCTGTCCGCGGCCGGTGGAGCCGGGATCCTGGGCACCGCCCTGCTCGGCCTGCCGCTGCCGGTCATGATCATCTCGATCGTGGCGCTGACCGGCGGTGCCGGGGTCACCAGTCCGCCGGCGACCGCCCTCGCCCTGGCCGGCCACCCGCGGATCGCCGGCACCGCGGCGTCGCTGCTCGGCCTGACCCGGTACGCGATCGGTGCCGTCGCTGCTCCGCTGGCCGGAGTGGCCGGCGGCACGTCCGCCGTACCGCTCGGCCTGATCGCCCTCGGCTGCACGACGTTGGCCGGACTGGCCGCCCTGCTGCTGCGCGGGCGGCCGTGAGCGGCTGACGCCTGTCGGTCCGCTCAAGCCGGCGGGCCGGCGGCCACCTCGCGCACCATGACGCAGTTGCCCAGGCCTTTCGGCCGGTCGTAGCTGAAACCCTCGCGCTCGTACATCGCTCGGGTGCCGTTGTAGAGGAACGACGAGTTCTTCTTCCGGACTCCGCGGGTGTCGTGCGGGTAGCCTTCGACGATGCCGCCGCCGGCCCGGGCGATCAGGTCCACCGCGCCGCGCAGGGCGAGCGCCGCCAGACCCCGGCCGCGCTGGCCCCGCTCGACCAGGATGCAGGTGATCCGGTAGTCGGGGAGTCGGGTGGCCGTGGCGAGATACTCCTTGCGGTGATGGATGCCGGGCAGCTCCTCGGGCGTGCCGTACTCGGCCCAGGCCACGGCCCGCTCGCCGTCGTAGACCAGCGCCGCGTGGGCGATCCCGTCGGCCACCAGCCGCTCCTTGCGTGTCCGGGCGTCCACACCGACGTCCTCCGCGCAGGCGGGATGGAACTTCGTGCACCAGCAGCCGGCGAACATGCCGCCGTTGCGTTCGACGAGGGCGGCGAAGTCGGCGAACGTCTCCGGAGTGAGCGCCTTGATCGTGAAGTCGGCCATGGCGGCACGGTAGAACCGATTCCGGACGTTCGGCGTCCGATTACGGATCAGGCCGGATCGATCGTGAGCAGGCCGCCGACCGGGACCTCGACGGACCAGGGGCCCGGCACCAGCCGAAGTCGATCTTGACTCAGCCGCCGGCCCTGGCAGTCCTGCACGGTGGCGACGACGTCGCGCTCGTCCGGGCTGATCAACGCCACCTGGGCGGAGGGATCGGCGTTGGCCAGCAGCAGCCGCTTCCCGGTGGGCAGCTGAACCGGCAGCGGGGCGTAGCGGCCGACGATCTCCAGCGTCGGGCCGGCGGCGGTGACCACGGGATAGACCAGGTCTGGGCGGGACGGCGCGAAGTGGCCGTGCTGCAGAACGTCGGCGTGTTCCGTGACGAAGCCCAGCCAGAACCGCATCACGGCCAGTTGGTCCGGGGTCTGCTCGGTGAGATCGACCGAGATCTGCGGTACGGCGAACAGGGTGTTGATCAACTGCACCGCGACCTGCTCCGGCCGCTCGGTGGGGTGCCACATCATCATGTCGGCATGGACCGCCAGCGGACCTGCGATCAGCCGAAGATCAACAGTGCGCTGCCGGTTGTGCGCCGCGCTGAGCGGGCAGTCGCCGGCCCTGATCATGGACGCGTGCCGCCACAGCCCCGGGCTCACGTACGGCTGCCGCAGTTCGACCATCGGCGCCTTGCCGGTCGCGTGCAGACGATCATGGAGCTCCGCCAGCAATCGGTCGACGCCCTCGGTGACGGTGGCACAGTCGGCCTCCGGTCCGGCCGGCGGCGGGTTCTCGACGGCGAACTGGTCGACGAAGTCGATCTTGAGACCGTCCATGCCCCACTCGGTCACGGCCCGGCTCAACCGGTCCGTGATCATGGTCCGGATCGTCGGATAGCGCGGATCGACGACGCCGGCGTCCATGGCGTCCCGCTCCGCCAGCAGGTACGGCTGCACGGTCGGCCACAGCGCGGTCTGCCGGCCGACGAACGGGATCGCGTACCAGAGCAGGTAGGTGAGCCCGGCCCGGTGCACGGCGTCGACGTGCCCGGCCAGGTCCGGGAACGCGGCCGCCGACGGCTCCCACTCGCCGACGAACCCGTACCCGCGGCCGCGGTCGGTGCTGTGCCAGCCGTCGTCGACGATGATCATCGTGCAGCCGAGATCGCCTGCCGGAGCCGCCTGCCGTTCGACGCTGGCCGCGGAGACGTGCTGGTGCATCGTGTACCAGGTCGAGTAGACCGGCGTCCGGGCCGCGACCGGAGCCTCCTCGGCCGGATACCGTTCCCGCCACCAGTCGGCGACGCCGGCCAGGGTGTCGGCGAAGTGCCGGCCGCTGCGGTCGAGCCGCAGCACCAGGCCGGACTCGGGCGTTGCGGTCTGCTCCACCCAGAACCCGAACTCGCCGGTCTCCTCGATCACCCCGGACCGGATCCGGACCGGCGCGACCGCCTCGGCGACCGCGGCCGTACAGAGGGAGCGGTCGCCGGTCCCGATCAGGGACGCGACCGGCGCGCCCTTCTCCAACGCCGAGGTCCGCGGACTGCGCCAGTACGGCGGCAGCCCACGGTCGCTGCTGTCCGGAGTCCAATAGGCGACGACGTCGGTGGCCGACTGTTGCCAGGCGGCCCGGATCACCGTGGTCCCGCGCGGCGTCAGCCGGACCTCGGCCACGCCCGGCCCGGCCGGGACGACCACGGCCTCGACCTCCGACCGACTGGTGACCTCGAGCTCGAGCGACCCACCGGGCCCGAGGTCCACCGCGACCTTCCGCTGTCGTTCCGGACCCTCGTCACCCGTCCCGTTCGCGGTCCCGTCGTGCGGTTGCCAAGGCTTGGTGCTGGTCATCGCCGTCCTCGCGTCGCCGAAAGAGTTGCCCAGGTTACGGAAAGACGCCGACGGCCCGGAAGACATAGGGTCGAGGGGAGAGATCACCGGCAGCTCCCACTCCGACCACGGTGAGGTGGATTTCCGTGAACGATCATGCCGCTCAGCACGAACCTGCGGATCTGGCCGGACTGGCCACCGAACTGCTGACCCAGGCCGGTTCGGCCACGGCCCGCCGGGCTTCCCGGACGTTGATCTCCGGCGCGGCCCAGCGGGCGACGCTGACCGCCCTGCTCAAGGACGCCGAACTGGGCGAGCACTTCGCGCCCCCGGCGGCGTCGTTGCAGGTGATCAGCGGGGAGGTGGAGTTGTCCGTCGGCGAGCGGCGCCAGCCGATCCGGGCCGGCGAACTTGTCGCCGTACCGCGGCAGCGACACGGCCTGCGGGCCCTGACCGACGCGGCGATCCTGCTCACCGTCGCGGTCGACTGAGGCCGCTCGCGGCGGTCGCGGGGCGCGGGCGCCGCCCGTCCGGTGCCGCGGGCCCGGTCGATTTGCCCTCGCTGGACGTCTCTGCCAAGATTGTCGGGTTGCTCCGACGGGGTCGCCGGGGTGCGTTGCGCTGCCAGGGGGAGCGTGAGCACCGAACCGTGAGACCTCAAGGCCCGATCCGATTGGGTCGGCGCGTCGACAATCCCGGCAAGGCTGAGCCTAGCCATGCTGTGCCGGGTGCGCGCGACACGCCCGACCTCGGGGGTCGGAGCACGGTGGCAGAACCCAAGCCGGTTAGTACGACAGTAAGGACGATGACGTGGCGGGACAGAAGATCCGCATCAGGCTCAAGGCCTATGACCACGAGGTGATCGACTCCTCGGCGCGCAAGATCGTCGACACGGTGACCCGTACGGGGGCCAAGGTTGCCGGCCCGGTGCCGCTGCCGACCGAGAAGAACGTGTTCTGCGTGATCCGTTCTCCGCACAAGTACAAGGACAGCCGGGAGCACTTCGAGATGCGCACCCACAAGCGGCTGATCGACATCATCGATCCCACCCCGAAGACGGTCGACTCGCTGATGCGGCTCGATCTCCCGGCCGGTGTCGACATCGAGATCAAGCTCTAAGGACTGCAACCGATGACCGCCAAGAATGCAGAACGCAAGGTGAAGGGCCTGCTGGGCACCAAGCTCGGCATGACCCAGCTCTGGGACGAGAACAACCGTGTCGTACCGGTGACCGTGATCCAGGCCGGGCCGTGCGTCGTGACCCAGGTCCGCACCGACGAGTCCGACGGCTACGCCGCCGTCCAGATGGGCTTCGGCGCCGTCAAGGCCAAGCAGGTCACCAAGCCGTCCGCCGGTCACTTCGACCGCGCCGGCGTGACCCCGCGCAAGCACCTGGTCGAGATCCGCACCACCGACGCCGGCGAGTACAGCCTCGGTCAGGAACTGACCGCCGAGGTGTTCGCCAGCGGCGAGGTGCTGGACGTGACCGGCGTCAGCAAGGGCAAGGGCACCGCGGGTGTCATGAAGCGGCACGGCTTCGGCGGCCTGCGGGCCAGCCACGGTGTGCACCGCAAGCACCGCGCGCCCGGCTCCATCGGTGGCTGCGCCACCCCCGGTCGCGTGTTCAAGGGCCTGCGGATGGCCGGCCGGATGGGTGCCGAGCGGGTTACCGTGCAGAACCTCACCGTCCATTCGATCGACACCGAACGCGGCCTGATCCTCATCGAGGGCGCGATCCCGGGCGCTAAGGGCGGCCTCGTCGTCCTGCGCACCGCCGCCAAGAAGGCCGGCAAGGAAGGTGGTGCGGCATGACCGCCGTTCAGAACGAGACCAGGACGATCGACGTGCTCGACGCGTCGGGCGCCAAGGCCGGTTCGGCCGAGCTGCCCGCGGAGCTGTTCGACGTCACCGCCAACATCCCGCTGATCCACCAGGTCGTCACCGCCCAGCTGGCGGCGGCCCGGCAGGGCACCCACTCGACCAAGGGTCGCGGCGAGGTGCGCGGCGGCGGTTCGAAGCCGTACCGGCAGAAGGGCACCGGCCGCGCCCGGCAGGGCTCGATCCGCGCCCCGCAGTACGCGGGTGGCGGCATCGTGCACGGCCCGCAGCCGCGCAGCTACGCGCAGCGGACCCCCAAGAAGATGATCGCCGCCGCACTGCGCGGGGCGCTCTCCGACCGGGCCCGCGGTGGCCGCGTCCACGTCGTCAGCGACCTGGTCTCCGGCGACACCCCGTCCACCAGGACGGCGGTCGCGGCGCTGGCCAAGATCACCCAGACCGACCGGGTGCTCGTGGTGCTGCACCGCGACGACGACCTGGCCTGGCTGAGCCTGCGCAACGTGCCGACCGTGCACGCGCTGGCCGTCGACCAGCTGAACGCGTACGACGTGCTGGTCAACGACTCCGTCGTCTTCACCTCGGCCGCGCTGGCCGCCTATGTCGGCCGCACCTCCGGTGCCGCCGAGGCCGCCGACAGCCAGCCGTACGGTGACGGGTCCTACGTCGGCGACAACCCGCCGGCCGGGTACGACATCAAGGGCAACGAGGACTCCAAGAAGTTCCACACGCCCGAGTCGTCGCACTACGAGCGCACGGTCGCCGAGGTGTGGTTCAACAGCGTCGAGGCCGCTGAGGCCGCAGGCTTCGCCCCGACCAAGGGCGACGCCGGAGCCAAGGAGAAGTCCGAATGAGCAACCCAGTGAAGTACCGCGATCATCGCGACGTGCTGCTCGCTCCGGTCGTGAGCGAGAAGAGCTACGGCCTGCTGGACGAGAACAAGTACACGTTCCAGGTCACCCCGGACGCCAACAAGACCGAGATCAAGATCGCGGTCGAGACGGTGTTCAAGGTGAACGTGATCGGCGTGAACACGATCAACCGCAAGGGCAAGCGTCGCCGCACCCGCAACGGCTGGGGCAAGCGCCCGGACACGAAGCGCGCGATCGTCACCGTCGCCGACGGTGAGAGCATCGACATCTTCTCCGGCGCGGTCTGAGCGAGAGGACGAGACGAGACATGGGAATCCGCAAGTACAAGCCGACGACGCCCGGCCGCCGTGGCGGTAGCGTCGCCGACTTCGTCGAGCTGACTCGCTCCACCCCGGAGAAGTCGCTGCTCGTGCCCAGCCCGAAGACGGGCGGCCGGAACAACACCGGTCGGATCACCACCCGGCACATCGGCGGCGGCCACAAGCAGTCCTACCGGCTGGTCGACTTCCGGCGGTACGACAAGGACGGCGTTCCGGCCAAGGTCGCTCACATCGAGTACGACCCGAACCGCACCGCCCGGATCGCGCTGCTGCACTACGCCGACGGCGAGAAGCGCTACATCATCGCGCCGCAGGGCCTGAACCAGGGTGCCGCGGTCGAGGCCGGCGAGAGCGCCGACATCAAGCCGGGCAACAACCTTCCGCTGCGCAACATCCCGGTCGGCACCACGGTGCACGCCGTGGAGCTGCGCCCGGGCGGCGGGGCCAAGCTGGGCCGGTCCGCCGGCGCCAGCATCCAGCTGGTCGCCCGCGAGGGCAAGAACGCCACGCTGCGGATGCCGTCGGGCGAGATGCGGATGGTTGACGTCCGCTGCCGCGCCACGGTGGGCGAGGTCGGCAACGCCGAGCAGTCCAACATCAACTGGGGCAAGGCGGGTCGCGCCCGGTGGAAGGGCAAGCGCCCGGTCGTCCGCGGTGTCGCGATGAACCCGGTCGACCACCCGCACGGTGGCGGCGAGGGCAAGACCTCCGGTGGTCGTCACCCGGTGTCCCCGTGGGGCAAGCCGGAAGGCCGGACCCGGAACAAGAACAAGGCGAGCAATCGCCAGATCGTCCGCCGTCGTCGCACCGGCAAGAAGCGCTGATCAGGAGTTTGTGAACAATGCCACGCAGCCTGAAGAAGGGTCCCTTCGTGGACGAGCACTTGGCCAAGAAGGTCGAGGCTCAGAACGCCAAGGGCAGCAAGACCGTGATCAGGACCTGGTCCCGGCGCTCGATGATCGTGCCCGACATGATCGGCCACACCATCGCTGTGCACGACGGACGCAAGCACGTTCCGGTCTTCATCAGCGACTCGATGGTGGGTCACAAGCTGGGCGAGTTCGCGCCGACCCGGACCTTCCGGGGCCACGAGAAGGACGACCGGAAGTCCCGGCGGCGGTAAGAGGAGAAGGAATCAATGAGCAACGCAGAGAAGGCCCGGCCGAGCCGCCGCGCCACCCTCCTCGGTGACCGCCCGGGTTCGTACGCGATCGCGAAGCAGGTCCGGATCTCGGCCACGAAGGTGCGCCGGGTCGTCGACCTGGTCCGCGGGCTGCCCGTGAACGAGGCCCTGGCCACGCTGCAGTTCGCCCCGCAGGCGGCGAGCGAGCCGGTGTACAAGGTGGTGGCCAGTGCCGCCGCCAACGCCGAGCAGACCGACAACCTGCGCCGCGACGACCTCTACATCTCGCAGGCGTTCGTCGACGAGGGCATGACGATGCGCCGCATCCGGGCCCGCGCGAAGGGCAGCGCGAGCCGGATCCTGAAGCGGTCCAGCCACATCACCGTGGTAGTCGAGCCCAAGGAAAGCAAGGAGGCCTGAGGACATGGGTCAGAAGATCAATCCGCACGGCTTCCGGCTGGGCATCTCGACCGATCACAAGAGCCGGTGGTACGCCGACAAGCAGTACGCCGACTACGTGGGCGAGGACGTCAAGATCCGCGAGGCGCTGACCAAGGGCCTGGAGCGGGCCGGCATCTCCTCGGTGGAGATCGAGCGGACCCGGGACCGGGTCCGGGTCGACATCTACACCGCGCGGCCGGGCATCGTCATCGGCCGTAACGGCGCCGAGGCGGAGCGGGTCCGCGGGCAGCTGGAGAAGCTGACCGGCAAGCAGGTGCAGCTGAACATCCTCGAGGTCAAGAACACCGAGACCGACGCGCAGCTGGTCGCCCAGGGCGTTGCGGAGCAGCTGGCCTCCCGGGTCGCGTTCCGCCGGGCCATGCGCAAGGCGCAGCAGTCCGCGATGCGGTCCGGCGCCAAGGGCATCCGGATCCAGTGCTCGGGTCGTCTCGGCGGCGCCGAGATGAGCCGGTCCGAGTTCTACCGCGAGGGCCAGGTGCCGCTGCACACGCTGCGGGCCGACATCGACTACGGCTTCTTCGAGGCCCGGACGACCTTCGGCCGGATCGGCGTGAAGGTCTGGATCTACAAGGGCGACGTGGCCGGCACCCGTGCCGAGCGCGCCGCGCAGAAGGCCGCCCGTTCCGCAGCCGGTGGCAACCGCCGCCCGGGCCGCGGTCGCGGTGACCGTCCGTCGCGCGCCGACCGCGTGGAGCGGGGCGGCCGCCGTCGGTCCGACGCCGCCCAGTCCGAGGCGAGCTCCGCGCCGGCTGAGGCCGCGGAGGCCGCGACGACCACCGCAGGACAGGAGGCGTGAGCCATGCTGGTGCCCCGTAAGACGAAGTTCCGCAAGCAGCACCACCCGAAGCGTGGCGGCCAGGCCAAGGGCGGCACGTCCCTGGCGTTCGGCGACTACGGCATCCAGGCGCTGGAAGGCCACTACGTCACCAACCGGCAGATCGAGTCGGCGCGTATCGCGATGACCCGGCACATCAAGCGTGGCGGCAAGGTGTGGATCAACATCTTCCCGGACCGCCCGCTGACCAAGAAGCCGGCCGAGACCCGGATGGGTTCCGGCAAGGGTTCCCCGGAATGGTGGATCGCGAACGTCAAGGCCGGCCGGGTCATGTTCGAGCTGTCGGGCGTGACCGAGGACGTGGCCCGCGAGGCCATGCGGCTGGCGATCCACAAGCTGCCGATGAAGGCGCGTTTCATCAAGCGTGAGGGTGGTGACAACTGATGGCGAAGACCACCACCGCAGCGGAGCTGCGCGGCCTGAGCCGCGGTGACCTCGATCAGAAGGTCAAGGAGCTGAAGGAGGAGCTGTTCACGCTCCGCTTCCAGGCCGCGACCGGACAGCTGGAGTCGCACGGCCGGCTGCGTGCGGTCCGCAAGGACATCGCACGGATCTACACCGTGCTGCAGGAGCGGGTGCTCGGCATCGTCGATGACCCGGACCTGGTGGACGAGGACGATTCGGCCGTGGCCGAGGAGACGGTGAAGGCCTGAGATGAGTGACGTGAACACCGAGAACACCACGGCCGAGGCTCCCGTGCGGGGCCGGCGCAAGGTCCGTGACGGCTACGTCGTCAGCGACAAGATGGACAAGACCGTCGTCGTCGCCGTCGAGGATCGGGTGAAGCACCGCCTGTACGGGAAGGTGCTCCGCCAGACCGCCCGACTGAAGGCCCATGACGAGGAGAACAGTGCCGGCGTCGGCGACCGCGTGCGGATCATGGAGACCCGCCCGCTGTCCGCCACGAAGCGCTGGCGGCTGGTCGCCATCCTCGAAAAGGCCAAGTGATTCGTCCCGCGTTGCGGATGTCTGAAAGAAGGAACGGATGATTCAGCAGGAGTCGCGACTGAAGGTCGCCGACAACACCGGTGCCAAGGAGATCTTGTGCATCCGGGTTCTCGGTGGATCCGGTCGCCGCTACGCCGGGATCGGGGACACCATCGTCGCCACGGTGAAGGACGCCATCCCGGGTGGCAACGTGAAGAAGGGCGAGGTCGTCAAGGCGGTCATCGTCCGTACCGTCAAGCAGCGGCGGCGGGCCGACGGCTCCTACATCCGGTTCGACGAGAACGCCGCCGTGATCTTGAAGGCCGACGGAGACCCGCGGGGCACCCGCATCTTCGGTCCGGTCGGCCGCGAACTCCGCGAGAAGCGCTTCATGCGCATCATCTCGCTCGCGCCTGAGGTGATCTGAGAATGGCTGAGAAGAAGACGACGAACCGCGCGCAGACCAAGCTGCACGTCATCAAGGGCGACCGGGTCAAGGTCATCGCGGGCAAGGACAAGGGCGCCGTCGGCGAGATCATCGCCGTCGACCCCGGCCGGCAGCGGGTGACCGTGTCCGGTGTGAACATCGTCAAGCGGCACCTGCGCGACACGTCCGCGCAGCCGCAGGGCCGGCAGACCACGAAGGGCGGGATCGTCTCCTCGGAGGCTCCGATCCACGCGTCCAACGTGCAGCTGCTGGTCAAGAACGCCGATGGCGACGAGGTCGTCACCCGGGTCGCGTACGAGCGCCAAGAGGTGACCAAGCGTCGCCCGAACGGCGAGGAATACAAGGGCTACCGCAGCGTACGGATCGCGCGGAAGACCGGGGAGGAAATCTGATGAGCGCGACCGCGACCGAGGCCGCCCAGCCGCGGCTGAAGCTGCGCTACCGCGAAGAGATCACCAAGGCGCTGCAGGAGGAGTTCAACTACGCGAACCCGATGCAGCTGCCGCGGCTCCTCAAGGTCGTCGTCAACATGGGCGTCGGCGAGGCGGCTCGGGACTCCAAGCTGATCGACGGTGCGACCCGCGACCTGGCCACGATCACCGGGCAGAAGCCGCAGGTGACCCGGGCCCGCAAGTCCATCGCGCAGTTCAAGCTCCGCGAGGGCATGCCGATCGGTGTCCACGTGACGCTGCGCGGCGACCGGATGTGGGAGTTCGCCGACCGGCTGCTCACCCTGGCGCTGCCCCGGATCCGTGACTTCCGCGGCCTGTCGCCGAAGCAGTTCGACGGCAACGGGAACTACACCTTCGGTCTCACGGAGCAGGTCATGTTCCACGAGATCGACCAGGACAGGATCGACCGGGTCCGCGGCATGGACATCACCTTCGTGACCTCGGCCAAGACCGACGACGAGGGGCGCGCGCTGCTGCGGCAGCTCGGCTTCCCGTTCCGGCAGAACTAAAGGAGATCGGCGATGGCGAAGACCGCGCTGCGCGTCAAGCAGGCCCGGAAGCCGAAGTTCGGCGTCCGTGCGTACACCCGCTGCCAGAAGTGCGGCCGGCCCAAGGCCGTGCTGCGCAAGTTCGGGCTGTGCCGGGTGTGCCTGCGTTCGATGGCGCACAAGGGCGAGCTGCCGGGCATCACGAAGTCGTCCTGGTAAGCCGTACGCCCCTCAACTGACCAACGGCGCAGGTCCCCGGCACCGCCGCGGGAAACCACGCTGAGAAAGAAAAGATGACGTTATGACGATGACAGATCCGATCGCGGACATGTTGACCCGGTTGCGCAACGCCAACCAGGCCTACCTGGACGCGACGACGATGCCGCACAGCAAGATCAAGGTGGGGATCGCGGAGATCCTGGTCAGTGAGGGCTACATCGCCTCGTACTCGGTGGACGACGCCCCGGAGGGCCAGGTCGGCAAGCAGCTGACCCTGACCCTGAAGTACGGGCAGAACCGCGAGCGGTCCATCGCCGGCGTGCGGCGGATCTCCAAGCCGGGTCTGCGGGTGTACGCCAAGTCGACCGGGCTGCCCAAGGTGCTCGGTGGTCTGGGCATCGCCATCATCTCGACCTCCGGCGGTCTGATGACCGACCGGCAGGCACACAGCGCGAGCGTGGGTGGGGAAGTCCTCGCCTACGTCTGGTGACGGAACGAGACAGGAAGGAATCGCCATGTCACGCATTGGCAAGCTGCCGATCACCGTTCCGTCCGGCGTCGAGGTGAACATCGACGGCCAGCAGGTTCAGGTGAAGGGTCCGAAGGGCACCCTGCAGCACAAGGTGGCCGAACCGATCACGGTCGCCCGGAACGACGAGGGCCAGCTCGAGGTCTCCCGGCCGAACGACGAGCGAGTGAGCAAGTCGCTGCACGGCCTGACCCGGACGCTGGTCAGCAACATGGTCACGGGTGTGACCGAAGGCTACGAGAAGAAGCTCGAGATCGTCGGTGTCGGTTACCGGGTGATCTCCAAGGGCCCGGCCGAGCTCGAGTTCGCGCTCGGGTTCAGCCACCCGGTGCACGTGAAGGCGCCGGAGGGCATCACCTTCACCGTCGAGTCGGCGACCAAGTTCGCGGTGCAGGGCATCGACAAGCAGCGGGTCGGCGAGGTCGCAGCCAACATTCGTAAGATCCGCAAGCCGGAGCCGTACAAGGGCAAGGGCGTGCGGTACGCGGGCGAGCACGTCCGCCGCAAGGCTGGAAAGGCTGGTAAGTGATCATGGCTGTTTCGCTGACTCACCGGAAGCACACGGCGAGCAAGACGGCTTCCCGGCTGCGGCGCCAGCTGCGCGTGCGCAAGAAGGTCTTCGGCGACCCGGCCCGTCCGCGGCTGGTCGTCACGAAGTCCGCCCGGCACATCTCGGCTCAGGTGATCGACGACACGGTCGGCCGTACGCTCGCGTCGGCCTCGACCATGGAGGCGACGCTGCGGGCCGCCGACGGCGACAAGTCCGACAAGGCCAAGCAGGTCGGCCAGGCCATCGCCGACCGGGCCAAGGCCGCCGGCGTGACCCAGGTCGTCTTCGACCGGGCCGGTCACAAGTACCACGGCCGGATCGCGGCGCTGGCCGACGGCGCCCGTGACGGCGGCCTCGGGTTCTGAGACACGACGAGAGTAAGGAAGAGCGATGAGTGCACAGCAGCGCCGCGGTGGCGGTGGCGGTGAGCGTCGCGGTCGGGACGATCGTCGTGGCCAGGCGCAGGACAAGAGCAATTACATCGAGAAGGTCGTAGCGATCAACCGGGTCGCCAAGGTCGTCCAGGGCGGTCGCCGGTTCAGCTTCACCGCGCTGGTCGTCGTCGGCGACGGCGACGGCACGGTGGGTGTCGGCTACGGCAAGGCGAAGGAGGTGCCCGCCGCGATCGCGAAGGGTGTCGAGAACGCCAAGAAGCACTTCTTCAAGGTCCCGCGGATCCAGGGCACCATCCCGCACCCGGTGCAGGGCGAGAAGGCGGCCGGCGTGGTCATGCTGCGCCCGGCGTCCCCCGGTACCGGCGTGATCGCGGGCGGTTCCGCCCGCGCGGTGCTGGAGTGCGCCGGCGTCCACGACGTGCTGGCCAAGTCGCTCGGCTCGGCCAACGCGATCAACGTCGTGCACGCCACCGTCGAGGCCCTGCAGTCGCTGGAGGAGCCGGAGCAGGTGGCGAAGCGCCGCGGCAAGTCGGTCGAGGACGTCACCCCGGCCGCCATCCTGAAGGCTCGGGCGGAGGTGCACGCGTAATGCCCAGGCTCAAGGTGACGCAGGAGAAGTCCGGCATCGGCCGGGCACAGAATCAGCGCGACACGCTCCGTTCCCTGGGGCTGAAGCGCATCGGTGACGTCGCCGTGAAGGAAGACCGCCCGGAGATCCGGGGCATGCTCTCCACGGTGACCCATCTGATCAAGGTCGAGGAGGTCGACTGATCATGGCCGAGAAGACTGCAGACAAGAAAGCTGCAGCCGAGGAGGCCCAGGTGCAGGGTGGTACGGGTCTGCGGATCCACCACCTGCGTCCTGCCCCCGGCGCCAAGAAGGCCAAGACGCGGGTCGGCCGCGGCGAGGGCTCGAAGGGCAAGACCGCGGGTCGCGGCACCAAGGGCTCCAAGGCTCGCAACAACATTCGGCCGGGCTTCGAGGGCGGCAACCTGCCGCTGCATCGCAAGATGCCGAAGCTGCGCGGGTTCGTGAACCCGTTCCGGACCGAGTACCAGGTGGTCAACCTGGACCGGCTCAGCGCGCTGTTCCCCCAGGGCGGCACGATCGGTGTCGACGAGCTCGTCGCCGCCGGCGCGGTCCGTCCGGGCCGTCCGGTCAAGGTGCTCGGCACCGGCGAGATCTCGGTCGCGGTGCAGGTGAGCGCGCACGCGTTCTCCGGCTCCGCGAAGGACAAGATCGCGGCCGCCGGAGGCTCGGTCACCGAGCTGTAGTAGGCGCTCGTACACGTGACTTCGGTGCCGGCCGACCCCTTGATAGGGTCGTCCGGTGCCGTTGTCGGTGTTGGCAACGAAGTCGGCGCTGAACTGGCGGCGGTGGACAGAGATTGGGAGGGCGAGGAGTGCTCAAAGCGTTCGCGAACGCATTCCGGAGTCCGGATCTGCGGAAGAAGATCCTCTTCACGCTGGGCATCCTGGCGTTGTTCCGGCTGGGTTCGATCATTCCGGTGCCGAACGTCAACGTGGGTCGGGTCGAGTTCTGCAACAACCAGGCTCAGAGCAGTGACCAGGCGGGCATCTACTCGCTGATCAACCTGTTCTCCGGCGGGGCGTTGCTCCAGTTGGCGATCTTCGCCCTCGGCATCATGCCGTACATCACGGCGAGCATCATTCTGCAGCTGCTCACGGTGGTCATCCCCCGGCTCGAGGCGCTGAAGAAGGAAGGCCAGTCCGGCCAGACGAAGATCACCCAGTACACCCGGTACCTGACCCTGGTGCTGGCGCTGCTGAACTCCACCGCCTTCGTCACGCTGGCGGCGAACGACCAGCTGTTCCCGGGCTGTAGCGGCATCCTCTACTCGACGCCGGCCAGCGATCCGGACGGCTACATCTTCCCGATCGTCGTGATGATCCTGACCATGACGGCCGGCACCTCGATCATCATGTGGATGGGTGAGCTGATCACCGAGCGCGGTGTCGGCAACGGCATGTCCGTGATGATCTTCACCCAGGTCGCGGCCGTCATCCCGACCGCCCTGTGGGGCCTGCGGCTGACCAAGGGCTGGGTCACGTTCCTGGTGGTCATCGCGCTCGGCCTGGTGATCATGGCGGCCGTCGTGTTCATCGAGCAGTCCCAGCGCCGGATCCCGGTGCAGTACGCCAAGCGGATGGTCGGCACCCGGGTGTTCGGCGGTACGTCGACGTACATCCCGATCAAGGTCAACCAGGCCGGCATCATCCCGGTCATCTTCGCGTCGTCGCTGCTCTACCTGCCGACGCTGTACGCCCAGTTCCGGCCGAACACGCCGGAGTCGGAGTGGATCACCGCCAACTTCGTCCGCGGCGACCATCCGGTCTACCTGGTCACGTTCTTCCTGCTGATCATCTTCTTCGCCTACTTCTACGTGTCCATCACCTTCAATCCCGAAGAGGTGTCGGACAACATGAAGAAGTACGGCGGATTCATCCCGGGCATCCGGGCCGGCAAGCCGACCGAGAACTACCTCCGGCACGTGCTGTCCCGGCTGATGTTCCCCGGATCCCTCTATCTGGGCCTGATCGCCCTCATCCCTTCTGCGGCGTTTATCCTTTTCGAGGCCAACCAGAACTTCCCGTTCGGTGGCACCTCGCTTCTGATCATCGTCGGCGTTGGACTGGACACGGTGAAGCAGATCGAAAGCCAGCTCCAGCAACGCAACTATGAAGGGTTCCTACGCTGATGCGTCTGTTGATCATGGGTCCGCCCGGGGCGGGCAAGGGCACACAGGCGAAGCGGATCGGCGAGCACTACGCCGTCCCGGCCATCTCGACCGGCGACATCTTCCGCAGCGAGGTGCAGGCCGAGACCGAGCTCGGCCTGAAGGTGAAGCAGATCCTGGACTCCGGCGGCTACGTCGACGACGAGTTGACCAACCAGATCGTGGCGCACCGGCTGGAACAGCCCGACGTCGATCCCGGCTTCCTGCTGGACGGCTACCCGCGCACGATGCCGCAGGTCGCGGCACTGGACCAGATGCTGACCGAGCACGGCCGCGCCCTGGACGCGGTCCTGGCGCTCGAGGCCGACCTCGACGAGCTGGTCGCCCGGCTGACCAGGCGGGCCGAGATCGAGGGCCGCTCGGACGACTCCGAGGAAGCGATCCGGATCCGGCAGCAGAAGTACATCGACGAGACCGCGCCGCTGCTCCAGGGCTACGCCGAACGGGGCCTGCTGGTCACCGTGAACGGCCTGGGCACCGTCGACGAGGTCTCCGAGCGCATCTTCAAGGCCCTCGCCGACCGCGGCTGACCCCCTCCCGCCCAGCCGCGACCGTTGCCAGCGTCCCGGCTACATGGCGCGATTTCTCTTCGCACGGACCGGTTAAGCGATTGACCGACGCCCAGGTGCCCGTCAGAAGAGAAATCGCGTCAGCGGTGACGTCGGCCTTTCCGTGCACCGAACCGCCCGAGTTGGGGACTCTCGCGACAGCTATCCCTTCAGCGCTCCGCTGGTCAGGCCGCGCATGATCTGGCGGTTCAGGATCACGAACAGGATCAGCAGCCCGAAGACGTTGATGCAGATGCCGGCGAAGAGCGGGCCGTAGTTGACCTGGCCGTACTCGCCGCTGAAGTTGAGCAGGCCGGCCTGGATCGGGCGCAGGTCGGGGTTGGTGGTGAAGGTGAGGGCGATCAGCAGGTCGTTCCAGATCCGGAGGAACTGCACCAGGCCGATGGTGAACAGGGAGTTGCGGACCATCGGCAGCCCGATCGCGAAGAACGAGCGGAGCATGCTGGCGCCGTCGATGGTGGCGGCCTCGAACACCTCCCGCGGGATCGCCCGGAAGTAGGCGGCCATCAGGAACACGGTGAGCGGCATGCCCAGGCCGGTGTAGGTGATGATCATCGGCCAGTAGGTGCCGCTGATGCCCAGCTTGAAGTACGCCATGAAGAGCGGGATCAAGATCATCTGGCCGGGGATCATGATCCCGGAGACGAACAGCAGCAGGGTCAGGTTGCGGCCGCGCCAGCGCATGATCTCGATCGCGAACGCCGCTCCGACACCGAACAACAGGGTCAGCGTGAGCGACGGGGCGGTGACGATTGCCGAGTTGAGAAAGTTGCGGGCGATGTTGCCGGTGGTCCAGGCCTGGACGTAGTTGTCGACGTTGAGCGACTGCGGCAACGCGAAGGTCGACTCCTGGATGAACTCGCGCTGGGTCTTGAAGGAGCTGAGGAACAGCCAGAGCACCGGGTAGATGCCGATCACCATCAGGACGGCGATCCCGATCCAGGCCGGGATGGCGGTACGGAGCCGGCGGGCGGTGAGCCGGCGGCGGCGCGGTGCCGGCGGACGGCGGGTCGTCGCCGGCTGGGCCGGCCGGTCGAGATCGAGCGTGGTCATGATCAGGCCTCCGTCCGGTCCCGGCGGGCCGGGCCGAAGATCACCAGCGTGACGACCAGGCAGATCACCGTCAGCACGACGGCCAGCGTGGAGCCGTACCCGTAGTCCTGGAAGGTGAAGGTCGTCTTGTACATGTAGAGGGTCAGCGGCTGCGTCGACGTCCCCGGTCCGCCGTTGGTCAGGGCGAACACCGAGTCGAACACCTTCAGCGTGCCGTTGAAGCTGAAGATCACCGCCGACAACAGGACCGGCGCCGACAGCGGCAGGATGATCTTGCGGACCAGCTGGAGCCCGTTCGCGCCGTCGATCCGGGCCGACTCGAGCAGTTCCTCCGGGATGTCCAGTAGTCCGGCGTAGAGCAGCACGGCGAAGAAGCCCATCGAGCCCCAGAGTTCCATGATCACGATCACGATGAACGAGGTGTCCGGCTGGCTGAGCCAGTCGACCGACGAGATCCCGAACAGGTTCAGGCCGGCGTTGACCGGGCCGGTCTGCGGCGCCACCTCGAACAGCCGGGTGAACAGCAGGGCGACCGCGACCGTCGGCAGCACGGTGGGGAAGAAGATGATCGCGCGGACGAACGCGGATGATCTTCTGAGCACGAAGACGTAGAACAGGGCCAGCAGATAGCCGAGCAGCACCTGGCCGACCGTCATCACCACCGAGTACTTCAGGCTGAACAGGATCGCGTTGCCGAGTTCGGCGTCGCTGAACAGGGCGGCGAAGTTGCCCAGGCCGACGAAGTCGAAGCCGCGCATGTTGCCCTCGAAGAAGGACAACCCGAACGACCAGACCACCGGCACCAGCTTGACCAGGGTGTAGCAGAGCAGTGCCGGTCCGAGCAGGATCAGCACGGTCTTCTTGTCGGCGAGGACGGATTTCATCTTCCTCAGCGCTTCTTCGCCAGGTCCTCGTCCACGGCAGCCTGTACGGTCTCGGCGAACTGGGCCGCCGTCATCCCGCCGGTGACCAGCGGGACCGCGCTCTCGCCGGCCGCGGCACCGGCACGCTGCCCGAGCGGCTGCTCGAACCAGGTCAGCGTCTCGGTCGTGCCGTTGATGATCTTCTGCAGATCGGCGGTCAGCGGCGGTACGTCCTTGATCGGCTGATTGGTCTTGAAGCCGGAGATCACGCCCTGGTTGTTCATCGCGCTGGAGCCGAAGTTCTCCGCGATGCAGGTCAGCCAGCCGCCGACCTCGTCGTTGTAGAGCTTGGTCGACAGCGCGGTCGGTGCGCCGGTGTTGGCCGGATATTGATCAATGCTGCCGGCGCCGCCCTCGACCGCCGGGAACGGCATGAACCCGATCGCCTCGGCGCCGAGCTTGTTCAGTTCCGGGTCGTTGATGCTGGCCAGCATCCAGCTGCCGTTGTACATCATGCCGGCCTCGCCGGTGAGCAGCTGGTTGGTCGCGGTCTGGATGTCCATGGTCGCGGTGCCCGGGCCGAGATACTTCTGCAGCTGGGCGACCTGCTCGATGCCCGCCACGTACTGCGGATCGGTCAGCTTGGCCTTGCCCTCGCCGACGTCCTTCATCGCGTTCGGGCCGATGGAGCGGAACAGGTAGTTGCCGACCCAGCGCAGGATCGTCCAGGCCTGGTCGCCGGAGACGACGACGGCCTGCTTGCCGGACCCCTTGATCTTGTCCGAGGCGGCAATCAGGTCGGTCCACGTCTTCGGCTCCTCGATGCCGAGGTCGGCGAACATCTTCTTGTTGTAGAAGATCCCCTCGATGTTGAACTGGTACGGCAGCGACGCGAACCGGCCGCCGTAGATGTTCTTCACCGTGGACGCCGCCGCCGGCAGCACGTCGTCGATCACGCCGAGCTCGGTGAGCTTCTTCTCCAGGTCCAGCGTCACCTCGTCGTCGCCGATCGCACCGCCCGGCTTCAGTTCGGAGGTGGACCCGATGAACATCTCCGGCAGCGCATCCTGGCTGGCCAGCAACGTGATCCGCTGGTTCACCTCGCCCTGCGGCAGGGTCTCGATCTTGAGCGGCATCGCCTCCTGCTGGGCGGCGCACTCCTTCTCCGAGAGCCGGGTGATCTCGTCGCGGATCTGCGAGCCCTCGTTGGCCGCCAGGTAGTCGAAGGTCTCGCCGCCGCTCGCCGTACCTCCTCCGCCGCCGCAGGCGACCAGCGAGAAGATCGCTGCCCCCGTCGCGACCGCGAGACCGACTCTGCGCGGGCGCGTCGCCATCAACGTTGAAGACACAGTTCCTCCTTGAATGGTGTGCGTCGGCGATGTGAATATATACGCGGCAACGCATTTTCATGCCCTCTCACGGTATGGCGGTGGCGCTGGCCATGTCAAGGAGAGTTCCGATCCGGCACTATGCTCCCCGGATGAGCGCGTCGATCGCGAGGCAGGGGACCGAGATCCGGCTGGCGGTGTTCCGGCTGTCCAGGCGGCTGCGGTTGGAGAAATCGGACGGCGAACTGAGTGACACCCAGTTCGGCGTGCTCGCGGTGCTCAATCGGCACGGGCCGCACACGCTGTCGTCATTGGCTGAGCGGGAACGGGTCACGGCGCCGTCGATGAACCGGACCGTCAACTATCTGGAGGAACGCGGCTACCTGCGCCGCGACGCCGACACAGACGACCGCCGGCGCTCGAACATCGTGATCACCGACGCCGGCGCCGCTGTGGTCCGGGAGACGATCGCCAAGCGCGACGCCTGGCTCACTTCCCGGATCCGCAAGCTGCCCGCCGAGCAGCGCGCGGTGCTGGTCCAGGCGGCCGAGATCCTCGACCGCCTGGCCACCGAGTAGCCTCCCGATCCCTGAGCTTGTCGGGGGTGAGCCCGGGGTGGCCTGCCCTTCGACAGGCTCAGGGGACGTGGTCCGCGACGATGTGGAGCACCCAGTCCTCCTCGTCGGGTGCACTGACGTCGTGCCGGCCGGCAGTCAGTTCCGCGATGCCGTGGCTCTCCCCGGTGCGCGGGTTGAACCATTCGGCGCGGCCGGCCGGAGTGGTCAGTGCGGCCGTACCACCGCAGGGGAAGTAGAGCAGGTACTCCTCGTCCTCGGCGGCCAGGCAGTAGACAAGATCATCGGCGGTGTCGATCAGGCGATCGTTCGGGCGCATCCGCCAGAACCGG
The DNA here is from genome assembly GCF_059617205.1 of Microlunatus sp. YIM B11417. NCBI lineage: Bacteria > Bacillati > Actinomycetota > Actinomycetes > Propionibacteriales > Propionibacteriaceae > Microlunatus > Microlunatus sp. YIM B11417. The sequence goes on from NZ_JCAMPJ010000002.1 coordinate 921,243, forward strand.
ACACCGCGGGACTCGATGAACTCGGCCTGCCGCCTGATGTCGGCGTAGATCGGCGGCACCCCGTCCAGGCCGAACTTGACCGTCTCGCCGAGCTGCCCGCCGATGACGGTCGGGTAGTGCCGGTCGCAGCGGCCCATCGCGTACCCGCCGGTGAGGGCGATCCAGTAGAGCCGCCGTTCCGCGTCGTAGCGTCCGTTGTTGCCGGCGGTCATCTCGCCGATCACGACCGGCCGGCCGAACTTCCACATCAGCTCGCCGAAGGCGTTCATGGCGCGATACCAGTCCCGTTGATCATCCTTCGGGTAGTTCCGCGGGTCCTGGGTGACGATGAAGTTGTTGTACGCGGTCGTCACCATCAGTTCCTGCCGGCCGGCGTCGCCGAACGACTTGAGCCGCCCGTACGGATCGCGCCGGTTCAGGTAGTCGGCCCAGTACGCATACCAGGCGGCGGGGATCGCCGGGTCGATGAAGGCCTGCGGCAGCCGCTCGTCGTTGATCTTGGCCAGATTGCCGTTCTCCGAACCGAGTGACCAGATCACGTTCCAGAAGGCGCCGTAACGGGCCCAGGTGTAGCGGACGTAGCGCCGGGTGTGTTCCACGTGCGTCTCGTTGTCCAGGTCGAACATCGGGTACCAGCCGACGCCGGCCTCGCTGCCTTCGAGCCAGCCGCCGTTCGCCACGTTGACCGGGTGGTGGTCCCACTCCCGCGGCCGGACCACCGAGTTGTCGTAGAGCAGTTCCATGGCGAAGAAGATCCCCTTCTCCTTCGCATACCGCAGTTGTCGATCATGGCGCTGGTAGAACTCCAGGTTGAACCGATCCTTGTCGATCTTGTTCGTCTCCGGGTCGATCACCTTCCAGGGCCAGCGGAACGAGGTGTCGGTGATCGTCGACTGCCGGGCGTACAGCTGACCGATGTCGATGATCAGGTTGATCTTGTGCTCGGCCAGGATGTCCAGGTACGTCAGCCAGTCGGCCTCGCTGGGCTGCTGGAAGTCGACGTCCTCGAAGGTCAGCTCGCCGTCCCGCTTCCCGGGCGGCGGCTGGTAGGTCGTGGTCGCGGCGACCTCGGCCTTGCGGGAGCGGTTGGCCACGTGCGGATACCAGCCGTCGTTGGCGATGAACGGGTAGCTGCCGTCCTGTCGCTGGAACCAGTTGCCGAACGTCCGGCTCACCTGCAGGGCTCCGGCCGAGACCGCCGGGGTGCAGCGGAACTCACCGGCAGTGATCAACTCCGGGTCAGCGGCCTCGGTGCGGTACGTCCAGGTCCCCTCCTCGGTCGGGGCGAACCGGACCCGCCAGACGTGCCGGCCGTCCTCGACCCCGTCGTAGAAGCCGTCCACCCGGTGCTCCTCGCCGGCGCCGGCGAACACGGCCCGGACGTCCACGTCGAGGAACGGATTCTGATACTCGGCCGAGGTCGACAGCGTCGCCTCGAACACCTCCCACTTGGCGATCTTCGACACCGAAGTCATCCTTTCCAGAAATCAGTTAGCCATGCTAATGAGCTAGTCTAACCGACTATCCATGCAGGAGTGCATAGAGAGCGAGCGGACTGGGGCCGTGGACCACACGCGCCCCGAGCCTGGGCCACACGAGCCCCGAGCCTGGGCCCACACGAGCCCCGAGCCTGGACCCACACGAGCCCCGAGCCTGGACCCACACGGGCCCTGAGCCTGTCGAAGGGCCAGGCCCGAACGGACGTCCTTCGACAGGCTCAGGACGCGGCGGGTCGGCCTGCAGCGGGCTCAGGGGCGCGGCGGGTGGTCCTTCGACAGGCTCAGGACGCGGTGGTCGCCTTGGCTCGGGACGCGGTGGTCGCCTTGGCTCAGGGGCCGTCGTGGGAGTCGCGCGCCCTGAGGTAGCGGGCGTTCAGGTAGCGCTGCTCGGGGAGGCTCGTGGTCAACTGGGCGGCTCTTCGGTAGGCCTCGGCGGCAGCGGGCAGGTCGCCGGACCGCTCCAGTAGATGGGCACGGACGGCGTGGGCTCGGTGGTGGCGCTGCATGGCCTTGTCCCGCAGCAGTTCGTCGATGATCATCAGGCCCTGCTCCGGACCGAGCGCCTCGCCGACCGCGACGGCCCGGTTCAGCGTCACGGCTGGGCTCGGTGCGACCCGGTCCAGCATCCCGTACAGCAGGCTGATCTCCAGCCAGTCGACGTCGGCGGCGGTCGGAGCCTCGGCGTGCACGGCGGCAATGGCCGCGGACAGCTGATAGCGGCCGACCGGGCCGTACGGCAGCACCCGCTCCAGGATCGCGACGCCCTCGGTGATCAACGCCCGGTCCCACCGGCTCCGGTCCTGTTCGGCGAGCGGGATCAGATCGCCCGCGGCATCCGTACGCGCAGCGGCCCGGGCCTGGGTGAGCAGCATCAGGGCCAGCGCCCCGGCCACCTCGTCATGATCAGGCAGCGCCGCCCGGAGCTGCCGGGTCAGCCGGATCGCCTCGCTGGTCAGGGTGATGTCCAGCAGGTCCTCGCCGCCGCTGCGGGTGTAGCCCTCGTTGAACATCAGGTGGCAGACGTCGAGCACCGCCGCGATCCGCTCCGGCCACTCGTCCGGCCCGGGCAGCTCGAACCGGGCTCCGGCCTCGCGCAGGGTGGCCCGGGCCCGGGTCAGTCGTTGCGCCATGGTGCGGGCCGGCACCAGGTAGGCGGCGGCGATCTGCTCGGTGGACAGGCCGGCCATCGACTGCAGCGTGAGCGCGACCTGGGACGGCCGGCTCAGGCTCGGATGGCAGCAGAGCAGGATCAACCGCAGGGTGTCGTCGGCGTCGGACCCGCGCGGATCGTCGGCGGCCGGAGCCAGGTCGGCGTCGCTGGGCCGGGCGGTGCCGACCGTGGTCTCCCGGCCGGCCCGGGCCTGGTCGGACCGGAACCGGTCGATCAGGCGCCGGGACGCGACTCGGATCAGCCAGGCCCGCGGATTGTCCGGTACGCCCTCGGTGGGCCACTGGGCGGCCGCGGCCTCGGCGGCCTCCTGCGCCGCGTCCTCGCAGTCACCCAGATCCCCGTACCGACGGAGCAGGGCCGCCAGGACGTGCGGCGACTCGCGCCGCCACACGTCACCGATCGGCCCTTCGACAGGCTCAGGGCGCGAATCGACAGGCTCAGGCGTCGCCACCGGGACCCATCAGCGGCCGCAGCTCCACGGTCTCGCCGGGACCGGAGAACCGGCTGGTGATCTCCTCGGCGCGGGCCTGGCTCTCCACGTCGATCAGGAAGAACCCGGCCAGGTGCTCCTTCGCCTCCGAGTACGGGCCGTCGGTGACCAGGGGCTTGCCGTCGGCCCAGCGGAACAGCCGTGACGTCGCCGGGTCGCCGAGCGCCTGGCCGCTGACCAACTCGCCGTTCGTGTGCAGTTCGGTCAGCAGCTGGTCGAAGTCGGCGTTGAGAGTGTCCCGCTGCTCCGCGGTCAACTCCTCGTACTCGGGCAGGAAGTTGGGCGTCGGGTGTCCCCACGGCTGCGGGTTGGAGTGGATCAGGATGAGGTACTTCATGGCTTCTCCTCGGTGGTCACGGCGCCGGCTGGCGGCCTCTTCGTCTGCGACGTCGGTGCCGATCCGCCCCCGTCGACATCGTCGACGAGATTCAACAGAAGATTTCCGGCCGCGGCCCAGTTCCGGGCCCCTTCGGCCAGCGGCGCGCCGTTCAGGGTGGCCCGGTTCTCGGCGACGGCTTCCAGCAGGGCCGGCACGGTCCAGCCGAGCTTGACGGCGACCGTGATGATCATGGCCCGCCGGATCGCCGCCGCGTCGAGCAGCCCGCCGGCCTGCCGGTAGCCGGTGGCGTAGCCGTCGGCGATCTGCTCGAACAACTCCGGCAGCAGGTGCGGCGCCAGATGGTGGTCATAGATCGCCTCGAGGGCCAGGCAGGCCGGATCCAGGCCGACCGGTCCCACGCCGGCGTAGGCCCAGTCGATCACCACGGTCTCGCCGTCGGCGTCGAACAGGTTGCCGGGATGGAAGTCGAAGTGGGTCAGCGTCCGCGGCAGGCCCTCGACCCGGTCCAGCCAGGTCGGCAGCCTGGCCCACAGCGCGTTCATCCGGTCCGGCGCGTCCGGGGCGAACAGCCCGGCGGCCAGGGCCGGTTCCCAGATCCCGGGCCGGCTCAACGGCTCGCCGTCGGGCCGGTGCAGGCCGACGTGCTCCCGCAGCCAGGTCCGGGACAGCTCGGGCATGGCCAGCAGCGGGGACTCGGTGAGCGCGCCCTGGGTCCGGCCCAGCTGGGCGGCGACGGTGCGGTAGCGGTCCGGGGCCCAGCGTGCGCCGTACACACCCGTCAGGTGTTCCAGCCAGAGCGCCACCGTGCCGTCCGGCCGGTCGAAGACGCCGTGGCAGCGGACCGGCCGGATCCCGCCGGGCACGCCGTCCAGCGCCGCCCGGAGCCGGCTGTCGGGTGCGAGCAGGTCGGCCTCGCGGCGCCAGTAGTAGTTGCTCGCCGGGTCGGCACTGGTCGGCCAGCGGTGATCGCCGGAAGAACCGCAGTGGATCTGCTTGAGCACCATCGGGCCGCCGGGCAGGTCGACCCGCCAGACCCCGACGGTCGCGCCGGTGATCGGTTCGTAGAGCACTTCGGAGGGGTACGCCACGCCGACCATCCTCCCGTCCTCGTCCGGCACACGGATTAACCAGGCTGAAATGATGCCCTAACCGCCACGACACCAGGCCCGCTGACGATGGCAGTGACGACGGCAGCGGGCTCGTCGGGGAGGAGGACGGACCATGATGTCCGATTGGACGACCGACCTGGACTGGTCGAAGAGCGCACTACTCGTGGTGGACCTGCAGAACGACTACTGCCACTGGCAGGGTGCGGAGGTCCTGAACGGCGGCGATGTCACCCGGCGGACGGCAATCCTGCCGGCCGTACAGCGGCTGATCGACGCCGCGCACCGGGCCTCGACCCCGGTGATCTTCATCCGGACCGAGCACGATCACACCACCACCTCGCCGGCCTGGGCCTACCGACGGCGGGATGTCCGGAACCCGTTCTGCGTCACCGGGACCTGGGGCGCCGAGTACTTCGGCGTGGAGCCGGGCCCGGACGACCTCGAGATCACCAAGCACCGGTTCAGCGCCTTCGTCGGTACCGATCTGGAGCTGCGGCTGCGGGCGCTCGGCCGGGAGACCTTGATCATCGCCGGGGTGGACACGAACGTCTGCGTCGAGTCGACGATGCGGGACGGCTACATGCACGACTTCTCCTGCGTCCTGGTCACCGACGCGACGGCCGCCGGCACCGTTGAGGAGCACGAGGCCTCCTGCGCGACCCTGGGCCGCTACTTCGGCTGGACGGCCAAGACCGCGACCGTGGCGGCGATGCTGGACACGGTCGCACCCTGGAAGCCTGGCCTGGCGGAGGCCCTCGCCGCCTGTTGATGAGCGTGACACCCGCTTCGCAGGTTCCTGACACGAGAAGAAGGGGTGTGGAGGATCTCGGCGCGCTGCGGGTCACGCCGGATCGACTCCACACCCCTTGCAGCTTCAACTGTACGTGCTCCGGGCAAGGCCGTCAGGCGGTACGGGAAACTCGTCGAGAAAATCTCCGCGGGAGGCCGGCGAGGCAGGTGCGAGGATCGCGGCATGGCCGAACCTGCTGCTGCCGAGACGCCGGAGATCCTGCCGATCGGGCCCGGGTTGCGGCTGCGCCGGTTCGATCCGGACCGTGCGGCGCCGGGGCTGCTGGCCGAGCTGCTCACCTGGTACCAGGACGAGGAGACCGTCCGGCTGGTCGACGGGCCGGGCGCCGCGCCGTACGACGAGGACCGGCTGCTGCGGATGTTCCGGCACCTGCGTGATCATGGTGAGCTCTATCTGGTGGAACGCCTGGCCGGCACCGAGTGGCGGCCGGTCGGCGACGTGACGTTGCAGACCTGGGCGGTGCCGATCGTGCTGGCTCCCGCGGCGCGCGGCCGGGGGATCGGGCGGGCGGTGATCACGGCCATGATCGAACGGGCTCGGGTGCTGGGCCGCTCGACGGTCGAGGTCAGCGACGTCTACGACGGCAACGAGGCGTCCCGACGACTCTTCGAGTCACTCGGCTTCGTCGCCGGGCAGCGGACCGAACTCGGCCGCCGCTACACCTTGGTGATCAGCTGACGCCGGCGGATTGCCCTGCGGAATGAGGGCATTGGCATTTGCCGCCGTCGATCGGTGGCTGAGTCGGACGTGCCGTTCCTAGGGTGCTGCCAGGACCACATCCGCGGGCGCGCTGATCAAGGAAGCGGTGGGCATGGCACGGACCTTCGACACGGTTGCCCTGCGGCGACCGTTCACCACCGGCGAGGTCCGGCAGTATCGCCGGCAGGTGGTGGATTCGGAGGATGCGAACCCGGGTCGGCAGATTCCGACGGGTCGAGTCCTTGCCTGGTTCGCGGCACTCGTCTGTGTCCCGTTCCTGGTCGGACAAGTGGCGGCGGTGGGATTCGGGGCGTCCTTCGAGGGAGCCGTCGCCGTCGGCGTCCTGATCTTCGTGCTCGGGCTGGCCAGCGGGTTCGTTCTGCTCCGCGAGCCCGGCACGACCGGCCTGGAGCCGTGGCGGGAGCAGCTGCGGTGTCTGGAGTTCGCCGCCGCGAACCAGCTCGAGTACGCGCCCCGCACCGATGCCCCGAACTATCCGGGCATCATCTTCCGGACCGGCTTCAACCAGCAGACTCTGCAGCGGGTCTGGTCCGCCTCCGGCGCGTTCCTCGACTGCGGAATCCAGCGATTCCTGGCCGGCCCTGCCCATGACGAGCGACTGCACTCCTGGCGGTACGTGGCCTTCCAGTTGCCGGGCCCGCTGCCGTACCTGCTGCTGAACTCGCGGGTCGACGAGAAGTACTCCGGTGATCTCGGCGAGTTCGGTGCGGCGGACCGGGTCCGGATCCTCGACGGCGTGCTCGACGAGCACTTCACGTTGTACTGCCGGACGGAGGACTGGAGCGACGCCTTCTATGTCTTCACCCCCGACGTGATGGCCCTGCTGATCGATCATGCGCACGACCTCGACGTCGAGGTCGCCGAGAACTGGTTGTTCTTCTACTCGCGGTGGCACCTGGTGCCCAGCGACCCGCGAACCTGGCACCGGATCGCCGTTCTGGAGGAGAGGATCGTCCCCTTGATCGGCGCGAAGGCCCGCGGCTACGAGGACCGGAACTTCCGATGATCATGATGAGGCGTCCGGTGATCATCCTGTTGGCCGCGATCCTGATCTTGACCGGGTGCGTCGCGACGTCGCCGCCGAGCCCGAGCCCGACGACGCCCGCGCCGACGACGGAGAGCCCCGCACCGGCCCCGGCCCGCTATGACGGACCGGGGAAGCCGCGGTTGCCGCTGACCGAGGCCTGGCGGAACGACTCGCAACCGTTGATCACCATCGGGCGCGCCGAGGCGGTCGAGGGCTCGCTGGTGATCACCGGCTGGGGCAGCGGGCGGGCCGAGGAGGAGTCGGTGGTGCTGGACCGCGAGCGCGGCACGGTCCGGTGGCGGGCCGGACGGTTGCCCATGGAGTTCACCCTCGACGCCGAGGACCGCCCGCAGGCCCGGCTGAGCACCCTCGCCGGCTGGGCCGTCGAGCACGCGACGGACGGCATGCTGATCCTTCCGTACCACCTCGGGCCGTGCCGGGACGGCGGCCACGCCTGCCCGGCGGCGGAGCTGAAGCCGTACCGCGAGCACGGGCTGGTCGGCTTCTCGCTGGCCGACCGGCGGCAGGTCTGGCATACCGCGCCGGTCCGCAGCGCCGAGCCTCGCGGGGACCGGCCGCAGACCTCCGGCTTCCAGACGTACCAGGTCGTCGGCGCCACCTCGTCCACGGTGCTGGTCACCCTCGGCGTGGCCGGCAACTACTTCGCCGACCTGGAGTGGGATTCGGCCCAGCGGCAGCCGAAGACGATCGCCTACGACTCGGCGATGGGCCGGGAGGTGTGGCGTCGCGAAGGGTTCGTGGCCGAGCAACTCCTCGTCAACGACATCGTGATCGGCCTGGAGCGGTCGGCCCGCCCGGGCGCGACCGGCGGAGTTCCGGTCCGGGTCGATGCCGTGCTCGGCACCCGGCTGTGGGCGATGCCGGCCGAGACCAGCGTGCGCTGGACCGACGTCAGCCGCCAGGGCGGGGTCGTCGCCGAGTCCGACCGGCTCCGGGGCTCGGCACGGCAGTTCCTGGTCCTCGGGTACGGAGAGCCGCAACCGCTGCCGGCGCCCGCGCCGGACGGCACCGGCTGGACGACGCCCGGGCACCCCGGCCCGCTGGCCTGGCGCGTGGTGCCCCGGTCGGGATCCTCGCCGGAGGGCCCGACGCTGCAGGCGATCGACCTCGACGGCGACCTCACGGTCGGCGCGACACCGCTGCCGGACGCTGCTGTCGCGGTCACGTCGGGCTGGTCCGACTACGTCTGGGTGAGCCTGGCCTCCGGCCGGGTGCAGGCCTTCGACCGGACCGGTCGGCCGCGGTCGCCCGGCCTGACCGGTGCGGTACGGCTGGTGGGCTTCGACCAGGCGTTGGTCACGCTGCCGAACTCGACCCGGCTCCGGTTGCTGGACCTCGGTTGAGCCGGATCAGCAGATGCTGTCGTTCGGCTTCGGGTTGCCGAGCCCGAACAGGGGCCGGAGCCGGAGCCCGACCCAGGTGCCGCCGAGGGCGAAGACGGCCCAGAGCCAGCCGTGCAGGCTGCCCCGGCTGATCCCGCCGAGGTAGGCGCCGATGTTGCAGCCGCCGGCCAGCCGGGCACCGATGCCCATCAGGATGCCGCCGAGCAGCGCGGCGACGGCGGTCCGCCAGGGGATCCGGGTGTGCAGCTTCCAGGCGCCGGCCGCGGCCGCGGCGATCCCGGCGCCGATCATGATCCCGACGTCGGTCAGTGTCGTCTTGTCCTGCCAGGCCGACGCGGCGAGCGCCTTCGCGTTGGCCGGCTGCTGCCAGAAGGTCCACAGCTCCGGCTGGAATCCCAACAGCTGCAGGAACTTCGCGCCCCACAGGCCGAACGCGTACGTGACGCCCCAGGTGCCGCCGGAGACCAGGAAGACCGCACCCGCCAGCACGCCGAGCACGACGGCGCCGACCAGGATCGGCCAGGAGCCGCGGACGATCCGGCGCAGCCCCTGCGCCGTCGGTACGACATCGGTGGGCGGCGGGTTCCGGCGCCGCTGGACCACCCGGGTCACTACGACGATGATCACCAGCGCCGCGATGGTGATCGCCCAGGCGCCGAACCAGCCCACGTGATCGGCGAGCGCGATGCCGGGCACCTGCGGCCAGCCGGTGAAGGCCGGGTAGCCGGCCGTGTAGATCACCGAGCCGGCGATGAACCCGAGCAGGGTGATCACGATCGAGGTCTGCCCGGACCCCACCGCGAACAGGGTGCCGGAGGCGCAGGCACCGCCGAGCTGCATGCCGATCGCGAACACCGCCGCACCGAGGAACAGCGGCAGGCCGATCTGGCCCGGGCTGGTGTTCGGGGTGGTGCCGAACAGGGTCGAGCCGGTCGCGGCGATCAACATCACCAGCGTCGCGGCCGTGCCGAGCAGCAGCGCGTGCGCCCGCAACCCCTGCCCGTTGCCGACCGCGATCAGCTGCCGCCAGGCCGACGTGAAGCCGAACCGGGAGTGGAACAGGGCGAACCCGAGGCCGATCCCGATGATCAACAGCAGACCTTGCGGCAGCCCGTGCACGGCGGTGACGTACGAGGCGACGCCGACCGCGAGCAGGCCGAAGATCAGCAACGGCACCCGGCGGACCGGCTGCTGCGGCTCCGGGACCGGAGCGGCGCAGGAGGTGGCCGCCGGGGTGATCACCGAGCGCAGCCGGGGCAGTTCGAGGGACGAGGTCATCGTTCGCGTTTCCTGGTGGCGGGAGAGGATTCGGTCCGTACGACAGTAGGCGAGCCACGGGCGGGGAAACCGGCTTCTCGGAGGATGAGACATCGGGTTAGCCTTCCGGGGTGGACTACCCGGAGACGCGCCGCGACGACCTGATCGAGACCCTGCACGGCCGGCCGATCGCCGACCCGTACCGCTGGCTGGAGGATCCCGACTCGGCCGAGACGGTCGACTGGGTCTCCCGGCAGAACGAGGTCACCGAGGCGTTCCTGTCCGGGCTGCCCGGCCGGGACTGGTTCCGTCGGACGATGGGCCGGATCCTGGAGCGGCCGCGGGCCGGCACCCCGGCCAAGCGCGCCGGCCACTACCTGGTCGGCCGCAACGACGGCACCCAGAACCAGGACGTGATCTTCGTCGCCGACTCGCTGCCGGAACTGCTCGAGGGTGGCCGGGTGATCATGGACCCGAACCTGCTGGCGGCCGACGGCACGACCGCGGTGACCGGCTACACGGTGTCGCCGGACGGCACCACGATCGGCTTCTCGATCAGCGAGGGCGGCAGCGACTGGCGGAGCTTCCTGCTCCGTGACCTGTCCACCGGCGAGGACCTCCCGGACGACGTACGGCAGGCGAAGTTCAGCGTGCCGGAATGGCTGCCGGACAGCCGTTCCTACCTGTACGTGCACTTTCCCGGCGGTGGCCGGGCCGAGGGCACCGAGACCGCGGCGCAGGGCGGCGGCCAGCTGAAGCTGCACCGGGTCGGCACTCCGCAGGACCAAGATCAACTGATCCTGGAGTTCCCGGACAATGATCAACTGCTGTTCTGGGTGGAGACCTCCCACGACGACCGCTACCTGATCATGCACCTGGTGCAGGGGACCGAGAACCGGAACCGGCTCTGGGTCTATCCGATCACCGACACCGACGGGGTCAGCGGGCTCGGCGAGCCGATCAAGCTGATCGACCGGCCGGACGCGATGTTCGCCTTCGTCCGGGTCGACGGCGACGCGATCGTGCTGCACACCGACCTGGACGCGCCGCGCGGCCGGGTGGTCCGCTGCCCGATCGCCGCCCCGGAGGCCGAGGCGCTGCCGGACTTCACCGAGGTGGTGCCGGAGCGCGCCACCACGCTGTCCACTGTCGTCGCGGCCGGCGACGGGCTGCTCGTCGAGGTGCTCGAGGACGCCCAGCCGGTGGTGCTCCGGTTCGCCCTGGACGGCACCGAGCTCGGTGCGCTGGACCTGGCCGGCGGCGCGCTGAACGCGCTCAACGGCGAGGCCGGCGAGCGGGAGGCGTTCGCCGGGCTGTCCACGGTCGTCTCGCCGAACCGGGCCTACACGATCGACACCGAGACCGGAGTCACCGAGCCGCTGGACGAGCTGGTGATCAACACCGGCGAGACCTGGACGCCGCCCGAGTTCACGATCAGTCGGCACCGCGCGGTCAGCGCGGACGGCACCGAGGTGCCGTACTTCTTGATCAGGTCCGGGGATGATCAAGGAACGGACGGGCCGCAACCGACCCTGCTGTACGGCTACGGCGGGTTCAAGATCCCGATCTTCGCCTCCTACCGGGCGATCTGGCCGGCCTGGCTGGCCGCCGGCGGCGTACTGGCGATCGCCAACCTGCGCGGCGGCGGCGAGTTCGGCACCGACTGGTACGACGCCGGCCGGCTGGACGCGAAGCAGAACGTCTTCGACGACTTCATCGCGGTCGGCGAGGACCTGATCAAGGCCGGCGTCACGAGCAACGACCGACTGGCCCTGCACGGCGGCAGCAACGGCGGTCTGCTGGTCGGCGCGGTGCTGACCCAGCGGCCCGACCTGGCCGCCGCCGCACTGCCGGCCGTGGGCGTGCTGGATCTGCTGCGCTTCCACAAGTTCACCGTCGGGGCGGCCTGGGTGTCCGACTACGGCAACCCGGACGACCCGGACGACTTCGTCACCGCGCTGGCGTACTCGCCGCTGCACAACGTCCGGCCCGGCACCAGCTACCCGGCGACGCTGGTGATCACCGGTGATCATGACGACCGGGTGGTGCCGCTGCACAGCCACAAGTTCACCGCGACGCTGCAGCAAGCGCAGTCCGGCGAGGCCCCGGTCCTCACCCGGATCGAGACCAACGCCGGCCACGGGATGGGCAAGCCGACCGCGAAGATCGCCGAGGAGAGCGCCGACCTGCTGGCCTTCGCCGCTCACTTCACCGGGCTGGCGCCCTGACCCGATCCGGCCCGGCCGCCCGAGCAGAGTTCGGGCGACCGAGTCGGAACTGACCGCATCCGTTGCGCCGTTCGCACGCGAACTGGGTACAGACACCCAGACGCCGAGTCTGATTCGGCGGCGCGCGACGAGAGGATGCGGTGACCGTGGACGTACCCGACGACGTGGTGCTGATCGACGAGACCGGTCGGTCCAGTGGGCGGATGGACCGTGCGACCGCACACCATGCGGCGACCCCGAGACACCTCGGCTTCTCGCTCTACCTGCTCGACGACGCCGGCAACGTCCTGGTGACCCGGCGGTCGCTGGCGAAACGCAGCTGGCCGGGCGTCTGGAGCAACAGTTGCTGCGGCCATCCGCGGCCCGGTGAGCCCTGGCATCTGGCCGTGCGCCGACGGCTGCGGGAGGAACTCGGCATCAGGGTGCGGGACCTCGACTGCGTGCTGCCGGAGTTCAGCTATCGGGCGCGGGATGCCGGCGGGATCCTGGAGGACGAGTGGTGCCCGACCTTCGTCGGCCGGGTCGCGCCCGGCTCGGCGGCGCCACGGCCGGATCCGGAGGAGGTCGCCGAGCTGGCCTGGACGCCTGCGTCGGACCTGATCGGAGCCGTGGCCGCAGCGCCGTACGCCTTCAGCCCGTGGTCGGTGCTGCAGTTGGCCCAGCTGGGATCGCACCTGCGCCGACGTGCGACCGAGTCGGCCGTCCGTCAGGAGATCCGGTGAGCCGGCTGTCTGCCCGGCCCGTGCCCACGCCGCTGCGTGCGGTCGCGCCGGACGCGGAGGACGGCTACCTGGACCAGGTCGACGCGCGCCTCGAACGGGCCGTGCAGGATCTCGCTGTCTCATGGTCCGAGGCGATGCAGGGCGACCGGGAGGTGCCGGTGCTGGGCCGGTTCGACCTCCCCGACCTGCTGCACCAGACCCTGTCCGCGGGTGGCAAACGGATTCGTCCGGTGATGGCCCGGCTCGGCTGGCGCGCCGCGGGCGGGCAGCCGGAGACAGCGGGCGCCGAACAGGTGGTGGTCGTCGGGGCGGCGCTCGACCTGCTGCACGCCTTCGCGCTGATCCACGACGACGTCATGGACGCGTCCGCACGGCGTCGCGGCGAACCGACCATCCACGTGCTGGCCGCGTCGCTGCACGAGGCGGCCGGCGGCTCCGGCGACGACCGGCGGTTCGGCGAGAACATCGCCATCCTGCTCGGCGACCTGGCCCTGGCCGAGGCGGCGCACCTGGTCAGCGAGTTGCCCGGGCCGCTGCGGCGGCGGTGGCAGGCCATGATCGTCGAACTGGTCTGCGGTCAGCGGGCCGACCTGACCGGAAGCGCCGTACCCCGCTACGACGTCGCGACCGCCGAACAGATCGCCCGGCTGAAGTCGGGTTGCTACACCGTGCTGCGGCCGCTGGAACTCGGCGCGGCGGCGGCCGACGCGTCTCCGGCGGCGCTGGCGCTGCTCTCCCGTTACGGGGAGGAACTCGGCGCAGCCTTCGCGTTGCGGGACGATCTGCTCGGCATCTGGGGCGATCCCCAACTGACCGGCAAACCGGCCGGTGACGACCTGATCTCGGGAAAACCGACGATGATCATGGCGCTGGCCGCGGACCGGCTGTCCGGGCCGGCTCGAGACCTGGTCCGCCGGACCGGCGGCCGCGGGATCGGCGCCGACGTCGTGGCGCGGTTCCAGGAGGAGCTCCGCCGGGCCGGGGTGCCGGACGAGGTCGAGCGACGGATCGAGCAGCATGTGGCCGCCGCCGTCGACGCGCTCGACCCGGCGGCTCTCGAACCGGCCGCGGTGCACGACCTGGTCCGGATGGCCCACCGGGTTGCCTGGCGGGACCGATGAGCCGGGTCACGGTCATCGGAGCCGGCCTGGCCGGGTTGGCCGCCGCCTGCCGCTTGGCTGGGCTCGGACACGACGTGACGGTCGTCGAACGGGACCGGCAGGTCGGCGGGCTGGCCGGCCGGCTGGTCCGGGACGGCTTCTCGTTCGACACCGGGCCGACGGTGCTGACCGCTCCCGGGCTGGTGGCCGAGGTGCTCCGGTCGGCCGGTGCCGACCCGTTGCGCGAGTTGGACCTGCGCCGCCTGGACCCGGCCTATCGAGCCGTGTACGACGACGGCAGCGAGATCCGGGTCCGGTCCGGAGTCGCGGCCCTTCGGGCGGAGATCGAGGCGACCTGCGGCCCGCGTGACGCCGCCGCCGTGGACGGCTTCGTCGCTTGGCTGCGCGAACTGTGGGAGCTCGAGCTCCCGCACTTCATCGACGCCGACCTTGACAGGCCGATCGACCTGCTCCGGTCGCCGGCCGCGCTGGCCCGGCTGATCCGGCTCGGCGGCTTCGGCCGGCTCGGGCCCGCGGTCGCCCGGTTCTTCGCCGACCCGCGGTTGCGCCGGCTGTTCAGCTTCCAGGCCCTGTATGCAGGGCTGGCGCCGGACCGCGCCCTGGCGATCTATGCGGTGATCACGTACCTGGACACCGTCGAGGGAGTCTGGTTCCCGGCCGGCGGCATGCACGCGGTGCCCGAGGCACTGGCACGGGCGGCCGTCGCGGCCGGGGCGACCCTCCGGCTCGGCGAACCGGCGACCTCGATCCTGCGACGCGGCGACGGGCGGGTGGCCGGCGTGGCCGTGGCCGGCGACCGGGTCGCTGCCGATGCGGTGATCTGCACCGTCGATCCCGGCCACGCCTACGGGTCGCTGCTGCCGGAACTGCCGGCGCCCCGCCGGCTCCGCCGCGGCCGGTACGCGCCGTCCGCGGCGGTCTGGCATGTGGGCGTCCGCGGCACCGTCGACGACGGTGCGGCGCACCACAACCTGCATTTCGGGCAGGCCTGGGCCGACGCCTTCGGCGAACTGATGGACCGCGGCCGGCTGATGTCGGACCCGTCCCGGCTGGTGACCGTGCCGTCGCTGCACGATCCGGCCCTGGCGCCGCCCGGCTGCACCACCCTGTACGTCCTCGAACCGGTGCCCAACCTGACCGGCGCCGCGACCTGGACGGAACCCGACCGGGGCCGGCTGAAGGATCGCCTGCACCGGTTCCTCGGCGCCGCCGGCTATCCGGACGATGTGCAGACCGAGGAACTCGTCACGCCGCCGGACTGGCAGGCCCGCGGACTGTCGGCCGGCACGCCGTTCGCCCTCGCGCACACCTTCGGCCAGACCGGCCCGTTCCGGCCGCGGGCCGTGGACCCGCGGCTGCCCGGCCTGTTCTTCGCCGGGGCCGGCACGACGCCGGGCGTAGGCGTCCCGATGGTACTGATCTCCGGGCGCCGGGCCGCGGACCGCGCCGCCGGCTACCTGACCGGGTCCCGCCGGACCGCCCGTGCGGACGATCATGTCGGCGCCTGACCTGCGCGCCGGCTACCGGCAGTGCGCCGGGCTCACCCGCCGGTACGGCACCACCTATTTCTGGGGAGCGGCGATCCTGCCGCGGTCCCGGCGGCGGCATGTCCATGCGGTGTACGCGCTGTGCCGGTTGGCCGACGACATCGTCGATCTCGGACCGGTCACCGACCGCGAGCAGCGGCTGGCCGCGTTCGCCGCCGACTTCCGGGCGGTCCTGGCGGGAGCTCCGGCCCCGACCCCGGTGCTGGCGGCGGTCGCCGACACCGTCCGCGAACGGCGGATCGACCCGGAGTGCTTCGACCGGTTCTTCCGGGCGATGGCGATGGACCTGACCGTCGACCGGTACGCGACGTGGGACGATCTGCTCGGCTACATGGAGGGGTCGGCCGCCGTGATCGGCGAGATGATGCTGCCGGTGCTCGAGCCGCTGGACGCCCGGGCCCGGGAACCCGCCCGATCACTCGGCCTGGCGTTCCAGCTGACCAACTTCCTGCGCGACGTCGGCGAGGACCTGGACCGGGGCCGGGTCTACCTACCGCAGGACGAACTGGCCGCCTTCGGCGCGGATCCGGAGGAACGCCGGACCGGGACTGCCTGGCGCCGTCTGATGGCGTACCAGATCCGCCGAAACCGGGAGCTCTACCGGGCCGCCGACGCCGGGATCGCCATGCTGCCGCCGGCCTCGGCCCGCTGTGTCGCGACCGCCCGGGTGCTCTACGCCCGGATCCTGGACCGGATCGAGGCCGCCGACTATGACGTGTTCGCCGAGCGGGCCCGGGTGCCCACGGCCGGCAAGGCGTTCACGGCCGCGCGCATCCTGATCGCCGGGCCACCGCGCCACCACCATCCCGAGGAGCCCCGATGTCGCTCAGACCGTTGACCAGCCGACTGCCCGCCCAGTTGCCGCGCTTGCCGTTCGCCCGCCGTCCGCAACCGCGGTGGGGTTCGTTCCGGCCCACTTGGCGGCAGGCCCGGCCGCGCCGCATCGCCGACGCGCTCGGGGTCGCCGAGCGGCGGAATCCGGGCGGCTGGTACGTGGCCGGTCGCAGCGACGAGGTGCGGCCGGGGATCAGCCTGACCCGGACCATCGCCGGCCGGGAGGTGGTGCTGTGGCGCAACGACGACGGCGTGCTGCGGGCCGGGCCCGGCGCCTGCCCGCATCTCGGCGCGCTGCTCGACGGCTGCCCGGTGCTGGACGGTGCCGTGGTCTGCCGCTGGCACGGCCTGGCGCTCGGTCACACCGAGGACGGCGCCGCGGGCCATGGGCCGTGGCGGCCGTACCGCGGTTACGACGACGGCATCCTGGTCTGGGTCGGGCTGCCCGTCGAGGGCGAGCCGGAGACGCCGGCGCCGGTGCTGCCCGAACGGCATCCCCCGGCCGAGTCGGTCGTTGCGGTGATCGGCCGGCGCGGTCGCTGCGAGCCGGCCGACGTGGTGGCGAACCGGCTGGATCCCTGGCACGGCGCCTGGTTCCATCCGTACTCCTTCAGCGATCTCGAGGTGGACGAGGAGGCCAGCACCGACGAGCGGTTGGTCGTCGAGGTGACGTTCCGGCTGAGCCGCACCTGGGGCGTGCCGGTCCGGGCCGAGTTCGTCTGCCCGGACGCACGCACGGTCGTGATGCGGATCATCGCGGGAGAGGGCGTCGGCAGCGTCGTCGAGACGCACGCCACGCCGATCACGGCACCGGGAACCGAGCAGGCGGTGACCGTCATGACCGAGGCCACCATCGCCCACTCCGACAGGCCCGGCTTCGGCCTCGCCCGGCTGGCGGCCCCGCTGCTCCGGCCGGGGATGCGGCACGTCGCGGGCCGGCTCTGGGTCGACGACCTCAGCTACGCGGAACGCCGGTTCGCGCTGCGCCGCCGCGGGACGTTCCCGGGCTGACCCGCCGCACCAGGCGCCGTAACCGGCCGGGCCAGCGGTGCCGCCCGGCGGTCGGCACCGTCCACAGGTCGTGCCCGCGCACGCCCCATCCGGCCAGCAGCGCGTTCGCCGCCTGCCAGCCGGTCGTCGCGGCCCGCTCCATCAGGGCCACCGGGTACGGGCAGCGAACCTGGTCGCCGGCCAGCACGATCCGCGGGTCGGGCGTGGTGACCTCCGGCCGGTCCCGCCAGGGCGCGAGCCCGATCAACGGGCAGTCGGCGTCGACCCGCCACCGGTCGTCGAGGATCGCGGCGGCCGCGGTCTCCGGATAGACGGCCGACAGGGCAGCCCGCAGCTCCCGCTGCAGCCGGAGCCGGTCGACCGGCTCCCGCAGCGCGTAGGCGTGCAGTTCCACCACGGCGCCGCCGGTCCGCGCGGCCCACCGTCGGGCGCCGTCCTCGTAGCGCTCCAGCAGGCTGATGTTGTCCAGCGGGCCGAAGCCGCTGGTGCCGAGGAACGGCGGCCGCTCCGGCCGCAGCGGCCGGTCGAGCCAAAGCCGCCAGACCGCGAACGGAGGTGCGGTCGGCGAGCCGGTGACCCGGTCCCGCCATTCCGGATCGAGACCGGACGACCCCGCGGCCAGCTCCGCGGTCCCGCTCGGGCCGGCCGCCAGTACGGCTGCATCGGCTCGGAGGGTTCGGCCGTCCGCGTCCGTCACCGTGACCTCGGTGGCCGCCACGTCGAGCGCGACGGCGGTCCGGCCGGTCTCGATCCGGACGCCGAGCCGGGTCAGGTAGTCCGCCAGCGGTCGCCACAGGGCGGTGTCGAAGTCGTCGCGGGGTACGTCGAACAGCAGTCCCTCGGCCGACCCGAGGAAGTAGCCGTGCAGCATCGCGACCAGCTCTCCGGCCGCGAACGTCTC
The DNA here is from genome assembly GCF_059617205.1 of Microlunatus sp. YIM B11417. Taxonomy (NCBI): domain Bacteria; kingdom Bacillati; phylum Actinomycetota; class Actinomycetes; order Propionibacteriales; family Propionibacteriaceae; genus Microlunatus; species Microlunatus sp. YIM B11417. Next base: position 939,395 of record NZ_JCAMPJ010000002.1, read on the forward strand.
CGGCGGGGCGAAGAAGCTGCGGGCGAAGACCTCGAGAGCGAGATGTCGGGCGTCGGCGGGAAACCGCAGCCGGTCCAGGAACTGCGCGGCACTCTGCCCGTCCAGCTCGGCGAAGGTGTCCGGGAAGTCGACGTCGAGCAGGCCGAGCGCGGCGTCCAGGTCCACCCGGAGGAGATCGGCGGCCGCGAAGCTGGGGCTCAGGGCCACGAAACCTGCGATGTTCAGCGGCGGCGTGCGCGGCACCCGCGCGAACGAGTCCGTAGGGCCGCCGTTCAGCACCAGCGGGTAGTCGGCGAGCGGCCGCAGCCGGGTCAGCCCCGGATCGGCTCGGCCCAACAACATCCGCAGGTTGTAGTACTGCCGGAAGAAGGCATGGAAGCCGCGGCTCATCGTCGCCGGCCGGCCGGCCACCTCGACCGGCCAGGACGCGACCCGGCCGCCGAGCCGGTCGGACTGCTCCCAGAGGGTGACGGACGCGCCGCGCTCGGCCAGCCCGGCTGCCGCCGCCAGCCCGGCGATCCCGCCGCCGACGACGAGCACGGACCGGGCGGTACGGGGTCGGCCGGCCGGCGCCGGCCAGCGCTGCGCCAGCGGATCCCGGCCGGGCCGCCAACGGTCAGCTTTCATGATCATCCGCGGTCCCCGTCGCCCGTGGCCTGCGGCCTCGGATCACGTGCAGGATGTCGCGCTGCCAGCCCGAGACGGTGCGGTGCCGTACGTCGCCGTACCCGGTGCGGATGAGTCTGGTGGCGAAGTCGGCCACCGGCTCGAAGTCGATCACGCTGCGCCACAGGTAGCGATAGAGCTCGGGGTGGCCGGACAACGCGACACTGAGCGGCTGGACCACCAGCCGGCACACCGCCGTCCAGCGGCGTCGGGCCGCCACGGATCCGGCCACGGAGTATTCCTCCGCCACCAGCACCCCGCCGGGCCGGAGCAGGTCGTACACCTGGCGCAGCACCGCGTCCCGGTCCTCGACGTTGCGGAACAGGTAGGCCGCCAGCACCCCGTCCGCCCAGCCCTCCGGCAGGCACGCCCCGACGTCCTCGGCAGGCGCCCGGACGAAGCGCACACCGGCCGGCCAGGACTTCCGGCGGGCCCGCTCGACCATCCCGGCGGACGCGTCGAGCCCGACCACCTCCGCGGCCAGCCCGCGCCGGTCCAGCTCACGCACCAGGGCCCGGGTCGAGGCTCCCGACCCGCAGCCGAGGTCGACCAGCCGGAGCGGCCGGTGCCCGGCGCGCGGTCCGGCGGCCTCGAGCAGCGCGGCCGCGGCGGTGCCGAGGTGGCGGTGGTAGCCGGGGTTCAGGCCGACCATGAGGTCGTAGCGCCGGGCCGCCCGGTCGAACCCGGTGGCCACCTCGCTCCGGTCGAGGCGGGTCATGCGGCAGGCCCCGCCGCTCGCCGCGGAGCGCTGCTGCGGCGCCGGTCGCCGATCCGGCGCCAGACCAGAATCGTCAGGGTGACCATGGCGAAGCCGAACCCGAAGTCCTCCACCGGGATGTCCCAGGGCAGCCGCAGTCCGAGCGTCTGCCGTTCGTCGTACCGGACGATCGGGTCGCTCAGCTTGGTCAGCCAGCCGTCCACCGGGACCTGGAAGGCGAAGACGATGATCATGGTGAGCCAGTACTGCCGGGTCCGGAAGATCCCGGTCCGCCACCAGAGCAGCTCGACCATGATCACCGCGGCCACCGCGATCACGGTGAGCAGGGTGTACTCGGGGACCGGCCAGCCGTCAGGCATCCGGGCCACCCCGGGGACGGGACCGGCGCCGGTCGACGGCCGCCAGGACCCGGCCCACGGCCTCGTACGTGAGCAGGCCGCAGAGCGGGATGACGACGAAGAACGCCAGCTCCTCGATCGGCATGCCCAAGATCACCTGGACGCCGGTCACGTACCGCGGGTTGTAGTCCCAGTGCCCGCGGAGGATGCCGACGATGTCCCAACAGCTGAAGATGATCACGACCGGCGCAAGGCTGAGCGCGAGCCGGAGCGGCCGCCGGTAGACCCTGGCCCGCAGCACGAACTCCAGCGGCAGTGTGATCAACAGGCAGGCGCCCAGCAGCAGCAGGTACTGGAAGGACTGCATCGGGTCAGGCCGCCGCGCGGGCCGACCGCTGGCCGAGAGCTGCGGCGGCCAACCCCACCACGGCGGCGACCGCGGCCGCCGCGGCGACCACGACGGACTCCGGCTGCGCGGTACTGCGGCCGAGCGCGATCCAGGCGAGCCCCCAGCTCATGGCGACCACGATCGGCCACCGATTCCGCAGCCGGAGCCCGATGATCATGGCGATGGCGGCGACCACGACAAGGACCAGGACGGCCAGACCCTGCGACAGCAGCCCGTCCGGCCGGCCACCGGCGGCGACCAGGACGGCCGCCACGTTGGCACAGGTGGCGACCGCGACCCAGCCGAGATAGAGGCCGAACGTCCCGTCGACCAGGATCCGCTCCGGCCAGCCCGACGGCGGCGTCCGCTCGAGCCGCCGGACGAGCATGATCAGGTCGACCAGGAGGGCGATGATCACGACCACGCTGGCCCAGAGCCAGCCCAGTTGCACCACCAGCAGCCAGGCGCCGTTCAGGACCAGCGAGCCGGCGACCCAGGGCGCGGTCGAACGGGTCCGCTCGTCGGCCGAGCGCCACTGCCAGACCACAGCGCCGACCAGTCCGAGATAGATCACCGACCAGATCGCGAACGCCGGTCCGGCCGGGGCGAGCAGCGTCGCGGTGGCCGACAGCGCACCGCCGGCCGAGCGTTCGACGGCCGTGCCGAGCAGCCCGCTGCCGAACAACAGCGCAACCAGGCAACCCGCCGCCGCGGCCGTGACGGCGACCCGTCGTGCGCCGTCCAGCATCCCGTCCATCGCCGTCCCCTTCGTGCCGAGTGACCCTGTGCTGCTGTTCGGCTGGAGTACCCCGATCGGATGCACCGGAATCGCACGGCGGGATCCGGGCGGGGTCACGGGAGGGTGCCGCGCACCTCGCTGTTCGTGGAGTGGGCGAGTTGGCCGTCCCGGGGTTCGACCGAGACGTCGACGATCCGGTAGTTGTCGGGAATCATCCAGCTGGGGACCGTGAAGGTTCCGCCGCCGGTGCCGGACAGCCCGAGCGACCGCATCTGGACGCCGTCGGTGTTGATCAGCCACACCTCGAGGTCGGCATCGTGGACCTCGACGCCGGACAAGGTGACCCGGAGCTGCAGGCCGTCGGGTGTCTGGACGAGCGTGGCCTCGCCCGTACCCGACTTTCCGGGCAGCGGCTGAAGGGCCACCTCGGAGACCACCGTCTCGGACGGTGCCTGGAGGGCTCGCACCGCGACGGTCCCGAGAACGCCGATCAGGATGCCGACGAGCGCGGCGACCAGTCCGTACGTCCAGCGACGACGCGCGCCCGATCGCCCGGCCCGGGCCGGGACGGCCGGCTCGGGGACGGGAGCCGCGGGCGGTTCTGCCGGTTCCTCCGCCGACGCGGGCGCGGCGGCCAGGTCGGCGACGATCGCGTCCCACAGGCCGGCGGGCGGTGCCGACAGGGGCGACCCGGTCCGATCCGGATCCGCGATCTCGATGTAGGAGCGAAGCTCGGCCAGCTCGCCGGCACAGCGGTCGCACTCGGCCAGATGGGCCTGTTCCTCAGGGGTCAGGGTCTCGGCGGGGTCGAGAGCGTGGGCCGCGAGACGTTCGGCGTCGAGGTGATTCACCGGCTCTCTCCTCCCCTCAGTCTCGATCGGAGTTGCAGCAAACCGCGTCGAGCATGACTCTTCACGGTGCCCAGGGGTAGGTTCAGCGACTCGGCGATCTGGCTCTGCGTCTGGTCCTCGTAGAACACCTTGCGGAGGATGGTCCGGCGCGGCTCGCCCAGCCGCTCGATCTCGGCGGCGATCAGGACCCGGTCGACGGCGGTGTCGATCTCGGAGGCGCGGGTGTCGTCGCGTTCGCCGGCAGCCTGACCGCCGACCCGCTCCCGGAGTTGCCGGGCCCGGTCCCGCTGTCGGATGGTGTCGGCGATCCGGTGCCGGGTGATCCCGATCAGCCAGGCTCGCAGCGGGCTGGCGTCGGGTCGGTAGTTGGCGCGGCTGCGCCAGGCCGAGGCGAAGACCTGCTGAGTGACGTCTTCGGCGTCCTGCTGGTCCCGGAGCGAGGCGAGCGCGATCGAGTACACGATCGAGGACCAGCGCCGGAAACACTCGGCGAGCAACGCGATGTCGTCGCCGCCGGAGAACGCGACGCCGAGAGCATCGTCGTCCATCCCGGTGATGGCGTCGTCGGCGCCGGCTCCTGCCACGAGCGAAACAGTAGCCGCCCCGGCGGGCTGGGCGTGGCCGACACCGCGGATCAGGTCCGGCCGGTCGCGGCTCGGTCGTTGCCGTTCCATGCCCGCGCCGGTCCTCGTGAGCTAGCGGCCGATGGCCGGGTCGGGGCTGGCCGTGACGATCAGGTTGTCGCGGTAGCCGGACCGCGGGTCGTACGGGCCGCCGCAGGTGATGACGACCAGGCGCGGCGGGCCGGCCCGGTCGAACAGCTCGCTCGCCGGCAACCGGGATCTCCGCCGGTACTCGGTGCGGTCCACCCGGTAGCCCCGCCGGCCCGCGGTGGTGGTGACCTCCAGCCGGTCGCCGGGCCGGAGTCGGTCGAGGTCGGCCAGCGGCCCGATGCCGTACCGGCTGCTGTCCACGTGGCCCGCCAGCACGGCCGATCCGCGCGCCGAGCCCGGCGCGGCACCGAAGCGGTACCACCCGAGCACGGCCGGGTCGTCGGGGAGCTCCATGAGTCGGTCGGCCGTGGTCCCGACCGGCCGGACCGCCAGGTCCAGCCCGATGGCGCCGACCGTGAGACGCAGGGGCAGCGGGGGAGTGCTCGCCCGGGGCAGCGATGCCGTGGTCCGCGGAACGCGCGGACGGTTCAGCGCCGGGGACTCCGCGCCGGGCGACACCGGCGCCGAGCTTGCCGGGCCGGCGCCGGTGGTGCCCTCGGCCGCCCCGTCCGCCGGCGATCCCGCGGCCGGAACGGCGGAAGGCCCCTGGCCGCCGGCCACAAGGGCCAGGCCGACGATCAGGGTCAGCACCGATCCGGCCAGCAGCGCGGCCGGCCGGATCGGCACCGCAGGGGGGATCGTCACGGACGCACGGCCGCAGTGGCCAGCCGAACCGAGACGGCGACGCCGACGAGCGCGAGCACCGCCAGCGCCGCGCCGACCAGCGGCAGGGCGTCGGCGACGGCTGCCTGGCCGCCGGTCCCGCCGGGAACCCCGCCGGGCTCGCCGTGCAGGCCGGTGATCGTCTGCGAGGCGAGCTTGAGGTTGCCGTCCTCGGCACGACCCCAGGCGTAGACGATCGTGCTGACGCCCTCGGCAAGCTCGAGTTCGGCTGGGCCGATGACGGGCTTGTCCTTGCCGGCCAGCGTGACGTCGGCCGACACCGTGCCCGCCTCCAGGTCCGCCGTGGCCTGGTCGGGGTTGGCCAGCTCCTCGAAGACGGGCTTGCCGCCCGCCCGGATGTCGACGGCGGGCGCCGCGGCGGTGTGCCGGACGGTGAGCCGTGCCTGCCCGGCCTCGAGTCCGGACACGTCGTTGACGTACGGGGTCAGGGTCGGGTCGCCGTCGGCATCGAGGTGAGCCACCACGGTGAGATTCGCCCCCGCCGGAACCTTGACGTTCTCGGCCTCGATCAGGGCCTTGCCGTCCGCACCGTCGCCCGGCGCCACGACCTTGAGGTCGTACGTGCCGGCCGGCAGCTTCTGCGGATCGGTCAGGGTTCCCGGCTCGAAGTCGGTCAACAAGGCGTCGCCGTTGGCGTACACATCGACCGGCGTGTCCGGCACCGCGTGCAGCACGGACACGGTCGCCGTCTCGGCCGCCTGAGCGGGCGGGCCGACCGCCGCCGCGGCCGCGGTCAGCAGCAACAGCGCCGCGGCTGCCCGAATGGTTCGATCTCTCTTCACGACTGCCTCCTGGAAGGGAACTCTGTGGTGCCAGGAGTTCCGCTCCGCAGGGTCAGCCGGATGCAGGCAGTCCGAGATCGGGACGTCGGGCCCGGTCAGGCCGGCGCCTGGTGGGCCATCAGCTCCACGTAGTGCGGGTTGTACATGACACCGAGCACGTTGCCGAACGGGTCGACGACGGACGCGGTGTTGAAGCCGGACTCCCGCTTGGTCAGCGCCTCGTGCAGTGTGGCGCCGTGGTCGAGCAGCCGCTGCAGGGTGCCCTCCAGGTCGTCGACGTGCCAGAAGACGACGGCACCGCCGGGGTGCTGTTGCGGCTGGCCGGGTGCGTAGCGGCGGTCGATCAGACCCAGCTCGTCCTCCAGGTCGCCGAGCCGGAACTCGATGTAGGCGGCTTGCTGCGGCGGGTGCGGATAGCGGTAGTACGGCTCGACGCCGGTCAGCTCGGCGTACCAGCGGGCCGCCGCCTCGAGGTCGTCGGCGTAGAAGGAGACGGTGGCGAATCCACGGAGCTTCACGGGCTCCGTTCCCGGGTTCTGGTTCATGACTCCATTCCAACGCCCAAAGTGCGCACCAACTGAGCACTTTCCGGAGACTTTCTAGAGTGGTCGCGTGACGAGGTGGTACGACGAGCCGGCGACCATGATCAACGGCGGCGGGCTGACCATGATCATCATGCCCGGCCGGGGCGGCAAGATCGTCTCGCTCCGGGACTCCGACGGTGTCGAGTGGCTGCTCGGCCCGCCCGACCCGCTGCCGCCGCCGGCCCGGCCCGGGGACGACTTCGAGCAGGCCGAGATGTGCGGCTGGGACGAGTGCGCTCCGACCATCGACGCGGGCCGGCTGGCCGACGGCACCGAGCTTCCCGATCATGGTGAGCTCTGGACGGCGACCTGGTCGGCGAGCGCGGACGGTTCGGCGTTGCAGGCCGCCGGATCCGTGCTGCCGTACGGATTCCGCAGGGAGGTCCGGCCGGCGGAGACCGGCCTGGAACTGCGCTACCGGGTGACCGCCGAGTGTGAGCTGCCGTTCCTCTGGGCCGCCCATCCGCAGTTCCTGGCGCCGCCCGGGACCATGATCGAATTCCCGGCTGGGATCGATCGGGTGATCGACGTCTATCCGGAGGAGGGATCGGAACGGCCGTGGTCCACGGACTCGGCCATGATCGACTCCGTGCCGCCGGGCACCGGGCGCAAGGTCTACCTGCCGCCGGACGAGACGGTGGGGACCGTCGCGCTGCGCCGGCCGGACGGGCGGGCGCTCCGGCTGTCCTGGGATCCGGCCGTGCTGCCGTACCTCGGAGTCTGGTACGACCGGCACGCGGTCGCCCGGGCCGACGTGATCGCGCCGGAGCCCAGCACCGGCTTCTACGACTCGCTGGCCGCCGCGGTGGAGCGGGGCCGGGTGGCCACGGTGGCCCCGGGTCGGCCGCTGGAATGGAGCCTTTTCGTCGACTTCGAGCGAGGATGAGGCGATGTCGACCGATGAGCGCACGGAGACGTACCGCCGCTGGACCGGGTCCAAGCGCGGCGAGGCGCGGCGGAACGATCTGCTGGAGAAGGTGACCGCCGATCTGGCGACCAACGGGCTGGTCGACTTCTCGCTGCGCCGCGCGGCCCGGGCGGCCGGGACGACGCACAAGGTGCTGCTCTACTACTTCGAAGGTCCGGACGAGCTGCTGGCCGAGGCCCTGTTCCGGCTCCGGGACCGGCGGGCCGTCGGGCTGCGCGCGGTCACCGAACTGCCGGCCGAGTGGACGCTGTCCCGCCGGCTGCGCGAGGTCTGGCCGCGGCTGGTCGAGGCCGAACGCGACTTCTGGGTGATCACCCAGTCGATCGGCCTGCTGCTGTACGACCCGGAGCGCTATCGGCACCTCGGTCGTGACCTGGGCGACCAGTACCACGACGTGCTGATCGCGATGTGCCCGCCGGCCTGGTCGGCCGGGCGCAAGGAGGAGATCGCGGCGCTGATGATCGCGGTGTTCCGTGGCCTGCTGCTGGATGCCCGGGCCCGCGGCACCTCGCTCGAGGACCCGCCGGCGATCCGGGCCCTGCTCCGCACGCTGGAGCGCGAGGAGGCTCTCGACAAGAAGTGAACCGCGTGGTTCACTTAACGGGTCGGGATCAGAACTCCGAGCCGTGGGGGACACCATGCACACCATCGATCTCAGCTGCGGGACCATCGACTACCTCGACACCGGCGGCGACGGACCCACTGTGGTCCTGCTGCACGGCCTGCTGATGGACCAGACCCTCTGGGGCGGCGTCGTCGCCGAGCTGGCCCGGGACCATCGCTGCATCGTGCCGGTGCTGCCGCTCGGCGCGCACCGGCACCCGGTGCCGGACGCCGACCTGTCGCTGGCCGGGCTGACCGGGCTGGTCCGGGAGTTCCTGGACCGGCTCCGGCTGCCCGGCGTGACGCTCGTCGGCAACGACACCGGCGGCGCCCTGGTGCAGCTCGTCGCTCAGGCGGGCAGCCCGTGGCTCGCCAGGATCGTGCTGGCCTCCTGCGAGGCGTTCGACAACTTCCCGCCCGGCGCGACCGGCAAGACGCTGATGCTGACCGGGAAGCTGCCGCCGGTGCTGTTCGGCCTGTTCATGCAGCAGTTGCGGCTGCGGCCGTTCCGCCGGCTGCCGATCTCCTTCGGCTGGCTGACCCGGTACGGCGACGCCACCGTGGCCCGCTGGCTGGAGCCGCTGCTGACCCGGCCGGAGATCCGCGACGATGCCGTACGGCTGCTGCGCACGATCGCGCCCGAGGCCGCGCTGGTGGCGGAGGCCTCCGAGGCGCTGCGCGACTTCACCGGGCCGGCCCTGGTGGTCTGGGCCGCCGAGGACAAGGTGATGCCGCCCGCCCACGGCGCCCGGCTGGCCGAACTGCTGCCGCAGGGTCGCCTGGTCGAGGTGCCGGACAGCTACTCCCTGATCCCGCTCGACCAGCCGGCCGCACTGGCCGCCGCGATCCGTACCTTCGTCGCCGATCAGGCGCAGGAGAGGTGCAGCAGCTCCCAGACGTGACCGTCCGGGTCGGCGAAGCTGCGGCCGTACACCCCGTCCTCGTCGACCTTGTCCCGCCACGGCCGGCCGCCGCCGGTGACGGCCCGGACCGCGATCCGGTCCACCTCCTCGCGGCTGGCCGCCGACAGGCAGTTCAGCACCTGGGTGGTCCGCCGCGGGTCGGCCACCTCGCCGACGACGAACTCGGCGAACCGATCCCGGACCAGCAGCATCACGCAGATCCGCGGCGAGACCACGACACAGGCGCTGCGGTCGTCGCCGAACCGGGGATCGACGCCGAAGCCGAGTCCCGTGTAGAACGCGCGGGAGCGCGCCAGATCGGCCACGGGAAGGTTGATGAAGATCAACCGGTCGGTCGGCGCGCCCTCCGCAACGGATGTCATGTCAGGAACAGACTTCCGCTCGGCCCGGAATTCGTCGGTGCCAGCGGGTACGTTTTCGCCCATGAGATCACCTCACGACGTTCTTCTCCTCCGCTTCGCTCCCCCGAACAACGCCGCGGGGACCCCGAAAAGATGACGATTGCCTCCGAGACGTTCGACGAGACCTTCCGGGAACAGGTCGAACCACTGCGCCGGGAGATCATGGCGCACTGCTATCGGATGATGGGCTCGGTGCACGACGCCGAGGACCTGGTGCAGGAGGCCTACATCCGCGCCTGGCGGGCGTTCCGGGGTTTCGAGGGCCGCTCCTCGGTGCGCACCTGGATGTATCAGATCGCCACCAACGTCTGCCTGACCGCGCTGGAGAGCAAGAAGCGCCGGCCGCTGCCGACCGGGCTCGGCCAGCCCAATGCCGACCCCAACGCGGCCCTGGACCAGCGGGCCGAGGTGCCCTGGCTGGAGCCGATGCCGGACGACCTGGTCTGGGGTGGCGACGCCGCGGACCCGTCCGACGACGTGATCTCGCGGGACTCGGTCCGGCTGGCCTTCGTCGCCGCGCTGCAGCACCTCAATCCGCAGCAGCGGGCGGTGCTGATCCTGCGCGATGTGCTGGCCTGGCAGGCGAGCGAGGTCGCCGAGCAGCTCGAGCTGACCACGGCCGGCGTCAACTCGACGCTGCAGCGGGCCCGCGCCAACATGGCCAAGCTGGACCCGGAGGCGGCGCCCGAACTGCCCGACGACGAACGGCGCCGGGCGCTGCTCAAGGACTACGTCGCGGCCTTCGAGAACTACGACGTGGCCAAGATCGTTTCGCTGCTCAGCCAGGACGCCGTCTGGGAGATGCCGCCGTTCCTCGGTTGGTACCAGGGCGCCGCCGACATCGGGACCTTGATCAAGAACTACTGCCCGGCGGACGGTCCCGAGTCGCAGCGGCTGCTGCCGACCTGGGCCAACGGCCAGCCGGCCTTCGGTCTCTACATGCGCGACGACGAGGGCGTCCACCGGCCGTTCCAGTTGCACCAGCTGACGATCACCGAGGAGGGTGTCAGCCACGTCGTCTGCTACTTCGACACCGCCCTGTTCGCGACCTTCGGTCTGCCCGAGGTGTGGACGCCGGAGTCGGCGGCGGCCTCCTGACCAGGGCTTGCGCGGAAACGGGTCTGGCACCATCATTTCCACGGTGTTGACCCCCACGACAATTCCTCGGTGATCACTGCTGGTCTCGGGGGAGACCACCGCGGCGTACGACTGCCGCGCCGGACCCTCTGGGCCGGAACCATCGGCGCCGCCCTGCTGGCTGCGGCCGGCTGCGCCGCCAAGCCTGCCGAACCGCGCCTGCTGACCATGGCCGAGGCGGAACGCTTCGCCGTGGTCCGGTTCAACAACTACGACCGGCGCTATGTCCCGTTCACCATGCAGCTCACGGTGCGCGGGCAGCGGTTCTTCCTCACCGGCCGGGTCGATTTCCGTGATCATCTCGGCTACGCCAACTTCCTCACCGACGGCAAGCCGCCGCGGAACTTCCTGCTGCAGTGGACGTTGCGGCAGAAGGCGGCCCTGCAGGTGACCGGGAGTGCGCTGCCGTACCGGCCGCCGAGCGGTCCGTGGCAGGTTCAGGCGGTGGACCCGGAGCGGTCCGGGCTGGACGTCGCGCTGGCGCTGCTGCTCAACCTGGCCGACGACCGGCCGGAGAACCCGCTGCTGCTGCGCCAGAACGGTGCCCAGTGGGTCGGCGAGGACCACCTCGACGGGGTCCGGGTCGACCGCTTCACCGGCCCTGGCAGCGACAACCGGCCGAGTGACCGGCTGACGTACCTGGTGGACGATCTGGGCCGGCTGCACCGACTGATCGCCAAGGTCGCCGCCGACCCGGACCCGGTCGTGATCAACCTGTCGCCCGAACCGGCGACCAAGATCGACATGATCTCGCAGCTGACGGACTGAACAGCAGGGGGTGTCGGCGCGGCGGCCGGCGGCGATAGTCTGTGCCCGCTCGGTGGCCGCCGCCCGCAGGTTCGACGGCGCGCCGGCCGACTCGGGGGTCAGTCGAGAATCCCGGGTCGAGCGGAGTTCCCAAGGTGTCCCAGCGTGACGAGCAGACGGCGGAGGCCGAGGCTCACCTGCGGTCCTCGCTGCCCGGGATCGTCATGATCACCGGGCCCCGCGGCGTCGGCCGGACCACGTTCCTGGAGGCCCTGCACGGCCGGCTCGCCGACGACTTCGACGTCGTCCTGGTGCCGGCCCGGCCCGGCCGGGAGCCCTACCAGTCCGCCCGGGCGATGGTCGGTGCACTCGGCCCGGATCCGGTCCTGAACCCGCTCCGGGACGCGCTGGTCGCAGCCGGCCCGCAGCGGCCCGGGCGGTCCGGGCTGTCGCCGAACGGGTTCGACCGGCCGGCCGGACGCACGCCGTTGTTGATCATGGACGACCTGCAGATCCTCGACCCGGCCTCCCGGTCGCTGGTCCGGCGGTCGCTGGACCGGGCCTGCGCCGCCGGCTGGCGGGTGCTCGCCGCCGAGGCCGAGTCCCTGCTGCCCGCGACCGCCTCGGCTCCGGATCCGGTCGACGAGGTACGACCGGCGAGGACCATCCGGCTGGACCCGTGGACGCCGGCCGAGGCGCGGACGGCGCTGCGCCGCCGGACCGGGGTCGACCTGCCGCGCCGCCAGGTCGACTGGCTGCACCGGCTCAGCGGCGGCCTGCCCGGCCTGCTGTTCGGGTTCGCCGCCGAACTGGACCGGGCCGCGCTGCAGGGTGTCGCGCCGCCGCCGGCCGTCCCGCTCGGTCGGGATCCGTATCTGGCCGAGGTGCTCGGCCCCGGCCTGTACGGGCTCGGGCCGCGGCACCGCCGGTCGCTGGCCCTCTTCGCCCACCACGAGGCGGTGCCGCTGGAGTTCCGGTTCGACCGGCCCGACTGGCCGGAGCCGGCCGAGCTCGCGGACGCCGGGCTGGTCACGCTCACCGATGCCGGCTGGACGCCGACCCTGCCGGCGGTCGCCGTGCTGGCCTGGCAACTGCTGCGGTACGGGGAGCGGGCCGAACTCTGCCGGGTCGCGCACGCGGGCTGGCTCGCGATCGACCCGGGGGAGGCGCTCTACTACGGCTGCCAGCTGACCGACCCCGCGGCCGCCGACCCGCAGGCGGTGCTGGACCAGGTCCGGGCCCTGGCCGCGCTGGGGCGGTACGAGGCCGCGTACCGCCTGGGGTCGACCTGGTGGGCGTCCGGCCACGGCGGCGACGGGGGCGAGGCCATGGTCGTGCTTGCCGAACTGGCCGTCCAGCTCGGCTATCCGGACATCGCGGCGCCGCTGATCGAACGGCGGCACGGCATCGCCGACCATGCGCTGCGGAGTTCGCTCGCGGCGGTCGGGGTCGAGGCGGTCGTGGTCCGGGACCGGTCCTGGGACGGGCTGCTGGCCGACCTCCGGCCCGCCCACGGCAGCGAACCGGACGATCCGGAGAACCGGCTGCGGACAATCCGGGCCGCCCACTCGCTGGCCGTTCGCGGGGCCACCGACGAGGCGCGGTCGATCCTGCACGGGATGGACCCGGCCGGGCTGCCGGAACCGTACCGGCTGCTGTTGGAGGTCACCCGGACCCGGCTGGCGGTGCTGGCCGACGACGAACCGGCCGCGGGGCGGCTGCACGCCCTGCTGTCGCAGTGGGTCGAGCTCGGCGCGCCCGGGCCGTGGTCGTTCTCGGCGACCGGGGTGACCGATCTGCTCGCGCTCGGCGACCCGCGGACCGCCCGGGCGCTGGCCGATCTTGCCCTGGCCGACCCGGCGCGGCAGTCCCCGATCAGCCGGAACGCCCACGCGGTCGCCCTGATCTGCGTCGAACTGGCCGAGGGTGCCTATCTGCGGGCCGCCGAGCGGTTGTCCGAGCTGCGGACCGAGATCAGCTCGGACCGGCCATGGGTCACCGTGTCCGCGTTGGACCAGGTGATCGGTGCCGCCCTCGGGCTGGAGGCCTCGCCCGGGCTCCCGGTCCATCCGCGACTGCTCCGGACCACCGCCGCCGAGTCGTCCGGCTACGACGCCGACATCGGTCTGGCCACACTGATCCGGGGCCGGCCGGCCGCGGCGGCGGTGCGGCTGGCGGCGGCGCTGCGGCACGGCCGGCTGCTCCGGCAGGGACCGGCGTCGGTGCTGGCCGATCTGGTCGAGGCCCAGGTCGGGGCCGGTGACCTGGGCGCGGCACGGCGATCCCTGGTCCAGTTCCGGTCCCGGCTGTACGACGCCGGGACGGACACCGGACGGGCCGTGCTGGCCCGGGCCGATGCCCTGGTCGCCGAGGGGCCGGTCGCGGACGCGCGGTTCCGGGAGGCGTTGGAGGCATGCGGCGAGGACGTACCGGAGCTCGAGTTGGCCCGGACGATGATCGCGTACGGCAGCCGGCTGGCCCGGACCGGACGGGCGGAGGAGGCCGACCTGGTCCACGACCAGGCCGCGGAACTGCTCCGGGCCGGCTCGTTCACCGGCTGGCTCGACCACCTCGGCCGGCTGCGCGGCCAGGCCGCCCCGAGTCACTGGTCGCAGACGCTGTCCCGGACCCAGCGTACGCTGATCACCCTGATCGCCGACGGCGGCACCTACGGTGAGCTCGCCGAGCGGCTGTTCGTGTCCCGGCGGACGGCCGCCCGGCGGGTGAACGAGCTGTACCAGGACCTCGGCGTCGCCGGCCGGTCCGAGCTGGTGGCCCTGGTCCGCTCCGATCCGCCGGACTGGCTGGCCGGCTGATCCCGCCCGGGCGCCAGGAGTGCCAGGAGTGCCGTTTTCCCGCCCCGGCCCTGGCACCGCGTGGCGCGGCTGCGCTTGGCTGGCACTCGGTTGGGCACGCCGGCGACTGGGGCGCCGGAGGACTTCCCTCTCCCGGCCGCGCGGTGCGAACGGTCCGGAAGGCTCGTGGCTCGGGGGAGAAGGGATGTCCCTGTTCGATGGCGCCTCGACTGATCACGGGAGCTCTCGTCGTCCGCAGTCCCGAGTTGTCGACGATCGAGGACTTCCTCGGATCCCGGCGCCGCGGCCTGCTGATCACCGGCGACCGCGGGATGGGCAAGTCCCGGCTGCTGCGTTCGGCGCTGGCCGACTCCGAGCGGGACGCGTTGCTGATCCGTGGCGCGGGCCGCGAGGGCGCAGCCTTCGGCTCGCTGGCCGGGCGGCAGCTGTTCGGTTCCGGCGAGCTGCTGCACCGGCTTGATCAACTTCTGGACGAGGTCGCCGCTGGCACCGCCGACGAGTTGCCGGCCGTCCTCCGCCGTCTGGAGGAGCTGTCCCGCGACCACGACGCGGCCGGGATCGTGATCGCCGTCGACGACCTGGAGGCGCTGGACGAGGCGTCGTACCGCCTGCTCGGCGAGGGGCTGCGCCGGGGCCAGTGGCGCTATCTGATCACCTGCGACGGTCGGCCGGGTGAACCGCTGGACGCCCTGGACTCGTTGACGATCAAGGCGCTCAGCGACGACGAGGCGCGCGAACTGCTGCTCGACCACGCCGACGGCGACGTCGCCTGGGAGGCGGTACGGACGCTGAACCGCCTCGCCCGGGGCAACCCCGGCCTGGTCCTCGACCTGGCGGATCAGGTTCCGCCGGAGGCGCTGGCCGGGCGGTTGCCGCTGCCACACCCGCTGCCGGCCGGTGCCGGCTGCGCCCGGATCCTCGGCGGTCGCTCCGCCGGTCTCGGTGACCGGGAACTGGCCGCGCTGGCGGGCTTCGCCTTCCATGATCAACTGCCGCGGACCATGATCGAGGCGACCTTCGGTGCCGGGACCGTCGACGCCCTGCTCCGGCGCGACGTGATCATGATCGACGAGGACCAGGCCCGGCCGCATCCGGTGACCGCGCTGCTGGCCTGGTCCAGGCTGTCGTCCGGCCAGCGGCGACGGCTGCACGCCGACCTCTGCTTCGCCTACGCCGACAGCGATCCCGGCTGGGCCGCGTACCACCGCAGGCTGGCCGGCGGCGCGGCCGAGGCCCGCCCGGACCGGTTGGTCAGCCCGTTGCTGGCCGACGGCCGGATCGCGGACGCGCACCGGATCGTCGAGGCGGTCGCCGCCGAGCCGGCCGAGCCCGTCGTCGAACTGTGCCGGGCGGAACTGGACCTTGCCCTGGGATACGTCGAGCGGGCACTCGCCGCGGTCCGCCGCGGGCTGGCTCGGCAGCCCGAGCCGGCCCAGGACCTGGCGCTGCGCCTGGTCGGGCTGATCGCGGCCCAGTTCGCCGCCGTCGACTGCGCCGACCTCGCCCCGGATACCTCGCGATGGCACGAGCTCGACGCCGAGACCCGGTCCGGGCTGGCGCCGCTGCTGATCCATCAGCTGCTGCGGGTCGACCTCACCGAGAGCGCCACGGAGGCGATCGACGCGCTGGCGGCGTCGGCTCGGACCGCCGACGACCGGACGACGGTCGACGCCATCCGCATCGACGGGGAACTGGACCGCGAGGCGCCGCCGCCGGTGGCCGTCCGCGCCGCCCTGCACCGGCTCGCCGACGCCGTCCGGTCCGTGCCCGGACTGGGCCCGATCTGCCTGGCCACGGAGCTGATGGCCGTCGGCGACCTGGCCGTCTGCCGGCGCCTGATCGACGCCGCCCGCGCGCACCTGGCCCAGGCCCAGCCGCTGACCAGGGTCAGCCTGGACCTGCTGCTGGCCCGGCTGGAGCTGACCGACGGCCGTTACGCGAGGGCGCTGCCGCTGCTGGTCGAGGTGGACCGTCGGCAGCCGACGCTGCGCTGCATCGGGGCTCTGGGCAGCCGGATCCGGGCCGAGGCCGGCCTGGGCATCCTGACCGAGGATCCGCAGGCGCTGCTGGCCCGGACCCAGCTCGCCCCCGAGCGGATCCGGGCCACCGTCGAGGCCGATCTCGGCCACGCCCTGCTGGTGGCCGGCCGGTGGACCGAGGCGGCGTACAGCCTCCAGTCGGCGCTGACCCGGAGCCGGATGATCGACCATGGCGGTACGGCGGCGCTGGCCGACCTGGTCGAGGCGTACCGGCTCGCCGGGCTGCCCGACCTCGCCGCCCGGGCCGCCGACGAGCACCGGGACCGGGTGCTCGACGCCGGTACCGACCAGACGTTGCCGATCATGGTCCGGATCGATGCCCTGCTGGCGGACCGGGCCGACGCCGAGCGGCTGTTCGCTGTGGCGCTCGGCTCCACCGGGCTGCGTCCCCGTGATCTTGATCGGGCCCGTACCTTGATCTGCTTCGGTCGTTGGCTGCTGGCCGCCGGCCGCGGCGAAGAGGGCCGGACCGTGCTCGGCCAGGCCACGTACGTGATGCGCTCGCTCGGCCTGGACGGCTGGGTCGACCACATCGAGCGGATCTCCCGGACCGCTCCGGTGCGCCGGCCGGCCAGCCTCGATGATCAACTCCTGGAGATCACCGACGATGATCGGGAACTGGTCGGCTACCTGGTCTCCGGCCACACCTATGACCAGATCGCGGCGCGGATGTACCTGTCCCGGCGGACCGTCGCGACCAGGCTGAAGTCCGTCTACCGCCGCCTCGGTGTGGCGAATCGGGCCGAGCTCGTCGGCCTGGTCTCGGTCAGTGACCCGGAGCGGGCCCGCTCCGCCTCTTGATCTTGGGCACCCTTCTTCGCCTGCTCCTGAAGTTGATCATGACCCTGTTGGCAAGTCGCCACGCCGACGCGCGCGCAGGTTCGGCATTCCTGCACTGCGGTGCACCGGCTGCACCGCAGTGCAGTTCATGATCACCGAGTGCAGTCCTGGCGCGTAGCTCTGGTTGCCCGGGAACCGCGTGCGCTTGGGTGAATCTGCGGCCTCGGCAGCTGCCGTTCCGTTGCCGCGCACTCGGGGTTTTCCATTCGTACAACGAAGAGGGGACCACATGTTGGGCAGATCTCCGACGCGACCTCGGTCGAGTTCGGGCTCCCGGGCCAGGCAGGGGAAGGCCGTGGCCGCGAAGTTCCTGGTCGGGTTGACGAGCCTCGCGCTCGGCGCCGGGATGTGGCTGACCGGCGCCGCGACGGCGTCCGCCGCCGAAGGGTCGGTGTCCGGGACCGTGTTCCGGGACTACAACCTCAACGGCGTGATCGACACCGACGCCTCGGCCGAGAACCCGGCGGTCGACGTCGGGGTGGCCGGCGTCGCGGTGACCGCGTACGACGCCGCGGGTGACGAGGTCGGTACGGCCACCACGGCCGCGGACGGCACGTACACGCTGGACTACGACACCGGCGACGACAGCACCGACGTACGGCTGGAGTTCGCCGTGCCGTCCGGGTTCAGCTCGACCCAGTCCGGGGTCGACGGCTCGACCTCCGGGACCTCGGTGCAGTTCGTCTCCGCCGGCGACACCGCTGATCTTGGCATCCACGCACCGGGCGACTACTCGACCGGCGGCAACGCGTTGATCATCACGCCGGTGCAGCGTGGTGCGATCCAGACCGCGGGCGACGCGAACCCGGGTCAGCCCACCGATCCGGGCGCGCCCGCCCTGGTCTCGACACCGCAGACGACGCAGGGGTCCGAGGACCCGCCGCTGACCACCGAGGCGACCCAGGCACAGATCGGTACCACCTTCGGCACGGCCAGCCTGCCCAACGGGACCGACGTGAACGGCTACGTGTTCACCTCGGCGCTGGTCAAGCGGCACGCGAAGCTGGGCCCGGGCGGCGCCGGCGCGATCTACCTGACCAACATCGACGGCGACGCCAACGGCGAGGTCTTCGCGACCATCCCGAACGCCGGCGACCCGCGGCCGAGCAACGACGACGCGGGCTACGACTGGTTCCACGACCCGGAGGTGACCGGCGACGCCGTCTTCACCACCGGACTCGGCGGCCTGGTCGCGGCGGGCGACGGCTCGGCGCTCTACGTCACCAACCTCAACGACGGTCAGCTCTACCGGGTGCCGATCACCTCGCCGCTCGGTGCCGCGCCGGAGGCGGGCGATCCGGAGGCGATCGGTTCGCTGACCGATCTGCCGGGCGCCGAGCAGGGCTGCGCGGCCGATGCGACGCGGCCGTTCGGGCTCGGCATCGACGGCGGCACCCTGTTCGCCGGCGTGACCTGCACCGGCCCGGACACCGATGCGCTCCGGTCCTACGTCTACACCTACGACCTGGCGGCCGAGGAGTTCTCCGAGGCTCCGGTGCTGGAGTCCTCGCTGGACTTCTCGCGCGGTTGTGCGCAGGCGACCGACGACCCGCCGTGCAACACGACCGAGGACATGCCGTCGATCGCCGACGGGGGCAACGCCCAGTCCTCCGCGTGGAACCCGTGGGTGGACGACCCGACGCAGGAGAGCTCGGCCAACCGGACCGTCTACCCGCAGGGCGTGCTGTCCGACGTCACGGTGGACCGGACCGGCGCGCTGAGCCTCGGCTTCCGCGACCGTACCGGCGACCAGGTCGGCTGGGCGGCCGGCCGCGCCGACACCGAGGACACCCGCGGCTACAGCACCCATGTCGCCGGTGATCTGCTGCGCGCCTGCGGCAACGCCACCGACGGCTGGACGCTGGAGTCGAACGGCTCCTGCGGCGGCCAGGCCGGTGCGGCCGCGGGCTCGAACCGCGGCCCGGACGGCGGCGAGTTCTACGACGGCGTGTTCGACAACGGCACGTACCGCCACGACAACACCTGGCTGGGCGGCTCCGGGATGGTGCCGGGCTTCACGTCCCTCCGCTCGACCGTCTACGACCCGACCACGACCGTCTTCTCCGGCGGCCTGAAGCGGTCCAGCATCGCCGACGGCTCGTTCAGCGCCGGCCTGAAGATCTACGAACGGTTGGGCGACGGCTCCACGCCGTCGGCCGACGACGTCGGCACGCTCGGCAAGGGCAACGGTCTGGGCGATCTGACCACGCTGGCCGAGCAGGGCCCGGTGGAGATCGGCAACCGGGTCTGGATCGACGACAACAGCGACGGCATCCAGGATCCGGGCGAGGCTCCGGTCGAGGGTGTCGCGGTCGAGGTCGACTGTGAGGGCGGGGCGACCGGCTCCACCACCACGGACGCCGACGGCGAGTACTACTTCAACGACGACAATGTCGACGGTGGGCTGCCGTCGTCGACCGAGTGCACGCTGAGGTTCGAAACCTCCGGTACGACCGCCGAGGGTTACCAGCTGACTGCGGCGAATCAGGGCGACGTCGACGTACGGGATTCCGACGGTGAAGGGATGGACGAGCAGGCGACGATCGCGGCGACCACTCCGGCCGCCGGTGCCGATCACAGCTACGACGTCGGGTACGTACCGGCTGATCAACCCGAGGAGGTCTGCTCGCTCGGCGACTTCGTCTGGCAGGACAGCAACAGCAACGGGGTCCAGGACGACGGCGAGCCCGGCGTTGCGGATGTCACGGTGACCTTGATCGATCCGGAGACCGGTGAGCCGGTCGAGGGCATCGATCCGGTGACCACAGGTGAGAACGGCAACTACACGTTCCCGGAGATCCCGTGCGGCGAGTACATCGTGCGCTTCTCCGACATCCCGGAGGGCACCTCCTTCACGCCGCCGAACGAGGGCG
This sequence comes from Microlunatus sp. YIM B11417, assembly GCF_059617205.1. Taxonomy (NCBI): domain Bacteria; kingdom Bacillati; phylum Actinomycetota; class Actinomycetes; order Propionibacteriales; family Propionibacteriaceae; genus Microlunatus; species Microlunatus sp. YIM B11417. The sequence continues at coordinate 959,225 of NZ_JCAMPJ010000002.1, forward strand.
ACGACGACGCGACCGACTCCGACCCGACACCGACCCCGGAGGATCCCACGGTGGGTGAGACCGAACCGGTGACCGTCGGTGAGGATCCGGACGACCCGTCCGACAACGACGATCCGACGATCGACGCCGGCATCGTCGAGGAGCCGCCGACCGAGGTCTGCACGCTGGGCGACTTCGTCTGGAACGACCAGGACGGCGACGGCGTCCAGGACGAGGGCGAGCCGGGTGTCGAGGGTGTGACGGTGACCTTGATCGATCCGGAGACCGGTGAGCCGGTCGAGGGCATCGATCCGGTGACCACGGACGAGAACGGCAACTACACGTTCCCGTCGATCCCGTGCGGCGAGTACATCGTCGAGTTCTCCGGCATCCCGAACGGCTCGGAGTTCACGCCGCCGAACGAGGGTGACGACACGACCGATTCCGACCCGACGCCGGACCCGGAGGACCCGACCACCGGCCGGACCGATCCGGTGACGGTCGGTGAGGATCCGGACGATCCGTCCGACAACGAGGACCCGACGGTCGACGCCGGCATCATCCTGCCGGACCAGACCTGCGCGGTCGGCGACTACGTCTGGCTGGACGACAACCAGAACGGGCTGCAGGACGAGGGCGAGGAGCCGGTCGCGAACGTGACCGTCGAACTGCTCGACGCCGAGGGCACCGTGGTCGATTCCACGACGACCGATGATCAAGGTGCCTACGCCTTCGATCTGCAGGCGTGCGGCGACTACACCGTACGGTTCTCCGATACGCCGGAGGGCTACACCTTCACCGAGCAGGAGACCGGCGACGATCGGGCGACCGACTCGAACCCGGACGCCGAGGGCGTGACGCCGACCTTCACCCTGGGTGAGGGCGAGCCGAACAACGCGCCGTCGACCGAGGACGACGACTACCAGGCCGACTTCGTCAACCCGACGATCGACGCCGGGCTGGTCAAGCCCGAGGCCTGCTCGCTGGGCGACTACGTCTGGCAGGACAAGGACAAGGACGGCGTCCAGGACGAGGGCGAGCCGGGCGTGCCGGGCGTCACGGTGATCTTGATCGATCCGGAGACCGGCGAGCCGGTCGAGGGCATCGATCCGGTCAAGACCGACGACGACGGCAAGTACCTGTTCGGGTCGATCCCGTGCGGCGAGTACGTCGTCGAGTTCTCCGACATCCCGGAGGGCACCGAGTTCACGAAGCCGAACTCGGGTGACGACGCCGAGGACTCCGACCCGACCCCGACGGACGACCCGACGGTCGGCCGGACGGAACCGGTGACGGTCGGCGGCGACGAGCCGAGCGAGAACCTGACGGTCGATGCCGGCGTCGTGACGCCGGAGAAGACCTGCACGGTGGGTGACCGGGTCTGGCTGGACACCGACGGTGACGGCATCCAGGACGACGGCGAGCCCGGCGTCGAGGGTGTCACGGTGACCTTGATCGATCCGGAGACCGGCAAGCCGGTCGAGGGCGTGGAGATGGTCAAGACCGGCAAGGACGGGAGCTACACGCTCACGTACGAGTGCGGCGAGTACCAGGTCCAGTTCTCCGATCTTCCGGATGATCATGAGGTGACCAAGCCGAACGCCGGGGACGACGACTCGGTGGACTCCGATCCGATTGCGTCGACGGCCGATCCGACGGTCGTGATCACCGACCCGATCCGGCCGCTGCCGGACGGCGACCCGAACGTCGATCTCGGCCTGGTGCCGCCGACGACCTGCACCATCGGCGACTACGTCTGGTACGACGACGACGCCGACGGCCTGCAGGACGAGGGCGAGGACCCGGTGCCGGGGGTCACGGTCGAGTTGATCAACTCCGACGGTGACGTGGTCGCGACCACCGAGACCGACGGCGACGGCCGGTACCTGTTCAAGGGAGTCGAGTGCGGCACCTACCAGGTGAAGTTCTCCGAACTGCCAGACGGGTACGTGATCACCAAGCCGACGGCCGGTGACCGGTGCGAGGACTCGAACCCGGATCCCGCGACGGGCCTGACCGGTGAGGTCACGCTCAGCAAGGACGATCCGAAGGACCTGTGCCTCGACGCCGGTCTCTACAGCCCCTCCGGCGAACTGCCGGAGACGGGTTCGAGCGCGCTGCTCGGCTGGGGCCTGGGTGGCGGGATCACCCTGGCCGTGATCGGTGCCGCGCTGTTGATCACTCGGCGCCGGAAGTCACTGTCGAGCTGATCATGAAGGGTGAGTTCCGGGGCCGGGCAGTCGGCCCGGCCCCGGAACCCACCGAAACCCGCTAGCCGTTCCGCCTGCGACGACCGCCCAACTCGTCGCAGGCGGAACTTCTTGCTTCAGCCTGCGCGGCGGGGCAGTGCTTCCCGGATCCGGCTCAGCACCCAGTCCGGATCCTCGGTCAGGTGCTCCCAGGTGAAGTGCAGGACGATCCAGCCGGCGGCGGCGAGATCGGTCCATTTGCGCCGATCACGATGGAACTGCAGCCGCCGCTCGGCCCGATGGAACTCATAGCCGTCGACCTCGATGGCCAGCTTGACGTCGTCGAACACGACATCGAGGACGTGCTGGGTCTGGCCCACGAAGACGGGGCGATTGCCGCGCCACCGGAAGATCCGGCCCTTGCGGAGCAGCCGGTGCAGTTCCCGTTCGGCGGCCGACCACGGCCGATGGCGCGAGTCGTCCAGCCAGCGCCTCCGCGTCGTGTTGCCGTGCCGGCCGGGCAGGCTGATCAGGACGGCGGAAAGATCACCGAACGAGACGAGCCCCGTCCGCAGGACCAGGTCGATCGCGGCCCCCTCGTCGGTGAGCGCGAGGTCGAGCGCGGTCAGCTCGGGCGCCGTGACCCGGATCCCGCGCACGGTCCGGACCAGGTGCCGCGGAATGGCTTCTCGTACGACCTCGAACCCGTCCGGAACGGCCCGCTGCCGCAGCAGCGATGCCGTGACGATCGGGACCGCGATCTCCGGCCAGAACGTGAGCCGGGCCGCAGCCCACCGGGTCAGCACCGCGTTGTCGTCGCAGGCAGCGAGCGCCCGGATCCGGGTGTCCAGGTGGTCCCGTGAGGCGGCGGGCGCCAGCACCCCAGGCAGGACAGCGATCAGTTCGCTCGTCTCGACCAGGCGGTAGAGCGCCCGGCGGAGCCGCGGATGCCGGCGCGCAGCGATGATGCCACCGCCCTCGGCCAGCATCGCTTCGATCGGAACCCCTGCCACAGGTCGAGGCTGCGGCATGAGCCCCTGCGTGCGCGAACTAAGGGCCTCGTTGTCCACAGGACCTGCTCAAATCTCACGCAACTGGCCGTCTCGAGGCCGAAATCGGGCCCCAACTCGTCAGTTGCGTGAGATTTGAGCAGCTCAGGCGCGCGGCCGGATGCCGGCCAGGACGATGGCGATCTGGGCTTCGACGTCGACGCCGCCGGGGACCTGCTCGTCGACCATCCCGATGCCGCTGAGCAGCTGGGACACCATCCGGAAGCCGATCTCGGGGCGGACCAGGCCGGCCTCCTTGGCCCGGTCGAGTACGCCCTCGCCCGCCTCGCCGAGCACCGTCTTGCACGAGAACAGGACCGACCTGTCGTCGTCGTCCGCGTCGGCCAGCAGGCGGGCGTGCAGGCCGCGGAAGAACGACTTGTGCCGGTAGTGGTTGCGGGCCCACTCGATCAGCGCCTGTTCCGGGTCGTCCTCGGCCAGCCGGACCAGCCGCTCGCCGTCGGCCCGGACGTCCTCCTGCCAGTCCTCGAGGACGGCGCGATACAGGTGGTCCCGGGTCGGGAAATGCCGGTACAACGTGCCGGGGCCGACGCCGGCCCGCTTGGCGATGTCGTCCAGGGACGCTTCGGCGCCCCGCTCGCCGAACGCCTCGCGGGCCACCGCGACCAGGGCGTCGTAGTTGCGCTGCGCGTCGGCGCGCAGCTTGCGCGGCTTGTCCGCGGCAACCTGATTCGTCACTTCACGCACCCTCTTGCAAACCGGAGACTCTCTCCGTAATATAACCGGAGGCAGTCTCCGGAACTAGCCGTACGAGCCCGCTCCGAAATCGGAGCCCGTCTCCAGATCAGTGTAGTCCTCTTTCAGCGGTCGCCGCCGACCGCGGTTCAGCCATCCCGAACGGGCAAGGAACTCATGTCTTCTGTCTCAACGTCGGCCCCGCCGACACCACTCGGCTCGGCCGCGGGCGCCGCGGTCGGGTCCGGCCGGTCGCGGCCCGGCCTCACCCTCGCCGTCATCCTCACCGTCCAGCTGATGCTGGTGCTGGACGCCACCATCGTCAACGTGGCCCTGCCGATCATCCACACCACGTTCGGCTTCACCGCGGCCGACCTGTCCTGGGTCCTGAACGCGTACACGCTGGCGTTCGGCGGCCTGCTGCTGCTCGGCGGCCGGCTCGGCGACGTGCTCGGCTACCGCCGGACCTTCGTCGCCGGCCTGGTGATCTTCATCGCCGGGTCGATCCTCGGCGGCGCCGCGTTGTCCGGTGCCTGGCTGATCGGCGCCCGGGCCGTGCAGGGGATCGGTGCCGCGGTCGCGGCGCCGGCCGCGCTGGCCCTGCTCACCCGGTCCCAGCCGGAGGGCCCGGCGCGCAACCGGGCGCTCGGGCTGTTCACCGCGGTCAGCTCCGGCGGCGGCTCGGTCGGGCTGCTGCTCGGCGGGCTGCTCACCTCCTGGGCGTCCTGGCGCTGGTCGTTCCTGATCAACGTCCCGATCGGCGTCGCGGCGCTCGTGCTCGGGCTGCGGCTGCTGCCGAACACGGACCGTCGGCGCGAGCCGTTCGACGTGCCGGGTGCCCTGGCTGCCAGCGTCGGCATGATCGCCCTGGTGGCCGGCTTCGTCTGGCTGCCCGAGGAAGGCCTCTCGCTGCGGGTGATCACGGCGTTCGCGCTGGCCGTGCTCGGTCTCGCCTCGCTCGGCCTGATCGAGCGCCGGGCCAGCCATCCACTGTTCGCGTTCCGGCTGCTGAAGAACCCGCAGCGGGTCACCGCCTTGATCAGCTTCATGCTCATCGTCGGTCCGCAGATGGCGGCGTTCTTCTTCCTCGTGCAGTATCTGCAGGTTGCGCACGGCTACGGGGCGTTCGCGTCCGGCCTGGCCTTCCTGCCGCTCACCCTGGGCATCTTCGGGATGTCCCGGCTGACGCCGCGGCTGGTCAACCGCTTCGGCGCGGCCGCGGTCTCGATCGCGGGTGCGGTGCTGTTGATCATCGGACACCTGAGCTTCAGCCGACTGGATGCCCAGACCGACTACTGGACCGGGATCCTGCTGCCGATGATCTTGCTCGGCGTCGGTGGTGGACTGTCCTTCATGCCCTTCTCGGCCAGGATCCTCGCCGGGGTGCCGGCCGGTGACTCCGGGGCCGCGGCCGGGCTGATGCAGACCGCGCAGCAGGCCGGCGGGGTGGCGCTCGGGCTGGCCGGCCTGATCGCGATCTCCGGGATCAGTTCCGGGTCCGGCGCTGCCGTACCGGTGCCGGAGTTGATCACCGGCATGGACCGGGCCTTCACGGCCGGCGCGATCTTCGTCGGACTGAGTGTGGTGATCACGATCGTCTCGATGATCATGACCCGTCCGGTACGGACGCCGGTCGAACCCGAGGTCGAGGTCGTCGCCGAGCCTTGATCACCCAGCGCCGGGTCAGCGCCGGGAACGGATGCTGTCCCGGCGCACGATCGAGTACGGCACCGTGACGCTCTGGATCGGGCGCGCGGTGTCGTCGATCCGTGCCGAGAGCAGCTCCAGGGCGATCCGGGCCAGCCGGCGCTTGTCGAAGTCGATCGTGGTCAGCGGCGGGTGCGCGAAGCGCGCCTCCCACACGTTGTCGTAGCCGGCGATCGAGACGTCGTCCGGCACCCGCAGCCCGGCCGCGGTCAGCGCACTGATCGCGCCGAGCGCCATCGAGTCGGTCATGCAGTAGATCGCGTCCGGCGGCTCGTGCTCGGCCAGGAACGCGGTCATCGCGCGGTGGCCGCCGCCGCCGTCCCAGATCAGGCAGGGGATCTCCAGCTCGGGCCGGATCGGCAGCCCGGCCGCGGCGTGCGCCTCGCGGAACCCCTGCAACCGCTGCCGGGCGCTCTCCGCCGTGGTGGCGCCGAGGGTGGCGATCCGCCGGTGCCCCTCGTTGATCAACAGCGCGACGATGTCCCGGCTGGCGCCGACGTTGTCGATCCAGACATGGTCGGCGATCGGCTGGTGCACCTCACCGATCAGTACGACCGGCGGCAGCACGATGCCGCGCTGCACCGCCGAGGTCTCCAGCCGGACCGGGTTGAGGATCAGCCCGTCCACCAGGTGCGCCTTCGCCCGCGACAGCAACTGGATCTCCCGGTCCGCCTTGCCGTACGTCTCCTCGAGCTGGACCCCGAGCCCGTCCTCGCCGGCCAGGGTGATGAAGTGGTGTGCCATCTCGGCCGAGTAGGCCGACGCAAGATCGGGCAGCGCGACCGCGATCAGGTCGCTGCGGCCGTTCCGCAGCCCGCGGGCGGAGAGATTCGGTACGTAGTCGAGCTCGACCAGCGCCCGGTCGACCCGGAGCCGGGTCTCCTCGCTGACCGGCGCGGTCCGGTTGATCACGTTGGAGACGGTCTTGGCCGAGACGCCCGCCCGTAAGGCGACGTCACGCAATGTCGGACGCGGCCGGGAGCTACTGGCGCCTCCCTGCCCGTTCGTCCCGGGCCCCTTCCGCATGGACGGAGTCTAAGCCTGGGTCCGGTGGGACGCCTCGCTAGTAGGCTGGCCGGGTGAGCGAACTCCCCATCTCGTCTCCGTACCGGAGCAAGCCGGCCGAACCGGTCTCCGACGACGAACGGGACCGACTGAGCCGCCGGCTCAACGCGGCGTTCACCGACGGCGCGCTGAGCCAGGAGGAGTACCAGTCCCGGCTGGACCGGCTGTTCGCCGCCCAGAAGCTGGGCGAACTGGTCCCGGTCGTCGAGGGGCTCCCGCCGCTGCAGACGTACGACAGCCCGGCGATCGTCGACACCGGCGCCGGCCGGCCGGGCGAGCTGACCGAGGCGCGGTCGGGCAACCGGGTCGCCGTGATCGCGGTCGGCGCGGTGATCGGTGTCGTGGCCCTGATCGCGATCCTGCTGGTGCTGATCATCGCCGTCTGAGCTGTGTCCGAGGACACAGACCGGACTTTGGTTGCCCTAATTTCTGAGAGTTAGACTCCATCCGTGCCTCGCCAGAAAGTCACCCAGCAGAAGATCGCTGAACACGTTCAGCGATTGGGCGAGCTCTACCCTCCGATCTCCCTCGATTCGGTCGACCGGACCGTGAAGCGGCCCGATCTCGTGACGTCCAAGTACGGCCACGTGATCGACTACCTGGCCCGGGTCGAGCTCGAGGTCGACCGCAACGTCCTGGAGCTGCTGGTGCTGCTGCCGGACGTCGACGACACCAACCGGACCTTCTACGCGGACGTCTGGCAACCCCAGGAGATCCAGCACGGCCTGATTCTGGACCGGCTGCAGCAGGACCTCGGCCGGAAGCCGGCCGAGCCGCACCTGGACGTCTCGTTCAAGATCAAGATCCTCGGTGCGCTGGCCAACCTGAAGCCGATCCAGGAAGTGGCGAAGCTGCTCTACTTCCTGACCGGGGCGAGCACCGAGCGGCAGGCCGTGCTGGCGTACAACCAGATCAACTCGGGGATGCGGGAGCTCGGCGAGGACGCGATCGCCGAAACGATCATCACGCCGATCAAGCAGCAGGAGCCCGGCCACTTCGCCTTCTACCGGATGTCGGCCGAGAAAATGGTGCAGAACAACGAGTTGAAGCCCTGGCAGATGTTCCTGACCCGGGTGCTCCGCGAGAAGTCGTACAACCTGGTCGGCACCAACGCCATGGACCGCTACAAGGCGGACATGGGCGGCGTGGTCGTCGACCTCGGCCTGGACGATGATCTTGCCGGGTACGCCCGCGAGGTCGGCCGGGTCGAGCAGCGGTTGCTCTGGGCGCACCGGCAGGGGATGGAGTTCCCGCCGTACATCCTGAAGGCCCTCAAGGAGAGCGTCGAGCTCTACCTCGAGCGCGGCGGACTGACCGCTCCCGCGCCCGCCTGAACCGCCGCGATCACCACGCTGCCCAGCACGACCGCCGCCAGCGCCGCATAGGCGCCGCCGAGTCCCAGCCACGCCGCCAGCGGCCCGACCACGAGTTCACCGGCCGGGATCCCGCCGACCGAGGCCACGGTGAGGTACGAGGACGCACGGCCCAACCGGTCCTCCGGCACTCCGCGCTGGACCGCCAGGCCACGGAATGTGCTGGACAGGCTCAACAGCACGCCGGCCACGAACATGGCGATCCCGGCCGCGAGCAGCAGACCGGTTCCGCTGATCGGACCGGCCGCGCCGGCGCCGAGCACGAGCAACGGCAGAGCCAGTCCCGCAGGCCAGCTGATCGCGAGCCGGAGCGGGACTCGATCCTTGATCAACACCGCCAGGCCGGTGCCCGCCAGACCGCCGATCAGCTGGACTGTGCCCAGGAGTCCGTAAGCGGTGCGGCCGAAGGTCCGATCGGCGACAAGCGGCGCGAGCACTTGGAGTCCGCCGGCGAATCCGGCCATCGTGACGAAGTTGATCATGGTGCAGGCGAGCAGCCAGCGCGTCCGGACCATGTAACCGAAGCCGTCCCGGAGGTCACCCAACAGCGACGGCCGCTCGGATCTCGGCGCGATCAGGCCAGGGAGGCCGAGGTAGCAGGTCCCGGCCACCACGAAGGTGAGGGCGTCGATCGCCAAGCCCAGGGCGGGCCCGGCGGTCGCGACGATGACGCCACCAGCCGAGGTGCCGGCCAGCAGCGCGACCTGCATACCGAGCTGACTGACCGCGTTCGCGTCCCGTAGTTGGTCGTCGGCGACGAGTTGCTTGGTCAGCACGGCCCCGGCCGGGCCGGCCAGGGCCGCGGCAGCCCCGTTGATCACGCCGAGCAGCATCAGCGCCGGCATCGGGGCGGAGCCGACGGCGACCAGCGCGGCGGTGCCGCCCTGACTGGCTGCGGCGACGAAGGCCGAGCCGACCAGGATCCGGTTCCGGGCAGCCCGATCGGCCAACGCACCCCCGATCAGGACCAGTGCGGCATGGGTGATCGACCGGGCTCCGACGACCAGCCCGAGCGTGGCAGCCGAACCGCCGAGATCGAGGACGGCGAACGCGAGGGCGATCGGTGCGATCGCATTGCCGAGCCAGGAGACTGTGCGCCCGGTCCAGAGCATTCCGAACCCGCGATTCCGCAGCAGCAACGTCCAGCGTGAGTTCACCGGACGAGCCTCGGCGCCCGACCGGCGGGTGAGCTACAGATTCGTCCAGGAGCGTAAGGTCGGGCCATGCTTCGACTGCGGCTCGGGCCTGCCGATCTGACCGGTGCGAGGTTCGCGATCGCGCCGTTGTTCGAGCTGAGCTCGCTGATCCGCAAGCTCGCCGCGGGACGTCGCAGCGGGCTGCCGCGGGGGTGGGCCGAGCGGCTGCTGCCTGCGTTCCGCGCGCTCCGACGCGACACCGACCTCGACGCGATCCTGGCCCTGCAGACGGCCGGCGGCGGTCCGTCGGCGCTCGCGCCGGCACCGCAGCGTGGACTTGATCAAGCCGTCGGAGATGATCTTGCGGCGATCCGGGCCATGGATCCTGATCAGGTCCGGCAGGAGACGCACCGCATCGCCGGCCGGCCGCTCCCGCCGGCCACCGAACGCCTGTTGGCCGACGACGAGCTCACCGGCCGGATCGCCACGACGCTCGAACTCGCCTGGGACCGGCTGCTGGCGGACGACTGGCCGGCTCTGCGCGCGGTCTGCGAGCGCGACGTCTTCCATCGGGCGGACCAGATCACCCGGGCCGGCTGGCGATCGGCGACCCGGGACCTGCATCCCGGACTGAGCTGGGTCGAGGACGGCGCCGAACTCGCCGCCTTCACTGCCGACCAGTTCGTGGACGGGACCGGCGACGGCGTGCTGCTGGTCCCCTCGGTGTTCGTCTGGCCCAGCGCGGCGGCCCACATCGGGCCGGGTTGGCCGAAGACGATCATCTATCCGGCGCGCGGCATCCGGGTGCTCTGGTCGGAGCCCGCCGAGACCGTACCGGGATCACTAGGCCGGCTGATCGGCCGCAGCCGTGCAACCATTCTGTCGGCCCTCGCCGAACCGTCGTCGACCAGCCAGCTCGCCCGCACCCTCGGTCTGGCCACCGGCGCCGTCGGTGATCATCTGGCCACGCTGCGCGACGCCGCGTTGGTCGACCGGACCAGGGTCGGCCGCAGTGTGCACTACCGGCGTACCCCGATCGGCGATGCGCTGGTCGAGAGCGCCGAACCCTGAGCGGCGGAACGTCCGCGCGGTGGTCGTCGACGTGAGCTTCCGCCGTTCGACAGGCCGCATCAGCAGCCTCACCTACACCACTCCACCAGTGTTCCCGTCGCTTTACCAGGTTTACTTCTCTGGTAAAGCGACGGTTTTTCACGGGACGTGAAAAACTGCGCGGGCCCGATCAGAGCAGGGCTTCGTAGCCGATCTTGACCAGGTGGGCGCGGGAGTCGGCCAGGCAGTCGAAGATGTCGCGACCGTACTGTTGATCTTGTTCGATCAGCAGGTGCGCGGCGCCGGCCGCCTTGGCGGCCTCGATGATGCCGGGGAAGTCGAGGTTGCCGGAGCCGACCTCGGCGAACTGGACGATGTTGTTCGCGTACTCGGTCCAGGCCTCGCGGTTGCCGGAGGCGAGACCCTCGATCGCCTCGGCGGGCGGCAGCCCGATCCGGTAGTCCTTGAGGTGGATCAGGTCGGCCACGCCGGAGTAGTTGTTGATCACCCGCACCGGATCCATGCCGCCGCGGTGCACCCAGTGCACGTCGATCTCGAACAGCAGCCGGGGTGCCTCGGCGCGGATCAGGTCGAGCACGTGCCGCTCGCCGACCCGGGCGAATTCGTAATGGTGGTTGTGATAGCTGAGTCGGATGCCCTCGTCGGCCAGCCGGCCGGCGTACTCGTCCATCGTGTGGGCGGCCTCGACCAGCGTCTGCTCGGAGGCGAACGCGGTCAGCGGCATCATGCCGATCCGCACCCGCTCCGTACCCAACGCCTTGCAGTCGGCGACGATCTTGTCGAACGACTCCACCAGCGAGTCGTTGCCGCCGCCACCGGTCGGCCCGATGCCGCCGGAGATCGCGGCGACACCCATGCCGAACTCGCCGTTGGCGCGGACGATCTCGTCCCGGGTCTCCGGGGTGAGCGCGATCTGGGAGACCTCGACCGAGGAGAAACCGGAGTCGGCCAGCCGCTTCCAGATCTGGTACGCACCCTGGTCGGCCACGTGCTGTTTGAGCATCATCGCTTGGACGCCGATCTTCACCATGATCCGAACCTAAACGGGCTGGCAAAGAGTTGGGAAGCGGTTGCCAGGATTTTGCCGCGCGCCAGGGTGTCGATTCGGGGGACAGTCGTTCGTCCGTGGGGTGATAGTGACTGCACCGAGAGAGAGGGAGACATGCCCAGCTACATCCTGCTGCTGTACGGAGACCCGACCGGCTGGGAGGACAAGGACCAGTCCGAGATCGAGGCGGCGATGGCCCTGCACGGCCAGTTCACCGAGCAGATCCTGGCCTCCGGGGCGAAGATCATCTCCAGTGAGGCGCTGGAGCTCGGGAGCACGGCGACGACGGTCCGGAACCGTGACGGCGGCGAGCAACTCGTCACCGACGGGCCGTTCGCCGAGACCAAGGAGGAACTCGGCGGCTACTACCTGATCGAGGCACGGGACCTCGATCATGCGCTGAGCCTGGCCAAGCAGTGCCCGGAGCCGAACGTCGAGGTACGCCCGGTGATGCCGACTGAGTGATCGGTCCGAAGCGGTCGGCGCGGCCGTCGCGGAGGCGCACCGGTCCGGCTGGTCGACCGTCGTCGCGGCGGTCGCCCGGTCGGCGGCCGGTGATCTCGGCCTGGCCGAACAGGCTGCCGCGGACGCGTACCTGCGCGCGCTGGAGACCTGGCCGGCGGACGGGGTGCCCGAGCAGCCGGTCCGCTGGCTGGTCGCCACCGCGCGGCGGAAGCTGATCGACACCATTCGCCGGGACCAGAATCTGCGGCGCAAGTTGCCCCTGCTGGCGGTCGGCACCGATCGCTCGGTACGGGAGCCGGCCGGACTGCTCGACTACGACGACCGGCTGCGGCTGATCTTCACCTGCTGCCACCCGGCCCTGGCGATGCCGGCCCGGGTGGCCCTCACCCTGCGGATGGTCGGCGGGCTGACCACGGCCGAGATCGCGAACGCGTTCCTGGTCCCGGAGCCGACGATGGCGGCCCGGCTGACCCGGGCCAAGAAGAAGATCACCGCCGCGTCGATCGCCTACCGGGTGCCGGCCGACGACGAGCTGCCGGAACGCCTGACCGGCGTGCTCGCGGTGCTCTATCTGATCTTCAACGAGGGCTACGCGCCGACCGGCGGGGCGGCCGCGGTCCGGCCGGAACTCATCGAACCCGCGATCGACCTGGGCCGGGTGCTCGTCACCCTGCTGCCGGACGAGGCCGAGGTCGCCGGCCTGCTGGCCCTGATGCTGCTCACCGACGCCCGCCGCGACGCCCGGCTCGACGACCAGGGCCGGATCGTCCTGCTGCCGGACCAGGACCGGCGGCGCTGGGACCGGACCAAGATCACCGAAGGGCTCGGGCTGCTGGACCGGATCGCCGCGCTGCCCGCCGCCCAGGATCCCGGGCGGTACGTGCTGCAGGCCGCGATCGCCGGTGCCCACGCCTCGGCCCCGTCGGCCGAGGAGACCGACTGGGCGGCGGTGCTGGCCGGCTACGACCGGTTGCACCGGCGCTGGCCCAGCCCGATCGTCGCGCTCAACCGCGCGGTCGCGCTGTCCCACACCGCCGGGCCTGCGGTGGCCCTGGAGCTGATCGAGGAACTCGCCGCAGAGCCGGAACTGTCCCGCTACCACTACCTCCCGGCCGCCCGCGCCGACCTGCTGCGCCGGCTGGGCCGGACCGACGAGGCCCGCGCCGCGTACGCCGACGCACTCCGCCTCGGCCCCAGCGACCCCGAACGAGCCTTCCTCGAGTCCCGCCTCTCCTCCCTCTGACATGCCGCTGCTGTCGCGGATGTCCCTCGCTGTGGCCGGAACCGGGCGAGATCGGGCCTCGGTGTCTACAGCGGGGGAGCTTCGCGACATCGCAGCCGGCGTCGCTCTGGCTGGCCGGGGCCTGACCGTGGTCGCTCGCTGACAACTCCGGCGCGGCGTGGCCCCTCGATGTCGCCATTTCTCCACGGGCGAGGTCCCAACCGCGACTGCCACGTGGAAACGCCTCGTCCATGGAGGAATTCCGACATGCCTCGGATGGTCGAGGACTCCGGCGATGACCGAGAGGCAGCCCGCCACGCACGGCGCTCGTCGATCCTGCCCGTCGGCACGCGCTATCGCTGGCCCGGACCCGTGATGCGGCGCCGCGCACACCGACGCACTGCGGCTACGGGCCGCGCGGCCCTTCCTCGAGTCCCGGCTTGCCGCGTTGCCGCCGGCCTGAGCCGGGTCAGTCCTGGGTGACCTCGGCCGAGGCGCGGACCACGGCGGCCAGGTCGCCGGTCCGTTCCAGATCGGCGCGCTGACGGTCCGCCCCGTTGCCCCCGGTCTGCACCCGGCGCACCTCGGCGTGCACCGTGTCGCGGTCGCCGTTGGCTGCCAGCGCGGCGTCCACGTGCTCGAGCAGCGTCTCGATCACCTGCGCCGCCGGTTGCGGCAGGCCGCCGACCGGATCGATCAGGTCGCCGGCGAGGCCGGACCGGCCGGCCCGCCAGGTGGCCAGCCGGAGCCGCTCGGGATCGATCGCCGGCGCCGGGTCGCCCGCCTGCCAGGCGCTGGCCGCGGTGTCGACCAGGGCCCGGACCAGGCCGGCGATCATCACCGTGTCGACGGTACGGGCACAGATGTCGGAGATCCGGATCTCGACGGTCGGATAGTGCCGGGACAGCCGCGCGTAGAAATAGATCATGTCGCCGTCGAGCGGGACGCCGGTGGCGACCAGGTCGTCGACGTAGGCGCGGTAGTCGGCGCCGGACTCGAAGGCTCGGGTCGGCCCGGTGGTCGGGAACCTCATCCCGGCCTGGGACCGGTAGCTGGCGTACCCGCTGTCGCGGCCGTCCCAGAACGGCGAATTGGCCGACAGTGCGAGCAGGGCGGGCAGCCACGGCTGGATCCGGTTGATCACGGCGGCGCCCTCGTCGTCGGAGTCGACGCCGACGTGCACGTGACAGCCGCAGGTCAGCTGCTCCAGCGTGGTCAGCCCGAACTGCGTGATCATCGCCTGGTAGCGCGCCTTGACCGTGGTTCGCGGGTCGACCGGCAGCGGTGAGGTGGCCAGCGCGACGGCCCGGGCACCGGACGAGCGGCCCAGCTCGTCGGCCCGCCGGCGCCAGTCCCGGACCTGGGTGCCGAGGTCGGTCAGCGACGTCGTCGGGGTGGTCTCGACCTCGATCTGCTGTTGCTGCAACTCGGCCTCGATCTCGCCGTCGGGGTGGTCGGCGGACCGCGAGGCGGCGCGGGCCAGGACGCTCCCGGCGACCGCGACGGGTGCCCCCGACCCCGGATCGACGAGCAGCAACTCCTCTTCGACGCCCACCGTACGCACGGACTCAGTCTGGCAGGCCGGCTCCGGCTGGGAGCATGATTTGGGTCCTCGCCCGAACTGGCGTAAAGTTTCGGGTCGGCCACCTTTGCCGGTGGTTCGTTGTTCCCTGTCAGGCGATCGTAAGAGAGTTTATGGCGAAGAAGGAAGGCGCGCTCGAGCTGGAAGGCACAGTGGTCGAGGCCCTGCCCAACGCGATGTTTCGCGTGGAGCTGTCCAATGGACACAAGGTGTTGGCCACGATCAGCGGCAAGATGCGGCAGAACTACATCCGCATCCTCCCCACCGACCGCGTCGTCGTCGAACTCTCCGCGTACGACCTGAACCGGGGCCGCATCGTCTACCGGCACAAGTAGTCACATCTTCCTGGGGTTCGCGCCCCGGGAAACCCCGCAAACCATCCACCACATGCCTGTGGCTTGCCATGGGCTGATCGAGAAAGCAGCTCGATGAAGGTTCAGCCGAGCGTCAAGAAGATCTGCGACAAGTGCAAGGTGATTCGCCGGCACGGTCGCGTGATGGTGATTTGCGAGAACCCCCGACACAAGCAGCGTCAGGGCTGATCGGGAACTCGCAGGTCCCGAGCATCAACTGAAAAAGTGTGACCGCAACTCCGGAACCTGAATCTCCGGAGACCACCCTCGGACGAAGGCCGAGGCCCGCGGCAGCCGGATTCCGGAAGCCAACGGGACGCGTCACGCCAGACACCTTCGCGGTCCGGACGATCTCCGCTGGAAACGGGATCCGGATCGAAACCGAGAGGTAGACCGCCTGATGGCACGCCTGATTGGTGTCGACCTGCCGCGTGACAAGCGGCTCGAGGTCGCACTGACCTACATCTTCGGCGTCGGCAAGACGCGCGCCGCCGAGACCCTGGAGGCCACGAAGATCAGTGGTGATCTTCGGGTACATCAACTCAACGACGACCAGCTGGTCGCGCTGCGGGACTGGATCGAAGCGAACTACCAGACCGAAGGTGATCTTCGCCGGGAGGTTTCGGCGGACATCCGGCGCAAGGTGGAGATCGGCTCGTACCAGGGCCGTCGCCACCGCAGCGGCCTGCCGGTACGTGGTCAGCGGACCCGTACCAATGCCCGGAGCCGTAAGGGCGCCCGGAAGCCCGTCGCCGGTAAGAAGAAGGCCAAGTAACGCGTCCGCGTGCTTGGTGAGAAACCTCCAGGAGAACCACACACATGGCAATCGCAGGACGCGGCGCCGCCAAGAAGGTCCGGCGCAAAGAGAAGAAGAACGTGGTCGCGGGCCACGCCCACATCAAGAGCACCTTCAACAACACCGTCATCTCGATCACGGACCCGACCGGTGCGGTGATCGCGTGGGCCTCGGCCGGCACGGTCGGCTTCAAGGGCTCCCGCAAGTCCACCCCGTACGCCGCGCAGATGGCCGCTGAGGCCGCCGGCCGGCGGGCGATGGAGCACGGCATGAAGCGGGTCGACGTCTTCGTCAAGGGCCCGGGCTCGGGCCGGGAGACCGCGATCCGTTCGCTCGGCGCGGTCGGCCTCGAGGTCGGCGCGATCGCCGACGTGACCCCCGTTCCGCACAACGGCTGCCGCCCGCCCAAGCGGCGCCGGGTCTGACCCAGAAAGGACGACTGAATCATGGCTCGCTACACCGGTCCCATGACCAAGAAGTCGCGACGGCTGGGTGTTGACCTGGTCGGTGGCGACAAGGCGTTCGAGCGCCGCCCCTATCCGCCCGGCGTGCACGGCCGCGGCCGCACCAAGGACACCGAGTACGCGCTGCAGTTGCGGGAGAAGCAGAAGGCGCGGTTCGCGTACGGCGTGCTGGAGAAGCAGTTCGCCCGCTACTTCGAGGAGTCCAGCCGTCAGTCCGGCAAGACCGGCGACCTGCTGCTGCAGATCCTCGAGTCGCGCCTGGACAACGTCGTGTACCGGGCCGGCTTCGCCCGGACCCGTCGGCAGGCTCGGCAGCTGGTCGTGCACGGCCACTTCCTGGTCAACGGCCAGAAGGTGAACATCCCGTCGTACCGGGTCAGCCCGCACGACGTGATCGACGTCAAGGAGAAGTCCCGCGAGCTCACCCCGCTGGTGATCGCCCGCGAGACCCACGGCGAGCGGGACGTGCCCGGCTGGATGGACGCGCTGCCCAACAAGATGCGCATCCTGATCCACCAGCTGCCGACCCGGGAGCAGATCGTGATCGACGTTCAGGAACAGCTGATCGTCGAGCTCTACTCCAAGTAGGACGTACGTGCCCTGAGCCCGTCGAAGCGCCAACCGCCCTTCGACAGGCTCAGGGAACGAACAGGCAGGAGCCCGCCGGCGTCGGATGCGCCGGCGGTTTCCGTACCGTCAAATAGCGGTCGGTACGGGGAAGGAACGAAACACCATGTTGATCGCACAGCGCCCGACGCTGTCGGAGGAGACCGTCTCCGACTACCGGTCCCGGTTCGTCATCGAGCCGCTGGAGCCCGGATTCGGTTACACGCTCGGCAATTCACTGCGGCGCACGCTGCTGTCCTCGATCCCGGGGGCGGCCGTCACCAGCATCAAGATCGACGGCAACCAGCACGAGTTCGACACGCTCGAGGGCGTCGTCGAGGACGTCACCGAGATCATCCTGAACCTCAAGGGCCTGGTCGTCTCCTCCGAGGAGGACGAGCCGGTCACCATGTACCTGCGCAAGGCGGGCCCGGGCGCGGTCACCGCGGCCGACATCGCCCCGCCGGCCGGCGTCGAGGTGCACAACCCGGACCTGCACATCGCCACCCTGGCCGAGAACGGCCGGCTGGAGATGGAACTGGTCGTCGAGCGTGGCCGTGGCTACGTCTCCGCGGTGCAGAACAAGGCCGTCGACGCCGAGATCGGCCGGATCCCGGTCGACTCGATCTACTCGCCGGTGCTCAAGGTCACCTACAAGGTCGAGGCCACCCGGGTCGAGCAGCGGACCGACTTCGACCGCCTGATCCTGGACGTCGAGACCAAGACGGCGATCCGCCCGCGGGACGCGGTGGCTTCGGCCGGCCGCACCCTGGTCGAGCTGTTCGGCCTGGCCCGTGAGCTGAACCTGGAGGCCGAGGGCATCGAGATCGGCCCGTCGCCGATCGACGAGCAGCTGGCCGCCGATCTGGCGCTGCCGGTGGAGGACCTGAACCTCACCGTGCGTTCGTACAACTGCCTGAAGCGGGAGGGCATCCACACGGTGAGCGAGTTGGTGTCCCGCAGCGAGCAGGATCTGCTGGACATCCGGAACTTCGGCTCCAAGTCGATCGACGAGGTCAAGCTGAAGCTGCACGAGATGGGCCTGTCCCTGAAGGACAGCTCGCCGGGCTTCGATCCGCTGACGGTGGGCCGGAACTACGACGACGAAGAGTCCGAGGACGAGGTCGACTTCAGCGAGACCGAGCAGTACTGAGTCGAAAGCCATGACGAGGAAGAACTGACACATGCCAACACCCACCAAGGGCAACCGGCTCGGCGGCAGCCCGGCCCATGAGCGCCTGATCCTGTCCAACCTGGCCAGCCAGCTGTTCGAGCACGGCCGGATCGTGACGACGGAGGCGAAGGCGAAGCGGGTCCAGCCGCTCGCCGAGAAGTTGATCACCAAGGCCAAGCGCGGCGACCTGCACGCCCGTCGGCTGGTGCTCTCGACCATCCGGGACAAGGGCGTCGTGCACACCCTGTTCGCCGACATCGCGCCGACGTTCGCGGAGCGCGACGGCGGCTACACCCGGATCACCAAGGTCGGGCCGCGCAAGGGCGACAACGCCCCGATGGCCGTGATCGAACTGGTGACGGAGACGGTCGAGGAGTCCAAGGCCGCGAACGGCAAGGCCACGGCCAAGAAGGCCGCGGCGAAGCCCGCCGCCAAGGCCGAGGAGCCCAAGGAGCCGGCGGCCGCCGAGGCCGAGGACACCGCGGAGCCGACCAACGCCGAGCTCGCCGGGGACAGCGCGGAGGACACCTCCGAGCCGACGAACGCCGAGCTGGCCGCCGAAGGGTCCACGTCGGAGGGCACGTACCGGGGCTCCGAGCCGCCGGCGGGCTTCACGATCAAGGGCAACGAGGACTCGATGAAGTACCACACCGAGGCCTCGCAGTGGTACGACCAGACCGAGGCCGAGGTCTGGTTCGACAGCGAAGAGGCGGCTCAGGCCGCCGGCTTCACCAAGGCCGGCTGAGCTTCAGCAAGCACCGGAACGGCGCCCGTCCCCAGCAGGGGAGGGGCGCCGTTTCCGTTTCGCGTCAGTGGGCCGGCTCGGCGGTGAAGGCGGTGTCGCGGGCGACCGGCTCCCACGCGTCCACCTCGGCGCCGACCTGCTCCAGGTGGCCGCGGATCGCGTCGACGGCGTCCCCGCCGAGCGGCAGCCGGAGCGGCGTCCGGTCGGCGGCCAGCGCGGTCAGGATCGCGGCCGCGGCCTTCGCCGGGTCGCCGGCCTGGGTCCCGTCGCCCGCCTCCACCATCCGCCGGGTCTCGCCGACCGAGGAGTCGTAGGCGTCCAGCGGGTCGCTGAAGTAGGCGGCTCCCCTTGCCGAACAGCCCGGTCCGGAAGGCACCCGGCTCGACCACCAGGACCTTGATCCCGTACGGCGACACCTCGTCGGCCAGTGCCTCGGCGAACCCCTCGACGGCGAACTTCGTCGCGCTGTAGGCCGAGAACCCGGCGAACGACAGCTGCCCGCCCATGCTGCTCAGCATGACGACCGCCCCGCTGCGCCGTTCCCGGAAGTGCGGCAGTACGGCCCGGGTCAGCGCGGCCGGCCCGAAGAAGTGCAGCTCGAACAGGTCCCGCAGCTCGGCATCGGTGGTCTCCTCGACGGCGCCGATCTGGGTCCGGCCGGCGTTGTTGACCAGGACGTCGATCCGGCCGTAGCGCCGGATCAGGTCGGCCACAACCCGGTCGATCGAAGCGGCATCGGTCACGTCGAGCTTGATCGCCTCGAGTTGATCTTGGTGGGCGGCGACCAGGTCGTCGAGCCGCTCCGGGCTGCGGGCCGCGCCGATGACGATGTCGCCGGCGGCGATCGCGGCCTCGGTCAGGGCCCGGCCGAAGCCGCTGGTGGCGCCGGTGATCAGCCAGACCCGCTGGGTGGTGTTCATGGTTCTCCTTCGCGTTCTGCGTGGGCAACCACGCTTCCGTACCGCGCGGCGGGCGTCCAAGACCTGCTGTGATAACCATCGGGCATGGACGTGCACCTGCGTGAGTTGCGCTACTTCGTCGCGGTCGCCGAGCACCTGCACTTCGGCCGGGCGGCCGAGGTGCTGTTCGTCAGCCAGCCCGCGCTGTCCAAGCAGATCCGGGCGCTGGAGGGCCGGCTGAGGGTGCGGCTGTTCGAACGCGACCGCCGCCGGGTGCAGTTGACGACGGCAGGCGCTGCGCTGCTGCCGAGGGCGCGGGACGTGCTGGCCGCCTGGGCCACGGCCGAGGCGGACCTGGCCGCGTCGGCGACGGAGACCGCGGCCACGCTGGTCGTCGGGATCAGCACCGGGCTGGGTCGCGGGCTGCTGCCGGCGATCCGGGCCCGCTTCGCCGACGCGGCCCCGGCTGCGACCCTGCAACTGCGCCAGATCGGGTGGGCCGATACCACCGGTGGGCTGAGCGGCCCGGCCGAGGAGGGCTGCGACGCGGCCTTCGTCTGGCTGCCGCTGGCTGAGCCCGACCGCTTCGACTGGATCACCGTCGCCGCCGAGGAACGGTCGGTGCTGCTGCCGGCCGGGCACCGCCTGGCCGGCGCGGAGACGATCCCGTTCGAGAGCCTGCTCGACGAACCGTTCCTCGCCCTCCCGGCGGCCGCCGGGGTGAACCGCGACTTCTGGCTCGCCACCGAGAGCCGGGGCGACCGGCCGCCGGTGATCGGGGCGGAGATCGCGTCGACCGACGAGACCCGGGAGGCGCTGGCGGCCGGGCTCGGGGTCTGTCTGGTCGCCGCGGGCAACGTGCCCCTGTTCCGTGGCGACGACATCGCGGTCCGGCCGGTCACCGGAGTGCCGCCGTCGGAGCTCGTACTGGCCTGGCGACGCGGTGACCGCCGGGCCCTGCTGCGGGTTCTGATCGAGGCGACGCGCGGCCTGGTTGCATCGACCTCTTGACGTGGAACGCCGAGCGTCCTTAGATTCACAGAATTAGCGGCAGGGCGTTAAAGCCCGTTCGGGTGTCCGAAATTGATGCCGCAATAGAGGGGGCGGGCGAAATGGGTCGCTGGGTCGTCGGTGCACTGTTGTTGATCATGGTCGCGGCAGGCCTGGCCCGGCCGCCGATCGCCGCCGCGGAGGTCGTTCCGACCACGCCGCAGTGGTGGAACCGCGGGCAGATCCCGCTCTACTCGACGAGTTCGGCGAGCGGCGAGACCGCGCGGATGCCGGACGGGTCGGTGCGGACGTACCGGGTGTTCAGCGGGGCGCCGGCCTACCTGGCCGAGATCGACACCTTCTCCGCGAAGGTGCTGCGGATGATCACGCTCCACGTACCGAACACGGACCCGTCCGAGGTCCCGGCCGACAAGGGCGCGCAGGGCGCTTGGGGCGTCTCGGTCGATCGACACGGCACCGTCTTCGCCTCGACGTACGGCTTCGGGCATGTCTACCGACTGCCCTGGGGCGCGACCGAGATCGAGGACCTCGGCCGGCCGACGCAGCACACCAGCTTCACCTGGGAGGGCGACGTCGACGACAAGGGCAACTTCTACATCGGAACCACGGAGGGCTTCGCCCCGCCGCCGCTGCCAGGTGGCCGGTTGATCTCCTGGAATGCCGCGACCCGGACCTATCGCGACTACGGCGACTTCGGCGAGCGGTACGGCTACGTCCGGTCCGTCGAGTTCGCCGAGGGCAAGATCTACGCGGGCCTCGGCCAGAGCGCCGGACTGTGGCAGGTGGATCCGGTGTCCGGCAAGCGGGTCGAGATCCCGCTGCCGAAGGGCATGCCGACCGACAAGTACGCGTACCAGATGGAGGACGAGGCCGGCTATCTCTACGTGATGTTCGCCGGCGGCACCAGCGCCTCGACCGGCTGGGTACTGAATCTGCGGACCCTGAAGTGGGCGTACGAGATCCCGGGCTATGCCGGCCAGACGATCACGTCGGCCGACGCCCGCGGCCGGGTCTACCTGATCGACTCCGCCGAACTGAAGCTCTTCGATCCGCGGACCGGCCGGCTGACCGGCACCGGCTACCGGGGCGGCGACGAGCAGGCGGACAAGGGCGGCCTCGGCGCGGGCAAGGGCCTCGGTCGGTTCCCGGATCCGGCCACCGGCCACGAGACCATCGTGGGCGGCGGCGCCACCGGTGACCTGTGGCGCTACGACACGGTGACCAGGACCGGCGTCCTCAGCCAGATCGACGGCCTGGTCGGCACGCCGACGGCGCCACGGTCGCTGGCCAAGGGCCCGGACGGCCGGATCTACGGCGGCGGCTACTTCCAGGGCGGCTTCGTCGCGTACGACCCGGCGACGACGACGTGGACCGAGTACAAGTTCCCGCACCAGATTGAGGGCATGGGGACGCACAACGGCAAGCTCTACCTGGGCATCTACGCCAACGCCGAGCTGTGGGAGTACGACCCGGCGAAGCCGTTCCTGGACGGCACCAACCCGAAGAAGCTGTTCGACCTCAAGGCCGAGGGCCAGGAACGCCCGTGGACCGTGGTCAGCGCCGGCAAGTACGTGGCCGTCGGCACCTCGCCCAAGAACACCCAGCTGAACGGTGCGGTCACCCTGTACGACCCGGAGACGGGGGAGCGGCGGACCTGGAACTCCGGTCTGGTCAGCGGCGCCAACCAGATCTCGGCGCTGACCTACCGGGACGGCATCGTCTACGGTGGTTCGCTCGGCTGCTGCAATCCGGCCGACGGCTCGAAGCACCGCGGCCAGGTCTTCGCGCTGGACGCGGCGTCGGGCGAGGTGAAGTGGACCTCGACACCGCTGGCCGACGAGGACGGCGTCTCCGGCCTGACCTTCGACGGCCAGGGTCGCCTGTTCGGCCAGTCCTACGGCACCGTCTTCGAGATCGATCCCGCCGACGGCAGCCTGCTCCGCTCGAAGAAGTACTTCGACTACCCCTGGCCCACCATCACCGGCTTCCAGCCGCGCGCGGTCAACATGAACTGGGATCCCGGCGACGGTGCGATCCACACCACCAGCGGAACCACTCGCCGGATCGACCCGGACACCCTGGATGATCTTGGTCCCAATTACCGCTGCAGCTTCGCCGACACCTCACCCGGCGCCAGCAAGTTCTACGTCCAGAACGGCCTCCTGCTCGAAGTGAAGTGGTACTGACCGGTCGGAGTCACGCAGATGATCACTCGTTGGAGTCGGCCCGCACAGGGACTGTCGGTCCTCGCGTTCGCGGTGGCCCTGATCGGCTCGCTGATCTTGGTCTCGCCCTCGGCGAGCGCGGCCACGTCGGTCGTCTTCGGGCCGCGGCTGATCACCGGGATCCCCGCTCAGCCCGGCGAGGGCGAGCCGCTGATGCACCGGGTGGTCAAGCTCGACACGATCTTCGTGGAGCTGGCCGCCGGGAAGACGGCCTACGTGTACTCGAAACTGCGGGCGTACGAGTCCGCGCACATCAACCTGGTCGACAGCGAGATCATCTGCCACGGCGCCGGGTCGAGCGCGGTCGTCCTCGGCGAGAACATCGACCCGTGGATCGGGGGAGCGGCCGATCGCCGCGACATCACGATCGTCAACCGCTTCCTGGTGTCGGCCACGTCCACGGGCACGTTGACCTGTGACATCTACGTGCGATCGAACTCGCTCGGTCCGAACGTGTCCTCGCTCACCGTCTCGGGGGAACTGAGGTTCGCCTCCTTCGACGTCAACGAGGACGTCAACGGAGCGGCCATCCAGGTCTACGAACCGTCCCCACCCAGCGTGACGCCCGTGGACCCCGGCGAACCCTTGCGCCCCTCCCTGATCGACCGGACCCTGCCGGCCGGATCCACGTCGGTCGCGGTGGCCGCCGACACCGAGTTCATGTCCTGCGTGTACCGGGACGAGAACAGGCCTGAGGAATGCCCGCACTCCTCGGACGTCTCGTACGCGCGGTTCACCCTCTTCGTCCAGGCGATGAACGGCGCCGCGATCTGCGCGTCCGCGGTGAAGACCCAGGTGGATGTGAAGGTGACCAGGCAGACCCACCACAAGGTGGTCTCGATGTACGCGACCGTGCCGGTGCCGCCCGGCTGCAACCGCCTGTACGCCTACGTCAAGGTCGAATACCTGGGCAACTTCGTCGGCGGAGTTCAGGGCATGGCCAGAGGCCTGCACGACAATGATCTTGACCCCGGTGGGCCCAGCCACGACGCCGCCATGACCCACGCCTTCGCGGTCCCCAGCTGATCTCCGGCGGATGACGTCGCCCGCGGTGATCTTCCTCTACAGCACGTCGCCGGCTCCGCACGAGACGACGATCCTCACCGCCGTTCCCCGGATCGGGTCCGAAACGGACCCGATCCGAGCCGTCGCCCTCCGCACGGCCCAGGACGATCCGAGCGATGGTGATCTCGAGGTCCTGGCCGGTCACTTCGCAACCCAGCAAGGGTTTCCGGGCACCGGTCTGGGATGCACGTCGGCCGCCTTTCTGTCCGCGTCCTGAGCCTGTCGAAGGACCGAGCCGATCAGGCTCGCACTTCGACAGGCTCAGGGGACGTCGGGTCACACGATCCGGCGCGCGGCGGTACGGAAGCTGCTCGGGGTCTGGCCGAGGCCGCACCGGAACTCGCGGTTGAAGTGGGCCAGGTTGGCGAAGCCGCTGAGCCGGGCGACGGTGGCGATCGGGGCGTCGGACTCGGCCAGGAGATGGCAGGCGTTGGCGATCCGGGCGCGGTTGAGATACGCGGTGATCGTCATGCCGGTCTGCCGGCGGAAGAACCGGCTGGTCGCGGTCGGGGTCAGGGCGGCCACCTCGGCGATCTCGGCGAGCGTGACCGGCTCGGCCAGATGCTCGGCCAGGTGGCCGACGATCCGGTCCAACCGGTCGCGGGACCGGGCGGAGCGGTCCGGGAGGTAGCGCGAACTCGCCACCCGCCGACGGTCGGGCCGGTCGGCGAGATCGACCAGGAGGCCGAGCAGGTCGATCGTCCGCCGTCCGGGACTCGGGGCGGCGGTCAGCCCCTCCCATTCCCGCTCCGCGCACCGCGTGTAGTGCAGGCCGGTGACCGATTCGCCGAGCAGTCGGCGCAGGCTCGTGAACTCGGGCCGGTGGCGCAACTCGGGGCCGATCAAGGTCTCCGGGAACTGACAGACCAGCGACCGGCTCGGCGCCTCCGAGACGTAGGCGTGCGGCAGTTGCGGGCCGAGCAGGAACAGGTCGCCGGGCGCATAGGACAGCACTCGGTCGCCGACGAAGATCGATCCGGTGCCGTGCGTGATCAAGATCAGTTCGAACTCGGCGTGGTTGTGCCAGAGGTAGGTGTACAGCCCGGTGGCCTCGAACCACCGCCAGGACTGGCCGGGCTCCGGCACGGTCCGCTCGTACAGCGGCTGGCGCATGCCGAGATCGTACGCAATCGGGTAACGGAGTATCAGGATCGGGCAATCCGGGTACTGGTCAGTCGCGGTCAGGGCAGGCACGCTGAGGGACATGACGACGACGACCGCCGAGACCGTCACCAGCTCCTATCAACTGACCGATGCCGAACGCCTGGCCTTCGAACGGCAGGGCTGCATCAAGCTGCGTGGCGTGCTCGATCCCGATCAACTGGCACCGTTCGGCGAGGTGATCACCGAGAAGGTGATCGAGCTGAACACGCAGCACCTGCCGATGGAGGAACGCGACACGTACAACAAGGCGTTCCTCCAGATCGGTCACCTGTGGAAGCAGAGCCCGGTGGTCGACCGGTTCGTCCGCTCGCCCGACCTGGCCCGGCTGGCCGCCGACCTGCTCGGCGTACGGTCGGTGCGGCTCTACCATGATCAGGCGCTGTACAAGGAGCCGAGCGGCGGGATCACGCCGTGGCACGCCGACCAGTACTACTGGCCGCTGTCCACCGACCGGGCCATCACCGTCTGGATCCCCTTGCAGGACACGCCTGCCGAGCTCGGGCCGCTCAGCTTCGCGGTCGGCAGCCACCGGTTCGGGATGGGCCGGGACCTGCCGATCAGTGACGAGTCCGAGGCCAAGGTCGCCGACTTCATGCTGCGCCAGGGGTACGAGATCGACGACAGCCCGTTCGCGCTCGGCGACGTCAGCTACCACCTCGGCTGGACCTTCCACCGGGCCGGCCCGAACACCTCCACCGTGCCGCGCCGGGTGATGACGATCATCTACATGGACGCCGACATGATCATCGGCGAGCCGACCAACGACGCGCAGCGGGCCGATCTGGCGACCTGCGCACCGGGCCGGCAGCCGGGCGACCGGTTCGACACCGAGCTCAATCCGGTCCTCTATCCCGTGCCGTAGGCTGCCCGGCGTGGAGCGGGTACGGCTGTCGGACGGGGCGGAGCTGGCGACCTGGCGGACCGGGACCGTGACCGGCCGGCCGCCGGTGGTGTTGCTGCACGGCGGACCGGGGCTCTGGGACTACCTCGAGCCGGTCGCGTCCATGATCGACACGCTCGCCCCGATCCACCGGTACGACCAGCGCGGCTGCGGTCGCTCCACGCCCTCCGACGACCTGTCGCTGACGACCTATCTGGCCGACCTGGAGCAGCTCCGGCAGGCCTGGGCGGCGCCGAAGCTGATCTTGATCGGGCACTCGTTCGGTGCCACCCTCGCGCTCGCCTACGCCGCCGAGTTCCCGGACCGGGCGGCGGCGGTCGGCTACCTGGCCGGGCTCGGCACCGGCGACTGGCGGACGCCGTACCGGGCCGAACGGGAGCGCCGCCAACGCCCGTACGCCGACCGGTTGGCCCACCTCGCCGCAACGGACCGCACGCGGGCCGAAGAGGTCGAGTGGCGCCGGCTCAGCTGGGCCCACGACTACGCCGACCACGGCCGTGGCTTCGACCTGGCCCGGGAGATGGCCGAGTCCGAGAACCTGATCAACTTCCGGGCGAACCGGGAGGTGCGGTTCGACGACGCCGATCTGGTCCGCTGGGCCGGCGCGGTGCGCTGCCCGGTCACCTTCCTGCACGGTGATCGGGATCCGCGGCCGGCCGCCAACGTGGTCGAGCTGGCCGGCCTGGTCCAACGCTCCCGGAAGCGGATCATCGCCGGTGCCGGGCACCTGCCCTGGCTGGAACGGCCGGAGGAGACCGCCGAGCTGCTGCACGAGGTGATCATCCAGACCGGCTGACCGGACCTACTCCTCGGCGGTCTCCTTCGCCGACGGCCAGCGGTCGCAGCCGCCCTCCTTGTCCGGGCGGGACAGCGGGCGGTTCACGTCGGTGATCCCCTTGTAGGCGTACGGATCCTCGCCGGCCACCAGCAGGACGTCGCGGAAGTCGGCGGTCGCCATGCTCTCGCCGTCGACCGGCGGCCGCCAGGGCAGCAGCGACTCGGCGCTCATGTAGTGGTTCGCCAGCGCCCGCCGGTAGCCGTGCTTGCCGGAGTTCTCCAGCGACCGGTGCAGCAGGTAGCCGTTGAAGATCAACGCCGTGCCGGCCGGGATCTCGACCGGCACCGCGTCCTCGTCGGAGTACGGGAAGTCGTAGGCCTCGCCGGTGCAGTCGAACCGCGGGTCGTTCTGCTCCTTGGACGGGTAGATCACGCCGCGCCGGTGCGAGCCGGGCAGCACCCAGAGGCAGCCGTTCTCGATCGTGGCGTCGTCGAGGGCGATCCAGGCCGCGGTCAGCGAACGGTCCCGGGTCGGGATGAAGAACTCGTCCTGGTGCCAGGCCTGGCCGGGCTTGCCCTCGGACTTGACGAACAGCATCGACTGCATCGCCTTGACGTTCGGCCCGATCACCGAGACCAGGGCATCCACGATCCGCGGCGCGGTGAGCGCGGCCAGGGCGGCCGGTGACGCCTTGTGCGGGTAGTGGATGCACAGGAACGACCGCAGCACGTCCTCGTCGCTCATGCCGGCGAACTCCGGCGGCGCGCTGTTCGGGTCGTCGCTGTCGCGCCAGCCGCCGAGGATCTCGCCGAGGTCGCCGCGGCAGAGCCGCAGCGCGTCGTCGTTCACCGCGTCGACCTCGGCGCGGGAGAGACCGTCGGCCAGCAAGGCGAAGCCGTGCTCGGCGTAGTGGGCGGCGAACTCGGCGTCCGCCGTGTCGAACAGCCGCAACGCCGTCCGGGTGCTGATCAAGGAGGTCATGATCAACACTGTGCCGGGCGACCGTGGCCGGGCCAATGGCCGATTGCCACGAACTAATATCTGATCGTGACATCGGGAGCGATCGGGCTGGAGCCGGCGACGGCCGTGCTGGTCGCCGACTATCTCCCGGGAGACCAGTTCGGGCCCCGAACTCTGATCAGTTACGAGTTCGTCTGGCTGCTCGAGGGATCGGCCCGCCATATCTGGACCCGACCTCGACCGGACGGCTCGATCGAGTCCGGCAGCACCCCGTTGCGGCCCGGCCAGCTGGTCCTGGTCACGCCCGGCACCCGAGACGCCCTGCACTGGGACCGGCACCGGGTCTCCCGGCATGCGTACGTCCATTTCATGATCACCGATCCCGGACCGCTGCCACCGATCGGCCAGTGGCCGATGATCCGGGACCTGCTCGCAGCCCCGATCCTCGGCGGGATCTGTGACTACCTGCTCGAACTCGCCGGGCTCGGCACCGAGGCCGCCCAGCGGCGCAGCGTGGAGTTGATCACCCTCCTGGTCGACCTGTACGTCACCGGGCCGATGGCCGACGCCGGTCCCGAGCCGGCTGCACCGGTGGCCGCGGCCGTCGATCATGTCCGGGCGGCCTGGGCGGCCGACGGCATGCGGATCATCCCGGTCGAGGAACTGTGTGCGGCGATCGGCATCTCGGCCGGGCATCTGCACCGGGTGTTCCGGGCGAGCTACGGCACCGGGCCGGCGCGCGCCTTCGAGTTGATCCGGCTGGCCCGCGGCGCGGTGGCGCTGCAGCGCAGCAACGCCGGGCTCGCCGAGATCGCCCGGCTGGTCGGCTACACGAACCCGTACCACTTCTCCCGGCGGTTCCGCGAGGCGTACGGCCAACCGCCGGGCGCCTACCGGACCGCGGCCGACGCCGCCGATCCGCTGGCCCCGCTGCGCACCTGCGGCCTGCTTCCGCTGGCCGGGCCGCTGCTCAATCTGTGACGCCGCCGCCGGCCGCCGGGGTGAGCAGGAGCAGCCGGCGCCGGCCGGACAGCGCGAACGAGTCGGCGAGGACGAGCCCGGCGCGGGCGGCCAACTCCCGGAACTGCCGCTCGGTCCGCTCGCCGCCGTCGAAGAGGACGTGCAGCCGGAGATCTTGGATCGCCGTTTCCAGCGCGGCCGGATCGGTCGGGTCCGGATCCTCGTCGACGACCCGCTCGACGACCGCGATCCGGCCGCCCGGACCGGCGGCGCGAGCCGCGGTGGCCAGGATCCGGGCGGCCTGCTCGTCGTTCCAGTCGTGCAGCACGTGGGCCAGCAGGTAGACGTCGCCGCCGGCCGGCACCTCGGCGAAGAAGTCGCCGGGTTCCACGCTGAGCCGCTCGGTCCGGCCCTCGGCCGCCAGGGACGCGGCCAGGTCGGTGACGACGGCGGCACGGTCCACCAGGGTGCCGCGCAGCTCGGGCCAGGCGTCCAGCAGCGCGGTCAGCAGGTGACCCCGGCCGCCGCCGAGCTCGACCACCCGGCCGGCCTCCCGCCAGAGCGGGAGGGCGACGACCGGCGCCAGCCACTCGCCGGCCCGCGCCGCCATCAGGGCGTCGAACGACCGGCTGAAGCCGGGGTCGCCGTCCAGCCGCGACCACAGGTCTTCCGGGGTACGGCCACGGACCGCGGCGAGGCAGTCGTCGAGGACGAGCCGGTCCAAGGTCCCGGCGGCGCCGGACCAGTCGAGCCGGGTCGAGAACGCGCCGCCTGGCCCGTCGCCGAGGATCCGCCCCACCGGCGTCGCCTCGACGACCTCGCCGGGTCCGATCCGGACCACACCGCGGAGGGCGAGCAGCCGGAGGATCCGGCGCAGCGTCGGCTCCCGCAGGTCGTGCTCCGCGGCCAGTCGCGGCAGCGGTACGGGCTCGGCGGCGATCCGCCGGAGTAGGCCGAGCGAGGCCAGGATCCGTACCGCGACGGGGGTCACCAGGTCGGTCACGGACCAGGCCGCCAACAGGTCGTTCGACATTCCCGTATCGTCTCCCGGGCTGTCCGGCGCCCGGGCCCGGGTCGTCGCCCGGCCTCGCTGATCCAGCTTGTTGTCCAATCTGTGAAACCGGTATCCGATGTGATCTCCCTGATCGGAGAGAAAATCCAAAAACGTTGGACAAAATCTGTGCAAACGGTTGCCAGTGGTTGCGCGACTGTTGCAGGCTGTGCGGCGGAAACGTAGTCGACGAGGATGCGGGGAGCGCGCGTGGCCCGAACCGACCGGACGATCCTCCCGGGATCCGGCGGAACCGACACGATCGAGGTCGGCGACGCCGGAGCCGGGGCGCGGTCCTCCCCGGCACCGAAACGTTCACCCGAGCGGCGGCTCTCCTGGTGGGAGCGGGCCCGCCGGGACAAGATCCTGTTGCTGATGGCGATCCCGGGACTCGGCCTGCTGTTGGCCTTCCACTACCTGCCGCTGCTGGGCAATCTGATCGCCTTCCAGGAGTATCTGCCGTTCGTCCCACTCGGCCGCAGCCCCTGGGTGGGCCTGGACAACTTCTCGGTGATCTTCACCGGCGACCCCGAGTTCCTCAACGCGCTGAGGAACACTTTGGTGATCACGCTGGTCCAGGTGGTCTTCGTGTTCCCGGCACCGATTGCGCTCGCCCTGCTGCTGAACAGCCTGCTGTCGGAGCGGATCAAACGGATCGTCCAGTCGGTGCTCTACCTGCCGCACTTCCTGTCCTGGGTGATCGTGATCGCGATCTTCCAGCAGGTGCTCGGCGGCAGCGGCTTGATCAACAACATCTTCCGGGCCCAGGGGTTGGAGACGATCGACTTCCTGGGCAATCCCGACACCTTCATCGCCCTGCTGACCAGCCAGGTGATCTGGAAGGACACCGGGTGGGGGACGATCTTGTTCCTGGCCGCGCTGACCCAGATCGATCCCGCTCTGTACGAGGCGGCCCGGGTCGACGGAGCATCGCGCTGGCGCCAGTTGTGGCATGTCACGCTGCCCGGGATCCGCGGTCTGATCATCCTGCTGCTGATCCTGCGGCTCGGCGACTCCCTGACTGTGGGCTTCGAGCAGATCGTTCTGCAACAGGGTTTCGTCGGCAGACCGGCGAGTGAGGTGTTGGACACCTACGTCTACAACAACGGCGTCCTGGCCGGCCAGTGGGGTGTGTCGGCCGCAGTCGGTCTGGTCAAGGGCCTGGTCGGCGTCGCGCTGGTGCTCGGTGCCAACAAGATCGCGCATGTGTTCGGCGAGGCAGGGGTGTATCAGAAGTCATGACGACCACACAGACCACACCCGCCCCGCCGCGATCGACGCGCCGGCCCAAACAGCTGGATGCACCGGGCATCCCGGTCCGGGTGATCAAGGGCATCGTGTTGGTGCTCGCCTGTCTGCTGGTGATCATTCCGTTCATCGGGGTGATCTCCACCAGCATTGCCAGCCAGGAGCACGTGACCAACTCCGGCGGCTTCGTGCTGTGGCCGGACGGCGTCCATCTCGATGCGTACCGGACGATCTTCAACGGCGGTGTGGTGCTGCAGGCGCTGCTGGTCAGTTTCGTGATCACCGTCGGTGGCACTCTGATCAGCCTGGCGGGCTCGACCATGCTGGCGTACGCGCTCAGCCGTCCGGGTTCCTTCGGTCAGCGGCCGATCCTGATGATCG
The DNA here is from genome assembly GCF_059617205.1 of Microlunatus sp. YIM B11417. NCBI lineage: Bacteria > Bacillati > Actinomycetota > Actinomycetes > Propionibacteriales > Propionibacteriaceae > Microlunatus > Microlunatus sp. YIM B11417. The sequence goes on from NZ_JCAMPJ010000002.1 coordinate 990,588, forward strand.
TGCTGTTCAGCTTGCTGTTCAGCCCCGGCCTGATCCCGAACTATCTGGTGGTGAAACAGTTCGGTCTGCTGGATTCGCTGTGGGCGCTGATCCTGCCGACCGCGATCAGCGGCTTCAATGTGATCATCCTGCGGTCGTTCTTCATGGGCATCCCGGACGAGGTCGTCGACTCGGCCCGGATCGACGGAGCCGGTGACTTCCGGATCTTCTGGTCGATCATCCTGCCGCTGTCCCGGGCCGTGCTCGCGGTGATCGGCCTGTTCTACGCGGTCGGCTACTGGAACGCCTTCTTCAGCGCCCTGCTCTACATCAGCGACACTGCGAAGTGGCCGCTGCAACTGGTGCTGCGGACGTACGTGATCAACAACACCGAGCTCAGCAGCGGCGACCTCGGCGGAGCGGCGGCGGACCAACTGCCGCCGCAGGAATCGATCCAGATGGCGATCCTGGTGATCTCGCTGGTGCCGATCCTGATCGTCTATCCGTTCCTGCAGCGACACTTCGCCAAGGGCATGCTGACGGGGGCGGTGAAGGGATGAGCATGATCAGCAGAAGAACTCTGCTCGGCGGATCGGCCGCCGCAGCCGCCGGTCTGGCCGGATTGAGCGGCTGCGCGACCGTGACGAGATCGTCCGACATCGCGGCGCTCAACCGTCCCGTCGCCTTGCCGACCTTCCAGCGTTTCGACGGGCCGAAGCCGGACCTGCCGCTCACCCACGAGCTGATGCCGGACTGTTTCTACCGTTTCCCGGCGGATCCGGTGCAGGTGACGCAGGGCGTCCCGGGAGACGGCAGTGAGATCACCGGCACCGTGCAGACGTCCAACCCGATCCCGCCGACGGCCGACCGCAATCCGTACTGGCAGGAGCTCAACCAGCGGCTCGGATCGCCGCTGCGGTTGAGCATCACGTCGGCGAGCGACTGGGGCAGCAAGTTCGCCACCGCGGTGGCGGGCGACACGTTGGGCGACATGTTCAACGTCGACGGTGGGTTCGCCTACCTGCCGCAGTTCCTCGAGGCACGCGCCCAGGATCTGACCGAGCACCTCTCCGGCGACGCGATCCTCGACTATCCGTTCCTGGCCAACCTGTCCACGGAGTCCTGGCGCGGCTGCGTCTATTCCGGCGGCATCCGGGCGGTGCCGATCCAGCGCGGGGTGATGTCGTCCAACCTGTTGCTGGCCCGGCAGGACCTGCTGGATCAGTTCGGTGTCGATCTCGCCTCGCCCGATCTGGATGAGTTGCTCAGGGCCGCCGTGGCGGTCACCGACGAGCGCAGGAACCGCTGGGCGTTCGCCGTGCCGCCGACCGCCGCGTTGAGCTCGATGCTCGGACTGCCCAACGACTGGGAAGTCCGCGACGGCCGCCTGGTGCACAGCCGGGAAACCGAAGAGCACAAGGAGATGCTCGGCATCACCGCCAAGCTGCAGGCCGACGGGCTGATCCATCCCGACGGGATCTCCAAGCAGAATCAGAAGGTCTGGTTCAGTCAGGGCTCGGCGGTGATGACCCAGGACACGTACTCCTCGATTCAGAGCTTCTATCGGCGCAACACGGTCGAGGGCTTCGCGATCACCCTGCCCCTGGTCCGCGATCGCCGCGGCAAGATCGGTCGGTTCCTGCTCGGCTCGCCGAACAACTCGATCGCGACGATCAAGCCCGGCCCACCGGAACGGACCAAGCTGCTGCTGCGGGTGCTCAACTGGATGGCGGCGCCGTTCGGCACCCAGGAGTACCTGTTCCGCAAGTTCGGCCTGCCCGAGCGTCATTACACCTTGAACGGAACCGATCCCGTGCTGACCGAGGCCGGCGGCAGCGAGGTCTGCCTGGGCGAGTTCCCGATCCAGTACCTCGCCGACGGCGGCTATCCGGTCTACTTCCCGGGTCACCCGGAGGCGGTCGACGTGGCGTACAACCATCTCAAGGCCATCCTGCCGACGGCCGCGACGAAGCCGGTGTACGGGGCCTACTCGCCGACTCAGTCCACCAAGGGAAAGATCTTGGACTCGCGGATGGACGCGACGACCAAGGACATCCAGCTCGGCCGCGCCGACCTCTCCAGCTGGGACCAGGCTGTCGCCGACTGGCGCAAGTCCGGTGGCGACGCGATCCGCCACGAGTACGAGGAGGCGCTGGCGATCCAGGGTCGCGGCTGAGGAGCGGGAACCTTCGAGCCGGCGCCGGACACTAGGCTCTCGTGACCTATCCGGCCGGTGTTCGGCAGAACTCGAAGGAGTGCTTGTGAAACTGTGGCAGAGGGTGTCCAGGCGCGGGATCCTGCTCGTGATCGCCTCGGTGATCATGGTCGGGCTGGTGATCACCCAGTCCGCCGGGCCCTCGTCGGCCGAGCCCGGGTCACCGTTGCGGGAACGGCTGGACACACTGCTGGCCGATCCGGTGTACGACGGGTCGCAGGTCGCGCTGCTGGTCCGGGACGCGGCGACCGGCGAGACGCTGTACGACCGGAACGCGGACCAACGGATGCTGCCCGCGTCGAACACGAAGCTGTTCACGTCGACCGCGGCGATGGAGGTCCTCGGCCCGGACTTCCGCTTCCACACCGATGTCCTGGCCGCCGCGCCGGTGCGCGCCGGCCGGCTGCGCGGTGATCTCTACCTCAAGGGGTACGGCGATCCCACGGCCCGCGAGACCGACTACCGGGCCCTGGCCGAGCAGCTGAAGGCGGCCGGGATTCGCCGGGTCGACGGCGACCTGGTCGCCGACGACACGTACTTCGACGCGGTCCGGCTCGGTGACAGCTGGGCCTGGGACGACGAGCCCGCCTACTACGCCGCACAGATCTCCGCACTGACCTTGGCGCCGAACGACGACTACGACACCGGGACCGCGATCGTCGAGACGCGGCCCGGGACGTCGGCCGGCGAGCCCGTCCGGGTCGGCCTGGTCCCGGCCAACCGGCTGATCAAGATCGTCAACACCGCGAAGACCGGAGCGGCCGGGTCCGAGGACACGCTGCGGGTGGAACGGGAGCACGGCGGCAACGTCGTCCGGGTGTCCGGCTCGCTGCCACTGGACGCCGCGACGGATCAGTCGCTGATCACCGTGTGGGAGCCGGAACTCTATGCGGCCGACGTGTTCCGGCTGGCCCTCGAGGCCGAGGGGATCAAGATCACCGGCAGGACCACGACCGACGCCGCCCCGGACGGCGTGCGGCGGTTGGCCCGGGACGAGTCGATGACCGTGGGCGAGTTGATGACGCCGTTCCTCAAGCTCTCCAACAACATCCACGCCGAGACCCTGGTCAAGGCCATGGGCGCCGTCGCCGAACGGGACGGCAGCTGGCCGGCCGGGCTCGGCGTCGTCGCAGACTATGCGAAGAGCGTCGGCGTCGAGGTCGACCGGCTCCGGATCTCCGACGGCTCCGGCCTCACCCGCAAGACGAACCTGACCGCCGACGCGATCACCGACGTGCTGACCGCCGCGCAGCAGGAGCCCTGGTGGCAGCAGTGGTACGACAGCCTGCCGATCGCCGGCGAGCCGGAACGGCTGATCGGCGGCACGCTGCGCACCCGGATGCTGGACACCGCGGCAGCCGGCAACCTGCGCGGCAAGACCGGCACGCTGACCGGCGTCTCGGCGCTGTCGGGGTACGTGACGACGAAGGACGGCCGCAAGCTGGTCTTCTCCATGATCAGCAACAACCAGCTGTCCAGTGTGCGGGCGATCGAGGACGCGGTGGGAGTCACCCTCGCCTCGTGGACCGAGCAGGCTCCGGTCGCGGCGGCCCGGCTCAAGGCACCGGCGAAGCAGGCTTGCGAACTGGAGTGGGAGAAGGCCTGCTGAGCCCCGGCTCGGGCGCCAAGATCAACAGGCAGCTCTGATCCGTGGCCTCGCGGTGATCGGTGACGATCTCGCAGCCGACGCTCTCGGCCGCCATGATCAACTTCCGGGCCAGGATGATCATCCGGTCGTCGCCACCCGCCGGCACGACCAGCGTCAGCAGGTCGCCCCGGCCGCCGCGCAAGGCCCGGGCGATCTGGTTCGGCCGGTAGCCGAGCTCCTCGACCGCGGCCAGCACCCGGCTGCGCAGTCGATCGCTCACGCCCGCGTACCCGTTGATCGCGTTGGAGGCGGTCTTCGTCGACACCCCGGCGTGCCGCGCGACCTCACGGAGCGTCGTCATCGCGGTCCTCCCAGCTACACCGGTGAAATGCCTTGACTGGTGTAAGTCTCCATCACGGAATCACACCGGTCAAACCCTTATGCTGGTGTCGTGGATTCTGCCGAGTCGGTGCCGGCCGAGGTGCTGCTGATCCGCGACTTCGTGAACAGCTACGAGCCGCAGGTCGACGACGAGACGCTGGCGACGCCTGCTGCGCTGCGGGACTGGTTCGCCGGACGCGGGCTGCTGCGCGCCCGGACCCGGCTCGGCGGGACCGACCTCGCCGCCGCCACCACGGTCCGCGAGGGTCTCCGCTCGATCCTGCTCGGGCATGGCGGGCACGCGGTCGACGAGGCTGCGATCACCGCCGGCAATGCGATCCTGGCCGAGTTGCCGGTCCGGGTGGAGTTCGGCGCGTACGGCTATCGGATGCTGCCGGCCGGCGACGGTGCGCTCGATCCGGCGCTGGTCGGTCTGCTGGAGGCGATGCGGCGGGCGAAGGAGTCCGGCACCTGGACCCGGCTCAAGGTGTGCGACCGGACCACCTGCCGCTGGGCCTACTACGACACCTCGCGCAACCAGTCCCGGCGCTGGTGCTCGATGGCCGGCTGCGGCAATCACATCAAGATGAAGCGCGCCTACGCGGCCCGCCGGGACCGTACCGGCTGATCGTCCCGGGCGTCGATTCCGTCGCAGCCGACGGTTGACAATTGATCCGATCTTTCGTTCAATCGTAGTGATAAAGCGCATTAGGTACGTGGAACTCGGGAAATCGAGCCACGAAGCATCCAATGAATGTGTGCTTGTGCACCCGATCGCGAAGGAATCCCCATGCCCACAGGACACGGCGCTGCCGTACCCTCCCCGATCTCCCGGCGCCGCTTCACGGTCGGCGCCGGCCTCCTCGCCGGAACAGCCGGCGCCATCCTCGCCGGCGCCCGCCCCGCCGCCGCAGCCACCTGGATCGGCGATCCGAACGCCGTCCTGGCGCCCGACAACCCGTACCTGGGGGTCGCCGAAAGCCTGGTCGACGCAGTGCTCAAGGGCCTCGGGCAGGAGACCCCGGTGCTCCCGGACGCCAACGGCACCTTCTGGCTCGCCTGGGCCGCCTCCGCTCCGGAGAGCACGCGCCGCAACAACGCCGACGTGGTCCAGAAGGCCCTCGGCTTCACCGAAACCCTGACCACGAAGGTCAATGCCTGGTTCTGGGACATCCTCCCCGCCCTCGAATGCGTACGCCTGCTCCGCGACGCCGGGCACGCGACCGCGGCGCAGGTCAGCACCTGGCTGGGCCGGCTGGAGCCCTGGGTGCAGGGCAACTACGACACCAACGCGAAGGGCACCGACTGGTGGTGCTTCGCGCCCAACACGCTGCACCAGTCGGCCGCGATCCTGGAGTTGGGGCACCAGCTGATCGGCAACGCGACCTGGTCGACGATGGCGGCCAGCCTGATCGACAAGACCGAGCCGACGCAGCGGACCAACGGCGCCTTCCCGTACATCCGTCAGTCCGGGCCGACGTCGGTGTACTACGGCTTCGACTCGACCTTCCTGGGCCGGTACTACCAGCTGACCCAGAGCGTCAAGGCTCGCGCGATGTTGGTGAAGCTGGCCGAGTGGTCCCATGACGTGCTGAAGAACGGGCTGATCGAGGGCTCGTCCGCGCCCTGGTGGAAGCATGTCTGGAACACCGATGGCCCGTTCCACGGACCGGACATCCCCGCTGGGGTGGCCGGGCACGCCTTGTCCCGGAGCGTCGGGCAGTACCGCATCACGCAGAAGCAGCGCTTCTACTACACCTACGTGCCGATGTACTTCTGGGACGGCAGCCTCTCCAGCACCGTCGAGCTCGGCGCCAACCTGACCCGGAACAACAGCAACATCGGCGGACCGCAGCTGCGGCGCGGTTCCTGGCAGGTGGTGATGCCCGGGCGGGCGTACGCGGACACGGCGATCGGGGCCACGGTCGCGACCGGAGCCACCAAGTTCGGCTGGCAGGGCTACCTCGAGGTCGCGGCGCTGCCCGTGCTGACCAACCCGGGCGGCGATCCGTACGCCGGCAACGGTTCCTTGATCGTGCTGGCCGCCGAGGAGACGGGACTGCGGTCGGCCGTGGTCACCAACGAGGTGATCGCGATCGGTGCCACCTTCCAGCCGCGGTACCCGTTCAACGGCGACGCCGTCGCGCCCGCGCCGCAGGGCTGGGCGCTCGATCAGGCGTGGATCGCCACCAGCCAGTTCCTCGCCGGCTGGATGGTCGTCCGGGCCACCGCGACCAACGAATCCGGTGGCGGCCCGCGCGGTCTGGTCAAGCTCGGCCACACCGTCACCGAGGTGCAGCCGGACCTCCGGCAGTTCCGCAGCGGTGACCTCCGCGGCCGGATCCACGGCAGCCAGGTCGGCGCGATCGTGCCGACCGCGAAGAGCGTCTCGGTCGATCTGGTCGGGGCCGGCGGGCGAACGTACACGAAAGAGGAACGCTTCGGGTACGGACTCTCGCTGGTGACCGTCAGCGGCGGCGCGCTCACGCCCACCGTGACGCTCGGCTCGAACGCCGGCGGCCTGCTCCAGTTCACGGTGCAGCCGGGAACCGGAGCGCCCTGGCAGGTGATCTTCAACCCGAGCGACCGGGCCCTGTCGGTGGCGCAGTCCACGTTCGCCGGGGCGGACCAGATCCTGCGCTCCGGCCGGAACCCGGAACTGCCGAGCCGGCAGTCCGGCGCTCCCGGGAACGACGTCGTGGTCGGCTCCCGATCCCTGGTGCTGGCCCGGATGGGCCGGTGAACTTCCGCCGGACCCGATGAGTCTCGGGCGGCGGCCGAGTCTGTTCCTTCCATGGACAAGAACACTCAACCGCTGCCCGAGGTCGTCGACCGGGACACCTGGCAGGCAGCCCTGGATGAACTGCTGGTCCGGGAGAAGGCCCACACCCGAGAGGGCGACGCGATCGCCGCGGCACGCCGCCGGCTGCCGATGATCGAGCTCGACCCGACGATCGAGCTGGTCGGCGAGAACGGCCCGGTGACCCTGCTGGACACCTTCGAGGGCCGCCGGCAACTGCTCGTCTACTTCCACATGTGGCACCACGGCAAGCCGGCGCCGCAGCAGTGCGAGGGCTGCACCTTCTTCACCGGTCATGCCCTGGAGCTCTCGTACCTGCACAGCCGCGACGTCACGTACGCGACGTTCTGCCAGGGCAGCTATCCGGAAAGCTCGCGCTACAAGGAATTCATGGGCTGGACGATGCCCTGGTACTCGGCCCGCGACGCCGAGCAGGCACTGCTCGGCGACCAGGGCTTCGGCGGCTATGCCTGCTACCTGCGCGACGGCGACCGGGTCTTCCAGACCTACTGGTCGACCGGGCGGGGGACCGAGGCCGGCGCGAACAGCTACCACCTGCTCGATCTCACGGTGTACGGACGCCAGGAGTCCTGGGAGGACTCGCCGGAGGGCTGGCCGCAGCAGTTCTCCGAGGCGGGGCAGCAGTTCCGGACCGGCGACCGGCCGACGTCGCAGTGGTCCCGGATCGAGGCCGGCCGGTCGGACGATCTCACCGGCGCCGCGAACTGAGGTCCGCGTCCGGTACGGGTTTAGGATGCGGCGGTGACCCGCCCACGAATCGCGTACCAGGGGGAGCCGGGTGCGAACTCGCACCTGGTCTGCAAGGAGCACTACCCCGACTCGGAGGCCGTGCCGTGCGCGTCCTTCGAGGATGTCTTCGCGGTCGTCGAGAGCGGCGAGATCGACCTCGCCATGATCCCGATCGACAACTCCATCGCCGGTCGGGTCGCCGACATCCACCACTTCCTGCCGCAGTCCGGGCTGCACATCATCGCGGAGCACTTCCTGCGGATCCGGTTCCACCTGATGGGGGTACCGGGAGCGACGCTGGACAAGATCACCACGGCGCACAGTCACGTGCACGCGCTCGGCCAGTGCCGCAAGATCATCCGCCGGCTCGGCCTGCGTCCGGTCATCTCCGGTGACACCGCCGGCGCCGCCCGGGAGGTCGCCGAGGCCGCCGATCCGACCCAGGCCGCGATCTCCCCGCCGCTCGCCGCCGAGATCTACGGCCTGGAGATCCTGGCCGAGGACGTCGAGGACGAAGATCACAACACGACCCGCTTCGTCGTGCTGTCCCGGGACTTCATCAAGGCCCCGGCGGGCAACGGCCCGGTCGTCACCTCGTTCATCTTCAACGTGCGCAACCTGCCTGCCGCCCTCTACAAGGCGCTCGGCGGGTTCGCGACGAACGGCGTGAACATGACCAAGCTGGAGAGCTACATGGTCGACGGTTCCTTCAGCGGCGCCACCCAGTTCCTCGCCGAGGTCGACGGCCACCCCGACGACATCGGCGTCAAACGAGCCCTCGAGGAACTCGCCTTCTTCTCCACCGACGTCAAGATGCTCGGCGTCTTCCCCGCCGACCCGTCCCGTTCCTGAGCCGAGCAGCGGCCCAAGCGAGCGGGGACGCGCGCCCGGCCTCCCCGGTGGCATCGAGTGGACCCGAATGGCATCGCCTCGGCACCGGGAGTTGCCCAAGGCGTCCGCTCGGTGTTGCCCCGGAGGGGCGGTCGCGCGTGCTGGCCGTACGATCCCCGATCGCGCTGACACCCCATCCCCGCCCGCGGGACCAAGCCTCCCCCAAGAAGACTCACGCGGATTCGTGGAGCCTTGGCACGTCGGCCAGCAACCTCTGCGTGTACTCATGCTGCGGATTGAAGATCACGTCGTCGGTCGGGCCCTGCTCGACCATGATCCCCTTCTCCATCACGAGCACCTTGTCGGCCAGGTAGCAGGCCTGACCGATGTCGTGGGTGATGAACAGCACGGTCATGCCCAGCTCGTCGCGGAGGTCGGTCAGCACGTTGAGGATGTTCACCCGGAGCGACGCGTCGAGCATGGAGGTCGCCTCGTCGGCGATCAGCAGGCGCGGGCGCAGCATCAGGGCACGGGCGATCATGATCCGCTGGCGCTGGCCGCCGGACAGCTGGTGCGGAAAACGATCAAGGACGCTGAGGTCCATCCCGACGTGGCCGAGTGCCTCCTCCAGCCGCTCCTTCGCCGACACCCGGTCCAGCATCCGGAGCGACCGGTTCAGCAGCCGCCGTACGGTGAAGAACTGGTTGAAGGCGGAGAACGGGTCCTGGAAGACCGCCTGCACGTCCCGCCAGTACGCGATCCGCGCCGTGGTGGACAGCTTGGTCACGTCCTGGCCGTCGAAGGTCATCGTCCCCGAGCTGACCGGCAGCAGGCCGAGCACCATCCGGGCGATGGTCGACTTGCCCGAGCCGCTCTCGCCGACGATCGTGGTGATCTCCTTCTCCACCAGCGAGAAGGAGACGTCGTCGACGGCGGTCACCTGGTTCCGGCCGGAGCCGAAAGTGCGGCTGATCCCGCTCGCGCTGAAGATCACGTCGCCGTGCCCTGACACTGGCGAGGGGCCGTCGCTCATGTCGTCCTCCCGGTCGTCGGGGCGTCCTCGAAGCCCTTCATCCCTTCGATCCTGATCTTGCGGTACTTCGGCTCCGGCACCAGCACCGAACCCAGCAAGGCCCGGGTGTACGGATGCTGCGGATCGTCCACCAGCTCCGGGGTGTCGCCGGTCTCGACGATCTTGCCGCGGTACATGATCGCGAGCCGGTTCGAGACCGTACGCAGCACCGGAAGATCGTGCGTGATGAAGATGACGCCGGACATGATCTTCTTCTCCAGCATGTCCAGCAGCATGTCGATCAGCGCCTTCTGCGACGTCACGTCGAGCGCCGAGGTCGGCTCGTCGGCGATCAGGATGCGCGGGTTGAGCAGCGTCGAGATCACCGTCACGGTCCGTTGCTTCATGCCACCGGACAGCTGATGCGGGTACGCGTCGAGGGCCCGGACCGGCAGTCCGAGCGTCTCGAACCGATCCCGGGCCCGGTCGATCGCCTCGCTCCGTTTCGCGGAACGATCATGGGCCTTCACGACGTCCACCACAAGATCACGAACGCGCATGGTCGGGCTGATCGAGTTCATCGCACCCTGGGGCAGCATCGACACGACGGAGCCGCGCCAGGTCCGGGGGATCCGTTGCGACCCGTCCAGCACCAGTTCCTTCCCGTCCACCTCGAGCGCGCCCGCGTCGACGTACAGCGGCGGCCGCGCGGTGAGCGAGATGATCGACCCGAGCGTGGACTTGCCGCTGCCGGACTCGCCGGCCAGTCCGAGCACCTCGCCCTCGTCGAGCGAGAGCGAGACATGATCAACCGCGTGCAACTCGGTCGAACCGGACCGGTAGACGCCGTGGATGTCGGTCGCGCGCAGCAGTTGGCTCATTTCGGCGGTCCTTCCGCGGGGACGACGTCGGCGACGGCCTTCTTGGCCTTGCGGGCCCGGCCCGTGCGCAGCCGGGGGTTGAACACCTCGTCCAGGCTCGACTGCAGCAACAGCAGCGAGAACGCCACGATCGACAGCATCACCGTCGGCGGGATGAAGGCGAACCAGTAGCCGTTGCGGATCGAGCCCCAGGTGAGCGCCCAGTAGAGCATCAGGCCGAGGCTGACGGTGCCGCCCGCCGGGCCGAGGCCGAGCAGGGACAGCGCCGACTCGGCCAGGATCGCCCCGGACACCTGCAGCACGAACGCCATCACGACGTAGCTGAGCAGGTACGGCAGCACGTCCCAGCCGAGGATCGACCAGAACCGGGCCCCGGACAGCCGGGCGACGTCGATGTGTTCCCGGGTTCGGACGCTGGTCGCCTGGGCCCGGACGGCCCGGGCGGTCCACGGCCAGCCGGTCAGCCCGATCACCAGGGCCAGGGTGAGGATGGACCGGTTGTTCAGCGCGATCGACAGCAAGATCACCACGACGATGCTGGGGATGGCCAGCGCGATGTTCGTGGCCCCCATCAGGATGTCGTCCAGCACGCCGCCCCGGTAGCCGGCGATCAGGCCGATCACCAGTCCGATCGCGGTCGCGATGGCACCGGCGATCAGGCCGACGATGAGCGAGGTGCGTGTCCCGTACACGAGATTCGCGATCACGCTCTGGCCCTCGTTGTCGGTGCCGAGCAGGAACGGGCCGAAGCCCTGCGGCGGGTCGTACAGGCCGCCGATCACGGCGTTCGGATCGGTCTGCACGACGAACGGGCCGAACAGCGCGATCAGCACGGTGATCCCGATCAACACGCTGGCGAACCAGAATCTGGGAGTGAAGCTCACGGCTTTCATCAGCGACCACCACGCCTTCTCATCGGTCACCTGCTTGGGCCGCGCGGATCCGGGGATCGATGATGCCGTACGCGATCTCGACGCAGAAGTTCGCGGCCAGCACGGCCAGCGTGATCAACAACGTGATCGACTGGATCACCGGATAGTCGCTCTGACTGATGGCGTTGAACAGCAGCGTGCCGAGCCCCGGGTAGTTGAACACCAGCTCGGTGATCAACGCGCCGCCGATCATGCCGCCGATCGACAGGGCCAGGCCGGTGATCTGCGGCAGCATCGCGTTCCGGAAGATGTACCGGACGATCGTCGAGTCACGCAGCCCGAGGCCCCTGCCGTAGTTGACGTAGTCGGAGCCGAGCTCGTAGATCGCCATCGACCGCATCCCGATCGCCTGGCCGCCGATGAAGATCAACACCAGGGACCAGAACGGCAACCAGAAGTACGTGATCGCGTCGCCGAAGAACGCGAACGTCGCCTCCGGTGACAGGCCGAGCGAGTAGGCGCCGCTGATCGGCATGATGCCGAGCGAGACGCCGACGATGTACTGCAGCAGGATCGCCAGGCAGTAGTACGGCATGCTGGACAGGAACAACGAGCCGAGGAACGCACCCCGGTCGAAGTTCCCGCCCTTGAACGCGGCGATGGCGCCGAGCCCGTTGCCGACCAGCCAGCCGATCAGGATCGCCGGCAACTGGATCGCGATGCTCCACGGGAGCGCGTCCCCGACCAGCGTGTTGACCTTCGCCGGATACTGCGCGAACGAGGTGCCGAGGTTGCCCTGGGCCAGCTGGCCCAGGTAGATGAAGAACTGCTTCCAGAGCGGCTCGTTCAGCCCGAACTCGCGCATGAACGTCTCGTGGATCTGCCGGAGCTGATCACCGCCGGTGCCGCCGCCCCGCGCCAGTTGGCTGACGATCGTGTCCACCGGGTTGCCGGGGATCAGCCGGGGCAGCAGGAAGTTGAGCAGCAGCGCGATGATCAGGGCCAGCAGATACCAGAGCAGCTTGCGGCCGAGATAGCGTGCGAAAACCATCGAAGACTAGCCTCGCGCGCCTAGGTCCCCACCTTCTTCAACTTGAACAACCATTGGATACCGGCGCCCTGCCACATCGGCGGAGCGAACGGGTTGTCCGCGGTCGGGAAGCCGACCCAGTTGGTCTCGTTGAACTCGTAGAACTCCAGCGGCCGGTACATCAGCGGAACGGCCGGCACCTTCTCCCGGAAGATCGCGTCCAGCTTCTGGTAGACCTCGCGGCGCTCGTCGTCACTGCTGGCGGCGCCGGCCTGGTCGAGCAGGCCGGGCACTTCGGGATCGGAGAACCGGACGAAGTTGTAGAACGTCGTCTTGCCCAGTCCCGCGGCGCCACGGTTGTCCATCAGGTCCCGGAACCGCGACCAAGGGCTGGCCAGGCTGACGCCGGACGCACTCCAGCAGGCCAGTTCGAAGTCGCCGTTCTGCATCTTCGACGTCACCTGCGGCGCCTGCGGGAACTCGGTCGCCACATCGATGCCGACCGCCTTCAGGCTCTTCGCGGCGACCTCGCACGCGGTCTGCCAGTCGGACCAGCCGGTCGGCGTGATCACCGTCCAGGGGCCGAGCCGGGTGCCGTCGGGCAGCTTGTAGATGCCGTCGGATCCCTTAGTGGCCTTGAGATCCTCCTCGAGGATCCGGACCGCCTCGTCGGGGTCGTACTTCCAACCCTGCGAGTCGACCGCGGCCTGGTCGTAGAACTTCTCCTCGTACCCCGTCGGCAGGATCAGGCTCGCGTTGGCCGGGTCGGAGTAGTCCGACATCGCGGTCTTGGCGATGTTGGGGGTGTCGATGGCGAACGCGATGGCGCGCCGGACCATCGGGTTGTCCAGGCCCTTGACCTTGTTGTTGATCTGCAGCAGCGGGGTGTTGCCGGGCAGGTAGTACGGCTTCTGCTTCAGCCAGGTGCCGACCGGCCGGCCCTTCTCCCACATCTTCCAGATCTGCGCGGTGAACTGCTGGCTGGCGTCGATCTCGCCGCTCTCCAGCTTCAGGTCGCCGTCGTTGTTGGACCGGAAGATCGGGTGGTTGATCATCTTCATCGCCGGGGTGCCGTAAAGGTCCTTGCCCCAGTAGTCGTCGAATCTGATCAGGCTGATCTGGGTCTGGTCGGCCTTCTCCAGCTTGAACGGGCCGCTGCCGATCGGCTCCAGGTTCGTGTCGGAGGTGAGCTTCTTGGCGTCGATCTTGCTCCAGACCGCCTTGGGGATGATCACCGTGCCGGCGATCGCGTTCCGGACCGGCAGCAGGTTGAGCGGCTTCGACTTCGCCTTGAACTGGACCGTCCGCGGATCCTTCGCGGTCACCGACTCCAGGTATTCCCAGACATTGGAGTAGCTCAGCGAGTTGTCCTTGGCCAGCTCGAAGGTGAACACGACGTCGTCGGCTGTGAGTTCCGACCCGTCCTGCCACTTGGTGCCGTCCTGCAGCGGCACCTCGAGCGTCTGCGTGTCCACCTCGACGAGTTCCTTGCCGAGGCCGGGCTGCAGGCTGCCGTCCAGCATGTTGAAGCGGAGCAGGGTCTCGTAGATCAACTGGATCTGGCCACCGGTGGACGGCCAGGCCGGCGACGGGCCGAGCGGATTGAAGTTGGTCGGCGGGCCCCACTGGAAGCCGGCCACGAAGAAGGTCTCGCCCGAGGTGCCCGGCCGGCCCTTGCTCTCCGTACCGCCGGGCCGGTTGCCCGTCTGTGCGGTGCCGCAGCCGGCGGCTCCGATTCCGACCGCGGCGCCACCCGCGGTGAGCCCGGCGAGGGCCAGGAAGCGGCGGCGACTCGACTCCATCGTGGTCCCCCAGGAGTTCGAGTCGTGCTCACCCGCCGGGTCCGGGCCTTCGCCTCGGCCTGGCTGGTGCGTGGGATCGGTCATCGTCGTCCTCCCCTGAAGGCAACATTGGTTCAAGTGAGCCCAAACTCACCACTTAACCGGTTCGGTTGTCAATGCCCCGACTGGCTTTGGATGCAGATTGATACCTGGTCCGGGCCGGGCCAAACGGCCACGCCGGGGTGGACCATAATCGGGCCCGAGTTTGCCAGTCCCCGGACCCGCAGAGAGGTGCGCCATGACCGTCGTCGTCACCGCCGTCTTCCATCCCAAGGAAGGCGCGAAGGAGCAGTTGGCCGAGGCCATGCGGGAGGGGATCGAGGCCGTCCACGCCGAACCGGGCTGTGAGTTGTACGCCATCCACGACGCCGCCGACGGCACCATCACCATGATCGAGAAGTGGACCACCGTCGAGGACCTGGACGCCCACGGCTCCGGTGCCGCCGTCAAGGTGCTCGGCGCCGGCATCGAAGGCCTGCTGGCCAGCCCGACCGTGGTCACCCGGATGACCCCGATCCCCTTGGGTACCCCCGACCAGGGTGCCCTCTGACCGTCTTGTCGGTTTTTCACGTTAACGTGAAAAACTGGCGCTTTGCCAGAGAAGCTTTTTGGGTATTGCGGCAGTAGACCTGGTGAAGTGGTGCTGGTGTGATCAGCGGGACGGGTCGGCCAGGCCGTTGCGGTAGGCCCAGACGACGGTCTGGACCCGGTCCCGGGTGCCGAGCTTCATCATCGCGCGGCCCAGGTGGGACTTCACGGTGCTCACCTCGACCACCAGTTCGGCGGCGATCTCCGCGTTCGACAGCCCCTGCGCGAGCAGCCGAACGATGTCGAGTTCGCGGGCGGTCAGCGGCTCGGCGAGTGGTACGGGCTCGGGGTTGGCCGGGCGGCGGCGGGCGAACTCGGTGATCACCCGGCGGGTCACTGTGTGATCGATCAGGCCGGTCCCGTCGGCGAGCCGGCGGACCGCGTCGATCAGGTCGTCGGGTTCGCTGTCCTTCAGCACGAAGCCGCTGGCGCCGGCCTCCAATGCTCCGAAGACGTACGCGTCGAGGTCGAAGGTGGTGATCACCAGCACGGCCGGCGGATCGGCTGAGCCGGTGACGATCTTCCGGGTGGCCTCGAGGCCGTCGCCGCCGGGCATCCGGACGTCCATGCAGACCACGTCGGGCCGGGTCCGGTGCACCACCTCGACGGCCTCCGGACCGCTGGCGGCCTCACCGACGATCTCGATCTCCCCGGAGGTCTCGAAGATCACCCGGAAGCCGGCCCGGACCACCGACTGATCATCGACGAGGACGACCTTGATCACGCTTCCTCCTTGGCAGTACGGCGTTCCAGGGGCGGCACCCGGAGCACGACGCGCCAGCCGCCGTCCGGTCGCTGGCCGGCCTCGAGCTCGGCGCCGATCAGCTGGGCGCGCTCCCGCATCCCGATCAGGCCGAGTCCCTGATGATCGGCTCCGGCCGGCGGATGATCGTCGCCCGCCTCGTTGTCGATCATGATCACGACCGCCCAGCGGTCCGTACCATGATCGATCCGGACCGTCACCGGAGCGCCGGGGGCATGGGTACGGGCGTTGGACAGGGCTTCCTGGATGACCCGGTAGCAGGCGAGATCGCCGATCGGCGGCAAGGGCAGCGGCGTCCCGGAGCGCTGCAGCTCGACCGGGGTACCGAGGGTGCGGGCAGCGTCGACGAGGCGGTCCACCGCGGCCAGCCCGGGCACCGGTGCGCCGTCGTCGTCCAGCCCCGGCGACGGTTCGCGGAGCAGCCCGACCACCTGGCGCAGATTGGCCAGGGTCTCCCGGCTCTGTTGCCGGACCCAGCCGGTGGCCTGTCGCGCCGCCGCGGGGTCACGGTCGATCAGCCGCTCGATCGCGGCCGCCTGGACCGCCATCCCGGACAGGTGGTGCGCCGCGATGTCGTGCAGTTCCCGGGCGATCCGGGAGCGCTCCGTGGCGACGGCCGCCGCAGCCCGCTCCTGCTGCACCCGGATCGCCTGCTCGGCGTCCCGCCGGATCAGGTCCAGGTAGTCCCGGCGGGTGGCGACGTAGCGGCCGACCACCGCCGGCACCGCGTACGACAGCGCCGTGCCCAGGGCCGCGGTGATGATCATCATCGGCAGCTGGGCCGGCGGGGTGCCGGGCAGGAGCAACAGGGCGATGATCACCCGGCCGGCGGTGACGGCGACGATCACCGCCACCAGCAGCTTGATCAACCGGCGGTTCGGCAACAGGGTGCCGCAGGTGTAGGCGGCAACCAGCTTGGCCAGGCCGTCGAAGTTGACCTCGGTCGGAAGAGCCGCCGTCATCGCCAGGTCGAGACCGGCGATGATCACCAGGCAGAGCGCCGGTCGGAGCCGACGCATCGCCAGGACCAGTGCCTGGACGACCACCAGCATGATCAGCACGCCGAGCCGGCCGGCCGGAACCGCCGGCCCGTCCCGGCCCAGCATCGGCAGCACCAGGCCGAGCAGCCCGAGGGTGAGCAGGGCGACGGCGATCGCGAGGACCAGGTCGCGCCGGAAGGTGCCGGTGATGCCGACCCGGTCCAGCGCGGCGTCGGCCCGGTCCGACCACCGGTTCAGTCGCGTGCTCACGGCTCCCACCCTCCCATCCCGGTCCCGATCATGCTCAGTACGACACCGATGGCGCCAACAGGTTGGCCGCGGCGGAGACCAGGGCCACCGTGAGCAGGGCCAGGGCGATCAGCACGCTGCCGGCGATCCGGGCGCCGCCCGCGCGCCGGCGTACGTTCTGGACGACCATGATCACCGCCGGTACGACGGCCAGGTTGGCTGCGGCCTGGATCACCTGGATGCCACGGATCACCGGCTCCGGCACCGTCGCGAAGCCCATGATCAACTGGATCAAGATCAACCAGCCGGCGGTCGCCAGCAGGGCGCAGCCCGCCCCGATCCGGGTCAGCAGCCGGACGGGACCGCCGGTCCCGGTGGCCGCGGCGATGCCGTACCGGCGCCTGATCAGGGCCCCGACCGGCACCGCGATCAGACCGAGAGCGAGCACGGCGAGGGCCCCGATCAGGGCGACGGTGACGACCCCGGTCGACAGCAAGACGGGCACCGGCAGCAGGGCGAACGCCCCGGCGAACCCGATCGCCTCGACCTTGCCGTCGACCACCCGCATGGTGATCACCCGCTGGCCGCCGACCTCCTGCCAGACCCACGGCCGCACCTCCATGAAGGTCGTCGGTTCCGGGTTCTCCAGGCCGGGCGTGACGAGCAGAGTCCCGTCGGACTGCGCGGTCAGCCGGGTCTGCCCGATCAGGCCGAGCGCGGCCAGGAAGGTGCTCTCCGTGGATCGGGATGCCCGGTAGGAACCGGCGGCCAGCTGGGCGTGTTCGTGGGCAGTCGGGGTGCTCTGCTGCACCAGCGGCTCGGCGGGCGGGAAGTAGCGGTCGGCGAACCCGTCCATGATCGACTGCCGCAGCTGGACGGTCTCGACACCGGTGCGGCCGGACCCGTTGAAGCTGACGGCGATGCCGGTGCGGTCGTCGGGAAGGAGTTGCAGGTGGCTGTGGAACACGATGGTGTCGCCGCCGTGTCCGAGGATCCGGTGCCCGTTGCGGTCCTCCTCGAAGAAGCCGAGCGTCATCCGCGGCCCCTCGGCCAGCGTGCCCAGCGTCGAGGCGTCGAGGGCCGGCCGGTGCAGCAGGGCGGTCGTGGCGGGATCGAGCAGCCGGCCGTCCAGCTGGGCCAGCAGGTAGCGGGCCAGATCGCTCGCGGTCGCCGAGACCGCGCCGGCCGGGGCGTCGGCGACCATCTCGAACGGGATCGGCGGCTGCCCGCCGGCCGGATAGCCCTGCGCCAGCCGTTCCGCGAAGCCGGCCGGCAGCGGCTGCCGTACCGTCGACTTGATCATGCCGGCCCGCTCGATCACGTGCCGCTGGACGTAGTCGTCGTACGGCATCCCGGCGACCCGCTCGACGATGTATCCGGCCAGGCTGTAGCCGTAGTTGGAGTACGCGGGCACCGTGCCGGGCCGGTAGAGCTGCTCCGGCGGATCGATCGCGACCGAGTCCCGCAGCGGCGTCGACTCGGTCCCGATCAGGCCACGGATCCGCTCCTCGAAGCCGGCGGTGTGGCTCAACAGGTGCCGCAGGGTGATCGGTTCGTCGAACCGGCGGGGCAGCGGGAAGTCGAGGTGACGGGCGACGTCGGCGTCCAGGTCGAGCTTCCCGTCGGCCACGAGTTGGAGCACCGCGGTCGCGGTGAACGTCTTGGACACCGAGCCGATCCGGAACAGGGTGGCGTCCGGGTCGACGGGCTGCCGCCGGTCCAGGTCGGCGTAGCCGAAGCCGCGGGTGGTCACCACCTTCCCGTCCTTGACCACGGCGACGGTGGCGCCCGGGATCCCGGCCGCGTCGAGCGCGGCCGGCAGCAGCCCGTCCAGCCAGGCGTTCACGTCACGGGTGGTGAGGTCCGCGGCGCCGCGGGTCGCGGGAGGGTTCGGGGTGGGCAGGCCGGCCGGAGGCTCGGCGGCGGCCGTGGCGCTGCCGCCGGCCAGCAGCAGCGCCACGCCGATCAGCGCTGCGACCAGGGTTCGGACGTTCATCGGAGGCTCCTCGCTCGGTTCGTCGGCCGCGGTGTCGGCGGCTGATTCCAGCCTGGTCAACCGGCTCCGCCGAGACATCGGGCGGAGGACGGGACCCGGCCTACGACCTTTGGCGGAAGTCCGCGGGTACCTGAGTCGAAATCGCGGCGGGCTGTCGGCGGGGTTTGCAAGACTGCGCTCATGCTGTTGGAACGGGTCGCCGCGGCCTCGGCGGCGATGGCCGCGACGCGGTCACGGATCGCCAAGCGCGAGGTGATCGCCGAGGTGCTGCGCGCCGCCCAGCCGGCCGAGATCGAGATCGTGGTGGCCTATCTGGCGGGGTCGTTGCGGCAGCGGCGGACCGGCATCGGCTGGCGTACGGTCAGCAAGGCGCCGCCGCCCGCCGCCGAGGCGACGCTGACCGTGGCCGAGGTGGACGCGATCTTCGAGACGACCGCCGGCCTGGCCGGCACCGGTTCGGCGGGCCGCCGGGCCGAGCTGGTCGCGGAGCTGTTCGGCCGGGCGACCGAGCCGGAGCAGCGGCTGCTGGCCGGGCTGATCTCCGGCGAACTGCGGCAGGGCGCGCTGGAGGCGCAGGTGCAGGAGGGCCTCGCGGTCGCGTACGAGGTGCCGGTGGCTGCGGTCCGGCGGGCGGCCATGCTCGCCTCCTCCACGACCGCCGCCGCACGAGTCCTGGTGGAGGGCGGCCTGGCCGGGCTGGAGCAGGTCGGGCTGACGGTCGGCACCGGGATCCAGCCGATGCTCGCGGCCAGCGCGCCTGACGTCACCGAGGCCATCGGGAAGTCCGGGCTGCCGCTGCTCGTCGACCACAAGCTGGACGGCATCCGGGTCCAGGTGCACAAGGACGGCGACACGATCCGGATGTTCACCCGGTCGCTGGACGAGATCACCGAGCGGCTGCCGGAGGTCGCTGCGACGGTCGCCGCGCTGCCGTACCAGACGATGGTGCTGGACGGCGAGGTGCTGGCGTTCCGGCCGGACGGGAAGCCGGAGAGCTTCCAGGTGATCGCCTCCCGGACCGGCTCGCAGCTGGACGTTCCGGCGCAGGCGGTGCGGACGCCGTTGCGCGGCTTCTTCTTCGACCTGCTGCACCTGGACGGCCGGGACCTGCTGGACGAGCCGCTGTCCGAGCGGACCCGGATCATGGCCGAGGTGCTGCCGGCCGAGCTGATCGTGCCGCGCCGGCTCTGCGACGCGGAGGCGGACCTGGCGGAGGTGTTCCGGACCGCCGTCGCCGACGGGTACGAGGGCGTCGTGGTGAAACGCCTCGACGCGCCGTATGCGGCCGGCCGCCGCGACTCGGCCTGGATCAAGATCAAACCGCGGCACACGCTGGACCTGATCGTCACGGCCGCGGAGTGGGGCCACGGGCGACGGAAAGGCTGGCTGTCCAACCTGCACCTGGCCGCGCGGGATCCTCGTACCGGTGAGTTGATCATGCTCGGCAAGACCTTCAAGGGGATGACCGACAAGCTGCTGACCTGGCAGACCGAGCGGTTCCTGGAGCTGGAGGCGAGCCGGGACGACTACACGGTCTACGTCCGGCCGGAGACGGTGGTCGAGATCGCGTTCGACGGTTTGCAGCGCTCGACCCGCTATCCGGGCGGGGTGGCGCTCCGGTTCGCCCGGGTGCTGCGCTATCGCGAGGACAAGACCGCGGACCAGGCCGACACGTTCGACACCGTGCTCGCGATCGGGGGCACGGTCCAGCCGGAGTGACGATGCGGGCCGCTACGGTGGGTGGGTGGCTTCCGAGGACGATGCGGGTCAGGACGGATCGACAGGCTTCAAGGTCGGCGTGTCGCTCTGCCTCGTCGTGGCGGGCGGCATTGCCGCCGTCGTCTGCGGCCTGTTCGGCCTGACCGGGTACGAAGTCGAGTTGGGCCCCTTCGCCGGCTTCCTGTTCGGGTACGCCTTCGCGACGGTCGGCCTGTCGATCTTGCTCCAGACCTTGGTCGATCGGCCCCTGGTGACGGCGATCGTCTGCGGCGCGGCGGCCCTGCTGCTGGCGGGCATCGTCCTGGCCCGGCGGCCCGCGATGGGCCTCGACGAGATCTTGATCGGATCCATCGGGGTCGCCTGCATCGCCTGGTGGGCGTACCAGTCGTTCCGGCGGCAGCGCGGTCGCGCTTCCTGACCGGGCGGGCACAATGGTGCCCGTGGCCGGCTCCCGAATCCTGGTCGTCGAGGACAGCGACGCGATCCGCTTTGCGGTCCTGGCTGCCCTTGCGGCACAGGGATTCGAGGCGACCGGGGCGGCCGACGGTGAGGAGCTGGAACGGCTGCTCGGCGAGTTCCGCCCCGAGTTGGTGATCTTGGACGTGATGCTGCCCGGGCGGGACGGGTTCGCGCTGCTGGAGACCATCCGCGGCCTGAGTTCGGCCGCGGTGCTGATGTTGACGGCGCGGGACGCCACGGCCGACCGAGTCCGCGGGCTGGCCGGCGGCGCCGACGACTACCTGGTCAAGCCGTTCGCGATGGTCGAGCTGATGGCCCGGGTGACGGCGGTGCTGCGGCGCACCGTACCGGGCGGTCCGTCGATCATGATCGGCGACCTGGAGCTCGCCGAGGAGTCCGGCACCGTCCTCCGCGACGGCCGGGCCGTCGAGCTCACCGAGACCGAACTGCAGATCCTGCGCTACCTGGCCGGACAGCGGGGCAACGTGGTCAGCAAGGACAAGATCATCAACGCGGTCTGGGGCTACTCCGGCTTCGACCCGAACCTGGTCGAGGTGCACGTCAGTTCGCTGCGCCGCAAGCTGGAACGACACGGGCCGCGATTGATCCACACCGTCCGCGGCCGCGGCTACCGTCTTGCGGAGACGCCGTGACCGGGCTCCGGACCGGGTCGCTCCAGGTCCGGGTCGCGGTCTCGGTGATCGCCGTCCTGGTGGCAGTGCTGGTCGGGCTCGGGTTGGTGATCGACACGATCTTCGGCATCCAGTCCGAGCAGGGCCTGGACGCGCTGCTCACCGGCCGGGCCCAGCTCGCCCGGCAGCTGGCCCGGACCGGCGTGCGGCCCCAGCAGTTGGTGAACCGGGTCGAGGCCGACGGCGTACGGGCTCGGCTGGTGCTCACCGACGGGCGCGTGTTCGGGAGCGATCTCGAGCAGGGCGAGTCCGGGCCGACCAAGATCACCAGGACCAGGCTGGCCGCCCCGGGTCGGGTCGACGGGGCCACCCTGACCCTGGCGGTGGACCTGGCCGTCATCGCCGACGCCCGCGCGGTGCTCCGCCAGGTGCTGTTGATCACCGGCGCCGCGGCCGTCCTGATCAGCGCCGCCCTGATCATCGTCGCGGTACGACTCTCCCTGGCCCCGTTGGGATCGATGGCCCGGTTGGCCCGGACCATCGCCGGCGGCCGCCGCGGTTCACGGCTCGAACCGACCCAGCCCGAGACCGAACTCGGCCGCACCGCGACGGCGTTCGACGCGATGCTGGACGAGCTCGAGGGCGCCGAGGTACGGGCCCGGCAGGCAGAGGAACGCAGCAAGGAGTTCCTCGCCGACGCGGCGCACGAACTGCGCACGCCGCTGGCCGGCATCCTGGCTGCCGCCGAGTCGCTGCTGCACTACCAAGATCAACTCTCGCCCGCCGAACGGGAGCGGCTGGAGGTGCTGCTGATCGGCGAGGCCACCCGGGCCAGCGGCCTGGTCGACGACCTGCTCGCCGCTGCCCGGCTGGATGCCGGCGTGGAGCTGAACCGGGCCGACGTCGACGTCGCCGCGCTGGTCGAGCACGAGGCGTCCCGGGAGCGGGCGCTGCATCCCGAGCTGATCTTGATCACGGAGGGTCCGCCGACAACGGCGTACCTGGACGCGGACAAGGTCTCCGGCATCCTGCGCAACCTGCTCGGCAACGCGATCCGAGCGGTCGGTGGGCGGGGAACGATCATGATCACCGTCGAGGCGGTCGGTGAGCAGGTGTCGGGGGAGCTGCGTGGTGAGCGGGCGGTGCGGAAGCCGGACGGTGAGCGCGTGGCGGATGAGCCAAGTGGTGAGCGGGGATCTGGGGAGCCGGGCGGCGCGTCGGCGGCGCGGACGCCGGGTGAGGAACCGGTGATGGGGATGCCGGCCGGCGCGTGGGTGATGGTCGCGGTCGAGGATGACGGGCCCGGCGTGCCCGAGGCCGACCGAGAGCGGATCTTCGAGCGGTTGGTCCGGCTGGACCAGGGCCGGAGCACCCAGTCCGGTGGGTCCGGCCTCGGTCTGGCGATCGCCCGTGGTTATGCCCGCGCCCACGGTGGCGACCTGGTCTGCGTCGACCCGGTCCGGCTGCCGGGGGCCCGGTTCCTGCTGACCTTGCCGGTGCGCGATCACTAGCACTTCGCCGCTGACCCGTGTCGGTCGTCGGCCACAAGTCGGTGATCGGCCCGGGCAGGCCCGAATGAGTCGCGGAATTCCCAACGACGGGAGAGCGCGCCCCTGACCCACGTCCAGTCGAGGGGACGATAGGGGCTTGCGTCGGCGACCTGCGGACGGCCCAGTCGTCCAGTCGATACGGCAGGAGGAGACCGGCCGGATCCCCACCGCGACATCTCCGGTCCGCGTCCCGAGGTCCGGGCTGGCACGCCCGTTCCAGATCGGCCTGTTGTGTTGCAAACGTGCGTCACTCGCAAGCTCCGTGGTGCCGGTCCGGCGGACCTGTAGATCTCCTGAAGGAAGCCGGGATCCGCTCGCTGTTCGGCCGGTCGGCTGGGCAGGGTGGGGCCATGCCACGGTTGACCGAGGATCAGGTGATCCGCCGCCTGTTCGACCGCCTCGGGTTCGGGGCGGCGGCGCCGGAGTTGACCGAGGCACGGCGGGCGGGATGGCGGGCGACGCGGACGGCGCTGCTCCCCGGCACCGAACGCGGCCCAGGAGCGGGTGACTCCGCTCAGCCCGCCGTCCCGGCGCCCGAACTGTCGCCGTACGTCCGGCTGGGCAAGGATGCCGACCCGGCGGCGAAGAAGGAACGCCGGCAACGGCTGCGCGAGGACCGCACGGCGTTGATCATCTGGTGGTTGGACCGGATGGCGACGACGCCGGATCCGGTGGCCGAGCGGCTGACCTGGTTCTGGCACGGCCACTTTGCGACCAGCCTGCAGAAGGTACGGGACCCGCGGCTGATGCTGGCCCAGAACGAGACCCTGCGCCGGCTGGCTCGCGGTGACTTCCGGGCGCTTGCCCGGGCCATGATCATCGACCCGGCGATGTTGATCTGGCTGGACGGCAACGACAACACCGCGAAGGCGGCCAACGAGAACCTGGCCCGGGAGTTCCTCGAACTCTTCACGCTCGGCCACGGGAACTACTCCGAGGACGACGTCAAGGAGGCGGCGCGGGCCCTGACCGGCTGGACGGTGAACCGCAGGACCGGTCTCGCCAGACTGAAGGCCAAGCAGCACGCCACGGGCGAGAAGACGATCTTGGGCCGGACCGCCGATTTCGACTCCCAAGGGTTCGTCGACCACGTCGTCGCCCAGCCGGCTTGTGCCCGGTACGTGATCGAACGGCTCTGGTTCCGGCTGGTCAGTGCGGAACCGCCGGACGAGGCGACCCGGCAACGACTCGTCGACGCGTACGGCCCCGGTCGGGAGATCGCCGCCGTCCTCACCGCGATCACCGACGAGCCGATCTTCGCCGACGGCGCGACGACCTTGATCAAACAACCGGTCGAGTGGCTGGTCGGTCTGCTCCGCGCCGCCGGCGTACGGCCGAGCGGGCTGGAACCGCCGCAGCAGAAGAAGTTGATCACGCTGCTGAGGGGGATGGGCCAGCAGCCGTTCCTGCCGCCGAGCGTGGGCGGCTGGCCGGCCGGCCCGGCCTGGCTGTCCACCGCCGCCGCGCGATCCAGGATCGAACTCGCGACCATGATCGGGAAGGCCGCCGACCATGATCGTGCCGCTGCCGACCCGGTCGAGCTGCTCGGACTCGATCGGGTCTCCCGTCGTACGGCCGAAGCGATCAAGGAAGCGCCGACGGCGATCCGGCTCGCGGTCGCCGCCTGCGCGCCCGAATACGTCGTCTCGCTGTGAAGGCGAACCTCCCCCTGCCCAACGGAAAGGACTGATCATGCCCCGGACCCCGAAGCTCTCCACGTCCGTCAGTCCGGTGACCCGGCGGCGGTTCCTCGCCTTCGCCGGCGTCGCCGGGGCCGGGGCTCTGGCCGTCGGCGCAACCCAGGTGCGCTGGCCCGACGTGGTCCGGGCCGCCGCCACGACGCCGCTCGATCCCGATGCCGGCGTCCTCGTGGTGATCACGTTGTACGGCGGCAACGACGGGCTGAACACCGTCGTCCCGGCCGCGGATCCCGCGTATCTGCTGGCTCGCGCCGAGTTGGCGTACCGGCCGGACGAAGTGCTCGACCTCGGCGAGGGTCTCGGGCTCAACCCGGGGTTGAAGGGCCTGCACCGTCTCTGGCAGGACCAGGGGCTCGCGGTGGTTCGCGGCGTCGGCTACCCGAAGGCGGACCGGAGCCACTTCCGGTCGATGGCGATCTGGCAGACCGGCTCGCCCGAGGCGCCGACCCGGAGCGGCTGGCTGGGGCGCTGGCTCGACGCGACGACGACCGACCCACTGCATGCCGTGTCGCTGGATCCCGTCACGCCGCCGCTACTGGCCGGCGAGAAGCTCGCCGCGGCCTCCTTCCCGCTGTCCGGCCTGACCTTGCCGAAGGGCGGCCTGGGTACGGCGATCGAGGCACTGGCCGGAGCCGATCCCGACGATGATCAGTGGCTGGCCCTCGCCGCCAAGCAGTACGCCGATCTCGGCTCGGCCGGTCGTACCCTCGGGCCGGCTCTGGACCGGCAGCGCTCAGCCGATCGGGAGGATGATCAGGACCAGGGCGACGACGAGTCGACCAAGGGCGGGTCGGCCGGCGGCCAGGGCCAGCTCGCCGCCCAACTGGATCTGGTCGCGACCATGATCGACATGGGCGTGCCGACCCGGGTGTACTCGGTGTCGCTCGGCGGCTTCGACACCCACTCCGACGAACGGGGCACCCAGCAGCGGCTGCTCGGTGAACTGGACTCCGCCGTGACCGGCTTCCGGAACCGGCTGGCCGACAGCGAACGCGGTCACCAGGTCGTCACCATGATCTACTCCGAGTTCGGCCGCCGGGTCGCCGCGAACGCCAGCGACGGCACCGACCACGGCACGGCCGGGCCGGTCTTCCTGTTCGGCGACGGGATCCGCGGCGGCTTCCTCGGCGACGAACCGAGCCTGACCGACCTCGACGACGGCGATCTCAGAGCCGGCACCGACTTCCGCTCGATCTACGCCTCCGTCCTCGACCGGGTCCTCGGCGCCGACCCGGAACCCCTTCTCAACGGCTACCCGCACCGCCTCGACGGCCTCTTCGCCTAACCGCCGCGCCGCCCGATCCGCGACTGTTCGTCGTGTTCGCGACCGGTGCAGCCACCGGAGGTCGCGAGCAACGGTCGCGGATGAAGGTGGGCGCAGCCCGGTGGTGGTGCTGCGGCCGCTACGGCTGTGGGTCACTTCCGGCCGCATACACCCGGCCGGGGCCGCCCCGCTCTCTGTCAGCGCGTCGGACCGGGGGCCGGACGCGGCAGGTTTGGCTAGGCCGGTCCGAGCGTGTGACCCCCTGGGCCGCCTTCCCCCCGCACGGTCCGGCCGCGGCTGCCCCGACACTCCGCCGGCACGCCTCCGGCTGTGCCTCTCGATGGCTGGGATGCCGCGCTCCGAGCGACCGCGGCGTCGGGCTCGCCGTACTCGCTATCCTGGCCCGGTGTCGGATGCGGGTTCGGTGTAACAGATGATCTTCCTTCTCCCCCTGGCGATCGCGGTCGCCGTGGTCGCCATCGCCGTGACCCGTACCCGCAACGAGCCGCGTCGGCTCAGCAACGCCTACTGGTTGCTGGCGGGCGGGATGTTGTTGATCAACGTGCTCGGCGCGTTCGGTCTGGTCAACTTCGACATCCTGTCCTTCCTCATCGTGGCGATCGCCCTGCTGTCGCCGTTGCTGATCCTGGTGCTCTGCGGCTTCCTGATCATGAACGGCGTGGTGATGCTGCGCCGGGAACGGGCCACCCTGGCCAACT
The DNA here is from genome assembly GCF_059617205.1 of Microlunatus sp. YIM B11417. NCBI lineage: Bacteria > Bacillati > Actinomycetota > Actinomycetes > Propionibacteriales > Propionibacteriaceae > Microlunatus > Microlunatus sp. YIM B11417. The sequence goes on from NZ_JCAMPJ010000002.1 coordinate 1,017,387, forward strand.
CGCTGTCCCTACTGGCAGGGCTGATGATCATGGCAGGTGTGGTCCTGACGATCCCGGTCTTCCTGACCGGACCGCTCTGGTTGCGGGCGCTCTGGCTGTTCGGCCTGCTGGCCGTCGGCTACCTCGGGTTCCACTTCGTGGCGTTCCTCGGGTACGCCCGCCTCTACACCTGGCTGGTCCGGAACCGTCCGGCCGCCTGGGTGATGGTGCTCGGCTCGGGGCTGCGCCGCGGCACGGAGGTACCGCCCCTGCTCGCCTCCCGGATCCGCGCCGGCATCGCCGAGTTCACCCGTCGCGGCGCCCGGGTGTTGATCATGTCCGGCGGCCAGGGGAGGGACGAGAAGATCGCCGAGGGGACCGCGATGGCGGCCTGGGCCGTCGACCAGGGTGTCGATCCGGCCGCCGTCCGCGCCGAGATCCAGTCCCGCACCACCGAACAGAACCTGCGCTTCACCGGCGAGCTGGTCCGCGCGGAGCCCTCGGTCCCGCCCGGCCCCGGGCTGATCGTCACCAGCAACTATCACGTGCTGCGGGCCGCGATCCTGGCCCGCAAGACCGGACTGAACGCCCAGGCGGCCGGTGCTCCGACAGCCGGCTACTACTGGCCCAGCGCGATGATCAGGGAGTACGTCGCGATCCTCCGCGAGCGCCTGGTGCTGCACGCCGTGCTGCTGCCGTTGATCGCCCTGCCGCTGCCGCTGGTCCTGCTGATCGCCGGCGGCTAGTCGAGCTCCTTGTGCGCGGTCTCGGCGAGGAACACGTACACGATCAGGGAGATCAGGCAGAGGCCGGCGATGTACCAGCCGAACAGGCCCGGATTGCCCAGCTGCTTGAACCAGGTGCCCATGTACGGAGCCGTACCGCCGAAGATCGCCACCGTCAGCGAGTACGGGAAGCCGATGCCGGACGCCCGGACCCGGCCGGGGATCAGCTCTGCGTTCAGCGCGGCGCTGATCGAGGTGAAGCCGCTCAGGAAGACCATGCCGATCAGGGTGATGATCAACAGGCCGGCGAAGCCGTGGTCGGAACTGATCAAGGCCAGCGCCGGCACGATGCCGATCACGAACGCGGCGGCGAAGGCGATCAGCATCGGTCGCCGGCCGATCCGGTCCGAGAGCGCGCCGGTGACCGGCTGGATCAGGCCGAAGAACGCCAGCGAGATCGTACTGATCAACAACGCCTGCTGGGTCGGATGCCCGTTCTGCTGGGCGAACGTCGGCAGGTAGGTCGTCCACGAGTAGTAGGCGATCGTGCCCGCGATCGTGACGCCGCAGATCAACAGCGACTCCCGCGGGTGCCGCAGGATCGCCTCGAACAGCCCGGGCCGGCGCAGCCCCTGATGGACATCGCGGGTCTCCTCGGCGCTGACCCGGATGACCAGTCCGACCAGCGCGATCAATGCGCCGATGAAGAAGCCGATCCGCCAGCCCCAGCCGGACAGCTGCTCCTGGGTGAGGGCGAAGGCGAGGATCGTCGCAACCCCGGAGGCGACCAGCTGGCCGGCGGTGGTGGAGACGTACTGGAACGAGGAGAAGAAGCCACGCCGCCCGGGCGGCGCCGACTCGACCAGGAAGGTCGTGTTCGCGGCGAACTCGCCGCCGATGGAGAAACCGGCCACCAGCCGGCCGAAGACCAAGATCATCGGTGCCAGGATCCCGGCCGACTCATAGGTCGGGGTGAGCCCGATGATCAAGCTGCCGAGTCCCATCATCAGGATGGTCGCGGTCAGTGTGTTCTTGCGCCCCCAGCGATCGGCGGCCCAGCCGATCAGCAGCCCGCCGATCGGCCGCAGGAAGAAGCCGACCGCGAACACCGCGAACGCGGACAGCACCTGGGCCACCGGGTCGCCGGGAGCGAAGACCTGCGCCGCGAAGATCGGCGTCAGGAAGGTGTAGATGTACCAGTCGTACCATTCGACGGCGTTCCCGATGGAGGCCGCGACGATCTGTCGCGGCCCGCGCTGCTGGGCCCTGGTTCGCTGATCAACATGGCCTTGCTGATCAACAGCGTCGCCGGGCCCCGCAGGTTCGCTCATCGGAACGCCAGGTGGGTCAGGCCGGGGTGATCAGGCCGGCGGTCTGGGTCTTGGCGGCGGCGTAGCGGGTCTGGGCGTCGGCCCAGTTGACGACGTTCCACCAGGCCTTGACGTAGTCGGCCTTGACGTTCTTGTACTGCAGGTAGAAGGCGTGTTCCCACATGTCGAGGAGGACGATCGGGATCTGGGCGAGGGGGAGGTTGCCCTGCTGGTCGAACAGTTGGACGATGTTGAGGCGTTGGCCGAGGGCGTCGTAGGCGAGGATGGACCAGCCGGAGCC
>NZ_JCAMPJ010000003.1:0-953561 GCF_059617205.1 Microlunatus sp. YIM B11417
CATTCCGAACCCGGAAGTTAAGCCTCACAGCGCCGATGGTACTGCACGGGGAGCCGTGTGGGAGACTAGGACGTCGCCGGTCATACACATTTCAAGGTCGACCCCCAATTTTGCGGGGTCGACCTTGAAATGTTTTTGCGTTCCTTTGGGGAAACGCTCCCTGAGCCTGTCGAAGGGCAAAGCCTGAATGTGGCCTTGCCCTTCGACAAGCTCAGGGAGCGTTCTGGTTTATGGCGTATCAGGCTGCGGTCTGCGGGAAGTTGCGGTGCAGCAGATCCACATAGCGCTCACCGAGTTCGCCGGCCGCTTTGACCTCGGTCGAGTCTGGCTCGTGCTGGCCGAGGACGGGAACCTCCCACTCGGGCCATTCACCGGTCGACGCCCAGGCGGCCTGGCGGGCGGCTCCCACGGCGACGCTCTCGAACGGCTCGGTGAAGGCGATGGGCAGGCCGAACACGGCCGGCGCGATGGCGCGTACCGCGGCCGACTGGGCGGCTCCACCGGTCAGGGTGATCCGGCCGATGTCGCCGGCCTCCCGCCGCAGCACCTCGATCCCGTACGCGAGGCTCCACAGGACGCCCTCGACGGTGGCGCGGGCCAGGTTCGCGGGTGTGAGGTTCTTCAGCGTGAGGCCGAGCAGCTGGCCGGTGGCATCCGGCAGCGGGGGAGTCCGTTCCCCTTCCAGGTAAGGAAGGTAGCTGACTCCCTCGCTTCCGGGCGGCGCGCTCTGGGCGAGCTTGTCGAACTCGGCCAGTTCGACGCCGAGCAGTTCGGCAGTGGCGACCAGGTTGCGGGCGCCGTTCAGCGTGCAGACGAGCGGCAGAAAGGCGCCGGTGGCATCGGCGAACCCAGCGACGGTGCCGGTCTCCTCGTGGGTCTGCCGGTCGGACCGGACGTAGGCGGTGCCACTGGTGCCGAGCGAGACCACGGCCTCGCCAGGGCGGAGACCCAGCCCGAGCGCCGCGGCCATGTTGTCACCGGTGCCGGGCGCGATCACCGCGCCCCAGGGCGTCTCGCCGACCACCTCGTTGGGCGCGGCGACCCGCGGCAACTCCAGGTCCCGTCCCATGGCCATTCGGACCAGGTCCTGCCGGTACTCGTTGCCGGTCGGGTCGAAGTAGAGCGTGCCTGAGGCGTCGCCGCGGTCCGTGACGGGCGCGAAGCTCCGATCACCGAGCTGCCAGGTCAGCCAGTCGTGCGGCAAAACGACGCTGTGGGTGCGAGCAGCGTTGTCCGGCTCGTTACGGGCCAGCCAGCGCACCTTCGACACGGTCATCGACGCCACCGGTACGGAACCGGTGGCCTCGGCCCAGGCGTGCGCCCCGCCGAGCTCGGCGATCAGGTCGACGGCGTCGCCGCCGGACCGGTTGTCGTTCCAGAGCAGGGCATCGCGGACCAGTTCGCCGTCCTCGTCCAGGGTCACCATCCCGTGTTGCTGACCGGCGACGGCGATCGCCTCGACCCCGTCCAGCAGGCCCGGATCCGCGGTGGCTGTTCGGTACGCGTCCAGCCAGGCCTGCGCCGACACTTCGGTGCCGTCCGGATGGGGCGCGCGGGCCGTGCGGACCACGTCGCCGGTGTCGGCATCGCAGACCACGATCTTGACCGATTGGGTGGACGAGTCGACGCCGGCGACGAGTCGCATGTGAGCTCCCGGGCACATAGAGGGATCAGGGGTTCAGCCAGAACGCTCCCTGAGCCTGTCGAAGGGCAGACCACCTGATCTGGCTGGCACTCTCGACAGGCTCAGCGCACGCTACTTCAGGCTCCGACGATAGCGCCCGCGCCCGCGTCGTCGGCGGCCTGGTCGGCCGTCGGACGCGGGGTGATGATCTTGATCCCGGCCTCGCGGTACGGACGCAGGGCCCGCTCGGGTACGGCGCCGGCGACCGCCAGCGCGTCCACTGCCTCCAGCGAGGCGAACCGGACCAGCGCTGTGCTGCCCAACGATTCCGGAGCCGTGAGAGCGACCACCGCGGTCCCGGCCGCCACCTCCGCCTCCGACACCGCCGCGGCGGCCGGCGTCTGCTGAGTCAGCCCGTGATCAGGGTGGAGACCGGCCGGGCAGATCACGCTGACGTCGGTGTGCAGCCGGCGCAGCTCGGTGAGCGCCCAGTCGCCCTCCTGGGCCCGGGTGCGGGCCGAGACCGTACCGCCGAGGTTGTAGACCGACAGCCCGGGGGCACGGGACAGTACCAGCGCGGCGTCCAGCGAGTTCGTGACGATCGTCAGCTCGGTCAGGTCGTCGGCCTCGGTGACGATCAGTTTGGCCAGGGTCAGCGTCGGCTCACCGGTGCCCAGCAGCACGGTGCCGGTCCGCGGCAGCAGGGCCCAGACGTCGGCCGCCCAGTCCAGATCTGCCGGGTCCACCGTGGCCGGCCGGCCGAGCGCGGCGATCGGGTCTGAGTCGGCGGTCACCGCCCCGCCGTGGACCCGGCGCAGCAGCCCGGAACGTTCCATGACGCGCAGGTCCCGCCGGATCGTCTCCGGCGCGACGCCGAGCCGGTCGGCAGCGGTGATCACGTCGATCCTGCCTTCGGCCGCCAGCCATTCGGCCAGCGTGGACTGCCGGTCCTCCGCCCGCATCGGATCGCCCGCCTCGCCCGGACTCACGATACGGCGGCCGGGGCGGGGTCGGTCAGCTCGATCGTCCGGTCCAGCGCCGGCCGCAGCTGCAGCTTCCGTCCGGTGCCGGCGCGGAACGTGTCCAGCGCGGGCCCGTACTCGGTGAGCGGGAAGGCGTGGCTCACCATCGGTGCCGCGTTGAGCACTCCGGCGGCGAACAACTCGACCGCACGCTCGTACGAGTTCAGTACCGCCATCGATCCGACCACGGTGATCTCGTCGTTGTAGACGCGGAACGGCGAGAAGCCGGCCCGGGCGTCCGTCGGCGCGACCCCGAACTGCTGGAAGGTGCCTCCCCGGCGCACCCTCCCGAGTCCGTCCTCGATCGCGCCGACGACCCCCGTACAGTCGATCACCACGTCCCAGCCGCCGGGCCGCTCGACCTGGTCGGCCGCCTCGGCCACTCGCTCGATGCCGACCTCCCGGGCCACCTGCAGCCGGTCCGGGTTGCGGTCGATCACCGTCACCGAGGCGGCTCCGGCTCGCGGCGCCAGTTGGGCCATCATCAACCCCATGGTTCCGGCGCCGTACACGAGATAGTGCTCGCCGAGCCGGCGGGGCAGCAGGTCGTAGCCGTGGATGGCGCAGGACAGCGGTTCGATCAGCGCCGCCAGCTCGAGGTCGACCCCGTCCGGCAGCCGGTAGACGTTGCGCACCGGCGCGACCATGAAGTCGGCCGCTGAGCCGTTGGTCCGGGCGACGCCGGCGCCGTCCCAGCGCTGGCACAGGTTCGGCCGCCCGTTCCGGCAGTACGTGCACTCGCCGCAGGTCAGCGTCGGATCGACCGACACCCGGTCGCCGGGGGAGAACTCGGACACCTCGGAGCCGACCGCGACCACGATGCCGGACGTCTCGTGTCCTGGCGTGATCGGGAAGACCGTCGGTTCGAACTCGCCGTCGAGGACGTGCACGTCGGTCCCGCAGATCCCGACCGCGGACACCTCGACGACGACCTCGCGCGGACCGGGGCTCGGGTCCGGCACCTCGACGAGCTCGAACGCGCCGGGCCCGGTGAAGACGATCGCCCGCATTACTTGACCGCCCCCATCGCCAACCCCCGGACCAGTCGCTTCTGGGCGATCCAGCCGGCCGCGATCACCGGAAGGACGGCGATCGTCGCGGCCGCCGACAGCACCGCCACGAACTGCCCACGGCCGTCGACGAAGCTGCCCAGGAACGGCGGCGTCGTGCGGGCCACCACCGCGGTCAGCAGGTTGGACAGGAAGTACTCGTTCCAGGCGAAGATGAAGCAGATCAGGGCCGCCGCGGCCGCGCCGGGCGCGACGATCGGCAGCGAGATCCGCCACAGTTCCCGGGAGTACGAGGCGCCGTCCACCTGGGCCGCCTCGACGACCGCCCGCGGCACCTCGGCGAAGAAGGACCGCATCATCCAGATCGCCAGCGGCAGGTTGATCCCGAGATAGAGGGCACCGAGCCACCACAGGTTGTCCAGGCCGCCGACGATCCGCAGCAGCAGGAACACCGGGATGATCGACGCGGCGACCGGCATGAACCGGGTGGAGATGAAGAAGAACAGCGCGTCCTGCCACTTCCCGATCGGCCGCACCGACAGGGCGTACGCGGCCGGGATGGCGAGCGCCATCACCACGACAGTGGACAGGATCGAGACCGCCGCGGAGTTGGCCAGATAGAGGCCCATTCCGCGCTCGAACACCTGGCCGTACCGGTCGAAGCTGAAGTCGGCGACGATCTGGGGCGGGAACGCCGCCGCGCCGGCCTCGGACTTGAAGCTGTTCAGCACCATCCAGAGCACCGGGAAGAAGAACAGGAAGACCAGCACCCAGGTGATGCCGGTGACGATCACGCCGCCGACCTTCCGCCGGGTGAACCGGCTGCCGCCGCGCGGGACCGCGGCCCGGGGTTCGGCGGCCTGCGGCGCGGTTGCCGTCGCGGTGGCCATTAGCGTGCCTCCTCGGTGAAGACGCGGAACAGGGTCCGCAGCGCGATCGTGGTGACGATGATCGTCAGGATGACCGTGACGACGCCGTACGCGGCGGCCTCGCCGATCTCCTGGCCGATGAAGGCCCGTTCGTAGAGCAGGTACGGCAGCGTCTTGGTGCCGCCGGTGCCCTTGGTCATGATGTTCACCGGGTCGAACACCTGGATCATCATCACCGTGCCGAGCAGGGTGGCCAGCTCCGCGTACGTCCTCAGGTGCGGCAGCGTCATGTAGCGGAAGGTCTGCAGCGGACCGGCGCCGTCGACGTCGGCCGCCTCCAGCACCTCACCGGACTGGGACTGCAGGCCGGCCAGCAAGATCAACATCATGAACGGCGTGTACTGCCAGGTCAGCGTGAAGATGATCGTCAGCATCGGGAAGTTCGTGTTCCAGGCCACCGGATCGACGCCGAAGAAGGACAGCCCGTAGTTGATCATGCCGGTACCGACGTCCAGCATCGAGTACTTCCAGATCAGCGCGGCCGCGGCCGGCATCACCAGGAACGGTGTGATCAACAGCGTCCGAGCGATCGCCTGCCCCTTGAACTTGCGGTCCAGCAGGACGGCGAAGACCAGGCCGAGGATCAGCGACAGGATCACCGAGCCGCCGACGATCAGCACCGTGGCCAGGGCCGAGGGGAGGAAGGCGCCATTGGCGACGACGGCGATGTAGTTGTCGAAGCCGGCGAAGCCGCGCTGCTCGGGCCGGGCCAGGTTCCAGTCGGCGAACGAGTAGACGATGGTGGCGATGAACGGGACCTGGGTGATCACGATCGCCACGACCAACGCGGGCAGGATCAGCTTGCGCGCGAAGATCCGCTCGGCGAGATCCTGACCGGTCAGTTTGATCTTGACCTTGGCCGGCTTGGCCGGCTTCGGACCGGTCGCGGCCGGGACCCGGTCTGCTGCTGTAGTGGTCATCGCGCCCTCACTGGTTCTTCTGCTTGTCGCCGGCTCGCTGGGCGATCGCCTGGCCGTCCCGGAGCGCGCCGTCGAGGTCGCGCCGGCCGGCGATCACGTCCGCGATCAGCTGCGAGGTCTGGTTCCCGACGTCCTGGAACTCGGGGATCGTCACGTACTGGATGCCGATCCACGGTTGCGGTGCGACGCCCGGCTGCTTCGGGTTGACCTCGCTCATGATCTCCGCGGTGAGTGGGGCGAACTCCTCGCCCGAGGCCACGTAGTCGGGGATCTCGAACGTCGAGGCCCTGGTCCCGGAGGGTACGCGCGGCCAGCCCATCCGCTCGCCGGCGAGCTGGACGTACTCCTTCGACGTGGCCCACTTGACGAACTCCCAGGCCGCCGCCTGCTTCTCCGGATCGTCCTTCACGCTGGCGTTGATGCCGAGGTTCCACGACCACAGCCAGCCGGAGTCCTTGGTCTGTTCGACCGGGGCGCGGACGTAGCCGAACTTGCCCTTGTTCGGTCCCGATTCGAGCGAGCCGGCCGCCGAGGTGGCGTCGTACCACATGGCCGCGTTGCCGCCGCCGACCAGGTTCAGGCATTCGGTGAACCCGTAGGAGACCGGGTCGGCCTCGCCGCCGGCCTTGAGCGTGTCGAGGTAGAACTGGATCGCGTTGCGGAAGCCGGGCGCGTCGACCTGGGCCTGCCAGTTCTCGTCGTACCACTGCCCACCGAACGTGTTCACGATCGTCGTCAGCGGCGCGAACATCTCGCCCCAGCCGGGCTTGCCGCGGAGGCAGATGCCGGCCCGGTCATCGGTCTTGAGCTGCTTGGCGAAGTCGGCCACCTGCTGCCAGGTCGGACGCTCCGGCATCTCCAGCCCGGCCTGCTCGAACAGATCCTTGCGGTACATGAGGAAGGAGGACTCGCCGTAGAACGGCATCGCGTAGTACCGGTCCTGATAGGAGACGCCGTCCAGCACCGGGGTGAAGATGTCGTCGACGTCGTAGCTCGGGTCCTGCTTCGCCTGATCGGTCAGGTCGACCAGCCAGCCGTTCTGACCCCAGATCGGCACCTCGTAGAGGCCGACCGTCATCACGTCGTACTGCCCGCCCTCGGTGGCGACGTCCTTGGTCGCGGCGTTGCGAAGATCGTTCTCCTCCATCATCAAGGTGTTGATCTTGATGTTGGGATGGGCCTTCTCGAACTCGGGGATGAGCTGGGCCAGGTCCTGCATCTGCGGGTTGTTGACGCTGGCGAAGGTCACCGTCGTCACGCCCGGTTGATTGCCGATGTTGCCGAAGCCGGCACAGCCGGTCACCGTCAGGCCCAAAAGGCTCAAACTCAGCCCCGCGAGTTGCACCGGTGCTGTGCGCCTGGCTCTGGAGCGCTTGGTCGTGGTCATCGAAGGCCGGCCTCCCTGCCGCTTGATCGCCGTGGCCAGCCTCCGCATTCGGCTGCCCGTTTGTGACCATAACCCATCAAAGCGTGCCCGGTCCAGACCGAAATGGACCTGTAGTGGTACAAATGGTGCCCGAATGTGTGTTGAAACGATCCGTTCGTGTTTGAATGGGCGTCGTGGGCAGCGCTGACACCTTGCCGATGTATCCGCCGCAGCGGCAGCAGGCGATCGCGGAGTTCCTGCTGACCGTGCCGGGACGGGACGTGAGCGTCGCCGAGATCGGTCGCCGGCTGGGGGTCGCCGCCGAGACCGTACGCAGGGATCTGGAGGTGCTGGCCCGGCGCGGAACGGTGCGCCGGGTGCGCGGGGGCGCTCGGCTGGTCGACTCGACGCCGTTCGAGCAGGCCCTGGCGGCGCGGCACGCGGAGCAGCGGGCGGAGAAGCTCGCGATCGCCGACCGGGTCGCCGAGGAGTTGCCGGCCGACGGCGTGATCATGCTCGACTCGGGCTCGCTGACGTTCAGCTGTGCGCAGGCCATGGCGCGGGACGGTGGCGCGGCGGTGGTCACCAACAACCTGCCGGCGGCGCAGTATCTGGCTCAAGCCACGACGCTGACCGTGCTCACGCTGCCCGGGTTGATCCGCGGCCTGACCTCGGCGGCGGTGGACGCCGCGACCAGCCGGCGGTTGGAGAGCCTTGCCGTCGACGTCGCGATCATCGGTGTCAACGGCCTGACGGCCGCTCGCGGGCTGACCACGACCAATCCCGAGGAGGCTGCGGTGAAGCGGGCCATGCTGCTGTCGGCCCGGCGGCGGATCGTGCCGGTGATCTCCGGCAAGGTCGGCCGGGACTCCTTCTGCGCCTTCGGTACGTTGAGCGAGGTCGACCTGATCATCACCGACTCGGGCGCCGATCGCGAGCTGCTGGCCGAGCTGACCGCCGCGGGTCCGGAAGTGATCATCGTCGAGCCGTGATCCCCGGATCGTCCACGTGCCCTGAGCCTGTCGAAGGGCCAGGGCTGATGTGGCTGCCCTTCGACTGGCTCGGCGAGCGTTGGTGGCTCAGGGCGGCATGATCAGTCTGGATACCGCGGCAGCTCGATGTCGTTGGCGTAGTCGTCGGTCAGCTTCATCATCAGGCCGAGCAGGAACCTGTTGGCGAACGTCAGGTCGCGCAACCTGATCTTGAGGTTCGAGGTCGGCGCCAGGAACGGCCCGGCGTTGCCCTTCCGGGCGATCTTCGCGTAGCGATACATGATCGACGTGTAGCGGTCGAAGGCCACCCGATGATCACCCTTGGCCGAGGCCAGCTCGCCTGCCAGCACGTAGCCGCCGACGAGCGCCAGCCCGGTGCCGAAGCCGCCGAGGGTGTTCGCGTAGGCCGCGTCGCCGACCAGGGCGAACCGCCCGGTGGTGTAGCGGTCGGTGACCACCTTGCTGATCGAGTCGAGGTAGAAGTCCTGCTGGTCGGGCAGGGCGGCCAGCAGTCGTGGGGTGCGCCAGCCGGCGCCGCGGAATGCGTCGGTGAGAATTCCCTTCTGGGCCAGGACATTCGAGCGATCGTAGTCGAGCAGGGGAGAGGCGAACACGTACAGTTGGGGAGCCTTCGACCCGCCGTCGGTGATCATGCGTCCTGGCTCGTTGTACATCGCACCGACCGAGCGGCCCGGCTCCGCGCCGCCGGCCCGGATGGGTGAGCCGCCGACCACCGCGTAGTAGTAGCCGAGGTGCCGGACGTAGTCGCGCTCAGAGCCGAAGGCGAGTCGGCGGACACCGGAGTGGACGCCGTCGGCGCCGATCACGAGGTCGTACCGCTCCGCGTCGTGGTGGGCGAACGTCGCCTCGACGCCGTCCGCGGTCTCGGTCAGTGCGGTCAGGTGATCACCGAACAGGTAGCGGCAGGAGTCCTGGGTGCGCTCGTGCAGCAGTGTGGCCAGGTCGCCACGCAGGATCTCCACGTCGCCGCCGGAGAACTCGCCCGGGATCACCGCCTTGACCCGATCATGATCATCGACGAGCTGAAGATCGGTCCGCCCGGTCTGGCGATCATGAATCGCGTCCCACAGATCCATCCGCTCCAGCACGATGCGATGCGTGGTCCCCTTGAAGTCCACCGCCTGCCCGCCACCGCGCAGCTCCGGCGCGCGCTCGACGATCGTGACGTCGTAGCCGTAACGGGCCAGCCACCACGCCGTCGCCGGCCCGGCGATGCTGGCACCCGAGATCAGAACCTTGCGAACGGACATCCGTACCCCCTGAGCATTAATTGTGTCCAATGGACACAGAAACCGTATGGTAGACACTGGGCCGGGTCAAGCCAGTAGGGGAGGTGTGATGGATCACCGCGAGGCGTTCGCCCTGCTGTGGCCCGAGGAGCAGCGGCCCAAGCGCGGGCCGAAGCCGCGGATCAGCCTGGATCAGATCATCGAGACCGCGATCGGGCTGGCTGACGCCGACGGCCTCGATGCCGTGACGATGCAGCGAATTGCCGACCGGCTCGGCGTCACGAAGATGTCCCTCTACCGCTACGCGCCCGGGAAGGATGAACTGTTCGCCCTGATGCTCGACCGCGGACTCGGTGTCCCTCCCGAGATCGGCGACGAACTGGACTGGCGAGCCGGCCTACAAGCCTGGGCACTCGCCCTGCACGCCGAGATGATTCGCCACCCGTGGACCCTGACGCTCTCGGTCGGCATCCGCCCCTTCGGCCCGAACGAACTCGCCTGGACCGAAGCCGGCCTGCGCGCCCTCCGTACGACCTCCCTTGGCGGAGCCGCTCGCCTGGACGCCATCGCAATGATCGTCTGGCACGTGCGCGGAGCCGTCCAGCAGGCGGTGGGGGACCCCTCCGTCGATGTGGAAACGGGAGTCGCCCAGCTGATGGCCGGTGTCCTGACCAAGCACGCCGACCGCTACCCGGAAACCGCCGCCGCCTTCACCGCTGCGGCAACCTCCGGAGGCCAGAACGAAGCCCTCGTCTTCGGCCTCGACCGCCTCCTCGACGGGCTCGCGCACCACGCCGAACCGCAAGATCATCAGTGATCAGGTTCCATGATCGTTTGGCTGTGGGGCTGCAGTCCAATCATATAACGGAAAGATAACGATCCGTACGTTTCAGGGTTTTCCTTTCGATCCCGGCTGAAAGTTATGCCACTCAGCGGCGACGGGGCTGCTTCATCTGCGGGTCGGAGGCGTGCGGGTGTTTACTCGGGGTTGTCATTTTTCGGTTTTCCTGGTGTTGGTGTGCCTGATTGCTACGGCCGCGGTGACGCCTGCGTACGCGGATCCGGACGGGCGTCCGCCGGACGGCGGGTCGGACTTTCAGGACGTTCCTCCTGAATCGGGAGAGCTGACCGAGGCACAAGCCATGGCCAAGGCGATGGCGGAGAATCGACCGGTCGAGGTGTCTTCGCTGACCACCGAGACGCAGCGGGTCGTCGCCGATCCTGAATCAGGGAATCTGCTGGCAGAGATCTCCGCGATTCCGGTCCGAGTCGAGCGCGCCGGACGCTGGGAGCCGCTCGACACTAGGTTGGTCAGCGGTGGAGACGGCAAAGTGGTCGCTGCGGCCACCACGGTCGACACCGTTGTCGATCATGGCTCCCGGCCGTTCATCACCGTCCGCGATGGCACGCGATCGATGAGCCTGAGCTGGCGGGAGGAACTCCCCGAGCCGAAGCTGGACGGCAATCTGGCAATCTGGCCGGAGGTCGCGCCGGGAATTGATCTTGCCGTTCAGGTCACTCCGACCGGAGCCCGACAGTTCCTCGTCGTCCGAACCCCCGCTGCGGCGACGGATCCGCTTCTATCGGAGCTACGTCTCGGATTCGACGCCGAGGGACTGGTTGTATCGGAGCGTAACGGCGGGCTGGTCGCCGAGTCCTCTGACGGGGCAGCCGTGTTCTCCTCGTCCCAGCTACGGATGTGGGAGTCGCCTGTCACCGACGAGGGCACTGCGGCCGAGACCTCAGCGGCCGCGATTCGGCTGCCGGAGCAGCAAGGGTCCCGGTCGAGCGTGGTCGGTCTTCGGGTCACCGATGACCAGTTGGTGCTGACGCCGGACCAGGCCTTCCTGTCCGATCCCACGACGCGCTTCCCGGTCGTCATCGACCCTGCGATCTCTCGCGAACGATCGGCATGGTCGATGGTCTGGTCGGACGGACAGGAATTCTGGGACGACGGTTCGGAGCACGCTCGGGTCGGATACGACGGCTGGGAGGGCGACAAGAAGTCCAGAGTCTTCTATCGTTTCGACGCCTCGGCGTTCCGAAATACCACCATTCTCAGCGCGACGCTGTCACACAAACAGATCCATTCGGCTCGGGGCTGTGGTGTGAACACGGATGTGCCGGGCGTTGAGGCGTGGTACACGGGTGGGATCTCCTCGTCGACGACCTGGACGAATCAACCCGAATGGCGATCGAAGCTGGACACCAGTTACGTCGCGCACGGCAATAGCACGCAGTGCCCGGGATTCACGCCGACCGAATGGAACGTGAAGAACGGTGCGCAGATCGTCGCTGACGAAGGGTGGACGACCTACACGATCGGGCTCAGATCGGCCAACGAGTCCGAGAAACTCGGTTGGCGCCAGTTCGACAACGACGGCACGTATCCGTTCATCTCGGTCACGTTCAACCGTGCGCCCAACCCGCCGTCGACGCCATCGGCGCTGGAGTGGGTCGACTATGCGGGAACGAAGTACGTTTCCGACTCGACACCGACGCTGCGGACGTCGGTGTCGGACCCCGATGGCGACCGGCTCGACGTTCGTTTCACGGTCGATCCCGCGGCGACCGGATCGGCCTCGTTCACCCTCGACGCCGACGGCGTTCCCAGCGGGCAGGTCGCCCAGGCAGCGGTGCCCTCAGGACGACTTGCCCACGGTAACCGCTACCTGATCTCGGCTCGTTCCTACGACAGCCGGGTCTGGTCACCCACTAGCCCCACGGCCGATTTCTGGGTGGACACCGATGCTCCGACACCACCGACCGTGACGACTCCGGCCACGAACCCCAAGGTCGGCGATCCGATGTCGTTCACGATCACCGGGACGATCAGGGACTCGGCCTACTACGTCTGGGGACTGAACACCGACACCCCGTCCCAACGAGCCGAGCCGTCGACGTTGGGTGGCGTGGCCACCGTCGGCGGCATCGTCGTGCCCCAGTTCGGACCAAACTTCATCACCGCGTACGCCGTTGATCGGGCCGGCAACCGGAGCACGACCAGTCGCACCGTCTTCAAGGTCGACGGAACTCTTCCGTCGCACCGGTTCCGCCTGGACGGCAACGGCACTGACACCAGAACCGACACCGCACCGGACGGCATCTGGTCGGCCGATCTGACCGTTCCCGCGGGCACGTCGTTCACCGAAGGACGGTTCTATCGCAACCCGCAGGGCGGGATCCTCGACTGCACGGACAAGGCGTTGGGGGTGGCGCCGACCAGCGGGGTTCGGAACCTCACCTCGAGCGCCGATCCCGGCGACACCTCGAAGCAGTACGCGATCTCCGCCTGGGTCAAGCCCACCGGCCTGGCCGCGGTGGAGACCGGCTCGGGGTTCGAAGCGGCAGCAGTGTCGACCTTCACCGGAAGTGCGTCGGCGTTCATGATCGGCTACCGGAAGACGACTGCCGACGGAACAGCGAACTGGTTTCTCACCCTCGACGACGACGGCGCCTACGGCGGTCGATCGTTCATGAACACCACGGTCCCCGTGGCGGTCAACGCCTGGACGCATTTGACCGCGGTGTGGAATCCCACGACGAAGTCAGCAGCGCTCTATGTCAACGGCCAGCTAGCCGTACAACGCAACCTGACGACCGGAGTGTTCAACTCCGATCGACTGATGGTCGGCGGAGCCCCGAGCGGTGGCTTCGGGACCGTCGGTTGGCAGGGCGTGATCGACGAGGTGCTGCTCTATCAAGGCGTTCTCGACGCCAATCAGGTTGAAGCGATCAGTCAAGCGGGCCGGCCCAGCACCGGATGCTGAAAGGAAGACTGCGATGAGGAAGCGGTTGATCATTTCGGCGGCAGCTGCACTGACCGCGGCCGTCATGCTGTCGATCGCCGGCTTCGAGCCGGCGATCGCAGATCCGCACCAGCCAGCCGATCCGCGGAGGCGGCCTCCGGTGAAGCCCTTGGTGCCGGTATCCGGCGAGGGTGTGAAGACCCGCGACTCGACGACCGACAGGCTGTCCGCCGAGATGGACCTTTGGCGGCCGGGGCCGATCGTCTGGCCAGACGGCAAGGCCACTGGGATTCCAACTGACCCCGCGAGCGCTGGTTCGTCCCGGTCGGTAAGAGGCGGAATGATCAAGGCCGGAGATCTTCCGGTGTGGGTGGGCCGCGGTGCGTCGGAGGCTGCCAAGAAGGCACGACTCACGCCACGCACGGAGGAAGCTTTCGGTGCGGTGGACGTGCAAGCCCACGATCGGCGCACGGCCGAACGGTTGGGCGTCTCCGGAGTTGTGCTGGAGGTCAAGCAGCTCGACCCGCGAGCGGCGAAGGCCGCAGCGGAGCTCGCGGTGGAAGTCGACTATTCGGGCTTCGCCCCGGCAGGCGGTGACTGGGCGCACCGGGCACGCCTGGTCAGCCTTCCCGACTGCGCAGTGACCACTCCGGAGCGGGCGGAATGCCGAACCCAGACGGAACTGAGCCAGGCGAACGATCCGGATCAGTCCAAGATCATCGGGCTGGCGGCCTCGGACCAGTCGACGCTGCTGGCGGTGACCGCCGGGGCGTCGGGATCCGCAGGTTCCTTCGCCGTTACGAATCTGGCGGCAACCGGATCGTGGTCAGCCGGTGGACCCAGCGGCGACTTCGCCTGGTCCCATCCGTTCCGGGTGCCGAGTGTCGCCGGTGATCTGATGCCGGATCTCGCCGTGTCGTATTCATCCCAATCGGTTGACGGGCGTACGAGCTCCGCCAACAATCAACCGTCCTGGATCGGCGAGGGCTGGGACCTGTCTCCCGGCTACATCGAACGCCAGTATCAGCCGTGTTCCGACGACATGGGCACGGGCGCCAACAACACCGAGAAGACCGGTGATCTTTGCTGGCCGGGGGAGCGCTACCTGGTGTCGTTCGGCGCACAATCGGGCGAACTCATCCGGGTGGGCACCACGAATGAGTACCGGCTGCGCCGCGACGACGGAACTCGGTTCGAGAAGGTCACCTCGGCCTGGGCCAACGGCGACAATGATCGCGAGTCCTGGAAAGTCACGATGCCGGACGGAACGCAGTTCTCGTTCGGCCGCGGCAGAGCGCAGGCGAGCAGCCCGGAAACGGCGTCGACGTGGACCGTTCCGGTCGCGGGCAACCACAGTTCCGAGCCCTGCAACGGATCCTCGTTCGCGAGTTCATTCTGCGACCAGGCCTGGCGCTGGAACCTCGACTACGTCGTGGACCTGCACGGCAACTCGATGACCTACTACTACGTGAAGGAGACCAACAACTACGGACGGAACCTGAACACCGCGGTCTCGAGCTACGTCCGGGGCGGCTACCTCACTCGGATCGACTACGGCCAGCGATCCGGGGCGGAGGATCCGGCGACGGCGCCGGCACGGGTCGTGTTCACCACGGCCGAGCGTTGCCTGCCAACCTCGACCCAGAACTGTTCTGTCCTGGATGCCGCGAATGCCTCGGCCTGGCCGGACGTTCCCCAAGATCAGATCTGCACCTCGACGACCTCCTGCGCCGGACGACACGCACCCACCTTCTTCACGCGCAAGCGGCTGACGCAGGTGAGGACGGAGCGACTGGCCGGAACGACGTTCAGCGAGGTGGAGCGATGGACTCTTGATCATCGCTTCCCCAGCACGACCGACGGGACGACCTCGGCCCTGTGGTTGCAAACGATCACCCATGCGGCCGCCGCCGGCGCTTCTCCGATGCCGGTCGTGCAGTTCGGCGGTACGCGACTGGCGAACCGGATCGACGGTGTCGAAGACACGATCGGCAACATCGCTCCGCCGCTGAACAAGTTCCGGATCGCTTCGGTCAAGTCGGAGTCCGGTCGCGAGACCTTGATCAAATACAGCGCGAAGGATTGCACGCTGGAGTCGTTGCCTTCGGCGCCAGAGAGCAACAACCGCCGGTGCTTCCCGGTCTGGTGGGTGCCGCCGGGACGCTACGACCTGTCCCGCCACTACTTCCACAAGTACGTCGTGCAGACGGTCAACGAGTTCGATCTTTCGGGCTTGTCGACGTACCAGGTCCGCAAGACGTTCACGTACCTGGGAACGCCCGCCTGGCGTTACGACAGCAATCCGTGGTCGAGCAAACGGACCTGGAGCGAGTGGGCAGGCTATTCGCAGGTCAGGACGGTGACGGGAGACCCCGCATCGTCGACGGCCTTGCGGAGCGAGACGCTGTACTTCCGAGGCCTCGATGGGGATCGCGCCGCACCGTCCGGCGGCACCAAGTCGGTCGACGTGACCGATTCCGAAGACGTGGCCGTCGCCGATGACTGGCGTCTGGCCGGTCAGGCCCGCGAAACGATCACCTACCTGGGGCCCTCGGGCGGCGAGGTGACCGGCACGATCCTCGACTACGCCACGCTGGCGGAGACCGCCGGCGGCGGCACGAAGGCCACGTTGGTCGGAGTCGCGAAGAGTCGGACCCGGACGGCCTTGGCCGCCGGCGGCTACCGTCGGTCGGAGTTCCGCACCGCCTACGACGATCATGGCTACGCCACTCAGGTCGACGACGTCGGAGACGTTGGGGTCACCGGAGACGAGACCTGCACGCGCTACACGTACGCACGGAATCTGACGAACTGGATCCTCGGTGCCGAGGCGACCCTCAGGACTCGCGCGACCACGTGCGCCTCCTGGCCCGACGCGCCGACGGACGCGCAGGTGCTGGGCGACTCACGCACGTACTACGACGGGCTGCCGCTCGGCGAAGTGAGCAAGGGGCTGCCGACCAAGTCCGAGGAGCTGACGCAGCTTCCCGGCACGTACTCGGTGACGGCAGAGTCGAGCTACGACGCGATCGGCCGTCCGAAGTCCGTGACCAACGCGCTCGGGCACACGACGTCGACCAGCTACAGCCCTTCCGGTGCAGGCATTCTGAGCTCGTTGACCACGACCTCAGCCGACCCGGACGGCACCGGTCCGCTGACTGCGCACGTCTCGACGACGAGTTACGACGCGCGCTGGGGTGCACCGACCAAGGTGGTCGCGCCCGACGGGGCCGTCACCGAGACCGCCTACGACCACTACGGCAGAGCGACCTCGGTATGGCTCCCCGGCCGACCAAGATCATCGAATCCGTCAGCGCCGTCGGTGAAGTACGCCTACACCAGCTCGGCGACCGGACCGACCGCCGTCACGACGGACACGCTGAAGTGGGATGGCGGCTATCTGCGCGGGATCCAGCTCTACGACGGCCTGCTCCGGCCGCGGCAGACGCAGACCCAGAACACCGACCAGGGCGTCGACGAGCTGGGTCAGGTGATCGAGACGACCGGCCGGCTGGTGTCGGAGCTGACCTACGACGACCGCGGACTGGTGATCACCGAGGAGGGGCCGACGTTTGCCAGCGGTGCACCCAGCACCGCGTACCTGAGTGTCATCGACGCCCAGATCCCGCAGGTCGTGTCGGCCACCTATGACGGTGCCAGTCGCCTCACAAAGTCGACCTTGATCGCGTTCGGCCAGACCAAGTGGTCGACCTCGCAGTCCTATGGCGGCGACCGGGTCAACATCACTCCGCCGGCTGGGGCGACTCCGACCACGCAACTCCTGGACGTGCAGGGTCGGACGACCGCCCTGCGCCAATATCAGGCGACCACGCCGACCGGCACCTACGACGAGTCTGTCTACCGCTACGCGCCCGACGGGCAGCTCGCGTCGATGACCGACGCGGCCGGGAACAAGTGGACCTACGAGTACGACCTGCTCGGGAATTTGATCAAGACCGTCGACTCGGACGCCGGGACGAGTTCGAAGACGTACGACATCGGTGGGCAGGTGATCACGAGCACCGATGCCCGTGGCGAAACGCTGGCCTACACCTACGACAACCTCGGCCGCCAGACCACCATGCGCGACGACACCCCGACCGGGGCCAAGCGCGCGGAGTGGAGCTACGACACGGTCCGGAAGGGCTACCTGTCGGCCGCCACCCGCTACATCGGCGGTGGTGCGATCACGTCCCGGAACGTCACCTTCGACGCCGCCGGGAATCCGACCAAGACCGAGGTCGTGGTGCCGGCGATCACCGGGTGGATCGAGCCGGCTCTGGCCGCCACCTATCAGTCGACGCACACCTACTTCCCCGACGGGACGATCGAGAAGACGATCTTGCCGACGATGGGCAATCTGCCGGCCGAGGAGTTCGATCGTGACTACGACTCGATGGGTCGGCTCAAGAACCTTGGCGGGTACGGTTCATACGCGCTTGGGGCGATCTATTCGGCCTACGGGCCGATGCTCCAGTACGCGACCGGTGACGCGTCGCCGCGGATGTCCTGGACGACCGACACCTACGATCAAGGCACGGGCCGGCTGACCTCGACCCGCTTCGATCGGGAGACGTTCCCGAAGGCTGATTACGAACTCTTCTACTCGTACAACAACGCGGGCGCGCTGACGAAGCTTCGGGCGACCCATCCGCAGTCCGGTGCTGCCGCAGACACGCAGTGCTTCTCGATGGACTATCTGCAGCGTCTGACGAAGGCGTGGACGCCGGCGTCGGGTGACTGTGCGGTCGCGCCGTCGGTGAGTGGGCTGGGTGGTCCGTCGCCGTACTTCCGGGAATGGGCCTTCGACAAGGCCTCGAACCGGACCTCGCAGAAGGTCCATGCGGCGGCCGGGGTCACGACATCGACCTGGACCTATCCGGGTGGCGGGCAGCCGAAGCCGCATCAGGCGACGGCTGTCACGGTGACGCCCCCGGGACAGGCCGCGGTGACATCGCCGGTGAAGTACGACGCTGGCGGGAACGTGACCGAGCGGACCGTGACGGCCGGCGCCGTCACCGGCGGTCCGGCCGGTGTCGAAACCTTGTCCTGGAACCCGGAGGGTCGACTGTCGACCGCCTCGCGGGGGAGCGACTCGGTGGCGTTTGTCGACGATCCGTCGGGGAATCGGTTGATTCGGCGGGATGCCACGACGACGACCCTGTATCTGGGTGAAACCGAGATCACCTTGACGCGATCGACGGGTGCGTTCAAGACGAATCGGTACATCTCGTTCGTCGGCCGGACGGTTGCGGTGCGGACGGGACCGGCGAATGGCGACGTGTTCACGTTGTGGTCGGATCTGAACAACACGGCGACGTGGCAGCTGAGCCGGGCGACGAATGCGATCCAGACTCGGCGGTCGTTGCCGTACGGGGAGCCGCGGACCGGGAACACGTCGTTCTCGGGTTCGCACGGGTTCGTGGACGGGCTCGAGGACAAGTCGTTGGGTCTGGTCCGGCTGGGGGCGCGGGAGTATGACCCGGCGTCGGGGAAGTTCTTGTCGCCCGACCCGGTGCTGAATCTGTCTGATCCGCGGCAGTGGGGGCCGTATACCTACGGCGGCGGCAATCCGGTGATCCATCCGGATCCGTCGGGACTGGCCTATATGCCGGACAACCCGGTGGGCATGGGACCGATGCCGGACACCTCGGTCGGTCAGTCGGTGAACCATTCGTGGCGTCCGCGGCACAGCTATCGGCCGAAACCGGGCCGGTCGTGGTCGGGCGGGTCCCGCAGCTCCGGCCCGAGCCGGCAGTCCCGGGGTTATACGCCTCGTCCGTCGGGTGACACGAGCTATGTGGCTCCGCCGCGCGCGAAACCGCCGGCCGACCAGTCAGGCGTTTGGTGGGAACTCTCACGGACCGCGACCGATGGTCAGACCGGTCAGGACAACACGGGGTCCGGACCCTCGGCGGCGGTCGGCTACGGAGGCTCGCTTGGAGACGGTTCCGGTAGCGGTGAGGCCGCTCCGGAGATCGCGTTCGGAGCGGTGCCGACGACTGGGTTCGGTCAGGTCGGCAAGGAGGTCGGCAATCAGGTCTTCGTGCCCGGACTAGGCAACCCGTGGGTGACGCTCTTCGACTCTCTCCGATGCACGATGTCGTTTGCGGAGGACACGCAGGTGCTGCTTGCTGATGGCACGAGAAAAGCGATCGCTGGCATTGAGGTCGGTGACAGGGTCTTAGCAACTGACCCCGACAATGGTGAGACGACGATTCAAATTGTCACGCGTGTTTGGGTTCACGATGACGCTCTCTACAACCTCCGCCTAAGCAGCGGTGAAGTTATTCAAGTCACTGAAGACCATCCAATCTATAACAAGCAAGATGAGACGTGGCAGCAGGCGAGGGATCTATCTCCGGGTGCGTATCTACTTAGTGCGCATGGGGCCAAAATCCGAGCGGACGGGCTTGCAGCAGAACCGTATGCCTTCGGTACAGCCTATAATCTGTCGGTGACCGGGCCGCACACTTATCACGTCGGCGATGGTGCAGTTCTCGTCCACAATTGCGGCGGTGGGGGCGGTGGCAGCGGCGGCGGAATCGTCTCCCGTGGCGGTGGTACGAATGTCCCAAAGGACCTACAAGGACCTCTTGAAAAGTCGGGGAGGTGGGGATGGCCTTCCAATCGCGGCTTTCTAGGTAATCCGATACCCACCACGCTCAAACCCGGAACACGGATAGATCGATACGGCCCCGAAGAAGGACAGTTCGTCGCTCCGCAGGGAACTCCCTTCTCTCAGCGTGGCCTGCCGAGCACCCATGCTGGAAGGACGTACACTACCTATGAAGTCGTACGAGATATCAAGGTTCGCGGGGGGATCGCTGCACCCGCGTTTGGCTATCCTGGTGGGGGCATTCAGTACGAGCTTCCGCGATCCGTGGGGGAACTGATACGCGAAGGTGTTTTGCGGCCGGTCCGATAGGAGGTTGGTGTGAACATCGAGTCCTTGCAGGCGGAACTCGAATCTCAGAACGTGGATCCGCTCTCGTATTCTCTCAGTGGAGGATTTGCTTCAGATGCATTTGTTCTTGAACGTCAAGATTCGCGATGGGTAGTCTACTACACCGAGCGTGGACTTCGTGCGAACGAATTAGAATTCCCTGACGAAGATTCTGCTTGTAGAAATCTGCTTGATAGAATTCTTCGTGACCAAGCGACTCGCCGACCAGAATAGATGTGTCCAATAAATGGAAAATTGATCCGTGTTTTTGCTTGGACTTGGATCGTTCGAAATTCCGCAGCGGCGGTGTCTTGTTTGATCTGCTAGGACCCTCTGTGTACGAGAACTATCCGATCGGACGGCTCGAGTGGTTCTTCCTATCGTGAAGGGGACGTGTGAAGCCTCCGTGCGCGGGGCGGTTCGCGCCCACGGTGATAGACAGTCGTGACGCTGGTGGCACCGAGGGCGGCAGACACTGGAGCGTTGCCATGGAACTGGACTCCGCTGTCGCTACCGGCGATGGGACGTCGGTGGAGTTCCGATTCTTCGCGCCAGAGCTGACGGCGGAGCTGTCGAGGCCGGGGACGAGGCTTGCGATCATGGATGGGCCGCATCAGATCGGGTGGCTCACCGTGGTTCGTCGAATCGAGACGTCGGGCTGACCGATGGTCCGAACCCCTTGGACTACCTGCCGCCGTGCTGATGGTCGAAGGTGACGGCGAGTTGCGTCCGCTGTCGAGATCATGGGTTGAGGGCAGCGGCGTGTCCGCTTAGCCGACGGTGCGCCGGCGAACCACGGTGGGCCCCCGGGATCGTTGCCCGCGACCTCATTCAGCCTTGTGTAGAGAGAGCGTGAGATCGAGGTCTTCGAAGTGGTGCCAGTCTGCGGCGGGCTCGGCTTCGGTGAACTCGATGGCGAGGACCTCGTCGGCAACCAGGGTCGCGTGTTCGCGGAGGGCTTCGGTGAGTTCGGGGCCGGCGGACCAGGTGAGGTTGATCCGGTCGGTGACCTCGAGGCCCGTGTCCTTGCGGGTCTCCTGGATTAGCCGGATCGCCTCGCGGGCGAGGCCTGCCTTGATCAGGTCCGGGGTCAGTTCGAGGTCGAGGGCGATGGTTTCGCCCTGGTCGTTGATCACCGACCAGCCTTCCTTCGGGCGCTCGGAGATGATCACTTCGTCGGCCGTGACCTCGGTGCCACCGTCGTGGTCGACGGTGGCGGTTCCCTTGCTGGACAGGGATTCGGCGAGCACGGCGGCGTCGGCGGCGGCGATCGCGGCGGCGACCTGGGGGGTCTGCTTGCCGAAGCGCTTGCCGAGGGCGCGGAAGTTGCCCTTGGCGGTGTATTCGACCAGGTCGCCGGCGCCGGTGAACGACTCGACCGCGGTCAGGTTCAACTCGGCGGCGATCTCGGCGCGGAGTTCCGGGCCGAGGCGATCGTGGCTGGCGGTCGGGATCAGGGCGCGGCCCAGGGGCTGGCGGATCTTGATCTTGGCCTCGGAGCGGGCGGCGCGGCCGAGTTCGACCAGGCGCTGGGCCAGTTGCATCGAGGCGTCCAGGTCGGCGTCGCGTACGGTCTCGTCGGCGGTCGGCCAGCTGGCCAGGTGGACCGAGTCGGGGCCGTCCGGATCCGTACCGGCGAAGAGGTCCTGCCAGACTCGCTCGGTGAGGAACGGGGCGACCGGGGCCATCAGCCGGGTCAGCACGTTGAGCGTCTCGTGCAGCGTGCTCAGGGCGCCGCGGTCGCCGGCCCAGAAACGCCGGCGGGAGCGGCGGACGTACCAGTTGGAGAGATCGTCGACGAAGGTGGTGATCAACTGGCCGACGCGCTGCAGATCGAAGTTCTCGTACGCCTCGGTGGTCTCGGTGATCAACTTCTGCGTGATCGAGGTGAGCCAGCGGTCGAGGACGTGGGTGGGTTCCGCGTGATCAAGGGGAGACCAGTGATTGGCGTTCGCGTAGAGGGCCTGGAAGGCGACCACGTTCCAGTACGTCAGCAGGACCTTGCGGACGGTCTCGGTGATCGTGGTGTGGCCGACCCGGCGGGAGGCCCACGGTGAGCCGCCGGCCGCCATGAACCAGCGGATCGCGTCGGCGCCGTGGGAGTCCATCAGCTCGATCGGATCGAGCACGTTGCCGAGGTGCTTCGACATCTTCCGGCCGTCCTCGGCCAGGATGTGGCCGAGGCACACGACGTTCTTGTACGAGGACTCGTCGAACACCAACGTGCCGACGGTCATCAGGGTGTAGAACCAGCCGCGGGTCTGGTCGATCGCCTCGCAGATGAAGTCCGCCGGATAGGCCTGCTCGAACTGCTCGACCGAACCCTCCAGATGCGGAAAGCCCCATTGCGCAAACGGCATCGAGCCACTGTCGAACCAGGCGTCGATCACCTCCGGCACCCGCCGGTAGGTCCCCTCCTCGCCCGGCCGTGTGAACGTCACCTCGTCGATGAACGGGCGGTGCGGATCAAGATCGGCGAGGTCGGTGCCGGTCAGCTCGGACAGCTCGGCCAGCGACCCGACGCAGACGAGCTTGGTCGGGTCGGCGTCGTTGCGCCACACCGGCAGGGGAGTACCCCAGTAGCGGGACCGGGACAGCGCCCAGTCGATGTTGTTGTTCAGCCAGTCGCCGTAGCGGCCCCACTTGATCGTCTCCGGATACCAGGTGGTCCGCTCGTTCTCCCGGAGCAGAGCTTCCTTGATCTTGGTGGTCCGGATGTACCAGGACGGCAGCGCGTAGTACATCAAGGCGCTGTGGCAGCGCCAGCAGTGCGGGTACGAGTGCTCGAAGTCGATCCGGCGGAACAGCCGGCCGCGCGCGGCCAGGTCCTCCATCAGAGCCTCGTTCGCGTCGCGGAAGTAGACGCCGCCGACCAGGTCCAGCCCCTCGTCGAACCGGCCCTGGGTGTTGATCGGGTTGATCAACTCGACCCCGTTGCGGCGCACCGAGTCGAAGTCGTCGGCACCGAAGACCGTGGCCTGGTGGACCAGACCGGTGCCGTCGGTCGTCGTGACGTAGTCCTCGGTCACCACGAAATGGCCGCGGCCCGGCCAGTCGACGATCGTGAACGGACGGTCGTACGTCCAGCCCACCATGTCCGCGCCGGTGAAGGTCGCCGTCGCCCGCCAGCCCTCGCCGAGGGCGGTGTCGATCAGCGACTCGGCCACCACGACGGGCCGTTTCTGATCATGGACGGCGACCGCGTACGTCACGTCCGCCTTGACCGCGACCAACGCGTTGGACGGCAGGGTCCACGGCGTCGTGGTCCAGATCAGCAGATCCGCCTCGCCGGCGTGCGGGCCCGAGGTGAGCGGCAGCCTTACGTAGACGGAGGGGTCGACGATGTTCTCGTACCCCTGCGCGAGCTCATGATCGGAAAGGCCGGTGCCGCAGCGGGGGCAGTAGGGCGCGACCCGGAAGTCCTCCGTCAACAGGCCGGCGTCGAAGATCTTCTTCAGCGCCCACCAGACCGACTCGACGTAGGTCGGGTTCATCGTCTCGTACGCCTCGTCGAGATTGACCCAGTAGCCCATCCGCTCGGTCAGCTCGCGGAACGCGTCGACGTGGCGGCGCACCGACTCCCGGCACTTGGCGTTGAACGCCTCCACCCCGTACCGCTCGATGTCGGGCTTGCCGTTCAGGCCCAGCTCGGTCTCCACCGCCAACTCGACCGGCAGCCCGTGACAGTCCCAGCCGGCCTTGCGGTCGACCCGGTAGCCGCGCATCGTCCGGAACCGCGGGAACACGTCCTTGAAGACGCGCGTCTCGATGTGGTGCGTGCCCGGCTTGCCGTTCGCCGTCGGCGGACCTTCGTAGAACGTCCACGGCTCGCCGTCGGCGGTCTGCTCGAGGGAACGGTCGAAGGTACGGTTCCGCTGCCACAGGGCCAGAATCTCGTGCTCCATCGCCGGCAGATCGATCTGCGGCGGTACGGAGGCGTAGCCGGTGGCGGGTCGGGAATCACGGGTGAGCTGCTCAGTCATGGCGCGACGATGATATCGGCCGATGCCCCGTGTGAGCACCGCTTCCGGAGGGCGCTGCTGTCCCGTGTCAAGAGTCGGGGCGAAAGTGGTGCAGGATTGTCGGGTGAATCAGGACCGGGGCAAGGGCCCATCGAGGCCGGAACCAGAGCGGCGCGCGGACGACCGGCGCGGCCGCGGTCGACGCGCGGAGCCGGGCGGGCAGGACCGGTCCGACCGACCCGGGACCGGGCGCGGCGATCGGCAGAGTAGCGATCGGCAGGGCGGAGGTGACCGGCCCTGGCGGGACCGGCCGCAGCGGGACCGGCCGGCGGGTGACCGGGGCAAGGGCTCGAGCCAGGGCGGCGGCTTCCGGGGGGATCGGCCGACGCGGTCCGGCGGCGATGAGTGGGGCCGTCGCGATCGCGACGACAACAAGGACCGCGACCGTTCGGATCGGGATCGCTCGGGCGACCGTTTCGACCGTACGGATCGGGGCGGTGCCGGTCGCGGCGGTTCGGATCGCGGGCGTTCGGACTGGAGTGGTTCCGATCGCGGTGGCTCGGGCCGGGGTGGTTCGGACCGCGGCGGTTCGGGTCGTGGGAATTCGAGTTGGAGCGGTTCGGATCGGGGCGGTGCCGGTCGCGGCGGATCGGATCGCGGGCGTTCAGGTTGGAGCGGGTCCGATCGGGGTCGTTCGGATCGCGGTGGTTCGGATCGCGGTGGTTCGGACCGAGGCGGTTCGGATCGCGGGCGTTCGGGTTGGAGCGGTTCGGACCGTGGAGGTCCGGAGCGTGGGCGTTCGGACTGGAGTCGTTCGGACCGGGGTGGTGCGGACCGTGGCGGTTCAGAGCGCGGACGTTCGGATTGGAACCGTTCCGATCGAGGCGGCTCCGGCCGAGCAGGCTCGGACCGGGGCTCGGATCGCGGGCGTTCGGACTGGGGCCGTTCCGACCGGGGTTCGGACCGGGGGCGCTCGGACTGGGGCCGTTCCGACCGGGGTTCGGACCGAGGCGGTTCGGATCGCGGGCGCTCGGACTGGAGCCGTTCGGACCGGGGTGGTTCGGACCGAGGCGGCTCGGGTCGTGGACGGTCGGACTGGAGCCGTTCGGATCGGGGTGGCTCGGATCGCGACCGGACGGACCGTCGGGGCGGCGAGGGGCGCCGAGAAGGCCGTGCCGCGCCGCCGGGGCTCAGCCGTCCGCCACGGGAGCCCAAGGTGCCGGCCGACGTCAGCCAGGCGGAGTTGCCGCGCCAGGTTCGGGCCGAGCTGCGGGGTCTGCCCAAGGACCTGGCCGAGCAGGTCGGCGGCTTTCTGATCATGGCCGGCCGGCTGATCGAGGAGGACCCCGAACAGGCGTACGAGTTCGCCGAGGCCGCCCGGCGGCGGGCCGCGCGGCTGCCGATCGTCCGTGAGGCTGCGGCCGAGACGGCGTACGCGGCCGGGAAGTACGAGGTCGCGCTGTCGGAGTTCCGGGCCATCCGGAGGATGTCCGGCAACCACGACGTGCTGCCCGCGATGGCCGACTGCGAGCGCGCCCTCGGCAAGCCGCAGGCGGCGCTCAAGCTGAGCCGCGAGGCCAAGGATCTGCCGCTCGACCCGGCTCAGCAGATCGAGATGATCATCG
This sequence comes from Microlunatus sp. YIM B11417, assembly GCF_059617205.1. Lineage (NCBI taxonomy): Bacteria > Bacillati > Actinomycetota > Actinomycetes > Propionibacteriales > Propionibacteriaceae > Microlunatus > Microlunatus sp. YIM B11417. The sequence continues at coordinate 25,396 of NZ_JCAMPJ010000003.1, forward strand.
TCGAGGCCGGCGCCCGGCGTGACCTCGGCCAGGACGCCGAGGCGGCCCGGCTGCTGCGCGCGGCCGTGGACGATCTGCGACTGACCGAGCCCGGCCGGAACGCCGCGGCCCGGCTGCGCTACGCCTATGCCGACGTGCTGGCGTACCGCGGCGACGAGTCGGCCGCCCGGGACTGGTTCGCGGCCGCGGCCGAGCTCGACCGGGAACAGTTGACCGACGCCGCCGAACGGCGGGACGCCCTGGACGGGGTGACGATCGACTTCGACCTGGACGAGGACGATGATCACGACGAGCTCGATGATCACGACGGCGATGATCATGACGAGTCCGACCAAGGTCATGAGCTCGACGATGATCACGACGCGTACGACGGCGACGCTGGTGATGACGACGCCGGCGATCACGATGACGACGCCGGCGAGGAGGCCGACGATGCCGGCGACGAGCCCGCGGCGGGCGAGGACGAGGGCGCTGCCACCGCGGCGAGCGAGGACGGCGGCTCGGCCGATGATCACGAAGCGGTCGACGGTCCCGACGGCGCTCGTTGATCATGGACGCATTGATCGATGCCTATGATGCCGCCCTGTTCGATCTGGACGGGGTGGTCTACCTCGGGCCGGAGCCGGTCCCCGGCGCGCCCGGTGGGCTGAAGCGGCTCCGGGAGCGGGGCGTCCGGATCGGGTACGTGACCAACAACGCGGCCCGGACCCCCGAAGTGGTCGCGGAGCACCTGCGGGAGCTGGGCATCGAGGCGACGACGGACGACGTGGTGACATCGGCCCAGGCCGGCGCCCGGCTGCTCGCCGAACGCTTCGGTGCCGGAGCCCGGATCCTGGTGGTCGGCGGCACGGGCGTGGATGCGGCGCTGGCCGAGGCCGGTCTGGTCGCGGTCCGGTCCGCCGACGACGAGCCGATCGCGGTGATCCAGGGGTACGGGACCGACCTGACCTGGGCCCAGCTCAACGAGGCGGCGATCGCGATCCAGCGCGGCGCCTACTGGCTGGCCACGAACACGGACCCGACCCGGCCGACCGACCGGGGCATCGTGCCGGGCAACGGCGCTGCCGTCGCCGCGGTACGGACCGCCGTCGGCATCGAGCCCGAGGTGGCCGGGAAGCCGTACCCGCCGTTGATCACCGAGACCCTGCGCCGGCTCGGCGCCGAGCGGGCGATCTTCGTCGGCGACCGGTTCGACACCGACATCGCGGGGGCCGAGGCGGTCGGGCTGGACAGCCTGTTCGTGCTGAGCGGCTCCTGTGGACCGGCCGACCTGCTCGCCGCCGGTCCGGGGGAGCGGCCGACCCACGTCGGGCTCGACCTGGCGGCCCTGCTGGACCCGCCGCGGCCCGTACAGCGGGACGGTGAACAAGCCACCCGCGGACGGAGCACGGCCCGGCTGCGAGACGGCCGGCTCACCCTCGCCGAAGCACCGGAGGACCAGGTCAGCGCCCTGGACGCGCTCGTCGCGGCGGCGGATCTTGCCTGGTCGGCGGCCGATCGCGGGCTCCCGGCGGATCCGGCCGATGTGCTCGCGGCCCTGGGCAGGCTGCCCGTCTTGTGAGTACGGTAGGGCTGACGAACGACCTCGGGGGACTCTACCGAGGGAGGAGAACTGTGGTCGTCGACACGAAACACAACTACTTGGAGACGGTGGGCGGCATCGGTCGCAGCACCCGGGCGAAGGCCCGGGCGGCGGCGCGATCGCTGCAACACACGATCACGGCCGAGATGGAGAAGGCCTCCGGTCGGCTGGGCCTGGTCCGGTCCGACGACCTCGACGAGGTGCGGTCCGAACTGATCGGGATCCGGTCCGAACTGGCCGAGACCCGGACGGCGCTGGCGGAGGCTCGATCCGAACTGGCCGGCACCCGGTCGGAGCTGGCCGAGGCCCGGACCGGGCTGACCGAGGCGCGGGCCGAGCTCGCCGGGGTCACCTCCGGACTGGCCGACGCACGCGCCGAGCTGGCCGCACTGCGGGACCGGGCGACCGACCCCGAACCGACGGCTGTGGCGGAACCGGCTCCGCCGGCGGTACGGAAGACGGCCGCGGCGACCAAGACGGTCCGGACCGCGGTGGCCAAGAAGGCCGTCGCGAAGCCGGCCCCGGCCCGCAAGACCGCGGCGAAGAAGGCTCCGGCCAAGAAGGCTGCGGCGCGCAGCACCACGGCGAAGAAAGCAGAGAAGGCGACCGAGTGACCGAACCCGACCATGATCAGAACGTACGGCCGCGAACCGGCGTCGACGAGATCGACGCCGCGCTGACCGAGCTGGACGGGCTGGCCGGCCAGCCGGTCGCCGAGCACCACGACCGGCTGTCCCGGGTGCACGAAGCGCTGCACACGGCGCTGCACCAGCCGTCCGACGGCTCCGCCGACACTCCGTCCTGATCCACGGTCGGCACGAATCGCCGTGGTCCGTCTGGATCGCGCGCTGGTGGACCGCGGCCTGGCCCGGTCCCGCGGCCAGGCGCGCGAGTTGATCATCGCCGGCCGGGTCCGGGTCGCCGACCGGGCGGCCGGGAAGCCGTCCCTCGAGGTCGACGACGCGACCCCGATCACGGTCGAGGCCGGTGATCACTACGTCTCCCGCGGCGCGCACAAGTTGCTCGGCGCGCTGGCGGACTGCGACCTGCAGCCGTACGGGCGGGCCGTCGACGCCGGTGCCAGCACCGGCGGGTTCACCCAGGTGCTGCTGGAGGCCGGCTGCGAACGGGTGTACGCGATCGACGTCGGTCATGATCAACTCAGCGGCGTGATCCGGGCCGACCAGCGGGTCGTGGTGTGGGAACGGACCAACCTGCGCGAGCTCGATCTCGGGCACGTCGACCGACGCCCGGTCAACCTCCTGGTCGCCGATGTGTCGTTCATCTCGTTGCGCCTGCTGGTCGCCCCGTTCGACCGAGTGCTGCGCGACGATGCGGACATGCTGATCATGATCAAACCGCAGTTCGAGGTGGGCCGGGCCGACCTCGGCAAGGGCGGCGTGGTGACCGATCCCGAGCTGCGCCGGGCGGCGGTCGACGGCGTTCTCCGTACCGCTGCGGAGCAGGGCTGGGCGGCGGTCCGGGTGGTGCCGAGCCGGGTGCCGGGCAACAGCGGTAACCAAGAGTTCTTCGCCCACCTGCGGCGTGCGACGGGATTGTCAGTGCCCCCGACCTATGCTTCTGTCTCGTGAGTCAGGCCGAGCAGGTGCGCCGCCGGGTGGCGGTGCTCACCCATCCGCAGCGGGACGAGGCGATCACGGCTGCCTCACGCCTGGTCACCGGGCTGAGCCGGCACGGGATCATCTCCGTGCTGCCCGACGACGACGCCGCTGTGCGGTCAGGCCGGCTGACAATGGACGTCGAGGTCGTCTCGGCCGACGCCGCGGACCCGATCGCGGACTGTGAACTGATGATCGTGCTCGGTGGCGACGGCACCATCCTGCGCGGTGGCGAGTGGGTGGTGAACGCCGACATTCCCTTGCTGGGCGTGAACCTCGGCCACGTCGGCTTCCTCGCCGAGGCCGAGTCCTCGGAGATCGACGCGATCGTCGACCACATCGTCGAGCGGTCGTACACGGTGGAGGAACGGTCCACGATCGACGTCTCCGTGCAGGACGGCGCCGAGGCCTGGACGTCGTTCGCGATCAACGAGGTGTCGATCGAGAAGGCCGCCCGGGAGCGGATGCTCGAGGTCCTGGTCGAGATCGACGGCCGGCCGTTGTCCCGCTGGGCCTGCGACGGCCTGGTCGTGTCGACCCCGACCGGTTCGACCGCGTACGCGTTCTCGGCGGGCGGGCCGGTGATCTGGCCGGAGGTCGAGGCGCTGCTGCTGGTGCCGCTCAGCGCGCACGCCCTGTTCGCCCGGCCGTTGGTGCTGGGCCCGTCGTCCCGGGTCGTGGTCCAGGTGCTGGACGGCTCGCAGACCCATGCCGTGGTCTGGTGCGACGGGCACCGTACGACGGACGTCCGATCGGCGGTACGGATCGAGATCTGCCAGGGCCGGCACCGGTTGCGGCTGGCCCGGCTCTCCCAGTCTCCGTTCACCGACCGCCTGGTGAACAAGTTCGGGCTCAAGGTCGAGGGCTGGCGTGGCGTGCGCCGGCCGGTGAACTCCAGCACACCCGGCGAGTAGAGGATCTGACCATGATCAGCGAGCTGCGGATCACCAATCTCGGTGTGATCAACTCGGCGACGATCGAGTTGGACCCAGGACTGACCGTGGTCACCGGCGAGACCGGCGCGGGCAAGACCATGATCGTCACCGGCATGGGGCTGCTGCTCGGCGCCCGGTCGGATCCGAAGGCGGTCCGGACCGGCGCCGGCCAGGCCCGCGTGGAGGGCGTCTTCACCGCCCCGGACCGGACCACCCGCTCCCGGGTCGACGAGCTGGGCGGCGAACTCGACGGCGACGAACTGCTGGTGGCCCGGCAGGTGACCTCGGCCGGCCGGTCCCGCAGTTGGGTCGGCGGCGCCCAGGTGCCGGTGAGTTCCGGCAGCGCCGTGGTCGAGGAGTTGATCACCATCCACGGCCAGTCCGAGCAGCTCCGGCTGACCAGTCCGGACCGGCAGCGCGAACTGCTCGACGCCTATGCCGGGGACACCGTCGCGGGATCCCTGGACGGCTATCGGGAGCGGTACGCGGAGCGACAGCAGGCCCGGGGCGAGCTGGCCGAGCTGACCGAGCAGGCGCAGAGCCGGGCCCGCGAGATCGACCTGCTGCGGTTCGGCCTGGCCGAGATCGAGAAGATCGACCCGCAGCCGGGCGAGGACGTCGAGCTCGCGGCCGAGGCGACCCGGCTGCAGCGCAGCGACGACCTGCGCCAGTCGGCCGCCGCCGCGATGGAGGCGCTCGCCGGCGGCGAGGACGAGGCCGGCGGGGCGATGAGCGCGATCGCCGCCGCCCGCAAGGAGATCGAGACGCTCGCCGCCGCCGATCCGGACGCCGAGAAGCTGCGCAGCCGGGTGCAGGACCTGTCGTACGCACTGACCGAACTGACCTCGTCCGCCGCGGACTATCTGGACGCTCTGGACGCCGAGCCCGGCCGGCTGGAGCAGATCGCCGAACGGCGGTCCGAGCTGGCCACCCTGACCCGCAAGTACGGCAGCGACTGCGACGAGGTGCTGGCCTGGGCGGCCGAGGCCGCCGGCCGGCTCGGCGGGCTGGAGTCCGGGGACGAGCGGATCGAGGAGCTGACCGCCCGGATCGCCGTGCTGGACTCGGAGCTCGCGGAGCTGGCCGGTCGCATCAGTGCCGCCCGGCGGGAGGCAGCGGCGACCTTTGCGACCCTGGTCGAGGCCGAACTGGCCGCGCTGGCCATGCCGCACGCCCGGCTCAGCTTCGCGGTCACCGAGACCGAGCTCGGGCCGCACGGCGCCGACGCGGTCGAGCTGCTGTTCAGCGCCAATCCCGGCTCCGAGCCGCGCGGGCTCGGCAAGGTGGCGTCCGGCGGTGAGCTGTCCCGGGTCCGGCTGGCGATCGAGGTGATCCTGGCCGCCGAATCGGGCAACCGGGGCACGTTCGTCTTCGACGAGGTGGATGCCGGCGTCGGCGGCAAGGTCGCGGTGGAGATCGGCCGCCGGCTGTCCGCGCTGGCCCGGCGGGCCCAGGTCGTCGTGGTCACCCACCTCGCCCAGGTCGCGGCCTTCGGCGACCGGCACTACGTGGTGGTCAAGGCCGACGACGGCCAGGTCACCACCAGCGGCGTGCAGCGGGTCGCCGATGATCAACGCGCCGCCGAGCTGGCCCGGATGATGGCCGGCCTCGACACGACCGACTCGGCCCTGGCCCACGCCCGCGAGTTGATCGAGACGGCGGACCGGGCCCGCTCCGCGAAGCCGACCCGGACCCGGCGCAAGAAGGCCGCCAAGACCGGCTGAACGATGTCGAAACCGCTCGGCCGGCTCCGTTTCACCGAAGAAAGGGAGGTTCGATCATGAACGACATCGCACGACCGCCGATCGTCTCGGCGGAGGAGTGGCAACGTGAGCGGGACGCCCTGCTCGTCGCCGAGAAGGAAGCGACCCGGGCCCTGGACGCGATCGCCGCCCGGCGGCGCCGGCTGCCGATGGTCGCGCTCACCGAGGACTACGTCTTCCAGGGCGCCGACGGACCGGTGACGCTGCTCGACCTGTTCGACGGCCGGGATCAGCTGGTCGTCTACCAGTTCATGGACAACGGGCCGGATCACTTCTGCCCGGGGTGCACCGGGTTCAGCGACAACGTTCCACCGGGCGCGCTGACCCGGCTGGCCGACAGCGGCGTCAGCTGGGCCACCGTCTCCGACATGCCGTACGCACAGCTGGCGGGCTACCGGGATCAGCGCGGCTGGACCATGCCGATCGCGTCCTCGCGGGGCACCACGTTCGCAGCCGACAGCGGCGCCGGCGGCGGGTTCCTGCTGAGTGCGTACCTGCGGGACGGCGAGCGGATCTTCCGCACCTACAGCACCACCCAGCGCGGGGTGGACCGGCTGCTCTTCCAGCACGGCATCCTCGATCTCACCGTGTACGGGAGGCAGCAGGACTGGGAGGACTCGCCGGCGGGCTGGCCGCAGCACCCGACCTACGGCTGAGCCCGCGGGGCGAGCTTGATCAACTCCGCCCGGGAACTGATCTGCAACTTCTGGAACACCTTGCGCAGGTGGTAGTCCACGGTGCGCGGGCTGAGGAAGAGTTGCGCCGCGATCTCGCGGTTGGTCTGGCCCTCGCCGACGCCGATCGCGATCCGCAGCTCCTGCGGCGACAGCCCGTCGAGCGCCGGCGCCGGGTTGTCCTCGGTCGTGCCGGGGGAGCCGGCGCTGCCGCCGGCGGCCCGGAGTTCGATGGCGGCCCGCTCGGCCCAGCCGGGCGCGCCCAGCCGGCGGAACGCGTCGGCGGCGGCGCGGAGCTCGGCCCGGGCGTCGGAGGGACGGCGGTCCCGGCGGAGTTGTTCGCCGTAGAGCAGGCGGGTGCGGGCCTGCTCGAACGGCTGGCCGCCGTCGGCGTGCTGGGCCAACGCGTCGCGGTAGGCGGCCAGGGCAGACTCGCCGTCGGTGAGCAGGGCCCGGGCCCGGGTGCCCAGCGCACGCAGTTCCGGGGCAGCGCCGGCCTCGATCCAGGTCAGGAAGCGCTGGTACGTCGCGCGGGCCCGGTCCGGCTCGCCGGCTCGTACCGCCGCCTCGACCAGGTCGGCGAAGCTGAACAGGCGGATCCCGGGATGGCCGGCGTCGCCGCGGTCCAGCGCGGACAGCTGGCGCAGCGCGTCGGCGGGCCGGCCTGCGGCCAGGTGCAGCAGGCCGAGGGCGCGTCGTGCCACCGCGGCGGCGCCCGCCAGCCGGTGCCGTTCGGCCGCGCCGAGGGCCGCCTCGGCCAGCTCGGTGGCGTCGGTCTCCCGGCCACGAAGAGAGGCCACCAGGGCCAGCCAGGCCAGGTGCCGGCAGGCCGTGGTCGGCTGGCCGGTCTCCTCGGCGAAGCTCCGGCCCTCCTCGGCGTACGCCTCGGCCAGGTCGTAGCGGCAGTCGCCCACCTCGTCGACCACCACGTAGTCCAGCACCCACGCCAGGGCCCCGACCGCGCCGAGATCTCGGGCCCGCTGCATCGCGGCCCGCCGCAGCCGCCGCCCGGCACCCGGGTCGCCGAGGCCCCAGAGCAGACCCCCGGCCCAGCACAGCCGGTACGGGTCGTCCAGCTCGGCGAGCCGGTCCGGATCGTCCGGCCGAAGTCCGGGCGCCGCTCCGGTACGGGCCCGGCAGGAGCCGCGCAGCATCCGCAGCAGCACGCCCGCCGGCCCGGCCAGATCGTCCAGCGGCAGACGCTCCAGCTCATCGGCGAGCCGGGCGTACGGCTCGGCGCGGTTGGCCTGGAACGCCGCCTCCCCGTACACCATGACCAACCGCACCACCCGGTCCGGATCACGGGCCAGCGCCTCGGCGGTCAGGCCGGTGGCGAGCACCGGCTCGAGCAGATCGAGCGCGTCGGCCGGCTGGCCGCGGCGCAGCTCGATCAGGCCGCGCAGCCGGGCGGACTCGACCGGGTCGCCCTGCCGGGTCCCGGCCAGCAGCCCGATCGCTCGTTCCTGATCGCCGACCTGGACCGCGGCGTCGGCGGCCGCGATCAACCGCCGGTCCCGCGACGCGTCGTCCGGGCTGAGTTCGGCGGCCCGGAGCAGCAGTGTCTGGGCGGTACCCGGCCCGGCCCGGTGCAGCGCGGCGGTGCCGGCCCGTTCCAGCTCGTCGGCCGCGTCCGGGGCGATGCCGGTGACCGAGCGGCCGAGGTGCCAGGCGCGCCGGTCCGCGGCATCGGCGTCGGAGGCCATGGCGTAGGCGTCGGCGAGGGCCGCGTGCACCGCGCGCCGCCGGCCCGGATCGGCGTCGCCGTAGCAGGCCGACCTGATCAGCGGATGGCGACAGGTCAGCTCGCCGGCGTCATCCTTGATCAACTCGGCGAGCGCCGCCGGGTTCGCCGGCACGCCCAGCCGGTCGGCAGCCGCCGCCAGCGCGTTCGCGGAGATCGAGCCGGCCGCCGCCACCAGCAACAGCACCGTCCGGTCGTCGGCGGAGCAGCGCTGCAGTCGGTCCAGGAACGCGCGCTGCAACTCGTCGCCGAGCGGGACCGGTTCGCCGGACCGGACCCGGGGCAGGTCGGCCAACGGCAATTCGGTCAGCGCCAGCGGGTTGCCGCCGGTGGCGCGCAGCACCGCGTCCTGTTCGGCCGCGGTCCAGCCGCCGGGCTCGGCCGCCGCCCGGGCCGTCAGCAACTCGACCGCGGCGGCCCGGTCCAGCCCGGACAGCGGCAGGACCGGCAGCCCGGCCAGCGCGTCGTCGCCGGCCTCGGCCCGTTCGGCGAAGATCAACGCGACCGGCTCCGCCTCGATCCGCCGGGCGACGAACCCGAGCGCCTCGCGGGTCGGTCCGTCCAGCCAGTGGGCGTCGTCGATCACGCAGAGCAGCGGGCCGCGCCGAGCCGGATCGGCCGTCGCCTCCGACAGCAGCGTGAGCACGCCGAGCCCGACCAGGAACCGGTCCGGACCCGGCCCGTCCTGCAACCCGAGCACCGTCCGCAGCGCGACCTGCTGCGGGGCGGGCAGCAAGGTGATCAACTCCTGCACGGGCCGCAGCAGTCGGTGCAGCCCGGCATAGCCGAGTTCCGTCTCCGGGGCTGTGCCCGCCGTCCGCAGCACCCGCATCGCGCCGGCCTCGGCCGCGGTCTGCTCGGCGTACCGGAGCAGGAAGGACTTCCCGATCCCGGCCTCACCGCGCACCACCAGCGAGCCGCCCCGTCCCGCCGTCGCCTCGCCCATCAGCCGATCAAGCTGCGCGCGCTCCCGGACCCGGCCCACCACGCGCTCAGCCTAGTGCTGCGCCGGTCGGCTCGTGGCAGGATCGACGGATGGAGCTCGGCCCGGTCATCGAGTTGATCAACGGTCTCGGTTTCGCGGTGGCCGATCCCGAGCTGCGCCGGGACGGCACCGTCCCGGTGGTGCGGACGGCGGACCTCGCCGTGAAGCTGTTCCCGCCCGCCGACCGGCTTGATCTTGACACCGAATTCGCCGCCTACCGGATGCTCGGATCGGACGATCGACTGCCGGTTCCCGAACTGTTGGCGCACGGTCACCTCGGTGATCATGACTATCTGGTGCTGAGCCGCTCACCTGGCCGGCCGGTCCTCGAGGCAGCTTTGTCGGAGCGTCAGCGACTGGACCTTGCTCGTCGGCTCGGGCCGGTGATCAAGAACGTGCACGCTCTGGCGCCGATCGATCCCGCGGGTCGGCTGGCGCGGGACTGGTTGCGTGATCATGGCGGCGACGCCGCCCGGCGCCCCCGCGCCTGGGGAAGCCTGCCGGAACACCTGATCGCCCAGATCGACGACCATCTGGTCACACCGGTCGGACGTGCCTTCGTCCACGCGGACCTGTGTGTTGATCATGTCTTCGTCGACGATGCCGGGCTGGCCGGCCTCATCGACTGGGGCGGCGCCGAGGCGACCGACCCGCACTACGAACTCCCGGTCCTGCACCTCGGCCTGTTCCACGCCGACAAGCGGTTGCTGCGGGCATTCCTGGACGGTTACGGCTGGCCCGCGGACGAGTTCGTCCGCCGCCCCATGAGCGCCACGCTGAGCCTGGAGTTCGACTCCTTCGAGCTGCTCAGCTACGTGCGACCTGACCTGAACCTTGCGTGCTACCCGACCCTCGCCGACCTCGCCGATGACCTCTGGCAACTGTGACTTCTCTACCGGATCCCACAAGGCGCGCTCGTCAGATTCCGGCCAAGTGGCACTGATTCGACGCGCAACTCGGTCTGCAATCGGTTTCTCGTCTTGGGTGGCACGTTCCGCGTCAGATCCGCGCCACATGGCGAGCTCAGAGCGAAGTTGCTCGGTCGACGACTCCGAAGCCTGCAATGCGCCTCGGATTCAAGCGCAATGGAGTCGTGGGACCTATGCGAACTGGCAGCGGTGAGCGCCGATCGACGTCATGATCCGGGCATGTCGAACCTGGGTTGGCTGCCGGCGGCTCTCGTGCCAGTGATCGGCGCCATCGTTACGATCATTCAAGCCACTTCGTGGAGCCTCGATGCACTCACATCTTTGGAACGGCGCCGCCAAGGGCGCGTTGACCAAGCTGGTCGACAAGGAGACTGAGGTTCTGGCTGCGCGGCGAATGAAGCGCCTTGGGCGTCAGATCAACCAAGGGACGATCGCCACCATGGTCGTGATCTTGGTGATGGCCGTTCCTCTTGTCGCGGGACTGTGGGTCCTCGGCGGGCAGTCGGCCGCTCCAGTCTGGGTGTCGGTCGGTCTACGAATCGACGATGCTGATCCGAACACTGCCTGAGTGGTTCTTGATAGGCGAAACGCGAGGTCTGTCCCAGGGGACAGACCTCGCGGTTCCCGGGCTGGTCGATGCTTGGCGTGATCCGGTGCTCGAGGTCGTGGATCTCGGCGACCAGTTCGCCGGCGGTCTCGTACAGGGAGAGGCGAGCGAGCCAGGCATCGATGTGGCAGGCCATGGCGGCGACGATGTCGCGCGGCACTCGGCCGCGGAATCCTCCAAAGATCACTGCAGGGTCGTGACCAGGGCTCGGACGATGGCCTGGTGGCCGGCCAGGGAGACGTGGACGCCGTCCGGGCCCTGCAGGTCCGGGTCGCCGGGCACGCCGAAGACTTCGACCAGATCGACCAGCGGGCCGGGCAGGTCGCGCATCGCCTCGGCCAGGGCGACGAGGTCGGCGTTGTCCCAGGTCGACTCGCCGAACCGGAAGCCGGGGTTGGCGGCGACCCGGTCGGGAACGACCGGGACGGGGGTCAGCCAGACCCAGTCGGCCACGCCCTTCAGCCCGGCGATCCGGTGCAGCTCGGCCAAGTTGATCATCGTCTCGGCCAGGCTGACCTGGGTCTTCGCGGCGTCCGGACCGACCCGGGTGACATCGTTGCCGCCGAGCAGGCAGAGCACCCAGTCCGGCTTGGTCGCGGTCAGGGTGGCCGGCCAGCGACGCTGCACCATCGCCGTCGTATGCGCTGACAGGCCACCGTTGATCACGGTGACGCCCGGCTTGCGCAGCTCCAGCAGGAAGCGCAGGATCTCCGCCCAGGACTGGCTGTCGTCGGTGAGGCTGTCGCCGGCGGCATACACGGTCTGGCCGTCCCGGAACGGCAGCGCGTCCACGGCGGCCGCGAACTCGTCGTCGGCCAGCAGTTCCTCGGCGGCGCCGCGGGCGGCGGCCGCGAAGTTCTCGATGATCTTGGTGTACGACTCCGGGTCCAGCCCGAAGATCGCCGGCTGCGCCTCGGCCATTCCGGGCAGGTAGCCGTACAGCTTCTCCAGGTGGGTGAACTGCACCCACTGTTCGGTCGTCTTCATGATCATTTCTCCTGGTTCGTTCGGGCGAAGGGCGGCATGCCGGCGAGCAGGCCGCCGTCGATCGGAAGGGTGACGCCGGTGATGAACCGGGCCTGGTCGGAGGCCAGCCAGACGACCGCGTCGGCCACCTCGGCCGGGGCGCCGATCCGGCGGACCGGCAGCCGGGCCGCGACGTGTCGCTGGGCCTGCTCGCCGGCCTGCTCCAGTTGCTCGGTGAGGATCGGGCCGGGGGCGAGGGCGTTCACCCGCAGCCCGGCGGCGGCGTAGTCGAGGGCGGCGGTACGGGTCAGCCCGATCACCCCGGCCTTGGCCGACACGTAGCCGGCCAGGCCGGCCGGCGGATGCTCGGCCGCGGTCGAGGACACGTTGATGATCACCCCGCCGCCGGAGTCGATCATGGCCGGGATCTCGTACTTCATGGCCAGGAACACACCACGCAGGCTGATCGCCAGCGCGGCGTCGAACGCGGCCACCGGAAGCTCGGCCAGCGGGGTCGGCCGATGATCACCGGCCGCCGCGTTGTTCACCGCCACGTCGAGCCGGCCGAACGCGCCGACGGTCTGCTCGACCAGCCGGAGCACCGAGGCCGGGTCGCCGACATCGGTCGGCACGGCCAGCGCCCGGCCGCCCTCGGCGGTGAGCTCGTCGGCCAAGGAGGTCAGGGCCGACTCGGTCCGGGCGGCCAGGGCCACCGCCGCGCCCGCCCGGACCAGGGCCCGGGCGGTCGCGGCCCCGATGCCCCGGCTCGCTCCTGTGACCAGGGCGACCCGGCCGGCCAGTGGCGTGCTCATCGCTGACCACCGGCGGGGGCGCCGGGGATCGGCGGGGCGCCTGGCGTGCCGGCGATGAAGCTGTGTTGGATCCCGGCCAACTGCAGGCCTTGGTCGCCGCCGGCCAGCAGGATCGTGACCCGGGTGGCGCCGGGCACCGGCACCGACGGCGCCTGCGGCGGGGCGGCCGGGTCCCGGTAGCTGCCGGTGCCGCTCTGCCGGGCCACGACGACGGTCACGTCGCCGTACTGCCGGGTCAGGAGCTCGGACAGCTCGAAGCTCTCGTACGTCAGCGCCCCGGAGGCATGTCGGTCCAGCCAGTCCTGCCGGGTCAGCTGGAAGCCGAGCGGTCCGACGGCCAGGAAGTCCTCGGCCAGATAGCGGTCCAGCGCGGCCACGTCGCCGGCGACCTCGGCCGCGCACCAGGCGTCCAGGAACTCGGCGGTCCGGGTGGTTTCGGTGGTGTTCATCGTGGTCTCCTTCAGGTGATTTCCGTGCTTCGACGGTACGAATCCGGGCACCCGCCGCGGTATCCGTGAAATCGCCAGTCGTGGCGTTCGTCGAAACCGGCCCGGGCGGGCTAGGGTGGAAGCCCGTGGGACATCGCGCACGCATCACGAAGCATCTGTTCGTCACCGGCGGTGTCGCCTCCTCATTGGGCAAGGGACTGACCGCCTCGTCACTCGGCAACCTGCTGGTGGCCCGAGGCCTGCGGGTCACCATGCAGAAGCTGGACCCCTACCTCAATGTGGATCCCGGCACCATGAACCCCTTCCAGCACGGCGAGGTCTTCGTCACCGAGGACGGCGCGGAGACCGACCTGGACATCGGGCACTACGAGCGGTTCCTCGACGTCAACCTGTCCGGCGAGGCCAACGTCACGACCGGCAAGGTCTACTCGTCGGTGATCGCCAAGGAACGCCGCGGCGACTACCTGGGCGACACCGTCCAGGTGATCCCGCACATCACCAACGAGATCAAGGAATCGATGCTCGCCATGGGCGGCGACGACGTCGATGTCGTGATCCACGAGGTGGGCGGCACCGTCGGCGACATCGAGTCGCTCCCGTTCCTCGAGGCGGCCCGGCAGGTCCGGCACGACGTGGGGCGGGACAACGTGTTCTTCCTGCACGTGTCGCTGCTGCCCTACATCGGGCCGAGCGGCGAGCTGAAGACCAAGCCGACCCAGCACTCCGTCGCCGCGCTGCGCCAGGTCGGCATTCAGCCGGACGCCATCGTCTGTCGCTGCGACCGGGAGATCCCGGACTCGGTGAAGCGGAAGATCTCGCTGATGTGCGACGTCGACGACTCGGCCGTGATCTCCAACCTCGACGTGCCGAGCATCTACGACCTGCCGGCCAATCTGCACGCCCAGGACCTCGACGGGTACGTGGTGCGGCGGCTCGGCCTGGAGCACCGCGCGGTCGACTGGACCCGCTGGAACGACCTGCTGGACCGGGTGCACAACCCGACCGAGGAGGTGACCATCGGGCTGGTCGGCAAATACATCGACCTCCCCGACGCCTACCTCTCGGTGGTCGAGGCGCTGCGGGCCGGCGGCTTCGCCAACCGGGCCAAGGTCAACGTGGTCTGGGTCCCGTCGGACGACTGCGCCACCCCGGAGGGCGCGGCCAAGGTGCTGTCCACGGTGGACGGCATCTGCGTACCCGGAGGCTTCGGAATCCGTGGTGTGGAAGGGAAAGTCGGCGCCATCCGGTACGCCCGGGAGAACCAGATCCCGATCCTGGGGCTGTGCCTCGGCCTGCAGTGCATGGTGATCGAGGTCGCTCGTGATCTTGCCGGACTGGAGGGCGCGGACTCCTCGGAGTTCAACCCCGGCACCGAGCACCCGGTGATCGCCACGATGGCCGAACAGGTCGCGATCGTGTCCGGTGAGGGCGACCTCGGCGGCTCGATGCGGCTGGGCTCGTACCCGGCCACGTTGGCCGAGGGATCCCTGGTGGCCAAGCGGTACGGCAGCACCGAGGTGGCCGAGCGGCACCGGCACCGGTACGAGGTGAACAACGCCTACCGGGACAAGCTGGAGGCGGCCGGGCTGGTGATCAGTGGCACCTCGCCGGACGGCCGGCTGGTCGAGTTCGTCGAGCTGTCCACCGACCTGCACCCGTACTTCGTCGCCACCCAGGCCCACCCGGAGCTGAAGTCGCGGCCGACCAACCCGCACCCGCTGTTCGCCGGCCTGATCGAGGCGGCGCTGGAGCGCAAGCTTTCCGCGCGGCTGCCGATGGAGTCCGCTCAGTGACCGAAACCGATCATGGTCCGCTGGCCGGTACGCCGATCCTCGATGATCTTGCCCTGCTGGACGATCCGCAGGCCTGGACCGTCGAGGCCACGGACGAGCTGGCGGCCGGGCGGAAGACGTCCTACCGCTCCGATCGGGTACGGACGCCGGACGGCGAGTTGATCAATCGGGAGTACCTGAACCATCCCGGGGCGGTCGGCGTGATCGCCCTCGATGATCATGATCGGGTGGTGCTGGTGCGGCAGTACCGGCACCCGGTGCGGCACCGGCTGATCGAGCCGCCGGCCGGCCTGCTCGACAACGGCGACGAGGACTACCTGGTCGGCGTCCAGCGGGAACTGGCCGAGGAGGTCGGGCTGGCCGCGCGGGACTGGCGGGTGCTGGTCGACCTCTTCACGTCGCCGGGCATCAGCAGCGAGTCGCTGCGGGTCTACCTGGCCCGCGGGCTGACCGAGGCGCCGCTGCCGGACGGGTTCGTCCCGCACGCCGAGGAGGCGCACATGGACGTGGTCCGGGCCGGCCTGGACGACCTGGTCCAGGCCGTGCTGGAGGGACGGCTGCACAATCCGACCCTGGTCGCCGGCGTACTGGCCGCCTGGGCGGCGCGGACCCGGGACGGCTTCGACGCCCTGCGGCCGGCCGACGCACCATGGCCGGCCCGGGAGGCGTCGCACCACTGATCAAGACCGGGGGACCGGCTAACGTTCGGGCCATGAAGCTGCGACGCGGTTCGATCCTGCTGGCCCTGACCGTGGCCCTGTTCGCGGGGGCGTGCTCGAGCAATCCACCGGCCCAGCCCGGCGACTCGGGAGCCCCCTCGGCACCGGCCTCGTCGGCCGCGCCCAGTTCGGCGGCGCCCTCGTCGGAGGCGCCCAGCTCCTCGGCACCGCCGTCGGCCTCGAGCGATCCCAGCGGCACCGCCCAGACCAGCAAGGACGGCGTGTTCAGCTGGACCATGCCGTGTGCCAAGCCGCAGACGCAGGAGATCACCGGCAACGACATGGAGGAGCTCGGGATCGAGTCGTCCTTCGTCCACTCCTGCGGCAAGCTCGGCGACGCGTCGATCACCGGCGCGCTGCTCGCGACCCTGAAGAAGGAACCGTCGGCGGCCGAGGCCAAGCAGCTCGCCGAGTACGCGATCGGCCAGCTCGCCGGTAGCAAGCCGGAGCTGACCGAGGCCGAACTCGCCGGTCATCCGGGCTGGTCCGCCGAGGTGGAGCGTAACGGCCGGAAGATCGCGCTGCAGGCCGTCTGGTCGGGCACCGGCGTCGGCCTGTTCTTCACCACGCCGCCGGACCGGCTGCCCGGGTTCCTGCAGACCGTTCAGGTCAAGGGCTGAGCGTTCGGCGGACCCGGTCGAGCAGCCACCAGCCGTGCTGCTCGTATCCGGAATCACCGTGTTCACGGGCCCAGATCACGGTGCCCATGCCCTGCAACGCGCCGCGGTACGTGAGCAGGGCGGTCTCGTCGTCGGTGAGCCGACGGCCGTAGCCGTCGAAGAAGGCGTCGGCCAGTTCGGGCCGGTCGACCCACTCGGCGAACACCATCCGCTCGATGTCGTGCAGGTAGAGATCGACCTTGGCCCGCGCGAAGTCGATCATGGCCAGCCGGCCGTCGGGGGAGACGATCCAGTTCCGCGGCTGGTTGTCGTCGTGGATCGAGCCCGCCTCCGGATCGGGGAGCTCGCCGGCCGCCTCGGCGCAGGACCGGACCAGGTCGACGTCGGCCGGCGCGAACAGCCCCGGCGCCCGGCGGAGCCATTGATCGATCCTGCGCAGCAGCCGGCCCGCCTGGTCCGGCTGCGTCCCGGCCGGCTCGATCCCGTGCAGCAGCGCGGTGAGCCGGCCGGCCTGCTGGAATGCGTCCGGTGATGCGGCCGTGCCGGCCGAGCCGGGCAACCGGTCGGTGATCATGATCCCGGCCTCGTCGTCCGCGGCGACCAGGGTCGGTGCCCGCCCGGCCCCGAGCCGTGGCGCCCAGTCGCGCAGCGCTCGGACCTCGCGGTCGTACGCACTCGCGGTCAGATGGTGCTTGACGATCAACGGCCCGGCCCTCGGATCGTCGTACGCGAGGACGACCGCTTCGCCGTTCGGCCAGGACAGGTCGGCGCGCTCGACCGAGCCCGGCCTGGTACGCCGGACGAAGTCACGGGTACGGCCTCGGGCGGCGTCCAGCTCGGTGGGCTCGGTCATCGCCGAGCATCGTACGAGGGACGGTGACAGCGTTCAGCGCCCTGGGGTGAATCCGTCACCGGGTCCGGTGACCGGTCGGACTGCGATCCCCGGGTTCGGCGGCCGAGACTCGAACCATGACTCTTGCCACGGACGTTTCCGCAGTTCCGGCCGCGGGCGCAGCCGCGCCCGTCAACTATCTGCGTTCGCTCCGCGACGGTGCCCGCTGGTGGAAGGTGCTGGTGATCATCGCGGCCGTCGTGCTGACGTACCTGCTGATCAACCTTCCGCTGTCGCTGGCCGCGTTCGCGATCGAAGCAGCGCAGCGCGGAATCGGCATGGGCGAGTTGATGAGCTCGCCGACGCCGATGACGCCGGTGATCTTCGCCTCGGCGCTGCTCTCGCTGGCCGCCCTGCTGCCGGTCAGCCTGTTGCTGCACCGGTTGCTGTTCCCGCGGCAGCCGCTCGGCACACTGTTCTCGGTCGCCGGGCGGTTCCGCTGGCGCTGGGCCGGCCGGGCGCTGCTGATCTCGTTGATCATGATCGGCGGGATCAGCGCCGCGATCCTCGCGGTCGAGCCGCGGGTGTTGCTCACCGCGGCCGGCCCGTCGCCGAATCCGCTGCCCTGGCTGATCGTCGCGCTCACGCTGATGCCGCTGCAGGCCGCCGCCGAGGAGATCACCTTCCGCGGCCTGTTCGGTCGCAGCGTGGGCGGGCTGTTCGCCCGGGCCGGTGTCGGCACCGTGATCGCCCTGGTGGTCTCCTCGGCCGCGTTCGGCTCGGCCCACCTGGCCGGTGACCCGTGGTTGATCGCGTACTACTTCCTGTTCGGCCTGCTGATGGGGATCGTCGCCTGGCGGACCGGCGGGATCGAGGCCTCGGTCGTGCTGCACGTCGTCAACAACGTGATCACCGGCGTGATCGGTTCGGTGCTGGACCGCTCGATCGAGTCCGGCATCGACCGCAGCGCCGGCGCCGGCAGCCCGTTGATCTTGATCCACCTCGGCACGCTGGTGCTGACCGCGGTCGTGATCATGGTCCTGGCGCCGGGCCGCCGGCGATCGATCAGGGCGTGAGCACGGCCCACAGCTGTTCGCAGGGGAGCGGGCGCAGATCGTCGCTGACCTCGTGGTCGACGGTGACCTCGAGGCCGGCGAAGCGCCGCCCGATCGACTCGGCGTACCGCTCGGCGGCAGTGGCCTCGGCCAGGTAGTCGTGCAGCAGGTGCTGGCCGAACCAGACCCGCACCCGCCGCTGTTCCACGGGTCGGCCGTTCATCGGCGGTCCTGGTGGCCGGCGGGCTCGAACAGGAAGCCGGGCGGGCAGCGGAGGGCCTGTTCGATGGCCAGCGCGGTCCTGGACGAGCAGGTGTCGCGGTGGCCCTGGACCAGGAAGTTGGCCGTACCCGGGAGAATGCCGGCCCGCTTCGCGAGCGCGTACCCGGTGTTGATCTTGTAGAACGTCATGTAGTCCCGCAGAGCTTGATGGGAACGGAGCTTCATCCTTGTGCCTCCGGTGGGTTCGCAGTGATCACATTCAACAAGCAAAGTCGAAGATCGTCAACGACTTTCGACGCCGATCGATGATCGACGTACGGCGAAATCGGCACATGTGCCGGTATGGCCCGGATCACCGCGGGGCGGCGCTGTAACTTGTGCCTATGCACCTCACCAGGTCGACGGCGCGCGGGCGGTTCGGCGACGGGCTGCCCCGCTCGTGAGCGCCCTGTCGGACCGGTTGGTGGAGGCCAAGGGCGAGCGCAGCATCGACGACATCGTGGCCCGGGCGGGGGAGCGGGGTCATCGGATCGACCGGTCCGCGGTGGCCCGCTACCTGAAGGGCGAGCACGGTCCGCGGCCGCGCCAGGAGACGCTGGCCGCACTCGCCGCCGGCTTCGACCTCGACGCCAGGGAGTTGCGGGCGCTGGCCGGCCGGCCGCCGGGCGAACTCGGCCCGTACGTGCCGACGTCGGAGTCCGCCTCGCTCACCGCCGAGCAGCGGGACGCGCTGGACCAGTTGATCCGGGCGATCACGCGGGGCACCGGCGAGCAGCGCGGCGCCCTCCACCGGATCGATCGCTCCGTCGACCGGGAGTTGTCAGAGGAGCCTCGTACGCTGATCGACACCGAGCGGCGGGTCGCCAGCCGGCGGCAGGTGAAGTCGGGCGACGAGGACGTGGACAAGGAGTAGGACGGTGGCGGTCGCACACCCGTGGCGGGCGCTCCGGAGCCTGCCGGGCGTGCGGGTGGAGTGGTCGAAGGACGATGCGCTGCTGCAGGGCGCCGATGCCTGGTGGTATCCGGATCAGGACGTGATCTTGATGGACGCCCGGGCGAAGCAGGTCGTCAAGCGCTGCGCGCTGGCCCACGAGCTGGCGCATCGCGAGCACCGCGACGTCCCGTGCGGCGGCCGGGCCGGGCGTCGGCAGGAGTTGGCGGCCGATCGCTGGGCGGCGCGCTGGTTGATCGGGATCGAGTCGCTTGCCGAGATCCTGCGCTGGACCTCCTGCGAGGTCGAGGCCGCGACCGAACTCTGGGTCACCCTGCACCTGCTCCGGATCCGGCTGGCCCACCTGGACCCCGCGGAGCGCCGCTACCTGGCCCGCCGCCTGCCCACCCCCTGATCCTGCCCAGCGGCGAGCCTCGTCCCGCTCCACTCGGCAGGTGTGCGACCCCGGACCGCGCGGATTCGAGGACGGGTCGGGGTCAGGGGAGGTCGAAGGCCTGGCGGAGGTCGGCGAGCAGGGCCTCCTCGCCCTCCAGGCCGATCGACAGCCGCAGGGTGCCGGGCTGGATGCCGGCGGCCAGCCGCTCCTCGTCGGTCATGTTGAAGTGCGACGAGTTGAACGGGGTGCTGACCAGGGTCTCCACGCCGCCGAGGCTGGTCGCCTCGACGCCGACCCGGAGGCCGCGCAGCACCGCCCCGGCGCGCTCGTCACCGCCGTGCAGCACCACCGTGAGCATGGCGCCGCCGGCGCCCGGCATCACCCGGCGGACCACCGCGCTGTCGGGATGATCATCGCGGCCCGGGTAGATCACGTCGCGGACCGCGGGCTCCTTGGCCAGCAGGTCGGCCAGCGCGGCAGCGGTCCGGCAGCTCTCGGCGAGCCGCACCCGGAACGTCCGCATGCCCCGCCAGAGCAGGAAAGCGGCGTGCGGATCGGCGCAGCCGCCGAACGTGATCAACCGGCGCTGAATCTCCTCGAGCAGCGCCGGATCGCGCGTGGTCGCCGCTCCCGCGACCACGTCGGAGTGACCGGCCAGGAACTTCGTCGCCGACTCCACGACGACGTCCGCGCCGAGTTCCAGCGGTCGCGTGCAGTACGGCGTCGCGAACGTGTTGTCCACCACGAAGCAGGCCCCGGCCTGGTGCGCCGCCTCGGCGACCGCGGGCAGGTCGACCAGCCGCAGTTGCGGATTGGACAGGGTCTCGCCGTAGACCAGGGCCGGCCGGTGTTCGGCGATCATGGTCCGCCAGGCATCGGTGTCGTGCGCGTCCACCCGGACCACGGTGACGCCGAGCGCCGGAAGATCGCGGCGGAGCAGGTCGTCCGTGTCGCCGTACGTCTGCCGCGAGGCCACCACCGTGTCGCCGGCCTTGACCAGACTGACCAGCGTGGTGGCGATCGCCGCCATCCCGCTGGCGAAGATCAAGGAGCGAACGCCCTCGTCGTCACCACCCGCATGCAGTCGGGCCACCTCGGCGGCCGCCGCGTCGACGGTCGGGTTGTTGAACCGGGTGTACCAGGTCTCGTGCAGGCCGCCCTCGCCCTGGATGTCGGCGTACGCGCGATCGTCCAGCTCGAACGTCGTGGTCTGGTAGATCGGCGGGATCACCGGATAGGTGCGCGAGGTGTGGGCCCGGCCGGGACGGTAGCGGTTCTGGTCCATCACGGCACCGTACGCCGGGCACAACGCTTTCCGCGAAACCCGTGTGACCGAGGTCTATGCTCGGCCCCGTACCGCCGGGTGTTCGGGCGGTGCCCCGCCGGCTGCGGCGTCGCGGGAGTTGATCTTGAGGAGGTACGGATGCGGATCGGTGTTCCGACCGAGGTGAAGAACAACGAGTACCGCGTGGCGATCACCCCGTCGGGCGTGCACGAACTGGTCGGACACGGGCACAGCGTCGCCGTGCAGTCCGGCGCCGGCACCGGCTCGTCGATCACCGACGAGGAGTACGGCGCGGCCGGTGCCGTGATCATCGACGACCCCGACCAGGTCTGGGCCGACGCCGAGATGATCTTGAAGGTCAAGGAGCCGGTGCCGAGCGAGTATCCGCGGCTGCGGCCGGACCTGATCCTGTTCACCTACCTGCATCTGGCGGCCAGCCTGGACTGCACCCGGGCCCTGCTGGACCGGCGGGTGACCGGGATCGCGTACGAGACGGTGCAGCTGCCCGACCGGTCGCTGCCGCTGCTCGCCCCGATGAGCGAGGTGGCCGGTCGGCTGGCCCCTCAGGTCGGCGCCTTCCA
Organism: Microlunatus sp. YIM B11417; assembly: GCF_059617205.1. Taxonomy (NCBI): domain Bacteria; kingdom Bacillati; phylum Actinomycetota; class Actinomycetes; order Propionibacteriales; family Propionibacteriaceae; genus Microlunatus; species Microlunatus sp. YIM B11417. The sequence continues at coordinate 46,893 of NZ_JCAMPJ010000003.1, forward strand.
CCTGATGCGGCCGGGCGGCGGCCGTGGCGTGCTGATGGGCGGGGTGTCCGGCGTCTACGCGGCCAAGGTCGTGGTGATCGGTGCCGGCGTGTCCGGGATGAACGCGGCCGCGATCGCCCTGGGGATGCAGGCCGAGGTGCTGTTGCTGGACAACAACATCGACAAGCTGCGCCAGGCGGACCGGATCTATCAGGGGCACCTGCAGACGGTCGCGTCGAACGCCTACGAGGTGGAGCGGGCCGTGCTGGACGCGGACCTGGTGATCGGCGCGGTGCTGGTGCCGGGCGCGAAGGCGCCGACCTTGATCAGCAACGAGCTGGTGTCCCGGATGCTGCCCGGCAGCGTGCTGGTCGACGTCGCGATCGACCAGGGCGGCTGCTTCGAGGACTCCCGGCCCACCACGCATGCCGAGCCGACCTACCGGGTGCACGATTCCGTCTTCTACTGCGTGGCCAACATGCCGGGCGCGGTGCCCAACACCTCGACCTATGCGCTGACCAACGTGACGCTGCCGTACGCGGTGGCGCTGGCCGACCGCGGCTGGCGGGACGCGGCCCGGAACGATCCGGCGCTGGCTCTGGGCCTGAACACGCACGCCGGTGAGTTGATCAACGAGCCGGTCGCGCAGGCGCACCAGCTGCCACACCGCCCGCTCGCCGAGCTGCTCGCCTGAACCGCGGAGGACCGTACCCGATGACGATGATGATCAAGGACCTGGTCACCACCTATCTTGATCATCTCCTGGTCGAGCGCGGATTGTCGGCGAACACGGTCGCGGCCTACCGGCGTGACCTTGACCGCTACGTACGGCAGCTGGCCGACACCGGGGTGGACCGGCTCGAGGCGGTGACCCCGGCCATGATCACCGAGTACGCCAGCCGGCTGGCCGAGGGAGTCCGGGACGAGGCCGATCCTGAGCGCTGGCGGCACCCGCCGCTGGCCCGGGCCAGCGTCGCCCGGGCCGTGGTCGCGGTCCGCAACCTGCACCGGTTCGCCGTCGAGGAGCGGCACACCGAGCACAACCCGGCCGCCGAGGTGCAGCCGCCGGCCCCGGCCCGGCGGCTGCCGAAGGCGCTGCCGCTGGACGCCGTACAGCGGCTGCTGGAGACGCCGGCGCCGGACACGCCGCTCGGCCTGCGCGACCGGGCCCTGCTGGAGCTCCTGTACGGCACCGGCACCCGGATCGGCGAGCTGGTCGCGCTCGACGTCGACGACGTCAGCCGGGCGCTGGACCTGCCGGCGGAGCAGACCGCGGCGATCCGGGTGCTGGGCAAGGGCGGCAAGGAACGGCTGGTGCCGCTCGGCCGCTATGCCCGGGCGGCGACGTCGGCGTACCTGACCCGGGCCCGGCCGGAGCTGGCCCGGCGCGGCCGCGGGACGCCGGCGCTGCTGGTCAACGCCCACGGCGGCCGGCTGTCCCGGCAGAGCGCCTGGACCATCCTGCGCGCGGTCGCGGAGCGGGCCGGGATCAGCACCGAGGTCTCGCCGCACACGCTGCGGCACTCGTTCGCGACGCACCTGCTGGACGGCGGGGCGGACGTCAGGGTGGTCCAGGAGTTGCTCGGTCATGCCTCCGTGACGACGACCCAGATCTACACGCTTGTTACGGTGGACCATCTTCGCGAGGTGTATCTGACCGCTCATCCCCGGGCGCGTTAGCCGGGCCTGAGCGGAGATGATCTTGCATCCGTCGGCGACGCGCGTCGTGATCGGCGCTATCGATGGCTCACCAGGGCCGGGGGCACTAAGCTGCGCGGAAGCACGCGGACGCAGGGGGCGTGCACGCCAGGCAGGATCCGATCACGGGGCGGAAGGATGAACGTGGACGAATCCACCGAGTTCGGTGGCCGCCAACGGCCGACGGTCGAGCTCTACGACCCCAGCGATTCCTCTGCCGAGGAGCTGTTCACGGTCCCGGACCAGGGCACGCAGGAGCCGGACACCCCGGTCGCCGCGCCGCCCGCCGGAGAGGACGAGCCGGTCCGCGAGTACGAGCCCGACGGCCGGCTCGACAAGCCCGTCGGCAAGGGGTCGGCCGACAAGCCCGGCTCGATCGGACCCACCGGTCGGCCGTTCCCCGAGTTGCCGCCGATCTCGGACTGGCCGCACACCCGGCCGGCGATGATCATCGCGATGTGCAACCAGAAGGGCGGCGTCGGCAAGACCACCAGCACGATCAACCTCGGCGCCGCGCTGGCCGAGGCGGGCATCAAGACGTTGCTGGTCGACTTCGATCCGCAGGGTTCGCTGTCGGTCGGGCTCGGTGTGAACCCGCACACGCTGGAACTCAGCATCTACAACCTGCTGCTCGGCCGGGACACCGAGATCGACGAGGTCATCTCGCCGACGAACGTCGAGGGGCTGGACGTCCTGCCCAGCAACATCGACCTGTCCGCCGCCGAGGTGCAGCTGGTCTCCGAGGTGGCCCGGGAGCAGACCCTGCTCAGGGTGCTGGAGAAGATCCGCGGCGACTACGACGTGATCTTGATCGACTGCGCGCCGTCGCTCGGTCTGCTCACCGTCAACGCGCTGACCGCCGCCGACAAGGTGATCATGCCGCTGGAGTGCGAGTTCTTCGCGCTGCGCGGGATCGCCCTGCTCACCGACACCATCGCCAAGGTCCAGGACCGGCTCAACCCGAAGCTGGAGATCCTCGGCATCCTCGGCACCATGTTCGACCCGCGGACGTTGCACAGCCGCGAGGTGCTGGAGCGGGTGGTCCAGGCGTTCGGTGAGACCGTCTTCCACACCGTGATCCGGCGCACCGTGAAGTTCCCGGAGACGACGGTCGCCGGCGAGCCGATCACGACGTACGCCTCGAGTTCGCCCGGCGCGGCCGCGTACCGCTCGCTGGCGCGGGAGGTGCTGGCTCGATGCCACGGCGGGTGAGCCTGCCCGGGGCGTCGGAACTGTTCCGGCCGACCCGGACGGAGGAGCCCGTACGGCCGGTCCAGCGGGAACAACCGGCCGAGACGCGGCGTCCCGACCCGGCGCCGTCGTCCCCACACGACCAGCCGGCCCAGGCCGAGCGGGACGGTGCCCGGGCGGACGAGGGGACTCGGGCCGAGTCCTCCGGCCAGGCCCGACGGGCCGCCGAGGACGGGGTCGCGGGCCGCGCGGTCCGTGGCTCCGGACGGGTCCGGCACGAGGAGAAGATCACCGTGTACGTCAGCTCGGAGGAGCTGCTGGCGCTGGAACAGGCCCGGCTCACCCTGCGGGCGAAGCACGGGATGGCGGTCGACCGCGGCCGGATCGTCCGGGAGGCGATCGCGGCGGCGCTGGCCGGACTGGAGCAGCACGGCGAGCAGTCCGACCTCATCCGGAGGCTCAGCCAGTGAGGATCACCCCAGAATGAGCTCGGCCCGGGAGGAACTGCAGGACTCGGCGTCGGACGCGGAAGGTGCGGGACGCACCTCGTTCAGCGTCCGGCTGGAGAACTTCGAGGGCCCGTTCGACCTGCTGCTGCAGTTGATCTCGAAGCACAAGCTGGACATCACCGAGGTCGCGCTGTCCAAGGTGACCGACGAGTTCATCGCCCACATCAAGGCCGCCGGCGACAGCTGGGACCTGGAGCAGACCAGCTCGTTCCTGGTCGTCGCGGCCACCCTGCTCGATCTGAAGGCTGCCCGGCTGCTGCCGTCCGGTGAGGTCGACGACCCGGAGGACCTGGCGCTGCTGGAGGCCCGGGACCTGCTCTTCGCCCGGCTGCTGCAGTACCGCGCGTTCAAGATCGTTTCCGGCTGGATCGCCGAGGTGCTGTCCGAGCAGGGCCGGCGCCATCCGCGGCAGGTCGGGATGGAGCAGCACTTCACCCAGCTGATGCCCGAGGTGACGATCGGGATCAGTCCGGACCGGTTCGCCGAGCTGGCCGCGAAGGCGATGACGCCGAAGCAGGCCGACGTCGTCTCGCTGGCCCACCTGCATGCGCCGGCGGTGAACGTCCGGGACGAGGCCGTGGTCCTGGTGGACCGGCTGCGGCGGTCCGGGGCACTGACCTTCCGCGCGCTGACCGCGGACGCGACCGACCGGGTGGTCGTGGTCTGCCGGTTCCTGGCGCTGCTGGAGTTGTTCCGGGAGGCCGCGGTGGCCTTTGAGCAGCTCACCCCGCTCGGCGAGCTGACCGTACGCTGGACCGGTTCGGCCGAGGGGGACCTGACCATCTCCGACGAGTTCGACGCGCCGCCGAAGCCTGCGGATGAGGAAGCCGGCCCGGACGCCGACGACGAGGAACCCGCTCAGCCCGACCAAGATCAGGAAGGCGATCGTGACTGATCAGACCGCCAAGACGTCGCCGGCCGAGGAGTTCGACGGTACGACCGCGCCCGCCGACCCCGGCCCGGCCGAGGAGCGTCCCGCCGAGGAGCGCCCGGCCGAGGACGTACAAACCGACGAGGCGACCCCGGACGAGGCTGCGACCGACGACGATCCGACGGCGGCCGAACCGGGGCCGGAGCAGCAGGACACGCTGATCGAGGTACCGAAGACCGACGACATCCCGGGCGCGCTGGAGGCGCTGCTGTTGCTGGCCGAGGAACCCATGAGCGAGACCGTGCTGGCCCAGGCGGTCGGTGCGCCGGTGCACGTGGTGTCCGAGGCGCTGGCGGAGCTGGTCGCGTTCTACGACGAGACCGGGCGCGGCTTCGAGCTGCGCCAGCTCGGTGGCGGCTGGCGCTACTACACGAGGGCCGAGCACGCGGACCTGATCGCCGGGCACGTCCTGGACGGGGCCCAGTCGCGGCTCTCCCAGGCTGCGCTGGAGACCCTGGCCGTGATCGCGTACCTGCAGCCGATCTCGCGGTCCCGGGTCTCGGCGATCCGCGGCGTGAACGTGGACGGCGTGATCCGTACCCTGCTGGCGCGGGGACTGATCGTCGAGGCGGGCGCCGACGCCGAGAGCGGTGCCGTGGTGTTCGCGACCACCGACTACTTCCTGGAACGGATGGGCCTCTCGTCGCTCGAGCAGCTGCCCGAGCTGGCGCCGCACCTGCCCGAGGCGAGCGAGCTGGAGGCCGAGCTGTCCCAGTTCGCGACGATCAGCCAGACCGCCGACGCGGATGGGGCCGTACCGCTGGCCGACGAGAGCCCCGAACCGGCCTCGTCCGCGTCGTCCCCGGAATCACCGGCGTCCGCCGACTCGCCGGATTCGCCGGACTCGCCCGATTCGCCGGATTCGCCCGCGTCGCCGTCCTCGCCGGACACGCCCACCGAGCCGGAGGGCACGGACGAGCCGAGCTCCACCGAGCCGGATTCGGACGAGTCGGAGTCGGACGGGTCGGAGGCGGAGGACCGAGAGGGCGCGGACCGGACCTTCGACCCGGCGGACTCCGACGGTCCGGAGGCTGAGCCGGCGGCCGACGCCGAAGCGCTCTCCGCTGATGATCAGGAGCCGGACGACGGCGGGGCCGACGCCCCGAACCACGGCGGGCCCGACGCTGACGCAGCCGAAGCAGCCGAGCCCGCGTCGGAAGCATCCGTACCGACAGAGCCCACTGGAGCCGACGCAGCCGGGGGGAGCGAGTTCGCTCCGGCTCCAGAAGCCGGGTCCGCCGAGCCTGGTCCGGGCCATGCTGCCGATCCGGTACCGGCCTCCGATTCCGGCTCCGTCCCGCTGGCCGGTTCCGATCCGGCTCCCGTCGCCGGCCCCGATGCCGTCCCGACCACCGACCCCGATCCGACGTCGGCCTCCGATGCCGATTCCCCGGCCGGCGATGCCGACTCCCCGGCTTCGGAATCCGGCCCGGCGCGCGCCGCCGATTCGCCGGTGCCGGGTGACCCCGCGACTGGGCAGGATGCGCCCGATGAATGATGAGGGCATCCGGCTGCAGAAGGTGCTCGCGGCGGCCGGGATCGCGTCCCGGCGGGCCAGTGAGAACCTGATCATGGCGGGCCGGGTCGAGGTGAACGGGGCGGTGGTGACCGAGCTCGGCACCCGCGTCGATCCGGAGACCGACCTGATCCGGGTCGACGGTGCCCGGATCCCGCCGCCGCGCCGGCACGCGTACGTTGTGATCAACAAGCCCCGCGGCGTGGTGTCGACGATGGACGACCCGGAGCAGCGGCGCACCCTGTCCGACTACCTCGAGGACCGGACGGACCGGCTGTTCCACGTCGGCCGGCTGGACACCGACACCGAGGGCCTGCTGATCCTGACCAACGACGGCGACTTCGCGCACAAGCTGGCGCACCCGTCGTTCCGGGTCCCGAAGACCTACCTGGCCGAGGTCGCCGGGGTGGTCACGCGGGAGACGCTGCACCGGCTGCGGGAGGGCGTCACCCTCGACGACGGCCCGGTCAAGCCCGATTCGATCAAGCTCGTGTCCACCGCCGAGGACCGAAGTCTGGTCCGATTGACGTTGCACGAGGGCAGAAACCGGATCGTCCGCCGTACCATGGATCATGTCGGGCACCCGGTCCGTCGGCTCAGCCGGATCGCGATCGGCCCGGTCCGGCTGGGACAGCTGAAGGTTGGTGAGCTGCGCGACCTGACCACGGCCGAGTTGGGTGAACTGCTCGATTTGATCAGCAGGGGAGACTGAATCTCCGAACCCGGTGAGGAGTGCTGATGGATCGCAGGATCTTCGGTCTGGAAACCGAGTACGGCGTGGCCTGCACCTCCGGCGGGACCAGGCGGCTGACGCCCGACGAGGTGGCCCGCTACCTGTTCCGGCGCGTCGTCACCTGGGGCCGGTCCAGCAATGTCTTTCTGCGCAACGGATCCCGGATCTACCTCGACGTCGGTTCCCATCCCGAGTACGCGACCGCCGAGTGCGACGACCTGATCCAGCTGATCGATCATGACTCCGCCGGGATGCGGATCCTGGAGGACCTGATCATCGACGCCGAGCAGCGCCTGCTCAGCGAGGGCATCTCCGGCGACATCTACCTGTTCAAGAACAACACCGACAGCCACGGCAACTCCTACGGCTGCCACGAGAACTACCTGATCTCCCGGATCGGCGACTTCTCCAAGATCACCGACGTGCTGGTGCCGTTCCTGGTCTCCCGGCAGCTGATCTGCGGCGCCGGCAAGGTGCTCTACACCGCGCGCGGCGCCGAGTACAGCGTCAGCCAGCGGGCCGAGCACATCTGGGAGAGCGTGTCCTCGGCCACCACGCGCAGCCGGCCGATCATCAACACCCGCGACGAACCGCATGCCGACCCGGAGCGCTACCGCCGGCTGCACGTGATCGTCGGCGACTCCAACATGAGTGAGACGACGACCCTGCTCAAGGTCGGCAGTACGGAACTCGTGCTGCGGTTGATCGAGGCCGGGATCGGGATGCGCGACTTCACCCTGGAGAACCCGATCCGGGCGATCCGCGACATCGCCCGGGACAAGACCGGCCGGACCAAGGTGATGTGCGCCAACGGTCGGCTCATCTCGGCCCTGGAACTGCAGAACGAGTACTTCGAGAAGGTGTCCGAGTTCGTCCGCCGGGACGGCCTGGCCACGCCGGCGATCGACCGGGTGCTGGACCTCTGGGAGCGCACCCTGCGCGCCGTCGCCGAGGACAAGCTGGCCCTGATCGACACCGAGATCGACTGGGCGATCAAGTACCAGTTGCTGGATCGTTACTCGGCCAAGCACGGCCTCGACCTGGCCGACCCGCGGATCGCCCAGTTGGACCTCGCGTACCACGACATCCGGCGGGACCGCGGCATCTTCACCCTGATGGAACGGCGCGGCACGGTCGCCCGGGTCACCACCGATCCGCGGATCTTCCGGGCCAAGTCGGTGCCGCCGCAGACCACCCGGGCCCGGCTCCGCGGCGACTTCATCGCGGCCGCCCAGCAGTCCCGCAGCGACTACACGGTCGACTGGGTGCACCTGAAGCTGAACGACCAGGCCCAGCGGACCGTACTCTGCAAGGACCCGTTCGTGGCCGTCGACGAGCGCGTCGACCGCCTGATCGCCTCGATGCGCCGCCCCTGACGGTCCCTGTCGGTTTTTCACGTTGCGTGAAAAACCGGCGCTTTACCAGAGAGGTTTCTGTGGTGAAGCGGCAAGAATCCTGGTGAAGCGGAGGCCTGCGGGTGTCGGCGGGCGGGCCGACAGGTTGCCCACATCGAATCCGGGTAGGGTTTGCGGGTGCGTCTCTCGACCAAGTCTGCGTTCGCCGCCGCTGCGGCCCTGTCCGTGTTCGCGCTGGCCGCCTGCGGAACCCCCGATCCGAGTTCGACCGCGTCCCCGTCGGGCAGCTCGAGTGCGGTGCCGAGCAGTTCGGCCAGCCCGTCGGCGAGCCCCACGCCGAAGCCCGTCGAGCCGTCAAAGGACCTGTCGGCGATCAAGGCTTCGGGCGCGTACGGCAAGGAGCCCAAGGTCGAGTTCAAGGCCCCGTGGGGGATCAACGAGACGCAGACCAAGGTGCTGGTCGAGGGCAAGGGCGCCAAGGTCGCCGCGGCCGGCCCGGTCGAGGTCAGCTACTACGGCGTCAACGGCCGCACCGGCAAGATGTTCGACGAGTCGTTCAGCAGCGGCAAGCCGATCGCGTTCGACGTCGACCAGGTGATCGCCGGCTTCAAGAAGGGCCTGGTCGGCCAGAAGCAGGGCAGCCGGGTGCTGATCGCGATGCCGGGCAAGGACGGGTACGACGCTTCCGGCGGCACCCAGGACGGCAGCATCCAGGTCGGCGACACGTTGATCTTCGTGGTCGACATCGTGAGCATCCCGCTGACCGGCCCCGAGGGCAAGGACGTCAAGCCCGCCGCGGGCCTGCCGACCGTCGCGGACAAGGACGGCAAGCCGGAGATCACGATCCCGAAGTCCGATCCGCCCAAGGAGCTCAAGTCCCAGGTCCTGATCGAGGGCAGCGGCAAGAAGATCGCCGAGACCGACCAGGTGACGATCAACTACCGCTGGGTCGCCTGGAAGGACGGGCGCCTGCTCGAGGAGACGTACGGCGACAAGCCGGCCACCACCGCCCTGTCCGGGCTGCTGCCCGGCATGGTCAAGGGCTTGACCGGCAAGACCGTCGGCAGCCGGGTGCTGCTGGTGATCCCGCCGGACCAGGGCTACCCGGACGGCAACGACAAGCCCAAGATCGAGAAGGGCGAGACGCTCGTCCTGGTGGTGGATCTGCTGTTCAGCCAGGCAGGCCAGTAACGATCCACGGCTCGCGGGGCAGCCGGGCCGGGTCGAACCGGTCCAGTAGCAGTTCCGCCGTGACCGGTTCGCCGGGTCGGGCCAGGCCGAGCGAGACGGCGATCATGGTCAGGACCCCCGCGGCCCCGAGGCCGTGCTCGGCCAGCGCGTTCAGAGTCACCGCTCCGTCCCGCTTGGCCAACCGGACGCCGTCGGCGTTCAGGGCCAGCGGTACGTGGGCGTAGACCGGCACCGGCACCCCGAGCAGGCGCGCGATCCGGGTCTGTGCCGGGGTCGCGTCGAGCAGGTCGTCGCCACGGACCACCTGGTCGACGCAGGCGTCGGCATCGTCGACCACGACCGCCAGCTGGTAGGCGGTGCCGCCGTCGTTGCGCCGCAGCACCACGTCGTCGACCTCGCCGGTGATCGTGCCGTGCAGCAGGTCGGTCGCGGTCTCGGAGCCGCCGCCGCGGAGCCGGATCGCCGGCGCCCGGTCCTTCCGCCGGTCGGCGCGTTCCGCGTCGGTGAGGTCCCGGCAGGTGCCCGGGTAGCGGCCCGGCATCCCGTGCGGCGCGGAGACCGCCTCGGCGATCTCGCGGCGGGTGCAGAAACACTCGAAGGTGTACGGCAGCAGGGCGGTCAACGCCTCCGTGTAGCGCTCCTGGCGAGCGGACTGGACGACCGGTTCGCCGTCGAAGGTGAGTCCCAACGCGGCAAGATCATGGGCCTGCTGCTCCGCGTACCCGGGCCGGACCCGGCTCCGGTCCAGATCCTCGAACCGGAGCAGGAACCGGCGCCCGGTGGACCGGGCGAACAGCCAGGCCAGCACCGCTGTGCGGAGATTACCCAGGTGCAGTTCGCCCGTCGGGCTGGGAGCATAACGACCGGCGGACACCCCGCCGACTCTAGGACGAGGACGAATGCAGGTCGAACCGCAGGTGCTGCGCGAGCTCGGTCTCGATCATGGTGCACGCCTGGAGTCGATCCGGGACCGTCCCGGCCATCGGGTCTTCCGGGTTCATGATCGGCAACGTTCGTACGTCCTCAAGGTCTGGCCACAACGTCCCCTGAGCTTGTCGAAGGGCGAGGCCCCGATGTGCCGTCCTTCGACAGGCTCAGGACACGGTGGTCCGGTCCTTCGACAGGCTCAGGACGCCGGGGCCGGGTCGGTGCCGGAGATCGCCAACTACCGGCTGCTGGCGGAGCTCGGCGTGCCGACGGTACGGGTGATCGCGGCGACCAGTTCGGCGCTGCTGCTCGAGGATCTCGATGCGGCGGGGGACCGGCGGCTCGCCCGCGAGGACGATCTTGCCGATCCGGCGGTGATCACCGCCCTGGCCCACTGGTACCGCACCCTGCACGATGCCGGGCCGGGCAACGCCGACGTGCCCTGGGAGTACGAGCACTTGACCCCGGACGCCCTGCACCGGACCGGCCGACGGCTCGGTCTTGATCATGAACCGGCCTGGATCCGGGCCACCGACAAGCTGGACGGGTTGCTGGCCGCCTCGCGCCGGCTCCCGCAAACCCTGGTCCACAACGACTTCCACGTGACCAACCTGGCCATCGGGCCGGGCGAGGCGATCATGATCGACTTCGAGCTGCTGCGCACCGGCACCCGGGCCGGCGACCTGAGGAACGTGATCAGCCAGTTGGAGCCGTCCGTCGGCGAGACGTTCCTGGCAACCTACGGTCCGGTCTCGGCCGAGGAGCACGCGATGGACGCACCGCTCGCCGTACTCGGAGCGCTCACGCGGTTCTCCGGGGACGCCAACCGACTCCCGCGCTGGGCCCGACTCCTGGTCGCCGAAGTACGAGACGGCACCCTTGCTGGCAAACTCGCCGCCGTAGCGGATCTCCGCCGAACCGCTCGGCTTGGGCGTGTCGCGAATTCTCTTCGCACGAACTGATAAAGCGCTTCAGCGGCCGGGAGTGCTCGACGTCAAGAGCATCCGCGACAAGGGGGCGCATCAACCGGCTCCTTGGTGGGCGTTGGTGGCCGAGGCGAGGCCGGCCCGCCCGTCCCGCCGACTCGGCACAAGAGCGGCGACACGCCGCCGGAACGCCCGCTCTTGTGCCCGGTCAGCGGGGTGGGGGCGTCGGGGCGGGGCCGGAGCTGGCGCGGACGCGGAGGGTCATCGGGAGCCGTACGCCCTGCTGAAGTTCCCGCAGCCGGGCCGGGGTCGGGTCCAGCAGATGATCAAGGATCTGGGCCGCCATCGCGGCCAGCGGCGAGGCCAGCGTGGTCACGGCCGGGACGAAGCGGGCTGCCTCGGGGATGTCGTCGAAGCCGACCACGCTGAGCTGATCGGGCACCCGCAGCCCCGCGCCGAGGGCAGCGCCGATCAGCCGGGTGGCCAGGTCGTCGTGCGAGGCGACGATCCCGGTCGGCGGTTCCGGCCGGTCGAGCAGGCGGCGCAGGGCTGCCGCGGCGCCTTCGCCGGAGGAGTCGCACCGCTCGACCGGGCCGGGGGAGAGCCCGGCCTCCGCGAGGCCCTCCTGGAAACCGATCTCTCGCTCCACGCCGGCCAGCGCGCTGATCGAACTGGCGAACGCCAGCCGCCGGTGCCCGAGCCCGATCAGGTGCCCGGTCGCGGTCCGGGCTGCGGCCCGGTGATCGGCGGTGATCCACGGGGTGTCGGGCTGCGGCTGGTGGGCCGGGTCGATCAGCACGTACGGCAGCGCGTTCTGCTCCAGCCAGGACGCCTCGCGATCGTCGAGATCGATCACCGCGAGGACGACGCCGCGGGACTGCCGGCGTGAGATCAGGGCCAGCCAGTTCGCGCCGGCGTCGCGGTTGGTCAGCACGATCGACACCGCCCGTCGCGCGGCCGCTTCGTCCAGGGCCCGGAACAGGGCGGCCAGGTAGGCCGACTTGAAGTTGGGTACGACCAGGTCCACCAGTTGTGGCGTGCGGCGGTCGACGAGCTTGATCTCGTACCCGGCGGCCTCGAGCAGCGGCTGGACCAGGCGCCGGGTCTCCGGCGACACGTTGGACCGGGCGTTCAGCACCCGCGACACGGTGGACACGGACACCCCGGCCCGGCGGGCGATCGTCTCCAGCTTGGCGGACGGCTGCGCCCTTGCGGCCGTGGTCCGGCGCTGCTTCGTCATCGGACCTCCACCCGGCAAGGGTACGGGTTTCGCCGTGGAATTTGCATGACCTTGACCCGGCTTCGGTGAGCTTTGTAGAAAGCGGTTACCGAGGCGAGGTCGCCCGGGGTGGTGACGAGAGAGGAACGGGTCGATGACGACTGAACTGACGGGCGCAGTGTCCCGCCGGGCACTGCTCCGGCTGTCCGCCGGCGCCGGTGCGACCGTGGCCCTGGCCGCGACCGGCTGCAACCGCTTCGGCGGCGGTGCGGGCCCGGCCGCCTCTGCGGGGGAGATCAACTTCGTCTGGTGGGGCGACGCGGCCCGGGCCAAGTCGACGCAGGCGCTGCTCGACCTCTACACGAAGGCGAACCCGGGGACGACGCTGCGCACGGAGTACCAGGACAGCGGGCCGTACGCGGACAAGCTGGCCACCCGGTTCGCCGCCGGCGACGTGCCGGACCTGTTCGCGCAGCGACGCGACTCGCTGCGGGAGTACGCCGACCGCGGTGCGCTGCTCGACCTGCGCGAGCACCTGGACGTGCTCAAGCTCGACGGCGTCCCGGAGACGATCCAGCAGATCGGCGTGGTCGGCGAGGCGATGTACGGCATCCCGGCCGGCCTGAACGCCGTCGGCTTCGTGATCAACACGACGCTGGCCGAGAAGTTCGGCGTCACCGTTCCGGACGGCGACAGCTGGTCCTGGGACGACTACTTCGCGATGGCCGCCGCGATCACCAAGGCGTCCGGCAAGAAGGTGTACGGCGGCGATCTCGACTTCGGCACGCTGCAGAACGTCGTCGTCTTCGTCCGGCAGACCGGCGAGGAGCTCTACAACCCGGACGACACGCTCGGTGTCTCGACCAAGACGATGACCGACTGGTTCAACTTCTCGGTGGAGCAGCGCAAGACCGGTGCGCTGCCGCCGGCGGGCTTCGTCGAGGCGCTCGGCGGCGGCGCCGAGCAGTCGTACCTGGCCAAGGGCACCATCGCCTCCCAGGTCATCCCGACCAACAACATGAAGGCGTACAACCAGGCCGCGGGCGGCAAGCTGCAGCTGAACCGGATGCCGGGCGAGGTGCAGGGCAAGCGGCGCGGGATGTCGATCGACACCGCCATGTACTGGTCGATCGGTACGAAATCGAAGAACATCGACGGCGGCCTGAAGCTGCTCGACTTCATCACCAACAGCGTGGAGGGCAACCAGGCGGTCGGGCCGACCCGCGGCGTGCCGGCCAGTTCGGCCGTCGCGGAGGCGATCGCGGACTCGCTGGACCCGGACGACAAGACATCGGTCGACTACATCACCGGCCTGAGCAAGGAACAGCTGCCCGAGTCCCGGCCGGATCCGATCGGCGGCTCCGAGATCGCGGACCTGATCGCGAACCTGGCCACCGAGGTGATGTTCGAGCGGGTCACCCCGGCCGATGCGGCGAAGCAGTTCACCGACGGTGCGGCGAAGATCCTCAAGGCCAACAACTCATGACGGCCGTCCCGTTGATCAGCCGGCGGCGGCGCCGGCGTTGGGACTGGTCCGGCTACGTGTTCCTGCTGCCGTGGTTCGCCGGGATGCTGTTCACGATCATCCCGTTCGGGGCATCGCTGTATCTGTCCTTCACCGACTACAACCTGCTCAGTGCGCCGCGCTGGGTCGGCCTGGACAATTTCGTCGGCATGATCAACGACGAGCGGCTCCGGTCGTCGCTGGTGGTCACGTTCGTCTACACGTTCGTCAGCGTGCCGCTGTCGCTGGTGGCGGCACTGGTGGTCGCTCTGCTGCTGAACAAGGGGATCCGAGGCCTGCCGATCTACCGGGCGGTGTTCTACCTGCCGTCGCTGCTCGGCGGCAGCGTGGCGATCGTCATGCTGTGGCGGCAGGTGTTCGGCACCAACGGGATCGTCAACGCCTTCCTCGGGCTGTTCGGCATCCAGGGCCCGAGCTGGGTGTCCGACCCGCAGACCGCGCTGTCGGTGCTGATCATGCTGAACATCTGGACCTTCGGCGCCCCGATGGTGATCTTCCTGGCCGGGCTGCGCCAGGTGCCGCTGATGTACTACGAGGCGGCCGCCGTCGACGGCGCCTCCCGCTGGCACCAGTTCCGGTCGATCACGCTGCCGCTGATCAGCCCGATCATCTTCTTCAACCTGGTGCTGTCCATGATCGGTTCGCTGCAGACCTTCACCCAGGGGTACGTGATGAGCAACGGCTCCGGCGGACCGGCGAACTCGACCCTGTTCTACAACCTCTACCTCTACATCCGCGGCTTCAACCAGTTCGACATGGGCTACGCCTCCGCGATGGCGTGGCTGTTGTTGATCATCGTCGCGGTCTTCACCGGCATCAACTTCCTGGCCCAGCGGTTCTGGGTCTTCTACGAGAGCTGAGCGAGCCATGTCCGCGATCATGATCAAGGAGCGGCGCTCCCGGGCCAAGCGCCCGGAGACCGACCTGGCCCACGTGGAACGGCTGGGCAGCACCCGGTCCAGCCGGTTCTTCCGGCATGTGGTGCTCTGCGCCATCGGGGCGGTGATGATGTACCCGCTGCTCTGGATGCTGTCCAGCTCGTTCAAGCCGGACACCGAGATCTTCACCAACCTCGGCCTGCTGTCCACCCAGTGGCGGTTCGACAACTACCTGGCCGGCTGGACAGCGCTGGAGTACCCGTTCGATCTCTACCTGGTGAACTCGCTGATCATCGCCGTGCTCACCATCGTCGGCAATCTGCTCTCCTGCGCGATGGCCGCGTACGCATTCTCCCGGCTCGAGTTCCCGGGCCGGCGGCTGTTCTTCGCCCTGATGCTGGGCACCCTGATGCTGCCCGGGCACGTGCTGCTGATCCCGCAGTACATCCTGTTCTCTTCTCTGGGCTGGCTGAACACGTACCTGCCGCTGGTGGTGCCGAACTTCCTGGCCAGCAACGCGTTCTTCATCTTCCTCATGGTGCAGTTCATGCGGGCGCTGCCGCGCGAGCTGGACGACGCGGCGCGGCTGGACGGCTGCGGCTCGTTCCGGACCTTCTGGCGGATCATCGTGCCGCTCTGCACGCCCGCGTTCGCGACGACGGCGATCTTCACCTTCATCTCGACCTGGAACGAGTTCTTCTCGCCGCTGCTCTACCTGACCGATGCCGAGCTGTACACGGTGCCGCTGGCGCTGCGGCAGTTCATCGATTCGGAGGGGCAGAGCTCGTGGGGCCAGATGTTCGCGATGTCGGTGGTCTCGCTGGCGCCGATCATCGGCTTCTTCATCGCCGGCCAGAAGTACCTGGTCAAGGGCATCGCGACGACGGGACTGAAGTGACCGATTCCTTGATCATCGACGGCGTGCCGGTCGCCGACTACCGGACCGGCGAGGACCTGCCGGCGGACCTGGCGCCGCGGCCCCACCTCCATCCGGTACGGACGCGCGCCGGACTCGCCCTGACCGCCGAGCGACCGGCCGATCATCGGCACCACCTGGGCGTCTCGCTGGCCCTGTCCGACGTGAACGGCGACAACTACTGGGGCGGCCGGTCCTTCCGCGGCGGGCCGGAATCGCTCCCGCTGGACAACCACGGCCGGCAGCTGCGCCGCACGGTCCGGCGCACCGAGACCTCGATCGAGGAGCGGCTGGACTGGCAGGACCGGACCGGTGAGGTGGTGATCACCGAGCAGCGGACGATCACCGCCCGGCTGTTGGACGAGGGGTCCTGGGCGCTGGACTGGACGAGCGAGCTGCGGGCCGAGCGGCCGCTGCGGATCGCGTCGTCGGCGGTCAACGGCCGGCCGGGCGCCGGCTACGGCGGCATCTTCTGGCGGTTCCCGGCCGACGGCCGGACCGAGGTGACCAGCCCGCTGGGTGACGGTGCGGAGGCGATCCACGAGCGCCGGGCGACCTGGATCGCCGTCCGGCACGAGGGGCCGGACGGCCGGACCGGGACCGTCGTGCTGACCGAACCGGGCAGTCGGGATCCCTGGTTCGTCAGGGATTCCGGCTACGTCGGCTGCTGCCCGGCGCCGGCCTCGACGGCCGCGGTGGAACTCGCTGCCGGGGAGGTGCTGGTGTGCCGGCTCGGCGCGGTGGTGCTGGACGGCTGGCACACCGACCCGGAGCTGCTCACCGGCCGGCTGGTCCGGGCGGGTTCATGATCACGTACCGGAACCCGATCCTGGACGCGGACTGGCCGGACCCGGATGTGATCCGGGTCGGCGACACGTTCTATCTGGTCGCGTCGAGCTTCAACCGGGCGCCCGGCCTGCCGCTGCTGGCCTCGACCGACCTGATCAACTGGCAGCCGATCGGGCACGCTCTGCCGGCGGTGCCGCCGCATGATCACTACCGGCTGCCGCGGCACGGCGGGGGCGTCTGGGCGCCGGCGCTGCGGTATCACCACGGACGGTTCTGGATCTGCTACCCCGATCCCGATCACGGCATCTTCATGATCACCGCGGAGCGCGCGGAGGGCCCCTGGTCGGAGCCGCACCTGCTCCATCCCGGCCGCGGGCTGATCGACCCGTGCCCGTTCTGGGACGAGGACGGGAAGGCGTACCTGGTGCACGGCTGGGCGGCCAGCCGGGCCGGGATCAACAACCGGCTCTCGCTCTGCCCGATCAGCCCGGACGGCACGAGAGTGCTCGGCCCGAGCCGTACCGTCGTCGACGGTGATCAACTGGACGGCTATCGGACTGTGGAGGGGCCGAAGCTCTACCGCCGCGACGGCTGGTATCTGATCTTCGCGCCGGCCGGCGGGGTCACCGACGGCTGGCAGTCGGTGTTCCGGTCCCGCTCGCTCTGGGGACCGTACGAGGACCGGATCGTGCTCGCCCAGGGCGGTACCGACATCAACGGGCCGCACCAGGGCGCCTGGGTGGACACGCCGGCGGGGGAGGACTGGTTCGTCCACTTCTCCGACCGCGGGCCGTACGGACGGGTGGTGCATCTGCAGCCGCTGCGCTGGCGCTCGGACGGCTGGCCGGAGCTGGGCCGGCGCGGCGAGCCGGTCCGCGAGCATCCGGTGCCGGCCGGCCTGAGCCCGGGCCGGGACGGGCTGACCCGGTCCGACGCCTTCACCGGCAGTCGGCTCGGGCCACTCTGGCACTGGCAGGGCAACCCGGTCGGCGGCTGGGCCGATCTGCGCGGTGACGGCCTGCTCCGGCTGCCCGCGTACGGCGACGATCCCGGCAACCTGCGTGACCTGCCGCGGGTGCTCGGCCAGACCCTGTCGGGCGGGCCCGGCTCGGCCAGCGTGCGGCTGAGCCTGGCCGGCGCCGTCGGCACCCGGGCCGGCCTGGTCGTGCTCGGCGAGAGGTACGCGTGGATCGGGCTGGAGCTGACCGAGGACGGTCCACGGCTGGTCTGCCGGACCGGTGGTGCGAGCCCGCTCGAGGAGCAGCTCGCCGAGCCGGAGGCGGTCCCGGCGACGGTGGAGTTGCGGGTGGACTGGGACGCCGAAGCCCGGTGCCGGTACGGCTTCCGTACCGACGGGTCCTGGTCCTGGCTCGACGCGAGCTTCGAGGCCGTCCCGGGTCGCTGGATCGGTGCCGAGGTCGGCCTGTTCGCCACCGCACCGCTCGGCACCGAGCCGAGCGGCACGGCCGCCTTCGCCGCCTTCAGCCACCACGTTCCTTGAGCCTGTCGAAGGGCGAGGCTCAGGATCCGGCGGTCTGGCGGACCCGGTTGGCCACGAAGGCGATCACCGCGGCGACCGTGCCGACGCCGAGCCCGATCGCCAGGGCGATCGCCCAGGTGGACGCGTGCGCCGCCAGGTCGTTCGACAGCTGGTGGCCCAGCGAGGTGCCGGCCCACCAGAGCGCCTCGTGGACGGCGATCAGGGACAGCCCGTACAGGGCGCCGGCCAGCAGATGATCACGGATCGGGGTCGCGGTGCGCCGCAGGACGGCGACCGCGAACCAGACCGCGAACGGGGTCAGGGCCAGCACGAAGTAGACCCAGGAGCTTTCCGGCGCCACGATCCCGAGGTCGGCCAGGATCGTCCGCGGCAGGCCCAGCAGGACCAGGCCGAGCAGCAGCCAGGCGGGCCAGCTGGTGCCCAGAAGCCCTTGCGGGAAACGGGTCTGGACGGTCGTGGACATGATCGACTCCTGTTCTGGGAGTGGTTCAGGCGGGCGGGAAGGAACGCAGCCGGCGGGCCAGGCTGATCGCGGCGACCAGGCACCAGACCATGCCGAGCACCCGGCCGGCGAGGATCAGGATCGACGCGTTGTAGATCGCCAGCGAGGCGAGCGAGCCGACCGCGATCACGGCGAGCACGATCGCGAAGATCCGGACCGGCTTCGACATCCCCGGGATCCTGGACGCCGCGAGGGCGAACAGGCCGAGCAGCGCGACATGCGCGGTGCCACCGGCGATGAAGTTCGCGGTACGGAGTGCGACCACCGCGTCCGGACTGAGGCCGGCGACGAGCCCGCCCAGCACCAGGGCCAGCACGCTGGAGACCACGATGCCGGCGACCGCGGCCGTACCGGCGGCGATGGACCAGCGCCGGGCCGGTCCGTCGGCCGATCGGGTGATCGCCGCCACCGAGGCCACGAAGACGGCGAGGAAGGCGACCGAGACGAGCATCAGCACGGCCTGGGCCGCGCTCGCCATGGTGTTCTCGATCAGCCACGCCTTGGTCTCCTCGCCGCTCACGTTCGGCTGCGGCGCGGTGCTGGTCGCGAACGAGGAACTGATCGGCCCGGAGATGAAGTAGACCAGCGCGAAACCGGCCGCGCCGACCAGGGCCGGTACCGCCCGGCCCACGCCGACGCCGACGCCGCCGGCGCTGCTGGTGACCGTGTTCGACATGATGGATGCTCCTTGTGGATCTCGTTGTTTGCTTGGGATTCAGCCTGGTCTGCGCAGGCCTCGTTGTCGTCCGTCAGGGAACGGGTTCGGGGCTGCGCCGTGCCGCGCACCACGGGTACGCCGTCGTACGTAGCTGCGGTGGGGGACGACCGTGACATTCGTCCTAGTGACGGTAAGGTACTTCAAACGTAGTGGTTCATTGCCGGAGGAGATGTCATGGTCAGCAACCCGGAACGCCGGATCGCCCTGCTCGATGCCGCGATCGAGGCGCTCGCCGACGAGGGGGCCCGAGGCCTCACCTTCCGCATGGTCGACGGCCTGGCCGCCGTACCGATCGGCACCACCTCGAACTACTTCACCAGCCGGGACGACCTGCTGACCCAGGTGGCGGCCCACCTCTACGTACGGTTCGCACCGGACCCGGACGAGCTCGACCGAGCCGCCTCGGCGTCCACCCTGGACGAGTTGATCATGGTCATGCAGGGCGTGGTGGCCCGGCTGATCGAGCGCCGGTCGGTCTACCTGGCCATGCTGGAGCTCAGGCTGGAGGCCACCCGCCGGCCGGCCCTGCGCGAGATGTTCACCGAACGGGTCCGACAGGATCTTGCCGCCAATGTCGCCGGTCATGCGGCCTCCGGGATGCCCGGCGACCGGAGCACCGTGATCGTGCTCTATGTGGCGCTGGCCGGCTTGATCATCGAGCAGCTCACGCTGCCCGGCGTGCTCGCCGACGAGGGGTCCACCGACGAGCTCGTGGCCCTGGTCGTCCGGTCCGTCGCCGGCTGAGCCGGTGATGTTCATCGTGATTCCGCCTCGCCTGGCTTGAGCTCAACCTCACTTCAACTCCTAGCGTGGACAGCCTCAGCGATTCGCGACAGTGAGGAATGTCATGCGTGCAGCAGTGGTGACCGAGTTCGGCGGGCCCGAGGTGCTCCGGACGGAGGAGGTGCCGGAGCCGACCGCCGGCCCGGGCGAGTTGATCATCGAGGTCGAGGCGGCCGAGGTGTTGTTCCTGGACACGCAACTGCGCAGCGGGTGGGGGCAGGAGTACTTCGCGGTGAAGCCGCCGTTCGTTCCGGGCGCCGGAGTGGCCGGTGTGGTGCATTCGGCTGGTGCCGGGGTCGAGTCCGGGCTGGTCGGCCGGCGGGTGATCGCCGGGACCGGAGGGGTCGGGACCTACCGCGGCGGCGGGTACGCCGAGCGGGTGGCCGTCCCGGAGACCGAGGTGTTCCCGATCCCGGGCGATCTGGACGCGGCCGTCGCCCTGGCGGCGCTGCACGACGGGTCGACCGCGCTGGCCCAGCTGGACCGGGCCGAGATCGGTTCCGGTGACCGGGTGTTGATCACCGCGGCGGCCGGCAGCCTCGGTCACTGGCTGGTGCCGCTGGCGGCGGCCGTCGGCGCCACGGTGGTCGGCGCCGCGCGGGGTCACGCGAAGCTGGCCCGGGTCGGCGAGCTCGGCGCGGCGGAGGCGGTCGACTACTCCGAGGCAGGCTGGGCCGACCGGGTCGGATCGGTGGACGTCGTCTTCGACGGCGTGGGCGGTGATCTCGGGCGAGCCGCGTACAAGATCATCAAGCCCGGCGGCCGGTTCCTCGGCTACGGTGCGGCGAGCGGTGACTTCGCCGGGCCGGCGGACCGCTCCGACGTCACCGTGCTCGGCCTCTACCAGCCCGATCCGGACGACTGGCGGGCACTGCCGGCGCGGGCCCTGAAGCACCTCGAGGCGAAGTTGATCAACCCCACCCTCGGCGCCTCCTTCCCGCTCGCCGACGCGACCGCGGCCCACGCCGCCGTCGAGGCGCGGACCACCGTGGGCAAGACCGTGCTGCGCCCCTGAGCCGGCCCTTGGAATGTGCCCTGAGCATGTCGAAGGGCCGAGCCGGACCTGCCCTGCCCTTCGACAGGCTCAGGGAACGTCGTGGCGTTGGGGTGGCGGAGCGTCTCCCGGCGTTCGGCGCCGTGCCTGGTCAGCACCGTGTTGGTGATCATGACGGGTCGCTTAACACGGTGCTAACCGGAGCGGGTTGGTGGCGTAACTCCAGTGGGTGACCTTCGAGTCAGCGATCACCCACCAGGAGGAGGACGGGATGTTCCGAGTTCCCGGCGTCACCGACATCCAAGCCACAGCGGGGGAGCTGGGGGTTGAGCTCACCCCGGCAGAGGCCGCGATCTTCGCCGAGCAACTGGCCGCCCAGCTCGCCGACTTCGACGGCTTCGTGCAGAGCCGCGAGGGTCGGCCCACGCCGCCGCGTCACCCGGGGCCGCGGGAGCCCGGGTATCGGCCGGGTCCCGACGAGGACAGCCACAACGCCTGGACCTGGAAGTGCCGGATCGACGGTTCCGGCGAAGGGCTGCTGGCCGGCCGGACGGTGAGCTTCAAGGATCACATCGCGGTCGCCGGGATCCCGCTCAGCTTTGGGGCGTACGCCCTCGAAGGACACCTGCCCGACTTCGACGCGACCGTGGTGCAGCGGGTCCTGGAGGCCGGCGGTGTGATCACCGGCAAGAACGTGATGAACGGCCTGGCCGGCGGCTTCGGGTTCGGCGGCGGAGTGGGCGACTACGGCCGGCCGCTCAACCCGCACGACCAAGATCATCTCAGCGGCGGGTCGTCGTCCGGCTCGGCGGTCGCGCTGGCCCTGGGCGAGGTCGACATCTCGTTCGGCGGCGACCAGGGCGGCTCGATCCGGATCCCGGCGTCCTGGTCCGGCACGGTCGGGCTGAAGCCGACCTTCGGGCTGGTCTCCCATTTCGGCATCGGCTTCGGCTCCGATCAGAGCATCGACTACACCGGGCCGATGA
Organism: Microlunatus sp. YIM B11417; assembly: GCF_059617205.1. Classification (NCBI taxonomy): domain Bacteria; kingdom Bacillati; phylum Actinomycetota; class Actinomycetes; order Propionibacteriales; family Propionibacteriaceae; genus Microlunatus; species Microlunatus sp. YIM B11417. The sequence goes on from NZ_JCAMPJ010000003.1 coordinate 68,660, forward strand.
CCCGGACGGTCGCCGACTGTGCGCTGGCGCTGCAGGCGACCGCCGGGTATGACGGCCTGGATCCCCGCCAGGGCAAGGAGGTTCCGGACTTCTACGACGCCACCAGCCGGCTCGACGAGGGGGTCGAGGGACTGCGGATCGGCATCCTCACGGAGGGTTTCGCCGACGCGACCGACGCTGTCAAGGACTCGGTGCACCAGGCGCTCGACCAGTTGGCCGAGCTCGGCGCCAAGATCACCGAGATCTCGGTACCCCAGCACACGACGATCGGCCTGGCCCAGCAGGCGATGTCGGCCGAGGGGGCACTGGCGGTCCGTGGCTCGGGCTTCTACGGCGCGTTCACCCGGACCTACTACCCGGAGTCGACGATCGTCGCGATCACCCGGCTCTGGCAAGATCATCAGGACCTGCTGGACCCGCGGGCCCTGCTCACCCTGCTGGCCGGAACCTACGTCCGGCAGCAGCACGGCGGCCGGGTCTACGCCCGGGCCCAGAACAGCCGGCGCGCCTTCATCGACGCCTACGACGCGACGTTCGCCGAGGTCGATCTGCTGGCGATGCCGACCACGCCGACCCAGGCGCCGCGCTATCAGCCGATCCCGGACCGGCTGGAGGCCTTGCGCGCCGCCCTGACCGGTTCGGTCGCCTTCAACGCCGTCGCGAACACCCGGCCGTTCAACTTCACCGGGCACCCGGCGCTGGCCGTACCGACGGCGAAACGGGACGGGCTGCCGGTCAGCCTGCAACTGGTCGGGCCGATGTTCTCCGACGACCTGCTGCTGCGTGCCGCACAGGCCTACACCCAGTCGGTGTCCTTCGCCGACCATCTCGCGCTGGCTTGATCAACACCTGCGCCGCTGTTCCACACCATTTCTGAGTCCGATTGGGGAGGGCCCGGTCATGTCTGTCACCACTCGAATCCGCGAGGTTGCACCGCCGGTCACGGCGGCACCCGCGCCGGCGCCGATGGCGCTCACGGTTCATGATCTTGTCACCGAGTTCCGGACCAGGTCCGGCCCCTTGCGTGCCGTCGACGGCGTCTCCTTCGCGGTGCCCCGGGGCGGCGTGCTGGCGGTGATCGGCGAGTCCGGCAGCGGCAAGAGCGCCATGCTCCGGTCGATCATCGGGATCAACCCTCCGTCGGCCCGGATCGAGGGGCGGGTCCAGCTCGGCGACCGGGATCTGCTCGCGATGTCGCCGCGGGAACGGCGGCGGACCCGCGGCCGCGAGATCTCGATGGTGTTCCAGGATCCGCTGACCGCACTCGACCCGGTCTACACCGTGGAACGCCAGCTGACCGAGACGATCCGCAAGCAGGACCCGGGGATCGGCCGCGGCGGAGCCGCCGCTCGGGCGCTGGAACTGCTGGAGCTGGTCCAGATCCCTTCCGCCGCCGCCCGGCTGAAGGCCTACCCGTCCGAGCTGAGCGGCGGCATGCGGCAGCGGGTGGTGATCGCGATGGCGATCGCCGGCCGACCCTCGGTGATCTTGGCCGACGAGCCGACCACCGCCCTCGACGTCACGGTGCAGGCACGGATCATGCGGCTGTTCCGGGAGGTGCAGCAGGAGGTCGACTCGGGACTGGTGATCGTCACTCATGATCTTGGCGTTGCGGCCGAACTGGCCGACGACGTCGCGGTGATGTATGCGGGCCGGCTGGTCGAGTACGGGACCGCGGCCGAGGTGCTGACCCGGCCTGCGCATCCGTACACGGAAGGGCTGATCGAGGCGAACGTCCGGCCCGGCCAGGACCGCCGCCCGAACGCCATCCCGGGTGCCCCGCCCAGCCTGCGGCGGTTGCCGCCGGGCTGCGCCTTCGCGCCGCGCTGCCGCTACGCGGTGGCCGACTGCTGGGCCGGCCTGCCGACGCCCGCGACGGTTGCCGGTGATCACTGGAGCCGCTGCCTGCTGGTGCCGGCGGCGGAACGGGAGCCGTCATGATCAACCGGCGGGAGCTGCTGGCCGCGACCGCCGCCCTGGCGCCGGTCGGCCTGGTCGCCGCCGGTTGTGCCGGCTCGGCCGAGGGCACGCCAGGCTCCGGCCAGGTGCTCCGGATCGCGATGTCGGCCGGCAACATCCCGTTCCCGTCGACGCCGCCGAACGAGGGCTACGAGGGGTACCGGTTCGTCGGCAACAACCTCTACGACGCGCTGACCCGGCTCGACCTTGATCAGGACGAGACGCTGCCGACGCCACGGCCCAGCCTGGGCAGGTCCTGGACGGTGTCGAAGGACCTGCGGACCTGGACCTTCGAGCTCCGCAAGGGAGTCCGGTTCCACGACGGTACGGCCTTCGACGCCGACGCGGTGATCTTCCAGCTGGACCGGCTGGCGAACCCGGACTTCGAGTTCTTCTACCAGACCTCGGCGGCCGGCCAGGCGGCCCAGCTCCGGTACATCAAGAGCTACGCGAAGCTCGACGATCACAAGGTCCGGTTCGTCACCACCCAGCCGTACGCCTGGCTGCACTGGGATCTGCTGCACATCAAGTTCCCCAGCCCGGCGGTGATCCGCGAGCACGGCAACGAGAACTACAACGCGCACGCGGTCGGCACCGGGCCCTTCCTGATGACCCGGTACGTCGACGGCGAGGTGATGGAGCTGAGCCGCAACCCGGACTACTGGGACGGTCCGCCGAAGCTGGACAAGATCGTGCTCTACCCGCAGCCGGAGGCGGCGTCCCGGCTGTCCATGCTGATGTCCGGCGAGGTGGACTGGGCCGAGGTGCCGTCGCCGGACGCCCTTGATCAACTCGAGTCCGACGGCTACGTGATCCACCTGGGCAAGTACCCGCACGGGATCATGCCGCGGTTCAACCTGTTCCGGCCGCCGTTCGCCGGCAACCTCAAGCTGCGCCAGGCGCTCAACTACGCGCTGGACCGGGAGGGCACCGCGGCCTTGATCAACAACGTCGGCTACCCGGCCACCCAGTACGTCTACCAGGGGCATCCGGCCTATGCGCAGGGCAACCCCGGCTACCACTACGACGTCGACCGGGCCAAGCAGTTGCTGGCCGAGGCGGGCTATGGGCCGGGGGAGTTGACGATCACGTTCGGCTACACCACCGGCGGCTCCGGGAACATGTACCCGGACGTCATGATGCAGAAGCTGCAGGCCGACTTCGCCGCGATCGGCGTCGGGGTGAACCTGCAGCCGATGGAGTGGAACACGCTGATCTCGGTCGGCCTGGACGGGCTCAACTCGGAGACCTGGAACGACATCGACATCCTCTGGGCGTCGCCCGCGGCCGGGATGACGCCGACCGGCTACAACACGTCGTTCTTCTGCGAGCGGCCGGGCGGCAAGCCGAACGCGGCCGGGACCTGCGACCCGGCGATCGACAAGGCGCTCAGCCTGGCCCCGCAACAGGCCGAACCGAACGCCCAGGACGCCTATCTGCAACAGATGATGGACGTCGCGGTCGACCAGGCCTACTTCCTGTTCTGGATGCACGACCTCAACCTGCGGGTGATGTCGCCCAAGGTGCAGGGCTACGTCCAGGCCCAGTCCTGGTGGGTCGACTTCACCACCATCTCGCTCGGAACGGGGGACTGATCATGCTCCGTGTCGCTGTCCGTCGCGCCGCCCTCGCCGTGCCGATCCTGTTCGGCGTCTCGGTGATCGTCTTCCTCCTGATGACCGTCCTGCCCGGCTCGCCCGAGGCCGGCCTGGTCCCGGAGGACGCCACCGAGGAACAGCGCCAGGCGATCCGTGATCAACTCGGGCTGAACGACCCGCTGCCGCTGCGTTACCTGGAATGGTTGCTGGCCGCCCTGCAGGGCGACCTCGGCTACTCCACCCAGCGGCGCCGCGAGGTCGCCGACCTGCTGCTCCAGGCCTGGGGCAACACCGCCGTACTGGCCCTGGTCTCGGCCGTCTTCGGGATCGCGCTGGGGCTGCTGCTCGGCTACCTGGCCGGCACCCGGCGGGGCAGGATCATCGACCGGGTGGTCTCGGTGTTCAGCCTGTCCGGGCTGAGCATCCCGTCCTTCTTCCTGGCGATCGTTCTGCTCGGTGTCTTCGCCGGGGGCTTGAGGCTGCTGCCCTCCGGCGGCGCCAACTTCCACGACGGCCCGATCGTCGCCGTGCGCAGTCTGGTGCTGCCGGTGCTGGCCGGTTCCTTGATCACGATGGCGATCACCGCCCGGGTGACCCGGGCCGGCATCGTCGACGTACTCGGCGCCGACTTCGTGGAAACCCTGCGCGCCAAGGGCCTGAGCGAGTTCGAGGTCCGCCGGCACGTGCTCCGGAACGCGATCTCGCCGGTGCTCACCACGTCCGGCGTCCAGATCGGGGCGCTGCTCGGCGGCTCCGTGCTGGTCGAGACGATCTTCCGCTGGCCGGGGATGGGGCTGCTCGTGTTCAACGCGATCTCGGCCCGGGACCTGCTGGTCGTGCAGGGCGCGACGCTGATCATCGCCGTCACGTTCGTGATCATCAACCTGGTCGTCGACCTGCTGCAGGCGGCGATCGACCCGCGGGTGAGGGGAGCGGTGTCATGACCGAATCAGCCGCCGTACCGGTGCCGACCCTGCTGCCGCCGGCGTTCGGCCGCGACAGCACCGAGGAGCAGCGCGGCCAGGCCCGGCAACGGGCGGAGGAGTGGAACGCGGTCGCGTCCACCGTGGTGGCCCAGTCGTTCTGGCGGGAGACCGGGCGCCGCTTCCTGACCAATCGGACCGGCGTCGTCGCGACCGCGATCCTGATCTTGCTCGTCCTCGGCGCGATCTTCGCCCCGCTGCTGACCCCGTACGACCCGCTGGTCGGTCGGCCGGTGGAACGGCTGCAGAACCTCGGCGCGCCCGGCCACCCGCTGGGCACCGACGAACAGGGCCGGGACCTGCTGGCCCGGGTCCTCTACGGCGGCCGGCTGTCGCTGCTGGCCGGCTTCGCACCGACCGTCGCCGCAGCCCTGGTCGGCACGACCATCGGCGTCACCGCCGGCATGGTGCGCGGAATCGTCGGCACCGTGCTGATGCGGATCATGGACATGCTGTACGCGTTCCCGGCGATCCTGCTGGCGATCGCGGTCGGCGCGTCGCTCGGCCCTGGCCTGACCAACACGATCATCGCGGTGAGCATCGTCTTCGTACCGCCGGTGGCCCGGGTCGCCGAGTCGGCCACCCGCCGGGTGATCACCCGCGAGTTCGTCGAAGCGGCCCGGTTGAGTGGCGCCGGCCCGGTGACGATCGCCCGGACCCAGATCCTGCCCAACGTGCTCAACGACATCATCGTGTACGCCTCCGGACTGGTCGGCGTGGCCATGATCATCGCCGCCAGCCTCAGCTTCCTCGGTCTCGGCTCCGCGCCGCCCGCGCCGGAGTGGGGCTACATGCTGAACAGCCTGCGCGGCGCGATCACCCGGACCCCGCTGGTGACGATGGTGCCCGGCTTCTTCATCTTCGTCACCTCGGTCGCGTTCAACCTGGCCAGCGACGCGCTGCGCGAGGCCATGGACTCAAGGCTCTGAAGGGAGCGCCATGACCACCACCACGACCAGCGAGGTGCCGACCGCGACCACGCCGGAACGGCCGCTGCTGGAGTTGATCAACGTCTCCAAGGAGTTCGACGTCCGGAGCGGCGGCCGCCGGGCCACCCTGTCCGCGGTGACCGACGTGTCGCTGCAGGTGCGGGAGGGCCGGACGCTCGGCATCGTCGGCGAGTCCGGCTGCGGCAAGTCGACGCTGGCCCGGGTGATCGTCGGGCTGCACCCGGCCACCGGCGGCGAGATGATCTTCGACAACCGGCAGATCGCCACCCGCGGCCGGCGGCCCCGGGACGTCGTCGAGCAGATGCAGATGGTGTTCCAGGACCCGTCCTCGGCGCTCAACCCGCGGGCCACCGTCGGCGAGTCGATCGCCTTCCCGCTCCGGGTCCGCGGCGCGTCGCCGAAGACGATCACCGAACGGGTCACCCGGGTGATCGACGACGTCGGGCTGCCGACCTCGTACGCGGACAGCTATCCGCACCAGCTCAGCGGCGGCCAGCGGCAGCGGGTCAACATCGCCCGTGCGCTGGCCCTGCAGCCGAAGCTGGTGGTGCTCGACGAGGCCGTGTCCGCGCTGGACAAGTCGATCCAGGCCCAGGTGCTCAACCTGCTCACCGACCTGCAGCGGGACTACCGGCTGACGTACGTCTTCATCAGCCACGACCTCAACGTCGTCGAGTACGTCAGCGACGACGTCGCCGTGATGTATCTCGGCCAGGTGGTCGAGCAGGCGCCGGCGGCCGCGCTCTACCGGACCCCGCTGCACCCGTACACGCAATTGCTGTTGTCGTCGATCCCGGCCCTCGACCCGGCCGAATCCGAACGCGCCCTGAGCCTGTCGAAGCCTCGTCCTGAGCCTGTCGAAGGAGGTGCGCCCGGGGAGGTCCTTCGACAGGCTCAGGACACGGATCTGCCGAGCCCGATCGACCCGCCGAGCGGCTGCCGGTTCCGGACCCGCTGCCCGTTCGCCGGCCCGGTCTGCGCCGAGCTGCCGCCGGCGCCGATCGAGGCCGAGCCGGGACACCTGGTCGCCTGCCACGCCTACGGCGAGCACCGCGACGCGCTGCCCCGAACCCCCGCGACCGCCCAGACTCCCTTACCCAGAAAGGATCCCGCATGACCGCAACTGCCGAGGAGATCGTCGCCGGCCTGCTGGCCGCGGCCGGCCTGACCGTCTCCGAGTTCGAGCAGGCGACGTTCGTCGCCGACTACCCGCTGATCCGGCAGGCCGCCGACGCGCTCCACCTGCCCGAGCTGGAGGCCCTCGAACCGTCGGCCCGGTTCGACCCGCTCGACTACTACCCGACCGAAGGAAGCGAGTCACGATGAACGATCAACCGCTGACCATCGCCGACGCCGCTGCGGCGTTGCGCTCCGGTGCGACCAGTTCGGTCGCGCTGACCCGGTCCATCCTGGCCAGGATCACCGCGCTGAACGACGCTCTCGGCGCCTACGTCACGGTGACCGCCGACCAGGCGCTCGAGCAGGCCGCCGCTGCCGACGCAGCCCTGGCCGCCGGAGATGATCAAGGTCCGCTGGCCGGCATCCCGCTGGCGATCAAGGACATCATCGCGATGAAGGGGGCGCCGACGACCGCGAACAGCCGGGTGCTGGATCCGGCCTGGGGTGAGGGGACCGACGCCCCGGTGGTGGCCCGGCTGCGGGCGGCCGGCTCGGTGTTCCTCGGCAAGTCCACCACCAGCGAGTTCGCGATCGGGCTGCCGGATCCGGAGAAGGGCTTCCTCGTCCCACACAACCCGTGGAACGTCGAGCACACGCCGGCCGGCTCCAGTTCCGGCACCGGGGTCGCCGTCGCGGCGGGGCTGGCGCTGGGCGGGCTCGGCACCGACACCGGCGGCTCGGTCCGCGGCCCGGCCTGCGTGAACGGCCACACCGGGCTCAAGGTCACCTTCGGGCGGGTGCCGAAGAGCGGCGTGGTGCCGCTCGGGTTCAGCCTGGACAGCATCGGGCCGATGGCCCGCAGCGCGTACGACTGCGCCCTGCTGCTGCAGGTGATGGCGGGCTACGACGCGTCCGACCCGAACGCCGCCGCGGTTCCGGTCGACGACTACCCGGCCGCGCTGGACGGGGACGTCTCCGGGATCAAGATCGGCCTGCCGACCGGCTACTTCTTCGATCATGATCAACTCGATCCGGAGCAGAAGGAGGCCGTGCTGACCGCGGTCGGGGTGCTGGAGGGTCTCGGCGCCAAGCCGGACGAGGTGACGCTGCCGTACCCGGACCTGGCCAAGGACGCCAACCATCTGATCTTGATCGGCGAGGCGTACGCGTACCACCGGAACAACCTGGTGAAGCGGTGGGCCGACTACGGCGCCGGGACCCGGCCGACCCTGGCCCGGGGCGCGTTCTACACCGCCGGCGACTTCGCCCAGGCGCAACGGTTCCGGACCCTGTTCTGCCGCGCCGTGGCCGACGTCCTCAAGACCTGCGACGTGATGATCACCCCGTCCGCGCCGACCCCGGCGGAACGCGCCGCCGACCTGACCCCGAGCAGCCGGCTGAACAAGCCCAGCTACACCGGGCACTGGAACCTGACCGGCCTGCCGGCGGCGGCCGTCCCGGTCGGCTTCAGCCGTGACGGGCTGCCGCTGTCGATGCAGGTGATCGGCAGGCCGTTCGCCGAGGCGACCGTGCTCAAGGTCGCCGATGCGCTGCAACGGGTCACCGACTGGCACCTCAGGGTTCCCGACGTCGAAGCCCTGGCCGGCGCGGTGGTGTGACCGCCGAGCTGACTCGGGGTGTTGCCGATGATCAAGGTCCGGCTGCGGCGATCAGGGTCTTCTATCCGCTGAGCGTCGCGGCCGGCCTCACCCTCGGCCTGACCGCGCCGCTCACGGCGGTGCTGGCGGTCGAGCTCGGCGCCGACCCGTTCGCCGCCAGCGCCTCGGTCGCATCGCTGACCGCCGTCGTCCTGCTGCTCGACCTGTTCGGGACCCGGGTGCTGCCGTTCCTGGAACCGCGCCGGGCGATCACGATCGGGATGCTGCTCTGGGCCCTCGGCTCGTTCGGCTCGGCCGTCGCGCCGTCGTTCCTGATCATGGCCGCGGCCCGGCTGCTGCAGGGGGTCGGGCTGGCGCTCTACGCGTCGGCCGGGCCGCAGTTGGCGATCAAGCTGACCGGCAGCCATCGGGTGGGTACGGCGATCGGCCGGTTCCAGGCGGCGATGACGCTCGGCTCGGCGGTCGCCCCGCTGTCCGGGGGAGCGGTGTCGACCCTCGGCACCGGCACCTTCGGGCTGCGGCTGGCCTTCGCCGTCTGCGGCGGGCTGGCCCTGGTCTGCGCCGCCGTCGCCTGGTTCGGGCTGCCGACCCTGAGGAGCGGGGTCCGGCCACGCTGGAGCCTGCCCCGGCTGCCCGGCCTGGACCGGCCGCGACCGGTGCTGGCCCTCTGCCTGGGTGCGATCGGGCAGGGCGCCCGCGGCGCGGTGGCGCTGATGGCCGTGCCGCTGATCGCGGCCGAGGTGCTCGGCCTCGGCGGCGGCTGGCTGGGGATCTTCCTCACCGCCATGTACGCCGTCGAGGTGGCCGCGATGGCGTTCGGCGGCGGCTGGTCCGACCGCAACGGCCGCCGCACCATGATCATCGCCGGCACGATCTTCGGCCTGTCCGGGGTGGCGGTGCTGGCGGTTGCCGTCCACACCGCCTCGGCCGCGGTGTTCTTCGCCGCGCTGGTGCCACTGGGGCTGGCCGGCGGCTGCATGCTCAGCCTGCTGCCGGCGGTGCTGGTCGACCTGGCCGGCACACCGGAGGTCGGTCTGTCGGCCACCCGGATCTCCCGTGATCTTGGCTTCACCGGCTGCACCCTGGCCGCCGGCGCCATGATCACCGTCGCCGGCGCGGCCGGTGCCCTGGTGCTGATCGCGATCATGTTCGCCGTGGTCGCGGCCGGGATCATGATCGTCGGCGAGACCCGCTCGAAGACGATCATGGTCCGAGGGCGCGCATCACGGTCGAGAAGCTGATCCGGTCCGCCCGCGCATGCGCCTTGCTGTACTCCAGCGGCGTGCCGTCGGTCGCGCGGATGGTCCGGGTCGTGTCGAGCAGGGCGAAACCGACCGGGACCTGCAGCAGCTCGGCGCACAGCCCGTCCGCGTTGGAGCAGCCGATCTGCAGCTCGGTGTCGCCGACCGGCCCGCCGATCACCTCCGCGATGATCTCGTACGGGGAGCGGTCGAGATCGAAGTCCCGCCGCTCGACCAGCGCCGCGAACCGCTCGCCCGGCAGGAACGCGGTGCGCAGGCTCAGCGGCGACCCGTCCAGCGACGTCGTCGATTCCATGATCACCACCGGCTCGCCGGCCCGCAGGCCGAGCAGCGTCCCGAGCGCGGGGACGGCCGGGTGCAGTTCGGCATAGCTGGTGCGGATCGTGATCCGTACCCCTCCGGCGTTGACGTCCTGAGCCAGGTCCCGGGACTCGTCGATGCCGTGCCGCAGCATCGTCGGCGCCACCACGAACGTGCCGGCGCCGCGGACCCGGTCCAGCACGCCCTGGTCGGTGAGATTGAGCAGGGCCTGCCGGATGGTGCCGCGGCTGACTCCGTAGCCGCGGATCAACGCCTCCTCGCCGGGCAGCACGCCGTCCGGAAAGCTGCCCAGGGCGAGTTCGGTGCGGAGCAGGTCGCAGACCCACTGGACGGCCGGCATCCGCTGCGATCCGGGGCCGGTGGGGCGATGCGGCTGTCCGCGAAACGACACGGGCTTGCTCCTCGAGGCTGGGGACGCCGATGTCGTACGGGTGCGCGGAAAGAGGAAGGTGAACACCGATCCTAATCGCCTGTGTCGGCCTCGGCCAGAGCAGGAAGTCTGGTAGCGTTCAAGACCCGTCAATCGCACGGGTATTCGAACGAAGGTGACGCTGGATCCGCCCATGACCACCCGCAAGACCGAACGCATCCTCAACCTCACCATCTGCCTGCTGGTGTCCGGCCGGTTCGTCTCCAAGGCCCAGATCCGGGAGGCGGTCGAGGCGTACCACGGGCTGAGTGCGGCAGCGTTCGAGCGCACCTTCGAGCGGGACAAGGACGAGCTGCGGGCGCTCGGCGTACCGATCGAGGTGGGCACCTACGACCCCTTGTTCGACGACGAGCCCGGCTACCGGATCCGGCCGTCGGAGTTCGAGCTGCCGCCGATCGATCTGACCGCCGACGAGGCCGCCGTGGTCGGGGTCGCGGCGCGGGTCTGGCAGCACGCCTCGGTGGCCGAGTCGACGATGAGCGCGATCGCCAAGCTGCGGGCCGCCGGGATCGAGCCGGACACGTCGCAGCTGGCCTCGCTGGAGCCGTCGGTGCAGGCCCAGGAGCCGGCCTTCGAACCACTCTGGAACGCCGTCCTGCAACGGATCCGGATGTCGTTCACCTATCGCGGCGGGGCGCGGCGGACGCTGGAGCCGTGGGGGCTGACCTCGACCAAGGGCCGTTGGTACGTGATCGGCCGGGACACCGACCGGGACGCGGTGCGGATGTTCAAGCTGTCCCGGATCAGCGACGTGCCGCGGCGGGCCTCGAAGCCCGGGGCCTACCAGGTGCCGGACGATCTTGATCTTCGTTCGCTGGCCAAGTCGCTGGCCCCGGCCGAGCCGACCGCGACCGCGCTGGTGGCGCTGCGGCCCGGGAAGGCGCCGGCGCTGTCCCGGCGTGGCGAGCCGGTGGACGTGCGTTCGCTGGGCGTCGACCTGCCGTCCGGGTTCGCGGCCTACCGGGTCGGCTACACCGAGGTGAGCTACCTGGCCGAGGAGATCACCCGGTACGCGGCGGACGTGGTGGTCGTCGAGCCGGCCGAGTTGCGACAGGCCGTGATCGACCAGCTGACCGCGGTGGTCGGCACCGTCCGTACCGTCGAGGTGGTCCGGTGACCGGTACTTCGCAGAACCAGGTGCGCCGGCTGCTCAGCCTGGTGCCGTACCTGCGCGAGCACGACGGCGTGTCGCTGACCGAGGTGGCGGCCGCGTTCAACGTCAGCGAGGAGACCCTGCGCGGCGACCTCAACGTGCTCTGGATGTGCGGCATGCCGGGCCTGATGCCGGGCGACCTGATCGAGATCGACATGGACGCGGTGGACGGCGAGGGCGTGATCCACCTGTCCAACGCCGACTACCTGACCCGGCCGCTGCGGCTGGCCGCGGACGAGGCGCTGGCCCTGGTCCTGGCGCTGCGGACGCTGCGCGAGGTGGTCGCCGGGACCGACCGGCGCGCGATCGACAGCGCCCTGGTGAAGCTGGAGGCGGCGACCGGCAGCGTCACACCGTCGGACCGGGCCAGCGTCACCGTGACTGCCGCCCGCGAAGAGGTCCAGGACCGGATCGCCGACGCGCTGCGCCGCGGCAAGCGGCTCGACCTCACCTACGACGTGGCGTCCCGGGCCGAGACCACCCGGCGGATGGTCGATCCGCTCCGGGTCTTCGTCCTCGAGGGGTACGGCTACCTGGACGCCTGGTGCTACTCGGCCGGCGGCCTGCGAACCTTCCGGCTGGACCGGATCGCCGGGGTCGAGGTCACCGACACCGACGTCGAGCCGCACCCCGGCGTCGTCCTGAAGGACCTGTCCGTCGGCTGGTTCGACGCCCTCAAGGACGCCCCGCTGGTCACCCTGGAACTGCGCCCCTGGGCGACCTGGATCGCCGAGTACTACCCGACCGAGTCCGTGGTGCCCCGCGACGACGGCGGAGCGACCGTGACCCTCCGCGTCACCGACCCGGCCTGGCTCCGTGGCCTGCTGCTCCGCCTCGGCGGCGGCGCCCGCGTGATCGCCCCGCCCGACGCCGGCCAGTCCGCCGCCGAAGCCGCCCGCGAAGCCCTGGACCAGTACGAGGCGATCTTCGGCTGAGCCGCTGATCAACTTCGACGTTCGCGGGTCCCCGGGAGTCGCGGCCGCGGGTGAGCGGGCTCCGGTCGAGACGGCGCGTGCCGAGACGGCGCGTGCCGGAACGGCCGCAGCCTTTTCGCTGCAGTGTCCTTGGCCGGATCTGCCTTGGCCATCGACCGCAGCGCCGATTTGCCGCAGGACGTCGACCTCACCGGAGAACCTTCCGAGCCCATACGTCACAGAACTGCAATGGAATGCCCTCTGCGGCCCCGATTTGGCTAGCGAGAAGGGTTTGCGTTGCAGATCTGTGCCGTTTGGCGCGTCGGCGCAGGTTGTCCACAGCAGTCGGCCGCTGGACGTTATCCACAGGCCGGCGGACGGATGCTGGCCTGAGCGCGGCGAACGTTCCATGATCGTCGAGTGCAGAGACGCATCCCACTCGAAGCGCTGCTCGCCGACGGCGGCGGAGTGATCGCCTTGCGCCGGCATCCGGATCACCGACGCAGCCTGTATCGGCTCGTGGAGCAGGGTCGGTTGACCGCGGTGCTGCCGGGGGTGCTCGCCCCGGTCGAGACCGTCGACCGACTCGAGGTCCGGCTCCGGGCGCTCGCCTCGTGGGACGACGACATCGTCCTGACTCGCTGGGCCGCGGCCAGGCTGACCTTCTGGCCCGAGCTCGAAGTTCCGGTGATCACAGCGGCCTTGCCACGGAAGCGGGTCCAGCCGGGGGTCGACGTGGTGCAGGAGACCATCCCGCGTCCGTTGGTCCGCGACGTCGGCGGCGTCCGCGTCACCGCGCCGGAGCTGACCGCTCTCGACCTGGCGCTGACCGACCGCGGCGCCGCGATCGAACGGGTGCTGCGCACCGGACTGGTCTCGATCGATTGCTTGGACGCCGCACTCGACGAGACTGCGCGCCGTCGGGACAACCAACGTCGCCGTCGCTGGTTGACGCGGTCGCGCCGTCGACCCTGGTCGCCCGCGGAACGGACCATGCACGGGCTGTTGCGCGAAGCCCACATCGACGGCTGGCTGGGGAACTGCCCGATCCGGGTGGGCCGGGTCCGCTACGTCGTCGACATCGTGTTCCACGGATCGCGCGTCGCGATCGAGATCGATGGCTACGCGTTCCATCGGAGCGAGGAGCAATTCCATCGCGACCGGCGGAAGTGGACCGATCTCGCCGCCGGCGGCTGGACTGTCTTGCATTTCACGTGGCCGCAGTTGACCGAGGATCCCGAATGGGTGCTCGCGTCGATCCGCCGCACGCTTGCGATCCGCCGCCTGGGGCACGCCGCCTGATCCCCAAGCGGCACGGATCTGCAACACAACGCCGCCACGGGCACCAATCGGGGGCGAGCGCGGGCGTTGCGTTGCAGATCTGTGCCACTTGCCCACGAGGTCACGGCGGCGGGGGAGCCGTGGTGGCGCGGAGGATCAGTTCGGGGACCAGGGAGACCTGGTAGCCGGGGCGTTGCTCGTGGGTACGGCGGCCGCGGCTGCGGAGGCGGTCGACGACCGTCTCGACGGCCATGGTGCCGATCCAGCGGCGGCGGGGCGTGACCGCGCTGAGGACGGGTTCGGGGCCGAACCGGACGCCGTCGTACGACAGCAGGGAGACCCGGCCCGGGACGGGGATGCCGGCCGCGGTCAGGCGGCGGTAGAGCTCGAGGGCCTCCCAGTCGGCGTGAGCGAAGATCGCGGTGACCGCTCCAGTACGGCAGCGCTCGACGACCTCGGCCAGCAGGGCCTGCCAGACGGACGGCTCGGGCTCCAGGGTGTCGGGGTCCACCGGCACCGCGTGCACCTCGACCGGGCAACCGGGCCCCAGCTCGGCGGCGGCGTGTTCGAGGCCGCGCAGCAGCGGGACAGCGGTCGCCGTGCTGCGGACCAGGCAGAGGACGGAACGGTGGCCGAGCCCGGCCAGGTGGCGCAGGCCGATCCCGGCGCCGGCATGGTGATCGGAGCAGACGTGGTCGATCTGGTCGGCGTCCGCGGTGTCGGAGGCGAACCGGTCCGGATGCCAGGGCCGTTCGATGACGACGGTGGTCAGGCCGAGCGTGCGCAACTGGTGGTAGCCGTGCCCGCGGTAGTCGACCGTCGCGACCAGCCCGTCCAGCCGGACCTCGCCGAGGCGGTGCAGGGCCGCGGTCTCCAGGTCCTCCCGGTAGGCGTAGGTGCCGACCACGAGCCGTACGTTGAGCGCCGCGGCGGCCGCCTCGGCACCGGCGATGACCTCCTCGTAGTAGTAGTCGCCGACCGGCAGCAGCATCCCGATCCGCAGGCCCGGTCCGGCCGTGCCCGGCTCGGCACTGACCAGACCGCCGTAGACCCGGCGCCCGGTCGGCAGCTGGTCGGCCAGCCAGTCCAGGTCCCGCTGCACGGTCCGTTCGCTGACCCCGAGCCGCTCCGCCAGCTCGGCCGTCCGGACCGAACCACGGCGGGCGAACTCGCGCCGGATCGCCGCGCGGCGCTGCTCGGCCAGACCCCCGGTCACCCGGCTCAGCCTAGATGATCACTGTCGGGTTGTGTCGGTTCCGTTGCCGCCCGGCCGGTCCGCTTCCGAAGATCAACACCAACCCGCACACCGAAGGAATCCGATGCGACGACGCGCCTTCCTCGCGGCCGGTGCCGCAACCCTCGGCCTGAGCCAGCTGCTGCTCCAGGCGCAGCGGGCCGCCGCCGAGCCGATCACCGTACGGCCGGAACACCCGCGGCTGCTGCTCTCCGATTTCGATCACCCGCGCTCGGTGATCAAGAACGATCCGGTCGCGGCCGCCTGGTACGGCAAGATCAAGTCCGCGGCCGATGGGCTGCTGGACCAGCCGCCGGTGACGTACCAGATCCCCGACGGGCTGCGGCTGCTGGCGACCAGCCGAGAGGCGCAGCATCGCGTCTACACACTCGGCTTCGCGTACGCGATCGAGGGCGACGCCGGTTACCGGGACCGGCTCTGGGCCGAGCTCGCCGCGGTCTGCGCGTTTCCGGATTGGAACCATCAGCGGCACTTCCTCGACGTGGCCGAGATGACCCACGCCGTCGCGATCGGCTACGACTGGTGGCACGCCGCATGGTCCGCCGAGCAGCGGGCGACGCTGGAGACCGCGCTGGTGAACCACGGGCTCAAGCCTGGTCTGGCCGTCTACGGCGGTGCCCCGACCGCGCACAAGTGGCCGACCTGGACCAACAACTGGAACATCGTCTGCAACGGCGGCATGATCACGGGTGCGCTGGCGGTCGCGGACCGGTTTCCGGAGGTCGCCCGGGACGTGATCACGAAGGCGGTGGCCTCGCTGCCGCTGGCGATCGGCGAGTACGCGCCCGACGGCGGCTACCCGGAGGGTGCCGGCTACTGGGAGTACGCCGCGAAGTATCTGGTCCTCCTCCTGGCCGTGCTCGACTCGGCCACCGGCGGCGACGACGGGCTGTCCGAGTCACCGGGCGTCGCCACCACGGTGGACTTTCCGCTGCACCTGGCCGGCCCGACCGGTCTGGCGTTCAACTACTACGACGGTGCCGCCGGGGCCAGCCGGATTCCCGAGATGTTCTGGTTCGCCCGGCGGTTCGACCGGCCCGACTACGCCTGGCTGGCGCGGCTCGGGGCGTCCACCCGGCAGCCGGGCTGGGCCCAGTTGCCGGTCGGGCTGATCTGGTACGACCCCGACCGGACCCGCGGTCCGGTGGCGAGCGGGACCGCCCTCGACGCCTATTTCGATCACTGCGCGGTCGCCACCGCCCGCAGCGGCTGGGAGCGCGACGAGGCGCTCTACCTGGCCGGCAAGGCCGGCGACAACGCGACCAGCCACTCCGATCTTGATCTTGGTTCCTGGGTCCTGGACGCGCTGGGCCAGCGCTGGTTCGTCGAGCTCGGCAGCGACAACTACAACCTGCCCGGCTATTTCCACGAGCCGCGCTGGACGTACTACCGGAAGCGCCCGGAGGGCCAGAACACGCTGGTCGTCAATCCCGGCGAGGATCCCGGCCAGCGGCCGGACGCGGTGGGCACCGTGGTGGCCCGCAGGACCGGCCCGGCCGAGTCCTGGTTCGTCATCGACGGCACCGGGGCGCATCCCGACATCGTCTCCTGGCGCCGCGGCTGGCGGCTGTTCGATCACCGGCGCCGGGTGATCGTCCAGGACGAGATCACGATCAAGGAACCGGGCGACCTGTGGTGGTTCGCGCACACCAGCGCCAAGATCACCATCAGCGCGGATGGTCGCAGCGCCACCCTCGCACTGGCCGGCCAGCGGCTGCTGGCCCGGGTGCTGACCCCGGACGCGACCTTCCTCGAACTGTCCGCCCGGCCGCTCTGGACGTCGCCCGACCCGTCGGGACAGGCGACCAACCGGGGGCTGCGGAAACTCACCGTACGGCTGCCCGAGACGGCCGCGGCGACACTCGCGATCGAGTTCGTCCCGCTGGTCCCGGGTGCCGCGCTGCCGTCCCCGGAACCGGTGACCGAGCTCGCCGCGTGGCCGGCTCCGGCGGCCAAGATCGCCACGTTGACCGATCTCGCCGTGGGCGGCGAGACGATCCCGGGCTTCGCGCCGGGCAACTTCACGTACGGTGTCGACCTGCCCGACGATCCCAAGATCACCGCCGCCGCCGAGCCCGGTACCAAGATCAACATTCTGCCCGGCCGGAGCGACCAGCCGACCCGGGTGATCACGGTCCGGCCCGGTCACCAACGCGGGGTCTACTGGGTCTGGCGGCGCACGCCGCTGGGGCTGGGCAACTTCCCGGAGACGATCATCGCCAGCACCGACGACGGCAACGTGCCGGTGAACACGATGGACGGTGACCCGGCGACCCGCTGGTCCGCCGAGGGCGACGGTCAATGGATCGCGTACGACCTCGGTTCGGACGGCCCGGTCGAGTCGATCAAGATCGCCTGGTCCAGTGGCGACACCCGGGTCGCCCGGTTCGACGTCGAAGTCGCCGCGGCGGGGGAGACGAGCTGGCGGCCGGTGTTCAGCGGCAGCAGCGGCGGCACCAGTGCCGCCTTCGAGACGTACGACCTCGAACCGTCCACCGCTCGCTACCTGCGGATCGTCGGTCACGGCAACTCCGCCAACGGCTGGAACTCGATCACCGAGGTCGAGATCCCGGGCCGCTCGGTGGACGTCCGCCGGGAGAACCGGCTGGAATCGCTGAGCCTCGCGGTCGGACCGGTCCCGATCGGCAAGCAGGTGGCCGGTGAACTGACCGGGACGATGACGGACGGCTCGGCCGCCGACCTCGCCGGGCTCACGGTCGACTACGCGGCGCTCGACCCGAACGTGGCGACCGTCGCGGCGGACGGCGTGATCACCGGCGTCGCCGATGGCACGGCGCGGATCGCCGCGATCGCGCAACTTCCCGATCATCGCCTGGTGCACACTCGGACCTCGGTCGCCGTCGCCGACCCGGACCGGCCCAAGTTCCCCTGCACCGCCGATAGCTACGTTCGGGACGGAACCTACGCGGCGCAGAACTTCGGCGGCCACGGCGGCATGATCGTCAAGTACGTCCCCGAGCCCGACAGCGGGTTCACCCGGCGCGCGTTCCTGGCGTTCACCCCGGCCGCGCAGACCCGCCCGATCAGCCGCGTCCTGCTGCACTTCCACGGCCGGGTCGCCGACAACAACGGCACCGAGGCCGAGCTGGTGTTCCGGCTGGCCGCCGCCGGCTTCGAGGAGCGCAAGCTGACCTGGCAGAACCAGCCCGCGCTGGCCGGCCGGGTCGGCGTGCTCCGGCTCGACAGTACGGCGGCCTGGCACGCCGTCGATCTGACGGCAGGCCTGACCGAGTTGATCACTCGGGGCGCGACGGTCAATCTGGCGATCGTCCAGGAGCCGGCCACCGGGCAGGGCCTGGCCACCGACCTGAGCAGCCGCGAGTCCGCCAACGCACCGTACCTGGAGGTGCAGCTGGGCTGACGCCCGAAGCTTTCCGAAGCAGGGCGGGGTGGTGGCGCTAGGCTGCCGAAATGCGACGTCTGGCCCTGGCCTTCCTGGCGGGTGCGCTGGTGCTGGCGGGCTGTTCGCTGATCCCTGCGCCGCCACCGACCGTTCCGCCTTCGTCGGCTCCGCCCGGACCGACCAAGATCGTGGTGCGGCTCGGCGACGATGTCACCGAGGTGCAGAAGGCGGCGATCCCGGACCGGTTGAGCGCCCTGCCCGGCGTGGCCGAGGTCAGGTACGTGTCACGGCAGGAGGCGTACCGGACGTTCAAGGAACTCAGCCGGGAGAAGTCCGGCCCGGTCGACGGCATCGGGCCCGAGGACCTGCCGGAATCGTTCACGGTCACGCTGGCCGACCCGGCCGCCTCGCTCGCGGTCGTGCGGACCGCACAGGGCCTCCCCGGCGTCCAGGAGGCCACCGCCGTCCCGACCGCGGCGCCCTCCTGAACCGCCGACGGGTCAGCGGTAGGCGCGGGCCTGGAGCTCGAAGAGCTCGGCGTAGTGGCCGCCGGCGGCGAGGAGGTCCTCGTGGGTGCCCACCTCGAGGATCCGGCCATGATCGAGAACGACGATCAGGTCGGCCATCCGGACCGTGGAGAAGCGGTGTGAGACCAGGACGGTGATCCCGCCGGTCTCCCGGGCGGCGGCCGCGGCGCGCAGCGCGAAACGTTCGTAGAGGGCGTGCTCGGCCTCCGGGTCGATCGCGGCGGTCGGCTCGTCGAGCAGCAACAGCAGCGGCCGGTCCCGCATGAACGCGCGGGCCAGCGCGACCCGCTGCCATTGGCCGCCGGACAGATCGACGCCGCCGCTGAACTGCTTGCCCAGTTGCGTGTCCAGCCCGTGCGGCAACCCGTCGATCACGGTCTGTGCGTCGCCCTCGACGATCGCCCGGCGCAGCGCGCCCGGGTCGTCCAGCCGCTCGAGATCACCGATCCCGACGGCCTCCCGGGCGGTGAACTCGAACCGCGCGTAGTCGCTGAACGCCGCGGACAGCTGCCGCCGCCAGCCGTCCGGCGTGATCATGGTCAGGGCCAGCCCGTCGATGATCACCTCGCCCTGGGTGGGGTCGTACATCCGGGCGAGCAGCTTGACCAGCGTGGTCTTGCCGGCCCCGTTCTCGCCGACCAGGGCGACGCTGGTGCCGGCCGGGATGCTCAGGTCGAGATCGGTGATCACCTCGCGGTCGGTGCCGGGATAACAGAACCCGACGCCGCGCAACTCGATCCCGGTCGCGATCCGCGCCGGAGCAGGCGTCGTGCTGTTCGACCAATCATGCTCGCGGGCGAACCGCCGCACCGCCTGGTAACGACCGAACCGGCGCAACGACTCGGAGAGCTGCGACATCAGCGCTCCGGCGCCGCCAGCCGCTCCGGCAACGGTGGGCGCGAGCAAGATCAACAATGCGACGTCGCCCGGACGAAACTCGGAGTCGCCGAACAGCAGCCAGCCGAGCGCGCCCAGGAAGACGAGCGCGAAGATCAACTGGCCGCCGAGCTTGACCGCGGCGGCCTTCCGCTGGGCGGTTGCCTGCACCCTGTTGATCGTCTGGACCTGGCGCTGGACCCGGTCCAGCAGGACGTCCTTGAGGCCGAAGGTCCGCAGTTCCATCGCATTGGCCGGACTGCGGCAGATCCGGACCAGCTCGTGCACCTGCCGGGCGTTCGGCATCATCGCGGTGGTCGAGCTCCAGGTCAGCGTGTTCGAGATCCGGGCGGCCACGACCTGGACGACGCCGACGATCAGCAGGCCGAGGAAGGCCGGGTGCAGGCTCACCAGCAGCAGGCTGACCGTGACCAGGCTGCTGCTCGTGCCGAGGGCGACCAGGACGATCCAGACGGACTGGCCCATCATCCGGGACTCGGCTCGCAGCAGCGCGACCTGGTCGGCGATGTCCGGTCGTTCGTGCTGCTCGATGCCCGGGATGCCGGCCACCAGGTCGGCCAGGTCGGCGTGGAAGGACCGCTGGGTACGGTCCTCGAGGAGCGTGCCCAGCGGCCGGAGCGCAGTCATGAAGAGCAGTGACACGGCGAAGCAGCCGAGCACCAGCCAGAGGGCGACCCAGATCAGGCCGGGGTTCCCGTTCGGACTCAGGCTGTCGACGACGAGCTTGACCGCGTACGCCTGCACCGGCTGGATCGCCGAGCCCAGCACGTTGAGGCCGATGGCCAGCGCGCACAGCCCAGGCGCCGCCTTGAACGCCGTCGCCAGCCACAGGCGCACCGCGCCGAGTTGATCACTCATCGCCGGCCCCCTCCACCGCAGCGGTGTAGCGGGCCGCCTGCAGGCCGAACATCCGGGCGTACTGCCCCTGCTGCCGGAGCAGCTCAGCGTGCGTACCGGACTCGACGATCCGGCCGCCGTCCAGGACACAGATCCGGTGGGCGTCGCGGACCACCGAGAACCGGTGCGAGATGATCATGGACGTGATCCCGGCGGTGAGGTTGAGGTACTGATCGACCAGGCGGGCCTCGGCCCGGACGTCGAGCGCCGCGGCGGGCTCGTCCAAGATCAACAGCTTGGCGCCGCAGTCGACCGCGAACAGGGCCCGGGCCAGCGCGACCCGCTGCCACTGGCCGGCCGACAGGTCGGTGCCGCCGGTCCACTCCTTGTCCAGCACGGTGTCCCAGCCGCGGCCGAGGTCGGGCAGCAGGTCGGCGACCCCGGACCGTTCCGCGATCCGGTCCCGGTCCGCGTCGGTCAGTGCCCGCCGGGCGCCGAGCGCGACGTTGTCGTCCAGCGACAGGGGGTAGCGGGCGAACTCCTGGATGATCGGTGCGACCTGGCGCTGCCAGCGGGCCAGGTCGTCCGGCCCGAGCGTGGCCAGGTCGACGCCGTCGACCATGACCCGACCGGAGGTCGGCGGGTAGATGCCGGCGATCAGCTTGGTCAGCGTGGTCTTGCCGGCGCCGTTGACGCCGACCAGGCCGAGCGCCTCGCCGGCCCGGATCTCCAGGTCGAGGTCGGTGAAGACGTCCCGATCGCTGCCCGGGTAGCGGAAGCCGACCTGCTCCAGCCGGACGTACCGCGCGGGCGCCTGCCCCAGGTCGGCCGGCTCACCGGCCGGGTGCGGATGCCGCTCGGCGATCACCGCCGGCAGGTCCATCATGGCCCGGTAAGCGGCGACACCGCGGGCCACCAGTGCGGCGATCTCGGGGGAGCCGCTGCTGCTGATCGCCAGGATCGCCGTGATCGAGCTGGCCACCGCCGCCAGGCCGAGCCGGCCGGACTGGGCCGCGACGATCACCCAGGCGACGGCGCCCGCGTTGACCAGCACCGACAGCACCAGCGGCGCCGAGCCGAGCAGGTAGCCGCGGCGCCGGGACCGCCACAATTCGTCCATCGCGGCGGTCCAGAACCGCAGATAGCGCCGCACCAGCCAGTCCCGCAGCCCGAACACCCGCAGTTCGGTCGGCGCGTCGCCCAGCGCCAGCTCGAACGGATACAGCGCCTTGCGCTCGCTCTCGGTCGTGTTGGCCCAGGCGGCGACCTCGTCCCGGACGAACCGGACCCGCCACTGTTCCGCGATCAGCACCACGACGACCAGGCCGGCAGCGAGCCACCACTCGGTCAGCGCGCCCAGCAGGACCGCTGAGGAGAGCACGGTCAGGCGGGCCCCGAGCAGGTTCGGCACCTGCCCGAGCGACCAGGTGATCTGGTAGCCGCCGGTCCCGGCCGCCCGCTCCGCCTGGTCCAGGACGACCGGGTCCTCCACGTGCGCGACCCGGGCGCCGCCGGCCATCGGCCCGGCCATCCGGAAGTAGACGTCGAGACCGGCCAGGTTGCCCAGCCGGTGCGCCGAGGCGGACTGCAGCGTCGGCAGCGCCTTGGTGAGCAGGAACAGAGTGGCGAAGGCCGTGAACAGGGCCACCATGGCGGAGCGGTCGGTGACGCCGGCCAGGAACGCGGGGACCGCGGCGACCACGAGGCCGATGGTCAGCGTGAACAGGGCCTGCGCGACGGCGTCGGCCACGGCCAGGGCCACCACGATCACCGTCGATCCGCGCGCCACTCGCCAGCCGTACCGCAGCAGTGTCAGCACTCGGACACCGTAACGATTCAATGTCCACCCCGCGAACGATTTCGCGGACTCCTTGCCGCACCGGCTCAGTGGATTAGGGTGGCCCCGTGCCATGGCCCTGGATCTTCATCGGAATCGCCGTCGGGGGCCTGGTCATGCTCGTCTGTTTCGGGGTGTGGTTGGCGCACAAGGCGTCGGACCTGTTCGCCGAGCTCCGGGTGCTGGCCCAACGGGCCGGCCAGGGAGCGGAGCTGCTCAGCCGGATCGAGATCCCGGACGGGCGCTCGTCCGGTGAACTGATCTACCCGGATCACGATCCAGACGTGGTCGTACGCCACCGGGTGCCGACGACGTAAGATGACGACCAGAGGCGTGGCTAGCGTCACAGCAACGTGAGGCAACCCACGGACGGAAAGAGGAAATCATGACCCCAATGGCATTTCCCCTCGGGCCCACCGAGTTGATCATCATTCTGGTCATCGTGGTCCTGCTCTTCGGGGGCTCGCGGCTGGCCGGGCTCGGCAAGAGCACGGGACGCGCGCTGAAGGAGTTCAAGGAGGAGACTTCGGGGCTCCGCAAGTCCGACGAGGACAAGGCCGAGGCCGAGAAGCCCGCCCCGGACGCCCGTGCGGCGGCCGAACTGGACGCCAAGTCCACCGACGTGCGTGCGGCCGAGCCGACCAACGCCGAACTTCGCAAAGACGCCTGATCGCGCCCTGCTGCCGTGGCGTTGTCCCTCAAGTGGCGGCCCTCTCGGATCAATCTGAGCTGGCTCAAGCCGCCCAAACCGGCGTCTCCGGACGGGTCGATGACCCTGTTCGAGCATCTGGCCGAGCTCCGCTATCGGCTGGTGATCTGTGTGCTGGCCATCCTGGTCGCCTCGATCGCCTGTTTTGCCTTCAATACGTGGCTGCTCGAATTGATCACGGCGCCGTACCACACGGCGATCGCGGCGCTCAAGGTCGAGCGGCCCGACATCCAGGCCGAGCTGGTGCTGAACGGTGTGAGTTCGCCATTCACGATGTCGCTCGCCGTCGCCGGTCTCGCCGGTCTGATCATCTCTTCGCCGGTCTGGCTCTATCAGGTCTGGGCGTTCATCGTGCCCGGCCTGCTGGCCAAGGAGAAGAAGTGGAGCCTGATCGTCGTCGGCGCGGCGGTCCCGCTGTTCCTGCTCGGCGTCGGCATGGGCTACTTCGTGATGCCGCAGGCGATCAAGATCCTGATCGGCTTCACCCCCGAGGGCGCGGGGATCAACAACCTGCAGTCGCTGCAGGACTTCCTCGGCTTCATGATCAGGCTGATGGTGATCTTCGGGCTCGCCTTCGAGGTCCCGCTGTTCATCGTCATGCTCAATGTCGTCGGCGTGCTGCCGGCGAAGATGATCTCCAAGTACCGGGCGTACATCATCTTCGCGATGTTCGTCTTCGCCGCGATCGCGACGCCGACCCCGGACGCGTTCACCATGCTGTTACTGGCCCTGCCGATGACGGTGCTGGTGATCGTCTCCGAGTTCATCGCGTACGCCCTCGACCGGCGCAAGGGCAAGCTCAACAAGAGCGAGGACTCGGTGGACCACAGTGTCGACGACGACGCGGCGCTGCGGCAGCTCGAGGCCGAAGACACCGGCGACGACGAGAAGAAGTGATCGGTGACGCGCCGCGTCACGCTGGTCGTCAATCCCTCCTCCGGCAAGGGCCGGGCCCAGGAGTTGCTGCCGCAGGTGGCCGGCCGCCTGCGTGACGGCGGCCTCGACCTGACGATCCAGCTGAGCCGCGACTACGCCGAGGCCCGGACCCTGATCGACGCCGCGGCCGCCGCCGGCGGCGTCGTCGCCGTGATGGGCGGCGACGGGATGATGCACCTGGGGCTGAACGCGGTCGCCGAGCGGTACGCGAGCGGCGACGAGACCGTCGCGCTGGCGATGATCCCGGCCGGCACCGGCAACGACCTCTGCCGTGGGCTCGGCCTGCCGCCCAATGACGCGATCGGCGCCACCCAGTTGATCGTCTCCGGCCGACCGTCCCTGGTCGACGTGATGGAAGTGGCCGGTCGCCGGATCGGTACGGTGCTCGCGACCGGGTTCGACGCGATGGTGAACCGGCGGGCCAACGCGCTGGCGTACCCCAAGGGCTCGCTGCGCTATCCGATCGCGACCCTGGCCGAACTCCGCGTGTTCTCGCCGCTGCGCTACCAGCTGGTGATCGACGGCGAGCCGCGCGACCTGGACGCGATGCTGGTCGCGGTCGCCAACACCAGGTGCTACGGCGGCGGGATCCAGATCTCTCCGGATGCCGACCCGCGGGACGGGCGACTGGACCTGACGATCATTCATCCGGTCGGCCGGTTCCGGCTGCTCCGGCTGCTGCCCAAGCTCTACACCGGCGACTTCGTCACCGACCCGTGCGTGGAACGGCTGCAGGCCACCGAGGTCCAGGTCGACGGCCCGGGCCTGGTCGCCTTCGGCGACGGCGAGCTTCTCGGCGCGACCCCGCTGACCGCAAGGATCGCCCCCCGCGCCCTGCCGGTCTTCACCCCCTGATATTCCGCCGACCGGTCACAAAAGCAGGCGTTCTGGCGGCGTGTCGCTGCACAACTGACCGGTCGATCGCCGGTGACACAAGCGCGCACAGACCTGTTCGACGCGAATCCGCCACGGCGCGTTGTGCGCTACGGGCGGCGCAGGGCGAGCAGGTCGGTCGGGTCGGTGGCGGTGCTGAGGCCGCCGTCGACCGCGCGCTGCTCGAAATGCAGATGGCAGCCGTCCGGGGCGCCGAGGTCGCCGGTCTCGGCGATCGGCTGGCCGGCCCGGACCCGGTCACCGGGCCGGACCAGCACCTTGCGCGCGTGGCCGATCAGGACATCGACCTGGCCGTCGGCGGTCACGACCCGGAGCCGGAAGGCCTTCTCTCCGTACGCGGTTCCGGGCCGGCCCGGTCGGGCCGGCTCGACCACCCGGCCGGCGACGCCGGCTCGGAGCGTGGTGCCGCAGGGGAGGGCGATGTCGATGCCGTGGTGGAAGCCCTGGTCGCCGTCGCAGCGCTCGTCGGGGGTGTAGTACGGGGCGTCGGTGCAGCCGAAGTCGATCATGATCCGGCGGGCGCCGTCGAACCAGGGCGAGCGATGCCTGGACCGGTCGTCGGAATAGAACCGCCATCGCGGGTCCGCCCGCTCGGTCGGGGACTCCGACGTCCGGGACGGAGCGGGCGCGGAGGGCGATGGCGACGGTGAAGGGGCCCGGGGACTCGGGGACGGCGTCGCGGACGGGCGCGAGGTCGGGCTGCTGCTCGAGGCGCCGCCGGGACCCGCGCCGGAGTCGGTCCGGGACGGGCACCCGGACAGTCCGAAGCCGCTCGCGGCGATGATCAGCATCACCGCGACGGCTCGACCGGACCCGTGCATGACGTCGAGGCTAGCCTCGACCCCGGGTGTGTCGGCCCCCGCACCCGCTGATCGGTGAGCACCCGCCGAGTCCAGCTCGGCACTAGACCGGACCTGGGTGAATTTCGCCGCGGCTGACCGGCGGGAATTCACTCAAGGATGGCCGGCGCCGGGGCGACCCGACCGAGCTGCCGTGCGTTGGATCGTGGGACAGGGGTTCCGAAATCGTCGGTTCGATGTTGAATGGATCAGGCACATAGTGGATATCTGTCCCATATAGACACGGTGAGGTGTCGATCGTGAATCATTCAGCGCGTTTCGGTCGTCGCGGGTTTGTCGCACTCGGCGGCACCCTGGTGGGTGCCGTGGCCCTGACACAGCTCGGGGCCTGGCCCGCCGCCGCTGGCCCACGGATCCTGCACGTTCGCGATTTCGGCGCCCGGCCGGAAGACGACACCGACGACACGGCTGCCATCCGGGCGGCGATCGCGGACGCGCTCAGCTCGGGGCGGCCCACCGAGATCCGGTTCGACACGGGCACCTACCGGCTGCGCCCCGGCGCCGAGCTCGGCGCGAGCCTGCCGATCACCGGCGCGTCCGGGCTGACGCTGACCGGCGCGGTCGGTCGGGACGGACGGCCGACGACCCGGCTGCTCAGCCTGATCCCGCTCGCGAACGACCTCGCCCCGGCGACCCAGTTCCAGCTCACCGACTGCCGCGACCTGACCCTGCGCAACCTGATCTTGGACTACGCGCCGCGCGCCACCACGTCGGGGGAGATCGTCGCGGTCGACGCCACCGCCGATCAGGTGACCGTCGACGTGTTCGAGGGCAACGCCCACTTCGACGGCATGCGCTGCTATTCGGCGAACAGCTGGGACCTCGCCACCCGACAGCTGAATCACGTGGCTCCGTTGACGATCGGCGCGAACCCGGACCAGTTCGCCAACGTCTGGCACAGCGTCCCCGGCGGTTCCGGCCGGCGCTACACGATCACCGGCTTCGGCTTCTCCGACCGGGTCCGGCCCGGCGACGGCGCGTCCTGGCACTTCAACGTGGTCGGCGGCTCGTACAACGTCTACGCCCTGGGCTGCCGGGACCTGCGGCTGGAGAACCTGATGATCAACAACGCGATCGGCGCGGGCATCCTGGCCGGCTACGGCCACAACCTGACCTGCCGGGACGTGACCTTCGCGCCGGACGGCAACGATCTTGCCGTCGGCCCGCGCGACGCGATCCACCTGTCCAACAACACGGGCCGGCTGGACTACCGTGGCGGGCGGCTGGCCGGGGTGCGCTGGGATCCGCTGGTGTCGCGGAGCTCCTTCGTGCGGGTCGCCGCGATCGAGAACGCGCGCAAGATCACGATCGCACCGGCCTCGGCGGGCTCACGGCCACTGCCGTTCCGGACCGGCGACGAGCTCACGTTCTGGTCCGGCCCGGTCCCGTCGACCGTGCGGATCGCCGCCGTGACGCCGGTCGACGAGGCGGGCTCGGCGTTCCTGATCATGCTGGACGCGGACCTGCCGGGCACCGTCGCCGTGGGCGGCCTGGCCACCAGTTCGGGCCACGAATGGGATGAGGCGCGGATCGCCGCGGCGACGATCGACGGCAACATCGGCACCGCCCTCGTGTTCATGAACAAGAACCTCGTCGTCGAGCAGTGCCGGTTCGCCAACAACGCCTACCACGACATCGGCTTCGGTACGACGAGCGGACCGACCGGCTCGTTCGCCCGCAACGTGATCGTCCGGAACAACGTCTTCGCGGGCTCCGGCTGGGTCCGCAAGTACACGAAGTTTCCGTCCAGCGGGGCGATCACCACGCTGGCCAACAACGGGGCGTTCACGACGCAGCCGTACAACAGCGGAATCGTGATCGAGAACAACCGGTTCAGCGATCTGACCGAGCCGTTCCAGGCCGGTGTCTACCTGCGCAACGCGCGCGCCGTGACCGTGCGCGGGAACAGCTACCGCCGGGTGGCCGAGCCGGTGGTGGTGGACGAGGCGTCGACGGAAGGGATCACGGTGGAGGACTGACCGGAATCCAGCCGAAGTCGGCGGCTTCGGGCGATCCGGAGCCAGATCTCGCCGAGTCGGCTGGATTCCGGTCACCTCAGCCGGGGAGTCCAGGCGCCGGGTGCGTGGCCATCAGTTCGGCCACCTCGCCCCGCACGGCGGTGATCGTCGCCTCGTCGTCGGACCGCGCGGCGGTGATCACCCGGTCCATCCAGTCCGCGATCGTGATCATGTCGGCGGTGCCGAGGCCGCGGGTGGTGGCGGCCGGCGTGCCGATCCGTACCCCGGACGGATCGAACGGCTTGCGGGTGTCGAACGGCACCGTGTTGTAGTTGGCGACGATCCCGGCCCGGTCCAGTGCCTTCGCCGCGGCCTTGCCGCCGATGCCGTTGCGACTGAGATCGATCAGGATCAGGTGGGTGTCGGTGCCGCCGGAGACCAGGTCGTAGCCGAGCTCGAGCAGCCGGGCCGCCAGCGCCTTCGCGTTGTCCACCACGGCTCGCGCGTAGTCGGCGAACTCCGGCCGGGCCGCCTCGCCGAGCGCCACGGCGATCGCGGCGGTCGTGTGATCATGCGGTCCGCCCTGCAGGCCGGGGAACACGGCCCGGTCGATCGCCTTGGCCCGGTCGGCGTCGCAGAGCAGCATCGCGCCGCGCGGCCCGCGCAGCGTCTTGTGCGTCGTGGTCATGATCACCGGCGCATGGCCGGCCGGGGAGGGGTGGGCACCGCCGACGACCAGACCGGCGATGTGCGAGATGTCGGCGGCCAGCAGTGCGCCGCTCTCCCGGGCGATCTCGCCGAACGCGGCGAAGTCGATGGTCCGCGGGATCGCCGTACCGCCGCAGAAGATGATCTTGGGCCGCTCGGCCAGGGCGAGGTCACGGACCTGATCAAGATCGATCCGGCCGTCCCGCCCGACCCCGTACCGGACGCCGCGGAACCAGCGCCCGGTGGCGGAGACGTCCCAGCCGTGGGTCAGGTGGCCGCCCATCGGCAGGCCCATCCCGAGGATCGTGTCGCCGGGTGCGGCGAAGGCGAGGTAGATGGCCAGGTTCGCCGGCGAGCCCGAGTACGGCTGCACGTTGGCATGATCGACGCCGAACAGCCGGGTGGCCCGCTCGGCCGCCAGCCGTTCGACCCGGTCGACGACCTGGTTGCCCTCGTAGTAGCGGCGGCCCGGATAGCCCTCGCTGTACTTGTTCTGCAGCACGCTGCCGGACGCGGCCAGCACGGCGGGGGAGACGTAGTTCTCGCTGGGGATGAGCCGCAGCGTGCTCGCCTGGAAGTCCTCCTCGGCGCGGAGCAGTTCCGCGACCTCGGGGTCGGTGGCGAGCTGGTCGGGGGATGCGGTGAGCGTCATGCCAGGGTCCTTCCGGTCGTCGAGACCGGATGCCCAGGCGGGCGGCATCACGTTGGAGGTACGTCATCGCGGCTCCCTCCGGGTTCACTCCCGGGTACGCCAGTCACCGCGACGCCATGATCATAGCCAACGTCCCCTTCGACAGGCTCAGGGCGCGTCTCCATCGAAGGTTGCAGGCGGGATGGATCCGATGGCCGATGTGGGTACGGCGGCGGATGCCTAGCGTCGTCGAGGTGACGACGACCTCCTCCGAACCCACCGCCTCGAAACCGTCGACCACGACGAGACTGCACGGCCTGGACGCCCTGCGGGCCGGGGCGCTGCTGCTGGGCATCGTGCTGCACGGGCTGATCCCGTTCCTCCCGGCCGGCGGCTGGCTTGTGGTCGACCGCTACCAGAGCGAGGCCGCGCTGGCCGTGGTCTACCTGATCCACCTGTTCCGGATGGTGCTGTTCATGACGCTGGCCGGCTACTTCGGCCGGATGGTGCTGCAGCGCCGCGGCGCCGGAGCCTACGTCCGGGACCGGGCGCTGCGGATCGGCCTGCCGGCGGTGGCGTTCTGGCCGCTCGCGGTCGGGTCGCTCGCCCTGATCGCCATCGCGGCCGGGTCCCTGGACACCGCCGAGGCGACCCAGGCGTCCCCCGACCTGCCCGGACCGCTGGCGGTGCTGATGCCGGGGCACCTGTGGTTCCTGGTCACCCTGCTCCAGCTGGTGCTGGTCACCGTCGCCGGTCGCGCGGTGCTGGTACGGGTGCTCGGCCGGCAGCGCTGCGCGGGGATCGCGGACCGGATCGGCTCGGTGCTGGCGTCGCCGGCCGGGCTCGGGATCGCCGCGCTGCCGTACCTGATCGGGCTGGTGCTGCAGGGCCAGGGCGGGGACCTCGGCATCCAGGAACCGCCGACCATCGTGCCGGTCCCGGGTGCCTCGGTGGCCTACCTCGGCGCGTTCCTGACCGGCTGGTTCCTGCAGGCCCGGGCCGACGCCCTGCCGCGGCTGGGCGGGCGCTGGCCGGTGCTGCTGGTGCTCGCCACGGTGCTGTCCGTGCTCGGCTGGTTCGGCCCGGACGTCCTGCCACCGCTGGCCAACTCGGCGGTGGCGGCGCTGGCCGGCTGGTCCTGGACCTTCGGGCTGCTCGGTCTCGCGGTGCGGACGCTGCGGCGGGAGCGGCCGGTCGTGCGTTACCTGGCCGACGCCTCGTACTGGATGTATCTGCTGCACCTGCCGCTGCTGACCCTGATCGAGCTGGGGTTGCGCGATCTCGCCTGGCCGATTCCGGTGAAACTGCTGATCGCCTGGGCCGGCTGCACCGCGGTGCTGCTGCTCAGCTACGACGTGCTGGTCCGGTCGACCTGGATCGGTCGCTGGCTGAACGGCCGTCGGCACGAGTCCGTACTGCTGGCCAGAAGGACGGGATCCCGTCGTCGGTGATCGGCGGCTGGTAGCCGGGCGGCCGTTCACGTTCCGGCGGCTCCGGCCGGGGCGGCGGATCGGTGATCTCGGTGCCCGTCAGCAGTCGCCATCGCGCGCGGGTGTTCTCGGCGCCGAGCCGCTGGGACAGCAGCTGGGAGGTCCGCGGGCTGAACGACACGTGCAGGGACGGCTCCTCGGCCGAAACAGCTCCAGCGCGGCCGCCGGGACCTGACAGAAGGGCCGGTGGTACCGCCACACGGCGTCGTCCGGACCTGGCACCTCGGGCAGGGCTCGGGGATCTGTCACGTCACGACCCTGAGTCCGGGTTGGTACCGTTGGCGACGACATGGAGCAGGCGAGTTCAGATCCGGCCGCGGCGTACGCCAGGTTCCGGCAACGGCAGCTGAGCCCGCTGCTGGCCGAGTTCGCGGGCGGTTACGGCTTCGAGCTGGACGACTACCAGCGCGAGGCGTGCGCCCACGTCGAGACCGGGTCCGGGGTGCTGGTGGCGGCGCCTACCGGGGCCGGCAAGACGATCGTCGGCGAGTTCGCGGTCTTCCTGGCGCTGCGGAGCGGCCGGAAGTGCTTCTACACGACGCCGATCAAGGCCCTGTCCAACCAGAAGTACGCCGACCTGGTCCGCGCCCACGGGGCCGCCTCGGTCGGCCTGCTGACCGGGGACACCTCGATCAACTCCGAGGCGCCGGTGGTCGTGATGACCACCGAGGTGCTGCGCAACATGATCTACGCCCGGTCGGCGACGCTGGCCAACCTCGGCTACGTGGTGATGGACGAGGTGCACTACCTGGCCGACCGGTTCCGCGGCGCGGTCTGGGAGGAAGTGATCATCGGGCTGGCCGAGTCGATCCAACTGATCGCGCTGTCGGCGACCGTGAGCAACGCCGAGGAGTTCGGCGAGTGGCTGGCCGAGGTGCGCGGCGACGTCGCCGTGGTCGTCTCCGAGCGACGGCCGGTGCCGCTGTTCCAGCACGTCATGGTCGGCCGGCGGATCCATGATCTTTTCGCCGACGTGGCGCCGACCGCGCAGGCGACGCCGCAGCCCGGCAAGGCCGAGGTGAACCCGGAGTTGATCAAGATCGCCCGGGACGAGGGCCGCCGGGTCCGGGACGACTCGCGGCGGCCGCGCGGCCGGACCGGCAAGGGCAAGCGCACCGTCTCGTACGGCAGCGGACGGTACGGCGGCGCCGCGCACAAGCGATTCTCCGACGGTGGCGGGGGACGCCCGTCGCGGGCCATGGTGCCGAACCGGCCCGACCTGGTGGAGCGACTGGACGCCGAGGCGCTGCTGCCGGCGATCGTGTTCATCTTCTCCCGGGTGGGCTGCGACGCGGCCGTCGGCCAGCTGCTGGCGTCCGGCATCCGGCTGACCTCGCCGGAGGAGCGCCGGGAGATCTCGTTGATCATCGAGCGGCACGTGTCCGGGCTGAGCGGCGCCGACCTGCGCGCTCTTGATCATGGCCGGTTCGCCGA
Source organism: Microlunatus sp. YIM B11417 (assembly GCF_059617205.1). NCBI lineage: Bacteria > Bacillati > Actinomycetota > Actinomycetes > Propionibacteriales > Propionibacteriaceae > Microlunatus > Microlunatus sp. YIM B11417. Next base: position 100,586 of record NZ_JCAMPJ010000003.1, read on the forward strand.
GGCGCTGGAGCGGGGGATCGCGGCCCACCACGCCGGGATGCTGCCCGCCTACAAGGAATGCGTCGAGGAGGCGTTCGTCCGCGGATTGATCAAGGTCGTGTTCGCGACCGAGACGCTGGCGCTCGGGATCAACATGCCGGCCCGCAGCGTGGTGCTGGAGAAGCTGGTCAAGTACAACGGCGAGTCGCACGCCGACATCACGCCGGGCGAGTACACCCAGCTGACCGGCCGGGCCGGCCGGCGCGGCATCGACATCGAGGGTCACGCCGTCGTGCTCTGGCAGCCGGGCCTGGACCCGCGTGCGCTGGCCGGGCTGGCCTCGCGACGGACGTACCCGCTGAAGTCGTCCTTCGCGCCCACCTACAACATGGCGGTGAACCTGGTCGGCACCGTGGGCCGGGAGCGCGCCCGAACGCTGCTGGAGCAGTCCTTCGCGCAGTTCCAGTCGGACCGGTCGGTGGTCGGCTGGGCCAGGACGCTGGCCAAGAACACCGAGGCCGTCGCCGGCTACTGGGAGGCGGCCGAGTGCGACCGCGGCGACTTCGCCGAGTACGCGAAGCTGCGCGCCGAGATCTCCCAGACCGAGGCCGAACTGGCCCGGAGCCGCAAGTCCGACCGCCGGGCCGAGGCGCTCGAATCGTTGTTGATCTTGCAGCCGGGCGACGTGGTCCGGGTGCCGCAAGGACGGAGCCAGGGCTGGGTGGTGATCATCGACCCGGGCACCAGAGATCGCAAGGGCTCCAGCGATCCGCGGCCGCTGGTGCTGACCGAGGACCGGCAGGTCCGTCGGCTCAGCCTGGTCGACTTCCCGACCCCGGTGAAGGCGGTCGGGCGGCTCAAGATCAACAAGCGGTTCGACCCGCGCGAGCCGGCGTCCCGGCGCAACCTCGCGGCGTCGCTGCGGGCCAAGCTGGCCGGAGTCGATCTTGATCCGCAGCGGCACCGGGTGCCGGCCGACCCGGAACTGACCGAGCGGATCGGCGAGCTTCGCGAGCAGCTGCGGAACCACCCGTGCCACGACTGCCCGGACCGGGAGGCGCACGCCCGCTGGTCCGAGCGCGCCCTGCGATTGGAACGCGAGGTCGCGCAGACGGAACGCCGGATGGCCTCGCGGACCAACACGATCGCGAACCGGTTCGACCGGATCTGTACCGTGCTGCAGTCGCTCGGCTACCTGGCCGAGGGCGACGAGGTCACCGACGAGGGCCGGATGCTGGCCCGGATCTACAGCGAGTTGGACCTGGTCGCCGCCGAGTGCATCCGGGCCGGGGTCTTCGACGGGCTCAGCCATCCGCAGTTGGCCGCGGTGCTGGCGTCGCTGGTGTTCGAGGCCCGGCGCAGCGACGACGGGGTACGGCGGCCGCGGATGCCGGACAGCCGGACCGACGCCGCGATGACCCAGTTGCGGCGGATCTGGCGCGAGGTGTCCCTGGTCGAACGGGACGCCCGGCTCGAGCCCGGGCCCGAGCCGGACATCGGCTTCAGCCAGGCCGCCTTCTCCTGGGCCGCGGGCCGGCCGCTGTCCGCGGTGCTCACCGACTCCGGCCTGACCGCGGGCGACTTCGTCCGCTGGGTCCGCCAGGTGATCGACTTCGCCGACCAGGTCGGGCATGCCGCCGGCCCGGGCGAGCTGCGCGACACGGCGAGGACGATCGTCACGTCGATGCGGCGGGGCGTCGTCGATTTCGTACCGGACGATTCGGACGACGTCTGAGCGAAGCCTGGGCCGGACGAGATTCGATCCTGCTGCTTGCGTAGTTCCGAGCCAGCTGAATTGTATGTTCAAGGCCTGCTGAGGCGACGCTGCGACCTCTTGTGGCCACATGCTGTGACACGGTACGGTTTCGCTACATGTCATAACGCTTCTGGGGGATCAAATGGATGAATCGGTTGGGCGAATTCTGCAGAGAATGCTCCTCGTACTTACGTTCATTGCTCTGGTCGTGGCGCTAATCATCGGTACATCTCCGCAGCGAGGTGTAGCAGAAGATCAGGATGGCCGACTTGAGAGCGGCGAAATGGCATACTACTACAATTCAGACTGCAAGACAGCCTTGCTGGATTTTAGGGGCGATGTGAGGGATCTGGATGGATATCGTTTCTGGGGAACTCACCTCCCTGTGAAGAATAATGCCGCCTGTGTGTACAATTTTGCGCCCAGATGGAAGGTGACAATCTTTTACAATAGCCAGTATGATTGCCGCGTTGCTTGCGTATCGTACTATCCGTATATGAAGGAGAATCTTCCGCCGAAAATGAAGAATCAGAATGCGTCGCATCGCTGGTCCTCTTTAGGTTGATCTTGGAAACCACCCAGTGACTATTCTATGAATTCTGCACACGAGTCGGGTGTCTCCTGCCCTCATCCGAAATTACTCGGGGTTTCGATGGTGTCTACTTCTGGACTTCGGGGCGTGCTAAAATGCGCGCTAGCAGGTCTCATGTCTATTCTTCTTATGTCGTCGGCGTGCAGCGCGGAACGGTCGCAGGTGTTGAACGACGAGAATCCCGGGGGGTCCTTAGAGACTAGTGAACGTGGGTCGGCTAGCGAGATTGACGGTCGGTACCGGGACGGCGTAGTGCCTCCTAGCAGGTTTCCCCTGGATGCATATCGCTTCCAGCATGACTACGAATCAATGCTCGTCGGTCTCGCGAGGCAAGTCCTGGTATCCAAGTGCATGTCGGACCAATCTTTTGTGTATGAAGTGGACAGTGAGTCGGAAATTTCTGATCAGAATTGGTTCTTTTGGATCAACTACTACGGAATCACTTCTCGACAGCAAGCCATCGAACTTGGTTACGGCTTGGAGTCAGACGTGCCATCGGTTGCAGAAGGTGACGATCGTGCGGGATACCGAAGAGCACTTGTTGGAAGAATGGCGGACGCGAATTCGAACATCCCGGAGAATGGGCGGGATGATGAGTTTGGATGTTCCGGAAGCGCATTGCGCCAGTTGGGAATGTCGCCTGATGGGCAGGTTGATCCTGTGTTCACCTTGCCAAATGAACTGGTATTCGAGTCGGGCATGGATTCAAAAGATGATAAGCGTTTGATTTCCGTGGGAGAGCGGTGGAGGAAGTGCATGCAGGGAAAGGGCTACGCTCGACCGAACCTGTGGGTTTCAGTCGGCGGCATTCGATACGATCGCTTGATTCGGACGCCGCCATCTGAATCTGAAGTCGACGAAGCGCTGGCTGATGTTGAGTGTAAGGCAGCGACTGATTACGTAAGAATCGCTACTATGGTCCAATCTGAATATCAGGCCCGGGCTGTTCTGAGGAACCGTTCTGAGTTGTCATCGGCTCGGCGGCTGCGGAACAAAATTGTCGCACTGTCCCGGAAGGTAGTTGGGGCGTACAAGAATGGCGATTTCGGGCGTTAACTGGTGGCAGACTCAATCTGCCGCCGAGTCGTCATGGGCGGAGCTTGGCCGGCCGATATTCCGGGCTCGCAACATTGGCCGCCGGAGGTCCGTGGACCGCGCTCGACCCAGCATTGTGCACGGTGCTAGGTCGATCCGGCCGACAGGGTGACCGCCCAGCAGCTGGACATGCTGCTGATCCCTCCCTCGAACCGGCGCCGGTTGTTATCAGATCGCCGCGTCCGCGCTCCTGTGTCACGCGGCCAGTCTAGGAAATGGGCCAGCCGGCCGGGTTGACGTCGATCACCGCGCCGTCGGATTTGCCTTTCGACGACCGGTTCCGACTTATCAAGCGTCCTCGGTTCGGGCGCGATGGGGCCGGCCGATTTGGGATGGCCTCGGGTCCCGGGTTCACCGTGATGCTGCGGACCCGAGGCGTGGGCGCTCGCCCGGATCCACCATCCGCACGCCGTCACCACTCACCACATCGTCGAGCTGCCGGCGAGCCCTATCCGTGGCTGGTGATGGAACTGGTCCGTGTCGGCACCCTGGGGTTCAAGCTCGCCGGGCCCTGGCGCCGGACGTGGTGGCCGAGCTGACGTGTGGGCTGTGGGGCACGCTGCGGGCGGTGCACGCGGCCGGGATCTGTCACGGCTGTGTGAAGTTCGGCCAACGTGTTGTTGTGGCCGGACGGGAGTCCGGTGCTGACCGATTTCGCGATCGCCGATCGGCGGACACGTCGCGGCTGACCGGGTGGCCGGCCTGCATCGCTCCAGCGCGGCTGTGCGGCTGCGAGGGCAACGCTGCCTCGGACCTGCCAACGTGAGCTTTGTGGGCTGAGCTCGAGCAGTGAAGATCCTACGGTGGTCGACGCTGCGGCCTCTTGTGGCCACATGTTGGTATCCGGTATTTTGGATCCTATCGAATTCTGCGTTCTCTGGGGGATAAGTGGATGAACGGCCTGGGAGGACTCTGCGAAGAGGTCTCCGTATATTGTTGCTCACTGTTGCCGCGGTGATCCTAACTACCGGCACGTCTGCACAACGAAGTTCCGCACAAGATCAAGACGGCCGTCTTGAGAGTGGCGAGATGGCGTACTTCTACAATTCAGGCTGCAAGACAGCCATGCTAGATTTTGTTGGTTCCGTGGAGGATCTGTCAGGTTATCGATTCTACGGTACTAGCCTGCCCGTCAAGAACAATGCTGCGTGTGTGTGGAATTTCGCGGATAGGTGGCAGGTGACAATCTATTACAATAGCCACTATGATTGCCGCGTGGCGTGCGTGGCGTACTATCCGTTCATGAAGGAGAATCTTCCAGCCACGATGAAGAACCAGAATGCATCGCATCGTTGGTCCTCGTTTGGGTGAGATTGAACGCGATTGGTGATCATGAATGTTGCACAGGGTTCAGGCGGTGGCATCACAAATTCTGAATGTTCTGGGTCTTGATGAGTGTCAAGGCTCGGAATTCAGTGCACACTCAAACGTGCATTAGCTCCCGTAGTCGTTGTGATTCTGTTGCCCCGGCGTTCAGGCCTGAACGGCAGGCATTGGAGGATGGGAATCCGCAAGGATCACTAATCTCTAATCATCGACAGCCGCATAACAGTGAGGTCGAGGGTAGATACGGAGATGGTGTCGTGCCTCCAACCGATTTCCGTTGGATCGGCCTTTCTGGCATGACAACGACTCATTGCTTGTCGAACTCACGAGGCAAGTCCCGATATCCAAGTGTACATCGGACCAGTCATTTGAGTACGCGGTTGATCACGAGGCCAAACCTTTCTGGCCGGAATAGGTTCTGCTGGACCAACCACCATGGCATCCGGAGACTCGGAGACACCGGGACGTGTACCGCGGGTTTCGCGTGCGCCCTCCCGTAGGCTGACCCGGGTGACACAGGAGCGCGGGCCCGGTGATCTGATCGACCACCGGTTCCGACTGATCGAGCGCCTCGGTACGGGGGCGATGGGCGCGGTCTGGCGCGCCCTGGACGAGGTCCTGCAGCGCGAGGTGGCGCTGAAGGAGGTCCGGCCGGCCGATCCCGGGCTGCTGGCCGACCCGGATTTCGCCCAGATGCTGCGAACCCGGGTGCTGCGCGAGGCGCAGGCGCTGGCGCGGATCGATCACCCGCATGTCGTCGCGATCCACAACATCGTCGACGTGCCCGGCGAGTCGCATCCGTGGCTGGTGATGGAACTGGTCCGCGGCGGCACCCTGGAGGACCGACTGGCCGCGGGACCGATGCCGCCGCATGAGGTGGCCGCGATGGGCCGCGGGCTGCTCGGGGCGTTGCGGGCCGCTCATGCCGCCGGGATCTGTCACCGCGATGTGAAGCCGGCGAACGTGTTGCTGCGGCCGGACGGCCGCCCGGTGCTGACCGACTTCGGGATCGCTGATCTTGCCGACACGTCGCGGCTGACCATGACCGGTGAGCTGACCGGGTCGCCGGCCTACATCGCCCCCGAGCGGTTGCACGGCAGCGAGGGCAACCCGGCCTCGGACCTGTGGTCGCTGGGGATGCTGCTGTACGTGGCCGTCGAGGGCGTCCACCCGTTGCGGCGGTCCACCGCGGTGGAGACCCTGGCCGCCGTGATGTCCGGGGTCGTACCCCCGGCCACCCGGGCCGGGGCCCTGGGCCCGGCGCTGCGCGCGGTGCTGGTCGCCGATCCGGCGCACCGGGCGACCGCGGAGCAGCTGGAGCCGCTGCTGGTCCGCGCGCTCGACGCCGGCGCGTCCCAGCCGGGCGCACCCAAGCCGGCCTCGCTCGATCCCGGCGCATCACCGCAGGGCGTGTCCCAGCCCGGCGCACCCGAGCCTGTGCCGCTCAAGCCCGTCGCGTCCCACACCGCTGCATTCGAGTCCACCCAGTCCGGGTCCGGCCAGTCCGAGTCCGGGGCGATCGGGTCCGGACGCCCCGGGCCAGCGGCGTCGCCGGCCTCGGCGACCCCACGGTCGCCGGCCACCGCGGGTCACCCCTCGTCCGCCGGCTCCCCGGGCCCGACGGCCGCAAGCGGGGGCTCGCCCGCCGAATCGTCGCTGACCGGTCACCCCGCGAAGGACGCCACCGTCTCGAGTTTCGCCACCACCCAGCGCCTGGCCGTCCAGCCGCTGCCCCGGGAACGACGACGCCGGCCGCGGATCGCGTTCTGGGCGGTCGCCGGGGCGCTGGTGCTGGCGCTCATCGTCGGCGCTGCCCTGGCCGGGCCCGTCCTCGTCCCGCGGTTCCAGGCGGCGTTGGCGGGCCAACCGCCCAACAGTGCGGAACCGACGCCGAGCACCGAGACCACCGAACCGGTGAACCTGCACACCGAGGCGGGCATGGAGCAGTTGATCAAGGCCCTCGAGGAGGTCGCCGGCACGACCGAGTTCAGCCATTTCCTGGTGTACGAGGACTCGGCCCTGGCCAGCGTCCCGGTCGAGGACGGTACGGACACGGTCGACACCTACCTCTATCAGGACGGCACCGCCAAGTTGTGGCAGTCGGGTCCCGGCGAACCGGACGCGCGGAGGGTCGACGTGTCCGAGATCGACTGGGACGTCCTGCCCAGGCTGCTGAGCCGGGCCGACAAGAACCTGAAGACCGACAAGTCGACCACTCGGCAGGTGTCGGTCGAGTACGACTCCTTCTACGGCACCCGGGTGATCAAGATCCTCCTGTCGGGCAAGGCCGGCACCGGTGGCAACCTGGTCGCCCACCTGAACGGGGAGATCATCGACATCACTCCGACCGAGTAGCCCGTTCGGAGGTCCGGACGTGCCGGCAGAGCACCAGCGCGACCGCGACCAGGCCGGCGGCGATCCAGGCCGGCCCCTGCAGTCCGAGACCGGTGCCGAGTGAGAGCCCCGCGACGGCCGGTCCCACCGCGGCCCCGACGTTGAGCGCTGCGGTCGCGTACGCGCCGGCCATCGTCGGTGCTCCGGCGGCGGCATAGAGCGCCCGCGCGATCAGCGTGCTGCCGACGCCGAACGACAGCGTGCCGAGCACCAGCACGAGAATGATCAACGCGACCGGGTGTGCCCCGGCGAGCGCCAGGGCGATCCAGCCCGCCAGCAGGGCCGGACCGCCGACCATGATCACCAGCCACGGCCGTCGGTCGGCCAGCCGGCCGGCGATCGTCACGCCGGCGAAGGAGCCGAGGCCGAAGATCATCAACGTGACCGGGATCCAGACCGGGGCCAGCCCGGCCAGGTCCGTGACCACGGGAGCCAGGAACGTGAACACGCCGAAGGTGGCCGCGTTGACCAGCGCGCCGACCAGCAGGGTCATGATCAACTGCGGCCGACGCAGCCGACCCAGCTCCGGGCCGAGGTCGAGGGACTGCCGGTCCGGGTCGGGCAGCCGTACGGCCAGCACGCCGACCACCGCCGGCACGCACAGCACGGCGATCGCCCAGAACGTGGCCCGCCAGCCGAACCCGGTGCCGAGCAGCGCGCCGCCGGGTACGCCGGCGACGGTGGCGAGCGTCGTACCGGCGAGCAAGATCGACAACGCGCGGCCCTTGCGGTCGGCCGGCACCAGCGAGACGGCCGTGTTCAGCGCCACCGCCAGGAAGCCGGCGTTGGTCACCGCGGCGATCACCCGGGTCGCGAACAGCACCGCGAAGCTGTCGGTGAGCGCTCCGGCGACGTGGGCCAGCAGGAACAAGATCAGAAAGCCGGCCAGGGCGGTCCGGCGCGGCCAGGTCCGGGCGAACACGGCCATCAGCGGGGCACCGGCGACCATGCCGATCGCGAAGGCCGAGGTCAGCAGCCCGGCCGTACCGACGCCGACGCCGAGGTCGGTCGCCAGCGCCGGCACCAGACCGGCCAGCATGAATTCCGAGGTGCCCATGGCGAACACGGCCAGGGCGAGCAGGTAGAGCGGGAAGGGCATGACAGAGACTCCGGGGTGAGAGAGAGCGACGGGATCGTCTCGGTCACCACGGTCAGCGTGGGATCAGGTGATCACGGGGCTGACGGATGACCGGCAGCCCCGGTCCTGTCTGCCTCCGGAGTCGACACGGCGAGCATGCTAGTCAACCGGGGTGGGGGCGACCAACTCGATTTCGAAGCCGTCGCCGTTGATCACGTACGCGGCGTAGTGCTCCGGCCCGCCGGCATGGGGATGCCGCTCCGGGAACAGCAGCGTCCAGCCATGTCCAGCACCCTCAGCCGCGACCCGGTCGACGACCGCCCGGTCGGCGTTGAGGGCCAGATGGTTCAGTCCGGCCGCCGTCCGGCGATGCGGCCCGGGCAGCACGTCCGGCGACTGTTCGACGACGACGTACGCCCCGTCGGCGGCCCGCCAGGACCGCCCGGCCGGCCAGTTCTGGTACGGCGACCAGCCCAGCTCGCCGAACAACCAGTTCCATTCCGGTTCGGCCCGGGCCAGATCGGTCACCCAGAGTTCGACGTGATGGATCGAACTCAACGCGCCTGGCTGACCGTCGACATGTTGAAGTCGGGCACCCGGACCGGCGGCATGATCGTCCGGGTGAACCAGTCGTTCCACTCCCGGCACAGCGTCTTCTCCGACCGGCCGACCTCGGAGATCCGGGACAGCAGGTCGACCGGCGACTCGTTGAACCGGAAGTTGTTCACCGCTCCGGTGATCTTGCCGTTCTCGATCAGGTAGACGCCGTCGCGGGTCAGCCCGGTCAGCAGGAGGGTCTGCGGATCGACCTCGCGGATGTACCAGAGGCAGGTCAGCAGCAGACCGCGCTCGGTGTCGGCGATCATCTCCTCGATCGTCGCGGTGCCGCCGCCGTCCATGATCAAGTTGTCGATCTCGGCGACGGCCGGTCGACCCGAGGCAGACCTGGCCGCCCAGGCCCGGGTCCGGATCAGCTCGTTGAGGATGCCGTCCTTGACCCATTCGGTACGGGACAGAGGCATCCCGTTGTCGAACACCGAGCTGTTCTCGCCGGAGCTTCCGGTGATCACGAACGGGTCGCACTCGATGCCCGGCTCGGCCGGATCGGACGCCAGCGTGATCGGCAGCGTGCTCAGCCGCTGGCCGATCCGGGTGCCGCCTGCCTTGTCGGAGTAGACGTTCCGGCCCTCTTCGGCGGCCCGCGCGCCGGCCGTCCAGTAGGCGTAGATCATCAGGTCGGCGATCGCGCCGGGCGGCAGGATCGTCTCGTACCGGCCGGGCGGCAGCTCGACCGGGTTGGCGTGCCAGCCCAGCCGCCGGTTGACCTCGGCGACCAGGCCGGGCACGTCGAGGTCGGTGAAGTCGGCGGTCGCCGCGCCGGCCCAGGCCGACGCGGTCAGGTCGGCCGTCTTCGCGTTCAGCTCGAGCCGGCCGCTGCGCTGCACGGACCGCCGGCGCTGGCCGTCGCTGGTGGCGAGATAACTGGTGGTGACGAGGTGCTCGGCGAACCCGAACAGCAGCCGGCCCTCCTCGCCGGCCTGCCGGAACGCCTCGCCGAGTGCCGGCGCGACCGCGGTGAACACGTCGATGTCGGTGCCGGCCGGCGGCTCGTCGAAGTCCGCGTCCGGTTCGCCGGCGGGCAGCGGCTCGGCGGCGTCCTCGGCGGCCGCGGAGGCCCGGGCCGACCGTTCGGCGGCGGCCACCTGACCGGCCACGTCATGATCATCTCCGGCCTGCCGGCTGATCGACCCGGCCGCCCGGCCACCCGCAACGTCGGCGAAGCTGATCACGGTCAGTTCCCGGCCGTGCATCTGGCCGTTGGTGGTGAGCTGGTTGTTGGCCCAGCGCAGGTTGGCCTGGTACGTCTCGCGGACCAGCACCGTGACCGGCAGCGTGGCGGCCGCCAGCGCGTCGGTGATCAACTGCTGCGCCGACGTCTTGGTGCCGGATTCCATCGCTGCCATCACTGGCCCCCCTCGGACACGGTGTTCAGGATGTTGACCTGGCGGAACAGCGCCGACGGGCAGCCGTGCGACACCGGCGCGATCTGGCCGGGCTGTCCCTTGCCACAGTTGAACGCGCCGCCCAGGTAGTACGTCTGCGGTCCACCGACCGCCTCCATCGAGCGCCAGAAGTCGGTCGTCGTCGCCTGGTACGCGACGTCGCGCAGCTGGTGCGTGATCTTGCCGTTCTCGATCGCGTAGAAGCGCTGCCCGGTGAACTGGAAGTTGTAGCGCTGCATGTCGATCGACCAGGACTTGTCGCCGACGATGTAGATGCCGCGGTCGACCCGGCCGATCAGCTCGTCGGTGCTCGGCCCGTTCTCGGCCGGCTGCAGCGAGACGTTCGGCATCCGCTGCATCGGGATGTGGCCGGGGGAGTCGGCGAACGAGCAGCCGTTGGAGCGCAGCCCGCGGGCCGCGGCCATCTGCCGGTTCAGCTGGTAGCCGACCAGGGTGCCGCCGGTGATGATCGGGAAGGTCTGCCCGGCGACGCCCTCGTCGTCGTACCCGACGGTGGCCAGACCATGATCGACTTCCCGGTCACCGGTGACGTTCATCACCTCGCTGCCGTAGTGCAGCGTGCCGAGTTGATCAACGGTGGCGAACGAGGTGCCGGCGTAGGCGGCCTCGTAGCCGAGCGCCCGGTCCAGCTCGGTCGCGTGCCCGATCGACTCGTGGATGGTGAGGTAGAGATTGGTCGGGTCGATCACCAGGTCGTAGCGGCCGGCCTCGACCGAGGGCGCCTTCGCGTGCGCGGCCAGCAGGTCCGGCAGTTCGGCCACCTCGGCGTCGAAGTCCCAGCCGGTCCCGGTCAGGTACTCCCAGCCGCGGCCGGTCGGCGCGGCCAGGGTCCGCATCGAGGCGAAACCATGATCACCGACGCTGATCGCGGTCAGCTCCGGCTGCAGCCGGACCCGTTGCTGGGTCGTCGTGGTGCCGGCCAGGTCGGCGTAGAACTTGTTCTCCAGCACGTACCAGAGCTGGGCCTCGGCGTGGTTCACGCCGTCGGCGGCGAGCAGCCGGTCGCTCAGCTCGATCATCCGGCCGTCCTTCTCGGCGTCGGCCACCTGGAACGGATCGAGCTCGTACGCGGAGACCCAGGTGGCGTCGGCGTAGACCGGTTCCGGCGCCAGCTCCACCCGCTCGGTGGTCAGCGGCTGCGACACCTGGGCGGTCCGGACCGCCTGCTCGGCCAGGCCGGCGGCCGCATCCGTACCGAGGACGATGCCGGCCGCGAAACCCCACGTTCCCTGGTGCACCACCCGGACCGCGAGGCCCAGCGTCTCGTCGTCCACCGCGGTTTCGATCTTGCTGTCACGGTAGTTGCGCAGACTCTGTTTGATCCGTTCGATCCGGACGTCGGCATGCTCGGCGCCGAGGTCTCGGGCCCTGCTCAGGGCTGCGTCGGCGACCGCGCGGAGGGGCAGGTCGGTGAAGGTCTGATCGAGCGCGGGCATGAGGCCGACCCTACCTGCGCGGCCGCTGCCGCGGAGCCGATTTCCGAAGCTGGGCGGACCAGGTGCCAGGTGGCGATCCGCGACGGCGATCGGCGAGGATGGCGGGATGGGAGAGGTGTTCGCCGGCCGGTACGAGCTCGTCGATCTGCTGGACGAGGGCGGCATGGGCACGGTCTGGCGCGCCTGGGATCTGCGCGAGTCCGCGTACCGCGCCGCGAAGGTGTTGAAGCAGTCCGACAGCGCGTCCCTGCTCCGGTTCGTCCGCGAGACGTCCTGGCGGATCGATCACGCCCACGTGATCACGCCGCTCGGCTGGGCCGGCGAGGACGACCGGGTGTTGTTCACGATGCCGTTGGTCCGGGGCGGCACCGCCGCGTTGTTGATCAAGGACTACGGCCGGCTGCCGCCGCTCTGGGCGATCACCCTGCTGGACCAGCTGCTGCAGGCCCTGGCCGCCGTGCACGCGGTCGGCCTGGTGCACCGGGACGTGAAGCCGAGCAACCTGTTGCTGGAGGCGACCGGGCGGGACCGGCCGGTGCTGCGGCTGACCGACTTCGGTATCGCGGCGGCGATCGACGACCCGCGGCTGACCCGGGTGGGCGAGGTGATCGGCACGCCGGGCTACCTGTCCCCGGAGGCCGCGTACGGAGCCGATCCGGACCCGCGGCAGGACCTCTACGCGGCCGGCCTGGTCACCCTCGAACTCCTCACCGGCGTCAAGCCGGGCTCCTGGCCGGAGATCCCGGCCGACCTGCAGGCCGGTCCGCTCGGCCCGCTGCTGGGTCGCCTGCTGGCGCCCGACCCGGCCGACCGGATCAGCTCCGCCGAGCAGGCGCGGGCCGAGTTGGCGACGATCCGGTGGTGGGGCGACCCGGGCGCCGAGATCGAGGTGTTCGACCAGCTGCCGGCGCTGCCGCCGGGCTGGTCGCCGGACGGGCCGGCGACCCGAGCCCGGCCGCAGCCTTCCGGACCGTCGGCCGCCTCGGCCACCAGCGCGCCCGGGCCGGTGCCGCCGCCGCAGGGCAGACCCGCGCAGCCCTCGACCAAGCCCGATCCGGTCCCGTACGCCCCGGCGCCGCGGGACGTGGCGACCTCGCCGCGGGCCGCGCTGGCCCCCGACCGGCGGCGCCGGCTGACCGGGATCGCGATCGGCGCGGTCGGACTCGGCGCCGTCTGTCTCGTCGTCGCGCTGGTGTTGCTGCTGACCTGAGCGGCCGTGTCTCGTAGGCTTGGGCTCTTCACGGATGCAAACGGAGGTCGGTTCGATGGCGGCACCGGACGAGGTCGAGCGGGCACGTACGGAGCAGACCAGGTTGTACGGCGACACCCTGCAGCAACTGGTCGGGCGCTACTGCGCGGCGCTCGGGCTCAGCCAGGGCAAGCTGGCCGAACTGCTCGGCGTCTCGGCGCCGATGCTGTCCCAGTTGATCAACGGGCACCGGGTGAAGCTGGCCAACCCGGCCAGCGGGGAGCGGCTCCGGTTGCTGCACGAGGCCGTGATCGACGTCGAGCTGGGCCGGCTCACCGCGGCCGAGGCGATGGCCCAGGTCACCGAGGACCGGTCCGGCGACGTGCTCACGGCCCGGACCCGCTCGGTGTCGCGGAACACCGTCCGCCAGGTGCAGGAGGTGTTCCGGCTCGCCGCCGGCGCCGACGAGTACGCGGCCGTGGCAGCACAGATCCGCGACCGCCATCCCGCGGTCGCGGACCTGTTGCTCGCCTACGGGGTGTCCCGCACCGACGACGCCCTGCGCCATTTCGCCCGGATCACCGAGTCCTGAGTCCGGACCACCGGAGCGATCCCTGGAACGTGCCCTGAGCCTGTCGAAGGGCTGATGATCTCGGCCCTTCGACAAGCTCAGGGGGCGTGGTGATCAGTGGCGGCGGAGCCAGACCAGGAGACCGGTGCCGCCGCCGACCAGGACCACCGCGCCGGTGACCAGGGCCGCGGTCAGCCCGACCGGCGGGCCGGGCCGGTCGTCGTTCGCCGTACCGTCTCCGGAGCCACCGTTCCCCGGCTGACCGTTGCCGTCGGACGGCGGGTTCGACACCGGCGGTTCAGCCGATTCGCTGGCCGGAGGCAGGGTCGAAGGAGTCTCGGACGGGGTGGTCTCCGGCGTCGGCGTCTGGCTCGGCGGGGGAGCGTCCTGGGCGTACTGCGGCGCTCCGTTCGGCGTGCCGATCACGCCGACGGTCAGCGTCATCGGCAGCGCGAAGGCGGGTTCGTCCTCGGCCTCCCGGTCGAGCTGGACGGTGACGTAGAACTCGCCGGCCAGCGCGTTGTTCTGCTCGTCGTCGCCGGAGCCGTCCCGGTTGGCCCAGCGGACCTCCTTGGTCTGTACGGCCACCTCGTTGCCCTGGCGGGAGACGATGGACTGGTAGCCGGCCGGCTCGCCCTTGCCGAAGATCGCCTTCGCGGGACCGCCGTACGGGGACAGGACACCCACCGCGTAGCGCCGGGCGCCGCGGGCCACCCACTCGTCGGCCTTGGCCAGCTTCGCGATCTGGCCGAGCACCTGGATCCGCTGGCCCCAGTCCGCCTTCACCTTGAAGACCTGGATCTCGCCCGGCATCACGTCGACCCGGTACGTGCCCGAGGTGATCGTCGGCGCGTCGGCGAACGCGCTGCCCGGCTGGACCGCCTTCGGGCTGCGCGGAGCCATCGACTGCCAATGCGGATCGTCCACCTCGGGCGGCAGCCCGACCCTGGTCGCCACCGGCGGCTCCTCGTACACCCGGAGTTGGAACTTCTGCCCGGCCAGGCTGTCGGAGAAGTCGGTGAAGCCGACCTGGAGCAGGAACTCGGTCGCCGCGAGGCAGTCCTTGTTCTTGGTGTGGCTGCTGACGACGCCGCTGAGCAGCATCCGGGAATGCTTGCCGCCCAAGGCCGACGGGTAGGCCCAGCCACAGGTCTCGTCCAGGTCCTCCGGCAGCACCAGCTTCATGGCGAGCTGGGTCCGCGAGGAGGGCGCCTGCAGGCTCGCGCCGATCCAGAACGTCGACTGCGCCTTGGTCCGCTTCAGCCGGTAGTACTTGACTGCCTCGGCCTCGGACGGCAGCTTGTCGATCCACGAACCAGGCCCGAGATCGGGCGCCGTGGCCGGCTCCTCGCTGCCGGTGATCGGGGTCCCGCCGAGCCGGAACGGGCGGAAGGCCCGGGTGGACAGCCGGCTCAGGCTCTCCTCGAGCTCCTCGGTGTCGTCGGCGTCGTAGTAGTCGCCGTTGCCCTTGTCGGCGACGCAGCGCAGTTGCCGCTCAGCCTTGCCGGAGACGTTGAACCCGACCACGTCGATCTTCAGGTCGATCCCCGCGTCGGCGATCTTCTGGGCGACCGGGCACGGGTCGGGCACGCAGGTCTCCTCGCCGTCGGAGACCAGCAGAATCGTCCGCTGTCCCTCCGAGCCGAGATCCTTCGCCGCCTGCTCCAGCGAGTACGCGATCGGCGTCTCCCCGTACGGCTTGTACTTCCCGATCGCCGCCTTCAGCTGCGCCTGGTTCCCGGTGCCGATCGGGACGACCAACTGGGTGTCCTGACAGGCGCCCTTGTCCTTGCGATCGAAGACCGTCGCGCCGTACACCCGCATGCCCACCTGGGCCTCGTCGGGCAACGAGTCGACGACGCCGGTGAGCGCCTTCTTGGCCGCCTCGATCTTGGTCCTGCCGTCCCCGGCCTTCTCCTTCATCGACCCGGACGAGTCGAGGACGAGCAGCAGCTTGCCGCTGCCGTCCTCGGCCGCCGCCGGCACCGTCCCGGCCAGGGCCGCGGTCAGCAGGACCAGCCCACCGAGGGCCACGGCGACACACCGCCGGAGTCGTGATCGCTTGTTCATGTCGTCCTCCCCGCGATCGACATTTTACGAGTGCAAATCTGTCTTTACTATTGCAAACACGCGGGTCATTGGCAAACGCACTCGTCGCGAGTCTCCGCTCGGTCGGGCCGAGCGCCGCGAGCATCGCACATCGGAGGTGCTCCGACCCAACGATCCGAAGGAACTCAGTGCCCGAAGGCCCGGCCGATCAGGGCGGACCGGTGGCGGACTCCGGTCTTGTCGAAGATCGAGCGCAGGTGGTCCTGCACAGTGTGTTCGGAGAGGTACAGCCGGGCCGCGAGATCACGGGTGTCCGGGCCGCCGGCGAGCGTGATCAGCAGTTGCCGTTCACGCGGACTGAGCCCGTACGCCCTCGCGAACACCTCCGCGCGGTGGGTCGGTTCCGTGCGTTCGATGCTGACGGCGAGGTCGCGGTCGTCGCTGGCGCCGGCCGCCGGTTCGAGGCCGATCCGGGCGGCGCGCAGCGTGACCCAGCGGCCGGCGTCGAGATGGACCCGGGTCACTGGGGGATGGAGGTCGATCCCCGCTTCCCGCGCGAGCAGTTGGGCCGCGACGTTGTAGGCGCCCGCTGGCACCGGGTCGTCGCCGGCCTCCGGTGGGACCAGCAGCCGGAGCGCGGTCGAGGTCGGACCCGTCTGCGCCCGTACGGCGAGGTCCGCTCCGAGCAGCAGGACCATCGGCCCGCCCTCGTACGCGGGACCCTCGGCGGCGAAGCTCCGGGCCACCGCTCCGCGCAGGGCCCGGGCGAGCAGCCCGGCCAGGGTCCGGACGTAGGAGATCTCGCCCGGCCCGAACGGGGTGCCGGACCGCCAGAGGTCGAGGAATCCCCAACAGCCGTGGCGATCCCGGAAGACGGCCGACAGTACGTCGGTGATCCCGTACCGGCAGAGCAGGTCGCGCCAGATGCGGCTCTCGCCGAGTTCGCCGCCGGTGGCCTGCCACAGACTGGCGGCCGCGGCAGGGAGTTCGGTCCAGCGGTTCACCGCGGTGAGGTACTTGAGCTTGATCGCCGCCGGCAGTTCCGGTAGCCATGGCACGTCAGCCAGTGGGGACCCACCCACCTCCGTCTGCGGATCGGTGATCAGCCAGGCGTACGCGTCGAAGCCGATCACCGCCCGGAGCTGGGCCAGCACCTCGAGCCGGACTTCGCGGGCGTCCAACCGTGCGGCACAGATCCGTTCGATCCGTGCCCTGGCCCGGGCCCACGGCGGCTGCGTCGCCACGACTCGAG
Organism: Microlunatus sp. YIM B11417; assembly: GCF_059617205.1. NCBI lineage: Bacteria > Bacillati > Actinomycetota > Actinomycetes > Propionibacteriales > Propionibacteriaceae > Microlunatus > Microlunatus sp. YIM B11417. Next base: position 117,327 of record NZ_JCAMPJ010000003.1, read on the forward strand.
CGTACGCCCGAAATCTCCCGGAAATCGCGGATGGTGCCGAACCTCAGGCGGGTCCTACGGTCGAAGCGACAACCTCACTCCATGATCACGAAGGAGCAGATCATGATCACGTTGCACATCGAACACAGGATCAGCGACTACCCGACCTGGCGCCGGGCCTTCGACCGGTTCCGGGACGTACGGGAGCGGTCCGGAGTCCTGGCCGACCGGGTTCGCAGCCCGCTCGACGATCCCCAGACGCTGATCATCGAACTGGACTTCGCCACGACCGAACAGGCCTTGAGGTTCCGTGACTTCCTGGTCAGCAAGGTCTGGTCGTCCGCGGACTCCGCCCCAGCTCTGGTCGGCGACGCGGCCACCCGGCTGCTGCGTCGGCCCGAGGACGAAGCGGAGGACGCCTGACCTGGCCGCCTCGCGACAGTCCGTTCCTCCGCGGGCAGGTCGGCCGGACAAACTCGATTGCGCCGCGGGATCCGGTCGATGAGTGTGTGCCGGTGATCAGGATGAAGGTGTTGACTCCGGCCGACTGGAGGCTGTGGCGGGAATTGCGGCTGGCGTCGCTGCGTGACGCCCCGTACGCCTTCGGCTCGAAGCTGGCGGACTGGGAGGACGCGCCGGAGCACCGCTGGGGGGAGCGGCTGGAATTCCCGTGGCTGCACCTCGCGGCCCTCACGGAGGACCGGGCGGTCGGCGTCGCCTGCGGGCGCCTGGCCGAGGAGCCGGGCGTCGCGGAGCTGATGTCGTTCTGGGTTGCACCTGAGGTCCGCGGGCAGGACGTCGCCGCGACGCTGGTCGAGACCGTGGAGCAGTGGGCGTCGGAGCGCGGCTGCGGCAGGCTCCGGCTCGGCGTGTGGTCGGACAACGCCCGCGCCATCGCCTTCTACCGCCGGGCCGGCTTCACCGAGGTCGAGCGTCCCGGCGACCGGGTCGTCGACGGGCGCCGCGAACTGAGCTTCGAGAAGAGGCTCGGCGAGTCGGAATAGGGTAGGCGCCGTGAACCTCATCCCACGGAGGCCGGCATGACGGTCGCGGTCCGTGTCATTCCCTGCCTCGACGTCCACGGCGGACGCGTGGTCAAGGGGGTCAACTTCGTCGACCTGCGCGACGCCGGCGACCCGGTCGAACTCGGGTCCGTGTACGACGCCGAGGGGGCCGACGAACTCACCTTCCTCGACATCTCCGCCTCGGTCGAGGGTCGGGAGACGACGCTCGAGGTGGTCCGGCGGACCGCGGAGACCGTGTTCATCCCGCTCACGGTCGGCGGCGGGGTCAGCTCGGTCGCCGACGTCGACACCCTGCTCCGCGCCGGCGCCGACAAGGTCGCGATCAACACCGGCGCGATCCACCGGCCCGAGGTGATCGGCGAGATCACCCGGCGGTTCGGCAACCAGGTGCTGGTGCTCTCGGTCGACGCGCGCCGGAGTCCGGACCAGCCGTCCGGGTTCGAGGTGACCACCCACGGCGGCCGGAAGAGTGCCGGCCTGGACGCGATCGAATGGGCCCGCCGCGGGGTCGACCTCGGGGTGGGGGAGATCCTGCTCAACTCCATGGACGCCGACGGGACCACGTCCGGCTTCGATCTGGACATGATCGCCGCGGTACGAGCCGTGGTCGACGTCCCGTTGATCGCCTCCGGCGGCGCGGGCCGGGCCGAGGACTTCCCGCCCGCCGTCGATGCGGGAGCCGATGCCGTGCTGGCGGCCAGCGTGTTCCACTTCGGTACGCTGCGGGTCGCCGACGTGAAGGCGGCCCTCGCCGCCGCCGGCTACCCGGTTCGCACGCCCGTCGGCGCCGGAGGTGCACCCGCATGACCCGTCGCGTCTGGCTGCCCTTCCGGGACCTCGCCGAGGCCGAGCGCCGGCTCGGCGGCATCCCGGACGGGCTCGAGGTGGACTGCTTCCCCGGCGACGGTGCCTGGCCGGACTCCATCGCCGAGGTGGAGTTCTACGTGCTGTCCAAGTCGCCGAAGGAGGCGTTCTCCCGGGCGTCGGAGATGACGAACCTGAAGATCGCCCAGATCCTCTACGCCGGGTACGAGGGCGTCCTGCCGCACGTGCCCGAGGGCGTCACGCTGTGCAACGGCGGCGGCATCCACGACACCGCGACCTCCGAGCTGGCGATCGCGCTGGCGCTGGCCAACGGCCGGCACCTGGACGAATTCGCGCGGAACCAGGCCGAGGGGGTGTGGCGCGGCCGGATGGGCGTCGGGCTGGCCGACCAGCGGGTGCTGATCCTCGGCTACGGCCGGATCGGCGCGGCCATCGAGCGACGGCTGGCCGGGTTCGAGGTCGCCTCGGTGACCCGGGTCGCCCGCCGAGCCCGTACCGAACCTGAGGTGCAGCCGGTCGACCGGCTGCCGGACCTGCTGCCGGAGGCCGACATCGTGTTCGTGATCGCGCCGCTGACGCCGCAGACCGAGCGAATCATCGATGCCGCCGCGCTGAAGCTGCTGCCGGACAACGCCCTGGTGGTCAACGTCGCCCGCGGCCGGCTGATCGACACCGACGCCCTGGTGGCCGAGACGAGCACCGGCCGGATCCGGGCCGCGCTCGACGTCACCCACCCCGAGCCGCTGCCGCCGGACCATCCGCTCTGGCGCATTCCCGGGGTGACGATCGTGCCGCACGTCGGCGGTGCCAGCTCCGCGGGCGAGCCGCGCTCCGACCGCTTCCTGGCGAACCAACTGCGCCGGTTCGCCGCCGGTGAGGAACTGGAGAACGTGATCAATGGCTGATTGTGTCTTCTGCAAGATCATCAGCGGGGAGTTCCCGTCCCGCCGGGTGTACGAGGACGATCATGCGATCGCGTTCCTCGACCTGCAGCCGTGGCACCGGGGGCACACCCTGGTGGTGCCGCGCGAGCACGTGACCAGCGTGGTCGAGGGTGCTCCGGTGATGGCCGACCTCGGCCCGGCGATCGACACCTGCGCCCGGCTGCTGGTGGACCGGCTCGGCGCCGACGGGCTCAACCTCTCCTCGTCGGCCGGGGCGGTGGCCGGCCAGGAGGTGTTCCATCTGCACGTCCATCTGATCCCGCGCTACGCCGACGCCCCCGGCCTGCGGAATCTGATCAACCCGAAGCCGACCGAGCCGGAAGAGCTGGACGCCGTGCTGGCGCAGATCAACGGAGCCGCATGACCTTGACCAAGGACCAGGAGACGATCATGCCGCGGGTCACCGGCCGCAGCCTCGGCCGGCTGGCTCTCGAGCTGCTGCCGCCGTTCGCCGTCGCGTTGGTGATCTTGCCGTTCGTGATCTCCTTCGACGGCAGCTACTTCCCCTGGGAGCCGCAGACGATCGACCTCCAGGTGTACGTCTACGCGGTCAAGGATCTCCTGGCCGGCAAGGACATCTTCGCCACCACGACGCCCGGCTGGGGCCTCTACTTCATCTATCCGCCGATCGCGGCGATCCTGATGATCCCGCTCGCCTTCGGCCCGTACGTCATGTGGCAGGTGCTCTGGACGCTCGGCCTGGTTGCGGCCCAGCAGACCGTGCTGCGGCGTTGTGGGGTGCCGCGCGGCTGGAAGCTCGCGGTGATCGGGATCGTCGTGGTCCTCGCGGTGGAGCCGATCCGGACGACGCTCGGGTACGGCCAGGTGAACACCCTGCTGATGGCCCTCGTGGTGATGGACCTGCTGCCGGACCGGCCGGGGGAGCGGCGGCTGCTGCCGCGCGGCATCCTGATCGGCCTGGCCGCGGCGATCAAGCTCACGCCGGCGCTGTTCGTGATCTTCGCGTTCCTGATCGGGAAGCGCCGGACCGCGATCACCGCCATGATCAGCTTCGCCGTGCTGACCGGGATCGGCGCGATCTTCCTCTGGCCCCAGACGGTGTCGTTCTTCGGCGGGCTGCTGGGCGGCGACACCCGGACCGCCTCGCCGCTCTACGTCGGCAACCAGTCACTGCTCGGCGTGTTCTTCCGGCTGTTCGGCGACTCCCGGGCGATCACCCTGGCCGGGCTCGCGATCGGCGGTCTGATCGCGCTGACCGGCACCGTGATCGCGGCGCAGTGGTGGCGCCGCCGGCAGTACGCCTTCGCGATCGGCATCGTCGGCCTGAGCACCTGCCTGGCCTCGCCGCTGTCCTGGACGCACCACTTCGTCTGGATCCTGCCGCTCGCCGTCGCGGTGGCGCTCCGGGTGCCGCGGCCGCTGCCGCTGGAGCCGTTGCCCCGGTGGACCAAGATCATGGCCGGTGCCTGGGTGGTCTGGGTCTGTGCCTGCCCGCCGCTCGCCCTGCTGCCGTACGGGCAGGGCAAGGAACTCGCCTACTCGGCGCTGCAGGATCTGGTCGGCCTGATCGGGCCGGTGCTCGGCGCGACCCTGATCGTCGCGCTGGCCGTCGCGGAACTGCGCCGCAACGCGGCCCGGACCACCGGGAAGCACGCGGTGACCGGGGCGTAGATTACGGCCCTATGACCACCGACACGACCCCCGGTCCCGACATCAAGCCGCGCTCCCGCGTGGTGACCGACGGCCTCGAGGCCACGGCGGCCCGCGGCATGCTCCGCGCGGTCGGGATGGGCGACGAGGACTTCGCGAAGCCGCAGGTCGGCGTCGCGTCCAGCTGGAACGAGATCACCCCCTGCAACCTGTCCCTGGACCGGCTCGCCAAAGCGGTCAAGGACGGCGTCCACGCGTCCGGCGGCTACCCGCTGGAGTTCGGCACCATCTCGGTGTCGGACGGGATCTCGATGGGCCACGTCGGCATGCACTACTCGCTGGTCAGCCGGGAGATCATCGCCGACTCCGTGGAGACCGTGATGGAGGCCGAGCGGCTGGACGGGTCGGTGCTGCTGGCCGGCTGCGACAAGTCGCTGCCCGGCATGCTGATGGCCGCCGCGCGGCTGGACCTGTCCTCGGTGTTCCTCTACGCCGGTTCGATCATGCCCGGCCGGGTGGGTGACAAGGACGTGACGATCATCGACGCCTTCGAGGCGGTCGGTGCCTGCGTCCGAGGCTTGATCACCCGCGAGGAGGTCACCGAGATCGAGAAGGCGATCTGCCCCGGTGAGGGCGCCTGCGGCGGCATGTACACGGCGAACACCATGGCCAGCGCGGCCGAGGCGCTGGGCATGTCGCTGCCCGGCTCGGCCTCCCCGCCGGCGGTGGCGCGCCGCCGTGACACGTACGCGCGGCAGAGTGGCGAGGCCGTCGTCGAGCTGCTCCGGCGCGGCATCACGGCGCGGCAGATCATGACCAAGGAGGCGTTCGAGAACGCGATCGCCGTGGTGATGGCCTTCGGCGGCTCCACCAACGCGGTGCTGCACCTGCTCGCGATCGCCAACGAGGCCGAGGTCGAGCTGAGCCTGGACGACTTCGTCCGGGTCGGCAAGAAGGTGCCGCACCTGGGCGACCTGAAGCCGTTCGGCCGGTTCGTGATGAACGACGTCGACCGGGTCGGCGGCGTGCCGGTGGTGATGCGGGCGCTGCTCGACGCCGGGCTGCTGCACGGCGACTGCCTGACCGTGACCGGCAAGACGCTGGCCGAGAACCTGGCCGACATCAACCCGCCGGACGTCGACGGCACCATCGTCCGGGCGCTGTCGAACCCGATGCACCCGACCGGTGGCATCACGATCCTCAGCGGGTCGCTGGCGCCGGAGGGCGCGGTGGTGAAGAGCGCCGGCTTCGACACCGAGGTGATCACCGGGACGGCGCGGGTGTTCGACGGCGAGCGGGCCGCGATGGACGCGCTGGAGGACGGCACGATCACCGCCGGCGACGTCGTGGTGATCAGGTACGAGGGCCCGAAGGGCGGCCCCGGCATGCGCGAGATGCTGGCGATCACCGGAGCGATCAAGGGCGCCGGCCTCGGCAAGGACGTCATGTTGATCACCGACGGCCGGTTCTCCGGCGGCACCACCGGCCTCTGCGTCGGCCACATCGCCCCCGAGGCCACCGAGGGCGGCCCGATCGCCCTGATCGAGAACGGCGACAAGATCACGCTCGACGTCGCCAACGGCAAACTCGACGTGGACCTGTCCGCCGACGAACTGCAGCGCCGGCGCGAGGCCTGGACCCCGCTCGAGCGGCCGGCCCCGCGGGGCGTGCTGGCCAAGTACGCCAAGCTGGTCCAGTCCGCCAACGTCGGCGCCATCTGCACCTGATCATGGAACCGGCCGGCATCGTGGTGACCGGCGGCGGCCAGGGCATCGGCCGGGCCGCCGTCGAACGCCTGCTCGCCGACGGCAACCGGGTGATCATCATCGAGCTCGATCCGGCGGTCACCGCCTGGACCGATGATCATCCGGCGGCCGATCGCCTCGGCGTCGTCACCGGCAGCGCCGCCGATCCGGCGGTGACCGAACGCGCGGCCGACCTGGCCGGCCCGTTGGCCGGCTGGGTGAACAACGCCGCCGTGTTCCGGGACGCCTCAGTGCACGCCGACCCGCCGGAGGCCGTACTCGACGCGGTCACGCTGAACCTGGCTCCGGCCGTGGTCGGCTGCACGACCGCCGTCCGCCGCTTCCGGTCCGCCGGCACCCCGGGCGCGATCGTCAACGTGTCCTCGCACCAGGCGAAGCAGGCGGTGCCCGGCGCGACCCCGTACGCGACGGCGAAGGCGGCCGTCGAGGGCCTGACCCGAGCCCTGGCCGTCGAGTACGGCCGGGACGGGATCCGGGTCAACTGCGCCGCCCTCGGCTCGATCACCACCGCCCGCTACGAGCGCTACCTGGACGACCTCGGCCCCGACGGCGCCGCCGCCACCGAACGCGAGATGGCCGCCATCCACCCGCTCGGCCGGGTCGGCCGCCCCGAAGAGGTCGCCGCCACCATCGCCTTCCTGCTCTCACCCGACTCCGGCTTCATCACCGGCGCCGTCGTCCCGGTCGACGGCGGCCGTACCGTCCTCGCCCGTGACCCCGAGGCCCGCTGACGGTCCCGCTCAGGGCTTGAGGCTGAGCAGCGTCTTGTTCGAGGTGGTCCGGACCTCGATGGAGGCGATCTCGCTGATCGAGTGCGAGGTGGCGGCGGGGAAGCGGGCGTCCTGGCCGGGCTTCACCCGCCAGGCGCCGACCTGTTCCTCGGAGCCGTCCTTGGCGACGACGACGAGTAGGTAGACGCCGCTCTTGTTGTAGCCGGGGCGCTTCTCGTACATGCAGTGCATGTCGACCTTGGTGCCCCAGTCGACCTGCTCCAGGCCGATGGTGGCCCAGACCGGGGCGTTGCTGACCGGGCTCATGGTCGCGGTCGGAATGGCGGTCGGTTCGTCGCCGACCACCGGGCGGAAGATGATCATGAACGCCAGGGCCAGGCAGGCGGCCGCGGCCAGGACGGACGTTCCGATCGTGATCATCCGGCGGCGCAGCCGCTCACCGCGCACCCGGTCCAGCAGCTTGGGCAGCAGGTCGTCGGGCGGCAGTTCCGGGCGCTCGGCGTCGGTCGGCAGCAGCGAGGGCGGCACCTGGGCGAGCAGTCCGGGCATCCCGGCCAGTTCCCGGACCGCGTTCGCGCAGTCCGGGCATTCCCGCAGATGCTGTTCGTACTCCTGCCGGTCCTTCGGCGAGAGTGCGCCGAGGACATACGCGGCGTCGTAGGACGCGAACCTGTCCTGTGGCATCACTCGGTCACCCCCATCTCCTCCAACGCGAGCCGCAGGGCTCGCAACGCGTAGTGCAGCCGCGACTTGACCGTGCCCTCCGGCACCCCGATCCGGTGCGCCGCCTCCGCGACCGAATGGCCGCGGTAGTGGCATTCGACGACCACTTCGCGGTGGGCCGGCGAGAGCCGTTCCAGGGCCTCGGCGATGCTGAACACCAGCATGGACCGCTCGGCCTCGTCGTCGGCCACCGCATACCGCCCGGTGCCCGGCAGTTCGGCGACCGGCACCTCGCTGCGCGCCCGTACGGTGCGCCACTCGTCGATCACGATCCGCTTGGCCACGGTGAACAGCCACGACCGTGCTGAGTCGGCGTCCAGCACGTCCGGATGCCGCCAGGCCCGCAGCATGGTCTCCTGGACGACGTCCTCGGCCCGGGCCCGGTCGCCGCCGGTCAGCCGCAGGGCGTACCACCAGAGCGCGGCTGCATGATCATCATGCAGCCGGCGCATCAGCTCCGCCTGGCCGTCCGGCACCCGTCACCCCACGGTGTTCGCTCTGGTACGGGATCGTAGCCAGGCCACCATCAGCACGACACCACCGACGGCCGCCACGATCTCCGACACCGCGGCGAGCACGGCCTGCGCGTCCCAGGTCTGCTCCCGTACCCCGAACAGGCCGACGGTCGCCGAGATCAGGTACGCGGCGAACGTGGCCGCCCCGAAGCCGGCCGCGACGAAGGCCAGGAACCAGTGCCGGACGATCAACAACCCGACCCCGATGATCAAGCCGGCCACCACGTTGACCAGGAACAGCGGACCGATTACCGGGATGTCGGCGAACCCGTCCAGGTAGAGCACCAGGTGGATGTCGGCCGACAGCAGCACGGCCGCGGCCACCAGGCCCCGGACCACCTGCAGCGCGGGCGTGGCCTCGGCGGTCACGATCGACCCGCCCGCGGGCAGCCGTCGTGTCGCAACGGACTCACTCATCTCGAACCTCCCACCGAACGTTTCGACACCGAGAGATACGGGGTCGGCGGCGCCGGCGTTCAATCCGGGTTCAGAAAATTTCGCGGTACGGGTGAACCGGGGCGGTCCGGCCCCCGTAGTGAGGGGTGTTCCCCGACCCCCAGCTCGACCACGAGAAAGGGCACGACCATGGAGTTCAGCACGCATCCGACCCGCCGCCAGATGATGGTCGGAGTCGGCGCCGGCGCGCTCGCCCTGGCCGGTTGCAGTCCCACGGCCACCGAGACCGGAACCCCCGGCGGACCGGCGAGTCAGCCCGCGGAGGGCGGCGAGTCCGGCCAGCCGAAGGAGGGCACCACGCTGACGGCGTTGGACCAGGTCAAGGTCGGCGAAGCCGTACTCGTCAAAGCCGACGGCGCCGACGTTCTGGTCTGCCGGCACTCGGACTCGGAGGCGGTCGCGTTCAGCGCGATCTGCACGCACAAGGGCTGCACCGTGGAGCCGAGCGGCCAGGAGTTGATCTGCCCGTGCCACCAGTCGAAGTTCAGCCCGTCCGACGGCGCGGTGCTCGGCGGCCCGGCCTCGGCTCCGCTGGCCAAGATCGACGTCCATGTGAAGTCGGGACAGGTCGTCACCGGTACGGCCTGAGGCGGCGTTTGGCACACTCGAGAGATGAAGCGGCCCTGGCCTGCGGCCGTGCTGCTGGTCGCGGCTTGTACGGCTCCGGCGCCGATCCCGCCGTCGGAGCCACCGTCGAGCCCAGACCGGGGCGCGGCGAGCCCGGCCGCACCGAGTTCGAGCCGGAGCCCGGTGCCGGCTGAGCCGCGGTACCGGCTGCCGGTGGTGCTCGCCGTGCACGCCACGCACCCGGTCCTGGACGTGGACCTCGCGGCGGCCCGGGCGGTCGTCGAGGGCCGGGCGGAGCGGGTCACGGCGGACGGGGCGTCGTTCACGGTCGCCGGGCTGGACCGCGTCCGGCGCGACCGGTCGGTCGTCGCGGCAGTGCCGGCCACCGAGATCGACGAAACGGTACGGGTGCTGACCGTCGACGGCCGGCACCCGCTCCGCGACCCGGCTCGCTATCCGCTGACCACCGCAGCCGACCGTCCGGTCGGCGAGGTCACCACGATCACGGTCACCGGCGATCTGATGCTGGCCCGGCGGGTGGCGGCGGCCCACCGGGACGACCCGGCGGGGCCGCTGCGCCCGTACGCGAAGCGCCTCGCGGCCGCCGAGATCACGGTGGGCAATCTCGAGTCGACGCTGTCCACCGACGGCGAGCCGACCCAGGGCGGCGATTCGTTCGGCGCCGACCCGCAGGTGCTGGACGGGCTGGCGCTGGCCGGCTTCGACCTGGTCTCGCTGGCCAACAACCACGTCGGGGACTACGGGCGGGCGGCGATGCTGCAGACCTTCCTCGAACTGGACGCGGCCGGGATCGACTACGTCGGCGCCGGTCGTGATCTTGCCCGGGCGCGGCGGCCGGTGGTGATCACCGACGGGAAGGTTCGGATCGGCTTCCTCGGTACGGAGTCGATCGGCGAGACGCCGGCCGCGACGAACAGCCGGCCCGGCACCAACCGGCTGAACATGCCGCCGCGCACCGGCCCGCTGGACCGCGCCGCCCTGGACCGCATCGCGGGCGACATCAAGAAGCTGGACGAGCGGGTGGACCTGGTGATCGTGATCCCGCACTGGGGCACCCAGTACACCCATGTCGCGGAGCCGAGCCAGCGCACCGCGGCCCGCGTCTTCGCCGAGGCGGGCGCCGATCTGATCATCGGCGGCCATCCGCACTGGGTGCAGGGCTGGGAGCCGATCGGCGACGCGACCGTGGTGCACTCGCTGGGCAACTTCGTGTTCGACATGGACTTCCAGACCAAGACCAACGAGGGCGTGTTCCTGGAGATCGTGGCCTGGGACGGCGAGGTCCGGGCCGTGGAGCCGGTCCCGTACGTGATCGACGACCGGTTCACGCCCCGCCCGGCGAGCCAGGCCCGGGCCGAGTCGATCTTGGCCGACATCGCCGGGCACAGCCGCGGCCCGTACGCCCGTCCTTGATCAACTCCGGCTCAGCCAGGCCCGGACGAGCCGGGCCGCGCGGGCGAGCTGATCACCGTCGACGACGGACGGCACGTCGTCGGGGGAGTGGTAGCCGGCGTAGGCGATCTTGCCCAGCCGGACCGCCGGAATCCCCGCCTTCTGGTACGACCAGTGATCACTGGCCCGGTCCTCGCAGGCGCGGGTGTCGATCTTCGCGGCTCGGCCCGCGGCCCGGAGTTGATCTTGCAGGTCGGCGCCGCGCGACCCGGCCCGGCAGACCGGCACCCGGTCGGCCGGCACTCCGACCCGGTCCAGCGACACCATCCCGCGGATCGCCCGCCGCTCGGCCGGGGACAGTCCGGCGACGAGTTGCTGGGAGCCGAAGTGGTGCAGCGAGTCGCCGTCGCCACGCGGTTCCTCGGCACCGAACGCGACGAACCGGACCGGCACCCCGGGCGGCGCCAGGCGGCCCAGCCGGGCCAGCTCGAGCAGCACCGCGATGCCGGAGGCGTTGTCCTCGGCGCCGGGCGCGCGGGCCACGGTGTCCAGATGCGCACCGATCACCACATGATCGGCTTCGGGATCCAAACCGGGCGAATCAGCGATGACGTTCGCCGAGGTGCCGGCCCGGACCGGAGTGCCCCAGGAATTCCCGGCCGGCACCTTCACCGCGGTCCGCCGGGTCCGGTATCCGAGCTCGCGGAACCGCTGTTCGACCAGGTCCGCCGCCTCCCGGAACGCCTTCGACGTCGCCTCCCGCGGCCCGATCTCGCCGGCCAACCGCTCCACGTCGGCCACCATTCGGCGCGCCGACACCTCGGCCGGAGCCCGGGTCGGCGACGGATTCGGCGAATTCGGCGTCGGCGGTGCGGACGATGGGTCGGGGGAGGGCGAGATCGGCGGGGTGGCGGACGTCGGGCCGCTCGCCACCGAGGATCCGGACAAGGTCGGATCGGGTACGGGCGAACCGGGATCCGGCGTGCAGCCCACCAGCAAGACGATCATGATCAGCCCGGCCGGGGCGAGCGCACCGCGCATGCCCGGAGCGTAGGTGCGGTCGACAAACCGTCGGCATGGTCGGCCGGCTGGCGGTCGCTGATCGGTGGGCGCCAGCGGCTCGCGGTCCGTGCCAAGCGGGCTCCACCCGCTCGGGCTGCCACACCCGCCCGTGTCCCGCTGCCATTCCCCGGCGCGGCGGCGAGGTGTCGGAATTTCTCCACGGGCGGCCAGGTTGGTGCGCCTGCCACGCGGCAACGCCCGATCCGTGGAGGAATGACGACAACGCCGGTCGCGACGTCCGTGGTGTCGGCCTCTCGGGTCTGCCGCCGATACCGCGTCGGAGCGCCGGGCGTGACGCACGCCGGGAATGAGGACGGCGCCGGCCGGCGGGAGGGAACTGGGGCGGCCGCTCGGCGGGACAGGCGGCGCGCCTAGAGTTTGAAGTCCCGACCCCGTTGCGCAGGGAGCAGCCGATGATCGACTGGACCATGATCACCAGGGCGCCCGGCGCCGTTCGGAGTCGCTCGATCAACGCCGAGAATCCGACCGGCGCGCCGGGCCGGGCGGCGACCGAGGCGTCCGCGCTCGGGCCGTCCAGGAAGGGGCGGCCGGCAATCGGGATCGACGCCGGGGGTGCGGCGACGCTGGCCGAGATCGAGGGGCCGGGCACGATCCGGCATCTCTGGCTGACCGTGCCGGACCGTACCTCCGCCGGCCCGTGGGTGCTCCGCGACCTGGTGCTCAGGATCTGGTGGGACGACGCCGAGGCGCCGGCGGTCGAGGTGCCGCTCGGCGACTTCTTCTGCAACGGGTTCGGCGCTCGCGCCCTGGTGACCTCGGTGCCGGTCGTGGTCGCGCCGACCGGCGGGATGAACTGCTACTTCCCGATGCCGTTCCGCCGCAACGCCCGGATCGAGCTCGGCAATGATCATCCCGGGCGGGTGGACGGGATCTACTACCAGGTCGACTACACGATCGGCGACGACCTGCCCGCGGACACCGCGACCTTCCACGCCCAGTGGCGGCGTACCAACGGGACCGGGACGCTCGGCGAGGACCACCTCCTGCTGGACGGTGTGACCGGGCCCGGCTCATACGTCGGAAGCTACATCGGCCTGACCGCGCTGGAGCGCTACTGGTGGGGCGAGGGCGAGGTGAAGTTCTACGTCGACGACGATCGGGAGTACCCGAGCCAGTGCAGCACCGGCCTGGAGGACTACGCGGGCGGTGCCTGGGCGTTCCAGGACGAACTGCGCCGCGACCCGCCGCCGAACCCGATCACCTTCAGCGCCCCGTACTGCGGCTATCCGTACTACTCGGCGACGGACCTGACCCAGGCCTCGCCCTTCGCGACCCCGACCGCACAGTCACACGGCATGTATCGCTGGCATCTGCCCGACCCGGTGATCTTCAGCAGCCGGATCCGGGTCACACTGCAGCAGATCGGTGCCTGGGACCACGGCCACTTCGAGCGCAACGACGACCTGTCCACCGTCGCCTACTGGTATCAGGCCGGGCCGACCGACCAGAACGTACGGCAGCCGCTGCCGAGCCGGGAACACCGCCGCCCCCGCTGACCCAACGCTCCCTGAGCTTGTCGAAGGGCAAGGCACGGTCAGGCCCGCCCTACGCTCCCTGAGCTTGTCGAAGGGCAAGGCACGGTCAGGCTCGCCCTTCGACAGGCTCAGGGAACGGGTGGTGCGATCTGGTTCGCCCTTCGACAGGCTCAGGGAACGGGTGGTGCGATCTGGTTCGCCCTTCGACAGGCTCAGGGAACGGTGGAGCGATCCGGCCCCCTTCGACAGGCCCGGGCACGGAGCGGTGGATCAGGCCCAGGCGAAGGCCCAGTCGACAACCTTCCGTACGGTGTCGTCGGGGTCGGCCCTGAGTTCGTCGAGCAGCTCGCGCGGGCAGGAGCGGTTGGCGGCGACCCAGCCGCGGACCTGCGCCGACGGGTCCGCGGCGAGCCGGCGCAGCACGTCGGCGGAGGCCGACTCGTTGCGGGCGACGCTGCTCCGGACGCCGACCTCGGTGTCGCGGCTCAGCGCGTCGAGGGTCTCGGCGGGAGCCTGTCGCTTGCTCGCGGCCGCGGCTCGGATCGCGGGATCGGGATTCCGGGCGAGCAGCCGGATCCGGGCCAGCGTGCCGTCCGTGACCGGCGGCATCGGGTGCGCCGCCTGCACCTCCTCGGGACTCAGCTCGCAGGTGACCCGCCCCAGGGTGGCCCGCTGTTCCGGCGAAAGGAAGCTGATGCACGACACCCGGCCGACTTTACGCAAGCCGGCCCGCCCGCCCGGGCCGCACCCGCCGCAAACGCCAAGAAAGTAGGGCATCCGAGCGTCCTTCCGGAATCCAAGACACGATTGACACCGGGGAAGCCGCGAGTAGGGTGAGGCTATGCGTCCGAGCATTGTCGTACTTCCAAAGCGTGTCGACTGAGCCGCAAAGCTCACCGACACGCTCCCTCGTCTGCCATTCGGCGGCGGGGGTTTTTTGTTGAGTACGGAGATTCGGGCGTGACGATCATGGACGAAACGAGGAGTCGTGATGACTGACAACGAGGCTGAGGGCGCTCAGCTGACGGGAGCACAGTCGCTGGTGCGGTCGCTGGAGCGGGTCGGCGCCGAGACCGTATTCGGGATCCCGGGCGGCGCGATCCTTCCGGCGTACGACCCGCTCTACGACTCCAAGTTCGTACGTCACATCCTGGTCCGGCACGAGCAGGGCGCGGGCCACGCGGCCGAGGGCTACGCGATGGTGACCGGGAAGGCCGGCGTCTGCATGGCCACCTCCGGCCCGGGTGCGACCAACCTGGTCACGCCGATCGCCGACGCGCACATGGACTCGGTGCCGATGGTGGCGATCACCGGGCAGGTCGCCGGCCCGGCGATCGGCACGGACGCCTTCCAGGAGGCCGACATCACCGGCATCACGATGCCGATCACCAAGCACAACTTCCTGGTCCGCAAGCCGGCCGACATCCCCGGTGCGATCGCCTCGGCGTTCCATCTGGCGACGACCGGCCGGCCGGGCCCGGTGCTGGTCGACATCACCAAGGATGCGCTGCAGAGCAGGTCCGGGTTCCAGTGGCCGACCGAGATCAATCTGCCCGGCTACCGTCCGGTGACCAAGCCGCACGGCAAGCAGGTCAAGGAAGCCGTGAAGTTGATCACCGAGGCGCGTCGCCCGGTGCTCTACGTCGGCGGCGGTGCCTACAAGGCGGGCGCGTCGAAGGAACTGGCCGCGCTGGTCGAGCTGACCGGGATCCCGGTGGTGACCACGCTGATGGCCCGCGGCGTGTTCCCGGACAGCCACCCGCTCAACATGGGCATGCCCGGCATGCACGGCACGGTGGCGGCCGTGGGCGCCTTGCAGCGCAGCGATCTGCTGATCTCGCTGGGCGCCCGGTTCGACGACCGGGTGACCGGCGAACTGTCCTCGTTCGCGCCCGGCGCCAAGATCATCCACGCCGACATCGACCCGGCCGAGATCTCCAAGAACCGGGTCGCCGACGTGCCGATCGTGGGTGACTGCAAGGAGGTCATCGCCGAGCTGACCGCGCTGTTGTCGGCGAGCGGCACCCCGATCCGGATCGACGACTGGGCGTCCTGGCTGGCCGGCGTGAAGGACCGCTACCCGACCGGGTACGACGAGCCGGAGGACGGCTCGCTGTCGCCGCAGGGCGTGATCAAGCGGATCGGCCAGATCGCCGGCCCGGACGCCTACTACGTGGCGGGCGTCGGCCAGCACCAGATGTGGGCGGCGCACTACCTGCCGTTCGAGAAGCCGGGGCACTGGCTGAACTCCGGCGGCCTCGGCACCATGGGCTACTGCGTGCCGGCCGCGATGGGCGCCAAGGCCGGCCGGCCCGATGCGGTGGTCTGGGGGATCGACGGCGACGGCTGCTTCCAGATGACCAACCAGGAACTGGTCACCTGTGCCCTGGAAGGGATCCCGGTCAAGATCGCGGTGATCAACAACCAGAGCCTGGGCATGGTGCGGCAGTGGCAGACGCTGTTCTACAACTCGCGCTACTCCAACACCGACCTGAAGACGAACCGGGTGCCGGACTTCCAGAAGCTGGCCGAGGCGATGGGCTGCGTCGGGTTGCGCGCAGAGCAGCCGGGCGACGTGGACGCGGTGATCGACAAGGCGATGTCGATCAACGACGCGCCGGTGGTGGTCGAGTTCGTCGTGCACAAGGACGCCATGGTGTGGCCGATGGTCGCCGCCGGCACCAGCAACGACGAGATCAAGGTGGCCCGCGACATGGCCCCGAACTGGGAAGGTGAAGACCTGTGAACACGCACACCCTGAGCGTCCTGGTCGAGAACAAGCCGGGCGTCCTGGCCCGCATCTCCAGCCTGATCTCGCGGCGCGGCTTCAACATCGACTCGCTCGCCGTCGGGCCCACCGAGTTCCCCGAGATGTCCCGGATCACGGTCGTCGTCACCGTCGACGACCTGATCCTCGAGCAACTGACGAAGCAGCTCAACAAGCTGGTCGAGGTGCTCAAGATCGTCGAGCTGGACGACGCCGTACGCCGCGAGTTGATCTTGGTCAAGGTGAAGGCGCACGCCGACACCCGCGGCCAGATGATCGAGATCGTCGGACTGTTCGGCGCCAAGGTGGTCGACATCACCGCGGACGCGATGACGATCGAGGCAACCGGCAGCCCGGAGAAGCTGGACGCGCTGCTGAAACTGCTGGAGCCGTACGGGATCCGCGAGCTGGTCCAGTCCGGCCTGGTCGCCGTCGGCCGGGGCAGCCGGTCGATCACCGACCGGACGATCCGGTCCGAGCGTCCGAAACCGATTCGAGTAGTGTCTTAGCGTTTCCCGGGCAGAAAACCCGATCACCCAAGGAGATTGAAGAACGTGGCAGCAGAGATGTTTTACGACGACAACGCCGACCTGTCGGTGATCCAGGGACGCAACGTCGCGGTCCTCGGGTTCGGCAGCCAGGGGCACGCGCACGCGCTGTCGCTGCGTGACTCCGGCGTCGACGTACGGGTCGGGCTGCAGGAGGGCAGCAAGAGCCGGGCCAAGGCCGAGGCGCAGGGGCTCCGGGTGCTGACCCCGTACGAGGCCTGCGAGGAGGCCGACCTGATCATGGTGCTGACGCCGGATCCGGCGCAGCGCAAGGTGTACGCCGAGGCGATCCAGCCGAACCTGGTGCCGGGCGACGCGCTGTTCTTCAGCCACGGCTTCAACATCCGGTACGGCTACATCAAGCCCCCGGAGGGCGTGGACGTGGCCATGGTCGCGCCGAAGGGACCGGGCCACCTGGTCCGCCGCGAGTACGCCGAGGGCCGGGGCGTCCCGGTGCTGGTCGCGGTCGAGCAGGACGCGACCGGCAAGGCGTGGGACCTCGCGCTCTCGTACGCGAAGGGGATCGGCGGCCTGCGCGCGGGCGGCATCAAGACCACCTTCACCGAGGAGACCGAGACCGACCTGTTCGGCGAGCAGGCCGTGCTCTGCGGTGGCGCCAGCGCGCTGATCCAGGCCGGCTACGAGACGCTGATCGAGGCCGGTTACCAGCCCGAGGTCGCGTATTTCGAGTGCCTGCACGAGCTGAAGCTGATCGTCGACCTGATGTACGAGGGCGGCATCGCCAAGCAGCGCTGGAGCGTCTCCGACACCGCCGAGTACGGCGATTACGTGTCCGGCCCGCGGGTGATCGACGCCCGGGTGAAGGAGAACATGAAGGCCGTCCTCACCGACGTCCAGAACGGCGCCTTCGCCAAGCGGTTCATCGACGATCAGGACGCCGGCGCCCCTGAGTTCAAGGAGCTGCGGGCCAAGGGCGAGCAGCACCCGATCGAGGAGGTCGGGCACAAGCTGCGCGACCTGATGGCCTGGGTGAAGAGCCACGACGACGACTACGTCGAGGGCACCGCCGCTCGCTGATCACAGCAGCAGACCGCGCCGGTCGGAGGGACTCGTTCTCTCCGGCCGGCGCGTTTCCCTTTCCGGGTACGGGTCAGCGTGCGGTCGGCACCGCCTCGGTCCGGACGGTGGTCCGGGTCCGGCCGGCCAGAGCGATCACGAAGGCGGCCGACGCGACCGTGAACGTGATCACCGGCGGCCCGGGGATCATGGCGATCGCCAGCCCGAGTGCGGCCAGCGAGGCGGCCAGGGCGACGATCCCGAACGGCCGGAGCTTCTCGGCCGGCAGGGCCCGGATGATCATCCACAGCAGCAGCCCGACCACGAACATGGCCAGCCCCATCGCCAGGCTGATGCCCTGGTGCAGTGACGCCGAGTTGAGCGAGAACGGCCCGACCTGGAGGGCGGACGCCCGCAGCGCCTCGGCCAGCACCGGGTCGTCGGGCAGGATCAGGCTGAGCACGTTGTGGACCAGGCCGGTGAACATCCAGGCCCCGGCGCCGACCTTGCCGGCGGTGAGTCGCATCATGACCTCGCTTCGTCCGGAACGTGCGGAGCCGCGGGCGGGTCGGGCCAGCAGCGGGTGTCGGTGAGCTGGCGCAGGGAGGCGAGCCGGCCGTCCTTGGTGGTCAGCAGATGCGCGAACGGGGCCTCCCAGCCGTCGCCGCGATAGTGGCCGAGGACGACGACCTCGTCGGCACCGGCCGTGATCGCCCGGTCCGGCTCGCAGCGGAGTTCGAAGCCCGCCGGGATCCGTCCCCAGACCTCGGACACGGCCGCGGCCCGGCCGTGATGCTCCCGGGCGGTCGGCAGCGGCAGCCCCGGGCTCAGGGTCAGCACGAAGTCCTCGTCGAGGGAGTCGAGCAGCGCGGCGCCGTCCCGGTTCGCCAGGCTGGAGTAGAAGCGGTCCGCGGCGGGTACGCCGAGTCGGCTGGTGTCCTGCTGATCACCGTTCATGATCATGAACGTACGCCGATGCCCGGCACGCCGGCAACGCGAGCTTGGTCACACATGCGTGCATCCATGTATGTTTGTGTCTGTGATCACCAACGACGGCGAGGGTCCTCGGCCCCGGCGGACCCAGGCGGAGCGCACCGAACGGACCCGGAGCAGGCTGCTCGAGTCGGCTGCCCGCGGGTTCTCCACCTACGGGTACGGCAACGTGCGCCTGGACGACATCGCCCGGGACGCCGGCTACACCCGGGGTGCGCTCTATCACCTCTTCGCCAACAAGGACGAGTTGGCGCTGGCCGTGATCGAGTGGGTGGACCAGACCTGGCGGGCCGAGGTCGGCGATCCCGCCGACGAGATCGAGGACCCGGCCGAGCGGCTGGTCTGGACCGCCCGGGCGCACGCCCGCTACTGCCGCAAGCACATCGCGGCGGTGCTGATGAGCCTGCGGGTGGAGTTCGCCGGCCGCGACCATCCGGTCGCCGATGCGTTGTCCCGGGTGGTCGGCCCGCTGATCGACGACCTGGCGAAGTTGATCACGCTGGGGCGCCGGCGGGGGAGCCTGCCGCCCGGCCCACCGCCGCGCATGGTCGCGCGGGCCTACATCGGTGTGCTGGAGGGCGTCACGTCGGGCGTGACCGGAGCGCCGCACGACGCCGACCTGACCGAGCGCGCCGTCCGCGGCTTGCTCGGCCTGCCGCAGCCCAGCTAGTGACACTAGCCGAGCAGCGCGTCCTGCCAGGCCGGGAGTTCGGCCAGCACGGCTTGGGCGACCGGGAGCTCGCCGACGACGTGGTTGACGTGCTCCCGGGCGTCCCTGTCGTCCAGAACCAAGGCCCAGCGACCGAGGGACCAGGCCGGTTGCCGGGCGATCGCGAGCGGCAGCATCGCCCGCTCCTCGGTGGCGAGCGGTCGCGTGGTCCCGGCGTCGTAGGCGTCGACGAGGCGACGCGCCTGGGCGCGGTCGGTCGCCGTCGGAAGGGCCCGGCCCGGTTCCAGCAGGAAGAAGTAGACCGTCAGCGCCAGGTGGTCGATCCTCGGCCGGGCCGCCATGAAGTCGAAGTCCAGGATGGCCGCGAGACGACCGTCGCGGAAGACGATGTTGTTGTCCCAGAAGTCGCCGTGCACGATCTGGGTGAGCTGCCGGTCCAGCAGCGGTTCCTCCGCCTCGGCGACGGCCTCGAGATGGCGCACCGCACGGTGGGCGAGGTCGGTCAGCACGGCGTCGCCCCAACCCCGGATCCGGTCCGCGCCCCGTCGTGACGCAGCGAGCGCGACCTCGGCGTGGATGTGGTTGGCCGCGCTCGTCGTCCGGCCGGCCGCCGGGAGCGCGGCGTTCCGGAGGGCGTCGTGGAGCCGGCCGAACACGACGGACCCCGATTCGAGCCGCGCCGCGGTGTTCATCCGTTCGTTCCAGGCGACGAACGGCTCGAGTTCGGCGAGCCGTCCGTTGCCGAGCCTGACGTACGAGGCGCCGCCGGGCGTGGCCAGCGGCCGGATCGCGGGAAGCCCGGCGTCGGCGACGGCGATCCGGGCCGCCTGCACCGCGGCCAGCCGTTCGGGTGGAGCGTAGGCGCGATGGATCCGGGCGACCAGCGGCTCCCGCCCCGGCAGCTCCAGTCGCAGGTTCGTCGTCCAACTCCCGCCGAGATCGCACCAGGCGGCCGGGCGCCCGAGGCCGTACCGATCCGCGATCTCGGCCACGAGCGAGTCGTCCGCGGCCAGCCGCTCCTCGAGAAACTCCTCGGTCATCCGGCCATTGTTGATCACCGGCCGAGCCGCCGCCTGCTGATTTCGCACCGGCGGTCGTGCGTCCCGGTTATCGGAGAAGCGAATGACAATTATCGCGTCGATTCCGTTTCGTCATGATCGGATTCCTGCGAGGGTTGATCACGCCGGTACTCCGATCAACGATGTGGACGCTCGTGACCTACCTGAACCGTCGGGGACCCATCGCCTCCCCGTCGACGCCGCGCCGGACGACGTTCTCCTCGCTGCGGACTCGCAACTTCCGGTTGTTCGCGACCGGGCAGATCTTCTCCAGCACCGGCTGGTGGGTGCTGAGCATCGCCCAGGGCTGGCTGGTCCTCAGCCTGACCGGCAGCCCGGCCGCGGTCGGACTCACCACGGCGTTGATCTTCGTCCCGACGATCGCGCTGGGCGTGGTCGGCGGTGCGCTGGCCGATCGGTTCCCGAAGCGCCGCATCCTGTTGTGCGCCTCGTCCGGGCTGGGCCTGCTGGCCGCCACGTTGGCGCTGCTCACCCTGACCGGGGTCGTGCAGGCCTGGCACGTTCAGCTGGTGGCGGTCGGCGTCGGGGTCTGCATCGCGCTCAACGACCCGGCCCGCCAGGCGTTCATCCACGAGATGGTCGGCCCGGACCAGCTGCGTAATGCGGTCAGCCTGAGCAACGCGCTGTTCCAGCTCGGCGGCCTGGTCGGGCCGGCCCTCAGCGGTGTGCTGCTCGGTGTCGTCGGACCGGGCTGGTCGTTCTTGATCACCGCGGTGTCGTATCTGGCGCCGGTCATCGCCCTGAGCCGGATCCGGGACCAGGAACTGCACACAGCCCCGCCCGCACCAGCACAGCGCGGGCAGTTCCGGGCCGGCCTGCGCTTCGCCGCGGGCCGTACCGACATCGTGGTGCCGACGATCCTGATCGGAGTGTTCGGCATGTTCACGGCGAACCTGGCCGTCACGCTCGCCGCGTACGCGCATTCGGTGTTCGACATCGGCGCGAGCGGCTACGGCTTGCTCACCTCGGTGGTTGCGGTCGGCTCGCTCGTCGGAGCCCTCATCTCGGCCCGGCAGGGGCGGTCCCGGGTTCGGACGCTCATGGTGTTCGCGGGTGCCCTCTCCGTGCTGTACGCGGTCGCCGCGGTGGCCGCGCTTCCCGTGCTCTTCTGCGTGGTCCTGCTGGGAATCGGCGCCTTCACGATGCTGCTGTACACGACGAACATCTCGAGTGTGCAATTGGCGACCCCCGGCGCGATCCGCGGCCGGGTGATGGCCCTCTACCTCCTCGTCTTCTACAGCAGCGCGTCGGTCGGCGGAATCCTCGTCGGCACGGTCGATGAGCGTCTGGGCCCGCAGGCGGGCATGCTGCTCGCCGGAGTCGCGCCCGGCATCGCCAGCGCCCTGATCGGCCTGTGGCTGGTGGTCAGGCACCGGCGAACCCGTGTCCTCCCGGCTCCCGAGATCTCGGCCGCGGTCGAGGGCGGCTCCGTCGCTCCCCGGCCGAGAGCCATGGCCGGCCTGTTCCGCGCCTCGCCCATGACCCGGAAGTAGCCCGCTCGTTGATCATGGACACCTGTTCGGGATCGACGTGTCCCGGCGGTCTCCACTCCCGTCCTGATCGAGAACGATCGGCCGATGGTGGGGAAAACCCGAAGTCGGACTCGGAGGTTGCCCGGATTCCGGTGGCTGTTGATCTTGCCTAGGTTCATGGGTATGAAGCCGAAACGGGTCGCCATCGTCGTAGTCGTCCTCCTCGTGGTCGTCGGGGTCAGCGCCGGCTGGTCTGCCTGGCGCAATCAGAACCCGGAGCAGAAGTCGTTCGACTTCTCCGGTCCGGAGCTCACCGTGGTCGCCGACGACGGCGATCTCGAACTCGTCCCGGTCACGGGCCAGGACGGCCGGGTCTCGGTGACCCGGTGGTTCAAGACCAACAAGTGGCTCGGCAACACGGGCGCCGACTGGAGGCTCGAAGCGGGCCGGACGCTGGAACTGACCTCGCACTGCGAGGGGATGTTCGCCCGCTGCGACGTCCGCTACCGGCTGGAGGTCCCGGCCGGCACCAAGCTCCGGGTACGGGCCCAGGACGGCACCGTGCGCGGGAACGGGTTCGTCAGCGACCTGGCGATCGAGACCCGCGACGGCGACATCGAGCTGGACGACGCTCGCGGCCCGCTCAGCCTGGTCACCGACGACGGCACGATCCGCGCCACCGGCCTGGCCGCCCCGCGGGTGAGCGCCCGGTCCGGCGACGGCGACGTCCGGCTCGACTTCCTGGCCGCGCCGGAGAGCGTGTCCGCGACGACCGACGACGGGCAGATCGACGTGGCGGCTCCGGACGGCCCGTACAAGATCACGACCAAGGTGGACGACGGCGACGCCGAGAGCACGCTGCCGAACGATCCCGCCGCGCCGCGGACCATCGACGCGCGTTCCGGCGATGGTGACATCAGCATCCACCGTCGCTGACTCGTCGGCGGGATCTCGGCACCTGGTACGTCCGGCGACCCGCCGAGGACGGCCTGCGATGATCAACAACATGGTGACCGACCCGACACAGCCCAGCCTCCGGCCGGCCGTCCTCGAGGACGCCGGCCGGATCGCCGAACTCCACGCGGACAGCTGGCGCCGGCACTACCGCGGGGCCTACGCCGACAGTTTTCTCGACGGCGACGTGATCACCGACCGGCAGCAGCTGTGGTCCACCCGGCTGGCCGCACCGGACGCTTCGGCGACGATCGTTGCCGAGGACGCCGACGGTCTGGCCGGGTTCGTCCACGTGATGTTCGATCATGACGAACGCTGGGGCAGCCTGGTCGACAACCTGCACGTACGGTTCGCGCGGAAGCGGTCCGGCATCGGTCGCAGCTTGATCACCGCGGCCGCGGCGGCGATCACCGAACAGGCGGACCGACCGGCCCTGCATCTGTGGGTGCTGGAACAGAACACCGCCGCGCAAGGGTTCTACGCCGCCGTCGGCGGGGTCCAGGTCGAACGCGGGCTGGTGCCGCCGCCGGGCGGCGTCGAGGGCCGGCTGAACGGAAGCCCCGCCTGCCTCAGATTCGCCTGGCCGGAACCCGTGACCATCGGCTGACCGGCACGCTACGCTCGGCCGACAGCGGACGAACCGGAGAGGCTCGAGCATGAAGATCGCGGTGTGGATCATCACGGGGCTGCTGGCCCTGTTCTTCCTGGGCGTCGGCTTCAGCAAGGCGTTGGCCTCCTGGGAGTTCCTGGAGGCCGGCTCGATGGGCATCCCGGTGATCTTGCTCAAGATCGCGGGCTTCGCCGAGATCATCGGCGCGATCGGTCTGATCGTGCCCGCGGCGACGCGGGTGCTGCCGATCCTGACCCCGATCGCGGCGATCGGCCTGGTCGGCACCATGATCGGCGCGACGGCGATCAACATCGGCCTGGGCATGCCGGGCATCGCCGTCCAGACCGGGGTGGCCGGCATCCTGTCCGCCTTCGTCGCCTGGGCCCGGCTGGCCGGACCGGTCCAGGTCGCCCCGCGGGTTGCGGTGACCGGGAACTAGGGCTGGTCGGCGGGGGAGAGCTGCCAGGCCGATCCCGGGCCGACGCCGAGGACCAGCCGGTCCGGGCGGAACAGCAGCCACTGCTCCATCCGGTCGACCGCCGGGTCGGTGAAGATCTCGAATGTCACCAGACGGGCCCCCTCGAACGTGAAGATCGTCGACAGCGACGGGCGTTCGAACGTGATTGCGGTGAGCCGGCGACCGTTGAGGCGTCCGACGGCCGCCCCGATCCTCTCGTCCGGGTCCTCGCTGCCCGCGCCGATCTCGGCTCCGAACTCGATCCGCCAGGCGCACTGGTAGATCCACAGGTGATAGCTGCCCTGTTCCGGATCGCCGGCCCTGGGCTCGCCGAACTCGAGCGTCAGGAAGCTGCCGTGCCCCGGCTTCGCGCCCCAGACGGGAAGCCCGATCAGGCCTGCGGCGGCCTCCTCCGGCGAAGCTGACTCGTTCATCTGTGTCCTTTCACCCGAACTCCGCAAGTATGAGGTCGATGATCTCGTCGCGGGTGTAGCCCTGCTTCGAGATCATCCGATGGACCCGTTGCACCTCGTCCCGGGTCAGCCGGCGTCCCAGTTCGCGTTCGGCCGACCGGACCGCACTGTCGAACTGCCGGTTCTGGGCCTGATTGTTGCGCGGCGATCCGCCACCGCCGCTGTACCCGCCGTTCTGGGCCGCGGCCATCAGGGCGATGCCGCTGAGCCCGAGCACCGCGGCGATCTTGAGGATGCCCGCGATCGCCACGCCCTCGGCCAGCATCCCGCCGCCGGCCAGGGCCAGCGCGCCGCCCGGCGGGAACATCACGAACAGCCCGGCCAGCGCCATCAGGATCCCGACAATGAGCAACGCCTGCCCGAGCGCCTCCAGGATGTGGTACGTGTCCAGGGCCCGACCGTTGCCGGCGGTGCCGGTCAGTGCCCGGATCACCGCGCCGGTGGCGCCGAGCAGAGCGGCCGCACCGATCGAGATCCGCAGCCCGGTCCGCAGCACGGCCTCGCCCCAGCCGCCATGATCACGACCGCGGAGTACCTTGATCAGCCGGGCGAGCTGCCAGAACCCGTACAGGATCGCGATCACGGTCAGCGCGACCACGCCGATGAAGACGGCCCGCGACTCCATCAGGTTCTGCAGTCCGCCGGTGGCGGGCACGGCGCCGAGCACGAAGTACAGGAACAGCGGCACGCCGAGGATCAACCACAGCACGACCCGCCAGTTGGTGATCAACTTCACCGGGTCGACCGACGGGCGCAGCTTCCGGAGCCGATCACCCCGCCAAGCCGCCCGGTCGAAGCTGCTGTCGATCATGGCCGCGATCTCGCGGACGGTCGCCTCCAACGGCGGCGCATGATCGGGCTGCGCGACGCGGGCGTAGCGCACCGAGCGGCGGGCCAGCGCGAACCTGATCGCCACCAGAGCCGACCAGGGCGGCCCGAAGGTCGCGTACCGGAAGAGGACGAAGACGCCGGCCCTGCTGCTCCGCTCGGCCGCCGTGGCCAGGTGCCCGGTCTGCGTCCGTACGGACCGGAGCAGGAACAGGTCGATCCCGACGGCCAGCACCAGGCCGACCAGGACCAGGAACGGCAGCACGTTGCGCAGCGCCTCGGCGACGGACAGCAGCCACCCCACGAAGCCCTCGTGGTGGTTGACGATCGCGTCGTTGTTCATGGCGTGGTCGACGCTCGCGTACAGCAGCGGGGCGAGACCGATCAGGCGCCACCAGCCGCGCATCCGGACCAGCAGGCCGAGCCCGAGCCCGGCCAGCGCGGTCCAGACCAGGTGCAGGTTGACCGCAGCGCCGGCCGTGCCGAGGATGTCGGCGGTCCGGACCGGCGGCGGCAACCAGCTGACCAGGGTCGGCCCGACTCCGGTGATCTGCGGCGGCGCGAGGCTGGGCAGCAGGTAGCCGCCGCTGCTGTCGCCGAGGGCCTGGCTCGCGTCGCCGGCGAACCGCAACATCGCTTCCATCCAAGCGAAGCCGGTGCCGATCGCCGCACCCAGCAGGAGGTAGTCGGTGACGCCGAACTGCTTCTGCAGCCGACGGGCCAGCAACGCGATCAAGATCAACGGCAGCACCTTGACCAGTTCCTCGATGAACGGGTCGACGGTGTGCGAGGCGGTTCTGATCACCTCGTAGAGCGGCTCGCCGGTGATCAGCGCGCCCAGCCGGGTCCAGCCGATCTCACCGATCAGGGCGACGGCGCCGCACGCGTACGCCCCGGCCATGGCGGCCAGCAGCAGGGTGGAGATCCGCACCGTACGGGTGACCGAACCCAGGGCGGCGAGCTGGACCACGCCGTAGCAGGCGGCGATGATCATCAGCACGACCATGGCGAAGCGGCCTCCGGGTCGGGTACGGCGGGCGTGGCCCGAGCCTAGCCAAGATCGGCTCCGTCGCGACCGGGCGCGCGGGGCGTATTCTCCGGAGCGTGATCACGTCGCCGGCGGAGGCCGACTACCACCGGCTGCGGCCGCGACTGTTCGGGATCGCCTACCGGATCCTGGGCAGTGTCGCCGAGGCGGAGGACGTGCTGCAGGAGGTCTGGATCCGCTGGCAGGACTATCCGCACGAGCGGGTGGAGAACGTCGACGCCTTCCTGGTCACGACGACGACCCGGCTTGCGCTCAACGTCGCCGAGTCGGCCCGGAAGCGGCGGGAGACCTACCCGGGGCAGTGGCTGCCCGACCCGGTGGACACCAGCTCCGATCCCGCGCTCGGCGCCGAGCGAGCCGAGGCGCTCGAGGTCGCGGTGCTGCTGTTGCTGGAACGGCTGACCCCGACCGAGCGGGCGGCGTACGTGCTGCGGGAGGCGTTCGACTATCCGTACGAGCAGATCGGGACCATGCTGAACCAGTCCGCGGCGGGTGCCCGACAACTGGTCAGCCGGGCCCGGAAGCACCTGGCCGGCAACCTGCGCAGCCGGGTCGACGCCGCCGAGCAGCAGCGCTTGCTGGACGCGTTCCTGATCGCCGCCCGCGGCGGCGACCTCGCCGCGCTGGAGGACCTGCTGGCGGAGCAGGCCGTCTCGTACTCCGACGGCGGCGGCCGGGTCCGCGCGGCCAAGCTGCCGATCCTCGGCGGCGACCGGATCGCCCGCGTCATCCGTGCGTTCTCGCCGCGGTTCTGGGAGGGCGCGACGGTCACGCCGCGCCGGGTCAACGGCGCTGCCGCCGCGCTGCTGTCCCGCGACGGCGTCCCGTACGCGCTGATCACGGTCTCGGCCGGGCCGGACGGCATCGACCGGGTGCTCTGGCACCTCAACCCGGACAAGCTGGCCCAGTTCCCGGCCGACTGACCGGCACGGATCAGGACGCCGCGGAGCCCGGGTGGAGCCGGACGGTGATGCCGATGACGACCGCCGCGGCGAGCGTCGTCCCGACGACGAAGATCACGTACGGACTGACCGGCTGGCCGACCGTGGAGACGGTCACCAGCAGCCCGCCGGCGAACAGCCCGAACTGGAGCGAGGAGGAGTCGACGACGTCGAGCAGGGTGAAGCTGCGGACACTGTTCTCGGCGGTGACGAGGCGGTGCGCGGCTTCCAGCAGCGCGATGCTCGCGTACGTCGACCCGGCCGCGATCGCCGCCGACACGGCGAACACGGTCACCTGCTCCCGAAGACCGGCCACGGTGCCGCCGACCGTCAGCAGCGCGGCACTGCCGGCGAGCAGCACCAGCGTGCCGGCGATCACCCGCCGGCCGACCGGACCGTCGGTGCTGCGCCAGGCCAGCAGCGCGGCCACCACGGCCGCCGTCTGCACGGCGCCGACCAGGGCGAGGTTCGCGTCCGGCCAGCTCACCTCGGCGAGATAGACCAGCCACATCGGCAGCGAGGCGAAGTTGATCAAGGTGAAACTCGCCAGGATCCAGATCATCGCCGGGGCCAGTGGAGCCTTCGCGGGGGCGGGCCGCGGCGCGGTGGGCGTGGCCGGGACCGGCGGCGGGTCGCCCGCGACGACCCGGCGCAGCTGAACCGCGATGGCCACGGCCGCAGCGGCCAGGGCGATCAGCACCACGGCCCGGCCGGCGACGTTCACCGCTGCGAAGATCACCAGCACGCCGGCCAGCAGTCCCCGCCCCATCGCCGACCAGAACGCGTTGAGCCGTTGCCGGTCCACGCTGCGGGTCCGGGTGGAGAGCAGCGGCTGCCACGCCGTGGTGAACAGCACCGAGATCGAGATCTCCGCCGTCACGGTGATCGCCAAGGCGGTCGCGGCCAGTCCGCCGGTGGCGCCGACCATGATCAGCCCGGCGAGGATCAGCGCCTGGGCGGCGGCGAGCACGAGGAACAACTGCAGATTGCGCCGGGCCCGGTGCAACGGCAGCCGGGCCGCCCACACCTGGACGGGCAGCGAGAGCAGGCCGAGGCCGAACGCCGTGCCGATCGCGGCGGCGGACAGCCCGAGGTCCTCGACCGCGAGGATCTGGAACAGCGGGCCGCCGTCGATGCCGAGCGCCGCGGCCAGGGCCGGCTTGAGCAACGCGAGCGGTACGAAGCGGCGCAGCGGCTCCGGCGGGGCCGGGCTCCGATTGGCGTCTTCGGTCACGGCGTGCGGTCCCGGCTCGGCTCGGGCGCGGGGACCAGGCTGCAGCTCGCCGACATGACCTCATTGGACACCATCCGCACGGCCGGGGCCGGGAGCGACCGGAGATTGTTGTCACAGTTCCCGGCCGTGCGCGGTCTAGCGAGTGACCGGTGCGATCGGCGCCGGCTCCCGACGGAAGGACAGGACATGGCGAAGATCGTGGTCATCGGCGGTACCGGGCTGGTCGGCTCCCAGGTGGTCGACCGGCTCCGGGCGGCCGGCCAGGAGGCCGTACCGGCATCACCCTCGAGTGGCGTGAACACGCTGACCGGCGAGGGCGTCGACGAGGTGCTGGCCGGGGCACAGGCGGTCGTCGACGTGACCAACTCGCCCTCCTTCGAGGAGCAGGCGGTGCTCGACTTCTTCACCACGTCCACGACCACGCTGCTCGAGGCCGCCGCCCGAGCCGAGGTCGGCCACTACGTCGCGCTGTCCGTCGTCGGCACCGACCGGCTCGCCGAGAGCGCGTACTTCCGGGGCAAGATCGCCCAGGAGAAGTTGATCACCGGCTCCGGGCTGCCGTACACGATCGTGCACGCGACGCAGTTCTTCGAGTTCGTCCGCGGGATCGCCGACGAGGCCACCGACGGCGACACGGTACGGCTCTCGGACGCGTTGATCCGGCCGATCGCGGCGGCCGACGTGGCGGCGGCGGTGGCCGAGACCGCGACGGCGGCGCCGCTGAACGGGATCCGCGAGGTGGCCGGACCGGAGACGTTCGGCTTGAACGAGCTGGTGAGCACCGCGCTGGCGGCGGCCGGTGACCCGCGGCACGTCGAGGTCGACCGCACGGCGCGCTACTTCGGTGCCCGGCTGGGGGAGCGGACGCTGCTGCCGGGCGACGATCCGGTGGTCGGGGCGACCCGGTTCGCCGATTGGACGAGCGTGCACTGACCTCGTCGACGTGTGCACTGAGCCTGTCGAAGTGCCGAACCAGAAGGGACCCTGCCCTTCCTTCGACAGGCTGAGGGAACGGTGGTCCGGTCAGCGGGACTTGACGCTGAGCGCGATCACCCGGGTGCCGTCCTTGCGGACGCCGGTGCCGACACTGAACAGCCGGCTCCGGTTGCGCTCGTCCTTGGACCCGAAGACGTTCTCGTTGGACATCGCGCAGAGGTTGGCGAGGCCCTCCGGGTCCAGGGCGGTGTGATGGTCACCGCAGGCGCCGAACGAACCGTTCAGTGCCTTCAGTGCGGCGTCCGCCGACGGCTTGGGCACCTCGAGGGTGACGTCCAACGCGTAGTCGTGGGTGACCGTATAGGTCCCCTTGATCACCTTCGTGTCGTCGGGGAGGTCGACCTCGCCGTACAACTCGACGTCGGCGAGCGTCACCTTGTCGCAGGTGTGGCCGTTGAAGGTGTTGGTGCACTGGGAGCCGTTCTCGGTCTGGAACGAGAACATCGGCACGCCCCAGTAGCCCGCGTACCGGGTGATCACGAAGAGACAGATGCAGACGAACGCCACCATCAACAGGAGCCCGCCGAGCACCCGCACGATTTTCGGCAGCCGTTCGCGTTCCGCCACGCGAACAGCATGCCCGAACGAACGGGCAGTTCCAATTCCGCGTAGATCACGGAAAGGCGTCAGCGACGCACGGCGATCAACACCGAGGTGTCCTCAGCGACCATCACGTCGACGCAGGCGAACCGTTCGTCGGACAGCCAGGCCTGGCGCAGACTGTCGATCCGGCCGCCCACGATCGGCGGCCAGGAGGCGGTCGGGACGAAGTCGTCGAGGACGATCATGCCGCCCTCGCCGAGCAGGTCGACGATCTGTTCCCGTTCGGTGGTCCGGGCGGTGCCCGCGTCGATGAAGATCAGCGAGAAGGGTGCGTGGTCGGCCAGCGTGGTCCAGTCGGCGTGCAGGACGTCGATGTCGTCGTGCTCGAACATCTCCATCACGCCGTGGGCGAGCTCGGGATCGAGCTCGGCCGTGATCACCCGGGTCGCCTTGGGCGCACCGCTGCGCAGCCAGGCGGCGCCGACGCCGCAGCCGGTGCCACACTCGGCGATGGTGCCGGTCCGGGTCGCGGCGAGGGTCGCCAGCAGCCGACCGGTCTCGCTGCGGGAGGTCTGGACGTAACCACGCTCCAGGGACATGCGGAGGGCCCGAGTCACCAACTCAGGCATTTCCGGGGGAGCGCTCATGGCCTCAGTGTGGCAGCTTCCCGGAGGCCGCCAAGCCCGTCCGAATACTGAGAATCAGGTATCGCATCGTGGGTAAGAATTACTTTGGTGTCCTAGTATTTCTCAAAACTGCGAGGCACGAGTGAGGTTGTCGATCATGTACGAGATGTATCCCGAGGACTGGTCCGCCACGGCGCGCTCTGGTCGCCGGGTCCTCGATGATCCGGACACCCCGCCGCGCCGCCGGCCGCGCAAGGCCCATTCCGTCACGCCGCCGGTGATCCGGCGTCAGCAGCGGTCCGCGTCGCAGTCGGTCGATCCTGCCGCCTGATCGGTGTCCGCGCCCTGAATCCGTACCCGAGAACTGCACTGAGCCTGCCGGAAACCCTTGTCTCGCAAGGATTCCGACAGGCTCAGTCGTCGTGCTCCGGACTCGGCTCAGACCGCGGCGGCGATCGCGTCGCCGATCTCGGTCGTGGAGCGCTGCCGGCCGGTCCGGGCGGCGAGGTCGGAGATCGCGGCCTTCTCCACCCGCGCGGCCTCCTCGGTCAGGCCGAGGTGATCCAGCAGCAGGGCCACCGACAGGATCGCGGCGGTCGGGTCGGCGAGACCCTTGCCGGCGATGTCCGGCGCGGAACCGTGCACCGGCTCGAACATCGACGGGTACGCCCCGGACGGGTTGATGTTGCCGCTCGCACCGAGGCCCATGCCACCGGTCACCGCCGCGGCCAGGTCGGTGATGATGTCGCCGAACAGGTTGTCGGTGACGATCACGTCGAACCGGGCCGGATCGGTGGCCAGGAAGATCGTCGCGGCGTCGACGTGCAGGTAGTCCGTGGTGACCTGCGGGTACTCGGCCGCGACCGCCTCGAACACCCGGCGCCAGAGGCCGCCGGCATTGACCAGCACGTTGTGCTTGTGCACCAGGGTGACCTTGTTGCGGCGCCGGGTGGCCCGCTCGAAGGCGTCCCGGACCACGCGCTCGACACCGTAGGCGGTGTTGACGCTGACCTCGGTCGCGATCTCGTGCGGGGTGCCCGCCCGGACCACGCCGCCGTTGCCGCAGTAGAGCCCCTCGGTGCCCTCCCGGACGACGACGAAGTCGATCTCCTTGCCCTCGGTCACCGATGCGGCGAGCGGAGTCGGCACGCCGGGGTAGAGCCGGGACGGCCGCAGGTTGACGTAGTGGTCGAACTCGAACCGCAGCCGGAGCAGGAGCCCGCGCTCCAGCAGCCCGCTCGGAATGTCCTTGGAGTTCGGGGCGGCGCCGACGGCGCCGAGCAGGATGGCGTCCGCTTCGGCGAGTTCGGCGAGCACCGAGTCCGGCAGCACCTCGCCGGTCCGCTGCCAGGCGGTCGCGCCGAGGTCGTACGGCTGCAGGTCGAAGCTGCCCGGGGCCGTGACGGCCTGGAGCACCTTGACGGCCTCCGCAGTGACCTCCGGCCCGATGAAATCGCCGCCGATCACGGCGATCGTCCTCGTAGTGGTCTGATTCACCGGCGCATCGTAGCGAGTCCGATCCGGCGGTCGGCCGGGTATCTCGCAGAGCAGTAACCTCAGATCGACGAAGGAGTGCCACCGATGACTTTGACCTTTCCCCTGACCGCGAACCCGCAGCCGCGCAGCGACGCCGAGCGCGCCGCGATCCTGGCCGACCCGGGCTTCGGCAGCAACTTCACCGACCACATGGCCGTCGCCACCTGGACCGCCGACCAGGGCTGGCACGACGACGGCATCGTTCCGTACGGCCCGTTCAGCCTCGACCCGGCCGCGGCGGTGCTGCACTACGCGCAGGAGATCTTCGAAGGGCTGAAGGCGTACCACCACGCCGACGGCTCGGTCTGGCTGTTCCGGCCCGAGCGCAACGCCGCGCGGTTCCATCGGTCCGCGGTCCGGCTGGCCCTGCCGCCGCTGCCGGAGGAGGACTTCCTGGCCGGCATCGAGGCACTGGTCGCGGCCGACCGGGCCTGGGTGCCGACGCTGGAGGAGCAGAGCCTCTACCTGCGGCCGTTCATGTTCGCGTCCGAGGTGTTCCTCGGGGTCCGGCCGGCCAAGAAGGTGACCTACAGCTGCATCGCCAGCCCGGCCGGCGCCTACTTCAGTTCCGGAGTGAAGCCGGTCAAGATCTGGGTCTCGACCACGTACACCCGGGCGGCGCCCGGCGGCACCGGCGCGGCCAAGTGCGGCGGGAACTACGCGGCCAGCCTGATCGCGCAGGCCGAGGCCGCCGAGCACGGCTGCGAACAGGTCGTCTTCGCCGACGCCGCCGAGCACACCTGGCTGGAGGAACTCGGCGGGATGAACGTCTACCTGGTCACCGCCGATGATCAACTTCTGACCCCGGAGCTGTCCGGCACGATCCTCGAAGGGGTGACCCGGGAGTCGATCCTGATCCTGGCCAAGGACCACGGGCTGACGCCGGTGGAACGCAAGATCAGTCTGGCCGAGGTGCTGGAGGGTGTCGGCTCCGGGGCGATCAAGGAGGTGTTCGCCTGCGGCACCGCCGCCGTGATCACGCCGATCGCCGAACTGAAGGACGCCGGCGGGAGCCATCGCGTCGGCACCGGCGAGGCCGGCGAGGTGACCACCGCGATCCGGTCGGCCCTGCTGGACATCCAGTACGGCCGCGCCGAGGACACCCACAACTGGCTGCGCCGGGTCTCCTGATCTTGATCACACCGCACCGACTGGCCGTCCGGGCCGCGGAACGGGTCTGGCGATCACTCCGCGGCAAGGCCCAGTGGAGGCTGCTCTGGCTCCGGCACGCGACCTTCATGATCGGCGTGACCGGAGCCGTGTTCGACTCCCGCGGTCGGGTGCTGCTGTTGCGGCACCGGTTCTGGGCCGGCTGTCCGTGGGGCCCGCCGTCCGGGTACGTCGAGCGCGGCGAGACCTTCGAGGAGACGTTGCAGCGCGAGGTCCGGGAGGAGACCGGCCTCGAGCTGACCGACGTCCGGCACCGGTTCGACCGGTCCGGCTTCCGACTCCGGGTCGAGGTCTACCTGTCCGGCCGGCTGGTCAGCGACGGCCCGCTCCGGCTGGAGGAGGACGAGATCCTCGAGGCCCGCTTCTTCGAGCTCGACGAACTCCCACCCGACCTGCGCCCGATCCACCGCCGCCTGATCGAAGAGGCGCACGCCGACCTGCCCTCCTGATCGCGCCCCGCCGGGTCACCCACCGTTCGCGCCGCGCGGTTTTTCACGTCCCGTGAAAACCGGCGCTTTACCAGAGAAGTTTCTCGGGTAAAGCGCCAGTAAATGTGGTGAAGAGGGGCGCGGCGAGCCGGGCGGGTGTGACGCAGGTCATGTCAAGGTGGTGTCAAGGTCGGTCGGGCGGCTCCGAGGTAGCAGTGTCCGCGGAGTTGCCGCGGGAACTGAGACCGAGGAGAACGTCATGTCGAACCTTTCCACCGTCACCTCCGCCGACGGCACCGCGATCGCCTACCTGCAGACGGGCTCCGGTCCGGCGATCATCGTGATCAGCAACGTCGCCGAGGACCACACCGGGGTCGCCGGCCTGGTCGAGGCGCTGGCCGCGGACTTCACGGTGATCAGCTACGACCGCCGCGGGCGTGGGGCGAGCGGCGATCCGCAGCCGTACGACCCGGCCCGGGAGATCGACGATCTCGCCGCACTGATCGAGGTGGCCGGCGGCTCCGCGGCGCTGGCCAGCGGCTCGGGCGGCAGTGGGCTGACGCTCGACGCGGCCAGTGCCCTGGGTGACCGGGTGACCGGGGTCTACCTGTACGAACCGCCGTTCATCGTCGACGACTCCAAGGCGCCCGCCCCGGCCGACTACGTCGAGCACCAGGAGGGCCTGGTCGCAGCGGGGAAGCGCAGCGAGGCGGTCGAGTACTTCATGACCGAGATGATCGGCGTGCCGGCCGAGTACCTCGGCATGATGAAGCAGGACCCGTCCTGGGACGCGATGGCCGCCCTCGCGCACACGTACGCCTACGACGGCCGGATCCTGCGCGGCCTGCAGGACGGCAAGCCGTTGCCGACCGACCGCTGGGCGATCGAGGCGCCGGTCGCGGTGGCCGTCGGCAGCGAGGGGGAGGCCTTCATCAAGGCGGGCGCCGAGGCGCTGGCCGGGGTGCTGCCGAACGTCACCGTGCTGACCCTGGACGGTCATGATCATTCCGCGTTCTGGATGGCGCCGGAGCCGGTCGCCGAGCAGGTCCGTGCCTTCCTGCTCGGCTGACCCATGATCAGAAGAGCGCGTCCTGGGTGTCCGCCGGGGGCGCCGGGGCGACCGCCTGGGTCGGTGCCGCGAGCACGGCGCCGGCCCGGGCGGGCAGCAGCGGCCAGCCGGCCAGCAGCCGGCTGTCGATCAAGGTGATCCCGCGGTCCGTGGCGAGATAGAGGTCGGCGCCGACCGCGCACTCGACCCGGCCGGCGATCACGGCCTCGGGCGCCAGCGGCAGCAGGGCTTCGCGGGGCTGCAGTCCGGTGTCGGGCAGCCCGTACGTCGTGCCGTGATCGACGATCTCGGGCTCGCGGGTCCGGGTCTGGCCGTCCGGCCAGTCCAGCGCCGCGACCCGAGCCGCCGCGTCCTCCAGTTGGCCGGCCCGGTCGGCCGCCGAACCGGGCCGGGACCGGGCCTCGTGCTTGATCACCGAACTGATCCGGTCCGGATAGCCGAGGGCGGTGCTGACCAGGTGTTCCGCCCGCCGCGCGGCGAGCAGGGTGCCGGTCGAGATGATCATGGACGCCAGCGCGCCCTGCTCCAGCAGACGGAGCCGGCCGCGCTCCCGGGCGGTGATCCCGATCTTGATCCTGGTCCCGTGGTGGGCCAGGTAGACCGAGAACTCGCGCGGGTCG
Source organism: Microlunatus sp. YIM B11417 (assembly GCF_059617205.1). Taxonomy (NCBI): domain Bacteria; kingdom Bacillati; phylum Actinomycetota; class Actinomycetes; order Propionibacteriales; family Propionibacteriaceae; genus Microlunatus; species Microlunatus sp. YIM B11417. The sequence goes on from NZ_JCAMPJ010000003.1 coordinate 152,519, forward strand.
TCCAGCCGGGTGTCGGCGGCGACGGAGTCCCAGCGGTCCAGCGTCTGGCACTCCTGGCAGACCGGCCCGCGCCCGGACGGCGGCAGCTCGCTGCGGGTCGGGCAGGCGATGTGCCGGTCCCGGCGCCAGAATCCGACGCAGCGGCGATCGGCCCCGACCGTCAGGGCCAGCGCGGTGCCGAGCGGCACCGGGCTGGACGTGGCATCGGACCAGGTGAGCCGCGCACCGCTCGGGTCCCAGCCGAGGCCGAGCGATCGCCGGGACGTCTCCGTGGTCACCCGGACATTCTGGCCCAGGGGTCCGACACCCGGTCGCGCCGTTCAGCCCGTCGGCCAGCCCGACACCAGCTCGTCGAGGACGGAGGCGTAGCCCTGGAAGCCGTACGAGCCGACCGAGGACTGCGAGTTGATCTTGACCACCCGGCCGGCCCGGACCGCGGCCAGCTGCTGCCAGGTCGGTGCGGCCTCGAGTTCGGCCAGTGCGCTCTCGCCGGCCGGGCCTGAGTTGTACATGACCACGATCGTGTCGCCGGTCAGGATGTCCAGCCGCTCCGGGCTGATCAACATGAACGTCTTGTCCTCGCTGGCCTCGGCGCCCTCGGCCTCCGGGACGACGGTGGCCCCGCGCTCGCTCAGCCAGCGGGCCACGGAGGAGCCCGTCCTGCTGTACGCCCGGAACTGCTGGTCGCCGATCCCGAGCACGATCGACACCGTACCGAGGTCGCCGAGCCGGCCCAGCTGGTCGTCGCACTGCTGCTCGAACTCCCGCACCACCCGGTCCGCCTCGGCCTCGCGCCCGACCGCCGCCGCGATCGCGCGCAGACTCACCGCTGCGTCGGTGAAATCGACGTCGACGGCCACCGTCGGCGCGATCTGCGACAGCGCCGGATACACCTCCTCGATGCCGCCGGTGTAGCCGAGGATCAGGTCGGGATGAAGCGCGGTCACCGGCTCCAGGGCCGGATCGTCCGCGCCGCCGGCGACCGGCAGCACCTCGACTCCGGCAGCCTGCTCGGCCACCAGTTCCGGGAAGTCGGTGCCGATGATGCTCTTGTGGGTGAGGCCGCCGACCGGCGTGATGCCGAGCGCCAGCAGATGCGGCAGCGCGCCGCGGCGATCCAGGGCCACGACCCGGCTGGGCTGCACCGGGACGTCGGCCGTGCCGAGCGGGTGGGTGACGGTCCGGGTGGCCGCAGCCGTTCCTTCGGCTCCGGGTGTGGAACAACCGGTGGCGGCGGCGACCGAGGCGGCGCCGAGCAGGGCGAGCAGCCGGCGACGGGGCAGCGGCGGTGCGGAGCGGAACGCGAGCTCCGCTGACGGAATGATCATGGAGCTAGATTAGGGTAGCCAAACCTGAATTACGATCCGGTGCTCGGCTGTCGGCCCGTTCCGGCTCGCCGGCGCGGATCGACCCGCTGCAGCCGTACGGCAGCGACGGTCATCGCGATCTCCAGGACGATCGAGACGACGGCGAGCCACGCGATCCCGAACACCAGCGCCGTCCCGATCACGACGGCGTTCAGGGCGAGGAGCGGCATCAGGCCCAGCGCCGTGCGGTTCCGCCGGAAATGCTCGGGCGAGGTGTCCAGCCGGTTCTCCGCGATGGCCTGGTGCGGCCGCAGCAGCAGCTGCAGCGGCCACAGCACGACCACGTAGAACGCGAGCGCCAGCAGCAGCCCGGCGACGTAGCCGAGCAGGCCGAACAGGATCGACGGCACCCCCGGTCCGTCGGCCGGGAACCAGTAGTGCCACTTGTCCGCGGCCTGGGCCGCCGCCAGGGCGCCGGACGCCCGGACGGCGATCTCGGCGAGGCCCATGGCGATCACGGCCCCGGCCGCGCCGATCGCGGGGAACAGGAACCAGCGCCGCGTGACCTTCGCCAGCGACAGGTCGTGCTCGCGGTCCCAGGCCAGTTCGAGCGTGGGAAAGGCTCCGGCGAGTGCCGGCCCGGCGAACATCAGCCAGCTGAGCGGGTTCTCGCCCTCGGAGTCGCCGACGGCGGCCAGGAAGCCGGCGGCGCTGGCCAGCACGCTGACCACCGTGACGATCATGGCCGGCCTGCTGTAGTTCGACGCGATCCACCGGCGGACCGGGTTCGGCCGACTCGGTCGGGACCTGCGCTGAGCCATCCGGCGACCCTATCGGGGTCGGTGATCGCGGATCCGGCCCGGCGCGCTTGACCTTCAGGTTGGTCGAATCAGCACGATGGGTGCCGTGAACTCACCGGACCTGCTCACGATCGGAGCCTTCGCCCGGCTGGTCGGACTGACGCCCAGCGCGCTCCGGTTCTACGACGACTGCGGGCTGCTCCGGCCGCGCGAGATCGATCCGCAGACCGGATACCGCTACTACGGGCACGACCAGCGCCGGGCCGCCGTGCTGCTGCGCCGGAGCCGGGAGCTCGACCTGCCGCTTGCCGAGGTCGAGTCGGTGCTCGCCGGACCGGCCGCTCGGGCGGCGGAGATCGTCCGGGATCACGCAGCCAAGCTCGGCACCCGGGCCGAGCGGGCGGCCCGGGCCGCGGCCGAGCTGGTGGCGAGCCTGGAGGCCGAATCACGCTCCGGTACGGAAGCGGAGCCGGCCGCGGAGACCACGGTCGAGGTCGCCGGTCCGGAGCTGGCGGCGGCGATCCGTCAGGTGCGCAGCGCGGGGGAGCCGGCGTCCGGACGGCGCGGTGTGCTGCTCGAGCTGGGGCCGGTCGAGGCGGACGGCGCCGGCGAACTGGCGGTGGTGGCCGACGGACCCGCCTGGCTCGCCGTCCGGACGCTGCCGGTCGTGATCACCGGGCTGGCGCCGGCCCGCCGGCTGCCGATCGCCGTCGCGGACACCGAGCCGCTGACCGAGCTGGCCCGCCGGCAGGACCGAGTGACCGTCCGGTTCGGGGCCGGCCGGGCCGGCGCTGCCGTACCGCCGCAGGTGGTCGCCGACCAGGACCGGCTCGACCTGCGCCACGAGGTCGATCTTCATCCGAGTCACCGCGCCGTTCTCGCCGGTCTGCCGCCGTGGCGGTCCCGGGTGATCATGGACCGGGCGGCCGCGACGGCCGCGCTGCCGGCGACCGGCAGTGCCCGGCTGGTGATCGACCGGGATCACGTCGAGTTCCACGACGGCTCGCTCGCTCCGGACGCGTCGCTGAGCCCGCGCCGGGTCCCGGCGGTGTGCCGGGGAGGCTCGCTGACGGTCGCGTTCGCCACCGAGGTGCTCACCGCGGCGTTGACCGCCGGCGTCGGCCCGGACGTCCTGGTCGAATCGAGCGCCCCGGACCGGCCGGTCCTGGTGCGCAGCGCCGACCAGGGCAGCTTCACGTTGTTGATCATGCCCCAGCAGCCGCTGCGATGACGCTCCGGGTCGCCGACCGGGTCCGGTCGAGGACCGCCGGCCGGGCCCTGTGGATCGGCGGGACGACGGTGGTCGGGACCGCCGACGTGATGCTCTTCTTCGTCCTCGCCTGGATCGCCTCCGGGCTCGGGGCCACGGCGAGCACCGTGATCAACTTGCTGATCGCGGTACCGCGGACGGTCCTGCTGGTGTTCGGCGGTACCCTCGGCGACCGGTTCGGCGCCCGCCGGATGTTGATCATCACCGATGCCTGCCGGGTGCTCGCCGTGCTGGCCGGAACGGTCGCGATCATGGTCGCCCCGCCCGGCCTGACCTGGCTCGCCGTCTTCACCCTCGCCCTCGGCGTGATCAGCGCCTTCTCGCTGCCGGCGGCGAACACGATGCCGCGGCTGTTCGCCACGATCGACGAACTCCCCGAACTGTGGGCGAAGGTGAGTGGCCTGTCCCAGGTGGGCCGGATGATCGGCCCGCCGCTCGGCGGTGTGGCGTTGATCGCGATCGGTGCGGCCGGCGTGTTCCTGGTCGACCTGGCCGCGGCAATGATCATGATCGGCGTCCTGATCCTGGTCCGGCCGCCGTACCGGCTGCCGACCGAGCCGGCCACCGAGTCGGTGCTCCGGCAGTCCTGGGCTGGACTGCGGGCGGCCGTCCGGACACCGGGCATCCCGCCGCTCTACGGCGCGACCGCGCTGGTCGCGTCGGGCATCCTGCCGGTGGTGTTCCTGTGCCTGCCGCTGCTCGCCCGGGAACGCGGCTGGACGGCGGCCGCCACCGGGGTGGTCGAGGCGGGCTGGATCGCCGGGTCGCTGGTGATCACGCTGCTGATCGCCCGGCGCGGGATCCTGCACCGGTGCGGCCCGGCCATGATCACCGGGCCGCTGCTGGCCGCGCTCGGGGCCGGGCTGCTCGCGGTCGCGCCCGCGTACCCGTACGCGCTGCTGGGGTCGGTCGCGATGGGCGTCGGCACCGTGGTCTTCACCAGCCACCTCGGCCCGCTGCTGCTGGACTGGACCCCGGACGGGATGGTGTCCCGGTTCCAGGCTTTGTTCGTGCTGGTCCAGTCGGCGCCGCAGGTGATCACGATCGCGGCGTTCGGTGCCGTCGCCGAGCTGGTCGGACCGGTCCCGGCCACTGGTGGTGCTGCCCTGATCTGCGCGGCCGCCGGCCTCGTCGTGGCGCTGAGCCCGCGCCTGCGTACGGCCACCCGGCCGGTCGCGGACGGCCCGGCCGCGGGCGAGCCGGACCCGGCTTCCTGAGTCTCGGTTCGGCCGGCCGAGCCTTGACACTCGTCACACGCCGACCCATATTAGGGCCTGCCTCTATTTAGTGTCATGGTCGCCCGTAATAGATCGCAGGATGGAGTTCCCCGTGCGAACCGTTCCTCAGCGCCTCGGCCTGGTCCCGCTCCTCATCGTGCTGACGCTGGTCCTCGGCACCGCCCCGGCCGCGGCCGAGACCGCTCGGGTTCCGGCGGCCGCGCTGCCGGCCAGGTTCGCGGAGCCGGAGAACCTCGGTCCGCTGATCCGTTCCGTAGCCGTGTTCGACAGCGCGTACGGCGTCGAGAACGGCCACGACGTCCTGTACACGACCGTGGCCGGATCGCCGGCGACGTTCCAGGTGGTCGATCTGGACAGCCACACGCTGCTCCGGACGATCCCGCTGCCGGGCGCGGGGGACTCCTGGTCGCACGCCGTTGATCATGACGGCAGTGTGATCATCTCCGGCGGCGGGCACCTGTTCCGCTACCAGCCGTCCGACGCCACCGTGCGCGATCTCGGCCAGGCGCCCGGGGCGAGCGTCCTCTACGGCGTGTCCCCGGACGGCGCGGGGAACATCTACGCGGGCACCTATCCCGGCGGCAAGGTCGTCAAGTACGACACCGCCGCCGGTAGCTTCACCGACCTCGGCCCGGTCGTCCCCGGCCAGGACTACGTCCGGGGCCTGGCCCACCACCGGGGCACCGTGTACGCGGGCGTCGGGATCACCGGGAGCCTGTGGTCGATCGACCCCGGCACCGGGACCAAGACCGAGATCCCGCTGCCGGCCCGCCCGGAGTTCGATCCGGCGAAGCCGCCGAGCATCTACAGCCTCAACGTCGCGGGCGATCTGTTGTTCGTCCAGCTCTCCGACGTCAACCTGCTGCTGATCTACGACACGGTCGCGGGCGCCTGGCTGGACACGGTGGTCGGCCAGTACCGCGGCCTCTACACGTCGCCCGAGCGGGACGGCAAGACGTACCTGATGGCCGGCGGCCGGCTGCGCTCGTTCGACCTGACCACCCACGAACTGGTCGACACCGGGATGGCCTTCGGCACCTACCTGCGGCACTCGGCCTGGGTGGACGTCTCGGCGACGAATCCGGAGCTGCCCGGGCTCAGCCTGGTGACCGTGCAGTACGGGGGAGCGGTCACCTTCCTCAATCCGCAGACGGGTGCGGTGATCAGCAAGCCGTCGGTCCTGGAAGGCTCGCCGATCACCCTGCAGACGCTCGAACGTGGTCCCGACGACCGGCTGTACGCGTCGGGCTATCCGGGCGGCACCGGGGCTCGGTTCGATCCGGCGACCGGAGAGCTGGCGAACTTCGCGCTCGGCCAGTCCGAGGGCATGGCGGCGCTCGGGGACTCGCTCTACCTGGGCAACTATCCCGGCGCGATCATGCACGAACTCGACACGACCAAGCCGCTCGGTGCCGGGACCAATCCCCGGCAGGTGCACGACATCGGCGATGATCAAGATCGTCCGTTCGCGATCACGTCCGGCGACGGCAAGCTCTTCGTCGGCACCATCCCGACGTACGGTGCGCTCGGCGGCGCGGTGACGATCAAGGACGGCAGCGCCTGGTCGACGTACCGCAACGTCGTTCCGGGCCAGAGCGTGATGAGCCTGGCCTATTCCGACGGCAAGCTGTACGGCTCGACCACCGTCTGGGGCGGCCTGGGCATCGAGCCGACCGAGACCGAGGCTCGCGTCTTCGTCTTCGACGTCGCCACCCGGACCGTGCAGAAGATCATCACGCCGGAGCTGCCCGGAGCCGTTCCGGCCAAGGCGATCGGCTCGCTGGCCTTCGGGCCGGACGGGCTGCTCTGGGGTGCCGCCTGGGGAACGATCTTCGCGCTCGATCCCGGGACGCTCGAGGTGGTGAAGAGCCGCGAGATCGTCGCCACCGACTGGAACTTCAATCACCTGTGGCGCCCGGTCCAGCTGCGCTGGGCCGCCGACGGGCTGCTCTACACGACGCTGGGCGGGAAGCTGACCGTGGTCGAACCGCGATCGTTGAAGTCCCGTACGCTCGCCGCCACCGCGCTGATGACCCTCGCCGCGAACGGCGACGTCTACTATGCCGACGGGCCGGACCTGATCCGGGTCCGCGACGTCACCGCGCCGGACGCGCCCGCGGTCACCGCGCCGGCCCGACCCGGGCGGAGTGCGGACGACACCCCGGAGGTCTCGGTCCGGAGCGAGCCCGGCGCACTGATCCAGCTCTGGAACGGCGACCGGGAGGTGGGTCGCGGCACGGCCGGAGCCGGCGGGTCGGCGACGGTCCAGGCCGGTCCGTTGGCCGCCGGGGCCTACCGCCTGCGGGTCACCGCCACGGATTCCGCCGGGAACCGGAGCGAGCCCGCCGAGGTACCGCTGATCGTCGTTGCGTAGTGGGTCGCGGCAGCCCGTGCCGACGGTGACCTGTCTCAGAACCTGGGACTGCCGGCACGGATTCCGGCCGGCCGGGGTAAGACTTAGCCCATGCGGTCGTCCTCGATCATTATCAGCTAGCGCGCCGAACGTCTGTTCGTCGCGCAAACCTCTCGTACCGAAACGAGAGGTTTTTTGTTTGCCGCAAACGACCCCCCGACCCCGAAGGACCACGAATCATGCGAACCCAGCCCGAGGAGTTCCACGTCTTCGACACCACGCTGCGCGACGGCGCGCAGCAGGAGGGTTTGCGGCTTTCGGTGCCGGACAAGCTGGCGATCGCGGGGCTGCTGGACGAGTTCGGGGTGGACTTCATCGAGGGCGGCTGGCCGGGCGCGAACCCCAACGACACGGCGTTCTTCCAGGCGATGGCCGACGGGGAGGTCCCGCTGAAGAACTCGACGCTGGTCGCCTTCGGGTTCACCCGCCGGGTCGGCGGCAAGGCCGCCGACGACCCGCTCACCGCCGCCCTGCGGGACTCCCGGGCACCGGTCGCCTGCATCGTCGCCAAGAGCCACGACCGGCACGTCGAGCAGGCCCTGCGGACCACGCTGGACGAGAACCTCGCCATGATCACCGACACGGTGCGCCACCTCAAGGCCGAGGGCCAGCGGGTCTTCGTCGACTGCGAGCACTTCTTCGACGGCTATCGGGAGAACCCGGCCTACGCCCTCGAGGTCGTCCGTACGGCGAGCGAGGCCGGCGCCGAGGTCGTCGTCCTCTGCGACACCAACGGCGGGATGCTGCCGCAGTGGATGGGTGACGTGGTGACCGCCGCCGCGGGCACCGGCGCCCAGCTCGGCGTCCACTGCCACAACGACACCGGCTGCGCGGTGGCCAACACGCTGGCCGCCGTCGACGCCGGCGTGATGCATGTCCAGGGCACCTTCAACGGGTACGGCGAGCGGACCGGCAACGCCGACCTGGTCACGATCGTGGCGAACCTGGAACTCAAGTACGGCTGGCAGCTGCTGCCGGCCGGCTCCCTGTCCGAGGCGACGCGCCTATCCCATGCGATCGCCGAGGTGACGAATGTTCCACCGAGCAATCGTCAACCCTATGTTGGCTTGTCGTCGTTCGCCCACAAGGCGGGCCTGCATGCCAGCGCCATCAAGGTCGACCCGAATCTCTACCAGCACATCGATCCGGCGCTGGTCGGCAATGACATGCGGATGCTCGTGTCCGACATGGCCGGCCGGGCGAACATCCAGATCAAGGGCTCCGAGCTCGGGTTCGACCTGTCCGACCGCGAGGTGGCAGCAAAGATCACCGACCAGGTGAAGGATGCCGAGGCGGCCGGGTACACCTACGAGGCGGCGGACGCGAGCTTCGAGCTGCTGCTGCGTCGGGAGCTGGGGCAGCTGCCGGAGTTCTTCTCCGTGCTGTCCTGGCGGGTGTTCACGCAGTCCACCCATGATCAGGAGACCGACACCGAGTGCACGCTGCGGATCACGGCGAAGGGCGAGAGCCATCGCGTGGTCGGCGAGGGCAACGGTCCGGTGAACGCTCTTGATCATGCTGTCCGGCAGGCGCTGCTGCCCGCCTATCCGGTGGTGGAACGGTTCGAGCTGATCGACTACCGGGTCCGCATTCTCGATCAAGGTCACGGCACCGACGCGACCGTACGGGTGCTGATCCAGACCAGCAACGGCCGGCGGGCCTGGACCACGGTCGGCGTCGGCCAGAACGTCATCGAGGCGTCCTGGGAGGCGCTCTACGAGGCGTACCTGTACGGGCTGATCCACACCGAGGACGTCGATCCGGCCGAGCGGAACTGAGCGTTACGGCGCCGCGGCGAGCAGGTTTCCGAGCAGCTCGTCGCGGTGCCGGTCGCCCCAGACCTCGAGCGGGCGCAGCGCGACCTCCAACTCCCGGCCGATCGGCGTGAGCGAGTACTCGACCCGGGGCGGCACCTCGGCATAGACCTCGCGCCGGACGACCCCGCTCGCTTCGAGCTGGCGCAGGTTCTCGGCGAGGACCTTCTCGCTGACCCCGGTCAGCAACCTTCTGATCCGGCCGAATCGCTGCGGTCCGGCCGCCAGCACCCACATGAGATGCAGTTTCCACTTCCCGCCGACGACGTCGATCGCCACGCTCATGCCGCACACGTCGTGATCCGTGTCACTGCTCACGATGCCCACACCCCTCTGACCTGATTTCGGACCTCGAGGTAAGCAACCCCACCTCAACGTTCGGTCTTCCCCGCTCCGCGAGCGGAGATGACGATGGTGCCCGGCGCCGATCCCAACCGAACGAGCAGAAGGGGCACTCATGTCCAAGCAGAACACGACCCGGTCCGTCACCGTCATCGGGCTCGGCCCGATGGGGCAGTCGATGGTCCGGGCCTTCCTGGACGCGGGCGTCGAGGTGACGGTGTGGAATCGCAGCGCCGACAAGGCCGACGCGATGGTCGAACTCGGCGCAGTCCGGGCCGGGTCGGTGGCCGACGCGCTGGCGGCGAACGAGGTCGTCGTGGTGAGCCTGACCCACTACGCCGCGATGTACGACGTGCTGGGCCAGGCGACCGACGGCCTGGCCGGCAAGGTGATCGCCAACCTGTCGTCGGACTCGCCGGAGCAGGCCCGGCGCGGGGCCGCCTGGGTTCGTGATCATGGCGCGGAGTTCCTCTCCGGCGGGGTGATGTCGGCGGGGGACAACCTGACCCATCCGGCGTCGTACATCTTCTACAGCGGGCCGCGGCAGGTCTTCGACGCGCACGCGGAGCTGTTGCGGCCGCTCAGCCCGCAGGAATATCTCGGCGAGGACGACGGCCTGGCCCAGGTGTTCTACCAGGCCTTGTTGATCATCTTCCATCCGTGGCTGCTGGGGTTCGACCAGGCGACTGCGCTGATCGACCGGTCCGGCCACAGCATCGGCCAGTTCGTGCCGTACGCGATCCGCTCGGCCGCCGCGTTCCCGTACTTCATGGAGGAGTTCTCGGTGGCGAACCAGAACGGCGGCTGGGCGTCCCTGGCCGGCCTGAAGATGATGGACGCCGGCGCGCAGCACATCATCGACGCCAGCGAGGAGGTGGGAGTCGACGCCACCCTGTCGCACACCGCCCAGGCCTTCTGGCGCAAGGCCGTCGCCGCCAGCGAGGAGCGCGGCACGCCGGTGTCCACCTTCGCCCTGATGTCCGGGGAGTGAACGCGCGGCGACGAAGCGGTTACGCCGATTCGGCACGGGCAGGGCGGCCACGCGGTATCGTCGGGCGAGTCTCTCGCCTGCGGGTAGCCCGGGGCGCGGACGACCTACAGCTTGCAACGGCGAGGTGACACGGGCGTCACCGGCCGCCGCTGCCCGGAACCGCGGCTTGTCCCGAGAACTGGAGTCCCGATGGTGGGCACCTCACCGACCCGACCCCGAACGCGCCCGCGAGCCCTGCTGTCCCTGATGGCGGCGGTGGCCGCTCTCGTCGCGGGACTCGGGCTCTGGCTCGGCGGTACCGCGGCCCCGGCCGTCGCCGCCGGGCCGTGCGAGCTGGGCGACTACGTCTGGCACGACCGGAACGGCAACTCGCTCCAGGACGACTTCGAGGAAGGGGTGCCCGGCGTCAAGGTCACCCTGCTCGACGCCGACGAGCAGCCGGTCGACGTCGATCCGGTGACCACCGACGCCCAGGGACGGTACCGGTTCGACGACCTCGCCTGCGGCACGTACGTGGTGAAGTTCGACGCCACGGCCATCCGCGGCTCGCTCACCGGAACGAAGAAGGGCGACGACCGGACCGTTGACTCGGACCCGGCCACCAGGGGCTTCGAGACCAAGATCGGCTGGACCGACCCCGTCGTCCTGACCGAGGACGATCCCTCGAACGTCACCGTCGACGCCGGGATCCTGGCCTCCTACGAGGAGTGCTCGATCGGCGACTTCGTCTGGTCCGACGAGAACGAGAACGGCATCCAGGACGACGGTGAGCCCGGGATCCCGAACGTCGTCATCCAGCTGCTGGACGCGAACGGCGAGCCCGCCGGCTACGACCCGGCGGTCACCGACGCGCAGGGCCGGTACTCGTTCCCGGCGATCCTGTGCGGTGACTACGCGTTGCAGTTCCGGACGCCGACGGGCGCCGAGGTGACCAAGACGCAGCAGGGCGACGACCGTACGAAGGACTCCGACATCGAGGTGCGCGACTTCGCCCCGACGCTGGCGTTCGCCAACGTCCGGGTCGGCGAGAGCGAGGATCCGGCGGACCGGGCCACCGTGACGGTCGACGCCGGGTTCGTGCTGCCGGACCAGCCGGTCCCGCCGCAGTGCTGGATCGGCGACTTCGTCTGGGGCGACGCCGACGGCGACGGCATCCAGGACCCCGGCGAGCGGGTGGGCTGGGCCCAGTTGGTGGAGCTGATCGACGGCGACGGCAAGGTGGCCACGACCTCGTTCGTCGACAGCAACGGCAAGCACCTACTGGTCGCCGACTGCGGGACCTACCGGGTACGGTTCTCCGACCTGGTCAAGGGGTACGAGTTCACCGGACAGCACGCCGGAGACGATCCGGCCAAGGATTCCGACGCGGATCCCAGGACCGGCCTGACCGACCCGGTGACCGTGACCGCGAAGACCTCCTTCGATCGCACCGTCGATGCCGGAGTCCGCAAGATCGGTACGGGGCCGAGCCCGACCCCGACGCCGACCTCGCCGGCGCCCTCCGCGCCGAGTGCCGAGAAGTGCCGGATCGGTGGCCTGGTCTGGAACGACGCCGACTCCGACGGCGTACCGGACGACGACGAGGATCGGTTCGCCGGCGTGCGGGTCGCCCTGATCGACGATGACGGCGACGCGGCGGCCCGGACGACCACGGACGACCGGGGCCGTTACAGCCTGGCGGTGAAGTGCGGCACCTACCGGGTGAGGTTCTCAGGCCTGCCGGACGGCTACGAATTTGCAGATCCGCGGTCCGGGCGGACCGATCCGGTCACGCTCACCGAGAAGCGGCCGGAGGCCACCAGGAACGCCGCGGTCTACAGCCCGACCGGCGAGTTGCCGGCCACCGGCGCCGCCGATCAGCTCGGCTGGCTGCTGGGCGGCGCGGCGACCATGATCACGACCGGCGGGCTGCTGTTGATCACTCGGCGGCGCCGGGTCATCCGATCCGGTCGATGATCACCTGACGCTCCGGTACGGCGGCGTCGTCGATCGACCAGCCGCCGTCGAGCGTCTCCCGGGCCCGGCCGAAGCGCTCCGGAGTGTCGGTGTGCAGGGTGATCAACGGCTGGCCGGCGGTCACCCGGTCGCCGGGCTTGGCGTGCAGCTGCACCCCGGCCGCGGCCTGCACCGGGTCCTCCTTGCGGGCCCGGCCGGCGCCCAGCCGCCAGGCCGCGATCCCCACGGCGTAGGCGTCCAGGGTGGCCAGGATCCCGTCCTCCGGTGCGGTGATCACCTCGGTCTCCCGGGCGGTCGGCAGGGCCGCGTCCGGGTCGCCGCCCTGCGCGCTGATCATGGAACGCCAGACGTCCATCGCCCGGCCCGAAGCCAGCGCGTCGGCCGGATCCTGATCGCTCCGGCCGGCGGCGGCCAGCATCTCCCGGGCCAGCGCGAGGGTCAGCTCCACCACGTCCGCCGGCCCGCCGCCGGCCAGCACCTCGACCGACTCGGCCACTTCGAGCGCGTTGCCGGCGGTCAGACCGAGCGGTGTGGACATGTCGGTGACCAGCGCCACCGTCCGCACACCGGCGGCGCCGCCGAGCTCGACCATGGTCCGGGCCAGCGTGCGGGCGTCCTCGGGCCGCTTCATGAACGCGCCGGAGCCGACCTTGACGTCCAGCACCAGCGCCCCGGTGCCCTCGGCGATCTTCTTGCTCATGATCGAGGACGCGATCAGCGGGATCGACTCGACGGTCCCGGTCACGTCGCGGAGCGCGTACAGCTTCGCGTCGGCCGGCGCCAGCCCCGAGCCGGCGGCGCAGATCACGGCGCCGACGTCCTCCAGTTGCCGCAGCATCGCCTCGTTGGAGAGCTTGGCCTGCCAGCCGGGGATGGACTCGAGCTTGTCCAGCGTGCCGCCGGTGTGGCCCAGCCCGCGCCCGGACAGCTGCGGCACCGCGACCCCGCAGGCCGCCACCAGCGGCGCCAGCGGCAACGTGATCTTGTCGCCGACCCCGCCGGTCGAATGCTTGTCCGCCGTCGGCCGGGACAGCCCGGAGAAGTCGAGCCGTTCGCCGGTGTTGATCATGGCCTGGGTCCACCGGGCCAATTCGGTGCCGTCGAGGCCGCGGAGGAAGATCGCCATGGCCAGCGCCGACATCTGCTCCTCGGCGATCACTCCGCGGGTGTACGCGTCGATCAGCCAGTCGATCTCCGCCTCGGCGAGGACACCGCCGTCCCGCTTGGTCCGGATCAGGTCGACCGTGTCGAAGGGCTCTGCCGTCATGCACCGGAGTATGCCCGAGGCGGGACGAATCCGTACCCGAGCCTCCCGAGCTGCCGCGCTGCCGCGGCGATCCCCTCGGTCGGTTTTTCACGTCCCGTGAAAAGTTGTCGCTTTACCAGAGAAGTTTCTCGTGGAAAGCGCCGGTTTTTCACGCAACGTGAAAAACCGCAGCACCAGTGTGGCCAGAGTGACGGCCGGCCGGCGGCGGGCAGGGTCGGTGGGGTCGGGGCGGCTGCGGATACTGTGTCGCCATGCGTATCGCTCGTTTCACCGCCGGCTCGGATCCGCAGTACGGCATCGTCGAACTCGCCGAGGACGGCGGTCAGCATCCCGACACCGTGGCCGTGCTCAACGGTGACCCGCTGGCGACCCCGGTCCAGCTGACCGGGGAACGGATCGAGCTCGATGCGGCCCGGCTGCTCGCTCCGGTGATCCCGCGCAGCAAGATCGTCGCGGTCGGCCGCAACTACGCGGCGCACGCGGCCGAGCTCGGCAACGAGGTGCCGGCCGTACCGCTCACGTTCTTCAAGCCGAACACGTCGGTGATCGGGCCGGGGGAGTCGATCATCCATCCCGACACCAGCAACGAGGTCAGCTTCGAGGGTGAGCTGGCGATCGTGATCGGCCGGATCGCCAAGGAGGTGCCGGCGGCCCGGGCCAAGGACGTGATCTTCGGCTACACGATCGCCAACGACGTCACCGCCCGGGACCTGCAGAAGTCGGACGGGCAGTGGGCCCGCGCGAAGGGGTACGACACGTTCTGCCCGCTCGGGCCGTGGATGACCACCCACCAGAGCATCGAGGAGGTCAGTGACCTCACGATCCGGACCACGCTGGACGGCGAGGAACGGCAGCACGGCTCGACCAGCCTGATGATCCGCAAGATCCCCGAACTGATCGAGTACATCTCCTCCTACACGACCCTGCTGCCCGGCGACGTGATCCTGACCGGGACACCGGAGGGCGTCGGCGTGATGAAGGCGGGCCAGGAGGTCAGCGTCGAGATCGACGGGATCGGTATCCTGACCAACCTGGTCACCGGCGGTTCCTCCGGGACCAGCACTCCGACCACCTGATCGAATCGTGAGGAAAGCTCGATGACCCCCGACCCGGTGCTGGGCGACCTGGCACCCGAACAGGTCCGCGTCCGGTTCCCACCGTCGCCGACCGGAAACCTGCACATCGGCAACGTCCGGAGTGCCTTGTACAACTGGGTTTTCGCCCGGCATCACGGCGGCACCTTCGTGCTGCGGATCGAGGACACCGACGCCGAGCGCAACCTGGCCGAGTCCTACCGCAACATCTACGACTCGCTGCGCTGGCTCGGCCTGGACTGGGACGAGGGTCCGGAGAAGGGCGGGGAGTACGGGCCGTACCTGCAGACCGAGCGCCGTGAGCTGCACGTCGACATCGCCGCGAAGCTGCTCGAGGCCGGGCTGGCGTACAAATGCTTCGACACGCCCGCCGAACTGGAGGCGCGGCAGAAGGACCTGCCGAAGGGCGCTCCGCGGGGGTACGACGGCATCCACCGGAATCTGACGCCGGAGCAGGTGGCCGAGTTCGAGGCCCAGGGCAAGCCGTACGTGATCCGGATGAAGATGCCGGAGTCCGGCGCGATCGCGTTCACCGATCTGGTCCGCGGCGAGGTCTCGTTCGACGCCGAGCACCAGCAGGACTTCGTCATCGTGCGGGCGAACGGGAACCCGCTGTACACCCTGGTCAACCCGGTCGACGACGCGCTGATGGGGATCACCCATGTGCTCCGCGGCGAGGACCTCTTGCCGTCGACACCGCGGCAGATCGTGCTCTACCGGGCGTTGGCCGAGATCGGCGTCGGCTCGGGCCGGATCCCGATCTTCGGCCATCTGCCGACGGTGCTGGGCGAGGGTAACAAGCGGCTGTCCAAGCGGGACCAGGGCGGCGGCCTGGCGGAGTATCAGGAGAAGGGCTACCTGCCCGAGGGCCTGCTCAACTACCTGGCCCTGCTCGGCTGGGGGATCGCCGACGACCGGGACGTCTTCACCATCGCCGAGATGGTGCAGGCGTTCGACATCCGCAAGGTGAACGCCAGCCCGGCCCGGTTCGACCCGAAGAAGTGCGAGGCGATCAATGCCGAGCACATCCGGATGCTGGGGCCGGAGGAGTTCGTCGAGCATCTGTCCGGCTTCCTCGGCCGGGCCGGCCTGATCGGCGATCCGGCGACCGATGCCGAGCGGAAGTTGATCACCGACCTGGCGCCGCTGATCCAGGAGCGGATCAACACCCTGTCCGATTCGGTGGCCATGATCGACTTCCTGTTCACCGCCGACGACAAGATCGTCATCGGCGACGACGCCGGCCTCAAGCCGGACTCGGCGCCGGTCCTGGACGCGACGATCACCGCACTGTCCGGGCTGGCCGAGTTCGATCATGAAGCCATCGAGGCGGCGCTGCGGGCAGCGCTGGTGGACGGCCTCGGCCTGAAGCCGCGGCATGCGTTCGGTCCGGTCCGCGCGGCCGTCACCGGCAAGCGGATCTCGCCGCCGCTGTTCGAGTCGCTGGAACTGCTCGGCCGGGAGTCCACGTTGGCCAGGCTCACCGCGGCGCGCTCGGGTCTCGGCGGATGAACGACCGACGCCGGCAGCGGTCGGGCAACCCGGCGGTCCGTGGCGGCGCCGCCGAGCCGACCGCGCCCGCCAAGCCTCCCGCGCCACGGCCGCAGCCCTCGCCGGGCGGCTCCGCGCCGCGGGGGACGTTCGACGACGCGCTGGAGATCCCGGCCGCCGGGCTGACGTACCCGCAACTGCTCCGGGTGCCCGGGTCGGCCTGGTGGCGGTCGCTGCTCGGGGTCGCCTGCGGACTGGCGCTGTTCCTGCTGCTGACGACGGTGATCAACCAGGCGATCGTGTTCGGCTTCTGGGCGGTCGGCTCGCCGCAGACGCCGTACGGGGACTACGCCGCGGCGGCCGCGCGGTTCGAGTCGCCGGTCGGGATGCTCGGCGCGAACCTCGGCCTGGCGACCCTGATCGTGATCTGTGCGGTGCTGATGCCGCTGGTGCACCGGGTCAACCCGCGCTGGCTGATCTCGGTCGAGTCGCACCTGCGTGGCCGCTACTTCGCGATCTGCCTGGCGCTCGGGATCGTCGCCCCGGTGCTGATCCAGGGACTGTCGACGCTGGTCGAGGGCGTACCCCAGTTCAAGCTCAATGATCATTTCTGGCTGTTCCTGATCGTGATCATCCTGACCTCGCCGCTGCAGGCGGCGGCCGAGGAGGTCTTCTTCCGCGGCTACCTGCTGCAGGCGCTGGGCAGCGTGATGAAGACGCCGTGGTTCGGCATCATCGCGTCGTCGTTGATCTTCGCGCTGTTCCACGGCGTGCAGAACCCGGCCCTGTTCGTCGACCGGTTCGCCTTCGGGCTGCTGGCCGCGATCCTGGTCTGGCGGACCGGCGGGCTGGAGGCAGGCATCGGGGCGCACATCGCGAACAACGTGCTGGCCTATCTGCTGGCCGGGCTGACCGGGACGATCTCGGCGACCCGCGGGATCCGCGAGATCGGCTGGGAGAACGCCGCGTTCGACGTCGGCGGCTTCGCCCTGTTCGCGCTGCTGGCCTGGCTGATCGCGTCGCGGCTCAAGCTGCGCCGCACGGTTCCGCCCTCGCCCTGAGAGTTTGGATAGGTTAACCTAACCTCCTCAAGCGAGGGGGTTGCTGTGGCGCGGACGAATCTCACGGCTCGACGGATCAAGCCGGAGACCACCGAGTTGATCACGGTACGGGTGCTGCGCCGGGAGGCGATCTCGGAGCATTTCGTCCGGGTCACCGTCGGGGGACCGGACCTGGCCCGGTTCGTACCGCTCGGGTTCGACCAGTGGTTCCGGCTGTTCCTGCCGGTGCCCGGGGGAACCCTGGAACGGGTGCCGAGCCGGCTCACCACGCTGTCGTACGCGCGCTTCCTGACCGTGGCCAAGCTGGAGCGGCCGGTGCTGCGCAACTACACCGTGCGCGCCTTCCGGCCGGCCGGGCCCGAAGGCCCGGAACTCGACATCGACTTCGTCCGGCACGGCTCGGCGGACGACGGCACCGCCGGCCCGGCCACCGTCTGGTCCGAGACCTGCTCACCCGGCGACCTGGCCGCACTGCTCGACGAGGGCGTCGGCTTCAACGCTCCCGGCGACACCGAGCGAGTGACCCTGGTCGCCGACGAGACCGGCCTGCCCGCCGCGGCCGGCATCCTGGCCTCACTGCCCGAGGACACCCGTGGCACCGCCGTGATCGAGATCCCCGCCGCCGGCGACCGGCAGGAGCTCACCGTCCCGTTCGGCGTCGAGGTCAGCTGGGTGACCCGCGCCGACCCCGCCGCCGTGCCCGGCCGCGCCGCCCTCGCCGTCGCGACCGAGCTGGCCGGTCCGGGCAGCACCGGCTACGGCTGGGTCGTCGGCGAACAGTCCCTCGCCACCGACCTCCGCCGGCACTGGGTCCGCACCGGTACGCCCAAGGACCGCGTCATGTTCTGCGGCTACTGGCGCCACTGACCCTTCCCCCAGAAAGGGACCCCGCCGACCGGTCACCAAAGCAGGCGTTCTGGCGGCGTGTCGGAGCGTAAGTGACGGGTCAGCGGGGAGGCACGGCGACCGGCCTGCGGGTGACGACGCCCCGACTCTCCACCAGGCCATCGAGTGGACGGTTCGACCTTGCGATCGATCTAGCCGGTGTGTCCACTCGACGGAAATCCCTTGGGATCCGGTGGTGGGCGGCGGCGCGAGGCTGGGCTTTGCTGGAGCCGTTCAGGTGCGCGTGACCGCTGAAACGGCCCGTCGGTTCCTCAGTTGCCCGCCTCGGCCTTCGCCTTCTCCTCGGCGGCGCGTTTGGCGGCCTCTTGCTTGGCAGCACCCTCCGCCTCCTTCTCGGCGGCCTCGGCCTCGCGTTTGGCGGCTTCCTCCTTGAAGGACTGCTCGGCCTCCCGCTTGGCCGCCTCTTGCTTCGCGGCCTCCTCGGCAGCGCGCTTCTCCTCGTGCTGCTGCCGTTTCGCCCGCTCGGCCTCTTCGGCGGCCTTGCTCTCGCCGGCCCGACCCTTCTCGGCCTCGAGCTCCTTGGCTCGCTTCTGCTCCTCGGCCTTCCGCTCCGCCTCGGTGCGCCGGGCAAGCTCCTCGCACTGCTTCGGATCGGGTTTGCCGGCGCAGTCGAGCCGCTCCTGATCATGGTCCTTACCGGCCGTCGCCACGGGCGGCTTGGGCTGGTCGGCCGGCTGGCTGATCGTGCCGGCGCTCTGCAGGGTGCCGATCAGGAGCGCGGAGAGGGCGAGGGCGGCGGCACCGCCGGCGGCGGCCCCGGCGGTCCGGCGGCGGCGCTGGCGGGCGGCTCGTCCCCGGGCAAGATCATCGGCGACCGGTCCCGGCGGCGGCTCGCCGGCGTAGCAGGCGGCGAAGTCGATCGTCTCCTGTTGATCATGGTGCAGGCTCATGGTCGTCCGTTCCTTCCGGTGCCGACGGGAGCCGCCGGCGCTGGGTGTTGTGGTTCCGACAAGATCGTGTTGAGGCGTACGAGGGCTCGCGCGGTCTGGCTCTTCACGGTCCCGGTGGAGATGCGCAGGTCCTTCGCCACCTCGGCGACCGAGCAGCCCCAGCAGTGCCGGAGCACAACGATCCGGCGTTGCCGGGGCGGCAGCTGCTGCAGCGCGTCGAGCAGCGCCGAACGCTCCTCGTACGCCAGCGGGGCCGACTCGTCCACCAGTTCGAGCATCCCCTCGTCGGACACGGTCCGCCGCCGGGACGCGCTCCGCCATTCATTGATCGCGGTCCGGCCGACGATCCGGCGGAGGTAGCCGTCGGCGCCCTCGGCCCGGACCCGCGGCCAGGCCAGGTAGAGCTTGATCAGGGCCTGCTGGACGATGTCCTCGGCGAGACCCCAGTCACCGCACATCAGATACGCCGCGCGCCGGCACCTGGTCCGGTGCGCGGCGACGAACTCGGTGAACTCCGCGTCCCGCCCGTTCATCGCCCTCCCGTGCTCGCTCCGATCCCCTCACCGTTCCATACACCGGCGGTACCCGATCGGTTGTCAGCGGATCGGAAAAATCTTCGGTTCGGCCGGCCGGAACGCGATCTTGACACCGATACCGTGTTTGCGATCCTGGAGTACGCCGTCGAAGGGATCATGATCATGAGGTTCACCGACAAGGTCGTCGTCGTCACCGGCGGAGCCGCGGGCATCGGACGGGCCGCCGCCGAGCTGATCGCTGCCGAGGGCGGTTCCGTCGTCGTCGCCGACCTGGACCAGAGCCTGGCCGACGAGACTGCCGCCGCACTGCTCGAGCTCGGGGCGCCGCGGACCGTCGCGGTCCGGGTCGACGTCGCCGACGAGGAGGACGTACGGGCGCTGGCCGGTCGGTGCCGCGCCGAGTTCGGCCGGGTCGACGTCTTGATCAACAACGCCGCGGCCCGGCTCTGGGGCCCGGTCACCGAGGCGACCGTCGAGTCCTGGCAGCAGATCGTCGCGGCGAACCTGATCAGCGTCGGGCTGACCGGCAAGCACCTGATCCCGCTGATGCCGCCCGGCGCCGCGATCGTCAACGTGTCCTCGGCCAACGGCATCGTCGGCAGGACGGGGATGGCGCAGTACGACGCCACCAAGGCCGGCGTGCTCGGGCTGACCCGGGCGATGGCCTGTGATCATGCCGAGGCCGGAATCCGGATCAACGCCGTGCTGCCGGGCCCGACCCTGACCGACTTCCACAAGAACCGGCTCCGGGCCGAGGGCAAGGAGATCGACCTCAGCCGGCTGGAGCCGCATCAGGGCGGCCCGGGCATCCTGCGCCGGCAGGCCCGGCCGGTCGAGATCGCGCACCCGATCGTGTTCCTGGCCAGCGACGACGCCTCGTACATCACCGGGACGATGCTGTCCGCCGACGGCGGACTGGCCGCGGTCTCGGGTCACATCGGGTGAACTCCGCGGGAACCGATCTCGGAAAGGTGCCCCGGGGCGCGCGACCAGCCGTACAGTGTGATCATGGAAGCCAGACT
The DNA here is from genome assembly GCF_059617205.1 of Microlunatus sp. YIM B11417. Lineage (NCBI taxonomy): Bacteria > Bacillati > Actinomycetota > Actinomycetes > Propionibacteriales > Propionibacteriaceae > Microlunatus > Microlunatus sp. YIM B11417. The sequence continues at coordinate 172,917 of NZ_JCAMPJ010000003.1, forward strand.
CACGCCGCGCCGGTCACTGTTGATCGGAGCCGGCGGATTCGCACTGGCTGCGGGGATCGGTACGCAAGCGACGGCAGCCGGGCGGTGGCATCCGGCGCCTCAAGATCATCCGTTCCGGTTGCCGGACACGGTCCCGTTGCCGAACGGGTTCCGGCCCGAGGGCATCGCGTCCGGCCCCGGCACCCGCGTCTACGCCGGGTCGCTGGCCGACGGCGCGGTGAGGGCCGGCGACGTGCGCCAGGCAGGCCTGGAACCGCTCTGGCCCGGCGAAGCGGGCCGGGCCATCCGCGGAATGATGTTCGATCACCGGACCGGACTGCTCTGGATCGCCGGCCAGATCGGGACGGCCGGCTGGGTCTGGGCCATCCACGCGTGGACCGGAGCGGTCGTCAAGGCCGTTCCGGTGCCGGGCGCCGTCTTCCTGAATGACCTCGTGATCACCCGGTCCGCGGTCTGGGTCACCGACTCACGGCTCGCACCCGACCGGCTGACCAGGATCAACCTGCGTCGCGGCCGGCCGACCGACCAGGCACCCGAGTTCGTGCCGCTCGGCGGGGCCTGGCCGGCCGGCGACGGCACCGCGGTCAACGCGAACGGCATCCGCGAGCTGCCCGACGGCATGCTGCTGCTGAACAACTCCGCTGCCGGCGGGCTGTGGCAGGTCGACCAGCGCACCGGTGACACCAGGAGCGTTCCGGTGAGCGGCGGTCCCGGGATCACCGGCGGTGACGGACTGCTGATCGAGGGCCGGACGATCTACGTGGTCCGCGGCTCAGGCCAGGCCGAGGTCTCGGTGCTGACCCTTGATCATGATCGCGCCGGTTGGACCGCCCGGTGGCGCGGTGCGCGCACCGCCGACACGCTCGACGTGCCGTCCACCGCGACCCTGGCCGGCGGCGCGCTCTGGGCGGTCAACGCCCGCTTCGGCGTGCCGGAGCCGGGCGCCGCCGAATACTGGATCACCCGGCTCCGCCGCTGACTAGTCCTCGACCGCACGGAGAGCGACGTCGTCGAGCTGCAGGATCGCGTCGCCGCCGTCGGCACCGTACCCGAGCAGCACGGTGATCGTGTCGACGTCGTCCGGGACGTCGATCACCGTCGCCTGCCGGGTGTAGCTGTCCGGCGTCGTGGGCGCGATCTCCTTGATCGACTCGCCGCCGTCCCAGCGGGCACCGATCATGACCCGCTCGACCACCGACGAGGTACGGAACCAGCCGGACAGCTCGATCCGGCTGCCCGGGACGACACTGACCCGCTGCGTCACGTACTGCGGGCCGAGCGTCTCGGAGGTCCGGACCCAGGCGTTCTTCTCGCCCGCATGGGACAGGTTGCCGCCGCCGTCGAAGCCGTGCCCGGCCTTGCCGTCGAAGCCCCAGACCGGACCGTAGTCGGAGGACTGCTCGAAGCCGCCGTCGATCAGTTGCTGTCGGTGCGACGCGGACAGCTCGGCCAGCGATGTGTAGCGCTGATCACCGCCGGCCGGCCCGATCACCCGGACGCCGGTGGCGGTCACGGTCGGGAACCGTACCGCGTACTCCTTGCGGGCTCCGGCCCGGCCGGGCACGAACGCTGGCGTGATCAACTGGCCGCGGACGTCGACCCAGCGGCCGTCCACCCGGACCTGCACCTTCGGCGCCGAGACGAACCAGCCGCCGTCCCGGCCGGCCCGGCCGGTGGTGAAGTCCACCCGGTTCAGGTCGACCTGCTCCGGCCAGGTGTAGCCCCACCAGCCCTGGTCCTTCACCTCGCCGTCGCGGTCATCGACCTGGGTGTCGGCCGCGCCGTCCCGCAGTGCTTCCAGGTCGGGCTGCCGGGACGACTTCGACACCGGTACCGCATCGTCGCGTCGACCAAGATCAACATCGGCGACCGGATTGTCCGCCGGCCCGTCCCGCAAGGGAACCAGCTCGACCCGCCGCAGCGAGTAGTGGTACGAGACGCTCGGGTTCGGCAGGCCGCAGCAGACGTTGGACTGCAGCAGCATCGAACGGCCGTCCGCGGACAGGAACTTCGACGGCAGCGTCGTCCCGTAGCCGCCGAAGACGTCCGGAGTGAGGTTCAGCGCGGTGTAGTCACGGTCGGCCAGCCGCCGCCACGGACCCCACGGTTGCGGTGCCTCGTAGAGGTGGTGGGCGTACTCGGACCAACTGGAGTAGAGGTAGCGGTCCAGCGGCTTGTCGTACAGCACATGGCCTTGGGACAGCACCGAAAGATCATTGCGGAGTCCTTGATCGAACATCCGCTGGTAGACCCGGCGCTCGTCGGTCAGCACCGGTTTCCGATCATCGATCGCGGCCGACCAGGCGGGTGCCTCCGGCGTGCCGGAGAAGAACTCCCAGGCGGACCGGTCGGCCACCTGCGCGGCCGGCACCCGGGCCAGGAACAGGTCGGTCGGGTCCGGCACGGTGTCGCGGTACGAGTCGCGCCAGTTGCCGTCCAGACCGTACGCGTAGACGTAGCCGTCCGGCGCCCAGGCCCCGCCCTTGCCGTAGTCGGCGAACCAGATCGTCGTGAAGACATGATCATCGAACATCGGGCCGGACCGGTCCCAGGTCCAGGTCCTGCCGCCGTCGTCCGAGGTGGCGATCGTCGCGGCCGGTGCGTCGTCGAAGTTGTGCGAGAGGTCCTGCACCGCGAGGTGGAGGGTGTTGCCGACACAGACCATGCCGGTCGGCTTGCGGCTGTACCCGCCGGTGGTCCAGACCCGGCCCACCTCGTCGCCGACCGCCAGGTTGCTGCCGGCCAGCTTCTCCGCGGGACCGGTCAGCCGGGCGACGCCGATGTCGAAGAACTCGCCGTCCAGTTCGAAGCCGCGACCGTCGCCCCAGGCCGAGTAGAGGTTGTCGTCGTCGGCCCAGCAGGACGGCCAGAGATCACCGTCGGCCGCGGTGCCGTACCGCTCCGCGGCCTCGATCGCGGCCGTGCCGATCCAGTCGCTCGGCTCGGCCTCCTGCCGGGTCGCCCGAGGTTCGGCGAGCGCGGAGGCCGTGCCGATCATGATCATGGCCAGCACCAGGGTGAGTGATCCCGCAAGTCGACACCGCATCGTGTCATCCCTTCATCCTCGGTTCCTAGGAGAGCCGCCCGGCCTGTTCCGGATCTGGTGCCACGGTAGCGGCACCTTCCTCCTCCGCGGCCTCGACCTCGGCCAGGTCGATCCGATCCTTCCACCGCCGGTTCGGGTCGGGGATCGGCACCGAGGACAGCAGTTGCGCCGTGTAGGAGTGCTTCGGCCGGGTCATCACCTCGCTGACCTTGCCGCGCTCGACGATGTTGCCGCGGTGGATCACCATCACGTCGCCGCCCAGGTAGTGCACCGTGGACAGGTCGTGGGTGATGAACAGCGTCGTCATCCGGTAGGTCTCCTGGAAGTCGAGCAGGATGTCCAGGAAGGCCTTGCGCACCTGGGCGTCCAGCATCGACACCGGTTCGTCCGCGATCACGAACGCCGGCCGCAGCATGTGGATCCGGGCCAGCATGATCCGCTGCCGCTGGCCACCGGACAACTGGTGCGGATAGCGGCCGAGTACCTGCTCCGGGTCCAACCGGACCGCCTCCAGCGAGGCGTTGATCAACTCCGCGCCCTGCTGCGGCGTCTTGGCCAGTTTGAACTTCTTGACCGCGGTCTGCAGCACCCGGTCCACCCGGTAGAACGGGTTGAAGATCGCGTACGGATCCTGGAACACCGGCTGGACGTTGCGCCGGTAGTCCTCGGTCGCCGCTCGGTTGAGCCGATAGATGTCCTGCCCGTTGTACGTGATCGTGCCGGCGGTCGGCTTCTGCAGGCCGAGGATGTTCCGGGCGATCGTGCTCTTGCCGCTGCCGCTCTGGCCGACCAGGCTGATCACCTGCGGCGGCTCCGAGGTCAGGTCGAAGGTGGCGTCGTCGACGGCCGTCAGGTAGCCGCCGGCCGCGCCGCGGGCGTGGAACCGCTGCTGCACCTGGTTCAGCTGGATGATCTTGGAGTCCGGTGCGGGCGCACTGGTCATCGGACCGCTCCTTCTGCCGGGGCCGACGGTTCGGGCACTTCCATCCGGGGGATCGAGGCGATCAGGCCGCGGGTGTAGTCGTCCTTCGGCGCGTCGAACACCTGGAAGACGTCGCCGACCTCGACGATCCGGCCCTGGTGCATGACGGCCACCCGGTCGACCAGCTGGGCGTGCACGCCCATGTCGTGCGAGATCACCACCAGCGTCACCCCGTACTGCTCGCGGAGGTCGGCCAGGCTCTGCAGGATCACCCGCTGGATGGTCACGTCCAGCGCGGTGGTCGGCTCGTCGGCGATGATCAGGTCCGGCTCCAGCGCGATGCAGATCGCCATCAGCACCCGCTGCTTCATGCCACCGGACAACTCGTGCGGATACATCTGGGCGACCCGGGTCTCCAGCCCCACCTGACGGAGCAGCCGGGGCACCATCTCCCGGACCTCGCCCTTCCGGTTCGGCGCATGCTCGATGATCACGTCGGCGAACTGGTCCCGGATCCGCATCACCGGGTTCAGCGAGTTCATCGAACCCTGCGGGAGATAGGAGAGGTTGCGCCAGCGGAGCGCACGGAGCTGCCGGCCCTGGGTCTTGATCAGATCGACCGGCTTGCCGCCGTCGGGACGGAACGTGATCGAGCCGCCGGCGACCCGGCCGGGTGGCTTGAGCAGTCGCAGCAGGGCCAGTGCGAGCGTACTCTTGCCGCTGCCGGACTCGCCGGCGATGCCGAGGATCTCGCCGCGCCGGACCGCCAGGTCGACGCCCTGGACTGCGGTGAAGGCGCCGGTGCTGGTCGCGTACTCCACGGTGAGGTCGGAGACCTCGAGGATGCTGTCCTGCCCTTCGACCGGCTCGGGGCGCGTTGGGGTGGAATCAGGCACCGGTCACACTCCTCAGCCGGGGGTTGTAGACCTCTTCCAACCCGATGTTGATCAAGTTCAGGGCGGCGAACAGCAGGGTCAGCAGGCCGATCGGCACCACGAACATCGGCCAGGCGCCCAGCGTCAGTGCGCCGGTGTTGATCGCGTTGAAGATCAGGTGGCCGAGGTCGATCACGCCGGACGGGCCGAGGCCGATCACCTCGAGACCGATCAGGCCGAAGATCGCGCCGAGGGCGGCGTTGGCGAACCCGACGCCGATGTACGGCAACAGGTTCGGCAGCAGTTCCTTGACGATGATCTCCAGGTCGCGCGCCTTGCTGACCTTGGCCAGCTCCACGTACGGGCGCGATCTCAGGCTGAGCACCTGCGACCTGATCGTCTTCGCCGCGAACGGCCAGGCGAAGATCGACAACATCAGGCCGACCTGGAACAGCGTCACCTCCCGGGTGTACGCGGACAGGGCGATCAGCAGCGGGAAGGTCGGGATCACCAGCAGGATGCCGGTGAAGGTGGACAGCACGCTGTCCACCCAGCCGCCCTTGTAGCCGGCGATGAACGCGACGACCACCCCGACCGCGGTCGAGATCAGACCGGCGATGCCACCGATCTGCAGCGAGACCGCGGTGCCCTTGACGACCATGGCCAGCACATCCCGGCCGAACTGGTCGGTGCCGAACGGGTGCGCGCCGGACGGCCGGAGCCACTTCTTGTAGGCGGCGATCTCGATCGGGTCGGCGCCCTGGCCGATCGCGCCGACGATCAGCGGCGCGGACAGCGCGAACAGCACCAGCACCGCGATGATGATCAGGCCGGCCAGCAGCTTCGGGCTGCCGAGGATGGTCCGGCCGATCGCGGCGAAGAACCGGCGGGCGCCGCCCGCGATGTCGGGCCGACCGGTGTCGGCGACTTCTGAAGAGGACATGATCATCACCGCCAGTACTTCACTCGGGGATCCAGCAGCGGGAGCAGCAGATCCAGGATCAGGTTCGCGGTCAGCACGAAGAAGATCGAGATCGTCGTCACCGCGAGCACCGTGTTGAAGTCGAGCTGGTTGATCGCGGTGACCAGGGTGAAGCCGAGGCCCGGGTAGTTGAACAGCTGCTCCACCAGCAGGTTGCCGTTGAAGATGAAGCCGAGCGAGATGCCGAAGCCGGTGACCTGCGGCAGATAGCAGTTGCGCAGCGCGTACCGGGTCAGGATCCGGGTCGGCCGCAGCCCCTTCGCCTCGGCGTAGTGCAGATAGTCCTCGCCGAGGATCGGCACCATCAGCATCCGGGTCGACAGCAGCCAGTTGAACACGCCGATGATCACGATCGACCCGGCCGGCAGCAGCCCGTGCTGGATCAGGCTGCCGATGAACTCGGGGGAGAAGGCGACCGGGATCGAGGAGTCGTACGCCGACCGGTTCGGCAGGATGTTCAACAGATAGGAGAAGACGTACACCAGGATCAGCGCCAGGAAGTAGAACGGCACGTGACCGAGCGCGATCGACGTCGTGGTGGCCACCTCGGCGCCGAGCTTGCCGCGCCGCCAGCCGGCGACCGCGCCGGCCAGGATGCCGAGCACGAAGGCCAGCACGGCGGAGATGCCGAGCAGGCCCACCGTCCAGGGCAGCGACTGGCTGACCACCTCGAACGCCGGTGTCGGATAGTTGATCAACGACGGTCCGAGGTCCTGCTCGAAGATCAGCCGCTGCAGGAACTTCACGTACTGGACGAAGAGATTGCCGTCCAGGCCGAACTCCTCGCGGTACTTGTTGATCACCTCCTCGCTGGCCTGCTGGTTGTAGACGTAGTTCTGCGCCAGCGTCTGGATGAACGTCTGCACCGGGTCGCCGGGGATCAGCCGGAAGAAGAAGAACGCGATCGTCAAGGATCCCCAGAGCTCGACCAGGTAGAGGCCGAACCGGCGGATGCCGTACTCCAGCAGGGGATGGGCCGCGAGGAAGGCGCGGGGGACCGACAACGGGCCGCGTCGGGCAGGCGGTTGAGGCGGCCCGGGACTGCGCTCCCGAGCCGCAGTCGTGGCGCTCACGGCGCGACCTGGCCCGTGGGCTCCAACCTGCCGATCACGAACATGAAGTGGCCCCACCAGTTCAGCGGTACCTGGTAGAGGTCCTCGTCGGTCGGCCAGCCCTTCCAGAACGTCGTGTTGTAGTACTGCGGATAGCCCGTCTGGATGATCGGGATCACCGGCAGGTTCTGGTAGTAGATCTCCAGCGCCTGGTCCAGCAGCGGCTTCGCCTCCGGCGAGGTCGGGTCCATGTTGGCCAGCTGCTTGGAGATCTGATCGAGCTGCGGGTTGCGGAACCGGGTCTTGTTCTTGTCCACCGCGTTCTTGCCGATCGGCTGGGCCCGGTCGCTCTCAAGATCACGATAGAGCTGTTCCGGGTCCTGCGAGATGTGGCAGACCCAGTTGTCGGCGATGTCGAACTCGCCCTTCTGGAACTTCTCGTCGTGCACCGAACCGCTCAGGCTGCGCATCGTGGTCTTCACGCCGAGCTTGTCCAACTCGGCCTTGAGCATCGTCCCGATCACGTACTCGGCGCCGTCGACCGCGACCGGCGTGATGATCTCGATGGTGGCCGGCTTGCCCTTGTAGGCGCGTTGGCCGTCGGCACCCTTGGGCGCGATCTCGTCCAGCAACTGCGCGGCCTTGGCCGGGTCGTAGACCAGCGGGTACTTGTCGGCGATCGCCGGGTTCTTCCATTGCTCGAGGCTGGCGTAGTCGGCCCACGGATACTGGGCCGGAGCGGTCTCGACCGGCCACACCGAGAGTCCGATCTTCTTGCGGTCGATCAGGTTGCTGACCACCCAGTGCATCTTCGGCTCGGAGATCAGTCCGCGGGACGGATCGTTGTTCAGCCAGAACGCCCGCGGGCACGGGTCGTTGAACTGGGTGGTGATCAGATTCGGGTAGCCCTTGGCCCGGAGCTGCTTCGCGTGCTCCTCGTTGACCGAGCCGACGTCCACCTGGACCCGCTCGAAGGCCAGCGCGGCCGCGTCGGCCTGCTTCGCGGTGCTCTGGTAGATCACGTACTCCGGCTTGGGATCCAGGGCCTCCTTGTTCCAGTAGTCCGGGTTCTTCTTCCAGACGAACATCTTCTGGTTCTGGATCGCGTCGTCGAGGACGTACGGTCCGGTCCGGATCGGCGGGTTGTCCTTGAACTTGGTCGGGTCCTGCTTCTCCCAGATGTGCTTCGGCCGGACGTCGAAGGAGCCGAGGATCGTGGTGATGAAGCCGTAGTGGATCCGCGGGTTCGACTTCTTGAGTTGGAGGACGGCGGTGTGCGGGTCGGGCGTGGCGACGTCCTTGAGGAAGTCGGCCCAGTCACCGCCGCCGCCGAGCAGGTCCTTGCGGTCGCGCAGCAGCCGCAGCGTGAACTGCAGGTCGGCCGAGGTGAACGGTTCGCCGTCGCTCCACTTGGCCCGCGGCTCCAGCTTGAGCGTGAGCTCGGTGAAGTCGGGGTTGTAGCTGTAGTCCTGCGCGAGCCAGTTGATCCGCTCGCCCGTGGCCAGGTTGAGATAGAAGAGGTACTCCTTGCAGAACACGTCGAAGCCGGAGCCGGACGGGGAGCCGTTGGGGACGAACCCGTTCCAGCTGTTGAAGACCGTGTATTCGGTCTGACCGACGATCAAGGTCTTCTCCCGTGGCGTCGGGATGTTCGCCTTCGCGATCTTGACCGTTCCGGTCGGCGAGGGCTTGCTGGAGCCGGTCGGCTCGTCGCCGTACGACCCACCGTCGTCGCCGGAGCATCCGGCCAGACCGGCGAGGGCCGCCGCACCGCCGAGGCCGAGCAGGCCGCGGCGATCGAACTGATAATTGAGTACGTCCCGCACATTCTCGTACTGGGCCATGGCAGACCATCCCTTCGGGCGCAACGTTGCGGAGATCCGAAAATCCGAGTTGGTTAAATCAATCCCTTTTAGTTGTTCTGGTCAAGGTCCATCTCACCGCCCGCGTGATGCGTCGTCCGCATCGTGGAACCGGCGGTCCCGGGGCGCCTGCGCAACGCCCCTGGGCAACAACTCCACAACGAAATGTGCGGTCGGCATGCAACGCAGACCTACCGTCACGGCGTATCCGTACCGGATGGATCGGTGACGAGGTCGGGGAGGGACGATGCGGGTGGAGTTCGACCAGGTCGGGAGCGACGGCGCGGGGATTCAGGCACCGCCGGGGCCGGTTGCGGCGCCGGACGTGGCGGAGCGGCAGGAAGCGGGACTGCCGGAGGGGTTCCGGCTGCCGGCGGCGCTGCGGGAACGGAAGGCAAGGCTGACCGAGCGGTTCCCGGCGCTGTTCCCGGCTGCCGTGGCCCTGCACCGGATGCGCCGCCGGGCGATCTGGGCCGCGTCGGGGATCGAGTGGGCGAGCCGGCGCCAGGCCGAGGACCTGCCGGTCCGGGTGAAGCGGCACAAGTCACTGCTGCTGCGGACGCTCGGCCAGTCCGAGATGTGGATGCAGCACAACAAGGTGACCAACCTGAGGCTCGCGGTGGAGCGGATGGACGGGCTGATCATCGAGCCCGGCCAGGAGTTCTCGTTCTGCCGCACCGTCGGTAAGACCTCCAAGCGGAAGGGCTACCTCGACGGCATGCTGCTGGACAACGGCGAGGCGAAGCCCGGCGTCGGCGGCGGCATCTGTCAACTGGCCAACCTGCTGCACTGGATGGTGCTGCACACGCCGCTGGTGGTGACCGAACGGTCCGAGCACTCCTTCGACCCGTTCCCGGACAACGGGCGGGTGCTGCCCTGGGGTGTCGGCTGCGCGATCTACTACAACTACGTCGACTTCCGGTTCCGCAACGAGACCCCGGCGACCTACCAACTGCGGGTGTCGGTGGGGGACCGCTACCTGGCCGGCGAGATCAGGTCCGACCGCCCGCAGGTCCATTCCTACAAGGTGTTCGCGGTGGACGAGGAGTTCGTCCCGTACCGCGGCCAGTGGTACCGGATGAACGAGATCTGGCGCAACGTCATCGACCGCCGGACCGGCGACCAGGTCCGCAAGGAGTTGATCAAGAAGAACTGCGCGCTGGTCAAGTACCTGCCGCCGGGCGTGGCCGCGACGACGCGCCGACCAGCCGGTTTGGGCGAGGCCGAGGTCGTACAGTAAAGTTCATCCTCGTGCCGCGGCAGTGGCCACTGGGGTATGGGGTAATTGGCAGCCCGACTGATTCTGGTTCAGTTAGTCTAGGTTCGAGTCCTAGTACCCCAGCGACGGAGACTTCCGATTCGCTGGATCGCAGAGTGTTTTGGTAGTCTTCCGCAGGCTGATCGGAGACGATCAGCAGCTAGGGCCCCGTTGTGTAGCGGCCTAGCACGCCGCCCTCTCAAGGCGGTAGCGCGGGTTCGAATCCCGTCGGGGCTACCTTACGGCCCCGCCTGTTCGCAGGCGGGGCCCTTCTGCTTCCCTGGTCAAGTCCGCGTTTCTTTGCGGGGCCCGAGGCCCCGCAGGCCCCGCGGTGCGATGGGTGCGGTGCGGTGGGTGTCAGTGGGTGCGGTGCGGTGGGTGCGGAGAGCGTGGGCTCCATGTCTCGGAGGAACACCGCAACGTTTCGGGCGGCCGGCGATGGCTCGCCGCAAATGATCATGAATCGGGTCGTGGTGGTTCGCGCTTCGGCGCGCTGCCGACCATCGCCCGACCAGTCCGAAACCGATTGCAGGCCGTTCAGATCGCTGATCAGCACCGGTAGGGTCCGAAGGGTCGGCGGCCGCCGGCAACGGGCGGAGGAGGAACTGGTGGTAGGCAACAAAGCCGTGACCTATGTCGGTTCAGGCAAGGTCGAAGTCCGCAACATCGACTATCCGGGGTTGGAGCTTCGCGACGGGCCCGGCGTCAACCCGGCCAACGTCGGGCGGAAGGTGCCGCACGGCGTGATCTTGAAGAACGTCGCGACCAACATCTGCGGCAGCGACCAGCACATGGTGCGCGGCCGGACCACCGCGCCGGAGGGTCTGGTGCTGGGCCACGAGATCACGGGCGAGGTGGTCGAGAAGGGGCCGGACGTCGAATTCATCCAGGTCGGCGATCTGTGCTCGGTGCCGTTCAACATCTCCTGTGGCCGCTGCCGCAACTGCAAGACCGGCAAGACCGGCATCTGCCTCAACGTGAATCCCGACCGGCCGGGTTCGGCGTACGGGTACGTCGACATGGGCGGCTGGGTCGGCGGCCAGGCGGAGTACGTCATGGTGCCGTACGCCGACTGGAACCTGCTGAAGTTCCCGGACCGGGACCAGGCGATGGAGAAGATCCTCGACCTGACCATGCTGTCCGACATCTTCCCGACCGGCTACCACGGCTGTGTCTCCGCCGGGGTGACCACCGGCTCCACGGTCTACATCGCCGGCGCCGGCCCGGTCGGGCTCGCGGCGGCGACGTCGGCGTTCCTGCTCGGCGCGGCCGTGGTGATCGTCGGCGACCTCAACGCGGAGCGGCTCGCCAAGGCCAAGAGCTTCGGCTGCGAGACGGTCGACGTGTCCCAGGGCGAACCGCAAGATCAGATCGAGCAGATCCTCGGCGTCCCCGAGGTCGACTGCGCGGTCGATGCGGTCGGGTTCGAGGCACGCGGGCACGGGCCGGACGGGTCGGCCGTCGAGCAGCCGGCCAGCGTGCTGAACTCCCTGATGGACCTCACCCGGGCCGGCGGCTCGCTCGGCATCCCCGGGCTCTACGTCACCGGCGATCCCGGCGCGCAGGAGGAAGCGGCCAAGGTCGGCTCGCTGTCCCTGCGGCTCGGTCTCGGCTGGGCCAAGTCGCACGCGTTCTACACCGGACAGTGCCCGGTGATGCGGTACAACCATCAGCTGATGATGGCGATCCTGCATGATCGGGTGCAGATCGCGAAGAACGTCGACGCCACCCCCATCCCGCTCGAGGACGCACCGCAGGGCTACGCCGATTTCGATCAAGGAGCGGCGAAGAAGTTCGTCCTCGATCCGCACGGGTTGATCAAGGCGGCCCGCGCGTGACGGGATCGATCAGCGAGCCGGCTCTCGACTACCGGTGGACGGCCTTCCCGCAGGATCCGGCGAAGGCGGACGGCTGGGCCCACCACGGTGTGGCCGTGACGACGGACGGCCGGGTCGTGACCTTCGCTCCGTCGGGCGACGAGGTGGTGATCACCGACGCGGAGGGCCGGCGGCTGGACAGCTGGTCCACCGGTCTGACCGAGGGACACTGCATCTCGCTGTCCCGCGATGCCGACGCTGATCACGTCTGGATCGCCGATCCCGGCAGCAAGATGGTGACCGACACTCCGGGCAGCTACCACGGCCACACGCCCGGTGATCATGGTCGGGTGGCGAAGTTCGACCTGACCGGGCGGCTGGTGCTCGAACTCCCGCTACCCGATCACCCGGCCTACGCCGAGGGACGGTTCGCCCCGACCTCGGTGATCGCGGACGCCACCGGCGACGGCGGTACGGGCACCGTCTGGGTCGGCGACGGCTACGGCGCCAGCCTGGTCCACGCCTACGGTCCGGACGGCACGTATCGGCAGACCCTGCCGAACGAGTTCAGGTGCCCGCACGGCTTGATCATCGACCGCCGCCGGGACGAACCGGAACTCTACGTCGCCGACCGGGAGAACCAGCGGCTCCAGGTCTTCGGCCTGGACGGCGGGTTCCGCCGGATGGCCGGTGAGGGGCTGCTGCGGCGACCGTCGGCGTTCGCCATCGCCGGCGAGAACCTGATCATCGCCGAGCTGGAGGCGCGCCTGGCCGTGCTCGACCTCGATGATCAACTCGTCGGCTACATCGGAGCCGACGACGAAGCGGTCTCGCGGGCGGGCTGGCCCAACGCGCTGTCGTCCGACGGCCTGACCGTGCGGCCCGACGTACAGCCGGGCCGGTTCAACTCGCCGCACGGTGTCGCGGTGACGCCCGCCGGCAAGATCATCGTCGCCGAATGGCTGATCGGCGGGCGGGTCAACGGATTGAGCCGCGACGCCGACTGACCTCCGGCGTATCCGGTCTCAGCGAACCGAGTTGCTCAGTGGCAGGTGCGCGGGCTCGGCGGGGCGGTGGCGAGGCGCGACCACTGGGCTGCCGGTCGGCCGACCCGCTCTCCGCCCTGACCCCAGCCGGTCAGCGTTCCGTCGGAGTCGGTCCGCCAGAAGGCGCCGGTCGGTCCCTGCGGCCAGCCGTCGGGGGAGTCCTCCCAAACCTCCTGCCGGCCGTAGACGGTCAGATCGATCAACTGCAGTGACGACGACATGACCTCGACCCCGCGATCGGTCGTCTCCCAGGTCAGGAAGACCCTGTCCCCGCGCCGCAGGTAACAGGCCAGGTGTCCGCTGCCGCCGGACGACAGCGCGGGGTCGTCGATCCCGTGGTTGGAGTACCAGGCATAGGTGTGACCCATGAACGCGCGCAACTGCGCCAGCTCCCCGTAGGGTCCGTCGCCGAAGACGGCGAAGGTGATGCCGCGGGTGTTGAGGTACGTGGCGTCCTGGAGCCCCCAGGTGAACAGCGTGCATCCCTCGCACTGCCGATCGATCGGTTCGCCGGGGTAGAACATGTGCTGATAGACGATCAGTTGATCCCGGCCCTCGAAGATGTCGATCAACGGTGTGGGCCCATCCGCCCCTTCGAGGTAGGTCGGTGCGATCTCCGTCATCGGCAGGCGCCGCCGGGCGGCCGCGATCGCGTCGCCCTCTCGGGTATGGGCCTTCTCCCGAACCAGGAGCTCGGCGCGCTGCCGGAGCCAGGTGTCCCGGTCGACGATCGGCGGGGTGGCTGTCTCGGTGATCATGGTGCAACTCCTTGGTGAGTGGATGGACCTGGTCGGTCGGGCCTTGACTCGACCGCGGGCCTCGACGATGCGGCCCGCGTGAGTCCTCGCGAAAGTAGATCATTCGGTCTACTGACCATATAGACCGATTGGTCTACGAGTCAAGGGTGTCCCTTGTCGGGAAATGTGAGGGATTGCCAATGTAGATCGATTGGTCTACTCTCCGAATATAGACCGATTGGTCTATCGCAGCGTGAGGAGCAGATCATGTATCAGTACGTCGACAGCGATGAGCCGAGGGCGCGGTACGCCGCGCTGGTCAGGTCACGGGAACAGGGGCGCCTCGCACGGCAGGGGCGGCGAGACGACGGACCCGTGCGGGCGCGGTTGCTCCAGTTGCTGCAGCGGGTCCTGGAGCGCCGCGGCGGTACGCGCAAGGTCGTGGGTCGCGTTGTGGGTGCGTAGTGCACGTCGGCGGGCCTCGGGTCCGCGCCGGCGCGGCCGAATGTCTCGCTGCGAGTCGTCGGCCACGCACTCCGCGGCGCGCGTACAGTAGAATGATTGGTCTACTCTCAGCAGAGGAGGCGTTCGAAGGTGCGTGACAGTGCTGTTGGCCCGCGCGAGCGGTTGCTCCGAGCCGCTCAGGAGCTCTTCTACAGCCAGGGTGCCTCGGTCGGGATCGGCGCGGTGCTCCAGGAGGCGAACGTCGCCCGGCGATCCTTGTACGAACACTTCGGTGGCAAGGACGGGCTGGTGACGGAGGTGCTCCGGCGGGCGTCCGAGGAGGACATCGCCTGGTACGAGTCGGCGCTGGCCGGGGCGACGGAGCCGCGGGAGCGGCTGCTCGGGCTGTTCGGCCGACTGGACGAACTGGTGTCGGACGAGAACTTTCGGGGCTGCCGCTATTTCGCCACCGATCTCGCCTTCGCCGAGCCCGATCACCCGGCCCATGCCGAGACCGAGAACTTCCGCCGCCGGCTGCACGGACTCCTGGTCCGCGAACTCGAGGCGATGGATCATCCGCACCCCGAGCGGACGGCCGAACAACTGCATCTGCTGATCGAGGGCGCCCTGGTCAGAGGGGCCGGGCAGAGTGGTCGACATCCCGGCCTGGCGGCGCAGGAACTCGCGGCCATCGCGATCGACGGTCGGTGAGCCGCGGGGTTCCAGGGCACGGTCGGCCGGGACAGGTCCGGCTTCCGCAGCGGGGTCAGGTCTGAGCTCCGGTTCCGTCGTACAGGTAGCACTTGACGAGCCGGTTGCCGACCGGGAAGTCGGGCGGGTTGGTCGACCGGCACCGGTCCATCACGTGCGGGCAGCGATTGGCGAACTTGCAGCCGGCCTGGCCGAACTCGCGGGCCTCGGTCGCACCCAGCGTGATCTGCTGGGTCCAGGCGGCCTTGTCCTCCGGTACGGGCTCCGGGATCGACTCCTTGAGCAGCTGCGCGTACGGGTGCGCGGGATGATCAAGGACCTCGTCCACCGGGCCGGACTCGACCACGTGCCCGCGGAGCATGATCGCGATCCGGTCCGATACGTAGTAGGCGGTGGCCAGGTCGTGGGTGATGTAGATGACGGTCACCCCCTCCTCGTCCCGCAGCCGCTTGAAGACGTTGACGATCTCCATCCGCAGCGACGCGTCGACCATCGAGACCGGTTCGTCCGCGACGATCACCTTCGGGTTCGGGATCAACGCCCGGGCCACCGAGACCCGCTGCAACTGCCCGCCGGACAACTCGTGCGGGTAGCGCTGCTGGACCTCCGCCAGCGAGAGGCCGACCGTCCGCAACGCGGCGTCCACCGGCTCAGCCGCCTGCCGGCGGTTGCTCGCGATCTTGAAGTTGATCGCGGTGTCGAACAGGTACTCCTGGACGTGGCGCAGCGGATTGAAGGTCTCGAACGGGTTCTGGAAGACCGGCTGGACCTCGCTCATGAAGGCCAGCTGGCCGTTGGTCTTGATCACCTCCGCGACCGGCCGGCCCAGGAACCGCACGTCGCCGCTGGACGGCGCCTGGTCGCCGAGCAGGACCCGGGCCAGAGTCGTCTTCCCACTGCCGCTCTCACCGGCCAGCGTGAAGATCTCGGGCTTGCCGGCGGCCAGTCGCAGCGAGACGTCGTTGACGGCGACGAGCTGGCTGCCGGCCAGCACCGAGCCGATCCGGAACGTGACGACGGCATGGTCCAGTTCGAACAGCGGCGCGTCGGCCTGCGTGGCGGTCACCGGGATTCCTCCGTCCGGGTCAGGTCGGGCCGCGGTACCGGGAGCCCCTCCTCCTCGGCGACGGCATGGCAGGCGACCCGGTGCCGGTTCTCGAGCTGGAGGGTCTCCGGGACCACGGTCCGGCAGACCTCCATGGCCGCGGGACAGCGGGGGTGGAAGCGGCAGCCGGCGGGCGGGTCGGCGAGATTCGGCGGACTGCCCGGCAGCGAGGCGCGGGCGGTCCGTTCGCCGATCTTGGGCAGCGAGGCGATCAGATGTTTCGTGTACGGATGCCGCGGCGCCTGGAAGATCGTCTCGGTGGGACCCTCCTCCATGATCCGCCCGGCGTACATGATCATGACCCGGTCGGCGACGTTGGCGTGGACCGCCATGTCGTGCGTCACCAGCAGGACCGTGTTGCCGCTGTCCGCCTGGATCTGCTTGAGCAGCTGCAGGACGCCGCGCTGCACCACCACGTCGAGAGCCGTCGTCGGCTCGTCGGCGATGATCAGGTTCGGCTGGAAGATCGTCGCCAGCGCGATCGCCACCCGTTGCCGCATGCCGCCCGAGAGCTGGTGCGGGAACGACCGCAGCACCTCCGACGGCAGTCCGAGCCGGGCCACGTGGGCGCTGATCTCCTTCCGGAACTCCGTGCGGTTGTCGATCCCGCGGTGGGTGGCCACGATGTCGGCGAACGTGCGCAGCACCCGGCGGACCGGGTTCAGCACGCTCATCGAGCCCTGCATGACGTAGGAAATCCGCTTCCAGCGCATCGTCTTGCGCAGTTCGTCGTTCGTCATCGTCGTCAGGTCGCGGTCGATGCCGTCCGCCGCGAAGCGCACCTCGCCGCCGACCACACGGAGCGGGTTCTTCAGGTTGCCCGAGATGACCTTGATCAACGTCGTCTTCCCGCAGCTGGACTCGCCGGCCAGCCCGTAGATCTCGTTCGGGTACAGGTCGAACGAGACACCGTCGACCGCCCGCACCGTCCGGGAGACGCCGTAGGCCTCGGTCCGGTAGTACGCCTTCAGGTCCGTCACTCTCAGCAGAGGTTCCATGTCAGGCTCCGATCAGACGAAGACGGGTGCGGGGATCGATGTACTCGTTGACGCTGGACATCAACAGGTACAGGCCGACGAACAGCACCATCGCCACCAGCACCGGCGCGCCGATCCACCACCAGACGCCGGCGACCAACGCCTGGTGCTGGTTCGCCCAGTACAACGACGTGCCGAGACTCGGCCGGCTCAGGTCGGACAGCCCCAGCACGCTCAGCGTGACCTCCATCCCCATCGACCACAGCATGTTGTTGATCGACGTCGCGAACACGATCGGCAGCACGAACGGCAGATGCTCGGCGATCATGATCCGCCAGGACGGTGCGCCGCTGTACGAGGCCGTCCGGGTGAACGCCCGTTCCTTCAGGCTGAGCACCTGGGACCGGATCAGCCGGGCGTCCCAGGGCCAGCCGAACAGACCGAGCAGCACGGCCAGCAGATAGATGTTGAGCTGGCCCTTGAACAGGAAGCCCAGCAGGATCAGGATCGGCAGCAGCGGCATCACCACGAACGAGTCGTTGATCGACATCAGGACCCGGTCCAGCCAGCCGCCGCGGTAGCCGGCGGTCAACCCGACGGCGATCGCGATCACGCGGCTGATCAGCGCGGTCATCAGGCCGAGCAGCAGCGAGTTCCGTACCCCGAAGGTCATCCACCAGAACAGGTCCTGCCCGCGCGACGTGGTCCCGAACGGGTGCTCGAGCGAGGGTCCGGAGTCCATGGCGACCACGAAGGTCTTGTCGGGGGAGTAGGGCGAGACGAACGACACCAGCACCATGAGCAGGATCAGCCCGATCATCGCGAAGGCGAAGCGGAACCGGACGTCGTACTTCAGCAGATCCCGGATGACTTTGATCATGGCCGCCTCACTGGTGCCGAACCCGCGGATCGAGCAGCGGATAGATGAGATCGATCACGAAGACGGCGGTCGCGACCCCGATGATCGAATAGAGGGTGATGCCCATCATCAGCGAATAGTCGTTGCGGAACACCGCCTGCAGGCTGAGCAACCCGACGCCCGGGTACCCGAAGACCACCTCCATGATCAACGCGCCGGAGAAGACGGTGCCCAGATCCATCCCCAGTCCGGTGATCTGCGGCAGCATCGCGTTCCGCGCGATGTAGTGCGGCAGCACTCGTTTCGGTGCGATGCCCGCCGTCTCGGCGTAGACGACGTAGTCCTCGGAGATCACGTTGCTGGTCAGCGCCTTCATGCCGACGAACCAGCCGCCGAAGCCGACCAGGATCAGGGTCAGCGCGGGCAGTGCCGCGTGCCACAGGTAGTCGGCGATGAAGGCCGGGGTGAACCCCGGCCGGCCGCCCACGCTGTAGGCGCCGCTGAAGGGGAAGAGCGGCAGGATGTAGGCGAAGACGACGAGCAGGATGATCGCGATCACGTAGTACGGGATCGGCCGGATCGCCTGGCTGGCGACGTCGACGATGCCGAGCAGCCGCTTCCGCGGGTAGTAGCTCGCCAGCACGCCGAACAGGTTGCCCAGCACCCAGGACAGCAGCGTGGCGGCCAGGACGATGGACAACGTCCACGGCATCGCCCGCCCGACCAGTTCGCTGACCGGGGTCGGGAAGCTGGACAGCGACGGTCCCAGATCGCCGCGGAGCAGCCTGCCCCAGAACGCGAAGTACTGCTGGAGCGGGCTGCCCGAGAGGCCGTACATCTCGGTCAGCGACTCGCGCAGATGCTGGATGGCCTCCGGATCGATCGACGAGCCGCTACTGGTGATCAAGCTGATCTGCGACTCCACCGGACTGGTCGGCGAGAGCCTCGGGATGATGAAGGCCACCGTGACGCCGATGAAGATCACGACGAGGTACTGCACGATGCGCGGGATCAGGTAGCGCAGCAGGAAAGTCCGCATTCAACCTCCTCGGGCGACGGTGCTCGGGGTCTGACGTGACGGTGATCAGCTCTTCGGTTTGATCCTGGTGAACATGTACTTCGTGTTGCCCCAGTTGGGCACCGGATTCGTGTACGGATCGTCGGCCGTCGGATAGCCGGTGAAGTACGTCGTGTCACAGACGGTGAACACGTTGTAGCTCATCATCGGCGTGACCGGCATCTCGGCCGCCGCGAGCTTGATGAACTCCTGGCCCAGTTCGATGCCCTTCGGGTCGTCGAAGTCCAGGCGCTGGATCTCGGTGATGATGCGATCCAGGTCGGGATGCTTCCAGCGCATCGTGTTCGAGCCGGCGGCCCGTTTCCCGGACGGGACGTAGAAGCGCGAATGCCACGAGTTCAGGAAGTAGAACAGGTCGGGATGGCCGCCCCAGGTCTCGATGGTCCAGCCGACCGCGGCCGAGTAGTCGCCCGGGCCGACCAGGTCGCCGGTGTTGTCGCGGGCGTCGTGGCTCGCGTCGATGCCGAACTCCTTCCACGACTCCACCACCATGCTCGCCGCGCGGTTCATCGTCGGATTGCTCTCGGCCGCGCTCAGCAACGCGATCTTGAACGGCGATCCGTCGGGCAGCGCCCAGGTGTCGCCCGACTTCTTCATCCCGGCCGCCAGCATCAGCTGCTCCGCGGCCGCCAGGTCGTGCTTCCACCAGCCGCGGCCGAGCGCCGTCTTGATCTGTTCCGGGTCGGTCGGGACAAGATCACCGAGCGTCTTCCGCGCCTCCTCCGCGGCACGCTTGGACGCCTCGGCGTCGAACGGCTTGTACGGGCTGCCGCCGACGTCGATGGTGAACTCGTTCAGCCACGACTCCAGCGGATCGAAGTAGTACTGGGGATACAGCCCGGTCGGCGGGACGTGGATCGCCGACAGCGTGGCCGCGCCCCGGTACGAGGCGAGGGACACCCGGACGATGTCGATGGCCAGGGTGAGCGCCCACCGCACCTCCTTGCGATCGAGCCCCGGCTTCTCGTTGTTGTAGATCACCATCGGCAGCGTGGGGTCGGGATGCGCCCACGGGAAGCTGGGGAACCAGCCCACCGACGACTTGCTCTCCTTGGCGAGCTTGATCATTCCCTCGGGTGCGAGGTCGTGGATCACGTCGAGGTTGTGCTGGGTCTGGGCGATCACGCGCTTGTCGCTCGGTCCCGGCGCGGTGTACATAGCGTACTTGGGGCCGGGCTCGCCGATCAGCCCCATCGACGTCTTCTGCCAGTCCTCCCGCTTCTCCCAGAGGTACCAGTTCCCGTTCGGATCGAAGTCCTTGAGCTTGTACGCACTCAGGCTGACCGGCGGATTGAACTTGAACGCCAGCGGGTCCGACTGCTTTTCGAAGATGTGCTTGGGCATCATCCAGCAGGCCGCCCAACGGACCGTGAAGTATCCGTGGAAGCGCGAGTTCGACTGCTTGAGGTTGAAGACCACGGTGTACTTGTCCGGCATCTCCATGCTGGCGACGTTGCCCCGGAACTGGCCGGTGAAGGACCAGCCGTCGTTGTTCATGTGCAGATCGACCGTGTAGTGGAGGTCCTCGGCGGTGAACTCGACCCCGTCGCTCCACATCAGGCCCTCGCGCAGCTTGACGGTCATCTGGGTGAAATCCTCGTTGTAGATCGGCTTCTCGGCGGCGCAGGCGTTGTCCCAGACGCCGTTCACGCCGGCGTCGGGATCGATGTACCAGAGCGCGTCCAGCCCGATCTGCTGCAGCCCGGTCGACGAACCGGTGAAGCCGGGGCGCCACCGGTTGAAGTCGTCGGGCGTGGTGATCCGCCCGGTCGGGTTCTCCAAGATCAAACAGTCCTTGCGTTGTACGCCCGGGGCGACTTCCTTCGTGCCGTCGGGCGGGGGAGCCTCCTCGCCGGGGTCCTGGCCGGGCCCCTGACTGGGGGCGCCCCGGTCGAGGTTGCAGGCGGCCAGTCCGGTGGTCGCGGCCGCGGCTGAGGCGGCCACCAGGAAGCCGCGTCGGGTCATCGGATGCATCATCGTTGGTCCTCCGATTCGGATGGTTGGGTGGTGCCGGTCGCGAATCGCACCGTGACAAACGCGTGGGCCGGGATCGTGACCGTGAGGGTGTTCTGGGACAGGGCCACGCCGTCGTAGGCGACCGGCGCCACGGCGTCGGGGGCCTCGCGGGTGTTGTGGGCCTGCGGGGAGTCGGCATGGAGGATCCGAGCCGAGACCTCCGCCGGGGCGCCGCCGCGCAGGTCGTAGACCACGGTGTGCTCGGCCGTGGGGTCGAGATTGGTCAGCGAGATCAGGGCGTGGCCGTCCTTCGTCGTCGCCGTCGTGGTGATCAGCGGCACGGTCCGCTCGTCGCCGTCCTGCGCTGTCGGCACGGCGTCGAGCAGATGGACGTCCAGCCGGGCGGCGTCGTGATGATCTTTGTTCATCTCGAAGACGTGATAGGTCGGCGTCTTGATCAACACGTCGTCGGAGGTCAGCAGCATGGCCTGCAGGACGTTGACGGTCTGCGCGATGTTGGCCATGATCAACCGCTCGGCGTTGCGGTGGAACGCGTCGAAGTGCAGGCCGGCGATCAGCGCGTCGCGGAGAGCGTTCTGCTGGTAGAGGAAGCGCGGGTTGGTGCCCGGTTCGACGGCCCACCAGGTGCCCCACTCGTCGAGCACCAGGCCGATCCGGCCCTCGGGGTCGTACACGTCCATGACGTTGCTGTGCCGTTCGATCATGCTCTCGACCCGCCAGGCGTTGGCCAGGGATTCGAGGTATTCATCGGTGCCGAAGTCGGTCGCGCTGCCGTGCTTGCGATTCGTCAGGCCCGTGTAGAAGTGGAACGAGACGGCGTCGAAGTAGTGCTTCGGGTTGCAGCCGCAGCCGTAGTCGCCCATGGTCTGCATCAGCGACTGGGTCCACGCGTAGTCGTCGCTGCGGGCACCGGAGGCGATCTTGTACAAGACGTTGCCGTCGTGGTTGCGGCAGTAGGTCGAGTACTGCCGGGCGAGGTCGGCGAAGTAGTCGCCGCGCATGTTGCCGCCGCAGCCCCAGGTCTCGTTGCCGATGCCCCAGAACTTCACCTTCCAGGGCTCGGCCTGCCCGTGCGCGCGGCGCAGGCTCGACATCGGTGCCTCGCCGCCGCGGGTCAGGTACTCGACCCACTCGGCCATCTCCCGGACGGTGCCGGACCCGACGTTGCCGCTGATGTACGGCTCGGTGCCGAGCTGGGCGCACAGGTCCATGAACTCGTGGGTGCCGAAGCTGTTGTCCTCGACCACGTTGCCCCAGTGGGTGTTCACCATCGACGGCCGGCTCTCCCGGGGACCCACCCCGTCGCGCCAGTGGTACTCGTCGGCGAAGCAGCCGCCCGGCCAGCGCAGGTTCGGGATCGCGATGCCTCGCAGTGCCTCGACGATGTCGGTACGGATGCCTCGGACGTTCGGGATGGGCGAGTTCTCGCCGACCCAGATCCCGCCGTAGATGCAGGCACCCAGGTGTTCGGCGAAGTGGCCGTACAGGTGCCTGCTGACGGTGGGGCCTGCGACATCGAGATTGATCACGGCGCGCAACGGGGACACAGGATTCTCCTCAGGGGGTGGATGTCACCAAGTGGTCGGATCGGGATTTCGCTTATAGTCGGTCGGGTGACAGCGATGGCGGACGTTGCTCGTCGGGCGGGTGTTTCGACGATGACCGTCTCCCATGTCATCAACGGCAACCGGCCGGTGCGGGACGAGACGCGGGCCCGCGTGCTGGCCGCGATCGAGGAACTCGACTACCAGCCGAACCTGGCCGCCCGGGCCCTCCGCCGCGGTCGGGTGGGTGCCATCGGGCTCGCCGTCGGTCACATCGAGCACCCGTACAACGCCAACCTGGCCCGCGAGGTGACGGTCCAGGCGTCCGTCCTCGACTACCACGTTGCGATCGAGGCGACCGGCGGTCACCTGGACGCCGAGGTCGCGACCTGGCAGCGCTCGCCGTTGTTCTACGACGGCCTGTTGATCAACGCCATCCAGCTGGAGCGGCTGCCGGACGGCGTCCGCAACGACTTCCCGGTGGTGTTCCTCGGCGAGAGCATGTCCGACCCCGCGGTCGATCACGTCGCGATGGCCAACGTCGACGGCACCCGGCTGGCCACCCGGCACCTGCTCGACAAGGGCTGCCGCCGGATCGCGATGGTCGGCGGCAGCCTGACCACCCGGACGCGGATGGTGGCGCTGCGGACCGAGGGCTATCTGAAGGCCCTGACCGAGGCGGGGCTGCCGATCGACCCGGCGCTCGTCGTCGAGACCGAGGAGGGCACACCGCAGAAGGCGGGCGCGGCCACGATCCGCGAGCTGGCGGCGGCCGGTGTGCCGTTCGACGGCGTGGTCTGCACCACCGACAGCATCGCCCACGGCGTGCTCCGCGGCCTTGCCGATGCGGGCCTCGACTGTCCCGGGGACGTACGGGTGGTCGGCTTCGACAACCTGCCCGACTCGAACTACACCGTGCCCAGCCTGACCTCCGTCGACCCCGATAACGAAACCCTCGTCGCGGCCGCGCTCGGCATGCTGATCGAGCGGATGGAGGGCTTCACCGGACCCGGTCGCAGCATCACGGGGACGTGCTCGCTCATCGAGCGAGAATCCACTCGCTGACTCCGTCGTCGTCTGCCCCGTC
This sequence comes from Microlunatus sp. YIM B11417, assembly GCF_059617205.1. NCBI lineage: Bacteria > Bacillati > Actinomycetota > Actinomycetes > Propionibacteriales > Propionibacteriaceae > Microlunatus > Microlunatus sp. YIM B11417. The sequence goes on from NZ_JCAMPJ010000003.1 coordinate 196,296, forward strand.
ATTGGCGCCGGCACCCTTCTTGTATCGATACACAAAAGGTGGTTGGACCGACTTTAAGGGACGCATCGCCGGAGTGGAAGGGTCGAAGGACGCGAACCGGGCCGTTGCCGGTCCGCGCCGCAGGAACGCTGGTCCCGGCCGGACCGCATGCCGGGACGGTGGGGTAGCGGGCGTGGGCCTAGTGGGATGCCTGGCCGTCACCGGGACCGGCCGGTCCCGGCGGCGGAGGTGGCGGAGGCTGCCAACCCGGTGCCGGCGGCCGTCCGTGGCCGGCCGGACCGGGCGGCGCGGCCGGGTACGGGGGTCTCTGCGGCGGCGTGCCGCGCTGGCGACGGGACAGGGCGATGATCAGCACGATCGCGCCGATGATCACCGGCAGGGCGATGATCATGATCAGGATCAACTCGATCGGGCCGATCGGGAACGCCAGTGGGTGCACGGTTGCTTCCTTGTCGGTGGGCTGGCTCGGACCCACGACAATAACAGCGTTATGCGCTCACGTCGCTGTGGCGTAGGTGACCAGGTAGGAGCCGCCGGCGAAGGTCTCGACCCCGACCAGGCCGACGTCGGTCGGCGCCTGCCGCAACCGTCGGCTCCCGGACCTGTGCGGCCGTCACCGGATCGGGCGCAGTCCGCACGGCTCGCGGGCGCGGACGATCAGCGCGTGATCATGGACGGACGGGGGCATGGTGGCAGTCGTGTTCGGCGAGCTTGCGGCGGCGGCGGGCCCCGGGCGGGCAGAACGGGATGGCCAGGGCGACCACGGCCGCGGCGGCCACGAGCGCGGGACCGTAGCCGTACCGGCCGGCGCCGAGGCCGGCCAGCGCGGGTCCGGTCAGGGTGCCCAGGGTGACCGCGACGTTGACGGCGGCCAGGCCGGCGACCGGATGGCCGGAGAAGACCCGGGAGCTCCAGATCCCCTGGGCGGCGAGAACGCCGTTGTAGAAGACGCCGAAGAGGATCGCGGCCGCCGTGGCCGTCGCGAGGTGGCCGATCGCGAGACCCAGCAGGGCCAGCGAACCGGCCAGCAGCAGGCAACTGGTCAGGTAGCCGCGGCGCAGACCCCACCGCCCGAGCGCGCTGCCGCCGAGGGTGGCGAGGATGCCGGCCGCACCGCAACCGGCGTAGACGATCCGGGCCGTGGTCGCTCCGTGGCCGGCTTCGCGCAGGGCATCGACGCAGAACGCCCACCACACCGCGCTGCCCAGGCCGAGCAGTACCGCCGAGACCAGCAGCGGCCGCGACTTCGGGCAGAGGAACCAGCTCGGACTCAATTGAGGCATGCGCGCCGAGCCGCTGTCCCTGGCCGGGGCCAGCAGGACGGCGGCGGCGCCGACGGCGACCGCAGCCACGACGAAGGCGGCCCACACCAGGCGCCAGCGGTCGCCGGCCATGATCGCGATCGGTCCGGCCAGGGCGACGCCCCAGCCGGTTCCGGAGCTGATCGCCGGCCACACCCGGTCCCGGCGGCGTGGTTCCACCCGGGAGGCGACCAGGCCCGAGTACGGCGGCAGGGCCAGGCCGGAGGCGGCACCGGCGACCAGTACGCCGCAGGTCAGCGCCGCGGGGTCGGACGCGACCGCCATGATCACCATGCCGCCGGCCGCGAGGGCTGCCGAGAGGCCGATCGTGATCTTGGAACCGAAGCGTTTCATCAGGACGACGACGGCCACGTTCGCGATCAGATAGGCGGCATAGGTCGCCGACGCGATCAGTCCGGCCGCCCCCTCACCGAGCGAGAACTCCGACCGCATCTCCGGCAACAACAGGCCGTAGCCGTACCGGGCCAGGCCGAACGTGACCGCGACCAGGGCGACACCGGGCAGCAGAGTGCGAGCGGCGGGCTGGTAGCCGGCGCTCTCGTCGAGTCGTACGCGGGGCGTGGTCACCAGACTTCTCTACCCAGTCGGCCGCACCCTCACTCCGGTCGATAGGGTCGCAAGTCCGACCAGACGAGGCATCTCGATGATCGATCCGCATTTCGTCTTCCTGGCCGCAGCCATCGGTCTGACCGGCACGATCCGGTACGCGATCGGCACCCTGCGCGGATGGACGAGCCCGAACCGGGTCACCTGGACGCTCTGGGCCGCGGCACCCTTGATCGGCTTCTTCGCCCAGCTGGACAGCCAGGTCGGCCTGCCCGCGGTGTCGACGCTGGCCATCGGCGTCGGGCCGCTGCTGGTACTGATCGCCTCTTTCGTCAACCGGAAGGCGACGGTGCGGCTGACCGGGTTCGACCTCGGCTGCGGTGCGGTCGCCGTGCTCTCGTTGATCATCTGGCTGGGGATGGACGCGGCACCGGTCGCGGTGGTGTTCGCCGTGCTCGCCGATGCGGTGGGTGCCGTGCCGACCGTACGGAAGGCGTGGGCGGACCCGCGGTCGGAGAGCGCGTTGTTCTACGTCCTGGTCGGGGTCAACGGCACCCTGACCCTGCTGACCTTGATCGACTGGGCGCCGAAGTCCTGGGCCTTCCCGGTCTATCTGATCTTGCTCAGCCTGACCATGACGGTGATCATCCGCGTACGCCGCGGCGTCGTCCGGTCCTGAGGCTCAGCCGGAACGCGCCGGGACCGGTGCGAAGGACCGCCGGTAGGCGAGGGGAGTGGTGCCGACCACGCGACGGAAGTGCTGCCGGAGCCCGATGGCGGTGCCGAACCCGGCCCGGGAGGCGATCTCCTCGACCGGGAGGTCGGTCGTCTCCAGCAACTCCCGGGCCCGTTGCAGCCGCCGCTGGATCAGCCACTGCAACGGCGTGGTGCCGGTCTGGGCCCGGAACGTGCGGTTGAGCGTCCGTACGCTGGTCGCCGCCCGCTCGGCGATCTCGGTCAGGGTCAGGTCGTGATCGAGTCGGTCCTCCATCCACTGCATGACCGGCTCGAGGCTGCCGCCCGACTCGGGCTCGGCGTGGTGGATGAACTGGGCCTGGCCGCCGTCGCGCTGCAGCGGCATCACCGTGAGCCGCGCAGTCTGGGCGGCCACGGCGGAGCCGAAGTCGCGCCGGACCAGGTGCAGGCAGAGGTCCAGCGCGGCCGCGCCGCCGGCCGAGGTGACGATGTCGCCGTCGTCGATGTAGAGGACCGAGTCCTCGACCTGGATGGCCGGATAGTGCGCGGCGAGCTCGGCGGCGTGGCCCCAGTGCACGGCGGCCCGGCGGCCGTCCAGCAGTCCGGCTGCGGCGAGCACGAAGACGCCGTTGCAGATGGAGCCGATCCGGACCCCGCGGCGGTGCGCGTCGCGCAGCAGGTCGATGATCTCCGGCGGTGGCGGCACGTCGTGCGGGTTCAGGCCGGGCACCAGGATCGTGTCGGCGCCGGCGGCCTCCTCCAGGGGGTACGGCGGCGTGACCTTGAACGTCTTCCGGCCGCCGGAGAACGTCGTGGTCACCTCGGGGCCGCAGACCCGCACGTCGTACAGGGATCGCTCGCCATGCCGGTGCGGCCGGGGGTAGGTCTGGCCGAAGATCATGCAGGGCATGGCGATGTCGATCCCGCCGGCCCCGTCCAGGGTCACCACCGCAACGACGTGCATGACCAGAATCTATCGGATCATGTCATTCTTGCCACTGGGTTGGCGCGGCCTTCGCCGGAAGCATGGCGGTCATGGAGATCGGCACGTTCCTGATCGCGGTGGCGGCCGGAGGCGTCGGGCTGACGGCCCTGCTCGGGCTCGGCTGGCTGCTCGAGCGCCCGCTCGGACATGAGGTCCGCGCCTGGGTGAGCCGGCTCCGTGATCAGCGGCGCCGCTGACCCGCGTCCGTGCTGCCGAGCTTGTCGTCCGGGGCGAACTTGAGGCCGAGCACGGCGGTGATGATCAGGAGCAGACAGGCGATGATGGCCAGGTTGTCGCCCATCATCCCTTGCTCGGTACGGATCGCCGGGCGGATGACGACGCAGATGATCAACAGACCGAGGCCCATCCGGAGCAGCACCCGGGCGGCGGTCTTCATCATGATCATCGTCCTCAGGCCGCGTCGTCGGTGAGGTGGACCAGGGGCGGCACCTCGTCGGAGAAGTGGCAGGCCGACCGGTGGCCGGAACCGATCTCGGTCAGCTGCGGGGACTGCTTCCGGCAGACGTCCTGCACCAGCGGGCAGCGGTTGGCGAACACGCAGCCGGTGGTCGCCGGCTCGCCGATCATGCGTTCGGGGTCCCGGCCCTCCTCGTCGCGCTTGCGGACCAGCACCGGGTCCGGCACCGGGATCGCCTGCAGCAGCATATGGGTGTACGGATGCTTCGGCGCAGTGATCAACTCCTCCACCGGGCCCTCCTCGACGATGTAGCCGAAGAACATCACCGCGATCCGGCCGCCCTGGGCGAAGTAGCGGACCACCCCGAAGTCGTGGCTGATGAACACGTACCCGATGCCGCGGTCACGCTGGAAGGACAGCAGCAGATCGAGGATGGCCACCCGCATCGACACGTCGAGCATGCTGGTCACCTCGTCGGCGACGATCAGGCTCGGCTGCAGACTGATCGCCCGGGCGATCGACACCCGCTGCCGCTGACCGCCGGACAACTGGTGCGGGTAGCGCTGCAGGAACGCCGGCGTGGCATCCAGCCCGACCTGCTGCAACAGCTTGATCATCTCCCGCTGCACGGTGCGCCAGGTGGCCAGCTTGTGCTCCAGGATCCCGGGCGCCAGCGTGCTGCCGATGGTCAGGCCGGGGTTCAGCGACCCGTACGGGTCCTGGTGCACCATCTGCACCCGGCGCCGCCAGTGCCGGCGCTGCTTGCCGCGCAGCCGCGCGATGTCCGTGCCGTCGAAGGAGATCCGGCCACTACTGGGCTCGTGCAGCCCGGCGATCAGCCGGCCCAGCGTGGTCTTGCCGCAGCCGGACTCGCCGACCAGGGCGACGATCTCGCCCTCGCCGGTCGACAGGTTGACGTCGTGCAGCACCGGCCGGCCGGTGCCGGAGGCGTACGTGTGGGTGACCTCTTCGATCTCGAGCAGACTCACGCCTTCGACACCTCCACCAGTTCGGACCTGCGGTTGACGACGTGGCAGGCCACCAGATGTCCATGATCATCATCGAGCAGCGGCGGCTCCGTCTCGTGACAGAGCTCCTCGGCGCGCGCGCAGCGTGGCGCGAACCGGCAGCCGGCCGGCAGCTCGGCGAGGTTGGGCACCGCGCCGCCGATCGGGCGGACCCGGAGACCGGCGTCCAGCACGCTCGGGATCGCGTTGATCAACGCCTCCACGTACGGGTGCCGGCGGCCGGCCTTGAAGATCTCCTCGACGGTGCCCGACTCCACCAGCCGGCCGGCGTACATCACCGCGACCCGGGTGGCGAGCTCGGCGACCACCGCCAGGTCGTGGGTGACGAAGATGATCGTCACGCCGAGACTCCGGTGCAGGTCCTTGAGGATGTCGATCACCAGCCGCTGGTTCAACACGTCCAGCGCCGTGGTCGGCTCGTCCAGGATCACCACCGACGGCCGCAGCAGAAGGGCGACGGCGATCGCGACCCGCTGCTTCATGCCACCGGACAGCTGGCTCTCGTACGCCTTCCAGATCCGGTCCGGCGGCAGCTGGACCAGGTCGAGCAGGTGCCGGAAGTATTCCCGGCCGTCCTTCGGATCGGCGAACACCTCGGGATGGGCCTGCAGGATGTGGTCCACCTGGGTGCCGATCGTCAGGACCGGGTTGAACGCGTTCATCGCGCCCTGGAAGACCATCGCGAGCTCGGCGCCGCGGAGCGCGTTCAGCTCCCGCTTCGCCAGCGTGGTGATGTCCTGGCTACGGAACCGTACGGTGCCGCCGGTGATCCGGCCGGGCGGGGGCAGGATCTGCAGCAGCGAGTACGCCAGCGTGGACTTGCCGCAGCCGGACTCGCCGACCAGCGCGTAGATCTCACCGGCGCCGACGGTGAGGCTGACGTTCTCGACCGCCCGCACCGAGCCCGGGCCGTCACCGAAGGCCACGGTCAGGTCGTCGACCTCGAGCAGGGTTTGATCATCTGTGGTCACTGGACACGCAGCCTCGGGTTGAACACGCTGTCGAGCGCGCGGGAGAAGAACACGAAGGACACCTGCAGGATGACGATGGCGGCCATCGGGGAGAACAGGTAGAAGGCGCTGTCGGTGGTGTACAGCGCACCCTGCGCCATCGCCAGGTTGATCATGATGCCCCAGTTGTTGCCGCTGATCGGGGCCACCCCGAGCAGGAAGAGCCCGACCGAGGCGTAGATCGCTCCGGTGATCGCGAGCAGGAAGTGGATCGCGACGTACGGGCCGACGTTCGGCAGCAGCTGGCGGCCGATCATGTTGCCGAGCGAGACACCCTGGAGCTGGGCCGCCTCGACGAAGTCGCTGCTGCGCAGGCTCATCGCCTGGGACCGGATCGCCCGGGCCAGACCCGCCCACGCGGTGATCGACAGGATGCAGGCCAGCACGAACGGGTTGGTCGTGTGGATGACGCTGGCCAGCACGATGATCAGCGGCAGCCCGGGGATGGTCAGGAAGATGTCGGTGATCCGCATGATGATCGTGTCGACGACCCCGCCGATGTAGCCGGTCAGCAGCCCGACCGCCACTCCGACGAAGATCGTGATCACCGCCGACAGGACACCGACGATCATGATCGGCTGGGTGCCGACGATGATCTGCTCGAGCACACCCTGACCGAGCGAGTCGGTGCCGAGCGGGTGCTTCCAGGACGGCGGCTGGTAGGCCTGGCTGGCGTCCTGCTCGTCGCCCACCTGAACGAAGATCGGCCCGAAGATCGCCACCAGGCCGTAGATGCAGACGATCACGCCGCCGATCAGTGCGCCCTTGTCGTTGCGCAGGATCCGCCACAGGTCACTGAGGAATCTCATGCCACCGAACCTCCCGCCGGCAGCACTTCCTTGTCCGGCTCCGGCGGCTTGTCCGCGGCCCGCCGGCGGGCCGCCGGGTTGGCGATCCGCGGATCGACCAGCGGATACAGCAGGTCGACCAGCAGGTTGGTGATGATCACCGAGACGGTGATCAACAGGAAGCAGCCCATCATCAGCGAGTAGTCGCGCTGGCCGACCGACTGGATCATGTAGAACCCGATCCCCGGGTACTGGAAGTAGGTCTCGATGAAGACCGAGCCGCCGAACATGAAGCCGATCGAGAGGGCCAGCTGGGTGACCATCGGCAGCATCGAGTTGCGGCCGACGTAGGACTGGGTGATCCGGCGGTCGCTCAGGCCGCGAGCCTCGGCGGCCCGGACGTACTCCGAGCCGAGCACCGAGATCGCGCTGCCCTTCATGCCGAGGGCCCAGCCGCCGAACGACGTGATCACCGACGCCACGATGGGCAGAAAGGCGTGGTACAACACGCTGAGCAGGTACGGCCCGTTGAAGCCGGGGGTGACGTCGACGCCGTACGCGCCGCCGGAGGGGAAGATCTGGTAGACGCTGGTCAGGAAGTAGAGCAGCGCGATCGCCACCAGATAGCTGGGCACGGCGCTCAGGAACGACACGATGAACGTCATCGCCTGGGAGAACCGGCTGTTCTGGAAGGCCGCCATCACGGCGCCGATGGCGATCCCGATCAAGAAGCTGACGATCAGGGAGACCGCGACGACCATGATCGTCCACGGCAGCGCCTCGGCGATCACGGCGACCACGGTGGTCCCGGGGTTGGTGATCGGCACCCCGAGGTCGCCGCGGATCGCGCCCCACACGTACTGCAGGTACTGCTCGCCGACCGGAGCATTCGGAGTCACCCCGTAGACGGCGTTGATCCGTTGCTGGATCTCGACCTCACTCAGGCCGCCCTGCATCCGCAGCTGCGCCTCGAGCGCCGCCATCGGATTGCCCGGCATCAGCCGGATCATGAAGAAGGACAGCGAGATGACGATGAAGATGATCAACAGCGACATCGCGAGTCGCTTCGCGACATAGGAAACCATCGGCGCCTTCCGGATTAGGGGGTGTCACCGGGTGACGGGGGAGGTTGACCACGCTCCCTGAGCTTGGCGAAGGGCGAGCCCGGTGCGGCTTGGCACCTCGACAAGCTCAGCGCGCGTTCGGCACTAGGGCTTCGGGGTGATGAAGCCCTGCTGGATCGCCAGCGAGACGCCTCCGTTCATGTCGGCGGCGATGATGTCCCACAGTTCGCTGGTGTTCTTGTCGTTCAGCGGCGGCCAGTTGGTGAATTCCTTGGTGGAGAAGGGGAACTGGTACACCTTGGTCGCGTACCAGATGTACGGGACCTCCTCGTTGACCAGCTGCGCCCAGTTCCACACCTGCGCGTTCATCTCCGGGCCCGGTTCGATGGCGCGGACCTGGCCGTCGATGGTGCTGACGACGTCGACCTCACCGAGTCCCGGGACATTCTTCGTCGGGCCGAAGCCGATCCCGCGCTTGCCGGCGTAGTTGCCCTGCTTGGTGAAGTTGTAGCCCGGGCCCAGCAACGAGTTGTACATGCCGAGCGGGTTGTTGCCGCCGACGAAGCCGGAGCCGATGTCGAAGTCGCCGTTGTGCTGGTCGGCGTTCTGCTGTGCACCGGAGGTCGCGTTGACCTCGGACTTGATCCCGAAGGCCGTCAGCGCCTTGGCCGCGGAGTTGAAGGAGGTGACGATGTCGGTGGTCTCGGCGTTGGCGATGAAGGTCAGCGTGAACGGCTGGCCGTCCGGCTTGAGCCATTGATCACCCTTCTTGGTGAAGCCCTCGCCCTCCAGCAGCGCGGTCGCCTTGGCCTCGTCCACCGGGTACTTGTTCAACTGGTCGAGCTTGCCCTGGTCGAGATAGATCGCTTCCAGGGAAGGCGAGATGCCGGTGTTGACTTCCTTCCAGGTGCCGCCGGCCGCTTCGTCGGTGCCGTAGGCGGCCTCGCTGATCTGCTGCCGCGGGATCACGTACGCCAGCGCCTGCCGGACCGCCTTGGAGTCGAGCGGCTTGCGGTTGCTGTTGAACAGCATCGTGAAGCCGAAGGCCAGCGGCAGCGCGGTGTTGGAGTCCGGGGTCTTCTTCCAGCGCTGCAGGATCGGCGGCGGCATGTAGACGTTGGAGAAGTGCACGTTGCCGCTGAAGAGCTGCGGGTAGACCGTCTGGGTCGAGCCGTTCAGGTAGCGGATCCCGGCGAACGTGATCTTGCTCGCGTCCCAGAAGCCGTCCCACTTGACCAGCTTGGCCTCCTTGGTGGTGATGTTCTCCAGCTGGAACGGGCCGTTGCCGATCAGCTTCTCCACCTTCATCGCGGCCAGGTCCTTGAACACCGCGCTCATCCGCTTGAACTCCGGCAGCTTGCCGGCCTTCTCCGGATCCTCGTGCGCCGTCGTGTAGTACGTGATCACGTCCTGCTTCAGCTCGTCGGTGACGAGCTTGCCGTACACGCTGGACGGATAGGGCCGGATCGCGTTGAGAATGTCCAACTTGGCCAGGGATTCCGGCTGACCCTTCTTCAGGGTGAAGGCGACGGTGTGATCATCGACGATGTCGACGCTGGTGATGTCGTTCCAGAATCCGTCGCCGCGCAGCGCGTTGAGGATCGCGGTGTCGTGCAGGTCCTTGCTGGTCAGCGGCGTGCCGTCCTGCCACTTCGCGTCCTCGCGCAGGTGGACGTTGAGCTTGCCGTCGACGATCTCCCAGGTGTCGGCGAGCTGCGGGATGAACTCGGTCAGGCTGGGCGACTTGACGATCGCCAGCCGCAGTGTGACGAAGTCGTTCTGGATACCGAGCCCGTTCACGTTGTACGGGTTGAAGGACCAGGTCGTATTCCAACTGCAGCAGGGAAAGAACGTCAGAAACTTGCTCGAGTCGCCCGGTGCGGTGCCACCGGAGTTGGCGCCGCCGCCCGGGGTGCCGCCACCGGCAGTGCCGGCCGTGCAGGCCGCCATCAAGATCAGCGCCGTACAGGCGGCGATCACCGCCAGCAGGTGTTTTCTGGCGCGCACAACCGTTCGATGTAAGGACATCGTTGATCCTCCTCGGCCCCGAGGCCGTCCGCGTGGATGGGCAAGACCGATCATGACCGAGGAGAACCGCATTAGTAAAGGGGATGGAGGAATTTGATCAAGGTTGTCGCGCCGATGATCACAACGTCGCCCAGCCTGTCCGTCCGACGAACATTCTCGTCCGTCTGGAACCTTCCGGATTCGCCCGAGCTTGATCATGAAGGATCAGAAATATACGATCACGTATGAAAATCTCGATGGAAGAGAGGGCTGCTGTGCAACGCCGTACCTACCGGGTCATCCTGCGTGGCCGCTTCGGTGACCTGTCGGAGGAACAGCGGGAGCGGCTGCTCGGCGAGGCCGAGCGGCACACGGTGCTGGACGCTGCGTTCACCGATGCGGGAACGCTGAGCTACGAGCCCGGGCTGCACGGCTGGGTCGGGCGCGTCCAGGTCGCGACCGACGAGGCGGACCCGGCTGACGCCGATGCACTGGCCGGCCTGGTGGCCCGGGACCGGATCACCGAGATTCTGGCCGGGTTCGGGCTCGGGCTGGGTGATCCGCAGTTCTCGGCATCGTGCCTCGAGGATCTCAAGATCAACCGGAAGGGCGGAGCGGGGTCCGGCCGATGACGGGCCGGCGGGCGCGGCGCACCCAGGCGGAGCGCCGTGCCGCGACCCGGCAGGGTCTGATCGAGGCGGCCGTGGCGCTGTGGGCCGAGACCCCGGTCGCCGACGTCTCGCTGGACCTCCTGGCCGAGACGGCCGGCTACACGCGCGGTGCGTTCCACGGCAACTTCGCCGGCCGGGACGAGTTCGTCGATGCCGTCCGGGAGTCCTTGATCGACAGGGCCTCGATCATGATCAACAGCTCGGTCGATGCTGACCTGGAACCCCTGGCCGCGCTGGGCGGCCATCTCCGCGCGACCGTGCGGTACGTGGTCGAGCAGCCGGCGGAGACCCGGGCACTGGTCGCGATCACGCGCTATCAGGAAGCCCGTCGCGCGGGTTCCTACCAGGGACGGGTCGAGGCGGGCGTGGCGCCGCTGGCGGACCTGTTGCGCCGCGGGATCGAGGCCGGCACGATCCGGGACCTCGACGTGGACCTGACGGCCCGGGTCATCCAGGCGGCTCTGGACTCGCTGGTGCTGCTCGACCCGCCGGACGATCCGGACGCGGTCACCGACGAGCTGGTGGCGCTGTTCACCGCAGCGGTCCGAGCCTGATTCATGATCGGTTCGGGAGGTTGATCACGGCCGGCGGGGCCGGCATCGCGGCGCCGTGCTCGATCACTTCCGCAGCGGCCAGGCAGTCGTCCTCACGGTAGGCGCGGCCGATCAGCTGCACGCCGACCGGCAGGCCGTGGATCACGCCGGTCGGTACGGCCACGGCCGGCAGCCCGGCACACGTGCTGATCACGTTCAGGGCCATGGCGCGGCCGTAGCGCTCGTTCGCCGCGGCCGACTCCCGCTCCGCGTGGGGACGGGGTGCCGGTTCGGCGTAGACCGGGCCGAGGACGAGTTCATGATCACGGCCGAACTCGGCCCAGGCGCGGCGGACCCCGTGCAGGGCCGCGGTCGCCGCGAGATACTCCGGCAGCGGCACCGGCGGGCGCCGCTCCATCGCCAGTTCCTGATAGCGCCGGTCCTCCGGTGACAGCACGGTCTTGATCCGCTCCCAGCCCTGTCCGAACTCGGTGTTGATCAAGATCCCGTACGTGTCCAGCGCCTGCTGCTGCGCCGGAAGCTCACCGACGTCGCGTACCTCGTATCCGGCCTTGATCAGCAGCTCGCTCGCCAGGTCGAGCGCGGCAGCCACGGCGGGGGAGAGGCCGAGGCTGCCCGGGTCGCGGACCAGCGCGACGCGGCACGGTGCTCCACCGCCGAGGTCGGGCGGGATCGGCAGGGCGCGCGGATCGGTCGGATCTGCACCGCTCAGCACGCCGTGGACCAGACGAAGGTCGGCCACTGTCCGGGCGATCGGGCCGTCCACCGGAAACCACTGCGAGGCCAGCGTCGGCTCGTCAGGACCGATCCGGTGATCGGCCGGGTAGCGCCCGGAACTCGGTTTCAGAGCGGCGACACCGCAGAAGTTGGCCGGCAGGCGCAACGAGCCGGCCGAGTCGTTGCCGAGGCCGATCGCGGTCATCCCGCTGGCCACGGCGACGGCGTCACCGCCGCTGGACCCGCCCGGCGTCCGGTCGCGGTGCCACGGGTTCCGGGTGTCGCCGAAGAGTTCGCTGCTGGTGTGCATGCCGGCCAGGGTGAGAGTCGGCATGTTGGTGTGGCCGATGATCACCGCGCCTGCCGCACGCAGCCGGGCCACCGGCGGCGCGTCCTGCCGGGCGACGTGTTCCCGCAAGAACCTGGCGCCATGGGTGGTCGCCAGACCGCGCACGGCCACGCTCTCCTTGACGGTGACGGGCACGCCGGCCAGCAGGCCCAGGCCTTCCCCGCGGCGCCGTCGCTCGTCCAGCTCCGCGGCCGCCGTCAGCGCATCGTCGGCCCGTTGGGTGATCGCGTTGAGGTCGGGGTTGACCGCGTCGATCAGGCTCAGTCGTTCCTCGATCACCTCGCTCGCGGTCACGTGCCCGTCGCGGACGGCTTCGGCGATCCAGGTCGCGGTTCCGGCAGTGCGCATGCGTCAACTATATACGAGGCGGTATATAAATGAACGTCCTAGGGTCGCGAAGGGTGATCGTCGGAGGCGGCGTCCCGGCGCTGGACCAGTTTGTGCATTCCGTCGCACCAGGGCGGTTCGGTCGAGGTCCCGCACCGGCAGACCGCGACGACCGGCCGGAGCACCGGGTGCCGGTGATCGTTCTCGTCGATGATCATGGTGGCGCCGCGGACCAGCAGCGGGCCGTCCGGGCAGGACTCCAGGTCAAGCTCCTGGTCGCCGACGCACCGCAGGAAGGTCCCGGCGACGTTGATCATCCGGCAGCTGATCATGACGACGTGGCCAACTCGGTGATCGGCCGGGGCGGCGCCGGTGGCTCGACCAGGTGCCGGTCCTGCTGCCAGGCGGCCAGCAGCGGCCTGGCGGTCAGGTCGTCGGCGACCAGGCAGGCCACCGCACCGAGCGCGATGTCGCGCTGCAGGTCCGGCTCCTCCTTGATCAGGGCAGCGCAGATCCCGCGCACGGCGAGCTGCTCGTGAACGGCGTCGGCCTCGACGTGCTCGTCGAAGTAGCGGGCCACCTCCTCGCCCAGCCCGACCCGCCGGATACCCGCCGCACAACGGCGACTCGGCACCGAACTGGTCGCCTCGAACGCGGCCAGGTGTCCCATCGCCGCACCGCGGCGGGCCCGGTGCAGGCCGAACCGCGACATCACGTTGCTGATCACCAGAGTCTCCGCGGGCACCACCTCGACATAGGCGCCGTAGCCGGGATCGAGGCCGGCACCGCGCAGAGCGGTCGCGTACAGATCCTGGTGCACTCGGTCGGCGCGGCCGTCGCCGTACTCGTCGTACTGCAGCTCGACCAGTGCCGCCTTCGCCGCTCCGGTCAGCCGCGGGATGGCGAAGCTGTGCGGATCGGCCTCCTTCAGCTGATAGAGGCTGCGCAACAGCAGCATCTCCCGGACCTGGTCGAGGGTGGCCCGCCGCTGGATGTGCTCGGAGATCGGCGGCCCGTCGAAGCTCTCCGCGAGGGCGAACAGCTGGTCCGGGAAGTCGTCGGCCGGGACCGCGGCGAGCAGTTCGACCGGGCCGGCGCACTCGCGCTCCAGGGCCGTGTCGAAGATCGACTCGAGCGCTCCGCGAACGGCCAGCAGGACCGGTGACCACTCGGCCGAATCGGGCGCGTCGTCGAAGGACCGGTAGTGCAGCTCGTAGAGCACCCACAGGGTCAACTGGAAGTCGGGATCGTGCAACGCCGCGTCGGGCTCGGCCAGGACGGGGACCTTGATCAGCGCGTCGTCCGGCCGGCGGATCGCGGCCGTGACGGCCGCGCTCAGCGGTCCGCGCGGTGGGGGCAGCAGCATGATCGTTCCTCTCGTCTCGGCCGGTGCGGCCGTGATCATGGACTACCCGCAATCCGGCCACCGAAAACATCCGCCGCCGGCCGGGCCCGGGTTTGCGCTCGGGGCCTGCGGGTACCTGTCCGGCGAGCCGAGCAGAGGAGTCGCCGATGGAATCCCGGACCGGGCATCGCCCTGGCGGCAACACGGTCAGCCTGCGGATGACGGCGACGCCGGCGGAGGTCTTCGCCGTGCTCGGCAACGGCTGGCTCTATCCGGGGTGGGTGGTCGGAGCCTCCCGGATGCGCGAGGTCGACCAGGACTGGCCGCTGCCACGGTCGGAACTGCATCACTCGTTCGGCGTCTGGCCGGTGTTGCTCAACGACACGACGACGGTCCTCGAGTGGCAGTACGAGCGCCGGCTGGTGCTGCGGGCCCGCGGCTGGCCGGCCGGCGAGGCCACCGTGGTGATCACGATCGAACCGATCCACGACGGCTGTGTGGTCTCGATCGACGAAGACGTTGCCGCCGGCCCGGGTTTGGCGGTGCTGGCTCCGGTACGCCGCGGGCTGCTGCGGGTCCGCAATCGTGAGGCACTGCGCCGACTCCGGTTCCTGGCCGAGGGCGCCGCGGGGACCGACCGGGACCAGTCCTGATCATCAGGCCGACCGGCCGAGCCGGCCGAGGCGGGCGGCCGCGAGGGCGGCATGAGCGGCGTTCGCCCCGCAGGCGCCGTGCACCGCACCGCCCGGATGAGCCGCCGAGGAGGCCAGGTAGACGCCCCGGAACGGTGTCGTCGGACGGCCGGTGCCCGGCACCGGCCGGAAGATCAACTGCTGGTGCAGGCCGGCCGTGCCGCCGCCGAGCGCGCCGTCGGGCAGTCCCTCGTTGCGCTCCTCGAGGTCGGCCGGCCCGAGGACCCGGCGGGCGAGGACCGTACGGTCGAAGTCCGGCGCGTAGCGCCGCAGCCGGTCCTGCACCCGGTCGGCGAACCGTTCTTGATCAGCGGCGGACAGCCGGCCGGCACCGATCACGCCGGCCTCGTCGCCGTGGATCTCCCGCGGCAGGTGAGTGTAGGCCCACAGCGATTCGGCACCGGCCGGGGCTCGGCCGGGATCGGTGGTCGCCATCTGGCCGACCAGCAGGAACGGCCGCGCGGGGACGCGATGATGCGCGACCTGGGCCAGCGCCAGGGCGAGGTCGTCCGCGGAATCGGCCAGATGCACGGTGCCCGGAGCCACGGCCGGCCGGGTCTGCCACGGCACCGGTCCGGACAGCGCCCAGTCGATCTTGAACGTCGCCGGGTCCGGATCGAACACGGCCATTGCCGAGCGGAGCCGGGCCGGCAGCTGTTCGGCCGGGATCAGGTCGCCGTAGAGGCTCGGCGCCGGCACGTCGGCGAGCACTGCGCGGGTCCGGATCCGCTCGCCGTCCGCGGTACGGACTCCGACGGCCCGGCCGCGGTCCAGCAGGATCTGGTCCACCCGGCTGGCGCAACGCAGTTCACCGCCGCGGGTCACCAACCGTTCGGCCAGGCTGCGGGTCAGCGCCCCGGCCCCGCCGCGGGGGACCGGGAAGCCGTGGGTGTGGCCGATCATGGCCAGCAGCAGGCCCATCAGGCCGGAGCCCGGCGCCGCCAGTGGGATGTCGGCATGGGCGGCGAGGCCGGTCAGCAGCAGCCGGGCCCGCTCGCCGCCGAACCGACGCTCGGCGAGCGTGCTGGCCGGTTCGAGCAGCATCCGGAGGAAGCCGAGGCCGCCCGCCCGGCGCAGCCGAGCCAGCAGGGCGAGGCCGGGGCCGACCGGTGGGAACGGTCGGAGCAGGGCCGCCGTGAGCTGGTTCCCGACAGCGCGCCAGCGCTCGTACAGCGCCAGCCAGGCGTCGCCGTCGCCCGGATGATCTTGATCGAGACCCGCCGCGGTGAGTTCGGGATCCCTGTGCAGCAAGGCCCAGTCGCCGTCGGGCAGCGGGTGGCCGAGCACGGCGGGCGCCTGGACCCAGTCCAGTCCGAACGCCTCCAGGCCGAGACCGCGCAGGGCGGGGGAGACGGCGGCCAGCGGATAGAAGCTGCTGAAGGTGTCGTGGACGTAGCCCGGATGGACGGCGGAGTCCGAGCGGACCGCGCCGCCGGGTTCCGGCTGGGCCTCCAGCACCAGGACGTTCCAGCCCCGGTCGGCGAGCAGGTTCGCGGCGACCAGGCCGTTCGGTCCCGAGCCGATGATCACCGCGTCACGCACGGGCGGCCTCCCGGGTCCGGGCCACTGTCCGGGCACCGCGGGCCCGGCGGAGGCGGAGCAGCCGTTCGGCCAGCGTCCGCAAGCCGGCCGCGCCGCGGTCCGTGCCGAGCGCGGCGGCGCCGGCCTCCAGGATCCGGGCCGGGAGCAGCCTGGTCATCGCGGCGATCAGCCGGGCGTGACCCGGCACGGACTGCCGGCCCGGCGGTGCGGCCCGGGTCAGGCTGCGGACCACGGCCGCGGCGAGCCGGGCCGGCTCGGCGCCGTAGCGGTGCGCCAGCACGGCCACCGTCGGTGCGGTGCCGAGCAGCGGCCGACAGCGGTCGTCGCGACCCGGGCGCAGCCGCAGCAGTTGATCATGGGCGCGCAGCCAGATCCGGGTGGCGAAGACCCCGGGCTCGATCAGGCCGACCCGGATCCGCTCCGGGGCGAGCTCGGCGCGCAGGGAATCGGTCAGGCCGACCAGGGCGTGTTTGGTCAGGGCGTACGGACCGAAGAGCGGCAGCGGGACGGCGGTGATCATGGAGCCGACGAGGATCACCCGGGCGTCGCCGTGGCGGTGCCGGGCCTGGCGGAGCGCGGGCAGCAGTGCCTGGGTGAGACGCAGCGGGCCGACGACGTTGGTCTCCAGCAGTTCGGTGATCATGGCCGGATCGGCGTGCTCCAACGGAGTCGGTACGGCAGCACCGGCGTTGTTGATCACCGCGGAGAGCGGCCCGCCGCCGCGGATCAGGGAGGCCGCGTCCTTGATCGACTCCGGGTCGGTCAACTCGAGCAGGACGGGCCGGATCCGCTCGCCGTCCTTCCTCAGCGCCACCGCATCGGCCTCGGTACGGACCGTTCCCCAGACATCGAAACCCGCCTCGTCCAAGGCCACGGCGATGGCCCGGCCGAGTCCGGACGAGGCTCCGGTCACCAGGGCCTGACGTCGCATCATCACTCCTCACCCGGGGTCGGCGTTGCCGATCGGGTACCCGCCGCGGTCCGCGGACAAACTCAGTCCAGCAGCGCGACGACGGCGCGCTCGATCCGCCGCGGGTACGGTGGCGCGGCGTCGGCGCCGAGCCCGGCCACCACGGCGGGAGCGAGCACCGAGCCCTCGTGGAAGAGGTCGATCACCCGCGGGTGGATGTAGGAGGACCGGGCGATCGAGCGCGTGTTGCCGAGGCGCTCGGCGACCTCGTCGACCACCTGCAGGACCTGGGTCCGGCGCCGCCGCGCGGTCCCGGCCCGCTCCACCAGGGCCAGCAGCAACCCGGCCTGAACGGTCGCGTGCCAGGTGCGGAAGTCCTTCGCGGTGAAGTCCGGGCCGATCGCCGTGGCCAGGTAGTCGTTGACGTCGTCCGCGGTCAGGTTGTGCCACCGGCGGCCGTCCCGGAACGCGAGCAGCTCGGTGCGCAGCGACCGGCGCCGGGCGAGGGTCCGCACCACCTGGGCGGCCAGCCGGTCGGTGACCTCGATCTCGGCGAGCTCGCCGGCCTTGGCCGGGAAGACGAAGCTCATCGTGTCGCCCGAGACGCGGACCTGGTCCGGGCCCAGCGAGGCCAGGCCGAGGCTGCCGTACCGCTGCTTGTACGACTCCGAACCGACCCGGAACAGGCCGCGGTCGAGCAGCCGGAAGGCCGCGGCCAGCGCCTTCTCCCGCGGCAGCCCGGTCGCCTTGAGGTCGCGGACGGCGCGCCGCCGCGCGGCCGGCAGCCGGTCGGCGAGGCCGAGGACCCGGTCGAACTTCGCCTCGTCCTGCCGCCGGCGCCAGTCCGGGTGGTAGAGGTACTGGGACCGGCCCACGCTGTCCGTACCCACGGCTTGGAGGTGGCCGTTCGGGTCCGGGCAGATCCAGACGTCGGTCCAGGCCGGCGGGATCGCCAGCGCCCGGCAGCGCCGGAGCTCCTCGTCGGCCAGCGCCGAACCGGCCTCGTCGAGATAGCTGAAACCGCGGCCCCTGCGGCGCCGCCGCCAGCCCCGGGTCCGGTCGGTCACCCGGCGCAGGCGGGTCATCCGAAACCGTCCTCAGGAAATCCCCGATCCGGTCGTACCGGCCTGCCATTCTGGGTACCTTGCTGGCGGTCGAGCCGGTCTCGGCCGCCGATCAGCCTGTCCCGAGCGAATGGAGGTCGCATGACCCGTACGGAGTTCCACGTCGTGCCCGACCGGGGCGCGTGGGTGATCGAACACGCCGGCCGAGCCCTCGGCCGGCACGGCAGCAGGGAGGCCGCCGTCGTCGCGGCCAACGACCGGGCCCGCCGGGTCCAGCCGTCGCGGGTCATGGTCCACGACGAGGACGGCCGGGTCTTCGACCAGGCCCGGCCGGACGCGCCGCTCCCGGCCCGGAGTTGATCATCGCCCGTCGAGTTCCGGGTGCGGCTCGGTGAAGACGCAGAACTCGTTGCCTTCCGGGTCGGCCAGCACGATGAAGCTCTCCGATCCGGTCTGACCGACGTCGCAGTGCCGGGCGCCGAGTTCCAGCAGCCGGGCCACCTCGGCCTCCGGGTCCGCTGCGCCGAAGTCGAGGTGCAGCCGGTTCTTGGTCCGCTTCGGGTCGTGCGTCGGCTGCAGCCAGACCGAGGGCCCGGAGCCGCCGTCCGGCGGATGCAGGTGGATCGATTCGGTACGGGCCGGCTCGGTCGGATAGCCGAGCGCGGCGGACCAGAACTCGGCCTCGCGCTCGACGTCGTCGACGTCGAGGGTCCACTGGGCAACGGCGATCGGCATCGGGGGCCACCTTCCGGTCGGGGCAACGGACGAACTGTTCCTCTGCAGTTCCCTGCCGCGCCGTCGATCAAACCGTGCGTCGGACCGGGTTGACCTGCTCCGGTTCCGGGTACGGGATCGGCGAGTGAGCGATCGAGGAGGGGTCATGACCATCGGGAACTGGGACGCGTGGAACTTCCGGTCCGAGCCGGGTGAGGCGTGGCCGTTGATGGCCAAGCTGATCGGCTTCCGGGTGCACGCCACCGACGGCGAGATCGGCAAGATCACCGACGCGTCGACCGAGGAGAACGCCAGTTGGATCGTCGTGGACACCGGGCCGTGGATCTTCGGCCATCAGGTGGTGTTGCCGGCCGGCACGATCCAGCGGGTGGACTGGGAACGCGAGTCGGTCGGGGTCGACCTGAGCAAGGACGATGTGGCCCAGGCGCCGCCGCCGGAGACCGAGTTCGCCTCCGTCCAGGACGAGGAGTACCGGGGCCAGCTCGGCACCTACTACGGCACCGTCGTCACCGCGCACTGACCCGAGGAGGATCGATGGAGCAGGGCAGCGTGTGGTCGGCGACGGCCGATCTGCCGCGGCATCCGCCGCTCACCGCCGATCTCGAGGTGGACGTGGCAGTCGTCGGCGGCGGCCTGGTCGGGCTGACCACCGCCCTGCTGGCCTGTCGCGACGGCGCCCGGGTCGCGGTCCTGGAGGCGGCCGGGATCGGCGCCGGCACCAGCGGCCGGACCACCGGCAAGGTGACCGCGCAGCACGGGCTGATCTACGCCGACCTGGCTGAACGGCACGGCGTGGAGGTGGCCCGCGGCTACGCCGAGGCGAACCAGGCCGGGCTGGCCGAGGTCGCCGAGCTGGCCGCTGAGCTTCCGGTCGACTGCGAGACGGCGCGGCTGCCCGCCTTCGTCTACGCCGTCCGTCGGGAGGGCCGCGACCGGATCGAGGCCGAGGTGGCAGCCGCGCGGCGGGCCGGGCTGCCGGCGACCCGGACCGACGACGTGCCGCTCCCGTTCCCGGTCGAGGCGGCGGTGCGGTTCGATGATCAACTTCTGCTGCATCCGGGCCGCTACCTGGCCGGGCTGGCCCGGGCGGTGTCGGCGGCCGGCGGGATGATCTTCGACGGGACCCGGATCGGCGACGTCGACGAGCGCGGGAACGGGATGGTGCGGCTCACCGCGGAGTCCGGGGTACGGGTGCACGCGGACCGGGCCGTGCTCGCCACGCTGCTGCCGCCCGGCGTCATCGGCGGCTACTTCGCCCGGACCCGGCCGACGAGGTCGTACGCCCTCGCGGTGACGTTGCGCGGTCCGGCGCCCGCGGCGATGACGATCTCGGTGGACGCTGCCCCGACCCGGTCGTTGCGGCCGTGGCGGACGGACGGCCTGATCGTGGTCGGGAACGATCATGAACCGGGAGCGGAGACCGACACCGAGGCCGGCTATCGCGACCTCGAGGAGTGGGTCCGGTCGGCCTTCGACGTCGTGGCGGTGGAGCATCGCTGGGCGGCCCAGGACTACCGCACCCCGGACCGGCTGCCCTACGTCGGCCGGACGCCCTTCAACAGCAGGATCCTGACCGCGACCGGCTTCGCCAAGTGGGGCCTCAGCGGCGGCACCGCGGCCGCCCTGCAGTTGGCCGATCTGATCGCCGGGCGGCCGGACCGCCCGTGGCAGTCGATCTTCGACGCCACCCGGATCGGCGACGCCGCCTCGGTCGGCACGTTGATCAAGGACAACCTCTCGGTCGGCACCGAGTTCGTCGGCGGCCGGTTCGGCGAGGCAGGCGAGGCGTCCGGCCTGGCCCCGGGCCAGGGCGGCCTGATCCTGCTCGACGGCCATCGCCGGGGCGGCTACCGCGATCATGGCGGCACCTTGCACGCCGTCACGCCGACGTGCACCCATCTCGGTTGCCCGCTGCACTGGAACCAGGCCGACACCAGCTGGGACTGTCGCTGCCACGGCTCCCGCTTCGACGTCGACGGAGCGGTCCTGGACGGGCCGGCGGTCGAGCCGCTGGCCCGGCACGAGCCGCCGGAATGATCATGAACCGGACCGCAGGTCCAGCTCCCGGAGCGGCGTCCCGCCGTCGATGAGGAGGCGGCCGTGCGGCGCCAGCGCGGCGGCGAGCCGGGCCCGGGCGGCCACACCGGCGACCGGGTGCCGGCCGTCCAGGGCGCCGACCCGGACCGCGAAGGCGAGGTCGTACGGGGGCTCGCCGGGCTCCAGTTCGAAGTCCTCGACCGCGACCTGGCGGAGCCGGAGCACCCCGGCCGCGACGAGGTCCGCCGCTCCGGCGCGGGCCTGCTCGATCGCCTTCGCGGAACGGTCGATCATGAGGATCGTCCCGCCGCCGGTGAGCCGTTCGGCGACCGCACGAGCGGCGGCGCCCGGGCCGCCGCCGATCTCCAGGACCCGGAGGCCCGGGGTGAGCGGGAGGGCGTCGACGATCTGCCGCAGCCGCGGTGAGAGCTCTGCCATGGGAATGATCCTTTCCGTCGTTCGGGGTCTCGTCCGGTAGGACCGCTCCGGGGCACGCGAATCGTCGCTGCTCAGCGGGCAGTTCCGATCACGTCTGCCAATGGGGATCCTCGAGCAGCCCAATGAATCTTCCAGTCGCTGGGCGGATCGGGACGACCGATTGACTGGCAACATCCGACGACCTAGCGTCGAACGGACGGCGCGGTTCCTGCCGTCACCAGGGGCCCAACCGTGAGGGTGATCATGACCGGCACAATGACTGCCGCCGAACTGGACCATTTCGAGACCGAGGGGTTTCTGCTCAAGCGGGGACTGCTCGACCCGGATGCTGATCTTGCACCGGTGCTGAACGAGTACGCGGGAGTCCTGGACGGCCTGGCCGAGCGGCTGCACGCCGAGGGCGTGATCAGCTCGACGTACGCCGAGCTGCCGTTCGCGGACCGGGTGAACGCCGTGTTCGCCGAGAGCGGCCGGGACCACACGCAGCACTTCGACTTCTCGCTGCCGCAGGGCGGGACCAAGCCGGACACCCCGCTCTGGGTCGGGCCGGCGGTGTTCGCGCTGCTGCGCAACGAGGCCATCCTCGACGTGATCGAGTCGATCATCGGGCCGGAGATCTGGTCGAACCCGGTGCAGCACGTACGGCTCAAGGTGCCGGAGCAGCTGATGCCGCCGGACCCGGAGACCGGCCGACCGAAGAACGTCGCCACCCCATGGCACCAGGACAACGGCGTGATCACCGAGGACGCCGATGAGACCGACCTGGTCACCGTCTGGCTGCCGCTCGGCGACACCGACCCGGCCAACGGCTGCCTGATGGTGAAGCCGCGCCGGCATCGGGAGGGAGTGCTGCCGCACTGCCCGGGCAACTCGCCGATGGGTGTCCGGCGCGGCGGCGTGGGCGGCCTGGCGATCCCGGGGATCCACCTGGGCGGCGAGACGGTCGACCTGCCGATGGCGGCCGGCGACGTGCTGTTCATGCACCGGCGCACCCCGCACGCGGCGCACCGCAACACCAGTGATCATCTGCGGTGGAGCTTCGACCTGCGCTACCAGCCGATCGGGCAGCCGTCCGGTCGTGACGCGTACCCGGGTTTCGTGGCCCGCAGCGCCGCCGATCCGGGGGCCGAACTGCGCGATCCGCAGGCCTGGGCCGATTCCTGGTACGAGGCACGGGCCGCCTCCGCGGTCCCCTCGGAGCGTCGGTTCAACCGGTGGGACCCGGACGCCGCCGCCTGCGCCTGAACCCAGTGGGCCGGATTCATCGAATGAATTCTTGACCGGTGCGCGAGCCCGTACCTACTCTGTAACAGAATTTGCGCGAATCAGTGCAAATCTGAACAGGGGAGGGTTCATGCAGCGTCGTACGTTCCTTGCCGCCTGCGGAGTCGTCGTGGGCACCGCCGGATCGGTGATCACCGGCACCGCCCAGGCCGCCGAATCGATCCGGGTGGAGAGCCTGGACGCGCTCCGCCGGGCGATCGCCGAGGCCCGGCCGGGCTCGGTCATCGTCCTGGCCGACGGCAGCTACCAGGTCCCGCCGGGGGAGCCGATCCCGATCACCGGCCGGCACGGGACCGAGCGGGCGCCGATCATGATCAAGGCGGCGTCGGTCGGCGGGGTGGAGCTGACCGGCGTGCAGAGCTTCGAGCTCGGCGACTCCTCGCACCTGGTGATCAGCGGCTTCGTGTTCCGGCAGTCGACGACCCTCGAGGTGCCGGCCGACTGCCACCACGTCCGGCTGTCCCGGAACTCCTTCCGGCTGGCCGATCTCGAGGGTCTGCACTGGGTGATGATCCGCGGTGATCACTCGGTGGTCGACCGCAACTCCTTCGCCGGCAAGTCGACGCTCGGGATCTTCCTCGGCGTCGAGGGCGGCGCTGGGCCGGACGTGATGGCCCAGGGCGTCAAGATCACCAGGAATCACTTCACCGACCACACGTTTGCCGGCAGCAACGGCGGCGAGCCGATCCGGCTCGGCCTCAGCGGGCGGGCACTGGGCGACGCCGGTGCGCTGGTGGAGTCGAACCTGTTCGAGCGGGTCGACGGCGATCCGGAGGCCATCTCGGTCAAGTCGTCCGGCAACCTGATCCGGCACAACACGATCCGGGACTCGCTGGGCGGCATCGTGCTCCGGCACGGCAACGGCAACCGGGTCGACGCGAATCACCTGCTGGGCGGCCGGAACGGGATCCGGATCTACGGCGATGATCACCTGGTGATCAACAACTACCTGCACGGGATCGCCGGCTCCGGAATCGTGCTCGGCAGTGGCAGCGTCCGTGATCATCTGCCGGGGGAGTCGCCGGAGTCGCGGCGGGGCAACGACGCTCCGGACCGGGTCACCCTCGTGCACAACACGGTGATCGACTGCGGCACCGGGATCAGCGGGGAGTCGCACCGCACGTTACCGCCGCTGGACTGCGTGCTGGCCGACAACATCCTGGTCGGCGCGGCCGGCCGGCTGACCGACCTGCCGTTCCAGGACGGTACCGCCTGGGCCGGGAATCTCTTCTGGGGTGCCGCCGCGGACGGTACGGCGCCTGCCGCCGGGTTCCGCCGGCTCGATCCACGGCTGGCCGCCGGGCCGGACAGCGTGCACCGGCTGACGCAGGGGAGCCCGGCGATCGGTGCGGCCTCGCGGCGGCACCCCGGTGTCGACCATGATCTTGACGGCGACGAACGGGGCCGGCTGCGCGACGTCGGTGCCGACGAGTACGCGACCGGGCGACCGCGGTTCCGGCCGCTGACCGCCGCCGACGTGGGACCGCTGTCCCGATGAGTGGCGTCGACGAGGTCGTCCGGGCCCAGCTCGACCGGCTCCGGCTCGACCTCGTCGTGGCCAGCCGGCTCACCCGGGTGCCGCGCTCCTGGACTCGGCCGAGCCAGCCGGATCCGTACAGCCGGCTCTATCTGATCTTGTCCGGGGAGGGGCGGCTGCGGGTCGGCGACACGGAGTTGTCGCCCGGTCCGGGTGACCTGGTCTATCTGCCGGCCGACCGGCCGGTGGCGTACGGGACGATCAGCGACGACACCTACCTCAAGCACTGGCTGCACTTCTCCGCCCTGATCGGCGACAGCGATCTCGGCGAGGTGCTCGACCTGCCGTACGTGGTGCCGAGCCTCGATCCGGAGGCCGCCGCCGGACTCTTCGAGCGGGTGGCGGCGATCGACCGGGATCCGCCGGGGCTGGCCACGCCGCTGCGTCTGCGGGCCGCGCTGTCGGAGCTGTTCGGCCACTTCCTGGAGAGCGCCCCGCCGGGTTCGGTACGGCTCGCCGGCGGACCCGAGGCGGCGGGCGCCGGAGCGTTCCGGCGAGTCGTCCGCTTCGTCGGCGGTGCGCTCGGCGAGTCGCTGACCCTGGACCGGCTGGCGGCCGAGGCCGGGCTGGCCCCGGCCGAGTTCGCCCGCCGGTTCAAGATCGAATTCGGCCTGTCCCCGAAGCAGTACGTGAAGCGGGCCCGGATCGAACACGCCCAGCGGGAGCTCGTCGACACCGACCGGCCGATCGAGGAGATCGCCGCCGACGTCGGGATGGACCAGTCCTACTTCAGCCGCGCCTTCCGCCAGGTCAGTTCGATCACCCCGAGCGACTACCGGCGGCTCTACCGACCATGATCATGATGGTTCCCTGAGCCTGCCGAAGGGCCAGATCCGACGGGCCGTTCGACAAGCTCACGCAGCGTTGGGGCTCGGCGGCTCGACGTACCGGCGCCGGGCCGGATTCGCGAGCCACGGCGGCGGTGCGGGCGCGGTCGGCTCGTACACGTTCGTGCCGGCCGGGACGATCTCGTCGATCCGGTCCAGGGCGGCCTCGTCGAGCCGGGCCGGCGCATCCAGGATCGAGGTGAGTTGATCTTCGGTACGCGGACCGAGCAGCACCGTGCTGACCGCCCGATGGCTGAGCGGGAAGGCGGCCGCGAGGGCGGGCAGGCTGCTGCCCAGGTCGTCGGCGACCTTGATCAACTCCTCGACGGCGTCGAGCTTCCGCGCGGTCACCGGATCGGCCGGATCGAACCACTCGGGCCGCAGCCTGGCCCGGGCGCCCTGCTCGCTCGCCGTGTCGTCGCGCCGGTAGCGGCCGGTGAGGAAGCCCCAGGCGAGCGGGCTCCAGGTGAGCACGCCCAGACCCTGCCGCTCGGCGACGACCAGCACGTCCCGTTCGATCCCGCGGGCCAGCAGGTTGTACGGCGGCTGCTCGGTCCGGAACGGCCGCAGCCCGTGCCGGTCGGCGATCCGCTGCGCTTCGACGAGCTCGAAGGCGGGGTAGACCGAACACCCGAAGACGCCGATCTTGCCGGCCTGCTGCAGGTCGGTCAGGGTGGCCAGGGTCTCGGTCAGGTCGGTGTCCCAGTCCGGCCGGTGGACCTGATAGAGGTCCAGATGGTCGGTGTCCAGCCGGCGCAGGCTGGCCTCGACGGCTCGGGTCAGGTAGCGGCGCGAGTTCCCGCTCCGGTTCGGCCCCTCCTCGAGCGCGAAGTGGCCCTTGGTCGCCAGCACGACCTCGTGGCGATGGCCCTTCAGCGCCTTGCCGACGATCTCCTCGGACTCGCCGGTCGAGTACATGTCGGCGGTGTCGATCAGGTTGACGCCCCGGTCCAGCGCGGCGTGCAGGATCCGGGCACAGGCCTCGTGATCAGGATTGCCGGCCGAGCCGAACATCATCGTGCCGAGGGCGTACTCGGAGACCTCGAGGCCGGTCCGGCCCAGCTTGCGATAGCGCATGATCACGAGCGTAGGTCTGCAAGGGAATTTGCGCAAATGTCCTTGCTAAGGTGGAGCGATGCGAGACGGTTCACCCGGTGACGTGCGGCAGGTCCACGACGCGCGGGCGCTGGCGGCGCTCGGCCACCCGGACCGCTGGCGGATCATCGATCGGCTGGCCGTGTCCGGCACGGCGACGACCGGCGAACTCGCCGCCGCCCTCGAGCTGGCCACCGGCAGCATCTCGCACCATCTGAAGGTGCTCGGCGAGGCCGGGCTGGTCGAGCGGGCACCGGACGGCGACGACCGCCGGCAGCGGACGTGGCGACTGGTCAGCCGCGGCCTGCGCTGGAGTCCCGCCCAGTTCCGGGACAGTGCCGCGGAGGCGGCCGCGACCGCCGCGGATGGTGCCCTGCTGGCCCGCCAGTTCGAGAGCGCCCGGGCCTTCCTGGCCTCGGCCGAGGAACCCTGGGACGAGGCGGCGTACGGCAGCCATGTCTGGCTCCGGCTCACCCCGGCCGAGCTGGCCGAGTTCGGCGCCGAACTGGACGAGCTGCTGCTGCGCTGGCGCCGGCGCGACGTCCCGGACGACGGCGCCGACCGGAACACCGTCCTCGCCTTCGCCCGCGCCTTCCCCTCTGAGCCCTGATCCCCCAAAAAACCTCCGCCGACCGGTCACAAAAGCAGGCGTTTGGGCGGCGTGTCGCTGCAGTAGTGACCGGTCGATGGCTCGGGTCCGGTGGGGTGTGGGGTGGGGAGTCGGGACCCGCCCGGTGCGGGGATCTTCGCGTCAGGTCAGCGTGGCTGTCGCGGCTTGTACGGCGCGGAGCTCCTCGCGGGTCAGGGCTGCCAACTCCGCGGTCTCGCCGGCGGTCACCCAGCGGGCGTACGCACGCCTGAAGGCGAGCATGCCGATCTCGGCGGCCAGGCTGGCGGCCGGATCGGGAACGCCGCGCCGGTGCAGGGCCTCGGTGAGGACGGCAGCCAGGCCGACGTGCTTGAGCGTGTCGCGTTCCTGGAGCTCGGCGCTGGCGGCGATCGCGGCCTGCACCTTCGGTCCCAGCTCCCGACGCTCCGGGGTGAAGGCGGCCGTGGCTGCGTCGAGCGCGGCCAGGACGGCTTCCAGCGGAGTCGCGGAGTCCGGCGCGGCGGCGGCGCCCTCGGCGAGCAGGGTGGCCAGCGTGTCCTGGCCGGCGACGAGCAGCTCGCGCTTGTCCGGGAAGTGCCGGAAGAAGGTGCTCTTGGTCAGCCCGGCGCGTTCGGCGATCTGGGCCACCGTCGTCGCGTCGTAGCCCTGCTCGCCGAACAGATCGAGGGCTGCACGTACCAAGCGCTCGCGCGCGTCCGGTTCCCATCTGGCCACGGCCCCATCATAGTGACGGGACTCTTGTCTCATCACTTTGCTACAGTGATGGGACAAGAGTCTTATCACTTGCGCGAGAGGAAGAGATCATGCGCATCTTCGTCACCGGGGCGACCGGGTGGATCGGGTCTGCCGTCGTCCCGGAGTTGATCAAGGCCGGCCACGAAGTGACCGGGCTGGCTCGTTCCGATACATCTGTATCGGCGCTGCGCGCGGCCGGCGCCGAGGCCCTGCGTGGCGACCTGGCCGACCCCGCTGCCCTGGCCGCCGGGGCCGCGGCCGCGGACGGCGTCATCCACCTGGCCTTCGACCATTCGGACTTCGGCGCCGGGTTCGCCGAGGCGATCCGGCAGGAGGCGCGGACCGTCGAGGTGTTCGGCGAGGCGCTGGTCGGGACCGGGAAGGCGCTGGTGGTGGCCTCCGGCACTCCGGCGCTGCCGGGTCAGGTCTCGACCGAGGCCGACTGGCAGGCCGGCCCCGGCCGTGTCGAGGGCCGGGACCTGGCGGCCCGGGCCGCCGTCGCGCTGGCCGAGCGGGACGTCCGGACCGCGGTGGTCCGGCTGCCGCGGTCGGTGCACGGCACGGGGGACCGCGGCTTCGTCGCGCACCTGATCACGGTCGCCCGGGCCAAGGGCCGCTCGGGCTTCCTCGGCGACGGGGACAACCGGTGGCCGGCGGTCCATGTGACCGACGCCGCGCGGCTGTTCCGACTGGCCGTCGAGGGCGCGCCAGCGGGCTCGGTGCTGCACGCGGTCGGTGACGAAGGGGTACGGCTGCGCGACCTGGCCGCCGTGATCGGGCGGCACCTCGAGCTGCCGGTCGGCCCGCTGCAGCCGGCCGACTACGGTCCGCTGGGCCTGATCTTCCAGCTCGACCAGCCGTCCTCAGCGGTACGGACCCGGGAACGGCTGGGCTGGACGCCGACCGGCCCGGGGCTGCTCAACGATGTCGATCAAGGCCACTACTTCGCGGCCGCGCACCTCACCTCGAGCTGACGGTCGTCCCGTCGGTCAGGGCCAGCAGCGCTCGCCGGCGATCCAGGTCTCGGCGACCCGTACCTCCGGAAGTTCGTCGGCCGGCGCGGTGAAGATGTCGCGATCGAGCACGACGAAGTCGCCGGCCGAGCCGGGCTCGAGGACGCCGACCGGACCAAGATCAGCGAGCTGCCGGGCCCGCCCGGTGTAGAGCAGCAGGGCCTGCGGCACGGTGACGGCCTCGGGCTGTCCGATGTCGGTGCCGTCGTGGGCGAGCCGCCGG
This sequence comes from Microlunatus sp. YIM B11417, assembly GCF_059617205.1. Classification (NCBI taxonomy): domain Bacteria; kingdom Bacillati; phylum Actinomycetota; class Actinomycetes; order Propionibacteriales; family Propionibacteriaceae; genus Microlunatus; species Microlunatus sp. YIM B11417. Next base: position 224,865 of record NZ_JCAMPJ010000003.1, read on the forward strand.
ACCGCCGCGGCGACCGAGCAGAACACGTCGTCGGCGTCGTCCCAGGCCGTGGCCGGGCGGTCCGAGGTGAGGGCCAGCGGGAGGCCGGAGTCGTAGAGCGCCCGGATCGGGTACGCGACGCGAGCCTGGTCCGGTCCGAGGTTGCTCCGGTAGGCCGAGGTCTCGGCGAACAGGAAGATCGTGTGGGTCGCGATGCCGAAGCCGACCCGAGCGCGGACGAGGCGTTCGACCAGCCCCGGCGCGACCAGGGTCGCATGCTCGATCCGTACCGAAGGGACGCCGTCCAGCCAGGGCTCGTCGTCGCCGAGCAGGTCCACGACCCGGTTCAGGGCCCGGTCGCCCATCGCGTGGATCGCGAGTTGGACCCGGTTGCGGCGGGCCCAGTCGGCCGCCTGCCGCAGTTCGTCGTCGCCGATGCTGCGGAGCCCGTGCTCGCAGGAGTCCGGGTACGGGTCCTCGACCCAGGCCGTCCGGTTCGAGAAGGCCCCGTCGGCGAACACCTTGACGCCGGCGATCTTGATCGGACCGGTCCGGTCGTCCTCGGTCAGGTCGGCGAGTCCGGGCTGCCAGCCGGGGTAGAGCGCGACCCGGGGCCGGAAGCCGAGTTCGCGGGCGGCCCGGAAGGCCGGCAGCGGATCGGGTACGAAGCTGGACAGCAGATCGCAGACGCCGGTCAGGCCGTGGGAGAGGAAGTGCTCGTCCAGGTCGGCCAGCCGCCGGGCGATCGTCGCGGCGTCCGGTTCCGGGATCCGGTCGGCGACGGCGTCGACCGCGGCGATCTCGGTCAGCACGCCGGTCGGGTTGCCGTCGGCGTCCCGTTCGAAACGGGCGCCGGACGGATCGGCGGTCGCCGCCGTGATGCCCGCGAGTTCGAGGGCGCGGGTGTTGCACGAGGCGGAGTGGCCGTCGCAGCGCCGGACCAGCACCGGCTGGGTCGTCGACACGGTGTCCAAATCGGCCGCAGTCGGGGCCCGGCCCTCCGGGAAGCGGGCGTCGTCGAAGCCGGTGCCGAGGATCCAGGCATCCGGCCCGGCTCCGTACGACGGATGGTCGCGGAGCCGGTCCAGCAGCGCGGCGAGCGACGTCACCCGGGGCGGCAGGCAGTCGATCGCGTCGGCCTGGGCCGCCATCACGGCCGGATGCGTGTGGACGTCGAGCAGGCCGGGCAGGACCGTCCGACCACCGAGATCGGTCGCGGCCCGATCGGCGACCTCGGCCTGGTCGCCGACCCAGCTCACCCGGCCGCCCTCGATCCGGAACGCGGTGGCGAAGTCGTCCTCGGCGCGTCCCGTGAAGACCTTCGCGTTGCGGAACAGCCCGTCGCTCATCGGTTCTCCCGGCCGTGCCACGGCTCGATGATCATGAATCCGCCCGTTGATCATGGACCATCAGACGAGCGTAGCGGCGAGGACGGCGTCGCCGCGGACCGGGTCGGCGTGCCGGGTGGCGACCCGGCCGAACCCGGCGGCGAGCAGGGCGTCCCGGTGCTCTTCGGCCGTCATCGCGTTGCCGCCGCCGAGGGCGCCGGCGGTGTCTAGGCGGCGCCGGGCGAAGGCGTCCGCGAGCCTCGGTTCCCGGCCGGCGTCGCGCCACCACCGGTGCCAGCCGGCCAGCGCCTGCCAGTCCGGCGCCGTCGGGCCGAACCGGTCGGCGTTGATCAAGGTCGCTCCGCCGGGCAGGCGTTCGGCGAGCCGGCGGTAGAGCTCGGCCACCTCGTCCCGGCTCGGGTAGTGCAGCGCGCGTACGGCGACGACCACCCGCGGTCCGGTCTCGGCGAGCCAGTCGAGGTCGCGGAAGTCGCCCTCGATGACCGTCACCGCGTGCACCTCGCGAGCCAGCCGGCGCAGGACCGGATCGGCCTCGACCCCGGTGAGGCTCGGGCCGTCGCCGACCCGGGTGCGCAGCGCGGCCAGCAGGGCACCGGTCCCGCAGCCGAGCTCGACGACCGGCCCGCCGGACTGCCGGGCGAGATCCGCCACCAGCGGGAGACAGCGGTCCAGGCCGGGGCCGAACCGCGGCTGCAGCAGGTCGAAGCGCGCGGCGAGGACATCGAGCTCGGTCACCGTACGGCCTCCGGGCGCCGGCGCAGCAGGGCGGTGATCATGATCAGGTGCGGGAACTCGATGAGCATCCCGGCGACGATCGTGGCCACCACGGCCGGCCGGTCCGGGAACGTGACGGCCGCGATGGCGATCATCAGCGGCGCGTTCCGCGCGGAGGTCGTCATGGTCAGCAGAACGTGGTCGGGACGGTCGAACCGGCCCGCCCGCCGGACCAGTTCACCGACGGCGAGCATGATCACGAAGAAGACCGCGACGGTGCCCAGGACCCTCGGCAACGTGGCCAGCTCGGCGACCAGGGTGCCGGCGTGGCCGGCGAAGATCGTGATGATCAGAGCAGCGATCGTCCACGGCACCAGTCGCCGCGCGGCGCCGATGATCACGTCGCCCGCCGACCGGGGCAGCAACGCCCGGATCAGCAGCCTGACCAGGGAAGCCGCCAGCACGGGACCGACGAACCACTGCCCGACCGTGATCGCGATCGCCTCCGGCCGATAGCCGAGCTGTGCGGCGCCGAGCAGGGCCCAGTAGACCGGGCAGAGCAGCAGTTGGGCGATCAGGTTGAGCGGCAGCAGCACCGAGCCGGCCGCCACATTCCCGCCGGCCAGCCGGGTGAAGCCGAGGAACCAGTCGGTGCACGGCGCGGTCAGGTAGATGATCAGGCCGAGCCAGACCTCGGGACGGTCGCCGCCGAACAGCCGGGCGATCACCACCGCGAGCAGCGGCACCAGCAGGAAGTTGATCAAGAGCGCGACGGCGATCACCCGCCGATGACGGCGGAACCGGCGGATTCCGGACAGTCCGACATCGAACAGCAACAGGAACACCAGCAGCAGGACCAGGGGGTCGGTGCCGGTCGAGAGCGCACCGCCGACGGTCGGGCCGGCCAGCCCGATCAGCGTCCCGCTGATCACCGCCGCCACCAGCAGGACCGGCACCAGCGGGCTGACTCCGGCGGTCCGGTCGGGGGCCGGGGCCGGCCGCGTCAGCAGGCGCATTCCGTACCACAGCAGGAAAGATCGTCGGTCCACATGCCGGCCGAGCGCCAGTACTCCAGCCCGCCGGCGTCCCGGCCCAGCCGCTCGGCGATCGCCCGGGCCACCTGGGCGAACCGCTGCCGGAACTTGTAGACGAAGCAGAACCGGAGGTGGTCGTGCCGCAGGCCGGCACCGACCAGGAAGATCCCCGGAGTGGTGGTCGATTCGTCGTTGGTGTCCACCAGTGGCCAGCCGTCCGGGCGCCGCTCGAACAGCGGCCCGGCCGGGCCGAGCCCGGAGCCGTAGCCGGTGGCGATGATCGGTGCGGTGTCGGTGATCAACTCCGCTCCGCTGCTGAGAGCGGCCCGGAAGCCGCCGTCGATCGCGGTCAGCCCGATGACCCTGGCGGTGCCGATCAAGGAGAGCCGGCCGGTCTGCTGGGCGGCCCGGAGTCGCTGCCTGGTTCGCGGTGCCAGCAGGAAGGACGGGTCGGAACCCTGCCGGGCGTCCCACGGATGCTCGGGATCGACAACGGTCACCTCGGCGCCGTGCCCGACCTGGTGACAGGCCAGATCGATGCCGGACTCGTACCCGCCGATCACCAGCACCCGGCCCTTGCGCGAAGCCCAGGCCGGCTCGGTCGAGGCGTGCTGGCCGAGGTCGGCTCCGGGGAAGGCCGGCCGCCCCGGGTCGCCGAACTCGCCGCCGGCCCAGACGACGGTTCTGGCCCGCAGCGCTCCCCGCGACGTGACGAGCCGGAACCGCCGTGGCTCGGGATTGATCCGGTGCACCTCGGTACGGGACCGGACGGCGAGCCCGAAGTGATCGGCGACCGCGGCGAGGTAGCGCGCGTAGCCGGGCCCGTCGGGATAGTCGACACCGAGCGAGAACGCCGGTGAGGTCAGCGGGTGCACCGAGTTGAGGTCGGTGGCGCCGAAGCCGTTGCCGGTGAACGACGGCGTCAGGAAGCGCTGCTCTGCCGGCCAGTCGAGGAACGTCTGACCGACCCGGCCGCGTTCGACGACGGTCCAGGTCAGGTCGTCGATCGCGCTCAGGGCGATGGCCGTGCCCACGCCCGCGGGGCCGGCTCCGATGATCACGCAGTCCAGCTCCCGGCTCGTTCGTCGTGCCACGCCCGACCTCCTCTTATTGAAAATGGATGTCAATAAGATTAGAGCAGGAGCGTGCCGGTGCGGCGACCGGGTCAGCCGCTGGGACTGCGGAACCGGCTCGGCGGGCGGCCCGCATAGGGTTGTCGTCATGACGGCCGGGGCACGGGAGAGCGGAGGCGGGCTTCGGCTCGTCGATGATCACCGGATCGGCGCCGGCGTCCGCGAGGTGATCGTCACCGGCCGGGACTGCCCGGAACTGGCCGAGGCCGGGATCTCGATGGTCGGGCTGTCCGACGTGCTGGACGAGTTCCGCTTCGTCCGTACGGATCCGGCCGAGGCCCAGCTGCTCGCCTGCCGGGACGGCCGTGGCGCGGTCTGGGTGGACGGGAAGTGGATCACCTGCCGGCCGGGCTTCGCCTACCTGACACCGCCGCACGCCCCGCACGCCTACCGGGCCTACGAGAACACGCCCTGGTCGGTCGCCTGGGCCTCGTTCCGGCCGATCCGGGCCGATGTCGCCGGGCCGCTGCTGCGCCCGGTCGAGGCGGAGCTGTGGACCCAGTTGATCAAGGCGCTGCAGGCGGAGCGGGTCGGCACCGCCGATCCCGAGGTGATCCGGATGCTGAGCGGGCTGATCACGCTCTATCTCTCCCGGCAGCTGGACACCGGCGCCGATCCGCGGCTGGCCGGGCTGTGGCGTACGGTCCGACAGCGACTCACCGACGACTGGACCCTGGACCGGCTCGCCGAGCGGGCCGGTATGAGCGCGGAGCACCTGCGCCGGCTGTGCCTGCGCGAGTTCGGCCAGACGCCGTCGGCGATGGTCCGCGGCCTGCGGATGGAGCAGGCCCGGCTGCTGCTGCGGACGACCGACCTGACGCTCGCCTCGATCGCCCGGCAGACCGGCTACCGGGACGCGTTCTCGTTCTCCCGCGCGTTCCGCCGCGTGGTGTCGATCAGCCCTGACCGCTGGCGCCGCCGGCACCGCTGACCCGGGCGTTCCACTTCCGCCGGCGCTCGGGATCGGCGAGCAGCTCGATGAAGGCGCCGCCGACGACGGACCTGGCCTGGAACGGCCCGCCGACGTCGGCGACCCGGCCGTCGTCGGTGTGGTAGACGTCGGTCAGCGCGATCCGGGACGGCGTCTCGTTCAGCCAGCGGTAGGCCGCATCGATCATGGTCGCCCGGAAGTCGGCGTCGTCGGTCAGCGCCGCGGTCCACAACGACCAGTCGAACTTGGTGTAGCTCTCCCGGTTGTCCAGCGGCAGCCCGTACGTGTCGAGCTTGGTCCGGTAGTACGCGAGCTCGCGCTCGATCACCGCACCCGGCACCAGGTCGAGGCCGAGCAGCCGGTCCCAGACCAGGTTGTACTTCTGGCTCCAGGTGTCCTGAGCGCCGAACGCGAGCGCCGTGTGATCACCGAGATCCGCGTCGGCGTACCACTGCTTGATCATGGACTCCGCCGTGCCGCGGTAGTCGGCGGCGGCGTTCGGATCGCCGAGGGCGGCCAGGATGTCCGCGTAGCAACGGATTCCGACGATCGCCTTCGCGGCCAGGTTGATGTTGTCGGCGAACGGGCCGGCGAAGTCGTCGGTGCACAGCTGCTCGGCCGGAGAGGCGCCGTGCTCGACCAGGTAGTCGGCCCAGGTGCGCAGCAGGTCGGGGTGCCGCTCGGCCAGGCTCCAGTCGCCGGCCAGCGTGCCGAGCGCGCCGATCAAGATCAACATGTTGCCGCACTCCTCGAGCGGCATCTGATGATCTTCGGTCTCCTCGCCGCCACCGTAGACCTGGCCGTTGGCCAGCGGATAGGTGCCGAGGTCGTGCGGCGCGTACGGGAAGCGCCAGCGCGGCGACGCGGCGTAGTCGAGGATCGGCAGCAGCTGCGCGATCAGCAGCTCGGGCCGGAACAGCAGGAACATCGGCGCGGACGGGTAGGTGACGTCGACGGTGCCGATGCAGCCGTTGGAGTAGTTCTCCTTGGAGAAGTAGAGCAGCGTGCCGTCGAGGTCCTGGACCAGCTTGTGGGCCGCCAGGCACTGCCGGTACGCGAGCGAGGCGACCGCCGCGTACTCCGGGCCACCGACCGCGGCCAGATCGGCCTCGACCTCCGCGTCGAACGCGACGCAGCGTTCCTTGATCGACGCGAAGTCGGCGGCCGCCTGCCGCAGCAGCTGCTCGGCGGTCAGGCCCTGGGCCCGCCAGTACGGCCGCAGCTTGCGGTGGTGGTACTCGATCGAGAACTGGTCGTCGTAGGCGACGATCAGGTGCCGGGCGACCGGCTGGTCCGGCCGGACCGTGACCGAGGCGGTGCAGGCGGCCGCCGGAGCCTTGCGGCCGGCCGGCGCCGGGAACTCCAGCGAATCGCTGGCCGGCAACGGTTCGCCGGCCACGAAGGCGTCCAGCGCGGCCCCGCCGCGCACCACCACGGAACGCTCGAACTGGCCGTCGGCGTACGCGAGATAGGCCCAGCCCCAGTCGATCCGAAGATCATCGCCGCTCCGGTTCAGCACCCGCTGGTCGGCGTTCCCGAACCCGGCAACGGTCAGCCCCTCGACGGCCGGCCGGACCGCCACCACCGACTGGGTGCCGTTGTCGACGCTGAGCTGGGCGGGCAGTTGGAAGAACAGGTCGACCTCATGATCATGACCGTCGACCGACTCGACGCCGAACTCGAGATACGTGACCGGCCAGGACAGCCGGACCAGGTCATCCGGCAGCGCCGGCGTGATGAAGCTGAGCGTCAGCCGTACCCCGAGCTCCTCGAACCGGTACACCGTCCGGGTCGGATGCACGGCCACGTCGACCTGCGGCATCGGCTCCGGCCCGTTCCGCCCGATCACCCGCCGCGCCGTCCCGTCGATCCGGACCGCACCGACCAGCGGCTGCACCGCCGACGTCCAGTGCTTCGTCGGGGCGTCGGTCAGCCGGTCCGCCATGGACCAGACGCTGAGGTACGGGTCGACGGTGATCAACGGGACCGCCGGCGGGCGCAACGATGCTGAACTCATGCCCCGAGCCTGCCTCGCCGCGCCCCACCGGACCATGGCCCCGTTCCACCTCTCCCTGCCCCGAATCCACGCCGAACGACCAACGTGCCCTGAGCCTGTCGAAGGGCCAAGCCGGAGTTCGTGCCCTGAGCCTGTCGAAGGGCGCGGTGGGTTGGTAGCTCGTGCCCTGAGCCTGTCGAAGGGCCAAGCCGGAGTTCGTGCCCTGAGCCTGTCGAAGGGCGTGGGGGGTTGGTAGCGCGTGCCCTGAGCCTGATCAAGGACCAAGGCGGATGTGGCCCAGTCCTTCGACAAGCTCAGGGCACGTGGTGGGCGGAATCAGGGTTCGTCGCGACGTCCGTAGGACCGGGAGAGGTTCGGCAGATCCGAGAACCGTCCCTCGATCGAGGCGCGCCGCTTCTCCCGACGCCAGCCCTTGATCTTGCGCTCGAGCACGTAGGCCTCGTCGATCCGTTCGCACTCGCAGAACCAGGCCAATCGGACCGGGCGTCTCGTCACCGTGTAGCCGTCGGCGGACCCAAGATGATGATCTTGCATTCGTTGATCAAGGTTGCGCGCGCTACCGACATGGTAGGAGCCGTCGGCGCATTCGAGGATGTAGACAAAGGGCATGGGTCGAGGTTGGGTGCGGACGGTTCCCCTGGCAAGCGCGAGGCTCTCCGCTTGTGGATAACCTCCCGGAATGCCAGTTCTCCACAATCTCTCCTGAGACATCGGGCCCTTCGACAAGCTCAGGGCGCGGTTGCGAGTCAGTGGAACTGCTGCTGTTCGGTGGAGCCGGCCAGGGCGGTGGTCTCGCTGGTGGGGTTGAGGGCGGTGGCGACGGCGTCGAAGTAGCCGGTGCCGACCTCGGCCTGGTGCTTGGTCGCGGTGTAGCCGTTCGGCTCGTCGCCGAACTCGGCCTCCTGGAGCTCCACGTAGGCGGGCATGCCGCGGCGGGCGTAGTCGCGGGCGAGGCTGAACATGGAGTGGTTCAGGGCATGGAAGCCGGCCAGGGTGATGAATTGGAACGCGTACCCGAGTTCGCCGAGTCGATCTTGGAACTCGGCGATCTGCCGGTCGTCCAGGGCGGCCTTCCAGTTGAACGACGGCGAGCAGTTGTAGGCCAGTCGCCGGCCCGGGAACTCCCGGTGCAGTTCGGTCGCGAACTCCGCGGCCAGACCAAGATCAGGAGTGCCGGTCTCGACCCAGATCAGGTCCGCGTACGGCGCGTACGCCTTGGCCCGGGCCAGCACCGGCTCGAGGCCGCCGCTGACCCGGAAGTAGCCCTCGGCGGTCCGTTCACCGGTGCAGAACTCGGCGTCGATCGGGTCGACGTCACTGGTCAGCAGGTTCGCCGCCAGCGCGTCGGTACGGGCGATCACCAGGGTCGGCACGCCGAGCACGTCGGCGGCCAGCCGAGCGCTGTTCAGCGTCCGGACGTGCTGCCGGGTCGGGATCAGCACCTTGCCGCCGAGATGGTCGCACTTCTTCTCCGAGGCGAGTTGATCTTCCCAGTGCACCCCGGCCGCACCCGCGGCGATCATCTGCTTCATCAGCTCGAAGGCGTTCAGCGGGCCGCCGAAGCCGGCCTCGGCGTCGGCCACGATCGGTGCCAGCAACCGGCCCGGCTCGCCGGTCGGTCCGCGGTTGGCGGCCGTCTCGATCTGGTCGGCGCGCAGCATCGCGTTGTTGATCCGGCGCACCACGCTCGGCACCGAGTTGGCCGGGTAGAGACTCTGATCGGGATAGGTCTGGCCGGCCAGATTCGCGTCGGCGGCGACCTGCCAGCCGGACAGGTAGATCGCCTCCAGACCGGCCTTCACCTGCTGCACGGCCTGGTTGCCGGTGAGCGCACCCAGACTGCGGACGAACCGGCGCTCGTCGAGCAGCCGCCACAGCTTCTCGGCACCGAACCTCGCCAGGGTGTGCTCCTCGACCAGCGACCCGCGCAGCGCCACCACGTCCTGAGCCGTGTAGCTGCGTGAAATCCCGGACCACCGCGGGTTGGTGGCCCAGTCCCGCTGCAGGGCGAGCGCGGACTCCGCTGCGGTCCCGGTCGGCTGGGTCGGATTGATGGTACTGGTCATGATCACTCCTCGCGTCGTCGCTCCCCGGCGGTACGGGGAGCCGGTGATCATCACTGTGCAAGCCTCGGGGCCGGCCGAGCACGACCTGGCGCCGTCAAGATCAACTGATCTTGACGGAACCGGGCTAACCGAGCTTTCCCTTGTGGTACGCGGCGAGCGCGGCCTGATCGACCGCACCGACGGTCCACAGCCGGGACCGGTCGGCGGCCAGGCCGGTGAGCACCCCGGTCGACGGCTTCGGCACGGCCGGTGCCTCGACGGCCACGAACCGGCCGCCGCGCCGGACGAGGACGTACGGCTTGTTGATCACCAGATCGCCGCTCTCGAAGAACCGTTCGCCGACGGCGACCGGCCGGCCGTTCCAGAGCGCCACGGCATAGAGCTGCGCGTACTCGGCCGGGGCTTCGATCGTCCGCCAGCCGGAACCGTCGTAGTGAACCACCAGGGGCCGTTCCCGGTCCGGGGTGTGCGCGACGCCGGCGCCCCAGACGTCGGTCCGGCCGTCCGCGGCCAGTCCGGTGAGGATCCGGGAGCCGTCGGCCGGGAACTCCTCGACCGGCGTCCAGCGCTTGCCGTCGAACCGGGCCAGCCCGGGATTGGCTCCCAGCCAGACCTCCTCGGCGGACCGGACCAGCAGCGTGTTGCCGTTGATCGTCTGTTCCAGGCCGTCGCCGAGCAGCCGCCAGGACCCGTGCGCGTAGGTGTAGACGACACCCCGCTCGGCCCCGTCGACGCTCGCCCAGCCGGCCACCCAGACGGTGCCGTCCGGACCGACCGCGACATCGCCGAACGTGCCGGTCGGCACTGCCGGCGGCTTGATCATCCGCCACGCGCGGCCGTCCCACCGGAGCGCCAACGGTCGATCCACCTGATCGGTGGTGCTGCTGCCGACCGCCCAGACCTGGCCGGCCGGGCCGATCGCCACGCTCAGCAGCCTCGCGTTCGTCCGGACCGGCTGCGGGGTCGCCAGCCACCGGCCACCCTGGCGGCGCAGCGCGAGGGGCCGGGTCTCCTGGAACCCGTCCAGCAGCCGGATCCCGACGGCCCAGGTGCCGTGCCGGGTGCTCGCGACGGCGTCGAGGTACGTGTTCGGCAGCCCGATCGGCGTACCGGTCCAGGTCGGCCCCGCCGTCTCGGCCCGGGCCGGGCCGGACCCGATCGCCCAGCCCAATCCGGCCAGGCCCGTCGCCGCCAGCAGCTTCCGTCGATTCAGCATCGTGCCGTCCTCCTGTCCCCGGCGGGCCGGAGCTCGGCCCGCTCGTACCCTCTACGTCACGGTCCGGGTCCGAGGTTGCATCCGCCGGCGAGCGGGTGCCGGCAGCGGGTTCGTCAAGAACTGCAGAAATTGATGATGCTCGGCGACTCCGCCGTCGCAATCCTGGTGGTCTAATCGAGAAATGACACCTTCGCAGCGCGACGCGGCGTCAAGATCTTCGGTTCTTGACGAGGGTCACAGGCAGCCGATCGGGCCGCGTTCGCCCGTCCGGCAGGCGACGAAGGCCGACGGCCCGGATGCGCTGCTGATCGGCAAGCGGCTGCGGCACCTGCGGAAGAGCCGCGGCGGGACGCTCGATCAGGTCGCGGCCGCCGCCGGGATCTCGCCGTCCGCGCTGTCGCTGATCGAGACCGGCAAGCGGGAGGCCCGGCTCTCGGTGCTGTCCGCGCTGGCCGAGGCGCTCGGCGCGGAACTCGCCGACTTCCTCACCACCACCGCGCCGAACCGCCGTGCCGGCCTGGAGATCGAGTTGGAACGTGCCCAGCGGCTCGCCTCCTTCGCCGACCTCGGCGTCGCGCCGGTACGTGCCGGACCCAGACTGCCGCTGGACGCGTTGGAGTCCCTGGTCGCCCTGCACCGGGCGCTCGCCGCGGTCAAGGCCGAGCGCGACAGCACACCGGAGTACGCCCGCCGGGCCAACGCGGAGCTACGGGCCTGGATGCGCGCCTCGGACAACTACTTCCCGGAGATCGAACAGTTGGCCGATGCGTTGTTGATCAAGATCGGCCACCAGGGCGGGCCGCTGACCCGGTTCGGTGTGGCCGGGCTGGCCGAGGTGATGGGCTTCTCGCTGCTGTCCGTACCGGATCTGCCGCGGACCACCCGCAGCGTCACCGATCTTGAACGGCGCCGCATCTTCCTGCCCACGACGGACGCGCAATCCCAACGGACGTTGGCTCTGGCGGCGCTCGGCCATGTCGCTCTCGATCATCGTCCGCCGGCCGACTACGCGGAGTTCCTGCGCCAGCGGGTCGAGGTCAACTACTTCGCGGCGGCGGCGCTGGTACCCGAGCGATGGGCGGTCGAGTTCCTGCAGCAGGCCAAGGCGGCCAAGGACCTCGAGCTCGAGGACCTGCAGGAGCGCTACTCGGTGTCGTACGAGATGGCCGCGCACCGGTTCACCAACCTGGCCACGAAGCACCTGGAGATCCCGGTGCACTTTATGCGGGTCAACCAGGCCGGCATCATCTACAAGGCGTACTCCAACGACGGCGTGATCTTCCCGATGGACCCGTCCGGCGCGGTCGAGGGGCAGCAGGTGTGTCGCTCCTGGACCGCGCGCGAGGTGTTCGAGACCGAGGACTGGACGCAGCCGTACCAGCAGTACACCGACACCGTCGGCGGCACCTTCTGGTGTACGGCCGTCGCCGAGCGAGGGGAGCGGGAGAACTTCTCGGTCTCGGTCGGCACGCCCTATCAATACGTGAAATGGTTCCGCGGCCGCGACACGCCGCACCGGGGCCGGTCCACCTGCCCCGACCCCGCCTGCTGCGCCGAGCCGCCGGAACCGCTGGCCACGCGGTGGCGGGGCCGGAACTGGCCGAGTGCGAAGGTCCAGTCGAGCCTGCTCGCCTCGCTCCCGGCCGGCGCCTTTCCCGGCGTGGACGAGACCGAGGTGCTGGAATTCCTGGAGCGGCAGCCCTAGGGTTCACCGGTGCGAATCCGGCAGTACGTCTATCTCGCCCTGACCAGCAGCAAGCTCTCGGCCGGCCAGATCGGCCGGCGGATCGGCCTGGAGCCCGACGAGGTCGGGGTGCTCGGCAGCCGCCGCGCCGACCCGCCGAGACCGCCGCGGCACACCTGGAAACTGGTCTGCCGCGAGTCCGGCCTCCGCGTCGACGAGCAGATCGGCCAGGTCCTGGACCGGGTCCGGCCACAGCGGAACAAGATCGCCGAGGTCGCCCGCGAACTCCGCCGGGACGACCCGAACCACGGCGGCGCCCGCTTCTTCGTGGTCCGCAACTTCGATCACGAGGACGGCGAGGAGGAACTGCTCAGTCCGCCGGACGCCGAGCTGCAGAAGCTGCCCGGCCAGCACCAACTTCTCGGCTTCGACCTGGATGCCGAGCTGATGGCCTTCCTGGTCGACGCCGAGGCCGATCTGGACGTCGACGAGTACGGCTGATCGGGTCGTGCCGTGGCAGTGCCGATCGATGCGGCAGTGGGCCGACCGAGGCCGCCGGGGATGATCAGCGCAGGCCGAGGGTCCGCAGATGATCACTCTCGACGAGGTGAGCGATCGTGTCCGGGCGGACGGTCGGCAGGCCGCCGGGTCCGCTGCCGACCAGTTCGCGAAGTCCGGTGACGGCCTGGGCGGGGGTCCAGTGCGGGAAGTCGGAGCCGAACACGAGCTTCGGGACGACGTCCCATTCCTGCGCCCGGACCAGGGCGAAGTAGCCGTCCAGCGGGCGGGCCCAGACCGCCGACACATCCGTGTACACGTTGCGGTTCTTGCGGACCGTGACGATGGTCTCGCGTTGCCACGGATGCCCCAGGTGCGCGATCACCTGCACCAGGCCGGGATGCCGGCGGGCGACATCGTCGATCAGCAGCGGCAGGCTCAGCGCGAGGCTGGCGGCCGGGACCGGGGTGGCGCCCTGATGCCACAGCAGCACCAGTCCGGCCTCGGCAGCACGCCGGTAGACCGGGTCGTGGCTCGGGTCCCGCGGATCGAACAGCGCCGTCGTCGGATAGCACTTGATGCCGCGGAACCCACGGGCGATCCCGTCCTCGAGTTGATCAAGGACGTCGGGGTCGGCCAGGTCGAGCGCGGTGAACGGGATGGTCTCGGTCGCGGTCTCCTCGCAGAACCACTGGACGTAGTCGTTCGGGGTCGCGATCCCGGCCGCGGTAGCCCGGACGCCGAACACCACGGCCGCGGAGATGCCGCCCTCGCGCATCACCTGGTCGTACCGGCCCGGCGTGAAGTCCCGCTCGAACCCCGTTCGGTACGCGCGCGCCATGTCCCGCTGCCAGACCGGGCCGAGATGCACGGACTGATGGCAGTGGGTGTGGATGTCGATCATGGAACCATCAGACCATGATCACTCGCCGGAGAGCTGCAGCCAGGCCTCACGGCGCTGCCGCTGCTCGTCCGGGTCGGCGACCGGTACGGCGGCCAGCAACCGTTGCGTGTAAGGCTCCGCGGGCCGGCTCAGCACCCGCTCCGTCGGACCGGTCTCCACGATCCGGCCCTGCCGCATGACGGCGATCCGGTCGGTCAGCTGGCCGACCACCGCAAGGTCGTGCGAGATGAACAGGCAGCCGAAGCCGAGGTCGCGGTGCAGGTCGGCGAGCAGTTCGATGATCGTCTGCTGCACCGACACGTCCAGCGCGCTGGTCGGCTCGTCGGCGATCAACAGTTCCGGGTTGTTGGCCAGCGCGCGGGCGATCGCCACCCGTTGCCGCTGGCCGCCGGACAGTTCGTGCGGCAGCCGCTGGGCCAGCGCGGCACCGAGCCGGACGGCGTCGAGCAACTCCAGGACGCGGCGCCGACGCTCCACCGGCGCCACGCCGGCCAGCTGCAGCGGCTCGGCAATGCTGCGCTCGATCGGGTGCCGCGGGTTGAGGCTGGACCCGGGGTCCTGGAAGATCATGCCGAGCCGGGAGCGGGCGCGGTGCAGCAGCCGCCGGTTGGCCCGGGTGATGTCGATCCCGGCCAGCTCGACCGACCCGTCGGCGGCCCGGACCAGACCGGCCAGCCCCCGTCCGATGGTGGACTTGCCGGAGCCGGACTCGCCGACCAGCCCGACCAGGTCGCCGCGTCCGATCCGCAGGTCCACCTGCTCGGCAGCGGTGACCGCCCGGCCGAAGCCGGTGCCCGGGTAGGTGATCGTCACCTGCTTCAGCTCGGCCGCCGGCGGAGCCTCGGCATCGCTGTCCGGCAAGGGATCCGGAGACGGCACGGCCTCGGTCAGGGTGAGCCCGGCCAGCCTGGGCACGGCGCTCAGCAGGGTGCGCGTGTAGTCGTCGCGCGGGTTGCCGAACAGCTCCCGTACCGGCGCGGACTCGACCAGCAGGCCGGACCGCAGCACGGCCACGTCGTCGGCCAGGTCGGCGACCACGCCCATGTCGTGGGTGATCAACAGGATCGCCATGCCGAGTTCGTCGCGCAGCCGCCGGAGCAGGGCGAGGATGCCGGCCTGCACCGTGACGTCGAGCGCCGTCGTCGGCTCGTCGGCGATCAAGAGCTGCGGGCCGTTGCCGATCGCCATCGCGATCATGCACCGCTGCAGTTGGCCGCCGGACAGTTCGTGCGGATAGGACCGGGCGATCCGCAGGCCGTCGGTCAGCCCGACCTGGGCCAGCAGTTCGCGGACGCGGTGCCGGGCATCGGTCGGCGACAGGTTCCGGTCGTGCGCCCGCAGCGCCTCGGTGATCTGCCAGCCGACCGAGTAGACCGGGTTCAGTGCGCTGGCCGGTTCCTGGAAGATCGTTCCGATGGTACCGCCGCGGACCTGCCGCAGCCGTTCCGGCGGTGCCCCGAGCAGTTCCTCACCGGCGAGCCGGATGCTGCCGGCGACCCGGGCGGTGTCCGGCAACAGGCCGAGCGTCGCCAGCGCGCTGACGCTCTTGCCGGAGCCGGACTCGCCGACCAGGGCGAGCACCCGGCCGCGCTGGACCGCGAAGCTCACCCCGGCGACGGCCTCCACCTCGGCGCCGCGTCCCGACCGGGGCCGGAACGTGACGCCGAGATCGTCGACCTCGAGGACGGGAACGGTCATTGCTTGAGCGTGACCTTGACGTAGTTCGGATAGGCGGGGAACGCACCGATGGCGAAGTTCTGCACGTTGGAGCCGTGCAGGAACGAGTTCTTCGTGTACGTCAGCGGGATCACCGGGGCGTCGGTCATGATCTTCTTGTCGATCTCCGCCCAGATGGCCTCGGCCGCGGCCGGGTCGATCGTCCCGGTCGCCTTCTTGATCAACTCGTCCACCTCCGGATTGCTGTAGCGGGAGATGTTGTAGTTGCCGTTGCCGATCTGGCTGGACGCGAACAGCGGCTGGATGTTGCCGTTGGCGGACGGGAAGTCCGGCTGCCAGCTGCCCAGGTAGAGGTCGTAGTCGCCCTTCGGCCCGGTCGCCGTCTGGATCAGTGCGTTGGAGTCCAGCGGCCGGAGGGTGACCGTCACGCCGGCCTTCGCGAAACCCTGCTGCAGGGCCTGCGCCTGGGCCTGGTCGGAGCCGTCGTCGCCGACGATCAGCGTGAGCTTCAGCCCGTCCGCGTGTCCGGCCTCGGCCAGCAGCGCCTTGGCCTTCTCGATGTCGCCGGTCTCCGGGGCGGGGTAGAGGTCGTACACCTGACGGCCCGGGATGCCCGGCGTGATCAAGGTCGTCGCGTAGTCACCGGAGATCGGCCCGCCGACCGCGGTCAGGTAGGCCTTGCGATCGGCCGCGTACTGCAGCGCCTGGCGCACCTTCACGTCCTTCAGCACACCGCGCTGGGTGTTCATCGCCAGGTAGGACACCGCGCCCGGCTCGGAGGTGACCAGTCGCTCCTTGGCCTGCGGATTCGCCTGCGCCTGGGCCAATTGGGCGGCCGGGACGAACCCGGCGCCGAACGCGTCCTTCGCCTCGCCGGAGTCGGCGATCAGCGCCTGCGCAGCGACCGTGTCGTCCTGGCTGAGCTTGAACGTGATCTTGTCCGGCCCAGCGGTGCGGACCTGGTCGGTCTCGCGCTTCCAGTTCTCGTTGCGGGTCAGCCGCATCGCGACGCCCTGGTCGTAGCTCTCGACCGTGTACGGACCGGAGGCGGCGGGCTTCTGACCGTACGTCGCCGGATCGGTGTCCTTCGCCTTCGGGACCGGGGAGAACGCGACGGTGGAGGCGACCCACGGCCAGTCGCCGTACGGCACGTCGAGCTCGAAGATGATCGTCTTGTCGTCCGGCGTCTTGATCGAATCGAGTTCCTTGCCCTGGTACGGGCCCTCGTAGTCGGCCCCGCCGGTCAACAGCGTCTTGTGGTACGAGAGCCCGCCGGACAACTCCGGGGCGAAGGACCGCTCGATCCCGTACTTGATGTCGGCGCTGGTGATCGGCGTGCCGTCGTCGAAGGCCAGCCCGTCCTTCAGCGTGAAGGTCCAGGTCTTGCCGTCCTCGCTGGGCTTGCCCGTGTCGGTGGCGAGGTCCGGCACCACGGCCGGCGGCTTGCCCGGCGTGATGTCCCAGGCGGTCAGCCGGCGGTGCACCAGGGCATTGGAGGTGATCGCGAGGCCCTGGCTCTTCGCCGGGTCGAAGGCCATCTCGGTGGCCGAGGAGAAGATCGTCAGCGTGCCGCCGGTGGTCGGCGGAGCCGAGTTGCCGCCGCCCGGACTGGGTGCGTTGGCGTTGCAGCCGGTCAACGCGATCACCGCCGCGGCGATCAGGGCTCCGGCGAGTTTCAGTCTCTTCATGATCAGATGGATCCTTCCGTTCAGTGCACCGCAGCGCGTCGGGCGCGGGGGTCGAGGAGGCCGTACCCCAGGTCGATGACCAGGTTGGCCAGAATGATCAGGAACGCCGAGAACAGGGTCACTCCGACGATCACCGGGAGATCGAGGTTGCCGACCGCGTCCAGCAGCAGGGCGCCGAGCCCGGGCATCGAGAACACCCGCTCGGTGATCACCGCACCGCCGAGCAGCCCGCCGAGGTCGAGGCCGAACACGGTCGCGATCGGCAGCAGGACGTTGCGCAGCGCGTGCAGCGGGATGATCCGGCGCTCGCTGAGCCCCTTCGCCCGCGCGGTCCGGATGTAGTCCTCGTTGAGCACCTCGAGCAACTGGCCGCGGGTCAGCCGGGTGTAGATCGCGGCGTTGATCAGCGCCAGCACGCACCAGGGCAGCACCAGGTGCCAGAGCCAGTCGATCATGCCGTCGGCGACGGGGGAGTAGCCGCCGATCGGCACCATGTCGAGGGTGAAGCCGAACAGCAGGATGCCCAGCAACCCCACCAGATAAGAGGGAGCCGAGACTCCAGCGATGGACAGTGTCATCAGCGAGCGGTCCAGCAGGCTGCCGCGACGGAGTGCGGAGATGGTGCCGGTGCCGACGCCGAGGATCAGCCAGAGCACCGCGGCGCCGATGGCCAGCGAGAACGTCACGCCGATCCGGTCCATGATCAGGTCGGTGACCGGCGCGCTGAGCCGGAACGAGTAACCGAAGCACGGCGCCGCGCATTCGATCGCCGCCGGGCCGGAGCCGAACGTTCGGCCGGCGACGATGCCGATCGCGAACTGGACCACCTGGGTGTACCAGGGCGAGTCGAAGCCCATGAAGGTGCGGGCCTGCGCCAGCCGTTCCGGGGTGCACGGCCGGCCGCAGGACAGCTGGGCCGGGTCGGCGGGGGACAGGTAGAAGACGGCGTAGGTGACGAAGGTCAAGATCACCAACACCAGCAGCATGCCGCCGATGCGGCCGGCCAGGTAGCGGAGCAGGTTCATCGGGGTTCGCTCATCTCCCGATCCCGGCTCGGGCGGTGACGGCCGTGCGCGGGTCCAGCGCGTCACGCAGCCCGTCGCCGAACAGGTTGAACGCCAACGTGATCAGGAACAGCGCCGCTCCCGGGAAGATCAGGAACATCGGGTCGGTACCGACCCAGCCGATCGCCTCGCCGATCGAGCGGCCCCAGGCCGGGGTCGGCGGCGGCACTCCGACGCCGAGGAAGGACAGCGCAGCCTCGGTGCCGATCTTGCCCGGGATCGAGATCGTGGCGAAGACGATCACGGTCGCCGCGAGGTTCGGCAACAGCTGCCGGAACAGGACGTGCACGGTGCCGCCGCCGGCGATCTGGGACGCGATCACGAAGTTGCGGTCCTTCAGCACCAGGGTCTGGGACCGGACCACCCGGGCGATACCGGGCCAGCCGAAGAAGCCGATCACGACGATGATCAACACCGGCTTCGGCAGCCAGACGGGCACGATCGCCCCCAACGCGATCATGAACACGAGGCCGGGGAAGCCGAACACGACGTCGGCGGTCCGGCCCAGGATGCGGTCGGTCCAGCCGCCGAAGTAGCCGGCCAGCAGGCCGACCACGACGCCGAGCGCCACCGAGACGACGGTCGCCGCGATGCCCACGACGAGCGAGGTCCGCGACCCGTGCACGACGATCGCGAAGAGGTCCCGGCCGGTCAGCGGTTCGACGCCGAACCAGTGCCGGGCACTGATCCCGCCGCCGAACCCGGCCGGCGCGCCGGTGGCGTCGAGGGCGTCCAGGTCATAGGTGTACGGGTCGTGGCCCGAGATCATCGTGATCAGCGGGGCGAAGATCGCGGCCAGCACGAACACGGCGATGGTGACCGCTCCGAAGACGGCCCCGGGATCGGCGCGGAGCCGCCGGAGCAGGCTCCGGGCGCCGGTGACCCGGTCGGTCACTCCGGCGTCGGCGTACCCGTCGGTCATCGTGTGGCACCTCCCTCGTCCCCCGTACCGCTGCGCGATGCTGCCAGGCGTGATGTTGCCACGAACGGGCCGCCGAACCGGTTCATCTCACGTCGTCTCGATCGTCGCGTCGCTCGCGTACGTTCTGGTAAGGGTGAGCCTGGTGGTGCTGGTGTAGTCCTTGCGGGGGCCGGTCACGTTCCAGACGATGATCAGGCCCGACGCGTCCGGTACCGGCTCGACCGAACCGGTGTAGTCGTCGGCGCCGCAGGCGTGCCGGACCGTCTCGCCGGGTCGCCAGCGGTGGAAGAGCCGGCCGTCGTCGAAGGTGAGCTGCCAGCCGCCGGGCGCGGGTTCCAGGTAGTAGGTGCGGGTCGCCGCGCCGCGGTAGTCGCCCCATTCCAGGAGGCACTCCTCGAACCAGCGGATCCGTTCGCCGGCCGGTTCCGGCTCGAGGGTGAGCTGCCCGCTGGCCGTGCCGCGGACCTGGTTGCGGCGGTCGTCGATCACCCGGTCCAGGAGCCAGGTGCCGAGCAGGGTCAGCGGATCCGCGAGGTTCATCGCGCGCAGGTCACCGCGCTGCTGATCATGAGGCGGGTCCCGGTTCGATCGAGGCGAGCCGGGCCGAGGCGGTCGCCATGTGGGCGGCCATGGCGGAGGCCGCCGCGTCCGGGTCGCGCTGGCGCAGGGCCTCGTAGAGGGCTGCATGCTCGCGTACCGCGGTCTCGGCGTGCTCGTCGTCCTGGACGGCACGGTCGACCCAGATCCGCAGCAGGGACCGGACGATCTGGAGCAGGTCCAGCAGCACCGCGTTGCCGGTGCTGGTGGCCAGCAGGTGGTGGAAGGCGAGGTCTGCGTCGACGAACGCGGCAAGATCACCGACGCCTGCCCGCATCCGCTCCAGATGCTCGCCCAGCCTGGTCAGTTGATCATCGTCCAGCCGTTCGGCGGCGAGCCGCGCGGCGAAGATCTCCAGCCCGGACCGGACCTCGATCAACTCCAGCGTGCTCCGCTCGCCGATCACCATGCCCCAGCGCAGCGACTGCGGCAGCAGCTCGCTGGCGTGGCCCCGCAGATAGGTGCCCGATCCCGGCCGTACGTCGACGATGCCGAGGATCTCCAGTGCCGCCAGCGCCTCCCGTACCGCCGACCGGCCGACACCGAGCGTCGCCGCGAGCTGCCGTTCCGGCGGCAGCCGGGTGCCCGGCGCGATCGAACCCCCGGTGAACAGGTCCAGCAGCCGATTGGCCACCGCCGACACCGCGGAGCCGGTCGGCAACGCCCCGAGCGCGGCACTGATCTCCGCCGACTGATCCCGGTACGCAGGCATGTCGCAAACCCTAACCCCACCCCCACTTCCGCCGACCGGTCACAAGAGCAGCGTTTTCGACGGCGTGTCGCCGCGGAAGTGACGGGTCGACGGATCTGGGAGGCGGCGGTCCGGGAGTCGGGTGGCAACAATCCGGAGTCCTCGCTGCGGTCGTAGTACCAGCTGGCGCGGTCGCACTCCGAATCACCGAGTGGACAGTTTGATCTCGAGAATCGCCGCTCAGCCGGTCAAAGTGACCACTCGATGAAGGTTGGCGTGAAGCATGGCGCCGAGCGAAGGGCGCGGCAGCCTGCCACCTCGGTTCCGCGCATGTGGCCGCCTCGATGCTTGATCCCTTGGTCGAATTGGTCAACCGGTTGACAGATTCTGTTCAGGTGGGTGACCATGATCGGCATGAGGGCAGTGCAAAGTGGCCAGGAGCCTCAGCAGCATCCGGCAGAGTCAGCAGGGGCGGTCGAGCGGTTGGCGATTCGGAAGGTCGCCGTGCGGCTGGTGCCGTTCGTCGCGTTGATGTTCTTCATCAACTACCTGGACCGGACCGCGATCGGGTTCGCCGCGCCGAACGGGATGAACACCGATCTCGCGTTGTCGGCGGCACAGTTCGGGTTCGCGTCCGGGGTGTTCTTCATCGGGTACATCCTGTTGGAGGTGCCGTCGAACCTGGCGTTGCACCGATTCGGCGCCCGCCGCTGGCTGGCCCGGATCATGATCAGTTGGGGCGTGGTCGCGGCCCTGTTCACCTGGGTGCAGGGGTTCGAGCAACTGGTCGTGCTGCGGTTCCTGCTCGGTGTCGCCGAGGCCGGGTTCTTCCCGGGCGCGATCCTGTTCCTCAGCCTGTGGGTGCCGGCCCGGCACCGCAGCAAGATCCTGGCCCTGTTCTACCTGGCCCAGCCGCTGACGACGGTGATCGGCGCACCGCTGGCCGGGCTGCTGATCAACCAGCACGGCGTCTTCTTCGGCCTCGAGGGCTGGCGGTTCATGTTCCTCGGCGTCGCGATCCCGGCCGTCGTCGTCGGCGTGATCGCCTGGTTCTACCTCAAGGACAGCCCCAAGGACGCGCGGTGGCTCACGGACCAGGAGCGGGACTGGCTGACCGCGGAACTGCGGGCCGAGAACAGCGGGGAGCAGCGCCCGCACACGTCGATCAGGCACGCCTTCGGCAGCGGCCGGGTCTGGTTGTTGTCGATCATGTACTTCGGTTTCATCTACGGCCTGTACGCTCTCGCGTTCTTCCTGCCCACGATCATCAAGGGCTTCCAGGCGGCGAGCGGGACCACGTTCGACGTGGTGCAGCAGGGGCTGATCACCGCGATCCCGTACCTGCCGGCGGCGGTAGCCCTCTATCTGTGGTCCCGCGACGTGACCCGGCGCGGCCTGCGCACCTGGCACATCGTCATCCCGGCTGTGCTCGGCGCGGTGAGCATCCCGCTGGCCCTGTTCGCGCAGAGCCCGGCGCTGACGATCGCGATCATCACCATCACCGCGATGTCGATCTTCTCCGTGCTGCCGAACTTCTGGACCCTGCCGACCCGCTTTCTGTCCGGCGCCGCCGCGGCGGCCGGGATCGCGTTGATCAACACGGTGGGCAACCTGGCCGGCTTCTCGGCACCGTACGTCACCGGGGCGGTGCACGACCTGACCGGGGGCTACCAGGTCCCGATGTTCATCGTCGGCGGATTCCTCGCCCTGTCGGCGATCTTGATGGTGGTCCTGGCCCGTCGGGGTAGCGTCGCCCTGAACCCTGACGAGGAGGCCAGATGACCCGACTGTTCAACGACCCCACCGCGTTCGCCGACGAGTTCGCGGAGGGCTTCGTCGCCGCCAACCGGCGCACCGTCCGCGCCGTGTCCGGCGGCGTGGTGCGCGCGACCGCCGTTCCGCCCGGCCAGGTGGCGGTGATCATCGGCGGCGGCTCCGGCCACTATCCGGCCTTCGGCGGCTTGGTCGGCCAGGGCCTCGCCCACGGGGCAGCGCTCGGCAACATCTTCGCGTCGCCGTCGGCCGGCCAGGTCCACTCGGTGGCGAAGGCCGCCGAGACCGGTGGCGGCGTCCTGCTCACGTACGGCAACTATGCCGGCGACGTGCTCAACTTCGATGCGGCCCAAGATCGGCTGCGGGCCGAGGGCATCGCCTGCGAGACCGTCACCACCACCGACGACATCTCCAGCGCCGACCCGGCCGAGCGGGAGCGCCGGCGCGGCGTGGCCGGCAACCTGTGCGTGTTCAAGATCGCCGCGGCCGCCGCCGAGGAGGGACGCGACCTGGCCGACGTGGTCCGGCTGGCCAGGCTGGCGAACGACCGGACCCGGTCGATGGGCGTCGCGTTCGGAGGCTGCACGCTGCCCGGCGCGGGGGCGCCGCTGTTCGAGGTGCCGGCCGGCAAGATGGCCGTCGGGCTGGGCATCCACGGCGAACCGGGCCTGTCCGAGACGGACGTGCCGACCGCCGACGGGCTGGCCGAGCTGATGGTCGGCGACCTGTTGCGGGAGCTGCCGGACGGCCTGACGAGCCCGGTCGGTGCGCGCGTGGTGCCGATCCTGAACGGGCTGGGTTCGGTGAAGTACGAGGAGCTGTACGTCGTCTTCCGGCGGGTCGCCCAACTGCTCGAGGACGCGGGGGCGGTGATCGTCGAGCCCGAGGTCGGCGAGTTCTGCACCAGCCTCGACATGGCCGGAGCGTCACTGACCCTGTTCTGGCTGGACGACGAGCTGGAGCCGCTGTGGCTGGCCCCGGCCGACACACCGGCGTACCGGAAGGGTTCGGTGACGGCGGCCGCCACGGTGGACCAGGCGACGCTCGACGCCGGCACGGAGGCGGACGTCCCGCCGGCCAGCGACGAGTCCCGCGCGGCGGCGGTGATCATCGACGCGGCGCTGGCGACGATCCAGGACACCATCGACCGTTCCGTCGACGAACTGGGCCGGCTGGACGCGATCGCCGGCGACGGTGATCACGGGATCGGGATGCAACGCGGAGCCCGGGCAGGCCGTGCCGCGGCGGAGACGGCGCTGGCCGCCGGGGCCGGCGCCGGGACGTTGTTGATCAAGGCCGGTGACGCCTGGGCCGACCGGGCCGGCGGCACCTCGGGCGCGCTCTGGGGCGTCGCGCTGCGGGCGCTGGGGGAGCGGCTCGGCGACGCCGACCCTGCTTCGTCCGCTGCAGTCGTCGAAGGCGTCGCGGCGGCCCGGGACGGAGTGATCAACTACGGCAAGGCCGAGGTCGGCGACAAGACGCTGGTGGACGCGCTGGTCCCGTTCGCCGACACCCTGGCCGGCGCCGTCGGTGAGGGCGCCGACCTGGTCGATGCCTGGCGTCGTGCCGCCGGTTCCGCGACCAAGGCCGCCGCGGCCACGGCGGATCTCCTTCCCCGGAAGGGAAGGGCGCGGCCGCACGCCGAGAAGAGCCTCGGCACGCCGGACCCGGGCGCGCACTCGTTCGCGCTGATCGTGGTCGCCGTCGGCGATGTCCTGGACGGTGCCGCCGCGTCATGAGCCAGGCCAAGATCACCATCGGCGTCAGCCTGAAGATGTACTTCGGGCACGCCCGGACCCTCGCCTGGTGCCGCGACGTCGCGCGGGTCGCGGCGGACCGGCAGGGCGTCGTCCCGGAGCGGGTGGAACTGTTCGTGCTGCCGACGTTCCCGGCCCTGGCGCCGTCGATCACGGCGATCGGCGGCGCGCCGGTCGCGGTGGGCGCCCAGGACCTGCACTGGGCGGACGACGGCGCCTACACCGGCGAGGTGTCGGCGGTCGAGCTGGCCGAGCTCGGCGTCGGGTACGTCGAGGTCGGGCACGCCGAGCGGCGCCGGCTGTTCGGCGAGACCGACGAGGTGATCAGGCTCAAGACGGCCGCCGCGCTGCGGCACGGGCTGGTGCCGGTGCTCTGCGTCGGCGAGCCGGACCGGGTCGACACCGACGCGGCGATCGGCATCGTTCATGATCAACTCGACGCCGCGCTGGCCGGCGCGCCGGCCGGCCGGGTGATCGTCGCGTACGAGCCGGTCTGGGCCATCGGGGCCCCGGAACCGGCACCGGACGCGCACATCCGGGCCGTCTGCGCCGCCCTGCGCAGCACCGGTCGTGACGCGGACTCGGTGATCTACGGCGGTGCCGCCGGGCCGGGCCTGCTCGGCCGGCTGGAGGGGACGGTCGACGGCCTGTTCCTGGGCCGGTTCGCGCACGACCCGGCCGCGCTGGCCTCCGTGATCGATGAGGCCGCGGCTCTGGTGATCAAGGAGGACGCTCGGTGAACGGCAGGCTTGGGCTGGGCAGCTATGCCTATTTCTGGCGGCATTCGGACCGGGCGCCCGAGCCGTTGACCCTCGCCGACGAGCTGCGCCGGACCCGGGACGCCGGTCTCGACCTGTTCCAGATCTGCGACTACGCACCGCTGACGGACTTCACGGCCGCCGAGTTGCTCGCGATCCGAGCGGTCGCGGACGACTGCGGCGTCGACCTGGAGCTCGGGACGAAGGGCGTCGCCGTCGATCACCTGCAGCGGTTCGCCGAGCTGGCGATGATCTTGAACGCGCCGCTGGTTCGCAGCATGGTGCTGCCGGCCGACCGGGACGCCGGCCTGGCCGAGGTCGAGGCCGGGCTGCGTCGGGTGCTGCCGCGGTTCGCCGAGGCGGGGATCACGCTCGCCCTCGAGACGTACGAGCAGCTGCCGTCCACCGACCTGGTCTCCTTGATCGAGAGCATCGGCGACCCGAACCTGGGGATCTGCCTGGACCCGGCCAACAACGTGGCCGCGCTGGAGCATCCGCGGGACGTGGTCGAGCGCTGCGCGCCGTACACGAAGAACGTGCACATCAAGGACTTCGCCTTCACCCGGACCGGCGGCTGGATCGGCTTCACCCTGGAGGGCGCACCGCTCGGCACCGGGCTGCTCGATCTCGATCATCTGCTGGCCACGGTCGACCCGGTCGGCCGCGGCATCACCATGATCACCGAGCACTGGCTGACCTGGCGCGGGGACTACGCCGAGACCGCCCGCCTGGAAGGCGAATGGACCGATCAGACGATCACCCGAATGAAGGAGCACCTGACATGACCGAGCAACTGACCATCGCCGTGATCGGAGCCGGCGGCAAGATGGGCATGCGGATCTCGAACAACCTGCAGCGGACCGATCATGACGTCCGCTACGCCGAGACCTCGCCCGCCGGCCGGGACCGGGTGACCGACGCGGGGCGGGAGGTCGTCGACTCCGCCGAGGCCGTCAAGGGCGCGCAGGTGATCGTGCTGGCCGTGCCGGACCTGGCCCTCGGTCCGGTCACCGAGCAGCTGGTGCCGCTCGCCGAGCCCGGGGCGATCGTGCTCACCCTCGATCCGGCGGCCGCGTACGCCGGACTGCTGACCACCCGTGACGACGTGATCATGGGCGTCGCGCACCCCTGCCACCCGTCGGTGTTCCTGGAGCGGACCAGCAAGGAGGAGTGGGCCGACACGTTCGGCGGGATCGCCGCGCCGCAGGACGCGGTGGCCGCGATCGAGTCCGACGACCCGGCCAAGAAGACGATCTTGGAGGCGGTCATCCGGGCGATCTACGCGCCGGTGATCGACGTGCACTGGGTCACCGTCAAACAGCTGGCCCAGCTGGAGCCGACGCTGGTGGAGACCGTCGCCTGCATGATCGGCCGGCTGCTGAACGAGGCGCTGGAGGAGGCCGTCCACACGATGGGCGTACCGGAGCCGGCGGCGCGCGCGATGCTGCTCGGCCATACCCAGGTCGCCCTGGCCAACGGCCTCCGCGGCGACAACCCGTTCAGCGACGCCTGCCTGATCGCCATGGACTACGGGCAGGAGACGATCATCAAGGAGGATTGGAAGAAGATCTTCCGCGACGACGAGCTGGACAAGAACCTGGCCCGGATGCTGCACCTGGAGTCCATCCAGCGCTGACCCGAAATCGGTGGAACCTCCGGCCGGGAGGGTGCGATAGTCCGGTCATGACCAGCCCGTCGACCCCCGATGATCTTGTCCCGTTGCCCGGTGGCCTGACCCTGCGCCAGGCGGGCCCGGCGGATCTGGACCAGATCGGCACCCTGCTCACCGAACGCGGCGAGCCCGGCGATGCCCTTGATCATCGCCTGGTCGTCGAGGATCCCGATCTCGGCTGGCCTGCCTGTGCCGTGGTCGTCGACGGCGAGCGGGTGGTCTCGACGGCCACCCTGCTCGACGAGGGACTCCGGCTCGGTGATCTCCAACTGCCGGCCGGTCAGGTCGAGCTGGTGGCGACCGAGCGGTCGTACGAGGGACGCGGGCTGGCCCGGGCCCTGATGGCCTGGGCTCACCGTCGGTCCGCCGCCCGCGGTCACCTGCTGCAGATCATGATCGGGATCCCGTACTTCTACCGCCTCTTCGGGTACGAGTACGCGATCGACATCAACCCGGCCCTGGCAGCGCGAGCACCGGCCGGCCCGCCCGGGCCGGGGTTCCGGCCGGCCAGCGCCGAGGACCTGCCGGTCCTGGCGGAGCTGCAGCAGCGGACCCAGGCGGCGTTCGATCTCGCCGTGCCGCACCCGGCCGCCCGGTGGCGCTGGCTGCTGCACCAGGACGCGAGCGAGTTGTGGGTCGTGGAGCGAGCCGGTGTCGTCGTCGCCGCTGCCCGGGTCCGCCGCGGCGACGGCGAACTGCTGCTGGCCGAGGCCGCCGCGACGGACGAGCCCGCCGCGATCGACCTGCTGCGCGGCGTGGCCGGGCTCGCGCCCGAGGCGTCGCTGCAGGTGGTGCACCGCCCGGGCACCGTACCCGCAGCGGCGTGGCGAGCACTGCTTGATCATGAGACGCCCCGGCGGGCCGAGCAGTACTACGTCCGGATCCCCGACCCCGCCGCCCTGCTGGACCGGCTCCGCCCACTGCTCTGGCAGCGCCTGGCCGGAGGGCCGGACCGGACCGGCCGCGACCTGGTGATCTCCACCTTCGGCGCCCACTACCGGCTGCCAATCGGCGCGGACGGCCTCGGCCCGGTGATCAAGGGAGGCACGATGCAGAGCCCGGGCGTCGCCGGTGCCGTCGGTGTTGCGCCGGACCAACTCGCGGCCCTGCTCTTCGGCCCGTACGGTCTCGAAGGCCTGACCCGGTCGCGACCCGACGTCTACACCGCGGACGAGGAGCTCTACCGGGCGATCTTCCCGCCGGTCACCGCGGACGTGCTCAGCTACTACCTGCCCTACTGAGGGACGGGGTGATCAACGGGTCGCGAGCTGCTGTTCCAGGTCGGCCCTGAACTGATCACCGCCGCGTTTGTGCCATTCGGTCTTGAAGGCCTGGAAGTCCGACAGCGGGCGGCGGCCGGAGACGATCTGGTTGATGTAGTCGTCGGTGATCTTCTCCAACACGCCGCCGACCCGGTCGCCGACCTCCGAGGGCAGGCTGGCCAGCGGATTGTCGAAGCCGTCGGTGGCCAGGGCCTCGGCATAGGCGAGCGCGTCGGAGTGGCCGGTCGGGGTGCCGGGGTAGTAGTACGCGTGCGGGTAACCGGTGAGGCCGGTCAGCTCGGCCTGCAGGGCCGGGTCGTCGACCGGGGTCGGCTCGTGATCATCGTTGTAGTTCCAGTGCCGGCCCTCGATGCCGAACCGGTTGATCATGTATTCCTTGGTCCCGAAACGCGCGGCGAGGTAGTCGAGGCAGCGCAGGATCGTCTCGACCCGGCCGGGCTTCTCGGCGGCCTTGGCGGAGATCGCCGTACGGGAGAACCAGCCGGTCGACTTGATCCACCGGGCCTTCCCGCCGTCGTGGCCGGGCGGCAGCAGCGGGATCGTGCCCGGGTGTTTGACGATCATCTGCCGGCCTTCGGAGGTGGCGGCGAAGGCGTAGCCGATGCCGCCCTTGGCGATGCCGATCTGGCTGGAGTTGAACATGCCGAGGACCTTGATCTCCTGGGCGTCCAGGGCCAGCGCGTCCGGGTGGTAGCCGCCGGCGGCCCACAGTTCGCGGCACCAGGTGATCGCCGCCTCGTACTCCGGTGTGTCGATCCGCGGGATCACCCCGGCCTCGGTGACCTGCCAGTCCGGGCCGACCCGGAACATGGCCAGGATGAACGGCATGATCGATCCGGGGAAGGCGCCGATGCCGTACGGGGTCTGGCCGTTCTGCGGCGGGATCGCCTTCGGGATGTTGATCAGGAACTCGCGGAACTCGTCGGCGTTCGCCGGCGGCCCGGCCAGGCCGATCTTCTCGGCCCAGTCGCCACGATGGATGAAGACCGTGTCGACGGCGGGCAGCGGGTTGGCCACGCCCAGTACGCGACCGTTGATCATGGTGTTCTGCCAGGCCTCGACCGGGATGTTGGCCGCCAGGTTGGGGTAGTTCTGCATCTTGTCGCCGGCCAGGTGGTCGGTCAGGTCGGCGAATGCCCCTTGCCGCAGCGCCTTGTCACCGATCGGGTTCGGCAGCAGGCCGGTCACATCCGGCAGGTCGCCGCCGGCGAGCAGGGTGGCCAACTTCGATTCGTACGCGTCGGACGGGCCCCACACCTTCTTCAGTTCCAGGCCGAGCCGGTCGTTCAGATCAGCCCAGAACGGGTTCTGCCCGACCGGCGGAGGCGGCGGCGACCAGATGATCGAGAACATCGACATCGACGTGCCGTCGCCCGGCTTCTCCGGCCAGGAGACCCGAAGCTGATCCGGCACCTTCGCGTACGCGCTCGGCAGGCCGGGGACCTTGCTCCGGATCTCGCCCTCCACGGGCGGCGCCGGCAGGTGCTTCGGCAGCTCGCCGGTGGAGCCGGCCGGGGCCGACGGCTTCCCGCCACCCTCACCGGTGATCGCCGAGCAGCCGGCGGCAACCGCCACGGCCGTGCCGAGCCCGGCCTGGAGCAGCCGGCGGCGGCCCACGGCGCCCGGCGCGATCCGGCCGGTGGGGATTCCCTGATCACTCATGACGAGACGACCTCTCTGCCTGGTTCGGGTGATCAACGTCCGGCGAGCTGTTGCTCCAGGTCGGCCTTGATCTGATCACCGCCGCGTTTGTGCCATTCGGTCTTGAAGGCCTGGAGGTCCGACAGCGGTCGGCGGCCGGAGACGATCTGGTTGATGTAGTCGTCGGTGATCTTCTCCAGCACGCCGCCGACCCGGTCGCCGACCTCCGAGGGCAGGCTGGCCAGCGGGTCGTCGTACCCGTCGGTGGCCAGCGCCTCGGCGTACGCGAGCGCGTCCGAATAGCCGGTGGGCGTGCCCGGGTAGTAGTAGGCGTGCGGATACTGGGTCAGGCCGGTCAACTCGGCCTGCAGCGCCGGGTCGTCGACCGGTGTCGGTTCACGCTTGTCGTTGTAGTTCCAGTGCCGGCCCTCGATGCCGAACCGGTTGGCCATGTATTCCTTGGTTCCGAAGCAGGCGCTCAGGTAGTCGATGCAGCGCAGGATCGTCTCGACCCGGCCCGGCTTCGCGGCCGCCTTCGCCGAGATGCCCCAGCGGGAGAACCAGCCGGAGGTCTTGACCCACTTGGGTTTCCCGCCGTCGTGGCCGGGCGGGAGCAGCGGGACGGTGCCGGGGTGCTTGGCAATCATCTGCCGGCCTTCGGAGGTGGCGGCGAAGGCGTAGCCGATGCCGCCCTTGGCGATGCCGATCTGGCTGGAGTTGAACATGCCGAGGACCTTGATCTCCTGGGCGTCCAGGGCCAGGGCGTCCGGGTGGTAGCCGCCGGCGGCCCACAGTTCGCGGCACCAGGTGATCGCCGCCTCGTACTCCGGCGTCTCGATCCGCGACACCACCTTGCCGTCCAGCACCTGCCACTGCGGCCCGACCCGGAACATGGCCAGGATGAACGCCATGATCGATCCGGGGAAGGCGCCGATGCCGTACGGCTTCTGGCCGTTCTGCGGCGGGATCGCCTTCGGGATGTTGATCAGGAACTCGCGGAACTCGTCGGCGTTGGCCGGCGGTGCGGTGAGGCCGATCTTCTCGGCCCAGTCGCCGCGATAGATGAAGACCGTGTCGACGGCGGGCACCGGGTTGGTGACGCCCATCACCCGGCCGTTGATCATGGTGTTCTGCCAGGCGTCCTCGGCGGTGTTGGCCGCCAGGTTGGGGTAGTTCTGCATCTTGTCGCCGGCCAGGTAGTCGGTCAGGTCGGCGAACGCTCCCTGCTTGAGAGCCTTGTCGCCGATCGGGTTCGGCAGCAGGTTGGTGACGTCGGGCAGGTCGCCGCCGGCGAGCAGGGTGGCCAACTTCGATTCGTACGCGTCGGACGGGCCCCAGACCATCGTGAGCTCCAGGCCGAGCCGGTCGTTCAGGTCCTGCCAGAACACGTTCTGGGCCAGAGGAGGGGGCGGCGGCGACCAGATGATCGAGAACATCGACATCGACGTGCCGTCGCCCGGCTTCTCCGGCCACGAGGTGCGCAACGGGTCCGGCACCTTGGCGAACGCGTTCGGCAGGCCGGGGATCTTGCTCTTGATCTCGCCGTCGACGGCGGGAGCCGGAATGTGCTTCGGCACCTCGGCGGTGGCCCCGCCGGTCGTGGCCGGTGGTGCGCCGGCACCGCCCTCGCCGGTGATCGCCGAACAGCCGGCGCCGGCCACGGCCAACGACGCGCCGAGCCCGGCCTGGAGCAGCCGACGGCGGCCCACCGTGCCTCGGCTCAGGGCGGGAATTCCATGATCACTCATGACAGGACGACCTCTCTGCGTGCACCGGTGATCAGCCCTTGATCGCGCCGGTCAGCACGCCCTTGGTGAAGTACTTCTGCAGGAAGGGATAGACGAGCAGGATCGGCAGCACGGCGAGCACGACGACCGCCATCTGCACCGACTCCGGCTGCGGCGGAGTGTGGTTCGGGTCCTCGATCTGCGGCATCGGGGACCCCTGCACCACATAGAGGTTGAGCACCAGCTGGATCGGCCACTTGGTCGCGTCGTTGATGTAGAGCAGAGCGGTGAAGAACGTGTTCCAGTAGCCCACCGCGTAGAACAGGGCGATCACCGCGCTGACCGCCTTGGACAGCGGCAGCACGATGCTGGTGAAGATCTGCCGGTCGTTGCAGCCGTCGATCCGGGCCGCCTCGATCAGCTCCCGGGGCAGTTGCAGATAGAAGTTCCGCAGCACCACCAGGTTGAACGCGCTGATCAGCCCGGGCAGGATCATCGCGGCGTAGCTGTCCAGCAGGCCGAGGCTCTTGATCAACAGGAAGTTCGGGATCATGCCGGCCCCGAACAGCATCGTGAAGAGCGCCAGATACAAGATCACCCGCATCCCCGGCAGGTCAGCGGTCCGGGTCAGGCCGTACGCCATCATCGACGTGCAGACCATCGAACAGGCGGTGCCGATCACCGTGACCCCGATCGACACCAGCAGCGCCCGGGTGACGATCCCGCCCCGCAGGATCGAGGTGTACGCCTCCAGGCTGAACCGGTCGGGCAGCAGCCCGCCGAATCCGACCTCGGCCGAGTCGGCCAGCGAGACCGCGATCACGTTGAGGAACGGGTACAGCATCAGCACCGTGATCAGCACGATGACGATGATCTTGAGCGCCTGGACCGGCAGCGACGGCTTGCCGACCCAGATCGGGCGGGTCTCCCGGACCCTTGGCCGCCGCCGGCCCGCGATGCCGGACAGAGTCGCCATCAGAAGAGTCCTTCCGCGCCGAACCGTTTGGACAGGGCGTTCGCGCCGAGGACGAGCAGCGTGCCGACAACGCCCTTGACCAGGCCGACCGCGGTGGAGAAGCCCCAGTCGCTGCCGACCACGCCGCGGAAGTAGACGAAGGTGTCCAGCACCTCGGCCGCGGCTGCGCCGACGGTGTTGTACTGCAGGTAGATCTGCTCGAACCCGACGGTCAGCACGTCACCGAGCCGCAAGATCAACAGCAGCAGGATGACCGGCAGCAGCCCGGGCAGGGTGACGTGCACGATCCGCCGCCAGGCGCCGGCACCGTCCACGGCCGCGCTCTCGTACAACTCGGTCGGGATGGTGGTCAGGGCGGCGAAGAAGATGATCGTGCCCCAGCCGGAGTCCTTCCAGATCACCTGCGAGGTGACCAGCAGCTGGAACGTCTCCGGGTTGCTCATCAGGTTGACGTGTTCGATGCCGACCCGGCTGAGCAGGTCGGTGACGATCCCGGTGCCGCCGAGGATCTGCTGCCAGATGGAGATCACGATCACCCAGGAGATGAAGTGCGGCAGGTAGACGATCGATTGCAGCCACCGCTTCGTCCGGGTACTGATCAAGGAGTTCAGCAGCAGGGCCAGCGCGATCGGCGCCGGGAACGCGAAGATGATCTGGAGCAGCGAGAGCTGCAGGGTGTTGATCACCGCGTGCCCGACGTCCGGATCGGTGATCAACCGTTGGAAGTTCTCCAGACCGACCCAGGGGCTGTTCGCGAAGCCGAGGAAGGGGGAGTAGTCCTGGAACGCCGCGACGTTGCCCAGCATCGGTACGTAGGCGAAGATCACGAAGAAGATCAATCCGGGCAGCACAAAGGCGTACATACGCCAGTGCCGACGGGCCAGCAGCCAGCGGCGGCGGCGGATTCGCCCGGACGTAGCGGCGGCCCGGTCGACCGCCGTGGCTCGCGCCCCGAGCCGGCCCAACTCGGGGCCGGTTTCGCTGATCACGGACACGCTCCTTCACGGTCGCCATGCGGGATGTCGGACAGGGCTGTGCTGCCATCGTCGAACGGGCGCGGGTACGGCCACAACCGCCCTGGTTAGACCAGTCGTTACCTGTTTCCGCCGGAGTCGGTGCAGACTGGTTCAGCACAGTCGCCATGGGGACCTGAAGGAGCGAACGTGACACAGGAGGCGGTGACCTCGAAGGTCGACCTGGTCCGGACCCAGCTGCTGAACCTGATCGACCAGACCGAGGAGGGCACGGCGCTGCCGTCGGAACGGATCCTGGCGGCCCGGTTCCAGGTCGCCCGGATGACGCTGCGCCGGGCCATGGATGATCTTGCGTTCGACGGTCTGATCGTCCGGCAGCACGGCCGCGGCGTGTTCACGGCCCGGCCGAAGGTGGCCGGCCGACTGGCCGTGTCCTCCTTCTCCGAGGACACCCGACGGCGCGGCCTGACGCCCGGCACGCGGGTGATCGCGTTCCGGAAGGGCCGGGCCGACCGCAACATCGCGCGCCAGCTGCGGATCCCGGTGAACGACTTCGCGTACTTCTACACCCGGCTCCGGCTGGCCGACGGGGTGCCGATGGCGCTGCAGCACTGCACCTTGGTGGCCGACGCGGTGCCGGACCTGACCGAAGAGGACCTCACCGGTTCGCTGTACGAGTCACTGGAGCGGCGCTACGGCGTCAAGATCAACGGGGCCACGGTCGATCTCGAAGCGGTGATGCCGGACGCCCGCGGCGCGGAACTGCTGACGATCCCGATGAGCCAGCCGTGCATCCAGCTGCGCGGCTTCGGACTGGACCAGACGGGCCGGGTCGTGGAGATCGGTCGCAGCCTGTTCCGCGGTGACCGGTACCGGCTGAGCAGTTCGTTCTCCCGTGGCGATCTGGGGCCTCGGCGGGCCCGGCCGAGCGCGCGCTGAAGGCTGGTGATCATGATGTCCAGCTGGTCTAATCCGGATCGCCGGAATCCCTGGCCCGGTCCCGTACGGCCCCCTAGCTTCGTTTCCGTTGGCGAGGCTCTTGCCGGACCGAGGCCGAGGAGGCGGGTGTGAGGCGCTGGATGGCGATCGACGTCGGCCAGACGACGGTACGCCTTCGTACCTCCTGGACATCCGAGGTGATCACCGCCCCCGGCTTCCACGACCCGACAGCCGACCCGGTCGCGGCGGCCTTCGGTGCCGTCCGGCCGATCCTCGCCGCGGTCGCCGGCTCCCTGAGCGACGACGACGCACTCGTCCTGGCGATCGGCCACACCGGGTTGCCGGAACCAGCTGGCGAGCTGGATGCCGTCGCGAAGCTGATCTTGGACGAGCTGCCCGCGGTGGGCGAGGTGCGGCTGTTCCCGGACGCGGTGACGGCGCATGCCGGCGCCCTGGCGGGCCAGGCCGGCGTCGTCGTGGCAGCCGGGACCGGAACCGTCTGCCTCGGCGTGGACAGCACCGGCCGGGCGGTCCGGGTCGACGGCGTCGGGCACCTGGTCGGTGACGCCGGAAGCGCGTACGACCTCGGCCGGGCCGGCTTGCGGCAGGCCGTCTGGCATCAGGAGCAGCGGGAGGCGGCCCCTGATCTGCATGACGCGGCACGGCGCTATCTCCTCGACGATCTTGATCTCGGCGACGATCTCGGTGCGGCCCTGCGCCGGCTCTGCTGGCTGCCGGACCGGGTCAAGCTCGTCGCCGCGTTCGCCCGGCCGGTGATCGACTTCGCCCGGGCCGGCGATCCGGTCGCGACGCGCCTGGTCGGGCGTGCGGCCGCGGACCTGGCCGAGACGGTCCGTGCCTGCTGTGCCCTGATCGATCCGGCCGCCGAGGACCGCCGGATCGCCTGCATCGGTGGGATGTTCGCGAGCGACACCCTGGTGCAGCCGTTCCAAGCCGCGCTCGACCTGCCCGATTGGCGGTTGGTCCCGGCCGACGGGACCGTCCTGGACGGCACGGTGCTGCTGGCCGGAGACTCGGCAGGTCCCCACGCCTCCCTCGGCCACTTGACCGAGCGAATCTCGCTCTCGCGGATGAAAGGAACCTGATGACCGCGACGTTCACCGAGCAGATCCCGCAGCACGGACTGATCGTCTCCTGCCAGGCGACCACCGGCTCGCCGCTGCGCGAGTCGATGATCATGGCGCTGATGGCGGAGTCGGCGGAGCTGGGCGGCGCGGCCGGGCTGCGGGCCAACGGGGCGGCCGACATCGCCATGATCAGCTCCCGGGTCGACCTGCCGCTGATCGGGATCAACAAGCTCGGTGACCCGTCCGGCGTCTTCATCACCCCGACCGTGCAGGCGGCGCTGGAGATCGTCGATGCGGGGGCGACGATCATCGCCCTGGACGGGACGCAGCGGCCACGGCCGGACGGCAGTTCGCTGGCCGACCAACTGGCGATGATCAAGGCCGAGACCCAGGTGCCGATCATGGCGGACGTGGACACGGTGGCGGCGGGGATCTCCGCCCGCCGGGCCGGCGCCGACGTCGTCGCCACCACGCTGTCCGGCTACACCGCTGCCGGCGACGGCGGCCCCGGCCCCGACCTCGGCCTGGTCACAGCCCTGGCCGCCGCCGTCGACTGCCCGGTCATCGCCGAGGGCCGGATCCGGGACGACTCCGAGGCCCTGGCCGCGCTGGCCGCCGGCGCCTATGCGGTCGTCGTCGGCAGCGCGATCACCAACCCGGTCCTGACCACCCGCCGCTTCGTCGACCGCCTCGGCACGTTCGCCTCCTGAGTTCGGGCCGGGCAGTTTTTCACGTTAACGTGAAAAACTGGCGCTTCCCTCGAGATATAACGCGCGCAAAGTGACAGGAAGTGTCGGGGAAGATGGCGGCTCCCGATGGTCGTCACCCCGGCGTACCGGTGGGCGGGATCATGAAGGTGATCACGTCCTGCGCCTCGGCCGGGTCGGGCCGGACCTTGGCCAGCTCGTCCCAGAGCGTGCTGCCGCGGTCGTGCAACGCCAGCGCGGTGACGCCCCAGGCCGGGGCCCAGCCGAGTTCCAGGCACCAGGCGCCCCAGCCGGCGTCGCCCGAGCTGCCCCAGAAGTCCCAGCGGCGGAAGTCGAAGGAGCGGAACCAGCTCCCGTCCAGCTCCGGCCGGTCGCTGCGCAGCTGGATCCTGATCAGGTAGTCCGCCAGCCGGTCGGCGGCCGCGGCCACCCGATGATCATCGAGGACCGCGGCCGCCTCGTACAGGCCGAGCAGGGCGAAGCCGGAGGAGTAGAGCTGGTCGGAGGCCGGGTCTCCGGTCGCGAAGATGATCGGCTCCTCGGTGGTGCCGTACTCCTCGTTGGTCCGGGCGACCTGGAACAGGTCGATGCCGCCGGCCTCGATCTCACCGATG
This sequence comes from Microlunatus sp. YIM B11417, assembly GCF_059617205.1. Classification (NCBI taxonomy): domain Bacteria; kingdom Bacillati; phylum Actinomycetota; class Actinomycetes; order Propionibacteriales; family Propionibacteriaceae; genus Microlunatus; species Microlunatus sp. YIM B11417. The sequence goes on from NZ_JCAMPJ010000003.1 coordinate 260,938, forward strand.
CCGCCACTCGCGTCCTGGCGGCTCAGCAGGGCGTCGACGACTGCGCTCAACCAGTCGCGGAATCGGTCCGACGGCTCGAGCCGGAGCTGCCACGCCAGCGGCAGCAGGATCCGGGCCAGCTCGGTCACGTCGTTGCGCCGCCAGCCGCCGGGGAAGCGCTCCATCATCGTGATCAACGCGGTCCGGGTCCGGTCCAGGAACGGCCGGTAGCCGGTCGCGGCGTAGGCCCATTGGTAGCAGGCCCACAGGTACGCCTCGAAGTGCGCGCTGGGATTGATCAAGGAACCGTCGAAGTAGTGCCGCCAGCCGTGCTCGGCGAGCTGGGGCTGGTCGATCCGGTCGCCCCGGAAGCCGGTCCGGCCGGTGGTCCGGAAGTTCGCGGTGATGGCGGTGATCAACGAGCGGTGCCCGTCGGTGACGCCGAGCGTCGCGTCGGCCAGCAGCCAGGCCAGGATCACCCGGGCGTTGTCGTCGCCGTAGTTGGCGATCTCCCAGGCCGGCGTGCCGGTGCCCCAGCCGATCAGTCCGTACGAGGGCCGCGCGGGATCGGCCCGCTCGCCGGCGCACAACCCGGACGGTCCGCGCAGGTAGCCGATCAGGTTCCGCGCCGTCCGCGGGCCGTCCGATCCGGGCTTGTCGAGGGCCAGCACCATCGCCGTCTCCGCGATGCAGTCGGCCCGCAGCGGCAGCCGGATCCGCTGGCTGCCGTCCGGCTGGATGGTGGACTCGAAGCCCTCGGCGACCCCATGGCTGCCGTCACCGGTGCCCGCCGGGAGCCGGTCCCGGTCCACGGCCTCGCCGGCGACCATCAGCTTGCGGACCGCCCGTTCCTGATCTTGGTCGAGCAGCAGCCCCGACCGGCGCAGCCAGTCCTGGTAGGCCGCCACCGCCGCCGCGGCCGCGTCGTCGGGCAGCACCTCGTCCCGGCCGAACCGCGGCGCCACCGCTCCCGGGATGATCATGGCCGGCGGCTCGGCGTCCGGCTGCAGGACGCGCAGGATCCCCTGCCAGAGGGAGATCCAGGCCGACTGCGGCTCGTACCGGCCGCGGCCGAACCGGCTCAGCTGGGTGGTGGCGACCAGCACCGGCGCGTCCGGCAGTCGGTAGAGGACCGACCGGGCGTTCTCGGGCAGGCCGTAGACGGCGGTGTCGAAGCCGGCCACCCTGGCCAGCCAGAGCAACGTGTCCGGCTGCCGGGTCGGCAGATACCGGCAGGCGTGGACGGCGAGCAGCCCGAGCTCCGGGCCGAGCCGCGGATCGCCGATCACCAACCGCTCCAGCGTCGCCGTCTCCGGCTCGGTGTCGAGCCCGGGCAGGCCGGCCGGATACTCGACCAGCACCGACACCTGCCGCTCGGCCGCGGCGCTGATCAACTCCGGCGGGAACGCCGTCCGCCGGTCCGGATAGCCGTCGGCGAGCACCAGCACCGTGTCACCGGCCGCGGCGGCGTCCAGGGCCGCGGCCGGCTCCTCGTACCGGACGGGCTGGTGATCTTCGGTGGACAGGGCTCGGAGGAGATCGTTGTCCGCATCACAGCAGAACAGAATCCGGTTCACGCTTCTGGGGTCCCCGCGGCGTAGTTCGGAGGAGCGAAGCGGGGGAGAACTACGTCGTGGGGTATCCATGGATCGTCACGCTAGTGATCATGACCGGGTCCGACACCCAACTCCGTTAGACCACCGGCACCGTGCTCAGTCGCCGCTGCGGCGCAGCACCTCGCTGAGCCGCTCGGCGGCCGCGATCACGGCCGGAGCGTGTAACCGGCCCGGCTGCCTGGACAGGCGCTCGATCGGACCCGAAACGCTCACCGCGGCAATGACCTTGCCGGACGGGGACCGCACCGGGGCCGAGACCGACGCCACGCCGGGCTCGCGCTCGCCGACCGACTGGGCCCAGCCGCGGCGGCGTACCGCGGCGAGGGCCACGGCGGAGTAGCGGGAGCCGCGCAGGCCGCGCTGCATCCGGTCCGGCTCTTCCCAGGCGAGCAGGACCTGCGCCGCGGAGCCGGCGCTCATGGTCAGCTGGGTGCCGACCGGGACGGTGTCACGGAGCCCCGAGGTGCGCTCGGCGGTGGCGACGCAGACGCGGTAATCGCCTTGCCGGCGGAACATCTGAGCAGATTCGCCGGTGATGTCCCGGAGCCGGGCCAGCACCGGTCCGGCGGTGGCCAGCAGCCGGTCCTCACCGGCGGCGGAGGCGAGTTCGGCGAGCCTCGGGCCGAGGATGAAGCGCCCTTGCAGATCGCGGCTGACCAGTCGATGATGTTCGAGAGCGACGGCGAGTCGATGGGCTGTGGGCCGGGCCAGTCCGGTGGCGGCGACCAGTCCGGCCAAGGTTGTCGGTCCCGTCTCCAAGGCACTGAGCACCAGTGCGGCTTTGTCGAGCACCCCGACACCGCTAGAGTTGTCCATGTCCTGATATTGCCGTCTCGGATGCTGGAATGCAAGTCGACAACAGGTAGCTCCGGCAACTAGGACGAGAGCCTGGAGATTCGTTGCGGGACGAGCATCTCCGAAGACATTTTTTCATTTTTCAGAGGAAGTGACCATCGATGGGCAAGACGTTGAGCGAGAAGATCTGGGACGACCATGTCGTCCGATCGCATGCCGGGGAACCGGATCTGCTCTACATCGACCTTCACCTGGTCCACGAGGTCACGAGCCCCCAGGCGTTCGACGGTCTGCGCCAGGCGGGCCGTCCGGTTCGCCGGCCCGATCTGACCCTGGCCACCGAAGATCACAACACGCCGACCCTCAACATCGACCAGCCGATCGCCGATCCGGTGTCGCGGACGCAGGTCGACACGCTGCGCAAGAACGCCGCCGAGTTCGGGGTACGACTGCACAGCCTGGGTGATCTCGACCAGGGCGTGGTGCACATCATCGGCCCGCAGCTTGGCCTGACCCAGCCCGGGATGACCGTCGTCTGCGGCGATTCGCACACCTCGACCCACGGCGCCTTCGGCGCGATCGCGTTCGGCATCGGCACCTCCGAGGTCGAGCACGTGCTGGCCACCCAGACGTTGCCGCAGGCGAAGCCGAAGACCATGGCCGTCAACATCAACGGCGAACTGCCGCCCGGTGTGGTGGCCAAGGACGTCGTGCTGGCGTTGATCGCCAAGGTCGGCACCGGCGGCGGTCAGGGCTACATCGTCGAGTACCGCGGCAGCACCATCGAGAAGATGTCGATGGAGGGCCGGATGACGATCTGCAACATGAGCATCGAGTGGGGTGCCAAGGCCGGCCTGGTGGCACCCGACCAGACCACCTTCGACTACGTGCAAGGGCGTCCGCACGCTCCGGCCGGCGCCGACTGGGACGCCGCGGTGGAGTACTGGAAGACCCTGCGGACGGATCCCGACGCGACCTTCGATGCCGAGATCGATCTTGATGCGGCGCAGTTGACGCCGTTCGTCACCTGGGGCACCAACCCAGGCCAGGGCGTTCCGCTGTCCGCCGACGTACCCGATCCCGAGGTGTTCCCGGACGCCGCCGACCGCACCGCGGCGACGAAAGCCCTGGAGTACATGGATCTCCGGCCGGGCACGCCGATGCGGGAGATCAAGGTCGACACCGTCTTCCTGGGTTCCTGCACCAACGGGCGGATCGAGGACCTGCGTGCCGCCGCCGAGGTGATCAAGGGTCGCCAGGTCGCCGACGGGGTACGGATGCTGGTGGTGCCCGGGTCCGCCCGGGTGCGGCTGCAGGCCGAGGGCGAGGGCCTGGACGTGATCTTCAAGGAGGCCGGCGCCGAGTGGCGCGCGGCGGGCTGCTCGATGTGTCTCGGCATGAACCCGGACCAGCTGGCGCCGGGGGAGCGCTCCGCCTCGACCTCCAACCGCAACTTCGAAGGCCGGCAGGGCAAGGGCGGCCGGACCCACCTGGTCTCGCCCCCGGTCGCCGCGGCGACCGCCGTCACCGGAACCCTGGCCGCGCCGGCCGATCTGCCGGCCGCCGTCTCGGCCTGATCGTCAAAAGGAATCGCGTGATCATGGAAAAGTTCAGCAGCCACACCGGAACCGCGCTGCCGCTGCGGCGGAGCAACGTCGACACCGACCAGATCATCCCGGCCGTCTACCTCAAGCGGGTCACCAAGACCGGCTTCGAGGACGGGCTCTTCGCGGCCTGGCGGGCCGATCCCGACTTCGTCCTCAATCGGCCGGAGCACGCCGGTGCCACGATCCTCATCCCCGGGCCGGACTTCGGCACCGGGTCGTCCCGCGAGCATGCCGTCTGGGCCCTGCAGAACTACGGGTTCAAGGTGGTGATCGGCGCTCGGTTCGGCGACATCTTCCGCGGCAACTCCGGTAAGGCCGGCCTGCTGATCGCGGTCGTCGACCAGAAGATCATCGAGGAGCTCTGGGAGTTCGTCGAGGCCGACCCGAGCCGTGAGCTGACCGTCGACCTGGCCGAGCGCAAGATCACGGCCGACGGCTTCGAGACCACGTTCGAGATCGACGACTACACCCGCTGGCGCCTGATGGAGGGGCTGGACGACATCGGCCTCACCCTGCGTCACGAGGAGTTGATCGACGGGTACGAGAGCACGCGGCCGTCGTTCAAGCCGGCCACGCTGCCGGCCAAGGTCGCCTCGGCCGGCTGAGCTCCGTACGGGTCCGATCGGCCCGATTCTCTTGCGACACGGCGTTTTCTCCGCGTTGGTGTTTGTCAGGACGCGTGGACTTCCCTAGCGTTATTCCTGCAGACGTACGGTACGGCTGCCCATTGGCCTACAACAAGGCTTGGAAAGTGTTCGTAAGAAGGGAAGCTGTGAACAAGGCTGAGTTGATTGAGGCGTTGTCGACTCATTACGAGGGCAACAAGGCTGAGGCGGCCCGGGCGTTGAACGCGGTGGTGCAGACCATCACGTACCAGACGGCGTCTGGCGAGAAGGTTTCGATCACCGGGTTCGGCGTCTTCGAGAAGGTGCACCGGTCGGCTCGGATGGTTCGCAACCCGCGGACCGGCGAGCGGAAGCGCGCCAAGGCCACCGCGGTCCCGCGGTTCCGTGCCGGCTCGGATCTGAAGGCGTTCGTCTCCGGCGCCAAGAAGGTGCCGAAGACCACCGCCAAGAAGGCCGCCGCGAAGACGACGGCCACCGCGACCGCCGCCAAGAAGACGGCCGCTCCGGCGAAGCGCGTCGCCAAGGCCGCACCGGCCAAGACGGCGGCGACCAAGAAGGCCGCGGTGAAGGCGCCGGCGAAGAAGGCCGCGCCGGCGAAGAAGGCTCCGGCGAAGAAGGCAGCGGCGAAGAAGACCGCGAAGCGCTGAGCCACGCACCACTGAAGATCGAAATCCGGGCCGACCCCCAACGGGGCCGGCCCGGATTTTCATGTCCGCAAGAGATCCGGGCACGGATTCGACGCCCCGCGGGTTGATCAAGCGCGCCCCAGCCGACCCGCCTCACCACCTTTCCTGTCGCCTTACCAGGGAAGCTTCTGTGGTAAGCGACAGTTTTTCACGGGACGTGAAAAACCGACGGGCGGCGAGTCGGAGGGGCCGGCGGACAGATCAGGCGGTACGGGACCAGGTCGCGATCGCCGAGCGGGCGGCGGGGCCGAGTCCCAGGCCGGAGATGGCGGCAAGATCATCCTCGGTGTCGACGTCCAGCCGCGCGTCCGGCACGGGACGGCCGATCATCGCGTCGGTCAGGGCGACGGCGCCGCTGGCCCGATGTGCGGCCGCGGACCCGGGGCCGAAGCGTGGATCGAGCGGCACGCCGTCGGCGAACAGCATCGTGGTGCCGACCCCGTCCGCGTCGGCGAGGAAGCTGCGCGGCTTCCCGGCCGTGGCGTCGATCACCGCCCGGAGCGACTCCGGTCGCAACGCCGGCAGGTCGGCGACGCAGGCGAACAGTCTCCGGATTCCCTGTCCGTGCAGGTATTCCTCGCCCGCCCGGAGGGCCTGGTTGAGGCCGCCCGGCTCGGTCTCCGCGACCAGGTCCACCGACAGGCCGTGATCAACGAGCCGCGCGTGCAGGCCCGGTTCGGCGGTGACGATCACGGTCCGGGCGGCGCCGGAAAGGATCCGTACCGTGTCCAGCAGCATGGCCCAGACCAGATCGCGACGGAGCGGACCGGGCAGCGTCGCGAGGCGCGACTTCGCCAGACCCAGCGGCTTGATCGCCACCACCGCGCCGAGACCGGACCCGGCCGCGGGCCGCGGCGTCGCCGAAGGAGCTTCCATGGCAGCCATGGTGCCACCCCGCCCCAGCCGTACGCCCTAAGGTGTGGCTGGTGGACCATCCCCGTCGCCTGCCGGACATCGTGGCCCGGATCGCCGAACCGGGCGAGCCGACGCTGCGGCGTACGGTCCGGCTGCTGAACGCGACCTTCGGCCGGCTGACCCGGCGGGACTGGCACGGCGCGGACAAGGTGCCCAAGGCCGGCGGGCTGGTGATCGTCGCCAATCACATCTCCAACGTCGATCCGCTGGCCCTCGGCCAGTTCGTGGCCTACGCCGGTCGCTGGCCGCGGTTCCTGGCCAAGGAGTCGTTGTTCCGGATCCCGGTGATCGGGGCGGTGATCACGCGCTGCGGCCAGATTCCGGTGCGGCGCGGCACCCACCAGGCCGGACACGCGCTCGATCATGCGGTCGACGCGGTACGATCCGGCCGGTCCGTGATCATCTACCCGGAAGGAACGATCACCATGGACCCCGACCTCTGGCCGATGGCCGGCAAGACCGGCGCTGCCCGGGTCGCGCTGGCCACCGGCTGCCCGGTGATCCCGATCGGGCAGTGGGGCGCCCAGGAGATCATGTACGGCAAGCGGATCCATTTCCCCCGGCTGCTGCCCCGCAAGACGTTGCGGGTGATCGCGGGCGACCCGGTGCCGCTCGATGATCTTCGGGACCGGCCGCTCACCGCCGAACTGCTGCGGCAGGCCACGGACCGGATCATGGAGTCGATCACGGCGCTGGTCTCGGCACTGCGGAACGAGGCGCGATGACCGCCCGGGTGACGGTGATGGGGTCCGGGTCCTGGGGGACCGCGTTCGCCCTGGTGCTCTCCGACGCCGGCCAGCAGGTCACGCTGTGGGCCCGCCGCCCGGAATTGGCCGACAAGATCAACAGCCAGCACTGCAATCCCGACTACTTCCCGACGATCGACCTGCCGGACACGTTGCGGGCCGATCATGATCCGGACCGGGCGATGGCCGACGCCGAGTACGTCGTGCTCGCCGTACCGGCGCAGTCGTTGCGGGCCACGATGGCGGGCTGGCGGATCCCTGCCGATGCCGTCGTGATCAGCCTGGCCAAGGGAATCGAGCTCGGCACCGGCTACCGGATGAGCCAGGTGATCGGTGAGGTCGGCGGGATCGGTGCCGACCGGATCGGCGTCGTCACAGGGCCCAACCTGGCCCGGGAGATCGCCGAGCGGCAGCCGTCCGCGAGCGTCGTGGCCAGCACTTCGCCGGAGACGGCGATCCGGCTGCAGGAGCTGTGCCACACCAGCCGGTTCCGCGCCTACACCAACCACGACGTGGTCGGCTGTGAGCTGGCCGGCGCGACCAAGAACGTGATCGCGCTGGCGGTCGGAATGGCCGCCGGGCTGGGCTTCGGTGCGAACGCCACCGCGTCGGTGATCACTCGCGGGCTGGCCGAGACGACTCGGCTCGGTGTGGCGCTCGGCGCGGACCCGTACACCTTCTCGGGGCTGGCCGGGCTCGGTGATCTTGTGGCGACCTGCTCCTCGCCGCTGTCCAGGAACCGGTCCTTCGGCGAGGAACTCGGTTGGGGCCGGACCGTCGCGGAGATCACCGGCGAGACCCGGCAGGTGGCCGAGGGCGTCAAGTCGTGTGCGTCGATCCAGGACCTGGCCCGGCGCTCCGGCGTCGAGATGCCGATCGTCGATCAGGTCGCCGCGGTGATCGCCGGCACGATCACGGCCAAGGAGATGATCCCGGCGCTGATGTCCCGAGCGGCGAAACCCGAGCGATACTGAGCACGGCCGAAATGTCGAGGTGATCCGTGCGGGCGGCAGAATCATGACCACTGTGCAGATTCGGGTACTGGGTGAGGTCGAGCTCTGGCGGGACGGCCGGCGGGTCGAATCGCTGGTCGGCAAGCAGCAGGCGCTGTTGTCGACCCTCCTCACCGCGCCCGGATTCTCGGTCAGCCAGGACTTCCTGATCGATCAGCTGTGGCCGGACAGTGATCTGGACGCGGCGACCGCGGCCCTGCACTCCTGCATCTACCGGGTCCGCAAGGCGATCGCCTCCGATGCGGTACGGCTCCGCCGGGAGGCCCGCAACTATCAACTCGAACTCGCTCCCGACGTCGTCGATCTGCAGCGGTTCGAGGCACTCACCGCCGCCGGCCGCGCCGCCCTGGACCACGGCGATCACCAGAGCGCAGCGAACCAGCTGCGGGCCGCGCTGGACTTGTGGCGCGGCGAATCCTTCTCCGGCGTCGATCTGCCCTCGGTCCGGGACCGGGCCCGGGCGGTGGACGAGACCCGGTTCGACGTCGCCGAGTGGTGGCTGAGCGCCGAACTGGCGCTCGGCCACAACGAGGAGGTCGGTCGGCAGGCGGCCGCGCTGATCGCCCGGAACCCGTTGCGGGAAAGGCTTTGGGAGCTGGAGCTGCTCGCGCTCTACCGGGCCGGCCGGCAGACCGTGGCCCTGGAGCGGTACGGGGAGCTGCGCCGGCAGCTGGCCGACGAGCTCGGCATCGACCCGTCGCCCTCGGTGCAGGAACTGCACCAGCAGATCCTGGCCGGTGCCGAGGAGTTGCGAGCCGAGCTGCCGGACCGGGCCGCCGAACGGCGCCCGGTCGCCGTACCCCGGCAGCTGCCCGCCGGGGTCGGCCGGTTCGTCGGCCGGGCCGCGCTGCTGGCCGAGCTGACCCGGCTGTCCGACCGGCCGCGGGTCACCGAGCCGCTGTTGGCGGTGATCACCGGGCCGGCCGGGATGGGCAAGACGACCCTTGCCGTGCATTGGGCGCACACGATCGCCGACGAGTACCCGGACGGCCAGCTCTACTTCAATCTGCAGGGATTCGACCCGTCCGGGCAGGTCCGGACGGTCGGCGAGGTGGCCCGCGGCTACCTGGTCGGGCTCGGGGTGCCGGCCGGTGAACTGCCGGCCGACGTCGATGATCAACTCGCGCTGTTCCGGACGATCACGGCCGACCGGGAACTCCTGATCATCCTGGACAACGCGCGCGATGCCGAGCAGGTCCGGCCGCTGCTGCCGTCCGGTCCGGGCTGCTGCGTCCTGATCACCAGCCGTGATCAACTCGGCGGGCTGGTCGCCACCGAAGGCGCCTGGACGCTACCGCTGTCGTTGCTGGAGGACGCGGAGTGCGAGGAACTGCTGGTCGGCCGGATCGGCGCCGATCGGGTCGCGGCGGATCGGCAGAGTGCGGCCATGATCATCGAGACCTGCGGCCGGTTGCCGCTGGCGCTGGCGATCGCCGCGGCCCGGGTGTCCAGCCGGCCGCAGCTGTCGCTGGCCGGTGCCGTCGAGTCGTTGTTCGATCCGCGGCGTGGCCTGGACGTGTTGGACGCCGGGACCGCGGTCGGCGACCTGCGGCAGGTCTTCTCGTGGTCGTACGCGACCCTGGATGCGGAGGCCGCGCGGTTGTTCCGGCTGCTCGGCGTCCATCCGGGCCCGGAGATCGGCAGCGGTGCGGTGGCCAGCCTGGCCGGCCGCCCGGCCGCCGAGGTGCCCCGGCTGTTGGACCGGCTCGTCGCCGCCAGCCTGATCACCGAGCACGAGCCCGGTCGCTACCAGCTGCACGACCTGCTGCGCCGCTACGCCGCGGAGCTGGCCGACCGGGTCGACGGGGCGACGGAACGACGGCAGGCCGAACTGCGGGTCCTTGATCATTATCTGCGGACGGCCGCCCGGTCGGTGGCCCTGGACGAGCCGTCCCGGCCGCCGATCGAGCTGCCGCCGCCGGAACCGGGCGTCACGCCGGAGGAACTCGACCACAACGACCTGCTGCGCTGGTGTCGGGCCGAGCACACCGTGCTGACCGCGGTCGTCTGTCGCGGGATCGAGCTCGGGGCCGACCGGGCGGCGTACGCCCTGGTCTGGGGCATCCGTACCTACCTGGCCACGATCCAGCCGCCGCTGCCCGACCTCGCGTTCAGCCGGGCAGCCCTGACCGCGGCGCAGCGGATGGGCGACCCGACGGCCGAGCTCGGTGCGCGCAGTTATCTGATGTACAACTACGCCGATCTCGGCCGGCTGGACGACGCGCTGCGGGAGGCCGAGATCGCCGGGGAACTCGCGGCCGAGCTGGACCGGCCCCGGGAGCGGGGCGTCGTCCTGATCGCCGCCGGTCACGTTCATTCCACCAAGACGGGCGACAAGGCCGACGAGCTGCCGTACAACCGGGAGGCCCTGTACTGGTTCCGGAAGGCCGGGTACACCCGCGGCGTGGCCTTCGCGCTGAACGCGCTCGGTGAGTCCGAGTTGTCCCGCGACAACGGGCCGGCCGCGCTGCAGCACTGCCTGGAGGCGGTGGAGACCTATGCGGGGGAGGGGGACGACGCCGGCCTCGGCGATCTGGTGGACACGCTCGCGGCGGCCTACGCCACGACGGGGGACCTCGACCTGGCGGTGACGACCTTCGACCGGGCCATCGAGCTGTACCACAGCGCCGGCTTCCACCGGGCCGCCGGCGACTCCTGGGTCCGGCTGGCCGGCTACTACGAGGAGGCCGACCGCTCGGCCGACGCGCTGCACGCCTACCGTCAGGCGCTGGCGATCTATCAGGAGACGGCACCGGACCGAGCCGACCAGATCCGGCGGCGGATGGTCAGCGCCGCGACGGTGCGCCGCCTGGGCGACCGGAGCCGTGCGTCCTGATCAACCCAGGGCGCGCAGCGCCTGATCGAGATCGGCCCAGAGATCGTCGACGTGCTCGACGCCGACGGACATCCTGATCAGGCCCTCCGGTACGGTCGGCAGCTCGCCGGCCCAGCGGCGGCGCCGTTCCAGCATCGACTCCACGCCGCCGAGGCTGGTCGCGAACACCCAGAGTCGCAGCGCCGCGATGAACCGGTCCGCGGTCGCGGCGTCGGCCAGCTCGATCGACAGCAGGCTGCCGAAACCGGGGTAGCGCACCTTCCGTACCGCAGGCTGCGAGGCCAACCGTTCGGCCAAGATCATCGCCGACGCCTGTGCCGCGTTCTGCCGGACCGGCAGCGTGCGCAGGCCGCGCAGCACCAGGTAGGTCTCCAGCGTTCCGGGTATCGCACCGCCGAGCTTGCGGCCGGCCTCCAGCCGGTCGTAATGATCATGATCATCGCGGTCCCGGACCACGACCGCGCCGAGCAGTGCGTCAGAATGGCCGGAGATGATCTTGGTCGCCGAGTGCAGCACCAGGTCGGCGCCGTCCCGCAACGGCTGCTGCAGCAGTGGCGAGGCGAAGGTGTTGTCCACCACCAGCACGGTGCGCGGATCGCGGCCGGCGGCGATCGCGGCCAGGTCGGCGACCTCCATCATCGGGTTCGTCGGCGACTCGAGCCAGATCACGTCGGCACTGCGGGCGGCGGCCAGGAACGCCTCGGTGTCGGCCGGGTCGGCCTCCCGGACCGTCCAGCCCTGCCGCAGCACCCGCTGCTCCATCGCCGCCGCGACGCCGAGATAGCAGTGGGCCGGGCGCAGCACGACGGTGCCGGGACCGAACAGATCCAGGATCGCGGCGGCCGCGGCCATCCCGGAGGAGTACGTCAGGCAGCGGCCGCCCTCGAGCTCGCCGATCGCCTGCTCCAGCGCCTGCCAGCCCGGATTGCCGTAACGGCCGTACCCGATCTCGGGCCCGTCGGTGCGCGGGCTGCCCACGTACGTCGCCGCCGGGGTCAACGGTGCGTTGAGCGGTGCGTCCGGGACGCGCTCCGGGCGCCCGGCGGTGACGGCGACGGTCTCGGGGCGCAGACGTGGCTGGCTCTCGGTCATGGCGACAGACTAGGAAGGACACGCCCAAGGCCCGGGCGCGGGGTGGACCGGCCGGGGTGGTCCTTGGGTAGGGTCGGCTCCGTTCAAGCATCGTAGGGAGAACCTGATGAGTGATGTCCTGACCCGGCCCCGGGTCGCGGTCGTGTTCGGCGGCGTCAGCAGCGAGCACAACGTGTCCTGCCTGACAGCGGCGGGCGTGCTGGGCGCGATCGACCGGGACGCGTACGACGTGATCGGCGTCGGCATCACCAAGACCGGCCGCTGGCTGGTCATGGAGCCGGAAGCCGTCGCGGCGCTCCAGGTCAGGGATCACCGGCTGCCGGAGCTGACCGAGTCCACCGCCGACGCGGTGCTGGTCCGCGGCAGCGCCGGCAGCGAGCTCGCGGTGCGCGACGAGAGCAGCGCGCTGGCCAAGGTCGGGCCGGTCGACGTGGCGTTCTCCCTGCTGCACGGGCCGTTCGGCGAGGACGGCACGATCCAGGGCCTGTTCGAGATGATGGGCACCCGCTATGTCGGGGCCGGGGTGCTGGCCAGCGCGGTCGGCATGGACAAGCACTACATGAAGCTGGTGCTGGCCGGCTCGGCGATCCCCGTCGGCCCGTACGCCGTCGTCACGCCGCACCAGTGGCGGACCGACCGGGTCGCGGCGCTGGAGGCGGTCGCCCCGCTGACGTACCCGCTCTATGTGAAGCCCGCCCGCGGGGGTTCCAGCCTGGGCATCAGCAAGGTCGACGACCCGAGCAAGCTGGAGGCCGCGATCGAACAGGCCCACGAGTTCGACCCCAAGGTGATCGTCGAGCAGGCATTCGTCGGGGCCCGCGAGCTCGAGTGCGGCGTGCTGGCGCAGGTCGACGGCGGCACCCCGCAGGCCAGCAAGATCGCCGAGATCCGGATGCACAACGAGTCCGGCTTCTACGACTTCGAGGCGAAGTACCTGCCCGAGGAGCAGGTCGACCTGGACGTGCCGGCCGACATCGAGCCGGCCCTCGCCGAGGAGATCCAGCGGCTCGCGGTCGAGACGTTCGAGGCGATCGGCTGCGAGGGACTGGCCCGGGTGGACGTGTTCGTCACGCCGGAGGGCCGGGTCGTGGTCAACGAGATCAACACGATGCCCGGGTTCACCGAGCACTCGATGTTCCCGCGGATGTGGGCCGCCAGCGGCGTCAGCTATCCGGAACTGGTCGACCGGCTGATCCGGCTCGGCCTGGAGCGCCCGCTCGGCCTGCGCTGACCACCCGGCACGGCTCGCCATGACGCAGTCTCGGGGGCCGGTGAAGTCGGCCGACCGGGCCCTGGCCGCGATCGACCTGGTCGCGTCGCTCGGGTCGGCGAGCTTCGCCGAGATCGCGGAGGCGCTGCAACTGCCCCGGTCCAGTGCGCACGGCCTCCTCGGCACCCTGGTCGACGCCGGCTGGCTGGACGTGTCGGCGGAGCCGCGGCGGTACCGGCTCGGGCTGCACGCGTGGCAGATCGGGCAGCGCTACGACGGGCACCGGCTGTTGCTGGAGAAGGCCAAGCCGCTGATGGACGCCCTGGTCGGCGCGACCGGCGAGACCGTGCAGCTGGCCCGCCTGGACGGCGTGGAGAACGTCTACATCGGGATCAGCCTGTCGCCGAACCCGATGCGGATGGCCTCCTCGGTGGGAATGCGGCTGCACGCGCATGCGACCGGGATCGGCAAGGCGCTGCTCAGCGTGCTCGACGAGGACGATGCCCGGGCCCGGCTGGAGTCCGTGGTGCTGCCTCAGCTGACCCCGCGGACCCTGACCGACGTCCAGGAGATCCTGGCCGCCGTCGCGCGGGCTCGCGAAGTGGGGTTCGCGACCGACGACGAGGAGTTCGTGGCCGGGTGCCGGTGCGTCGCCGTACCGCTGACGACCGAGCGGGAGACCGGGATCGCCTCCGCGTTGAGCCTGACCATGCCGACGTCGCGTACGGACGGCTCGTGGCCGCACGGCCTCTATCCGCCGCTCCGCGACGCCGCCCAGGCGATCCGGGAGCAGCTCGGACTGACCGGCGCCCTGTCGCCCTGACCCCGTTGTTGCGAGGCGCCCTCCGTTGTGGCACCATCTGCCGATTTCACATTGATGAACCCAGATTCACATCCGTGAACAGCTCTGGAGATCGACGGAGATTCCTATGACCACGACGTCGACGGCGACCCTCGCGCCCGTCATCCGCAAGGTGACAGCACGGCTCATCCCGATCCTGCTGATCATGTACATCCTGGCCTTCCTGGACCGGTCCAACCTCGGTTTCGCCAAGGCCTCGTTCCAGGCGGACACCGGCCTGTCCAATGCCGCGTACGCCCTCGGTGCCGGGATCTTCTTCCTCGGCTACGCGGTGCTCGAGGTGCCGAGCAACCTGCTGATGCGGCGGGTCGGCGCCAAGGCCTGGCTGGCCCGGATCATGATCAGCTGGGGCATCGTCTCGGCGCTGATGATGTTCGCCACCAACGAGCCGTCCTTCTACCTGCTGCGGGTGCTGCTCGGCATCACCGAGGCCGGATTCTTCCCGGGCGTGATCTACTACCTGACCCACTGGATCCCGGTCGAGCACCGGGCCCGGGTGAACGGGCTGTTCTACTTCGGGGCGCCGCTGGCGTTCATCTTCGGCGGGCCGCTGTCCGGCCTGCTGCTCGATCTCGACGGGCTCGGCGGGTTGCACGGCTGGCAGCTGATGTTCTTGATCACCGGCCTGCTCACGATCATCGTCGGCATCGTGGTGATCAGCTATCTGCCGAACGGGCCGAAGGACGCTCGCTGGCTGTCCGATGCCGAGCGGACGACGCTGCTCGCGGCGATGGACTCCGAGGACGACGCAAAGCAAGATCATTCTCCGCGCGGTGCGCTGCGAGCACTGGCGAATCCGGGAGTGCTCTACTTCAGTGCCATCTACCTGACGATCCAGATGGCCGTGTACGGCGTCACGTTCTACCTGCCGACCCAGGTGGCCGGCGTGGTCGGTCAGGACGTCGGGTTCCAGGTCGGCCTGCTCACCGGCGCGGTCTGGACGCTGGCGCTCGTCGGCGTCGTCGTGGCGACCCGGATCGCCGACCGGACCGGGCAGCGCCGGGTGGTGGCGGCCGTGTCGCTCGGCCTTGCAGCGTTGGGCATCCTGCTGTCAGTGACGCTGTCCCAGCCGGTGCTCGTGCTGCTGTCGCTGGCCGTCGGGGCGGCCGGATTCATCGCCGTCCAGCCGGTGTTCTGGACCCTGCCGACCTCGTTCCTGGTCGGTGCCGCCGCCGCGTCCGGGATCGCCTTGATCAACTCGGTCGGCAGCCTGGGCGGCTTCCTGGCGCCGATCGTGAAGAACTGGGCCGACGGCGTCTGGGGTGCCAGCGGCGGATCGATCACGTTGGCGATCATCGCGGCCGTCGGCGCCGTGCTGATCGCGGTCAGTCACTTCGTCTCCGCGGGAGTCCGTACGATCGCGGAACGCCGAGAGAACATGGAGGAGCGTCGATGAAAGCGTTGCGGCTGGAGGAGATCGGGCGGCTCGAGGTGGTCGACCTGCCCGATCCGGAGCCGGGTCCGGGCGAGGTCCGACTCAGGATCGTCGCGACCGGGATCTGCGGGTCGGACCTGCACGGGTTCACCGGGGAGAACGGACGGCGGCATCCCGGCCAGGTGATGGGCCACGAGGCGGTCGCCGTGGTCGACGCGGTCGGTGCCGGGGTGGAGGGCCTCGCGGTCGGGTCGCCGGCGACGTTCAACCCGGTGGTGCTGCCGGAAGCTGATCTTGAGGCCTTCGCCGGGCGGGAGCAGCTGTCACCGGGCAAGCAGGTGATCGGAGTGGCCCGCGAGATCGTCGCGGCCTTCGCGCAGTTGATCATCGTGCCGGCCCGCAACGTGGTGCCGCTGCCGGACTCGATGCCGATCGAGCTGGGCGCTCTGGTCGAGCCGCTCGCGGTCGCGGTGCACGCGGTGCGCCGGGCCGGTGCGTCGGCCGGCGACCGGGTGCTGGTCGTCGGCGGTGGGCCGATCGGCCAGTCGGTGGTGCTGGCGCTGCAGATGGCCGGCGTGGAGCGGATCGCGGTGACCGAGCTGGCTTCGTCGCGCCGGGCCCTGGTCGAACGGCTCGGGGCTTCGTCGCTGGACGCGGCGTCGGCGGACGCGGCGGCGGTCGCCTCGGCGCTGGGCGGGCCGGCCGACGTGGCGATCGACGCGGTCGGGGTCGAGCCGACGGTCCGGCTGGCCCTGGAGGCGACCCGGCTCGGCGGCACGGTGTGCCTGGTCGGGATGGGATCACCGAAGCTCGGCCTGGACGCCTACCTGGTCAGCACGGGGGAGCGGGCCCTGGTCGGCAGCTTCACGTACACGGCGCAGGACTTCGCCGATGCCGCCGCCTGGATCGGTCAGGCCCCGGCGCAGGCCGCGGAGTTGATCTCCCGGGTGGTGCCGCTGGCCGACGGTCCGGCCGCCTTCGTCGAGTTGGCCGGGCATGCTGACGTACCCGGAAAGATCTTGGTCCGGTTGGACGAGGAGGGACAGCGATGACGCAGCCGACGATCCGCGAGGTGCGTGCGACCACGGTTCGCGGCAAGGGCGCGGACTACCATGATCAATCCGGTTACCACTGGATCGATGATCACATCGCCACGCCGATGGCGGTCTATCCGGAGTACCGGCAGTCGCGGCAGTCGTTCGGACTGAACGTGCTCGGCACGCTGGTGGTGGAGATCGAGGCGAGCGACGGCACCGTCGGGTTCGCGGTCACCACCGGCGGTGAGATCGGCGCCTGGATCGTGGAGAAGCACCTGGCCCGGTTCCTGGAAGGGCGGCCGGTCACCGACCTGGAACGGATCTGGGACCAGCTGTACCGCTCGACGCTCTACTACGGCCGCCGGGGCGTGGTGCTGAACACGATCTCCGGTGTCGATCTTGCCCTGTACGACCTGCTGGGCCGGTTGCGCGGCGAGCCGGTCTATGCGCTGATCGGCGGGCCGGTGCGTGACGAGCTGCAGTTCTACGCGACCGGCGCCCGGCCCGACATCGCCCAGCAGCTCGGCTTCATCGGCGGCAAGATGCCGCTGCACCACGCGCCGGCCGAGGGACAGCAGGGCTTCGTCGACAACGTGGCCGAGCTGGCCGACATGCGGTCCCGGGTCGGCGACGACTTCTGGCTGATGTGGGACTGCTGGATGTCGCTCGACGTGGAGTACGCGACCCGGCTCGCGCACGCCGCCGCCGAGCACAAGCTCAAGTGGATGGAGGAGGCGCTGATCCCGGACGACTACTGGGGTTACGCGCAGCTGAAGCGGCAGGCGCCGCCCGGGATGTTGATCACCAGCGGCGAGCACGAGGCGACCCGGTGGGGCTTCCGGCAGCTGCTGGAGACCGGCGTCGACATCATCCAGCCGGACGTCAACTGGTGCGGCGGGATCACAGAGTTGATCAAGATCTCGGCGCTGGCCGATGCTCACGGCACCATGGTCGTGCCGCACGGTTCGTCGGTGTACTCCTACCACTTCGTGGTGACCCGGACGAACAGCCCGTTCGCCGAGTTCCTGATGATGCACGAGACCGCCGAGGAGGTGGTGCCGATGTTCACGCCGCTGCTGCTGAACGAGCCGGTGCCGGTGAACGGGCGGCTGCGGGTGCCGGAGACGCCGGGCTTCGGCGTCGAACTCAACCCGGAGGTGCCGCGGGAGCGTCCGTACACGCATTGATCATGACGAGGGCGTGCCCTAGCAACCGCCGCGGTCCGGGTCGTGCTCGGTGATCACCGCAGCCAGGTCGATCAAGGCGTCGCCCGGAGGCTGGTAGCGCCCGGGCACCCGGACCTCGATCAGCGCGTCCCGGCCGATCGCGGTGAAGATCGCGCCACCGTCGGCCTCCTCGGGAAACCAGTCGACGCCGTTGGCGGTGAAACAGGTGACCCCGGCCACCATGGCAGCGGGCCGTTCGACGCCGCACCGGAAGGTGATCGTCGGGGAGCCCCAGGCGGCGGCGTAGCGGCCGGGGGTCACGTCTCGCCGGGGCTGCCCGAGCACCTGGTGCGGCAGGGCGGACATCACCGCGTCGCAGGCCGCGGCCGCGGGTCCCGTCGGGGCCGGCTCGTCGAGGGCGACGGTCTGCGTGCAGCCGGCCGCGAGCAGGAGCAGCGCCGCACCGAGACCGAGCCGGCGCAGACGTACGGGCTTCAGCTGGGCCCCGCGGTTCAGATGTGGACGACCGGGCAGGTGACGGTGCGGGTGATCCCCTCGACGACCTGCACCTTGGCCACCACGAGTTGGCCGAGCTCGTCGACGTTGGCCGCCTCGGCCCGGACGATCACGTCGTAAGGTCCCGTCACGTCCTCGGCCAACGTCACCCCCGGGATCGTTCCGATCTTGGCGGCGACCTCGGCGGCCTTCCCGACATTGGTCTGCACCAAGATGTATGCCTGTACCACCATCGCGTCGGTCTCCTTGTCACTCTGCTCCAGACCGGCCGCGATCTAGGAAGCAGCGCCGCCGGATGCCGCCACGGTACAGCGTTGGCGGTTGGGCCCGCGACCGGCGGGTGCCGGAAGCCGGATTGTCGAGGAAAGCCGAGGAAGCGAACGAATGAGCGAGCCAACGATCGGGGAGTTGGGCGAGTTCGGGTTGATCGAGCTGATCACTGCCGACCTGCCGGAGGCACCGGACCTGGTGATCGGGCCCGGCGACGACGCCGCGGCGATCACGCTGGACCCGCCGGTGCTGGCGACGACCGATGTCCTGGTCGAGAACGTGCACTTCCGCCGGGCCTGGTCCACCGGGACCGACCTCGGTCGGAAGGCGATCGCGGTCAACGTCGCCGACATCGAGGCGATGGGCGGCCGGGCGGTCGCCGTGACCCTCGCCCTGTCGGCTCCGCCGGACACGCCGGTCGCCTGGGCGCGCGAGTTCGCCGCCGGGGTCCGGGCCGAATGCGTCGCGGCGGGCGTCGCGCTGGCCGGCGGCGACATCACCGGAGCCGGCGAACTCGTCGTCTCCGTCACTGCGCTCGGCGTGACCGACGGCCGGGCGCCGGTACGCCGGGACGGTTGCCGGGCCGGCGACGTGGTCGCGGTGCGCGGCAGGCTGGGCTGGGCCGCCGCCGGGCTGGTCGTCCTCGGCCGCGGGTTCCGATCACCACGGGTCGTCGTCGAGGCGCAGCGGGCGCCCGAGGTGCCGTACGGGGCCGGGGCCCAGGCCGCCCGGGCCGGAGCCACCGCGATGATCGACGTCTCCGACGGTCTGCTCGCCGACCTCGGCCACCTGGCCCGGGCCTCCGGCGTGACCATCGACGTGACCACCGCCGCGTTCGAGATCCCGGAGCCGCTGCAGGCCGTCGCCGCCGCCACCGGCACCGACCCGCTCCGCCTCGTCCTCACCGGCGGCGAGGACCATGCCCTCGCCGCAACCTTCCCCGATTCCGGCGCGGTTCCGGAAGGCTGGCTCGTCGTCGGAGCCGTACGGGACGGTGAGCCGGCCGTCCTCGTCGACGGCGAGCCCTGGCCCGACGACGACCAGGGCTGGAAGCACTTCTAGAACCCGCCGACCGGTCACAACAGCAGGCGTTCGGACGGCGTGTCGCTGCAGAAGTGACGTGTCGGCGCAGTGGAGCGGGGGTCGCCCGGGACGGGCGGCCGGTCCGTGGTCGGGCCGTCCGGTCGGCGGCCATCGGGCCGCGGTCGGGCCCGGGTCGAGTCGTCCACTCGGCGTGTGGCCGTGTCAGCGTGTGGTTCGGCGGGGACGCTGGCTGGGGTCGCGGGGCGTGCCGAGGAAGAGGGGGAGGCCGCCGTGCCAGTCGGGGGCCTGGCCGGCCAGGAGCTGGGTCGGGGTCTGGCCGGAGATGGTGCGGCACTCACGGGACAGGTGGGCCTGGTCGGCGTAGCCGGTCTCGGCGGCGAGCTCCGCGAGCTGGGCGGACGGGCGGCTGCGGGCCAGGCGCATGAAGCGTTGCAGCCGGAGGATCGAGCGAAGGGTGGCCGGGCCGTACCCGAAATGGCGCTGGCTGCGCCGCTCCAACTGCCGCTCGGTGATCGAGGTCTCCGCCGCGAGGTCGCTGATCCGCCAGTTCCGGCCGGCCAGGGCCTGGCCGATCCGGCCGGCCCACGGGTCGGTGTCATCCGTTCGCCGGCGCAGTTCGCGGGCGAGGTCCTCCAGTACGGCGACCCGGGCGGTCGCATCGGGCGCCTCGTCCAGCTGGGCGGTCACGGTACGGCCGAGCTGGGCGCCGGCGAGATCGGCCAGCCCGGCGCGACGGTTCCGCAGCTCGTTCAGCGAGGTCCGGAACAGATCGGCGACCAGGCCCGGCCGGAACCGGATCCCGACCGATCTCGTACCCGGCGGCAGGGTGAAGGTCCAGGCGCTGGTGTCCGGGCCGCACAGGACCACGCCGGCGCCGTCCAGCCACATCAGGTCGACGCAGCCGTCCGGCACCAGGCGGTGGGTGCCCTCGATCTCGGCGGTCCAGGAACAGACCAGCCGTTCGGCCAGATCCGGGGCCACCGCCCGAGGCACGTACCAACCCATGATTCGAACACTAACCCCAGCCACTGACGCCGGGCGGCGTGTACCGGGCGCCGCGGAGGTCCCGATCGCGTAGGCTCGCGACCATGGCGACCCGCGCGTCTTCCCCGTCGCGGTCTCGGACCACCAGCGGTTCCCGCTCCGGTTCGAACTCGCGGTCGAGCGGAAGCAAGAAACAGTCGGCGAGCAAGAGCCAGTCGACGAGAATGAGGAACGTGCCCGGAAAGTCCTCGGCACGGTCCCGTTCCGGACGAGGTTCGGCTCGGAGCCGGCAACCACAGCGTAGGTCGCTGCCCCAGGTGATCGGTGGCGGCCTGGCGTCGCTGTGGCTCGGCATCGCCCGCGGGCTCGGCAACGGCATCCGGCGGATCGGCAACGACGCTCGCGAGCTCGATCCGGAGCTCCGGCGCGACGGCGTCGGGCTCTTCCTGGTCGGGGTCGCGGTGATCCTGGCGGCCCAGTTCTGGTTCGGGCTGCCGGAACCGGTCGGCCCGGTGATCAAGGTCGGTGTGACCAGCGTGATCGGCACGCTGGCGTACGCCGCTCCGCTGCTCTTCGGCCTGATGGCCTGGCGCACCCTGCGCCGCCCGGACCGCAACGGACCGGCCGGCCGCCAGATGATCGGCTGGTCGGCGATCCTGCTCGGTCTGCTCGGGCTGATCAACGTCGCCAAGGGGCTGCCGCGGACCGACAAGCCGGAACTGCTGCGCGAGGCCGGCGGCATCCTCGGCTACATCTCCTCGACCCTGCTGGCGGACCTGCTCACCGTGTGGGTGGCGGTGCCGCTGCTGGTGCTGCTGCTGTTGTTCGGCCTGATCGTCGTGATCGGGATCCCGCTGCACCAGTTGCCGGATCGGGTCCGGTCGCTGCGCGAGTTCATGCAGCGGCCCGGCGACGACGATGACGAGGACGACGTCGCGTACGGCAGCGAGGAGCCGTACGAATCCGTCCTGACCATCGAGGCCGAGCCGGCCCCGGCCGGCGAACTGACCACCGGCCGCAAGCCGAGCCCGCAACCGGAACCCGAACCGGACGAGTTCGGCGCCGACGAGCCGACGGTGATCGTCGACGAGCCGGGCGACCGCAAGCCGGTCACGGCCGGCCTGCCGCCCGGCGTGACGGTGCACGGCGAAGATCAGGAACTCGAACCGCCGATGCACACGCCGATCCCGCAGCGGGTCGAGCAGCTGCAGCTGTCCGGCGACGTGCAGTACCTGCTGCCGGACTCCGAGGTGCTCAAGCAGGGCAGTGTGCACAAGGCGCGGACCGAGGCGTCCGATTCGGTGGTGCACCGGCTGACCGGCGTCCTGCAGCAGTTCGAGATCGACGCGAAGGTGACCGGCTACACGCGCGGCCCGACCGTCACCCGGTACGAGGTCGAGCTGGGCCCGGCGGTGAAGGTGGAGAAGGTCACCGCGCTGTCCAAGAACATCTCCTACGCCGTGGCCAGCAATGAGGTCCGGATCCTGTCGCCGATTCCGGGCAAATCGGCGATCGGCATCGAGATCCCCAACACGGACAAGGAAGTCGTCTCGCTCGGCGACGTGCTGCGGTCCAACCAGGCCCGCAATGATCAACATCCGATGACGGTCGCGCTGGGCAAGGACGTCGAGGGCGGTTTCGTGACGGCCAACCTGGCCAAGATGCCGCACCTGCTGGTGGCCGGTGCGACCGGTTCCGGCAAGTCCAGCTTCATCAACTCGATCATCACGTCGATCATGATGCGGGCCACGCCGGACGAGGTGCGGATGATGCTGGTCGATCCCAAGCGGGTCGAGCTGACCGCGTACGAGGGCATCCCGCATCTGGTCACCCCGATCATCACCAACGCCAAGAAGGCGGCCGAGGCGCTGCAGTGGGTGGTCCGCGAGATGGACCTGCGCTACGACGACCTGGCCGCGTTCGGCTTCCGGCACGTGGACGACTTCAACAAGGCGGTACGGGCCGGCAACGTCACCCCGCCCGAGGGGTCGGAGCGGGTCATCACCGCGTACCCGTATCTGCTGGTGATCGTCGACGAGCTCGCCGACCTGATGATGGTCGCGCCGCGCGACGTCGAGGACTCGATCGTCCGGATCACCCAGCTGGCCCGGGCCGCCGGCATCCACCTGGTGCTGGCCACCCAGCGGCCGTCCACCGACGTCGTCACCGGTCTGATCAAGGCCAACGTCCCGAGCCGGCTGGCGCTGGCCACCTCGTCGATGACCGACTCGCGGGTGATCATGGACCAGCCCGGCGCGGAGAAGCTGGTCGGGCAGGGCGACGCGCTGTTCCTGCCGATGGGTTCGAGCAAGGCGATCCGGATCCAGGGCTCCTGGGTCAGCGAGACCGAGGTCCGTTCGGTGGTCAAGCACGTCACCGAGCAGCTCAAGCCGGTCTACCGCGAGGACGTCACCGAGAAGCCGGAGAGCAGCACCAAGGTCGCCGAGGACATCGGTGATGATCTTGAACTGGTCCTGCAGGCGGTCGAGCTGGTGGTCAACCTGCAGCTCGGCTCGACCTCGATGCTGCAGCGCAAGCTCCGGGTCGGGTTCGCCAAGGCCGGCCGGTTGATGGACATCCTGGAGACCCGCGGAGTCGTCGGTCCCTCGGAGGGTTCGAAGCCGCGCGAGGTGCTGGTCAAGCCGGACGATCTCGAAGCCGTGATGGAGAATCTCAGGTCCTCCTGACCGGATCGCGCCCCGCGCGGTGGCGTGCGGGGCGGCGCCCGGCTCAGTAGGCTGCGGCGGATGTATTACATCGACTTCCTGACCGAGGTCCATCGTCGGCACCGTCCGGGTGCCTACCTGGAGATCGGTGTCGCCAGCGGCAAGAGTCTCCGGCTGGCCGAGTGCCGGGCGGTCGGGATCGATCCCGCCTTCGCGATCACGGCCCCGCTGGACAACGACGTCGCCGTGTTCCGGACCACCAGCGACGAGTACTTCAATCGCCCGGATCCCTTGCAGGCCACGGGAGGACAGCCGTTCGAGCTGTCCTTCATCGACGGCCTGCACCTGTTCGAGTTCGCGTTGCGCGACTTGATCAACGCCGAGCGCACCTCGAGCCCGCACGGCGTGATCATCATCGACGACATGTTCCCGCGTACGGTCGACGAGGCGGCCCGGGTCCGGCACACCGATGCCTGGACCGGCGACGTGTTCTGGATCATCGACGTGCTGGCGAAATACCGGCCCGGCCTGACCGTCGTCGGCGTCGACACGCGGCCGACCGGGCTGCTGCTCGTGTTCGGCCTCGACCCGTCCGACACCACGCTGGCCGATCACTACGACGAGATCCTGGCCGACTACCGCCGGGCCGATCCGCAGCCGGTGCCGGATCAGGTGCTGCAGCGCTCGATCGTGTTCCCGGCCGATCGGCTGCTCGAGTCCGAGTTGATCGAGGCGACCCGGTCGGCCGAGACGCCGGCCGCGATCCAGGCGAACCTGCAGCGGGTGGCTGAGGCTCGCCTGGGCGCCGACTTCGTCACGGCGTGAGGATCCGCGTCACGGCTTGATCAACCGGCGGATCCGTCGGTAGACGGCCTTGGCGGTCCGCGGGGCGGTCAGCACCGGAGCCGACCCGGCCGGTCCGACCGGCTTGACCGAGGCCGGCTTCGGCGCCACGGCCGGTGGCGGCGTGGTCGGCTTCGCGACCGCAGCCTTCGGCGGTACGGCACCAGCCGGCGCCTTCGGCGGGACCGCGGCCGGGCGGGGGATCACCTGCATCCGGCCGATCGGCGAGACGTCGAGCAGCAGCTCCAGCGGCGTCCGCGCCGTACCGAACCGGGTGGACAGCTGGACCCGGCCGCTGAGTCCGGAGACGTACGCCTCGAGCACGGCGACGCCGCCCTGTTCGACGATCCGGGCCGGCACCCGGAGGCCGCCCAGCCCGATCTCGCCGGCGAGCTCCGTACCCGGTTCGGCGACGATCCGGGGGAGGGTGAGCCGGAGCAGGGTGCCGCGGGCCGAGTCGGTGATGCTCGCGTCGCCGGCGTCGGCCTGCTGGACCAGGCTGGCCCGGACACAGCCGACGTCGAGATGCAACCGGTCGTCGATGGTGACGACGCCGACCGGTCGGCCGTCGAGCACCGCGCCGCTCGGGGCGCCGCCCCGGAGCGGGGCCTGGGCCCGGATCCCGACCGCGACCAGGTCGCCGTACAGCTGATAGATCGCGGCCTCCAGCGGCCGGCCGTCCCAGCCGGACCGGGGATCGAGTTCGACCTCCAGCCGGACCCCGCGGGAGCCCGCGGCGTCGCCGGCGCTGAGCCACTGGGTGCGGGCGGGCAGGATCAACTCGGTTCCGGCGGCCGGCTCGCGGACCCGGAGCACGCCCGCCGGGGCGGGATCGTCCGCGGTCAGCCCGGACACCCGGCCGGTCGCCTCGATCTGCAGCCGGCCGTCGGACCAGCGCAGCGTCGGCCGGTCCCAGGTCAGGCTCACCGGCGGGTGCGCGGCGTCCAGCCTGCGCAGTCGTTCGGCGACGCCGCCGGTCAGCAGCGACGGGTCGGCCACCGGGCCGGGCTGCCAGCGGCCCCGCCCACGCAGATCGAGGGCGGGATAGCCGGCCAGGACCACGACCGCCGGTTCCGCGGCCAGCAGCGGCCCGCGCTCACCGGGCAGGACAGCCACCGGGGCCGCCGCCGCGAGGCCGCGCCGGATCAACAGCGCCGGCTCCCGTACGGCCGCGGCCCGGAGCTCGTCGTCGGAGGCGACCAGACCGAACACCACGGGGTCGGTGAACGCGCCGGCCAGCCCCACCGAGCGGCCGACCACCAGGTCCCCTTCCGGGGCTCGGTCGGCCAGCAGCTCCAGCGAGCGGGGGAGCAGCCGGTCCTCGGGCCGCACCGCCAGCACCCAATGGCCGGTGGCGCGCCGGATCGCGGCCGCGGCGAGCTCGGCCTCCGACGTCGCGGTCTCGTCGGCGACGATCGCGAGATTGGGGCGTCGGCCGGCGCTCACGGTCGTCCCGATCGCGTCCGGCCCGGCCGAGGCGGGGACCGCGACGACGACCTCGAACTCGTCCAGCCGCAGCGACTGGCGGTCCAGCGAGCCGAGCAGGCCGGCCAGGTCGGCCGGCTCGGCGACAGGCACGATCACACTGACTCTTGGTGTTCTTGTTCCGTTCACCTCAGGTGTCATGCCGCCTCATCCTGGCAGGACCCGCGGTGGATCGACAGCGCGAACCACCGCGGGCCCTGAGGTTGGGCCCTCCGTCAGCAGGATTCCAGCGGCGTCGCGTCGACGAGTCCGTACTCGCTGCGGGCGTCCAGCAGCAGCGGGATCAGACCGCGGGCCGGCTGCCCGAGCGGCACCAGCCGGTCCCCGTCGGCCGCTTGCGACGTGATCCCGTGCAGGGCCAGCGTCGGCTTCAGCTGCTCGTACTGCGCGCCGGTCAGCCGATAGCCGCACATCGGGTGCGGCTCCACCTGGTCGGCGTCGGTCGGGATCATGTCGTCCTGGCCGCCGAAGTAGATCACGCCGGAGCCCTCGGCACCGGCCTCGGTCTGGCGTTCGGCCGCCGCGGCGGTCTCGGTGATCAACCGGTCACGCTGCTCCTCGACCAGCTGGATGCTGCCCAGCGCGCTGTTGTAGTTGACCGTGACCCGGCGCCGGTTCAGCAGCGCGGGGTCGTCCTCCTCGGCGTCGTTCAGCGGTGCGTTCGCGGTCTCGCTGAGCATCCCGACGATGTTGGCCAACCCGGCGTAGTTGCGCAGGATCCTGGCCTGGCCGTCGCCGGCGACCTGCAGGTACGGTTCGCCGTCCTTGATCAACTGGCCGTAGACGCCGGACGTGTAGCCGAGCGAGGTGACCTGCGCGGACGCGTACTCCTCGCTCATCTCCCGGGCCAGGTCGTGGATGCCTGCATCGACGTTGCGGTTGCGCGGCCACAGATGCAGCAGATCGGTCTCGTAGTGCTCCCGCGGGCCGTACTCGTGCAGGTCGTTCAGCACGTCCGGCTTCCAGTCCCGGATCACCTCGAGCACCGCTCGCGCCTCCGGCGTCGCCGCGGCCAGGTAGTCCCGGTTCACGTCGGTCCCGTCGGCGTTGCCCCGGGTGTCGGCGACCCAGCCGTCCGGGTTGGCGTTGACGAACAGCACCGTGGTGCGCTCCAGGAACCGGGTCACGGCGGCGTCGGCGCTCAGCGCGAGGTCGCGGGCCAGCTGCAGGCAGGCCTCCCGGCCGGACGGCTCGTCGCCGTGCACCGAGCAGACGAACAGTGCGACCGAACCCTGCGCGGCCTCGGCGACCGGCTTCGGCTTCGGTGCCCCGACCGAGACCAGCTGCAGCGGGCGGCCCTCGGTGGTACGGCCGATGTTCTCGACCTTCACCCGGTCGCTGGCCGAGTCCAGCGAGCGGTAGTAGCGCAGGCTCTGCGGGTGGCTGGTCCAGCTCGCCCCGTTCGACTTCTCGAACGGGGTCGGCAACTGGTCGCGGGGCGTGTCGGCGAGGGCCTGGGCGAGCGGCCGGTCGGAGCCGGCGCCAGGGTTGGGTTCCGCCTGGGCCGAGACGGCGACGGCGGTGGTGAGCAGGGCCGCAGTGGTGACGGCGGCGAGGACGAATCTGGGCTTCATGATGCGGGATCCCCTTCGCAGATGGGTACGGCGATGGACGCCAGCCAATGTCCTCCCGCCGAGCCGTGTCAATGGCCGCGCCGGGGGTGCCGATCGAGGATGCAGGACCGAGTGCCGGGCGCTGTCATACTGGTCCGGTCATGACTGCAGACGCTCTCACCTCGGTTCACCTGATCACCCTCGGCTGTGCTCGGAACGAGGTCGACTCCTCCGAACTGGCGGCCCGCCTCGAGGTCGGCGGCTTCCGCCTGGTCGACGACCCCGAGGCCGCGGACGCGGTGATGGTGAACACCTGCGGGTTCATCGAGGCGGCCAAGAAGGACTCCGTCGACACGTTGCTCGCCGCCGCCGATCTGAAGACCGAGGGCAAGGCGCAGGCCGTCGTCGCGGTCGGCTGCATGGCCGAGCGGTACGGCAAGGAGCTAGCCGACTCGCTGCCGGAGGCCGACGCGGTGCTCGGCTTCGACGACTACGCATCGGTGGCCGAGCGGCTGCAGTCGATCCTGTCCGGCAATCAGCACCAGGCGCACGTGCCGCGGGACCGGCGCACCCTGCTGCCGATCTCGCCGGTGGACCGGCAGGCCGCAGCGGGCGGTGCCGCGATCCCGGGCCACGCCCCGGTCGCGCCGGACCTGCCGACCGGCCTGGCCCCGGCCAGTGGTCCGCGGGTGGTCCGGCGGCGGCTGGACGGCGCGCCGTCGGCGCCGCTGAAGCTGGCCTCGGGCTGCGATCGCCGCTGCACCTTCTGCGCGATCCCGTCGTTCCGCGGCGCGTACGTGTCGCGGACGCCGGACGAGATCGTCGCGGAGGCGCGCTGGCTGGCCGAGAACGGTGTCCGGGAGGCGTTCCTGGTCAGTGAGAACTCGTCCTCGTACGGCAAGGATCTGGGCGACATCCGCCTGCTGGAGCGGCTGCTCGGCGACCTGGCCGCCGTGGACGGGCTGGACTGGGTCCGGGTGTCGTACCTGCAGCCGGCCGAGACCCGGCCGACGCTGGTCCAGGCGATGGCCGGCACGCCGGGCGTGGTGCCGTACTTCGATCTGTCGTTCCAGCACGCCTCGGCGCCGGTACTGCGCCGGATGCGCCGGTTCGGCCACGCGGAGACCTTCCTGGGCCTGATCGAGTCGATCCGGGCGCTGGCCCCGCAGGCCGGGATCCGCAGCAACGTGATCGTCGGCTTCCCGGGCGAGACCGAGGACGACGTCCAGGTCCTGTCGGACTTCCTGATCGCGGCCGGCCTGGACGCCATCGGCGTCTTCGGCTACTCCGACGAAGAGGGTACGGAAGCGGCCGGCTTCGACGGCAAGCTCAGCGAGGACGAGATCGAGGACCGGCGGAACCGGCTGACCGACCTGGCCGACGAGCTGGTCGCGGCCCGGGCCGAGGAGCGGATCGGCGAGTCGGTCCGGGTGCTGATCGAGGAGGTCGCCGACGGCGAGGTGGTCGGTCGGTCCGAGCACCAGGGCCCGGAGGTGGACGGTGCGACGACCGTCACCGGGCTGGCCGACGCGCGGCCCGGCATGATCGTCTCGGCGACCGTGGTGGCGACCGACGGGGTCGATCTGATCGCCGATGCCGGTGAGCCGGCGTGACCACCGATCCGCCGGACGAGGCCCGCGAGGCCTCTCCGTGGAACGTGCCGAACGCCC
Source organism: Microlunatus sp. YIM B11417 (assembly GCF_059617205.1). Lineage (NCBI taxonomy): Bacteria > Bacillati > Actinomycetota > Actinomycetes > Propionibacteriales > Propionibacteriaceae > Microlunatus > Microlunatus sp. YIM B11417. The sequence continues at coordinate 289,530 of NZ_JCAMPJ010000003.1, forward strand.
TGACGGTGTTCCGGATCGTCCTGGTCCCGGTCTTCGCCTGGATGCTGCTGGCTCATCCCGCCGAGGCCGGCTGGCGGATCGCGACGACACTGGCGTTCGCGGTCGCCATCGGCACCGACTGGATCGACGGCTACCTGGCCCGTAAGTACAAGATCGTCACCAGCTTCGGCAAGCTGGCCGACCCGATCGCCGACAAGGCTCTGACCGGGATGGCGTTCATCGGGCTGTCGATCATCGGCGAGCTCTGGTGGTGGGTGACCATCGTGATCCTGGTCCGGGAGTGGGGGATCACGATCATGCGCTTCGTCATGCTGCGGTACGGGGTGATGGCGGCCGGTCGCGGCGGCAAGATCAAGACCGTCGTCCAGGCCGCGGCGTTGATCATCGCCCTGTTGCCGCTGCCCGGCTGGGCGCTGCCGATCTCCTGGACCGTGATGGGCGCGGCCCTGGTGCTCACGGTGATCACGGGCATCGACTACGTCCTGGAGGCTCGCCGGCTGCGGACGGCCGGGAAGCCGGCCGGGTGACCGAGCGGCCGGAACAGCTGGCCGCGGCGGTGATCGCCCGGCTGACCGAGCTCGGGGCGACCCTGGCCACCGCCGAGTCGCTGACCGGCGGCTCGATCGGCGCTCTGCTGACCGGAGTTCCGGGTGCCTCGCTGGCGTACCGCGGCGGGCTGATCGTGTACGCGACCGACCTCAAGGCCTCCCTGGCCGGCGTCGCCGCCGAGACCCTGGTCCGGGAGGGCGCCGTCGCCGAGAGCACCGCCGCCGAACTCGCGTCCGGTGCCGCCGACCGGTGCGGCGCGACCTGGGGGCTGTCCGCGACCGGCGTGGCCGGGCCGGATCGGCAGGAGGGCCATCCGGCGGGCACCGTGTTCGTCGGGCTGGCCGGGCCGGATCGGCCGGCCGAGGTGCGCGGGCTTGCGCTGACCGGGGACCGGGCCGCGATCCGCCGGCAGACCTGCGAAGCGGCGCTGGAGCTGCTGCTCGAGCGCCTGACCGGACTCGACCCGACGTCGAACTGAACCGGCCCTCCGGTCCGATCTCGATCAAGTGCGGTCGATTCCGGTCACGATCTCGGAATGCGGGCGGCTCGCGTGGTGTTCGGGAGTGGTGTGCGTGAGTTGTCGGACGGGGTGGGTAGAGTTTCGGTATGCGACCGGAGGATTCGTTGAGGCCAGTGCTGATGCGCGAGTTGATCGGCGAGTCCTTGCGTGAGGAACGGGTCACGCAGGGCAAGACGTTGCGCGAGGTCTCCAAGGAGGCCCGGGTGAGCCTGGGCTACCTGTCCGAGGTCGAGCGCGGCCAGAAGGAGGCGTCCAGCGAGTTGCTGGCGTCGATCTGCGGCGCCCTGGAACTCCCGCTCTCCGTCGTGCTCGGCACCGTGAGCGAGAAGATGGCCCGCCAGGAACTGCTGGCCAAGGTCCCGACGATCCGCCCGGTGGCGAGCGTCGCGGCCGCCTGAGCCGCCTGAACGTCCCGAGAGCGTCACCGGCCCGAGGGCCGGTGACGCTTCTGTGTTCCCGGGTCAGCCCTTGACGGCGCCGGCGGTCAGGCCGCGGACGAAGAAGCGCTGCAATCCGAAGAACACCAGCATCGGCACGGCGATCGAGATGAAGGCGCCGGCCGGCAGCAGTTCGAAGCCCTGGCCCTGGGTGCCGAGCAGCCCCTGCAGCGTCACGATCACGGTGGCGTTCTCGCCCGCGCCGAGGAACAGCAGCGCGATCAGCAGGTCGTTCCAGACCCAGATGAACTGCAGGATGCCGAAGGCGGCGATCGCCGGCACCGACATCGGGACGATCAGCCGCCAGAACGTCTGGAAGTGGGTCGCTCCGTCGATCTTGGCCGACTCGATGACCGAGTTCGGCAGCGTCGCCATGTAGTTGCGCAGCGTGTAGATCGCCAACGGCATCCCGAATCCGGTGTGCAGGATCCAGACCGCGAGATACTGCCCGTTGATGTTCAGGTTGTTCGGGCCGAGCAGGTCGAGCATCGGCACGAAGGCGACCTGGATCGGCACCACCATGACGGCGACGATCATGATGAACAGCACGTCCCGGCCGGGGAACCTCATGAACGTGAAGGCGTACGCGGCGAAGGCGGCGAACATCAACGGCAGGATGGTCGCGGGGACCGCCACCACGATGCTGTTCAGGAAGGAGTTGGCCATCCCGCCGCCACCGCCGCCGGAGAGCACGGCGCGGTAGTTCTCGATCGTCCAGCCGCTGCCGAACGGGTTGAACAACGCGGTCCACCAGCCGGTGGAGACCTGGTCGTCGACCGGCCGGAAGGACGTGATCAGCAGGCCGATGGTCGGGATCGACCACAGCACGACGAGCAAGATCATGATGATCCAGGCCGGGATGTTCCGCGGCTTGATCGTGGGTGCCTCGCTCATCGCATGGCCTCCTGTTGGCGGAAGGCTCTGACCTGGTAGACCAGCACCGGGGTGATCACGATCAGCAGCACGACGACGATCGCCGACGCGATGCCGGACTGGGACTTGGCGAAGATCTCCTGGAAGAACAGGTTCGCGATGACGTTGGTGTCGAACTGTCCGTTCGTCATCACGTACACGATGTCGAACACCTTCAGCACCAAGATCACCAGCGTGACGAAGACAGTGACCATGGTGCCGCGGATCTGCGGGATGACGATCCGCATGAAGATCTGGAACTCGTTCGCGCCGTCGATCCGGCCGGCCTCGATGGTGTCCTCCGGGACGCCCTTGATCGCCGAGGACAGCAGCACCATGCCGAAGCCGGCCTGGATCCAGATCAGGATCACCATCAGCAGCAGATTGTTCAGCTTCAGCTGCGTCTGACTGAGCCAGGACACCGGGTCACCGCCCACCCCGGTGACCAGGGCGTTCAGCAGACCGGTCTGCGGCTGGCCCGGCGGGTTGTAGGCGTACATGGCGCCCCAGATGGTCGCCGCACCGACGAAGGAGATCGCCATCGGCAGGAAGATCAGGCTCTTGGTGACGTTCTCGGCACCGCCGGGCAGCCGGTCGGCGAGCACCGCGACGATGGTGCCGAAGAACACGACGGCCGCCGGCACGATCAGCAGCCAGAGCAGGTTGTTGATCAAGGACGACAGGAACTCGGCGTTGGTGAAGATCGAGGCGTAGTTCGCCAGGCCGACGTAGGCGGTGCTGTCGGAGTTGGCGAAGCTGAAGTTGATCGTCTGCACCGTCGGGTAGAGCAGCATCAGGCCGATCAGCCCGACCCCCGGCAGCAGGAAGGCGTACGGCATCAGGCCGCCGGACACCCGCTTCGGCAGGGCCTCGACGAACATGTTGATGAAGTAGAAGACCGCCGCCGCGCCGAGCACGCCGAGCACCACCGCCAGCAGTCCCTGCAGCAGCTTGGGGAAGAACTGGGGGTAGTAGACGAACGCCTGGAACAGCGAACCGATGCCGGCGATCAGCACCCAGATGCCGACCACCGCGATGATCATCCGGAGCACGGCGGGCAGCCGGTGATCGCGCGCGACCGGGCCCTCCGGACTGGCCGCGGTCTGTTGTCCGCTCGCCGCGTCCGCGGCTACTTCGGCCACGATGCCTCGATCTCGTCGGTGACCTGCTTGGTCGTCTTGGTGCCGCGCACCCAATCGACCATGCCGGTCCAGAACGTCCCCGAGCCGACCGCCTTCGGCATCAGGTCCGAGCCGTCGAACCGGAACACGTCCGCGTCAGAGGCGAACGCCGCGATCTTGCGCGTCGTCTCGTCCGGGTAGTTGCTCGGGTCGAACGTCTTGTGCGGCGACAGCCAGCCGCCGTCGGCCGCCCACTCCTTGCCGAACTGGTCGGAGGTGAGGAACTTCATCACCTCGATGGAGTCCGGGTCGTTGCCGTTGAACAAGCCGGCCAGGTCGCCGCCGCCGAGCACCGGGCTGCCCGAGTACTCACCGTCGTAGCGGGGGAACTTGAAGACGTCGACCCGGTTGTCCAGATCGGCCTGCACGTCCTTGGGATAGAAGGAGTAGGCGAAGTTGCCCTGCCGGTGCAGCAGGCACTTCGGCGGATTCTGGAAGGCCGGGTTCATCGCGTCGCCGAACGGGGTGTTGATCACGCCGTCGGCGCCGCCGAAGACGTTGCCCTGGGTCTTGATCAACTTGCCGAACTCCTCGAACGCCTGCTGGACCCGCTCGTCGTTGAAGGGGATCCGGTGGCTGGTCCAGTCGTCGTAGACGTCCGGGCCCCACATCCGGAGCATGTACTCCTCGATCCAGTCGGTGCCGACCCAGCCGGTCGACTGGTCGGCGTTGAAGCCGATGCACCAGGGAGCGATGCCCTTGCCGCGGATCTCGGCAGCGACCTTGTCCAGGGCCTGGATCGAGTCGACGTCGGTGGGGTAGCCGTCCTGCGAGTACGCCTTCGGGGTCCACACGACGCTCTTCACGGCCATCCGCATCGGCGCCCCGTACACCCGGCCGTTCAGCCGGGCCGATTCGAGGAACCCGGGCACCAGGGTCCGGTCGATGGCGTCGAAGTCGAGGTACGTGTCGATCGGCGCGATCTGCTTCTGCGCGGCCAGTTCGAGCAGGCCGCCGGGCTGCGGGAAGAGCGCGATGTCGGGCTCCGAGCCGCCCTGCACCCGGGTCTTGACGATGGTCGTGAAATCCGACGAGTCGACGTACTCGATGGTGATCCCGGTGCGCTGCTGGAACTCCTGCAGCGACTTGACGAAGGAGGCCTTCTCCGCGCCGCCGAAGGCGCCGAGGATCTCGACCTTCTTGTCGTTGTCGACCGTGTTGTTGTCGGCGATGGCCTCGCCGCCGCCCGAGCCGCCGTTGCGAGAGCCGGCGTTCGGGTCACGCAGGCAGCCGGTCAGGCCGACCACCAGGACCAAGCACCCGGTGATCGCCGCCAACAGTCGCTTCGAATGCGATGTCATGGTCACGCTCGCTTCCCCACGGGCCCGATCGCCCGCCGGATCGATCAGTCCTCTATCTCTACCCCCAAACCAGGTTGCTGTCCACCGAACGCGCCAAACCGACACCGGATCGCTGCCGGTGGAACCGGTTCATGATCACGAGCCGAACCGCCGGCCATGATCGACTTGCATGATCAACTGCCGGTGTAACCGACCGTGGGCCGGATCCGCAGTCCTTGCGGTGTCATCACGAATCCCGCTTCTTGAAGCGCTTTCCGTACCGGTTCGGAGCCGAAGACATGATCACCGTCGGCGCGCTGCACGGTCAGCTTGCCGAGCTGGCCGCGGCGCACGGCTGAGGCGAGCGCGACCGCGGCGGGCTCCAGCACGTCGCGCCGGTCGGTGAAGCTGAGCAGGGTCCGGCCGCCGCGCTCCACGTAGAAGATCAACTCACCGGCGACCAGGACCACCAGGGCGCCGGCCTTGCGGCCCGGCCGGTGGCCGGCCCGGTCGGGCCAGCTCAGCGCCGCCCCGTACGGGTTCGCGGGGTCGCAGGCGGACAGCACGATCGCCTCCGGCTGCTCCGGCTCGGCCGAGGCGGCGCGGAGCCGGTCGACGGCGCCGGGCAGCGCGAACTGGGCCGCGCCGAGCCCTTCGATGAAGTAGCCGCGGCGGCATTGGCCGGACTCCTCGAGCGTGGCCAGCGCCCGGTAGGCGGCGCCGAAGCCGCCCTCGGTGCCCTCGGCCGTGACGGCGCCGCGGGTGACCACGCCGTAGCGGTCCAGCCAGCCGAACACCTGGTCGGTGAACCGGGCCGAGCGCTCCGCCTCGGTGCGCTCGATCAGGGACCAACGGCCGGCGGTGGTGGGGGAGGCGTTGATCCGGGCGGCCACCCGGGCCCGCAGTTGCGACCGCAGCTGTCCCCGATGGGTCCGGCTGCGCGGCGCCGGCCGGCTCCGGTGGACGCCGCCGGTGACCCGGGCCCGGACCGGCGCGAACGTGTCGCCGGTGACCAGTCCGGCCCAGACCAGTTCCCAGAGCGCGTCCTCGTAGCCGGCCGCCTCGTCGTCGTCGCCGAGCCGCCGGGTCAGCTCGGTCAGGAACGAGGCCCCACCGGGATGGAACACCGACAGCAACGCGGCCGCTCGCTGATCCTCCGGCTCGCGGCGCGGCGGCGGCGCCTCCAGCCCGGGCAGCAGGAACCGGATCCACCCGTCCGCCTCGCCGATCGCCCCGTCGCCGGCCCAACTCACCTCGCCGGCCGTGATCAGCTGGTCCAGCAGGGCCGGCTGGTAGTCGGCGACCCGGGCCGGCAGGATCACTGACTCGACCGCGCTGGCCGGGACCGGATAGCCGGCCAGCGACTCCAGCGCGGCGAGCACGCCGTCGGTCCCGCGGCCGGGGCTGCCGATGCCGTGCCAGTCGATCAGGAACCGGGCGTAGGCGACCCGCTCGACCGGCTCGACCTCGCGGCGTAGCCGGGCCAGCGTGCGCCGCTTGATCAACGCCAGCACCCGCTGATGGCAGTACTGGCGCAGATGCTGCAGTTCGTCGCCGAGCTGGACGAAGTGGCCGGCCACGACAGACCCGTCGTCGATCAGCCGGCGGCAGGCGTCGGTGACCACGCCGGCCGGCAGCCCGTACCGGTCGGCGATCGTCTCGGCGACGAACGGCCCGTGCTGCCGGGCCCAGCGCAGCACCAGGTCGTCGATCGGCTGCGGCACCGGCTCGGCGAAGCTGGCGGCCACCCCGGGCGGCACCGGAACGCCGAGACCGTCGCGCAACCGGGGCACGTCCTCGATCACCGCGACCAGGTCGGCGCCGGCGATCCGCACCTCGACCAGCCGGCGCGCGGTGATCAACTCCCGGACCGCACCTTCATGATCGAATTCGGGCCGGCTGCGGTCGGCCAGCTCGTCGGTCCGGAACGGGCCCGCAGTGCGGATCAGGTCGTACACCTGTTCGGTGGTCGACGCCTGGCGCTCCTCGCTGAGCCCCTGCAGGTCCGCCTCGGTCTCGGCGATCACCTGCGGGTCGAGCAGTTGCTGCAGACCGTCCTTGCCGAGCAGTTCGGCGAGCAGGGTCGCGTCCAGGGCGAGCGCCGCGGCCTTCTTCTCGGCCAGCGGCACGTCGCCCTCGTAGACGAACGCGCCGACATAGCCGAACAACAGCGATCGCGCGAACGGCGACGGCTCGGCGGTCTCCACCTCGACGACCCGCAGGTCGCGGCTGGCGATCGACTGCTGGACCTTGATCAACTCCGGCAGCTCGAACACGTCGGTGAGGCACTCCCGCATCGTCTCGAGCACGATCGGGAACTCGGGGTAGCGGGCGGCGACGCCGAGCAGCTGGGCCGACCGCATCCGCTGCTGCCACAGGGGAGAACGGGCCCGCGGATCGCGGCGGGGGAGCAGCAGTGCCCGTGCCGCGCACTCCCGGAACCGGGACGCGAACAGGGCCGAGCCGCCGACCTCATCGGTGACGATCTGCTCCAGCGCCTCCGGGTCGGCGATGATCAACTCCGCGCCGGGCGGATCGGCGTCGGTGTCCGGGATCCGCAGGATGATCCCGTCGTTGGTCGCGGTCGCCTGCACCTCCGTTCCGTACCGTTCCCGCGCGGTGTGCTCGATCGCCAGCGCCCACGGCGTGTGCACGCCGAGGCCGAGCGAGGAGTGCAGGCAGACCCGCCAGTCGCCGAGCTCGTCGCGGAACCGTTCGAAGACCACGGTCCGGTCGGTCGGCAGCGCGCCGGTCGCCTGCTGCTGCTCGGTCAGGTAGCTGACCAGGTTGCGGGCGGCCGAGTCGTCCAGGCCGGCTTCGCGCAACCGCGTGGTCGCGGGCTCCGTCTTGAGTCCGGCCAGCTCCCGGACGAAGCCGCCGAAGGCCACCCCGAGCTCGGCCGGCCGGGCCGGGGCGTCGCCTTTCCAGAACGGCAGCCGGCCGGGCTGGCCCGGAGCCGGCGAGACCAGCACCCGGTCGTGGGTGATCTGCTCCACCCGCCAGCTCGTGGTGCCGAGGGTGAACACGTCGCCCACCCTCGTCTCGTACACCATCTCCTCGTCCAGCTCGCCGACCCGCCGGCCGGGCCCGGTGTCCTCGCCGGCCAGGAAGACGCCGAACAGCCCGCGGTCGGGAATCGTGCCGCCGGACGTGACGGCCAGTCGCTGGGCGCCGGGCCGGGCGCTCAGCCGGTCCGTGTCGCGCTGCCAGACCAGCCGGGGCCGCAGCTCGGCGAAGTCCTCCGACGGGTAGCGGCCGCTGAGCATGTCGAGCACCGCGTCGAAGACACTGCGGGGGAGGTCGGCGAAGTTCGAGGCCCGCCGGACCAGCCGGTAGACGTCGTCGGCCGCGACCTCACCGCCGGCGGTGATCGCGACGATCTGCTGGGCCAGCACGTCGAGCGGGTTGCGCAGCTCCGCCACCGCCTCGATGGCGCCCGCCCGCATCCGTTCCACGACCACCGCGGACTCGATGAGATCGCCGCGGTGGTTGGGGAAGAAGACGCCGCGGGACACGGCGCCGACCTGGTGACCGGCCCGGCCGACCCGCTGCAGCCCACTGGCCACCGAGGGCGGCGCCTCGACCTGGACCACCAGGTCGACGGTGCCCATGTCGATGCCGAGCTCGAGCGAGGAGGTGGCCACCACGCAGGGCAGCCGGCCCGACTTCAGGTCGTTCTCGATCTGGGCCCGCTGCTCCTTGCTCACCGAGCCGTGGTGGGCTCGGGCGACCACCGGCGTCGTCGAACCGTCGCGGCCGGCCGACTCGCCGGACTGGGCCATGATCTGGGCCGGCGGCTGGTGTGGCTCGGTGGCCTCGCCGAGCCGCTCCGCGTGCAGCTCGTTGAGGTGCGCGGTGAGCCGCTCGGCCAGCCGCCGCGAGTTGGCGAACACGAGTGTCGTCCGGTGCCGGCCGATCAGGTCGAGGATCCGGTTCTCCACGTGCGGCCAGATCGACGGCGGCCGGCGGCTGTCCGCGGACTCCGGCTCGTCCGCGACCGACGCCGTCGGTGCGGCGGCGGCCTGCAGGTCGCTCATGTCCTCGATCGGGACCACGATCTCGAGGTCCCAGCTCTTGTTCGCCGGCGGGGCCACGACGGTCACCGGCTGATCACCGCCGAGGAACCGGGCGACCCGCTCCGGCGGCCGTACGGTGGCGGAGAGCCCGATCCGCTGCGGCGGCCGCTCGGTCAGCTCGGCCAGCCGCTCCAGCGACAGGGCCAGGTGCGCGCCGCGCTTGGTGCCGGCCAGCGAATGCACCTCGTCGACGATCACGGTACGGATGCCGGTCAGGGTGTCCCGGGCCGCCGACGTGAGCATCAGGAACAGCGATTCCGGCGTCGTGATCATGATGTCCGGCGGCCGGGTGATCAACTTCCGGCGGTCCGAGGCGGTGGTGTCGCCGGACCGGATGCCGACCGTCACGCTCGGCGTCGGCTCGCCCAGCCGGGCCGCGGTCCGGCTGATCCCGGCCAGCGGTGCCCGCAGGTTGCGTTCGACGTCGACCGCGAGCGCCTTGAGCGGCGACACGTACAGCACCCGGCAACGTTCCTTGGCCGGCGGCTCGGGCTCCCGGATCAGCCCGTCCAGCGCCCAGAGGAACGCCGCCAGCGTCTTGCCGGAGCCGGTCGGCGCGATCACCAGCGCGTTCTGCCCGGCCGAGATCGCCGACCAGGCACCGGCCTGGGCCGGCGTCGGGGCGGCGAAGACGTCGGTGAACCAGGTCGCGGTCGCCGGGGCGAACGCGGCCAGCGGATCGGGGGCCTGCACGGACATGCTTCCCATCCTGCACCCGACCGCTGACAGCCGGCGCCGCCACCGGCAGCCGACCCGCCTGCGGTCCCGTCAGCGCGCCCGGATCACCAGCTGCGCGATCGCGTGGAGGTCCAAGCAGTCACTCTTGTCGATCGGTGACTGGGACACCGCGACCGGATCGCCGTCGGCGACCTGGATCCGGAGGACGGGCTCGTCGGCCGGTGGTTCGGGCGGAGCGCAGAGTCCGGTCCGCAGGATCAGCCGGATCGCGTCCCGTTCGGGCGCCGCCAGGTCGAGCGTGCGGGTCTCCGGGTCCCCGGAACCCTCGGTGCTCTGGACCACGGACCCGTCGGGCCGGAGGTCGAGGCGGATCCGCGGCTCAGCGGTGTCGCGGCCCCAGCGGACCGTGATCTTGGGCAGGTCGGGTCGGCCGTCCGGCAACGGCTCCCGGAAGCCGTCCCGCCGGTACGGCTCCAGCAGTTCCCTCAGTTCGGCGAGCGTGGGTCGGTCCGACGTCGTACACGGGACGTCCACCGCGAGCCCGCCCATCCGGAACGTCTCCCGGAACGACGCAAGATCACCGCAGACCTTCGTCTCGACGTCGTCAAGCGGCCGGGTGAGCTGATCGTTGAACTCGGGCGAGGCGATCAACGCCCGGAGCCGTTCCATGGTCCGCGACTCGATCATGCCGCCCGTCGACAGCGAGCCGTTCACCAGGACGCCCGCGCCGTCGGCGAAGACTCGCAGTTCGATCTCCCGGCCGGCCAGCCGGAAGTCGCCGAAGCGCAGCGACGGTGCGGGATTCCGCGGCACCGAGGCGCACCCCGGAGCCGCCGCGACTGCGGCTCCGGCCAGGGCGAACGCGAACGCGCGTCGGGTCAGCATGGGCCCACCTCCGGACCTGACCGTAGCGGGAACGAGGTCGTCGCGACGCCGCCGGACCCGGGCGCAGCGTGATCAATTCGTTGGATTAACCGCGACGCGGACGGAGGGAAACCCCTAAGCTACGGCGGGTACCCAGGTCTCTCGAGGAGGACGTATGCGCCCCACCCGTACTGTGGTCGCTCTGCTGGCTGCGGCGAGTCTGTTGCTGGCCGGCTGCTCCGGCGGCCGGAATGCCCAGCAGGGCGGGCCGAGCACCGACCCGGGGGTGCAGCTCGACCAGGACGGCTACGCGGTGGTCACCGGCGAGGCCAAGAAGGGTGGCGTGGTCCGGGTGCTCGGCCAGCCCGAGTTCTCCCACCTCGACCCGGCGATGGGCAACGACGGCGGCGTGAACAACTTCTACCGGCTGATCTACCGGACGTTGACCACGGCGGCCAACGAGCCGGGAGCGGGCGGCACCAAGATCGTCCCTGATCTTGCGACCGACACCGGCCGGCCCAACGAGGATGCCACCGAGTGGACGTACACGCTGAAGGACGACATCTTCTTCGAGGACGGCACGCCGATCACCGCGGCCGACTTCAAGTACAGCCTCGAGCGTTCGATGGACGCGGCGCTGCGGATCGGCTCGGACTTCCACATCCAATACCTGGAAGGGGCCTCGGACTACAAGGGCATCTATCAGGACCCGAAGGGCCTGGACTCGATCGAGGTCGTCGACGAGAAGACGATCACGTTCCACCTGAACCGCCCGGTGGCCTACTTCCCCGTGGTGGCGATGACACCGCCGTTCGCGCCGTTCCCGGCCGGCAAGATCGCCAACGTCCGGCAGATCGACGAGAAGCCGATCGCGTCCGGGCCGTACAAGATCGAAAGCTACCAGCGCGGCTCGAAGTTGATCTTGGTCCGGAACGAGCAGTGGAAGCCGGAGTCCGACCCGGTCCGGCCGGCCCTGCCAGACGGGTACGAGTTCCTGTTCGGCATCGATGCGGCGACGGTGGACGACCGGATGCTCGCCGCGCAGGGCGAAGACGCGAACGCGGTCGGCGTCTACTCGATCCAGCCGGCGACGCTGGCCAAGATCCAGACGCCGGAGCTGAAGGCCCGCACGATCCGTGATCATCCGAGCTGCACGTTCTATCTCTACCTGAACATGGCGAAGAAGCCGCTGGACGACCTCAAGGTCCGGCAGGCGATCAACTACGCGATCGACAAGCAGAGCGTGATCACCGTGACCGGCGGACCGCTGGTCACCCAGCCGGCCACCGACATGCTGCTGCCGAGCGTGCCGGGCCGGGAGGAGTTCGACCTCTACCCGACGCCGGAGTTCAAGGGTGACATCGAGAAGGCGAAGCAGTTGCTCGCCGAGGCCGGCCACCCGGACGGGTTCAAGGTCACCATGGACGTCCGCGGGCTGCCGAAATGGCAGGCGCAGTCGGAGGCGATCCAGGCCTCGCTGGCCAAGGTCGGCATCGACGCGACGCTGAACGTGATCGACGCGTCCACCTACTACGAGGTGATCCAGACGACCGCCAAGCAGCACGAGATCGGGATCACCGGCTGGTGCGGCGGCGGGCAGACCGGCGAGACCCTGCTGGCCCCGCTGTTCGACGGCAAGCGGCTGTACCCGACCGGCAACAACAACAACAGCCAGCTGGACGATCCCAAGATCAACGCCCGGTTCGAGGAGATCGCCAAGATGAGCAACATCGACGAGCAGAACGCCGCGGTGGCTCAGTTGAACCGGGAGATCATGGAACTGGCGCCGGTGGTCCCGCTGGTCCGGGACACCCCGCTGCAGCTGATCGGGCCGAACATCGGCGGCGCCTTCGCCCATGCCGGGATGACCGGGTACGTCGACCTGACCTCGCTCGGCCTGAAGAACCCGTGATCCGGCGGGCCGTCCGAAGGTGAGTACGCCGACGCGGCTGACCGGCCCGGGACCGGACAGTGACGGCGCGGGCGGACCGGGGGCGCCGGCCGGGCTGCCGCGCCGCCGTCGGCTGCCCCGGCTGCTGCTGTCCCGGCCGGCGACGGTGATCAGCCTGGTCTTCCTCGCGCTGCTGGTGCTGATGGCGATCTTCGCTCCGGTGCTGACGGCGATCTCCGGCCACGATCCGTACGCCTTCGACGAGGACGCGATCGACCCGCGCCTGGGCGGTCTGCCGATCGGGCCGCTGGGCGGCATCTCGGCCGAGCACTGGTTCGGCGTCGAGCCGCTGAACGGGCGGGACATCTTCGCCCGGATCGCTTACGGGGCACGGTTCTCGCTGAGCATCGCGGTGCTGGCGACAGTGCTCACGGTCGCCATCGCGGTGCTGCTCGGCACCATCGCCGGGTACGCCGGCGGGGTGGTCGACACGGTGATCGGCCGGGTGATGGACTTCCTGATGGCGTTCCCGTCGCTGATCTTCATGATCGCGATCCTGTCGGCGGTGCCGCAGGCCAACCGGATGGTCATGTTGATCACCGTGCTCAGCCTGTTCGGCTGGCCACAGCTGGGCCGGGTGGTGCGGGCCCAGGCGATGTCGCTGCGGAACCGGGAGTTCGTCGAGGCGGCGGTGGCCTCCGGCGCCGGGCCGTTCCGGATCGTGTTCGCCGAGGTGATCCCGAACCTGTCCGGCACGATCATCGTGGTGGCGACGCTGATGCTCCCGCAGTACATCGCCACCGAGGCCGGGCTGAGCTTCCTCGGCGTCGGGGTCCGGCCGCCGGACCCGTCCTGGGGCCAGATGATCGCCGGCGCGGTCCAGTGGTCCGCCACGAACCCCATGTTCTTCGCCATTCCCGGCCTCTTCCTGACCTGCACCGTGCTGTCCTGCATGGTGGTCGGTGATCACATCCAGCGGATCATGGCCCGGCGGGAAGGGGTCTGACCATGATCAGTTACGTGCTGCGCCGGATCGGCTGGGCCCTGCTCACCCTGTTCGGGGTCTGCCTGTTCACGTACGCGATCTTCTTCCTGCTCTCGCCGGACCCGGCGGTGCTGATCTGCGGCCAGACCTGTACGCCCGAGCGGATCGCGACGATCCGTGATCAACTCGGGTTGGACCAGCCGTTCTGGGTCCAGTTCGGCACGTTCCTGCTCGGCCTGGTCGCCGGTCGCTGGTACGGCAGCGGGCCCGGAGCCGTGCACTGCGCGGCACCGTGCCTGGGCCACAGCTTCCAGAGCGGACAGAACGTCGGCACCATGATCGGTGAGCGGATCGAGGTGACCGTCACCCTCGCGGTCGGCGCCTCGCTGATCTGGCTCGCCTGGGGCCTGCTGTCCGGGGTGCTCAGCGCGCTGCGCGAGGGCACCTGGGTGGACCGCTCGTTCAACGCGGTGGCGCTGGCCGGGATCGCGCTGCCGAACTACTTCGTCGCGCTGGTGCTGCAGTTCGTGCTGGTGGTGCAGCTCGGCGTGCTGCCGTTCCCGACCACGGTCCGGTTCAGCGAGGACCCGGCGCTGTGGTGGGACAGCTACCTGATGCCGTGGATCGTGCTGGCGCTGATGTATGCCGCCATGTACACCCGGCTGACCCGCTCCAACGTGCTGGACACGCTGGGCGAGAACTACGTCCGGACCGCCCGGGCGAAGGGCCTGCCGCCGGTCACCGTGGTCGGCAAGCATGTGCTGCGGCCGTCCCTGACGCCGATCATCACGATCTTCGGGATGGACGTGGCGACGCTGATGGGAGGCGCGTTGATCACCGAGTCCGTGTTCGGCCTGAACGGGATCGGCAAGATGGCCCGGGACGCGATCAGCACCAACGACCAGCCGGTGATCATGGGCTTCACGCTGGTCGCCGCGTTCTTCGTGATCACCGCCAACATCGTGGTCGACCTGCTCTACTCGGTGCTCGACCCACGGATCCGGGTGCGGTCGGCATGAACGACCTGATCACCGTGGAGGGCCTGACGATCCGGTTCCCGACCGCGGACGGGGAACCGGCGACCGTGGTGGACGGGCTGTCGTTCACGATCGAGTCCGGCGAGGCGCTCGGCCTGGTCGGCGAGTCCGGGTCGGGCAAGTCGATGACCGCGCTCGCGATCATGGGCCTGCTGCCGCCCGCCGCGCAGGTCACCGGTTCGATCCGGCTGGCCGGCCCCGGCGGCGAGGCGCTCGAACTGGTCGGCCGGTCCGACCGGCAGCTGCGGCGGATCCGCGGGATGCGGATCTCGATGGTGTTCCAGGACCCGCTGTCCTCGCTGAACCCGTACTACACGGTCGGTGATCAGGTGGCCGAGGCGTACCGGGCGCACCGGGGCGGGTCTCGGGCCGACGCCCGGAAGGCCGCGATCGCGGCCATGGAGCGGGTGCACCTGCGTGAGCCGGCGCGGACGTACCACAACTATCCGCACCAGTTCTCCGGCGGCATGCGGCAGCGGATCATGATCGCGATGGCCCTGGTCTGCGAGCCGCAGCTGGTGATCGCGGACGAGCCCACCACGGCACTGGACGTGACCGTCCAGGCGCAGGTGCTCGACCTGATCAAGGAGGTCCGGGCGACCACCCGGGCGAGCCTGCTCTTCATCACCCATGATCTTGCGGTGGTGAGCCGGGTGACCGACCGCGTGCTCGTGCTGAGCCAGGGCGTACGGCAGGAGTTGAGCACGACTCGGGAACTGTTCACCGACCCGCAGTCGGCGTACACGAGGATGCTGATCGACGCGACACCGCGTCTCGTCGATCCCGGTCACGACGGAGGGGACGCGTGACGACCGAGACCATGACCCCGCCGGTGATCCTCGCCGCGGAGAACCTGATCAAGGACTACCGGGTGTCCCAGCCCGGCCGGGTGCTGACCAGCCGGCGCACCTTCCGCGCGGTCGACGGCGTCTCGCTGGAGATCCTGGAGGGGCAGACGGTCGGCCTGGTGGGCGAGTCCGGCTCCGGCAAGTCGACCACGGCGCGGATGATCGGCCGGCTGATCGAACCGAGCAAGGGCCGGGTCCGGATCGGTGATCGGGACGTCACCCGGGCCACCGGGCCGGCGCTGCGGGAGTTCCGGCGCAGTGTCCAGTTCGTCTTCCAGGATCCCTTCTCCAGTTTGAATCCGCGGCAGAACGTCGAGCAGCTGGTGTCGGCGCCGCTGCGGTACCAGGGCCTCTCGTCGCTGGCCGCCGCGGTGCCCCGCGTCAAGGAACTGATGGAGCGGGTCGGGCTCAACCCGGACCACTCGCGGCGCTACCCGGCCCAGTTCTCCGGCGGCCAGGCGCAACGGATCGGGATCGCCCGGGCGATCGCCTGCAATCCGCGGGTGATCATCTGCGACGAGCCGGTGTCGGCCTTGGACGTCTCCGTGCAGGCCCAGGTGCTGCGGCTGCTGACCGAGTTGCAGGCCGACTTCGGCTTCAGCTATCTGTTCATCTCCCATGATCTTGCGGTGGTACGGCAGGTGGCGCACCGGGTCTGCGTGATGCAGGGCGGCACGATCGTGGAGCAGGGGGAGCGGGACCAGATCTTCGCCGAACCGCGGCACGAGTACACCCGGACGCTGCTGGCCGCGGTGCCGACCATCCCACCCGAATGGGAACGCGAGCGACGCTCGCGAGGAGGAGCGAGATGACCGAGGCAGCGGGGGCTGTGCCGTCCGGAGACGGCGCGCTGCGGCGGCTGTACACCGACGAATGGGCCTGGCGGACCGGCGAACTCGGCCATGGCAGCTGGCGGTCGACCGAGACCGACCCGTTCCTGCCCGACGTCGGCCCGGCCGCTCAGGAACGCCGGCAGCGGCACTGGGAGGAGACCCTGGCCGCGGTCCGGGGGATCGACCCGGCCACCCTGTCGGAGGCCGAGCGGACCAATCAGGCCGTGTACGACAACCAGCTGCAGACCTTGATCAACCAGCAGCGGTTCCGGACCTGGGAGGCTCCGGCCAACGCCGACAGCTCGTTCTGGAACGACCTGATCGACCGCGGTCGCCGGCCGATCACCGACCCGGACCAGGCCGAGCGCTGGCTGAGCCAGCTGGAGCACGTACCGGCCTACCTGGAGCAGCAGATCGAGAACCTGGGCGCCGGCCTGGCCCGCGGCTTCGGCCCGCCCAAGATCACCATGACCGGGCGCGAGACGACCGCCCGGACCGTCGCCGAGGCCGCCGACCCGGCCACTCTGCCGTTCGTGACCACCCTGGACGGCCTGACCGGGCCGCGAGCGGAATCCCTGCGCAGGAAGGCGATCCGGCTGGTCGAGGAGCGCGTCCAACCGGCGTTCCGCGGGCTGGTCGACTACCTGACCGAGACCTACCTGCCGAACCTTCCCGAGGCGATCGCGGCCGTCGAGATCGCTGGCGCCGACTACTACGCCGCACAGCTGCGCGAATTCACGACGCTCGACCTGACGCCCGAGGAGATCCACGCGATCGGGCTGCGCGAGGTGGACAAGATCAGGACCGAGATGCGGGGGATCGCCGAGCAGACCGGCTTCGGCGGCGACGTGGACGCGCTGCTGGCGTTCATGCGCACCGATGATCAGTTCTACGTGGACGAGCCGCGGGAGCTGCTTCGCGAGGCGGCCTGGCACGCCAAGAAGTTCGACGCCGTGGTGCACCGCTACTTCGGTCGGGTGCCGCGGCAGCGGTTCGCGATCATCGAGGTGCCGCCGGACCTGGCGCCGTTCTACACCTTCGGCCGCGGCGGGGTGGACCGCTATCTACTGAACACGTACGCGCTCCGGGAGCGGCCGCTCTATTCGCTGCCGGCGCTCACCCTGCACGAGGCCGCGCCCGGCCACGCGTTCCAGATCCCGCTGGCGCTGGAGCAGCATGATCATCCCGAGTTCCGCCGCAACGACTACCTGTCGGCCTACGGCGAGGGCTGGGCGCTCTACACCGAGCGGCTCGGTGTCGAGATGGGGATGTACGAGACCCCGTACGAGCTGATGGGCATGCTCGGCTACCAGATGTGGCGGGCGGTCCGGCTGGTGATCGATCCGGGGATCCACGCCCTTGGCTGGTCCCGGGACCGGGCGCAGGCCTTCCTCCGCGACAACACGGCGATCGGCGGCCACGAGGTGATCACCGAGGTGGACCGCTACATCGCCTGGCCCGGCCAGGCCTGCGCCTACTATCTCGGCCAGCTGGAGATCCTGGACCTTCGGGCCCGGGCGGAGCGGGAGCTCGGCGAGGCCTTCGATCTTCGGCACTTCCATGATCAGGTGCTGTCGCTCGGCTCCGTACCGCTGCAGGTGTTGCGGGCCGAGGTCGAGCGGTTCATCGCCCGCGGCGGTGCGTCTCCGTACCCCGCGGAGGGCCTTACACGGTGACGATCGAAACGTCGCCGTCGCGTACCCCGGTCAGTCGAGCAAGATCGTCTGGATCACTGGTCAACAACTGATCGCCCGGCCTGGTGAGCATCGCCACGAGCGCATCGACGACGTCCGACGATCCCGATCGACTGAGGAGGACGCCGGCCTCCTTTGCATCCTCAAGGCCGACCTCGCGAACCTCGACGCCGGCCAGGAACTGTGCCAAGCGGGCTTGCCGACTTCCGTGACGCCAGGCCTGTCCCACCACGGGTGCGGTGGTGATCACGTCCGCACCCGCGCGGCGACCAAGCAAGATCATCCCCGCGATCCGTCGGTCGGCCCGGTCGACTGCGATCAAGGCACCGGCGTCGAGGACGAGGTTCATGCCGCCGTCGACTTGTCGCTCTGCGCCGTGGCAGCTGGAGGAAGATAGGGGACTCCCGCGTCCTTGGCGAGGGCCTTGAGTTCGTCTTCGCTGAACCTGCCGTGCTCCGCCTGATACTCACCCAGCCAGGCGTCGATCAGCTGGCCGCGGGCCCAGGCCCCCAGCGCGGTCGAGACGACGGCCGAAAACGGCAGGCCGAGCTGATCGGCTTTGTCGGCAATGATTTGCCGCAGCTCCTCCGGCAGCGTGATCGTGACGCGCGACGTTGTCATACCGGATAGTGTATCTCGATATGCGCGCTGGAGTCAGATCCAGCCGTGCCGGCGGGCGACCTTGATCGCCTCGTGCCGGTTGCCGGCGCCGAGCTTCGCGGTGGCCGAGGACAGGTAGTTGCGCACGGTGCCGAGGGACAGGTGGCTGCGGGCGGCGATCTCCTCGGCGTCGGCACCCTCGGCGGCGAGTTCCAGGACGTCGGCCTCGCGCGGCGACAACGGGGATTCGCCTGCTGCGATGGCGTCGGCGGCCAGGTCGGAGTCGACGTAGCGGCCGCCGGCGGCGACGGTCCGGATCACCTCGGCCAGCACCTTCGCGGACGTGGTCTTCGGGACGAAGCCGCGGACCCCGGCGGTCAGCGCCGCCTTCAGGTAGCCGGGCCGGCCGTGGCTGGTCACGATCACCAGCCCGCAGCCGGGCTGCTCAGCGGCCAGTCGCCGAGCCGTCTCGATGCCGTCCAGGCCGGGCATCTGAAGATCGAGGACGGCGACGTCCGGCCGCACCTTGGCCGCGACCGCAAGGGCCTCGGTGCCGGACGCGGCCTGGCCGACCACCTCAAGATCGTCGACCAGGTCGAGCAGCGCGGCGAGCGCGTCCCGGATCAGGTTCTCGTCGTCGGCCAGCAGCACGGTGATCATGGAACATCCTTGGTGGGCAGGGTGACCAGCAGCGTGAAGGTAGCACCCGAGCGGCGCCGTTCGACCACGCCGCCGAGCGGTTCCAGTCGTTCGGCCAGGCCGAGCAGGCCGGAGCCGGTGTCACCGGGATCGGCGTCGACACCGTTGTTGATCACTTCCAGCCTGACCCAGGCGTCGGCTCGGATGATCGAGATCGTGCACTCGGTGGCGGCGGAGTGCCGGATCACGTTCGTCACCGCCTCGCGGACCGCCCAGCCGAACGCTGTGGCCTGTTGGTCCGGCAGTTCGAGGTTCTCGCCGAGCACGGCACAGGCGATGCCGGCCGACTCGAGCAGGGCCCGGGCGCCGCGGAGTTCCTGGCCGAGATCGGCCTGCCGGTAGCCGGCCGCGACGGCGCGCACCTCGGCCAGCGACTCCTGCGCCAGTTCGCGGACCTCGAGCATCGTCGCGGCGGCGTCCTCGGGCCGCCGGCCGGTCAGTTCGGCGGCCAGTTCGCTCTTCACCGCAACGGCGGCCAGCACCCGGCCGAAGACGTCGTGCACGTCCCGGGAGAATCGCAGCCGCTCCTCGGCGACGGCCAGCCGGGCCGCGGTGCCGCGGGCCCGGTCGAGCTCCCGGACGACCCGGAGCATCCAGGCCGAGCTGGCGTACACACTGAGCCAGATGATCACCCAGACCACCGTGCCGAACGAGACCAGGACCGCCGCCACGGTCCCGTACGGGAGCTGGATGGCGACCATGATCACGACACAGCCCAGCCCGAACAGGGCGACGGTCCGCGGTCGCAACACCGGCACCCAGCTCGCTGCGGCTCCGGTGATCACCAGCAGCTGCGCGAAGATCGGCGGGCTGAGGAAGACGGACTCCACCGGGTCCCGGCTCAGCCCGAGCACGATCAGCGCGGCTGCTCCGCAGAGCACCTGGACCGCCACGAGCACCGGCGGGATCTGGTCGCCGGCCAGGCTGCGGCGCAGCATGATCAGGTTGAGCACCGTCTGCGCGACGTACGGCAGCAGCGCGGCCCAGGCCGGCCAGCCGACCGGGGCGCCGGCGGCCAGCTGGAAGGCGTAGAGGAACGGCGGCAGCGCGGACAACGGATAGAGCGACCAGCGCATGTACGCGTCGAACCGCTCCGGCTGACTGCGCTCCCGCCACGGCTTGATCCGCCATCTCACCCGGCCCACCCTTCCATGCGGACGGGCGGGATCGGCGCATCAGGGCTGTTCGCGCGGCTCGCCGGGGAGGTCGCGGAGGAAGCGGGACGACCGCCCGGCCTGGTCGACGTAGCCGAGGCGGCGGTAGAAGGCGTGGGCGTCGTCGCGGCGGTCCGAACTGGTGACCTCCATCCGGACGCAGCCGCGGTCGGCGGCGAAGGCCTCCGCCTCCGCGACGAGGCGACGGCCGACGCCGAGCCCGCGGGCCTCGAGCGAGACGACCAGGGCCACGATCCGGCCCCAGGAGCCGTCGCGCTCGAGGAACGGGCAGCAGTGCACCGCGATGACACCGAGCACGGTGCCGTCGACCTCGGCGACGAACGCGGCCCCGTCCGGCTGGTCGGCCCAGGCCTTGAGCCGGGCCGCGGTGGCGTCCGGATCGTCCTGCGGATAGCCCAGCTGGTGCAGCAGGTCGTCGATCGTCGAGGCGTCGTCGGGCTGGGCTGTTCGGACGTTCATGCCTTCCTTCCTGTCCGGGTCAGGCGACGGGGAAGTCGTAGTAGGTGTCGGGGTGCGGTTCGTCCCGCAGCAGGTAGTGCCACCATTCGCGATCGTAGGCATCGAAGCCCGCGGCCCACATGATCGACCTCAGATAATGCCGGTTCCGGGCTTCGGCGGCCGTGATGCCCGGCGCGCCGTGGTGCGAGAGCGGATCCATCAGATCATGATCACCGCCCATCGGTACGGGTTCGCCGGTGGCCAGCCGGAACAGCGTCAGGTCGATCGCACTGCCGCGGGTGTGACCGGACCGGGCGGCCACATAACCGCGTTCGAACAATTCCGACCGGTCCAGGTTCGGGTGGTGCTTGGCTTTCGTACGGCCGTTCTCCGGCGAACGGGACCAGCGCAGAAAGGCGTCGACCGCCCGCTGCGGCCGATACCCGTCCCAGAGCAGCAGTCCGAAGCCGATCGATTCCGCTTTCTCCTGCGCCAGTTCGAGAGCGACGCAGAGCGTCTTCGTCCCGATCACCCGATTCGCGAGATACCCGTCCACCGGTGCACCGGTGAAATTGTCGGCCGTCGCATAGCGGGCGTCCCACCGAATTCCGGGTACGGCCTCGTCGACGTAGACGAAGTCGTCGATCATCGCCCGTTGCCGGCGAGCGCCAACGTCACCAGCCGGTCGATCAATTCGGTCATCGAGATCCCGGCGGCCGCCATCATCCGCGGGTAGCGGCTGTAGGAGGTCAGGCCCGGCAGCGTGTTGACCTCGTTGAGGATCGCCCGCCCGTCCTCGGTGAGGAACAGGTCGACCCGGGCCAGGCCGCGGCAGCCGAGCGCGCGGTAGATCGCCTTCGCCGTGTCCTTGATCAATTCCTGCGACGCGGCCGGGATGTC
This sequence comes from Microlunatus sp. YIM B11417, assembly GCF_059617205.1. NCBI lineage: Bacteria > Bacillati > Actinomycetota > Actinomycetes > Propionibacteriales > Propionibacteriaceae > Microlunatus > Microlunatus sp. YIM B11417. The sequence goes on from NZ_JCAMPJ010000003.1 coordinate 311,127, forward strand.
CGCCGGGACGATGAACGACGCGTTCTCCGAACCGGTCTCCGGGCTCTCCTCCTGGTGGATCTTGAAGAAGCCGTGGGTCAGCGCGACCCGGTCCACCTCGCCGGTGATCAGATCGCCCTCGTTGCCCAGCACGGCGCAGCCGATCTCGCTGCCGATCACCGCCTCCTCGATCACGACCTTGCCGTCGAACTCGCGCGCGGTGGCCAGCGCGTCGGCCAGCTCGTCCTTCCCGGCGACCTTGCTGACGCCGAACGACGATCCGGACCGGGCCGGCTTCACGAAGACCGGGTAGGGCAGCGCCTCGGGGTCCGGCTCCTCGCCGTCGGCCAGGATCCAGAACTTCGGGGTGGCGATCCCGGCGTGCCCCACCACCGCGTAGGTGAGCGTCTTGTCGATGCAGAGGGCCGAGCTGGGGATGTCGCAGCCCGCGTACGGCAGCCCGGCGAGCTCGAACAGCCCCTGGATTGCGCCGTCCTCGCCGTGCCGGCCGTGCAGCACCGGCAGCACGACGTCGAGAGCGACGGTCTCGTAACGATCTTGGTCCAGCACCAGCAGCCCGGGCGCGTTCCGGTCCGGCGAGAGCACGACGGGACGGCCGTTGCCGTCGTCCCAGCCGTCCTCGGGACCGTCGCAGAGCAGCCAGCCGCCGCTCTTGGTGATGCCGATGTAGTACGGCTCGTACTTCTCCGGATCGAGGTTCCTGGCGACCTCGCGGGCCGACTTGACCGAGATCGGGTGCTCCTCGAAGAGGCCGCCGAAGACGATGCCGAGCTTCACCTTAGCCATGCTGATTCCTGCTTTCGAAGTCCAGACAGTTGATCATTGAGTTCTCGACCGTGTCCCGCAGGGCATGGTCGGTGTAGTAGGCGGTGTGTGGGCTGATGATCACGTTCGGCAGCGACTGCAGCCGGAGCAGGTGATCACTGCCGACCGGGCCGTCGCTGCGGTCGGCGTAGAAGATCCCCTCCTCGCCCTCGAGCACGTCCAGCGCGGCCCCGCCCAGCCGGCCGTTCTCCAACGAGTCGAGGAGAGCCGCGGTGTCGAGCAGCCCGCCGCGGCCGGTGTTGATCACGTACGCCCCCGGCCGCAGCCGCTCGATCCGGTGCCGGTCCAGCAGATGGTGCGTCTCGTCGGTCAGCGGCGTGTGCAGCGTGATCAGATCGCTGTGCCGCAGCAGGTGATCGAGCGGGACGTAGTCCCCGGCGATCTTGGGCCGGAGATCGTACGCCAGCATCCGGCAGCCGAAGCCGTGCAGCCGTTGCAGCACCGCCGCCCCGATCCGCCCGGTCCCGATCACGCCGACCGTCAGGTCGCGCAGTTCCCGGCCCCGGGTCTCGTGCAGCCGGTAATCGTGCACGTCCGTCCGGCGGATCATGGCTTTCGCGTTCCGTACCGCCATCAACATCAGCATCAACGTGTAATCGGCGACGCTGTCGGGCGAATAGGACACATTGCCGACCGTGATCCCGACCTTTTCGGCGAACGTCACGTCGAGATGGTTGGAGCCGATACTCCGGGTGGACAGATAGCGGACGCCGACCCGGCTGAGGGCGAGCAGGGTGGAATGCGTGATCGGGGTCTTGTGGCCGACGCTGATGCAGCGCCGGCCGAATGCCAGTTCACTGTTGAGTTCGGACACCGGTTCTTCGGTGAGTTGCGCGTCGACGCCGAGCCGGGGCGCCAGGGCGCGGAACAATTCCGCCTCATCCGGTCCGCAGCCGTAAACGGTCAGGCCCACCTTCTGCGCAACCGAGGCCGGCGAACGGCGCATTGTTTCGCTGAAGGTCATGCCGCCATTGAAGAAGAATGCGTGTTGCCGGCACGTATCCGGTTTTCGATACGCGGGCGATACACCCGGTTGCGGAAGCTGACGCGCATGATTCCTCTCAGTCTCGGCGAACTCTCCGCCGTCGTCGGCGGCACGGTCAAGGGCGACGAGACCGTCACGGTGACGGCCCCGGCCGTGCTGGACGGCCGGGACGCCGAGCCCGGCGGGCTCTTCGTGGCCTTCGCCGGCGAGCGCGTCGACGGCCACGACTTCGCCGACCAGGCGGGCCGGGCCGGCGCGGTGGCCGTGCTGGGCTCTCGGCCGACGGCGCTGCCGACCGTCGTGGTCGAGGACACCCAGGCCGCGCTGCAGGCACTCGCCGCCCACGCCATCGCCCGGCTGCGGGACGGCCTGACCGTGGCCGGGGTGACCGGTTCGCAGGGCAAGACCAGCACCAAGGATCTGCTGACGGCCGTCCTGTCCGGCGCCGGCCCGACGATCGCCACGATCGGGTCCCGGAACAACGAGCTCGGGGTACCGCTCACGATGCTGCGCGCGGACGCGGCGACCCGGTTCCTGGTCCTCGAGATGGGTGCCCGGCACATCGGTCAGATCGCCGATCTGACCCGGCTGGTGGCGCCCGACCTCGCCGTGGTGCTCAACGTCGGCCGGGCGCACCTGGGCAAGTTCGGGTCGCGCGGCGGCATCGCCAAGGCCAAGGGCGAGCTGGTGCAGGGCCTGGCGCCCGGCGGCACCGCGATCCTCAACGCCGACGATCCCCGGGTGGTCGCGATGCGCGCGCTCACGGACAACCCGGTGCTGACCTTCGGCCTGGCCGAGCACGCCGACGTCCGGGTGATCGACCCGAAGCTGGACCGGCTGGCCCGGCCGTCCTTCGAACTGCGGACCGCGGCGGCGTCGGCCCGGGTCACCTTGCCGTTGCTGGGTGCGCACCAGGCCCTGAACGCGGCCGCCGCCGCGGCGGCCGGGCTGGCGGCCGGGCTGTCGTTGGACGAGGCCGCGGCCGCGCTGGCCGGCGCCACGCTGTCGAAGTGGCGGCTGGAACTGCACGAGCTCGCGAGCGGCGCGACCATGATCAACGACTCGTACAACGCCCATCCGGAGTCGACGATGGCCGGCCTGGACGCCCTGGCCGCGGTCGAGGGCGGCCGGCGGATCGCGGTGCTCGGCGCGATGCTCGAACTCGGTGACGAGAGCGACGCCGAACACCGCGCCGTGGGGGAGTACGCGGCCGACCGGGCCGATGTGATCGTTGCCATCGGTGAGATCGCCCGGCCGATCGCCGACGGCGCCCGAGGGGCTGCCGGCGGTGCGCCCGAGCGGGCGGTCGCGCTGCCGGACAACGACGCGGCGGTGGACTGGCTCCGCCGCGAACTCCGGGCCGGCGACGTGGTGTTGATCAAGGCCTCCCGCGGCGCCAACCTCGACGAGGTCGCCGCGGCGCTGGTTGCTCAGTCCAGCTAGTGGGCTGAACGCCGCCGCGCCATCCACCAGGAGAACGCGCGGTAGATCACCGGGCGCAGCGGCAGGTCCCACTCGCCGACGTAGCGGACGGCCCGGCCGCCGGTGCCGACCTTGAACTGGATCAGCCCCACGTGCGGGTCGTCGGCGGCGAGCGTCGGCGTGATACCGCGCAGGTCGTACACGTCGCAGCCGGCCACCAGCGCGTCCCGGATCATCTCCCACTGGCAGGCGTTGGAACCGCGCACCTCGCGCTTCTCGGTCGACGACGCGCCGTACGAGTACCAGGCATGACGGCCCACCCGGATGCCGAGCGTCGCCGCGACCAGATCGCCGCGATGCCGGGCCAGGTAGAGCCGGATCCGGTCCGGGTCCTCGGCGCTCAGCTCGGTGATCATGGTCTCGAAGTAGGGCAGCGGCCGGGGCGTGAACCGGTCCCGCTCGGCGGTGTGCACGTAGAGATCGTGGAAAGCCTTCAGCTCCCGGCCGGCCGAGTCGCCCGCGACCGTCACCTCCACGCCCTCCTTGGCCGCCTTCTTGATGTTGCGCCGCCAGAGCTGGTTCATGCCGCGCAGCACGTCGTCCTCGGACCGGCCGGCCAGCGGGAGCTCGTACTTGAACTGCGGCTGGCCGGCGCCGAAACCGTCCGCCGGATTCTGTGGCAGCCAGCCGGCGCCGGTGAGCCAGTCGGTCACCCGGGCGCCGACCGGGTCGGCCGGCTCGGCGGGCACCTGGGTGAGCCGGTCGATCTCGGGATCGGCGATGCCCTCCTTGACCTGGGCGGCGGTCCAGGTGTTCGTCCGTACCGGCGGCACCAGCCGGATCGCGAACGCGCCGCGGGCGATCAGGTAGGCCGCCAGCGGGTCGAGCCAGGCGTCCAGGTCGCCGCTCCAGTCGATCACCGGGCCCTCGGGCAGGTACGCCAGCGTGAACCGCTCCAGCCGCGGCACCGGTCGGTGCAGCACCAGACCGGCGCCGACCAGGCGGCCGTCGTCGTACCAGCCGAGGGACTCGCTGCGCCACTCCGTCTTCACCCGTCCCCAGGCCGGGGTCTGCAGGAAGCTGACCGACCGTTGCGCCCGGATGAACTCGAGATGCTCGGTGGGACTGATCGGAGCGACGGTCAGAGCCATGCCGGCCAGCCAAGCGGAGCGGGCGTTCCCGGCACGTATGCGGTTTTCGATACGCCGGCGATACGTCTGTTGTGCCCGGGCTAGGCGGGCCGGACGCCGCGGAAGGTCGAGCAGGTGCCGAAGCCCCACCGGGCCTTCACGTCGCCGGTCCGGGCGACCTCGGTGAAGCCGTGCCCGCGCAGCCGGTCCGGGATCCGCTCGGCGGCGCCGGCCCGGATCCGCTCCGGCATCCGGCCGTGGCCGCCGCCGGTGAAGTCGAGCAGGTGCAGTTCGCCGCCGGGCCGGAGTACCCGGAACGCCTCGCGCAGCGCGCCGTCCTTCCCGGCCTCGTCGAGATGGTGGAACATCAACGACGACAGCACCCGGTCCTGGCTGCCGTCGGGGTACGGCAGCGCGTCCGCGTAGCCCACGTCGAGCCGGACCGAGAGCCCGCGCCGGGTGATCTTGCGCTCGGCGTGGCCCAGCGCGATCCGGTCCGGATCGAGGCCGGTCACGGTCGCGCCGGGGTGCCGTCGGGCCGCCCGGATCAGCAGGTTGCCGGTGCCGCAGCCGATCTCCAGCACCGCTAGGCCCGGTCCGATCGCCGCCTGGTCGAGCAGGGTGTCGTGCATCCTCGGCACGCCGGCCAGCCAGCCGGTGAGGTCGTACACGGGAAGGAAGCGCTGCTGGCCCATCGCGGGGATGAAATGGCGGTGTTCGTGGACCTGGTCGGCCATGGGACTGCTCCTCGTGTGGGACGATCATCGGGTGGTAGCTCCGAGTCTTTCCGCTGGCACAGATCGAATCCATGGATCATTGCCTGCAAGAGTGGGACGATCTTTCGCCTCTGAGGACACGGGTCGGCGGATCGCCGGCCGCCCCGTGTACGGCTATCGACGGGTGCCCGGCCTGCCGCCGGTCGGGGTCTACCGGCAGCACCGGTCGGAACTGCCGGACCGGGCGCTGCCGCACGCCCACGACTTCCTGGTGCTCGGCTTCGTGGTGGCCGGTAGCCAGCTGGTCCGGCTGGACGGCCGGGACCGGCGCCTGCGGTCGGGCGACCTGTTCCTGGTCGCACCCGGCGAGGTGATCGACGTCGAGCACGGCGGGCCGGGGCAGCCGGCGGAGGAGGGCGAGCTGGAGGTCTGGACCGCGTTCTTCCCGCCCGACGCCGTCGACGCCAGCGCGCTGCGGGCCTGGCATGATCATCCGCTGCTCGCCCCCTTCGTCCGGGCCGGCGGCGGTCTGCAGCGGATCCCCGTACCGGAAGGAGAACGGGACCGGCTCGCCGACCGGTTCGCCGCGCTGGAGCGGGAACTGCGGGACCGTCGCGAGGGCTTCGCCGAGGCCGCCCTGGCCCAGCTGACCCTGCTGCTGGTCGAGGTGCTGCGGCTGGCGGCCGACGTGGCCGGCGGGCTGCGGCTGCGCGACGAACCGCTGCTGGCCGACGTGTTCGCCGTGATCGAGGAGTGCTACGCCGAACCGATCTCGCTGCGCGACGTCGCCGACGCGGTCGCGATCACGCCGGCTCACCTGACCACCGTGGTCCGGCGCCGGTCCGGCCGGACCGTGCAGCAGTGGCTCACCGAGCGCCGGATGATCGAGGCGCGCCGGCTGCTCGCCGAGACCGGCCTGACCGTCGCCGCGATCGCGGGCCGGACCGGGTTCGCCGATCCCGGCTACTTCACCCGCGTCTTCCGGCGCGAGCACGGCGTGCCGCCGCAGGCCTGGCGGGACGCCTGATCCTTCGGTCGACCTCTGACGGGCCGACTGTCCGAGGTGCCGCGTACAGTGACCGCCGTGGTGGAGCAGACGAGCGAGGTGCGCCGATGAAGGAGACCGAGCTCTGGAATCGGCTGAATCGCCACCTCGGCGACGGCTATGCCCGGGTCTGGGCGGCCGAGCACAATGTGGCGGGCCTGGACGGGCGGACCGTGGTGCAGGCCCTCGCGGACGGGGTGCCGGCGAAGACGATCTGGCGCGCGGTCTGGGCCGCGCTGGAACTGCCGGCGCGTGAGCGCTGAGCTGCGGCAGCATCCGCTGCGCAACCGGGTCACCCCGGTCGGCGAGCTGATCGCGACCGAGCACCGCGGCCGTTGGTACGGCAATCGCGGCGTGCTGCACAACGAGCGGCTCGACCTGGTCCGCCGGCACCAGGGTCGCCGGTGGATCATCTGCGTGCTGCGGTTCAAGGACCGTCGCCGCCCGCTACTGCGGCCGGGCCGGTTCACCGAGCTGTTCTTCCTGGACGAGGCGGGCGCGCTGGCCGCCGGGCACCGGCCGTGCGCCGAGTGCCGGTACCCGGACTACCAGCGGTTCCGGACGGCCTGGGCGGCCGGCCACCACCTCGGCGCCCTGCCGTCGGCCGACGAACTGGACCGGGCCCTGCACCCGCAGCGGATCCTGCACGACGGGGTCCGGCTGCTGCGCCCGGCGCCGCTGGACTCGTTGCCGGACGGGGTGTTCGTGCAGTGGCAGGGCGCCCCCTGGCTGTGGGCGCGGGGACGGCTGTGGCGCTGGACGCCGGCCGGGTACGACGAGCGCAGCGACCCGTTCGACGGACCGGCCGAGGTGCTCACGCCGCTGTCGACCGTCGCCACGATCCGAGCCGGCTACCGGCCGCAGATCCACGAGTCCGCCGCCCGATGATCGAGGTCGAGCCGGTCGCCGAGGCGTTCGGTCTGGTCGCCCCGATCGGTCCGGTCGAGCCGGTCCGGGCCCGCGGTCAGGTACAGGCGTGGAGGATCGGCACCGGCGCCGGGCCGGTGCTGGTGAAGCGGTTCTGGGCTGAGCTCGAGCTGCCCTGGCGGGACCAGTTGGAGACGGCGATGGAGTTCGAGGAGCTGGCCGTGCGTGCCGGGATCGCGACACCGGCGCCGCTCCGGCCCGCCCGACCGTGGTTCGGCAGCGTGGTCCGGCTGGACGGGGTCGGGCTGCTGCGGGCCTTCCCGTACCTCGAGCACCGGCCGCTCGCCGATCACGACGACGTCGCAACCTGGCTGGGCGAGACCCTGGCGCGGATCCACGGGCTGGCCGACCGGCTCGACTCGCCGGAGCCGAACTGGTGGTACGGCCAGCAGCCGCCGGTGCCGGCCGACGCCTGGCGGGACTGGCTGGCCGCGGGGGAGCGCCGCGGCGCGTCCTGGGCACCGGTGCTGCGCCGCCGGCTCGCCCTGGTGCTCGAACAGGCCGGGCGGGTGGTCCGGACCTTCGCCGACACCGGTCCGCACGTGATCAGCCACCGCGACATCGAGCCGTGGAACGTGTTGATCACCGAGTCCGGCCCGATGGTGATCGACTGGGACACGGTCGGCCCGGAGAGCGCGCCGCTGGAGGCGGCGGCGGTGTTCGTCCGGTTCGCCGCCCGGGGCCGGGAGGATCCGGACCTTGATCAACTTCGCCGGTCACTGGCCGCCTACGCGGCGGCGGGAGGGGAGCCGTTGCCCCACCGCACCGGGATCCTGGATCGCCTGATCGGCTACGAGCTGGCCAAGATCTCCAGTGCGCTGGGCCGGTTCTTCGACGAGTTCGACGACGATGACCGGATCCGTGACCGTCTGGAGCGGCTGCCGTCGGCCGTCGAGACCGTACGGCGCTGGGAGCGGGTCCTGGCCCGGGCGTAGGCTTCCGTACAGCACCGTATGGAAGGAAGTCGATCATGAAGTCTCTTCGCGAGGCGCTCGGCCGGATCCCGCCGGCCCGGGCGGCCGGGCTGACCGAGGTGCCGCCGGCCGACGACCTCCGGCACCGCCGCCTGGTCCTCGCCGGGGTGACGGCCGGAGCGCTGGCAGCGATCGGCGGACTGCACGCGGTCTGGGGTGCCGGGATCAGCTGGCCGGCCCGCGACCGGGCCTCGCTCGCCCGGCATGTCGTCGGGTCCGACAGGGTGCCGCCGCCGGCCGCCTGTTTCGCCGTGACGGGCGCCCTGGGCGCGGCGGCCGCGCTCACCCTGGCCCGCACCGCGGACGACGGCCGGGTCCGGTGGCTGGGTCATCTCGGCACCGCCGGCATCGCGGCCGTGCTGGGGGTGCGCGGGCTGGCCGGTCTGGTCGGTTCGGGCCTGCTGCCGACCGGGCAGCCCGAGTACCGCCGCCTCGACGTCGCGGTCTACTCGCCGCTGTGCCTGGCGCTCGCCGGCGCGTCGATCATGGTGCGCCGGGTTCCGGCCTAGGCGGTCCGGGACCAGTCCGGGTTGCGGCCGGCCTGGCCGAGGGCCCGGTCGAAGGATGGACGATCCGTCGGTACGGGGACCTCGTCGCCGTACGCGCCCATGGTGCGGCCCAGGTCGGCGGACTCGGCGACCAGCCGGAGCAGTTCCGCGCCGACCGGTTCGGGAACGGTGAGGGTACGGCCGCCCGTCCGGGCCAGGTCCCAGCCGTGCAGCAGCGCCTCGGCGAACGCCATCTGGCCGACCGCTTCGGCGGTCATCTCACTGGTGCCGAAGTCGACCGACCCGTGCCAGGCACCGGACTCGGCCCACGCCTCGCCCAGCCGGTCCAGGCTCGCGGCCAACCGGAGGTTCCAGTCGTCGGCCGCCGGCCGGCCCTGACCCCACGGGTTGTCGGCCTCCAGCGGCTCACCGCGGCCGATCCGGCCGAGCGCCTCGGCGGTCCCGGAGAAGTGGCTGATCAGGGCGCCGGCGTCGAACTCGGCGCACGGCGTCGGGGTCGCGAGGTCGAGGCGGTCCAGGCTGCGGACGGTGTCGGCGACGATCTCGACGGCGGTCGGGAAGAGGGAGGCTGTGGTCATGCAGACGAGTCTGGTGGCACGGCGCCGGGCCGTGCTTGAACGAATCCGACGTCCCGCTCGGCGAGGTCGGCGTGTCGGTTGGCCGTTCGAACATGTGTTCGCCTAAGTTATCCACCGAGGGACGGCAACTTTTTGCGTCATCCACAGATTTTCGGGGCGCTGAACGACTGTCAGCGGTTCTGCTTAGAGTCCGGAACGAAGAGCTATCCACGAAGCGGCACGGCGAACCCCGACGGGTTCGGAGGAGGGAACACCAATGGCAGGAGCAGCCACCAAGGATCGCGAGAAGGACCGGGCGAAGGCCCTCGAAACGGCTCTCTCGCAGATCGAGCGACAGCACGGCAAGGGCACCGTCATGCGCCTCGGAGACGAGGTGCGGGCGCCGATCGAGGTGATCCCGACCGGATCGATCTCGCTCGACGTCGCGCTCGGCATCGGCGGCCTGCCGCGCGGCCGGATCGTCGAGATCTACGGCCCGGAGTCCAGCGGCAAGACGACCCTGACGCTGCACGCGATCGCCAGCGCCCAGGCGGCGGGCGGCATCTGCGCCTTCATCGACGCCGAGCACGCCCTCGACCCGGACTACGCCGGCAAGCTCGGGGTCGACACCGACGCCCTGCTGGTCAGCCAGCCGGACAACGGCGAGCAGGCGCTGGAGATCGCCGACATGCTGGTCCGGTCCGGCGCGCTGGACCTGATCGTGATCGACTCGGTGGCCGCGCTGACGCCGCGGGCCGAGATCGAGGGCGAGATGGGCGACAGCCACGTCGGCCTGCAGGCCCGGCTGATGAGCCAGGCCCTGCGCAAGATGACCGGCGCGCTCAGCGGCGCCAACACGACCGCGATCTTCGTCAACCAGCTGCGCGAGAAGATCGGCGTCATGTTCGGCTCGCCGGAGACGACGACCGGCGGCAAGGCGCTGAAGTTCTACTCGTCGGTGCGACTCGACGTCCGCCGGATCGAGACCCTGAAGGACGGCCAGGACATGGTCGGCAACCGGACCCGGGTCAAGGTCGTGAAGAACAAGGTCGCGCCGCCGTTCAAGCAGGCCGAGTTCGACATTCTGTACGGGCAGGGCATCAGCCGTGAGGGCGGCCTGATCGATCTCGGTGTCGAGGCGGGCCTGATCCGCAAGGCCGGGGCCTGGTTCACCTACGACGCCGATCAGCTCGGCCAGGGCCGGGAGAACGCCCGCGGCTACCTCCGCAGCAATCCCGACCTCGCCAACGAGCTGGAGAAGAAGATCAAGGAGAAGCTCGGCATCGGAGCCCGGGTCGACGATCCCGCCGACGTGCCGGAAGGCATCGATCCGGTGACCGGCGAGGTGGAGTTCTGAGTTGACTCCGGTCGACCCGGTCCAGCAGGCGCGCGAGTGGCTCGCCACCCACGCGCCTGCCGACGCCGTGCCGGCTGAGCCACGCGGCACGCTCCCTGAGCTTGTCGAAGAGCAGGGCCAGGGCGGCCCGGCCACTGAGCCGGACCCGTCGTCACCCGAGCCCGCCGAGCGACGGTCGGGGTCGGCACGCGGCTCGCGGCGGCCGAGCCGGCGGCGCCGTAGCGAGGAGCCGGACGAACGCCATGACGGGCCGGACGCCGATCCGGAGGCGACGGCCCGGTCCATCGTGCTCCGCAAGCTGACCGGGCAGGCCAGGACCAGGCAGGAACTGGCCGACGCGCTGGCCGATCGCGAGGTGCCGGACGACGCGGCCAACGCGGTGCTGGACCGGATGGAAGAGGTCGGCCTGGTCGACGACCGGGGCTTCGCCCGGGACTGGGTGGAGAGCCGGCAGTCGCGCCGTCAGCTGTCTCGGTCGGCGATGCGGCGGGAACTGTCCGCGAAGGGTGTGGACCGCGACCACATCGACGAGGCGCTGGCCGAGGTCGACGACGCCGACGAATTCGGTGCGGCCCGGGCACTCGCCGAGAAGAAGGCACGGGCGATGTCGAAGCTCGAGCCGCAGGTCCGGTATCGGCGCCTGGCCGGTGCGTTGGCCCGGCGCGGCTTCCCCTCGCACGTCACCGCGCAGGTGCTGGACGAGGTCCTGTCCGACCGGTCCGAGTCCTGACCGGCGACACCGACCAACCCAGGTGGGCGATGCTTGACCGTTCATGCAGGCCCACTTACGCTGCCAAGTGAGGGTTGAACTGCAAGCTTGATCGATATGAACAACACACCACGCTCCGGTGAGCGTGCGGTGACTGATGATTTCGCAATATCGCAAGGTCGCTCGTCGAGCGAGGTCTGATCGAGGGTTTTCAACGTGGCATGACCGCACTCCGCGGCAGCCTGCCCTTCGACCGGGCCGAACTGCAGCGCCCTCCTGAGCACACGCGTCAGCGTGGAGAGGGGAGTGCGACATGGGAACCTTCGAATTCCTGGTACTCGCCGGCCTGGTGATCCTGATCGGGGTCGTGATCGTCGCCGTCCTGGTGTTGCGGAAATCGAGTGCGCGTGCGGCCGAGGCCGAGCGCTCCGCCCAGGCATCGGCCAACGAGGCCGCCCTGGCCGCGGCCAACGAGGCGGCCCAGGCCGCCACTGCGCGGGCCGAGACCTGGGCGGCGCACGTTCGCGACGACGCGCGGGCCTATCGGGACCAGGTCAGGGCCAAGGCCGACGACCTGCTCGAGCTGGCCAAGGCGCAGCGCGCCGAGGCCGAGGAGGAATTGCGGGTTCGCCGTGCCGAACTCCAGGAACGCCGGCTCGAGCTGGAACGCCGTGAGCAGCGACTGACCGACCGGGAGGAACGGCTCGATGCCGAGGCCCGGCAGGTCGACGCCCGGGCGCACGAGTTGGACCGGTCCGAGGTCGAGCTGCGGGACGGGCGGCGACGGCTGGCAGAGGCCGATGCCGAGCGCACCGCCGAACTGGAGCGGATCGCCGGTCTCAGCGCGGAGCAGGCCAAGGCTGAGCTGGTCGGCATCGTCGAGTCGGACGCGAAGCGGCAGGCCGTGATCGTCACCCGGGAGATCGAGCGGGAGGCGGCCCGGGAGGCCGACTCGCGGGCACAGCACATCATCGTGGGCGCGATCCAGCGACTGGCGTCCGACCAGACGGCCGAGTCCGTGGTGACCGCCGTGCACCTGCCCGGCGACGAGATGAAGGGCCGGATCATCGGCCGCGAGGGCCGCAACATCCGCACCTTCGAGCAGGTCACCGGCGTCAACGTGATGATCGACGACACCCCGGAGTCGGTGCTGCTGTCCTGCTTCGACCCGGTCCGGCGCGAGACCGCCCGGCTGACCCTGACCGACCTGGTCGCCGACGGCCGGATCCACCCGGCCCGGATCGAAGAGGTGCACGAGCGGAGCAAGTCCAAGATCAACGAGCAGTGCCTGCGCGCCGCCGAGGACGCGCTCGCCGAGGTCGGCATCTCCGACCTGCATCCAGCCCTGGTGCCGATCCTGGGCACGCTGCGCTTCCGTACCTCCTACGGCCAGAACGTGCTGAAGCACCTCGTCGAGTGTGCCCACCTGGCCGGCCTGATGGCGGCCGAGCTCCGGCTCGACGTCGCCACCTGCCGCCGGGCCGCCTTCCTGCACGACATCGGCAAGGCCCTCACCCACGAGACCGAGGGCTCGCACGCCCTCGTCGGTGCCGACCTGGCCCGCCGCTACGGCGAACACCCCGACGTCGTGCACGCCATCGAGGCGCACCACAACGAGGTCGAACCGCACACCGTCGAAGCCGTGCTGACCCAGGCCGCGGATGCCATCAGCGGCGGCCGGCCCGGCGCCCGCCGGGAGAGCGTCGAGGCCTACGTCCAGCGACTGGAGCGCCTGGAGCAGATCGCCGCCGGCCACGACGGCGTCGACAAGGTCTTCGCCATGCAGGCCGGCCGCGAGGTCCGCGTCATGGTCGCCCCGGAGACCGTCGACGACATCGCCGCCCAGGTCCTCGCCCGCGACATCGCCAAGCAGGTCGAAGAGGAACTGACCTACCCCGGCCAGATCCGGATCACCGTCGTCCGCGAGTCCCGAGCCACCGAAACTGCCCGCTGACCTCTCGGTTCCGGGCCGGAGCGCCCCGACCCTCTCGCTTGCCCTTCGACAAGCTCAGGGAACGTCCTCTACTCGCACGACGACGAGCCTGCACCCTCGCGAACCCACCCACCGCTCGGTCAACCGCGGGCGGATGGTTGTCCGCGCACAGACCCCCGAACCCCACCCGCGTGATGATCCAGAGTCAGCGCGACGAGACCACACCGGCCGCCGGATCGGGCGCCCCGATCACGGCCGCCTCCGGCTTGCGCCGAGACGCCCGGCCGGACCGCTTGAGGCGCTGTTCCAGCCAGCCGGCGACCCGGGTCAGCGCGTAGTTGATCACGATGTAGATCACGGCTGCGACGAGCAGGGCCGGGATGGTGTTCGCGTACGCGGAGCCGATGTTGCTGGCCTGCTGGAGCAGGTCGGAGGCGGTGATCCAGGTGCCGAGGGCGGTGTCCTTCAAGATCACGACCAGCTGGCTGATGATCGACGGCAGCATCGCGGTGATCGCCTGTGGCAGCTGGACGGTGAACAGGGTCTGCATCTCGGTCATGCCGATCGCCAGCCCGGCCTCGCGCTGACCGCGGGGGAGTGACCCCACACCGGACCGGACCAGTTCGGCGATCACCGACGCGTTGTAGAAGAACAGGCCGGCGACGACGCCGAAGAACAGCCCGGCCATGCCGGTGATCTGCAGCACGTACAAGCCGAAGAAGTACGCGAACAGCATCATCATCAGCACCGGTACGGCGCGGAAGAACTCCACGAACACACCGCACACCGCGCGCACGATCACATTCGGGGCGAGCCGGCCGAGGCCGAGCAGGATGCCCGCGATGATCGACAGCACGACCGCCGCGAGCGCCGCGCTCAGGGTGAACAGCAGGCCGGGGACGATGTAGGAGGTCCAGGTGCTGCGGAGCAGGAACGGGTACCACTTCTCCGGCGCGAACTGGTTGTTGGCCGGGTTGGCCAAGCCGATCACGACCAGCACCACGACCAGGGCCACCAGCAGCAGGCCGACGGCGCCGATGATCCGGTGCCGGAGCTGCGCCTTGGGGCCCGGGGCGTCGAAGAGAACGGTGGGAGCTGCACTCATCGTTGCACCGCCAGTCGTCGGGACAGCCAGGTGAAGAGGATGCCGAGCGGCAGCGTCAGGATGACGAACCCGGCCGCCATGATCAGGAAGATCAGGTAGAGCTGCGAGCCGTCGAACTCGATCATGGCCCGCATCGTGTACGCGGCCTCGGCGACGCCGATCGTCGCGACCACGGTGGTGTTCTTGGTCAGCGCGATCAAGGTGTTGCCGAGCGGCGCGATCGCACCGCGGAACGCCTGCGGCAGCACGATCGAGGTCAGGGTCGGCAGGAAGCCGAGGCCGATCGACCGGGCCGCCTCGGCCTGGCCCGGCGGCACCGTGTTGATACCGCTGCGCAGCGCCTCGGCGACGAATGAGGCGTGGTAGACCGACAGCCCGACCACGCCGAGCCGGAAGGCGTTGTCGGCCAGCGAGGTCGGTGAGTTCGGGTCGGCGAGGCTGATCTGCAGCGTGTTCGCCAGCCCGAACAGGCAGAAGAAGACGATCAGGGTGAGCGGGGTGTTTCGGATCAGCGTCACGTAGGCGGTGCCGGCGGCTCGCAGCACCGGCACCGGCGACACGCGGAAGACCGCGATCACGGTGCCGATGATCAAGGACCCGATCGCACCACCCAGGGTGAGCTTGATCGTCATGAAGAACGCGCCGATGACGTCGTACCTGCCGAGCAGGTCGAACAGGTCAGCCACGGATCACCTCCGATCGTCGTCAGAGAAAGCATTGGCCCGCCGACTCGGCGGCGGGCCAATGCACAGGGAATCAGGAACAGGCGTCCGGCTTCGGCGGGTTCTTCGTCTCGTCCGGCGTGAACGCCTCACCGACGGTGTCGGTCAGGGCCTTCTTCCAGGCACCTTCGGAGACCATTTTCTCCAGCGCGGTGTTGATCTTGGTGCAGAGCTCGGTGTCGCCCTGCTTGATCCCGACGCCGTAGCGCTCCTCGGTGAACGGCTTGCCGACCACCTTGAGCTTGCCCTTGTACTGCTCCTGCGCGGCGAAGCCGGCCAGGATGACGTCGTCGGTGGTGACCGCGTCGACCTGGCCCGAGTTCAGGGCCTCGACGCACTTGGAGTACGTGTCGAACTCGGCCAGCTGCACCTGAGTCGCGTAATCCTTCTTGATCTTCTCGGCCGGGGTCGATCCGGTCACCGAGCAGAGCTTCTTGCCGTTCAGCGTCTCCGGACCGGTGATGTCGGTGTTGTCGGCGCGGACCAGCAGGCCCTGGCCGGCGATGAAGTACGGCCCGGCGAAGGAGATCTTCTTCTTCCGGTCGTCGGTGATCGAGTAGGTCGCGAAGATCATCTGGACCTGGCCGCTCTGCAGCAGCGTCTCCCGCTGCGCGCTCGGCGACTGCTTGAACTCGACCTCGGTGTAGCCGAGTTCCTTGGCGACGTAGCGTGCCACCTCGACGTCGAAGCCGGTGTAGTCCTCACCGACCTTCAGCCCGAGGCCGGGCTGATCGAACTTGATGCCGATCACCACCTTGCCGCCTCCGCCCGGGTTGCCACCCGGGGTGCCGGTCTGCGTGTCGTTGACGCAGCCGGCGAACGCCGCGGCCAGGCCGAGACTCGCCAGCACCGCGACAACGGCCTTCATGATCTTCATGTTTCCTCCAGCTTCACCGGCCGGCCCGGCCGATGGTTCGGTTTCGGTCAGTGGGTCAGGATCTTGCCCAGGAAATCCTTGGCGCGTTCGCTCTTCGGCGCGGTGAAGAACGTGTCCGGGTCCGCCTCCTCGACGATGGCCCCGTCGGCCATGAAGATCACCCGGTTGGCCGCCTTGCGGGCGAACCCCATCTCGTGCGTGACGACGATCATGGTCATGCCCTGGCGAGCCAGGTCGACCATCACCTCGAGCACCTCGTTCACCATCTCCGGGTCGAGCGCGGAGGTCGGCTCGTCGAACAAGATCACCTTCGGTTCCATGGCCAGCGCCCGCGCGATCGCGACCCGCTGCTGCTGCCCACCGGACAGCTGCGCCGGGTACTTGTCCGCCTGGTTGCCGACCCCGACCCGGTCCAGCAGTTCGCGGGCCCGCGCCTCGGCCGTACGCTTCGGCACCCGGCGCACCTTGATCGGCCCGAGGGTGACGTTCTCCAAGATCGTCTTGTGCGCGAAGAGATTGAACGCCTGGAACACCATCCCGACGTCCGCCCGCAGCCGCGCCAGCTCCTTACCCTCACTGGGCAAGGGCTTCCCGTCGATCGTGATCGAGCCGTCCTTGATCGTTTCGAGCCGGTTGATCGCCCGGCACAGTGTCGACTTGCCGGAGCCGGACGGGCCGATCACCACGACCACCTCACCCTGATTGACGGTGAGGTTGATGCCCTGAAGCACGTGCAACTGACCGAAATACTTGTTCACGTCGTCGAGGACGACCAGTGGTCCGCCGAGCTGTCGTGGCGCCACGGACTCGCCCACGGTCGGATCGGTCAGGTCGACTCCGTCGTCGCTTGCCGGCTCGGCCGGAACGGTTTCACCGGTTTCGGTCATGGCCCGACCCTATTCGACCACCTCGGCACGAGGTGGGAATTTCGTGTTGAAATTCGGTTACGGCGCACGTCGTCATCAGGCGCCGCGGATACCCCAGCGACCGGCGAAGGAATCGCCGGGCCGGAGCACGATCACGTCGTCGTGGGTGACGCCCGGATTGAACGCGTCCGGTCCGCAGGTCATCGGCTCGACCGCGATCGACAGGTCCCGTCGGTCGGCACCGGTGTAGACCTGCAGCCAGCCGAACTTGGACTCGGCCCACAGTTCCGCCCAGCGTTCGCCGAGTTCCAGCCGGACCGACCAGGTGCCGCCGTCGCCGGCCAGTTCGGTGAACGCGGTGTCCAGGTTCACGTCGCCGAGCGGTTCGCCGGCCCGCAGGTCGTAGTCGGTCCCGGCCACCGGCTTGATCTCGATCGGCAGCAGCCGGTCGTCCACCTCGAGGTAGCGGGCCGCGGGCAGCGTCACCGACACCTCGTCGACCGTCGACTCGCCCACGGTCAGGTACGGATGCGCGGCATAACCGAACGGCACCGGGATGTCGCCGATGTTGGTCACGGTCACCTCGACCAGCAGCCCGGCCTCGGACACGCTGTGCCCGATCGTCGCCTCGACGGTCCCGGGCCAGCCCGGCTGCGGGTAGACGCGGACCCGCTGCACCACCCGGTCGGCACCCAGCTCGACCAGCGTCCAGGGCACGTGCCGGACCAGGCCGTGGATGGCGTTGTTACGGTCCGGCTCGGTGAGCGCCAGTTGCTGCGTCACGCCCTCGTACGGATAGCGCCCGTCCCGGATCCGGTTCGGCCACGGCAGCAACTGCTGGCCGAGGCCGCCGTGCACCACCTCGCCCTCGTCGAAGCCGCGGACCACGTCGCGGCCGGACACCCGGTAGGTCCGCAGCGTGGCGCCGACCTCCGTGATCACCGCCCGATGGTCGCCGGAGCCGATCTCGTACTGCTCGCCGGTGGGGTACGTCACGGGCCGAAACTCTACTGTCCGCCGGCTCAGCCCGGCGCCCGGCCCGGACCGCGCCGGTCCGCGGTGATCGACCGGGCCGGCCGGAGCTCAGCCCTTGACATAGGAGAACTTCTCGCAGATCAGTCCGTCCCGGAAGCGGAGGACGTCGACGCCGCGGACGTGGCCCGGGGCCGGGCCGCCCCACGCATAGCTCCAGCGGACGACGCCGCGATCACCCGCCACGAAGGACTCCTCCTCGGTGAACGTCATCCCCGGCGTGCCCATCACGTCGACCCAGGCGGTCCGGACCGCGGCCCGACCCTCGTACCGCCGGCCGTCCGGTGCCGGTGCGGTGGACTCGAAGATCACGTCGTCGGTGACCAGGGCGAGCGCCCCGTCGAGGTCGGCGGCGCCGAAGGCGGCGTTGAACCGGGCCAGGGCTCGATGGTTGGCGCCCCAACCCGCGTCGCGGCCGAACCGGGCGAGAAGATCATCCTGGGCATCGCCGGTCACCGGGCGGCGCGGCGCGATGGCACCCGCACCCCGGTACGCCTCCTCCTGACCGTCGAACCAGTCTGCGATCATGCGCACCGCCTCGGGGTCCAGCGTGGTCCCGCCGTCGACGGCCACGGCCAGGTCCCAGCCGTGCACCAGGTGATCGGCGGCCAGTTGCAGGGCGTACTCCGTCAGCGGCGTCTCCCCGAAGGACAGCTGTACGGTGCCGTCGCCCGGCAGCCGAGCGGCCATCGCGGCCGCGGCGGCATCGATCGCCGCCAGCGCGGACCTGGCGGGGTGATCGCCGAGCAGGTCCCGTTCGAACCGGTCACCGACCTCCGCGATGGTCGCCCCCTCCATGAGGGGGACGGTCCAGACGTTCTCGTAGGTCACGTGCTGGACCAGCTCACGTACGGTCCAAGCGGTGCAGGGCGTCGGGAGGTCCCAGTGCTCCGGTGCGATCTCCCGTACTCGGGCGCCGAAGTGGTCAAGCGCAAGCTGGTAGAGCGTGCTGACGTCCATTGCGTCCCACCACGGCCGTCACCGCGGAGCTTCCAGCCAGGGATCCCTCAGATCGAAGAAGACCTGCTCGCCGACGGTGAGGGCGTCCATCTCCTTCATGATCTCCTGCAGCTCCGGCGGCGGCTCCTTCCGCTCGCCCTCGCGCGCCGCCTCCTCGGAGGTGAAGTAGATCGCCATCGTCCAGGCACCGCCCTCGTGCCCTACCGAGAGGGTCCCCAGGATCTCCGGCCGGAACCGCTGCCAGTCGGTCGGATCCGTCGCCATCAGCTCACGGACCCGCTCCAGATCGCTGGTCCGCCCCTGCATGACCTGGACGAATCCGGCCTGGCCGGGATCGCCGACCTGGTCGGCGTCGACCGAGGTGCTGTTCTGGAAGGTGGGCTCGCCGGAGAACACCGACGCCGTCTCCTCCCACCAGGCCGTCTGTTCCGGCCGGTCGCTGTTCTGCTGGGCCGCCTCCTCCGATTCGAAGCGCGCCAGCGCGATGAACCGTCCGTCGTCGGTCACGCCCGCCGTACTGCCCAGCCAGCCGACCGATCCGGGCGCCAGCTCCCTGAGCCAGGTGTCGAACCGCGCCCGTATCTGCGCCGGGTCCGACACCTCACCTTGAATCACCTGCACGAACATGTCCGGGTACCCCGTTCTCCTGGTCCCGCACCTGTGTGGATCGAATGGAGGCCGACCCCTCCGGGTCTGCGGATACCCGGGAGGGCCAGCCCGTTGCCCTCACGTTAGGCCCGGGTTCCGGCAGCTCCGGTAGGGCCGTTCGGCCCGACGTTCGGGGTCATCCGTCCGGATCGGGAGCCGGCCGGCCGGTGAACTCGCTGGGCTGATCGAGCAGCATTACCCTTGGTCGCATCATGTCAGTGCAGAACAAAGGGGGACGACCCTCTTTGAATCCCCCGACCGCTCCGCGCAAGGACCCGACGATTTCCAACGCTCGCACGTACCAGATCCGTACCTACGGCTGCCAGATGAACGTCCACGACTCCGAGCGCCTGTCCGGGCTGCTCGAGGACGCGGGCTACCGGCGGGCCGGCGACGAGACGCAGGCCGACGTGGTCGTCTTCAACACCTGCGCGGTCCGGGAGAACGCCGACAACCGCCTGTACGGCAGCCTCGGCCATCTGCTGCCGACCAAGAAGTCACATCCCGGCATGCAGATCGCGGTCGGCGGCTGCCTGGCCCAGAAGGACCAGCACTCCATCGTGGAGAAGGCGCCCTGGGTGGACGTGGTCTTCGGCACCCACAACATCGGCTCGCTGCCGGTGCTGCTCGAGCGGGCCCGGATCGAGGCCGAAGCTCAGGTGGAGATCAAGGAATCGCTGGAGACCTTCCCGTCGACACTGCCGACCCGGCGCGACTCGCCGTACGCGGCGTGGGTCTCGATCAGCGTCGGCTGCAACAACACCTGTACGTTCTGCATCGTCCCGGCGTTGCGCGGCAAGGAGACCGACCGGCGGCCCGGCGACATCCTGGCCGAGGTCCGCGCGCTGGTCGCCGAGGGCGTCCAGGAGATCACCCTGCTCGGCCAGAACGTCAACGCGTACGGGGTCGAGTTCGGCGACCGGGCCGCGTTCGCCAAGCTGCTCCGGGCCTGCGGCGAGATCGAGGGCCTGGACCGGGTCCGGTTCACCTCGCCGCACCCCAAGGACTTCACCGATGACGTGATCGCCGCGATGGCGGAGACGCCGAACGTGATGCCGCAGCTGCACATGCCGCTGCAGTCCGGCTCGGACTCCGTGCTGCGCCGGATGCGCCGTTCCTACCGGAGCGAGCGCTACCTCGGCATCATCGACAAGGTCCGCGCCGCCATGCCGGAGGCCGCGATCACCACCGACATCATCGTCGGCTTCCCCGGCGAGACCGAGCAGGACTTCCAGGCGACGGTGGACGTCGTGAGGGCGGCCCGGTTCGCGGGGTCGTACACCTTCCAGTACTCCATCCGGCCCGGCACTCCGGCCGCGACGATGGACGACCAGATCCCGAAGCCGGTCGTCCAGGAGCGGTACGAACGCCTCGTCGAGGTGGTCGAGGACGTCGCCTGGACCGAGAACAAGAGCCAGCTCGGCCGCACCGTCGAGGTGATGTTCGCCGAGGGGGAGGGCCGCAAGGACGCCGCCACCGCGCGGCTGTCCGGCCGGGCCCGGGACAACCGCCTGGTCCACGTCGCCGTGCCGGAGGACCCGGCCCTGCGGCCACGGCCGGGCGACGTGGCCGACGCCGTGATCACGTACGCGGCACCGCACCACCTGACCGCCGACGACGGCATCACAGGCCTGCGCCGGACCCGGGGCGGCGACGCCTGGGCGGCCCGGCAGGCTCGTCCCGCCGACGCGGTTCCGGACCGTCCGGTGGTCGGCCTCGGCATGCCCGGAATCGGCGCACCGCTGAGCTGAGCGACGCTCCGGCGCCGTTCTGCCTGCGGTCCCGCGGACGGTCAGTGGGCCGTGTCACGATGGGGGCGCGGGTGACCATCCCCCTGACGGTCACTGGCGCAAACCCAGAGCGACCAGGAGCAAGACAGATGCCAGCAGAGCGTTTCGTGGAGCAACTCAACGTCCAGATCGGGCACGAGTTCTCCGCTCACCAGCAGTACATCGCCTGCGCCGTCTATTACGACGGCCTGACGATGCCGCAGATGGCCCAGTTCTTCTACAACCAGGCGATGGAGGAGCGGGACCACGCCATGATGATGGTGCAGTATCTGATCGATCAGAGCGCGCCGGTGAAGATCCCCGCCGTCGAGCAGCCGGTCAACGAGTTCGCCGACATCGTCGCCCCCGCCGAACTGGCGTTGGAGCAGGAGAAACGGGTCACCGGCCAGATCAACGAGTTGACCAAGATCGCCCGCGAGGAGAACGACTTCGCCTCCGATCAGTTCATGCAGTGGTTCGTCAAGGAACAGGTCGAGGAGGTCGCCACGATGGGCGACCTGGTGACGGTCGTGAATCGCTCCCGGAACAACATCGAGGCGATCGAGGAGTACGTCCAGCGGGAGCAGTCCGGCGGGGCGACCGACCCGACCGCACCGCCCGTCGCGGGCGCCGGCTGACCGACGCATGGACTGTTGCGGCCGGGCGGTGATCCCGCCCGGCTGAGCCGCCTGATGCAAGAATGACGGCCGTGCCTGACGATTGGGATTGGTTCTGGTCCAGCGAGTACGGCCGCGACCGGATGCTCCGCGAAGAGGTCGAGACCCTGTCGTACCAGGCATCCGCGGCCGCCAGCCGGGCCAGCCGGATGCAGAGCCAGCTGGCCAAGTTGCAAGGGTCGCTGGAGTCCCGGCTGAACGCGCTGTCCAAGGCCTTCGACGCGTACGTGGAGCTCGGCGACGTTCGTGAGGAGTTGGCCGGCTATCCGGACACGTCGGCCATCCGGCGCGACGTGATGGCCGTGATCGAGCAACTCTCGAACGGACTGCCGGCCGGCCCGGTCGACCCGCGCGGCGTCGACTACTGGCTGCCGCACGCCACCAACACGGTGATCGAGATCGTCGGCGGCGACGCCGAAGCGGGGAAGTCGGCGCTCGGCGCCACCCCGGAGTCGAGGTTGTTCGTGGTGGCCGCGGTCGGCGCGCTCGGCCACGGCGAACGGGTCGCCGACCGGCTTCCGGAACTGCTGATCACGGACCGGGAGCTGACCGGCCACCAGGTCGTCCTGCTGGACGCCGTCGTGGCCGGGGTCTTCGGCCCCAAGGCCCTGGAGTCGCTCGAGCCCTCGTTCCGCCCGATGCTGGAGCGGACCGACCCGGCCGGCTGGCGGTCGACGATCGAACGAGTCACCGGCGTGACGAACGACGACTTCATCCTCAACTGGATCCGCGGTCAGTTCGCCGAATCGACCGCGCCGTCACTGGACGCCCAACCGTCGTCGCCGGACGCCGCGCAGCCGGCCGGCAGCAAGGACAAGCCCGCCGAGGCGAAGGCCGGCAGCGACGATCCGAAGGCGCCGCTGCGCGCCGTGGTGGCGGCCCTGATCGGCGGCGGCTACGGCGGTGAGGGCGCGCTGCTGGCCCGGGCCCGAGAACTGCGCTGGCAGATCGAGAACCCCGGCCGGACCCGGCCCGAGTCGGAGCAGGGCCCGCCCCCGGTCGATGCACTCGACCGGCTGGTGCACCACCTGAAGGAGCTGGCGGTCGGCTCGCCGGAGCAGCGCACGCTGCTGCGCTGGGTGGCGCCCGGACTGCAGACCTTCGTCGAACCACTGGCCACCGTGGCGGCCCGGCCGGCGGCCTCGGTCGACATCCGGACCTACTACGGGTCGCTGCCGGTCACCGCCGCCGGACCGGACCAGAACCGCTGGCAACAGATCGTCCGCAACGTCGAGGAGTCCGGCAAGGTGGCGCCCGGAAAGCTGTACGGCTTCGGCATCGGGGCCGCGGCCTGCGCGGTGCTGGCGCTGGTCTGCGCACTGACCGGCCAGACCGTGCTCGCGGTGCTGGCGATCATCGCCGCCGTGATCCTCGGCGTGATGTGCGGCCTGCAGTTGCGCGCCCGGCACGAGGCGGCCGAGGCGGCCAAGGCCGGCCTGGACCAGGTGAACCAGCAGCTCGCCGACGGCGTGAAGCGGGCCGAACTGGCCGACACCGCCGCGCGCGAGTCGGCCGAGGAACGGACCCGGCTGGTCGATCACGTCCGAGCCAACTTGGCCCGGCTCTGAACGCAGGCCCAGCCGTCGGTGGCCGGGCATGGAGCGAGGGGCCGTCCAGGGACGACCCCTCGTCGTTCTTGGCCTATGTGCTGGCGAGAATCAAGCGGGCTGTTCCGGCTCGTCCTGGTTGCCACCGCCGAGGAAGTTCCCGGCCTGGTCCTTGACGAAGTCGGCACCCTGATCGATCTGTTCGGAGTGCTGCCCGCCGGTCTTCTCGTCGACAAAGTCAGCGGCCTTGTCGATGCCCTGGTCGACCGCTTCCTGGTTGTCGCCCAGCATTTCCTTGGCCTTGTCGAAGATACCCATACTCCGTCCTCCGTTCCTGCTCCGGTACCAGCCACCACTCTGGCGGCGTGGCAGGCGACCTTCCCGCATGAACGCGGACACCTGCGGTACGGCACCCTTTCTACCGCTTCCGGTGTCCACCTGGCCAGTGTCCCCGCCGTGCGCCGCGTCGGCGGCTCGGGGGCGGATCGGGCACACTGCTCGGGTGACTGTGGTGCTGGTCGGACCGACCGCTTCGGGCAAGTCGGCGCTGGCCCTGGCGCTGGCGGAGCGGCTGATCGCGGCGGGCCGGCCGGCCGAGATCGTCAACGCGGACTCGATGCTGGTCTACCGCGGGATGGACATCGGGACGGCGAAACCGACCGCGGCCGAGCTCGCTGC
Organism: Microlunatus sp. YIM B11417; assembly: GCF_059617205.1. Classification (NCBI taxonomy): domain Bacteria; kingdom Bacillati; phylum Actinomycetota; class Actinomycetes; order Propionibacteriales; family Propionibacteriaceae; genus Microlunatus; species Microlunatus sp. YIM B11417. The sequence continues at coordinate 335,097 of NZ_JCAMPJ010000003.1, forward strand.
CGTACCGCATCATCTGGTGGACATCTACGCCATCGACCGGACCGCGACGGTCGCCGAGTTCCAGGAGCTGGCCCGCGCCGCGATCGCCGACTGCCGGGCCCGGTCGGTGCTGCCGATCGTCGTGGGCGGGTCGGCGCTCTACATCCGCGCGATCGTGGACGACTTCCGCTTTCCCGGTACGGACGCCGCGCTGCGGGCCGAACTGGAGACGGAGCTGGAGCGGCACGGACCCGAGCCGTTGCACGCCAGGCTGGCCGAGGTCGACCCGGCCGCCGCTGCCGTGATCGAACCCCGCAACGGGCGCCGGATCGTCCGGGCGCTCGAGGTGATCCGGCTGACCGGCGAGCCGTTCCAGGCGACGCTGCCGGCGCACGCCGCGGTGCTGCCCGACCTGACCATGCTCGGTCTCGACGTGGACCGCCCGACGCTGGACCGGCGGATCGCCGACCGGGTGCGGGCGATGTGGCGGGCCGGCTTCGTCGACGAGGTACGCGAGCTCGCCGCCCGCGGCCTGCGCGACGGTCTGACCGCCTCCCGCGCGCTCGGCTACCGGCAGGTGCTGGCGTACCTCGACGGCGAGACCGACGAGGCCGGCGCGCTGGAGGCGACGATCACCGCGACCCGGAAGTTCGCCCGCCGGCAGGACGCCTGGTTCCGCCGCGACCCGCGGATCCGCTGGCTGCCGTACGACGCGGACGACCTGGTCTCCCGAGCACTGGCGTTGGTGGAACACTGAGACCGTGCACAGCTTGACCTTCACCAAGGCCCACGGGACCCGGAACGACTTCGTCATCGTGCTGGACCGGGAGGACATGCACGACCCGACCCCGGACGAGGTGCGGGCGGTCTGCGACCGCCGGGCCGGGATCGGCGGCGACGGGCTGCTCCGCGCGGTGAAGGCGGGCCGGATCGAGGAGTGGCACGGCGATCCCGATCTCTGGTTCATGGACTACCGCAACGCCGACGGCTCAATCGCCGAGATGTGCGGCAACGGGGTCCGGGTGTTCGCCCGCTACCTGGCCGACAACGGCCTGGCCGACGGCCCGGTGATCCCGATCGCGACCCGGTCCGGGGTCCGCGAGGCCACCCTGCTGCCGGACCGCCGGGTCCGGGTCGACGTCGGCGCCGTGACGGTGGACCCGGAGGCGGTCAAGGTCACCGTCGCCGGCCTGGTCCAGCCGGTTCCGGCCACCAAGGTCGACGTGGGCAACCCGCACGCGGTCGCGTTCGTCGACGACCCGACGGTGCTCGACCTGACCAGGCCGCCGGTCTGGGAGCCGGCCGAGGCGTTCCCGGCCGGGGTCAACTGCGAGTTCGTCCGGGTCGTCGGCGACCGTCATGTCGAGATGCGGGTGTTCGAGCGCGGGGTGGGCGAGACCCTGTCCTGCGGGACGGGCACCGTGGCGGTCGCCGCGGCCACCGCCGAGCGGGAGGGCGTGGTCGAGCGCCCGGTCACGTACCGGGTGGACGTGCTGGGCGGCACCGTCGAGGTCGAACTGACCGGCGGCGACGGCGTGGACCAGGCGTTCCTGACCGGACCGGCCGTCATCGTCGGCCACGGCGAGTTCACCGGGCCGGAGGACTGATCCGGGCGCGGGTGTGAAATCGGTGGTCCGGGCTTGCCCGGCGTGAGATTCTGGACTGACGATGACATCAGCCGCAGAGAACCCGATCGACGACCTGGACGTCGACGACACCGCACCCGAGCCGTACCCCAGCGACGAGCCTGATCCCGAGGCCGAACCCGAGGGTGTGAACGGCGGCTACGACGGAGCGCAATGGGACCTCGAGGACCGGCTGTCCCTCCGCCGCGTGGCCGGTCTGTCCACCGAACTCACCGACGTCACCGAGGTCGAGTACCGCCAACTCCGCCTGGAACGGGTGGTCCTGGTCAGCGTCTGGACCACCGGCAGCGAGGTGGACGCCGAGAACTCCCTGCTCGAGCTCAAGCTGCTCGCCGAGACGGCGGGCTCGGAGATCCTGGAGGGCCTGATCCAGCGCCGTCAGCGGCCGGACCCGGCGACCTACATCGGTCGCGGCAAGGTCGACGAGTTGCGCCAGGTCGTGGTCGCGACTGGCGCAGACACGGTGATCTGCGACGGCGAACTGGCCCCGGCCCAGCTGCGTAATCTCGAGGACCGGGTCAAGGTCAAGGTGATCGACCGGACCGCGCTGATCCTGGACATCTTCGCCCAGCACGCGAAGAGCGCCGAGGGCAAGGCGCAGGTCGAACTGGCCCAGCTGCAGTACCTGAAGCAACGCCTCCGCGGCTGGGGCGGCAACCTGTCCCGGCAGGCCGGTGGGCGGGCCAGCGCCGGCGCCGGCATCGGCGGCCGTGGCCCCGGCGAGACGAAGCTGGAGTTGGACCGGCGCCGGATCAACAGCCGGATCGCCAAGCTGCGGGCGGCGTTGCGCGAGATGGACTCGACCCGGGAGACGAAGCGGGCCGAGCGGCGCCGGCACGAGATCCCGTCGGTGGCGATCGTCGGCTACACCAACGCCGGCAAGTCCAGCCTGCTGAACCGGCTCACCGGTGCCGGCGTGCTGGTCGAGGACGCCCTGTTCGCGACCCTCGACCCGACCACCCGCCGGGCCGAGACGACCGACGGCCGGGTCTACACGCTGACCGACACGGTCGGGTTCGTCCGCCACCTGCCGCACGATCTCGTCGAGGCGTTCGCGTCGACGCTGGAGGAGTCGGCCCAGGCCGATCTGCTGGTGCACGTCGTGGACGGCTCGGACGCCGACCCGGTCGGCCAGATCAAGGCCGTCCGTACGGTGCTCAACGACATCGGTGCCGGCAAGGTGGCTGAACTGATCGTGATCAACAAGGCCGACCGGGCCGACCCGGACCAACTGGTCGCGCTGCGCAGCCAGTATCCGGACGCCATGATCGTTTCGGCGCGGACCGGTCGCGGGATCGACGACCTGCGGGCTCGGGTGGAGGCGGGTCTGCCGCGCCCCGAGATCGAGGTGACCGCCCTGATTCCGTACCAGCGTGGGGATCTGGTCAACCGGATCCACCAGGCCGGTGAGTTGATCGACGTCGACCATCAGGCCGAGGGCAGCCTGATCCGGGCCCGGGTGAACGCCCAGCTGGCCGGCCTCCTGGAGCCGTATCAGGTGGCCCCGGCCGGCTGAGTTCCGTGCCCTGAGCCTGTCGACCTCCGTGCCCTGAGCCTGTCGAACCCCGTGCCCTGAGCCTGTCGAAGGGCCGACTGTCGGCGGAGCCCCTTAAGGTTGTCGGGTGGTGGCGGAACCGACGGCGCAGGTCCGGGAGAGCGAGACGACGGAACCGGGGCACCGGAAGGTGCTGGAGGCCGCCGTCTCGGGGATCTCCGGCCAGGAACGCCCGGGCCAGGTCGAGATGGCCGACGCCATCGCCGCCGCCCTGGACTCCGGCCGTCATCTGCTGGTCCAGGCCGGCACCGGCACCGGCAAGTCGCTCGGCTATCTCGCACCCGCGTTGATCAAGCTCGTCGAGGGTTCGGCGAGTCGCATCGTGGTCGCGACCGCGACCCTGGCCCTGCAGAGCCAGCTGGCCGACAACGACATCCCGGCCGCGCTCGAGGCGGTCAGGAAGGTGTCCGGCAAGCAGCCCCGGCACGCCGTGCTGAAGGGCCGCACCAACTACGCCTGCCTGTACCGGGCGCGCAGCGGGGGAGCGGACGACCAGGCCGCCCTGTTCGGGGTCGACGATCTCGCCGACACCCTGCCCAGTGCCTCGTCGGCGGCGGAGCCGGAATCGGCGCTCGGAGCCGAGGTGCTGCGGCTGCGGGAGTGGATCGAGGAGGAGCACGACCGGACCGGCCTGGCCGACCGGGACGGTGCGCCGAGCCACTCGGACCGGGCCTGGCAGCAGGTGTCCATCCCGGTCCGGGAATGCCTCGGCGTGCAGCGCTGTCCGTACGGTGAATCCTGCTTCGTCGAGCGGTCCCGCGACGTCGCCCGGGCCGCCGACCTGATCGTCACCAACCACGCGCTGCTCGCGATCAACGCGATGCACGGCGAGACAGCGCTGCCCGAGCACGACGCGGTGATCATCGACGAGGCGCACGAGCTGGTCTCCCGGGTGACCGGGGCCGCCTCCGCCGAGCTCAGCCCGCAGGCCATCGAGCGGGTCGGCCGGCGGGCGGCGAGCTACCTGGAGGACGAGGTCGCGCTGGACCTGCTCGAGTCGGCGGACGCGCTGCGCGCGGCGCTGGACGAGTCACCGCTGGAACGGATCGAGGATCAGGACTCGCCACTGGGCCTGGCCTGCGCGACGGTACGGACAGCGGCCCGGCGGGCGGTCAGCGACCTGACCAGCGCCGGCGAGAAGACCGATCCGGAGCAGCGGCAGGCGGCCGCGGCGGTGAAGGAGATCTTCGACATCGCCGAGCGGCTGGCCGGGATGAGCCAGTACGACGTGATCTGGGTGACCGAGCGGGAGCGCTCCGGCCGGGAGGCCTGCGTGGCGCCGCTGTCGGTGTCCGGCCTGATGCGGTCCAGCATCTTCGGCGCGCGCACGGTCGTGCTCACCTCGGCGACGCTCAAGCTCGGCGGCGACTTCGGGCCGGTCGCGGCGTCGGTCGGGCTGCGGCCGGAGGAGCGGGACGACTCCGTACCGGAGGGTGACGAGGCCGCCGAGGGTGACGAGGCCGCCGAGGGTGACGAGGCCGACGGCCCGCAGCCGTGGCGGGGGCTCGACGTCGGTTCGCCGTTCGACTATCCGCGGCAGGGCATTCTCTACATCGCGACCGACCTGCCGCCGCCCGGCCGCGACGGCATGGCCGAGGCGACGCTGGCCGAGATCGCCGAGCTGGTCTGGGCCGCCGGCGGCCGTACTCTCGGGCTGTTCTCGTCCCGCCGGGCCGCCGAGGCCGCCGCGACGTACGTCCGCAAGCAGTTGCCGAAGCAGACGATCCTGTGCCAGGGCGACGCCCAGCTGACCGAGCTCAAGCGCCGGTTCGTCGCCGAGGAGGAGAGCTCGCTGTTCGGCACCCTGTCGCTGTGGCAGGGCGTCGACGTGCCGGGCGACACCTGCATCCAGGTGATCATCGACCGGATCCCTTTCCCGCGGCCGGACGACCCGCTGCTGCTGGCCCGGCAGCGGTCGGTCGCCGAAGCCGGGGGCAACGGGTTCATGGCGGTGGCGGCGACCCACGCCGCGCTGTTGCTGGCGCAGGGCACCGGCCGGTTGATCCGGCGGATCAGCGACCGCGGGTTGGTCGCGATCCTCGATCCGCGGCTGGCCACCGCGAGGTACGGGAGCTTCCTGCGCGCGTCGCTGCCGTCGTTCTGGCCGACCAGGGACCGCGAGGTGGCCGTCCAGGCGCTGCGCCGGCTGACCACCCCGCCGGGCACGGCCTGAGTCAGCGACCCAGCCAGCCGCCGTCGACGGCGAGGACGGTGCCGTGCACGTACCGGGCGGCATCGCTGGCCAGGAACACGGCCGCCCCGGCGATGTCCTCGGCGGTGCCCCAGCGGCCGGCCGGGATCCGGTCCAGGATCTGCCGGGACCGCTCCGGGTCGTTGCGCAGCGCCACGTTGTTGTCGGTGGCGATGTAGCCGGGCGCGATCGCGTTGACGTTCACCCCGGAGCCGGCCCACTCGTTGGCCAGCGCCTTGGTCAGCCCGACGAGCCCGTGCTTCGCGGCCGCGTAGCCGGGCACGGTGATGCCGCCCTGGAAGCTCAGCACCGAGGCGGTGAAGATGATCTTGCCGTAGCCGCGCTCGACCTGGGACCGGCCGATCGGCCGGGTGAGCAGGAACTGGTTCCCCAGGTTCGTGGCGAGCACGTGCTCCCAGTCGGCCCGATCATGATCGGCGGCCGGCGCCCGCCGGATCGTGCCGGCGTTGTTGATCAAGATGTCGATCGGCGGATCGTGCCGGGCCAGGTCCGTACCGAAAGCCTCGGTCGCGTCGGCGTCGGAGAGATCGAGCCGGCGGGCCTCGCAGCGACGGCCGAGCGCGGTCACCCGGCGCTCGACCTCGCTGCCGGTGGTCTCGATGGTGGAACTGACGGCGATGATGTCCGCACCGGCGCGGGCCAGGGCCTCGGCCATCGCCAGGCCGAGACCCCGGTTGGCGCCGGTGATCAGCGCGAGCCGCCCGCTCAGATCGAGCCGGAACCCGGTCATCGCAGAGAGGCGACGGCGACCGCGTCCATGTCGGCGTAGTCCTGGTTCTCGCCTGCCATCGCCCAGATGAATGAGTACGCCCGCGTCCCGGCACCGCTGTGGATCGACCAGCCGGGACTGATCACCGCCTGGTCGTCGGCGACGATGATCGGCCGGGTGTCCTCCGGCGGGCCGGCCAGGTGCACGACGTGATCATCGTCGCCGAGCCCGGTGTAGAGGTACACCTCGGTCCGGCGCAGATGGGTGTGCGGCGGCATGGTGTTCCAGACACTGCCCGGATGGAGCGTGGTGATCCCGAGCACCAGGTTCGCCGAGGCCACGCCGTCGGTGTGGATGTGCCGCCGGATCGTGCGCCGGTTCGCCCGCTCAGGCTCGCCGAGCTCGGTCGCGTGGGCATCCTGCCGCCGGGCCAGGGCGGTCGGGCAGGGCCGGTGGGCCGGCGCCGACACGAGATAGACCCGGCCGGACCCTTCGAGGGTGACCTCGGCGGTCCCCATCCCCAGATAGAGCACGTCCAGCGGCTCCAGCCGGTGGCTGGTGCCGTCACTGGTGACGGTCACCGGGTCGCTCAGCGGGACAACGGCCAGTTCGCGGCGCTCGCACAGCGCGCGGCCGCTCAGTTCGGCCGGCGCCGTGACCGGGCAGGGCGCGCCGGCGAGGCTGACGCCGCCGAGCAGCAGCCGGTCGTCGAGCGAGTTGACCCAGGTCACCCGGTCGGCGTCGAAGAGGCCGTCGACGAGGAACCGGGAGCGCACCTCCGTGCTGTCGAGGCGGGCGAATTCACGGGGATGGGTGGCGGGCAGGGTTCTCACGACGCTCCTGAGCTGAGGTGGTCCGGGACGGGGATGCCGAAGCCCGGCTGGTCCGGGACGGTGATCACACCGTCCTTGATCACGTACCGGCCGGTGTCCACGTCGACCGTGCTGCCCGGAACGCCTTCCACGATGGGCACGTTGCCGAGGCCGGCCGCCATCTGCGCGGCGTACAGCGTCTTCAGCGGCAGTCCCCAGGCGTGCGGCGACGCCTGCGCGCCGGTCTTCGCGACCGTCGGCATCAGGCGACGCCAGGGCGTCAGTCCGTACGAGACGACGTCCATCAACATCACGTTCAGCGCCCCGTCGGCGGCGATGCCGAGCAGCGTGTCGACCTCCGGCCGGGACTCGCCGTCGGCGATCAGCGTGTCCGGGCTGACCCGGTCGAGGTGCTGCCGCAGCGCGGCCAGGTCGGCGGCGTCGTCCAGGAACGGCTCCTCGACCCAGTAGAGGTTGCAGTCCGCCACGGCGTCCAGGTAGCGCAGGAAGCCGTCGAGGTCGTAGCCGTCGTTGGCGTCGACCAGGATGCGGGCCTCCGGGTACGCCGCGCGCACCGCCCGGGTCACCGCGATGTCGCGCTCGTCGCCGGTCTCACGCTCCATCCACCGGTTGCCCCGGCCGATCTTGAGCTTGAATGCGGTGAACCCGAGGCGGGTGTCGTCGGCACAGTGACCGAGCACCGCGTCGATGCCGCGCGGCGCATCGTCCGGATCAAGATCAGCGAAATAGATGCCGCCGTCGTAGCACGGCACCGTCGGCGAGCCGGCGGCGCCGAGCAGCACGTACACGGGCTGGTCCAGGATGACCCCGGCCAGGTCGTGCAGCGCGAAGTCGAGCCAGCGGTGCTCGTCGGGAACCCCGGCGGCCTCGTCGAACAGTTCGCCGACCGTACGGCCGACCACGGTCTCCGGACCGGCCGCCGGGCCGGCGATCAGTCCCCAGCCGGCCCGGCCGGTGTCGGTCCTGATGATCGCGGCGTCGCTGGTCGGGCCGTCGCCGTGGCTGCCCAGCCGGGCGTTGCGGCCGATCGTGCGCGGATAGCGGGTCGTGATCTTGATCGTCTCCACCGAGGCCACGGTGTGATCATGAAGGGACATGGTGCCTCTCTGCCGGTTGATCATGAACGAAGGATGGTCAGCTGCTGAAGTAGGACTGGCACACGTCGATCTGGTAGAACGGCTGAGCCGGGTCGACCGGCACCGGGACGTTACGGAAGCGCTCGCCGGCGATGCCGTAACTGACCGGGGTCAGCACGGTGCCCATCACCCAGAAGTTCTCCTTGGCGATCTTGAGGATCTCCTTCGTGAGTTCGACCTGCCGGGCCCGGTCGGTGGTGGCCTTCACCTGGTCGTACAGCTCGAACTGCCGCTTGATCTCGGCCGGCGGCTCCACCGCGTCCTCGGCCTTCGGATCCTCCGACCAGATCGACCAGCCGCGGGCGAAGGTCAGGTAGGCCGGGTCGGGGAAGTACCAGTCCGGCACCTGGGTCGGGTTGAGTCCGCCGTCGCCCTCCCAGGCGTACACGTCGCTGTCGTTGGACTCGTTCTGCGACGCCAGCAGCGATCTTTCCTGCGGTTGCAGCCGGGCGTCGATGCCGACCTCCTGCCAATGCTTGCGGACCAACTCCAGGGTGTCGGAGGGCTTGGCCACGGAGCCGGCCGCGAACGCCATGTTGAAGGCGATCGGCTTGCCGTCCGGCCCGATCCGCCGGCCCTGGCCGTCCCGCTTGTAGCCGGCCTTGTCGAGGTGCTCGTTGGCCTTGGCGAGGTCGAATTCCGTGTACTGCTTGGCGAAGGCCTCGTCGTAGAACGGGGACTCCGGCCGGGGCGCGGCCTGCCACGGCTCGCCCTGGCGTTGGTGGGCGACCTGGATGATCTCCTCCCGGTTCAGCGCGTACGAGAGCCCGATCCGGAAGTCGAGGTTGTTGAAGATCTCCCGCCGGACCGGGTTCTTGTGGCTGAGGTTGAAGATGATCAAGGCGTTGTTCATGATCTCCGGGCTGGTGTCGAAGAACCGGTACTTCCCCTTCTCCCGGCCGTCGGCCAGCACCGGCTTGTTCTGCGACGTGTTGAAGTGCCGGAAGTGCATGTCGAACTGGCCGTTCTGCGCCTTGAGCAGCATCACCTCCTCATCCTGGATGATCGAGAACTCGACCGCGTCGATGTAGGGGAGCTGGTTGCCCTCGGTGTCGGTCTTCCAGTAGTACGGATTGCGCACGAAGGTCGTGCTGCCGCCCTCGCCGAGCACCGTGGCCGGACCCCAGGCGTGCAGCCGCGGCAGTTCCGGGTTCTGCCACACCGCGTTGTACGGCGTGCCCTCGATGCCGCCGCCCTTGCGCCCGAACAGCTCGACCCAGTCCGCGGCGCCCTCCTTCTTCACCAGATCGTTGATCTTGGAGTTGTACTTCTTGTGGAACTGTTCCAGGTAGTGCTTGGGCTTGGTGACGAGCCCCGAACCGAGCCCGCTCTCCAGCCACAGCGAGTTCGGCCGGCTCAGGGTGAGCGTCACGGTCAGGTCGTCCACCTTGGTCGCGGTGACCACGGTGTCGCCGACCACCGACAGCTCCTCGTTGTTGTAGACGTCGTTCTGGGCGAACACCACGTCGTCGGCGGTGAACGGTTCGCCGTCGGACCAGCGCATGCCCTCGCGCAGCTTGAACGTGTACTCGGCGCCGGTGGCGTCGGCCTCGAACGACTCGGCGACGTTCGGCAGCAGCTCGTTCATGTTCGGGTTCCAGCGGACCATCGGCTCGCTGAACAGTTGATCGAGCCAGGCGGCGTCGGCCGGGCCGAGCAGGGCGGTCCGCCACTTCCCGCCGTACTGGCCGATCTGCTCGACCGGCGTGATCACGACCGGGGCCTTGGGCAGCCGCTCCGCCAGCGGGGGCAGTTCACCGGCCTCGACCTGCTTGGCCAGGTCGGGCGCCTGCTGGCCCTTGAGGGCACCGGACTGTTGATTTTGGTCGCCGGTGGAGGTCGGCGCGGTGGACAGGAAGCTGCAGCCGGGCAGCGCAGCCGCCGCGACGGTGGCGCCACCGATCGTGATCAGGCGGCGCCGAGTGAAGGCGGGGGAGGGCGGGTGCTGGTTCATGGGACGGGAACCTCTTCTTCGGGGTGGTGAGGCGTGATGCCGATCAGCTCGAGTTGATCGGCGAAGTGGCAGGCGACCGTGCGGTCGCCGGCGACGGCGCCGAGCTCCGGCGACTCGTCGGCGCAGCGCTCCGGCCGGCGGTACGGGCAGCGGGTGTGGAACCGGCAGCCGGCCGGAGGGCGGCCAGGATCGGGGAGATCCTCGGCGAGGTGCTTGCGCCGGCCCTGACCGCGCAGGTCCGGGTCGGGCCGCGGGACCGATCCCAGCAGGGCTTCGGTGTACGGGTGTTGCGGTGAGCGGAACAGCTCCCGGGTCGGGCCCTGCTCGACGATCCGGCCGAGATACATGACCGCGGTCCGGTCGCACAGGTACTCGACCACGGAGAGGTCGTGCGAGATGAACAGGTAGGTGAGCCGGAACTCCTCCTGAAGATCACGGAGCAGGTTGAGGATCTGGGCCCGGACCGAGACGTCGAGCGCCGACACCGCCTCGTCCGCGACCACCAGCCGCGGCTGCAGGATGAGCGCGCGGGCGATGTTGACCCGCTGTCGTTCACCGCCGGAGAACGCGTGCGGATAGCGGCGCAGGTAGTCGGGGCGCAGGCCGACCTTGCGGAGCATCTCGGCCACCCGGTCGTCGAGCTCGGAGCCGGACGCGATCTTGTGGGTGCGCAGCGGCTCGCCGACCAGGTCCCGCAGCGTCATCCGCGGATTCAAGGAGGAGAAGGGATCCTGGAAGATCAGCCGCACCTCGCGCTGGTAGTCGCGCAGCGCTTCGCCGCTCAGGTCGGGGACCTCGACCGTCGCCCCGGCGGCCGTGCGATAGCTCATCCGGCCGGACGTCGGCCGATGGCTCCGGACGATGCACCGGCCGAGCGTGGTCTTGCCGCAGCCGGACTCGCCGACCAGGCCGAGCGTCTCGCCCTCCGCGACCTCCAGGTCGACCCCGTCGACCGCCCGGAGCTGACCGACCGTCCGCTTGAAGACGCCCCGCCGGATCGGGAATGTCATCGACAGGTCGCCGACGGTGAGCAGCGGAGCAGTGGGTACGGACTCGCTCATCGCGTCGCCATCCTCGGGTCCGGACGGCCGGCGTCGTCGACGGCCGGGTCGTACAGGTGGCACTGGACCGTCGCATCGTCGGCCAGCCGGGTCGTCGCCGGGACGTTCTGTTCGCAGAAGCCGGCGATGGCCGCGTCGCAGCGCGGATGGTAGGAGCAGCCGACCGGCCGCCGTCCCGGGTGCGGCACCAGACCGGGGATGGCCTGCAGACGATGGCGGCGGTCCAGCCCGAAGGTGGGGATCGAGCGCAGCAGCGCGCGGGTGTACGGATGCGACGGCTGGTGGAAGATCCGCGACACCGGGCCGTACTCGACCACCTTGCCGAGGTACATCACCGCCACCTCGTCGGCGACCTCCGCCACCACCCCGAGGTCGTGGGTGATGAAGAGGATCGAAATCGCCAGGTCCTCCTTGAGCTCCAGCAGGAGGTCGAGGATCCGGGCCTGGGTCGTGACGTCGAGGGCGGTGGTGGGCTCGTCGGCGATCAGCAGCGCGGGCTGGCAGGCCAGCGCAATCGCGATCATGGCCCGCTGGCACAGCCCGCCGGACAACTGGAACGCGTAGGCGTCCATCCGGTCCTCGGGCCGCGGGATGCCGACCCGGCGGAGCTGTTCGACGCCGCGCTCCCGGGCCTCCTTCTTGGAGACCGGCTGGTGCAGCCGGATCGCCTCGACGATCTGATCACCGATCGTGTGCATCGGCGACAGCGACGCCATCGGCTCCTGGAAGACCATCGAGATCTCGTTGCCACGGATCCGGCGCATCGGCTCGCCGCGCGGATCCAGGCCGGCCAGGTCGACCGGCTCGCTCGTCCCGTCCCGGGACCAGAGGATCTGTCCGCCGATGTGCCGTCCGGGCGGATCGACGAGCCGGAGCACCGACCGGGCCGTGACCGACTTGCCGCAGCCGGACTCGCCGACCACGCAGACGACGCGGTTGCGGCCCACGGTGAGGTTCACTCCGTCGACCGCGGGCACGGTGCCTTCGCTGCCGACGAAGTGCGTCCTGAGGTCGACGAGATCGAGCAGGGGTCGGTCGTGGGTCATCGGATCCTCATCGCCGGTAGGGATCGGCGGCGTCGCGAAGCCCGTCGCCGAGGAAGTTGAGGGACAGGACCGCGATCACGACCGCGAGGCCCGGCACCAGCAGCCACGGCGCGTCGGCCAGCGTCCGTACGTTCTGGGCCTCCTGGAGCAACACGCCCCAGGACACGACCGGCGCCTGCAGGCCCAGGCCGAGGAAGCTCAACGCCGTCTCGGCCAGGATCATCCCCGGGATCGACAGGGTCAGCGACGCGATCAGGTGGCTGCTGAACGAGGGCAGCATGTGCCGGAAGATCGTCCGGGCCCGCCGCGAGCCGTCCAGCGTCGCCGCCTCGACGAACTGCTCCTCGCGCAACGACAGGAAGCGACCGCGGACGACCCGGGCCAGGTCGGTCCAGGCGATCATGGACAGGATGATCGTGATCGCGAAGTAGCGGGTCAGCGGTCCCCAGTCCGCCGGCAGCGCCGCCGCGAGCGCGAGCCAGAGCGGCAGGGTGGGGAAGGACATGAAGAACTCGACGATCCGCTGGATGATCATGTCGGTACGGCCGCCGACGTAGCCGGAGATCCCGCCGAGGGTGACCCCGATCAGGAACGCGATGGCGACCCCGACGAGCCCGATCGACATCGAGATCTGGGTGCCCAAGATCATTCTGGAGAGCAGGTCGTGGCCGGTCCGGTCGGCGCCGAGCAGGAACATCGGCTGCCCGGGCGTCACCGGGCCGATCAGGTGCCGGTCGGCCGGGATGAACCCGAACAGCCGGTACTCCTCGCCCTTGACCAGCAGCCCGACCGGGATCTTCTGATCCGGGTCCACCGTGTAGGTGAGCTTCAGCGTTTCCTTGTCCTGGACGCTGGTCAGGCCGTTGACGTACAGACCGACCTGGCCGGACTCGTCGACGAGGTGCAACTGCTGCGGCGGCGCGTAGGTGTAGTCGGGATGGAGGTGGCCGCTGGAGAACGGGGCCAGGAAGCCGGCGAACAGGGCGATCAGGTAGATGATCACGGTGATCACCAGGCCGGCGACGGCCATCCGATGCCGCCGGAAGCTCCAGAGGACGAGCTTCCACTGCGGCGCGACCGCGACCACGTCGTCCTGATCATGGTGGGGCACGGCGGCGGGAGCGGTGAGCAGTTGATCAGCCATGGCCGTACCTCACTCGGGGGTCGATCCAGGCCAGCAGCAGGTCGGACAGGAACGTGCCGACGACCGTGAGCACGCTGACGATGAAGAGCACGCTGCCGGCGAGGTACATGTCCTGGCTGAGCAGCGCCTGCAGCATCACCGGGCCGGTCGTCGGCAGGGACAGCACCTGGGCGACGATCACCTCGCCGGAGATCAGGGCCGGGAGCACCCAGCCGACGGTCGAGATGAACGGGTTGAGCGCCACCCGGAGCGGATACTTGATCACCAGCCGCCGCTCGTGGGCGCCCCGGGCGCGGGCCGCCACCACGTACGGCTTGCGCAGCTCGTCGAGCAGGTTGGCCCGCAGGATCCTGATCAGGCCCGCCGTGCCCGCGGTGCCCAGCACGACGACCGGAACCCAGAGATGGGAGAGCAGGTCCAAGATCTTGCCCAGGTTCCAGTCGGAGGACGCGAACTCGGGGGAGAACAGCCCGCCCAGGTCCTGACCGAACGCCTTGAAAGCGATGAACATCAAGATCAACGCCAGCAGGAAGTTCGGGATCGCCAGCCCGAGGAATCCGATCGTCGTGACGGCGTAGTCACCGATCGAGTACGGCTTGACGGCGGAGTAGACGCCGATCGGGAAGGCGACCGCCCAGGTGAAGAGCAGGGTGAGGATCGAGATGCCGATGGTCAGCGGCAGCCGGTCGGCCAGGAGGTCGGCGACCGGCCGGTTCCACTCGAAGGACTGGCCGAAGTCGCCGTGCAGCAGGATGCCGCCGATCCATTTCAGGTACTGCACGTGGATCGGGTCGTTGAGCCCGTACCGCGCCTCCAGGGCCTGCAGCTGGGCGTCGCCGATCGAGTCGCCCTGTGAGGCCAGCTGGGCCTGCAACGCGGTGAGGTAGTCGCCGGGCGGCAACTGGATGATCGCGAACGAGGCCACGGAGATGGCCAGCACCGTCACGACCATGAACGCGATCCGGCGGAGAACGTAGGTGATCACAGTGCGCCTGGGGCGAGGCCGAGGCCCGTCGCGGTCATCGCACAACTCCTTCGTCGTGGGTGATCCACATATGTAATTTGAGTCCTCATATGTAGACAGCTTCCAGAAACTTAGAATGTATGCTCGGTTCCGCACTGTCAACCCCGGACCCTCGGAAGGTGGACCGATGGACTATCGACCGGTCAAGTCGGCCGAACGCGCCATCCGGCTCCTCGAAGTCCTGGCCGCGTCGCCGGAACTGCTGACGCTCCCTGAACTGCAGGAGCGGCTGGGCTATCCCCGTTCGAGCCTGTACGCGCTGGTCCGCACCCTGCGCGATCTCGGCTGGATCGAGTCGGACTCGACGGGTTCGGCGTTCGGGATCGGTCCGGACGCGTTGAGCTCCGGCACCGCCTACCTGGACCGGGATCCGGCGACGACGTACGTCGCGAAGGCGCTGGATGCACTGTCCCGGGAGGTCGAGCACGCGGCGCACTACGCGCGGCGGGACGGGTCGTCGGTCCTCTATCTGGCCAGTCACGACTACGACGACGGGGTCTATTGCGCCTACCAGGTCGGGCGCCGGCGACCGGCCTACATGACCGCGCTGGGCAAGGCGTTGCTGGCCGAACTGACGCCGGCCGAGGTCGATGATCTGCTGCCCGAGCGTTTGACCGCCGCGACGGAGCACACGGTGACCGATCGCCGCCAGTTGCACCGACAGCTGGACCTGGCGAGGGATCGCGGCTGGGCCATGGAACGCGAGGAGGGCGTGCTCGGCATCGCGTGTGTCGCGACCGTCGTGAGCTACCGGATCCCGGCCACCGACGCGATGAGCTGCACGCTGCCGGTCGAGATCGCCGACCGGCCGGAGGAGTTGGCCAAGATCACCGACGCCCTGATCGACCATGCCCGGCGGCTGGAACGCACGCTGCGCTCGGAAGGGATCCGGTAGCCGAACCTGTGCCGGTCCTTGATCACGTCTTCGTGATCAAGGACCGGAGGGCGCGCAGATCAGGCGACCGCGACGAAGGAGTTCTGCGTCGTGCAGTGATCAGCCGAGCCGGCGGAGCACGGCGACGACCTTGCCGAGGATCGAGGCGTGGTTGCCGTCGATCGGGTCGTAGGCGGGGTTGTGCGGCATCAGCCAGACCTGGTTGCCGGTCCGCTTGAACGTCTTGACGGTCGCCTCGGTGTCCAGCAGGGCCGCGACGATGTCGCCGTTCTCGGCGGTCTGGGCCTTCCGGACCACCACCCAGTCGCCGTCACAGATGGCGGCGTCGACCATGGAGTCGCCGCGCACCTCGAGTAGGAAGAGCTCGCCGTCGCCGACCAGCTGGCGAGGCAGGGCGAACACGTCCTGCACCTGCTCGTCGGCCAGGATCGGGCCACCGGCCGCGATCCGGCCGAGGACGGGGACGTGCACGGGGGCGGGGAAGTTGTTGCCGACCTCCGACTCGTCGAAATCCGATTGGGTCGCCGAGGAGACCGGGCGGGCGACGGCGGCTGCGGCCGGATCGCCCGGCAGCAGCACTTCGAGCGCGCGCGGCCGGTTCGGGTCCCGGCGCAGGAAGCCCTTGGCCTCGAGCACCTTCAGCTGGTGCGCGACGCTCGACGAGCTGGCCAGCCCGACCGCGTCGCCCATCTCCCGGATGCTCGGCGGATAGCCCCGCGCCTCCACCGTCTCCTTGATCACCTCGAGCACCCGGCGCTGCCGCGGCGTCAGCCCGGCGGCGTCGATCGGGCCGTCGGGCAACGAGCTGACGGTCGCGCCGAGCTCGGCCGCGACGTCGGCGTCCCGCGGCCGCCCGCGACGGCGCGCCGGGGCGGTGGGGCTCTTCGACGCGTCGTCGGTCGCCCGCGACCGCGTCGCCGCCGGGCCCCGCTTCTTGTCCGATGCATTGTCGTCGCGCTTCGCCATGCACCTGACAGTAGAGAAGCGGTCCGACAAATTCAAACATCTGTTCGACCGGCGTGTCGGGTGATCGAACACCGGCGGTGCCGCACCCGGTTCGTCGTCCGGGTGGGACGGTCGGTGCTGTCCGTTCGCGAGTGGGGCGGGGGATCTGAAGGGGGTCGTCCCCCTTCGCTCGACCCACTGTCAGTGGTCGCTGATTGACTCGAATCCATCGGAAGACACACCCGAACACGCGTGCGAATGTGCTTGCTTTCGACGGCAGGACCTAGGCATTATCAAACACACGTTCTATCGAACATCAGTTCGAGCTGACAGAGGGAGAAGGCGATGGCGACAGCAGCCCTGATCGCGAATCCGACCCGGACTCGCGTTCGTCGTCCCAGCCGTGGTTCGGCCCGGCAGGTCCGGCCGGTGACGCAGCCGGTGACGGCGATCCGTGGCCCGCAGGTGCGGAAGACTCCGGTGGCCGGCGTGCGGTCCTGCCGGGACGCGGGTGTCGTCCCGGTGCGCGATCTGGACGTCCAGTGGCGGCTGACCAACCGCGGGATCGCGGTGATCATGGTCGTCGGGCTGCTGATCGCCGCCGCGGCGCTGACCGTGATCGGTGCGACCGTGGCGCGGGTGACCAGCGACGACTACCGGCCTACGGCCCACTCGGCCGTTCGCTGACCGACGGCCCAGCAGGATGATCGACGACGATGTCCTGCATGATCTTGTCGGCGAACGTCTGGCGCTTCTCGTCCCAGAGCGGCCAGAGATAGCCGATGTAGGCGGCGCCGTCGACGATGTGGACGATGTCCCGTAGGAACGCGTTGCCCGCGCCGATCGGCTGGCCGGTCTGCTCGCTGATCAACTTGATCTTCATCACGCGTTTGCCGAGTGACTGGCCGGTCCGGCCGGCGGTGATCCACCGGTTGTAGATCGCCCAGCCGATCGAGATCACCCAGAGCACGACGAGCACGACGATCCAGACCGTCAGGCCCGAGAAGTCCGGGCTGTACGTGCCGGAACCCTGAACGGACGTGATCATGGACATGATCACGTTCACGTAGCCGATCATGAACACGACCGTGTACAGCAACGCTGGGATCGAGTCGATCAGGTTCGCTCCGACCCGCTTGCCCCAGGACGCATAGCCCGTGCGGAGCTGCGGTCGCGGGGGAAACGGCATCGGGTACGGCTGCCCGCCGACCGGTGCCGGCGGCCCGGCCGGAGCCTGACCTGGCTGCGGCGCCGGGACCTGACCGTATGGCGAGGTCGGCGTTCCGGACTGGGGGAACGCGGGCGGTCCTGGTTGCGGGAACGCGGGCGGCCCCGAAGACGGGGGCGGACCGGGCTGGAACTGGGGCGGTTGCTGCTGCGCCGGTGCTGGCGCGGACTGCGACCACGACTGCTGTTGATCCGGGCTCCGGGCCAGGTCTGGACCGGGCGCCGCCCACGTGTTCTCGGCCGCTGGTGGCCCACCGAACGGGGGTTGATCCTGCGACGGTCCGGGCCCTGCCTGGGCGGGCCCGGAATCGACGGTGTCCGACGTCGGCCGGCTCCACGGACCCGGCTCAGCCTGCTCCGGCACCGGCAAATCCGGCGTGGGTTGGGACTGGTGGGGAGCGATTCGGGACGGTGCGGGCGCGGACTGCTCGGGTCCTGGCTGATCAGCCGGGCCCGCCTCGTCCTGCGCCGCGCCTTGTCTCGGGGCCGGCTCGGACTGCTGCGGCGGCCAGCCCGGCGAAGACGACTCAGGGCCGGCCGCCGGTTCTGTCGGCGCTCCCGGCTCGGGCCCGGTCGCGCCCTGCTCGGTCTCGGAGTCGGGCTGTCGCCCGGGTTCGGTCGGTGGTTGGCTCACCTCGCACCCTCCCGCGTCGGGACGCCGCCGACATGGCGGCTCAAGCAGGGGAGCCTAGCGCCCGACCTGTCCGCCCGTCAGTGCGCCCGGAACCGTACCTCGTCGCCGACGCGCCGGCCGGAGTCACTCGACCGGCGTTGCGGGGAGGACCCTGGTGAGGATCCAGGAGTGCTTGCCCGGCGGTCGTCTGCGAGACCGCCTCGATCCGGCCCCCGCCGGCCTTGGCGATCAGCGCCACGGCACCGTGCAGCGCAGCCCGGGCTACGCCCTGCTTCCGGTGACGCTTGTCCACGAAGATGCAGATGATGCGCCAGTCGGCGGGCGGCGGCGGGTCCTGCGCGTAGGCACGCCGATGGGTCAGGGCCGCAACTCCTCCGGGCTGCCGTACTGGGCCCAGCCCTGAGCCAGCCCGTCGGCATCGAACACGAGCGCGGCATGGGCTCGGCCGGCGCGCACGCGCTCCTCCTTGGCTGCCCTCTTGTCCGCCGGCGTCCGAAGGCCCGGCCGGCGATGGTTGTTCTGACACCAGCAGCCGCCCATGACACCGCCGTTGCGCTCGACAAGCTCCGCGAAGTCGTCCCAGGTCGATCCGTCCAGACCTCGCACCGTGTACGGCCCGTTCGCCCGGCCCTTCGTCGTCATCCGGACACCCTCCCAAGCATTGGACAGCTCCGCCAGGGATTCGGACTCCTGACCGGGCCTGCCGGCTGGCGTAGGCCGCACGTGCGGGCGTGAATGTCGGTGCCGGACCCTAGGCTCCCGCCATGGAGGTCACGACTGATCATGAACTGCCCCGGGCGGCGGGACTCAGCGGCGTGCTGTTCTCTCCCGAGGACGGTGTGCCGGCGGGCGGGGTGGTGCTGATCGGGGGCTCCGAGGGTGGGCTCCACGAACGCGATGCGGCCGTTCTGGCGGGCGAGGGATTCGCCGTCCTCGCGCTGGCCTACTTCGGGGCGCCCGGCGTTCCGCCGGTGCTCAAGGACATTCCGTTGGAGTACTTCTCCCGGGCCGTGGCGTTCCTGTTCGAGTCCGGCGCCCGGAGGGTCGGCATCCTCGGCGGCTCCCGCGGCGGGGAGGCGGCGCTGCTGGTGGCGAGCCATGACCGGCGGGTCGCGGCCGCGGTGAGCGTCGTCGGCAGCGGGGTGGTCACGCAAGGCATCGACTACGGACTCGGGCCGGTGGACGTGATCATGGGCACGCCGACCGTCGCCTGGACCCTGGGCGGCGAACCGTTGCCGGCGCTGCCGAATCAGGTCTCGGCGGAGTTCGCGGCCGCTGTGGCCGCCGATGGGCCGGTGGGCCTGGCCACTCAGTACGGTCCGCTGCCGACCGAGCCGGCCGCGCTGGCGGAGATCAGCATCCCGGTCGAACGGAGCGACGCCGCGATCCTGATGATCGCCGGCGACCGTGATGCGATGTGGGACTCCGCCCGCTATCACGCGGTGGCGGCGGCCCGGCTGGAGGTGGCGCGCCATCCGCGACCCTGGCAGCACGTCGTGCTTCCCGGCGCCGGCCATGGCATCGCCGGCCCGCCCGGCGACCCGATCACGAGTACGGTCTCGCCCGGCCCGGGCGTCAGCTTCGAGCTCGGCGGCGATCCCGCCGCGACGACGGCGGCGCGCGCCGAGGCGTGGCGGCTCACGGTGCGCTTCCTTCGCGAGGAACTCGCCTGAGCCGGTCCGCTCGGCCACCGGAGCACCGCGGCGGTGCAGAATGGGCGGCATGGTCGGACCTGGAGCTAGTCGTACCGCCGCCCCCGCTGCGGCGGCGCAGCCGTTCCGGGCGACGACCGGGCTGAAGTATCTGGCCGGCTTCTTCGGCGGCGGGGTCGCGCTGAGCGCGCTCTACGCCACGACCGGCCAGGGCATCCCGTGCCCGCTCCGCTCGCTGACCGGCTGGGAGTGCCCGCTCTGCGGCGGCACTCGGCTCGGCAGCGCCCTGCTGCACGGCGACCTGGCGGCCGCGTTCGCGTACAACCCGCTGATCTTCCTCGGCCTGATCGGCCTCACCGTGGTCGGTGTGCTGTGGATCGTCGAGGCCCTCGGCGGCCCGAAGGTCCGGCCGCCGGCCAGACTCGCACCCCTGCTCCGCCGGATGACGGCGACCCGCTGGCTGATCGCCGGCCTGATCGTCTCGGTGGCGTACCTGCTGCTGCGCAATCTGCTCTGACCGGGCCATACCAGACCCCGAATCACTTCCTTGTCATTTCCTCCCGAAGATCCCTTGCGTGTCGCTCATGTGAGCCATAGGGTCTAGATGTAGTAGTCAGGGGACGGACCACGGCCCACAGATAGTGGTAGTCGGGTCCCGGGGAGAGGACAACCCAATGCACTGCCCGTACTGCCGACACACCGACTCGAAAGTCTTGGACTCGCGCACCGCGGAGGACGGCTGCAGCATCCGTCGTCGCCGCCAGTGCCCGTCCTGCTCGCGCCGCTTCACCACGATCGAGCAGATGCAGCTCGTCATCGTGAAGCGGAGTGGCGTCGTCGAGCCGTTCAATCGGGACAAGGTCGTTTCCGGGGTTCGTAAGGCCTGCAAGGGGCGGCCGGTCGACGAAACCCAGCTGGCCCGGCTCGGCCAGGTCGTCGAGGACACGCTGCGCGCCTGCGGGCAGTCCGAGATCCCGGCGGACGAGGTCGGCGTGGCCATCCTCGGTCCGCTCCGGGAGCTGGATCAGGTGGCGTACCTCCGCTTCGCCAGCGTCTACAAGCAGTACCACTCGCTGGAGGACTTCGAGACCGAGATCGCGATGCTGCGGATCGAGTCCGAGCCGCTCGGCATCGAACCGCTGATCCCGGATGAGGTCGCCGACAACAAGGTCAGTAACTTCACTCCCCACAAGCTCACCCCGGGACGGACCAACTCCTGAGGGAGCACGATCGAGAGGAACGCACAGGCATGACGGAGCGCACACAGTCGATCCCCGACGGCGCCGGGGCGGCGCCGCGGGGGCTGCGGATCGATCGGGTGTTCAGCACACCCGGCGTGCACCCGTACGCGGAGGTCACCTGGGAGAGCCGGGACATCGTCCAGACCAACTGGAAGACCGGCGAGGCGATCTTCGAGCAGCAGGGGACCGAGTTCCCCGACTTCTGGAGCGCCAACGCGGCCACCATCGTCGCGACCAAGTACTTCCGCGGCGCCCTGGGCTCGGCGAACCGGGAGCGGAGCCTGCGTCAGCTGATCGACCGGGTGGTGCGCACGTACCGCCGGGCCGGTGAGCAGTACGGCTACTTCGCCACCCCGGGCGATGCCGAGGCGTTCGAGCACGAGCTGACCTGGCTGCTGCTGCACCAGTACTTCTCGTTCAACTCGCCGGTCTGGTTCAACGTCGGGACGCCGGCGCCGCAACAGGTCAGCGCCTGTTTCATCCTGTCGGTCGACGACACGATGAATTCGATCTTGAACTGGTACCGCGAGGAGGGCCTGATCTTCAAGGGCGGCTCCGGTGCCGGGGTCAACCTGTCCCGGATCCGGTCCAGCAAGGAACTGCTCAGCTCCGGCGGTACGGCCTCGGGCCCGGTCTCGTTCATGCGCGGGGCCGACGCGAGCGCCGGGACGATCAAGTCCGGCGGCGCCACCCGGCGGGCCGCGAAGATGGTCGTCCTCGATGTCGACCATCCCGACATCGAGGAGTTCGTCGAGGCCAAGGCGCGCGAGGAGGAGAAGATCCGCGCGCTCCGCGAGGCCGGCTTCGACATGGACCTCGGCGGCCGCGACATCAGCTCCGTGCAGTACCAGAACGCCAACAACTCGGTCCGGGTCACCGACGAGTTCATGCGCGCCGTCGACGACGGTACGGAGTTCGGCCTGCGCGCCCGCACCGACGGCCGCGTCGTCGACACCGTGGACGCGCGGGAGTTGTTCGGCAAGATCGCCAAGGCGGCGTGGGAGTGCGCCGATCCGGGGCTGCAGTACGACGACACGATCAACGACTGGCACACCAACCCGGAATCCGGCCGGATCAACGCCTCGAACCCTTGCTCGGAATACATGAGCCTGGACAACAGCAGCTGCAATCTCGCGAGCCTCAATCTGCTGAAGTTCCTGGCCGAGGACGGCAGCTTCGACGCCGAGCGGTTCGAGCAGGCCGTCGAGTTGATCATCACCGCGATGGACATCTCGATCTGCTTCGCGGACTTCCCGACCGAGGCGATCGGCCAGACCACCCGGGACTTCCGCCAGCTCGGCATCGGGTACGCCAACCTGGGCGCGCTGTTGATGGCCACCGGTCACGGGTACGACACCGAGGGCGGCCGGGCCCTCGCCGCGGCGATCACGTCGCTGATGACCGGCGCCTCGTACCACCGCTCGGCCGAGCTGGCTGGCGCGGTCGGGCCGTACGCGGGCTTCAGCCGGAACGCCGAGGCGCACCGCCGGGTGATGCGCAAGCACCAGGCTGCCAACGATGCGTTGCGTCCGGTCGGAGCACTGGACGCCGCCGTGCAGAAGCGGGCGACGGCCGCCTGGGACGCGGTGATCAAGTCCGGCGAGGCCAACGGCTTCCGCAACGCACAGGCGAGCGTGCTGGCACCGACCGGCACGATCAGCTTCATGATGGACTGCGACACGACCGGCATCGAGCCGGACTTCTCGCTGGTCAAGTTCAAGAAGCTGGTCGGTGGCGGCTCGCTGCAGATCGTCAACCAGACCATCCCGCGGGCGCTGCGCAGGCTCGGCTACGCCGACGAGACGGCCGAGGCGATCGTCGAATACATCGCCGAGCACGGCCACGTGGTCGACGCGCCCGGCCTGCGGACGGAGCATTACGAGGTCTTCGACACGGCGATGGGCGAGCGGGCGATCAAGCCGATGGGGCACGTCCGGATGATGGCCGCGGTGCAGCCGTTCCTGTCCGGCGCGATCTCCAAGACGGTGAACCTGCCCGAGACGGCGACGGTCGACGAGATCGCCGAGGTCTACTTGCAGGGTTGGAAGCTCGGCCTGAAGGCGCTCGCCGTCTACCGGGACAACTGCAAGGTCGGCCAGCCGCTCAGCGACGGCAAGGCGAAGCAGAAGGACGCGCCGAAGGACGCGACGACGATCGAGTACCGGCCGATCCGGAAGCGGCTGCCGAAGACCCGGCCGAGCCTGACCACGTCCTTCTCGGTCGGCGGCGCGGAGGGCTACATGACCTCCGGCTCGTACCCGGACGACGGACTCGGCGAGGTGTTCCTCAAGCTCGGCAAGCAGGGCTCGACCCTGGCCGGCGTGATGGACGCGTTCTCGATCGCCGTCTCGATCGGCCTGCAGTACGGGGTGCCGCTGGAGACATTCATCCAGAAGTTCACCAACCTGAAGTTCGAGCCGGCCGGTCTGACCGACGACAAGGACATCCGGATGGCGCAGTCGATCATGGACTACATCTTCCGGCGGCTCGCCCTTGATCATCTTTCGTTCGAGGCCCGGGCCGAGCTCGGCATCTACACCGCCGAGGAGCGCGCCCGCCAGGTCGAGACCGGCTCCTACCTCCCGGCCGACGACTCGGTCAGCGAATCCGAGTCGCTGAAGAGTTCCGACAGCGAGGCCGAGCCGGCCGCGACCCCGGCCGACCCGTCGGTGCACACCACGGCCGAACTCGTCGAGTCGATCTCCGGCACCAGCGTCGACGCCCCGCTCTGCTTCAGCTGCGGGACGAAGATGCGCCCGAGCGGCAGCTGCTACGTCTGCGAGGGCTGCGGCTCCACCAGCGGCTGCAGCTGACCCGCAGAAGGAACCGCGCCCGGAACAGGGCTTGCCGTGATGGCCGTCGCCGACGTGAACCCAGCCCGGCCGGCGGTCAGTCGAGGGGCAGCCAGGTGTGCCGGCCGGCGGCCTCGTGGAGCCAGAGTCCGGGGCCGGCAGCGCTGCGGTACGGAGCGAGCCCGACGATCCGGCCGGGCCAGGGCAGGGCGTCGAGCCTGACCCCGGTCGGATCGAGGCGCAGCAGGGCCGAGGCGGTGCCGACCATGATCGTTCCGGCGCAGCCGGTGGCGGTGATCACCTCGGCGCCGACCGGATGCCGCCAGCGCACGCCGCCGTCGGGTGCGACCCGGTAGAGCAGGCCGGCTCGGGTGCCGACGACGAGGTCATCGCCGTCCCTGATCATGGTCGTGATCACGTCACCGAAGGCTCGGTCCCAGGCGCGTTCGCCGTCCGGCCGGTGGGCGGTCAGGTGTCCGTCCCAGCCGCCGAACACGGCCAGCCGTCCGGTGCCGTCGGGATCCGGTACGGCAGCGACGGCCGATCCGCCCGAGCTCTCCACTCCGCGGGTCCGGAACAGGGCGGTGCCGTCCGGCCGGATCGCGTGCCAGGTCCAGTACTCGGTGGCGGCGATGATCTCGTCCAGGCCGTCGCCGTCCAGGTCGGCCGCACCGGCTGCCGAGGCCGCGTGGATCACCTCGTAGCGCCAGCGGAAGTCGCCGCCGGCGGTGAAGGCCTCGATGTGGCAGCTCTCGGTCGCGATGATCACCGACGGCGGGCCGTCCGGGTCGAGCCGGGCGGAGAACGCTGCCCGGACCGTCGCCGGATGGCCCATGTGCGGCTGGAAGCGCTGCTGCCAGAGCGGCTCGCCGGCGGCGTCCAGCACCGTGAGCCGGCCGTCGGCCTGACCGACGACGATGCCGCTGCCGTCCGGCCCGCCGCCGCGGCCGAGGGCCGTGACCGGGGCCGCGGTGTCGGCGCGCCAGAGCAGGTGATCGTCCCGGTAGCAGGAAACCCCGGTCGCGTCGCCGAGCAGCAGTCGGTCGGTGCCGTCGCCGGCCAGGTCGGTGATCAAGGTGGCGGTGGCCGGGTGCTCGATCGCCCAGTCGGGCTCGGGGCGGGTTGGGGCCTGCCCTTCGACGGGCTCGGGGTGCGCTGGGGCCTGCCCTTCGACAGGCTCAGGGAGCGAAGGGGTTGGCTCGGGGAGCGAAGGGGCTGGCTCGGGGAGCGAAGGGGCTGGCCCGGGGCGGGAGGGCTGGGCGTCGGTGATCACGCGGGGGCCGTGGCCCGCTGCGAGCGCGGCCAGGTCGAGGTCGAGGGCTCGGCCTCCGAGGGTCACCCGGACGGAGTCCCCGGACCGGGTCAGCTGCGCCTCGCCGGAACCGTCGGCGAGCAGGTGCACGGTGGTCCGGGACTCGCCGGCCCGGTAGTCCGCCGCGGACACCTGGCGCAGCACCGACACCGCGGACTCGGCGTAGGGGTAGTCGGGCCAATTGGTCCGGCGGTACGGCTCCGCGGCCTGCTCGGTCCGCCAGTCGCCGGCCGGCGGCGCGGTGATCAACCGCAGCCGCTCCTCGCCCATGATCATGGTCCATGTGTCCCCGGCGTGCTCCGCGCGGCCGACGGTCCGCCACAGACTGTGCGCCTCGATCGGTCCGGCCGCGTCGGCGGTGACCGTGTCGACGACCAGGAAGCCCAGTCCGGACAGCAAGATCACCGAGCGGGTCCAGTCGCACCCGGACACGCCGGCCAGGGCGACCGTGGCCATGGCCGCTCGCTGATCTTGGAACTGCCAGCGCAGGCTCGCGTACGGCGGCCGGGACGAGGTCTCGCCGTCGCGGAAGATCAACACGGTGTTGTGGAAGTTCGCCGAGATCTTGTCGTAGTCGGCGTCCTCCAGCCAAAGCCGCCGCCGGGACGTGAGCCGGACGATCGCGCCGGCGTCGACATGACCGTGCCCGCCGACCCCGACGCCGTCCAGCAGCAGGTAACGGTCCTCCTCGCCGATCCCGTCCCGCAGCGCCAGCTTGTCGAAGCCGTCGACCGGCGCCGGCAGCTTCACGCTGGCCACGAACGCGGGATCCAGCGGCCGGACGTCGATCGGGGCCACGGTCAGCAGGGTGTCGTCGCGGCGCCAGCCCGCCGAGCCGTAGTCGTGCCCGATCGGCGCGATCCCGAGCGCCTCCGGTACCGGCCGGGAGCCGAGCTTCCGTGCCACCAGCGATTTCACCGCCGGGTCCTGCAGCAGCCAGGCGGCCGGAGTCCAGAAGCCGAGCTCGGCGTAGTTCCCGTCGTAGCGGGACGCATCGCCGTGCGGCACCTGGTGGCCGAGGTTGTCCATCGCGGTGATCCCCCGGTCCAGGGTGGCCCGGCACCAGCCGTCCTCGACGTAGTCCGGCCAGGGCCGGACGAGGGCGTACCGCAGCGTATGGGCCAGGGTCAGCCAGCCGTAGCTGTCGCAGTCCTCGGTCGGTTTGGTCGCCGTGAGCTGCGGCGCGAAGCACTCGTCGGCCATCGCCAGCCAACGCTCGGCCCGGTCCGGATCGTGCTTCCCGGCGATCATGATCGCGCCGAACAGCAGTCCCAGCGCGGCGAACGTGAAGTGGTTGTGCCGGGCCGGATGGCTGGCCGTCGCCCGGTGCATCACCCACTGCTCCTCGCTGTTGCCGAGGTACGCGAGCAGGTGCGCGGTCAGCTGCCGCCGGTCCTCGGCGGTGAACGTGGGGGAATCCTTGATCGCGTGCCAGCCGGCGATCATGCCGACCGCGGCGAAGTCGGCGTCGAAGCCCCAGCGTCCCCACTGGTCGGGCTGCCAGTCCGCGGTCTCGGTGATCATGTCGGTGAAGATCGTCAGATAGCGCTCGGTGAACCCCGGATCGCCGGTGAGCTGGTACATCAGCGCGAGATGGTTCAGGTACGGCGTCATGCCGCGATGAGCCCTGGTCCGGTGGGCCTGGATCGCCGCCGACCGGAACTCCGCGGTGCCGAAACCGTCGCCCTCGTGGTCCGGTGACAGCTGAGGATTCCGCCGGCGGTACGCGTCCGGGATGACCACCTGGTGCAGCCGGCCCAGGGCGACCCGGCCGTCCTCGACGATCAGGTACGGCTCGAACTGGTCGAGGGCCGTGTCCAGGTCGTCCTCGTCGCTGACGCCGATGATCACGGCGTCCGCCCCATCGCCCCACGGATCAGCGAAGGTGCGCAGATAGACGCCACCCGGGCCGGGGAAGGTGGGATCGACCGGGACGCACATCGCGTGGTAGAGCCCGGCCAGCTCCGCGTTGCTGTCCACGTTGCCGATCATGATCAGCACCGAAGCTGCCGGCCTGCCGGGCCGAGCCCGCGGAGTCCGTACCGCACCCTCGGGCCAGCTCGCCGGGACCGGTTCGGGGACCGTGTCGGGCAGACCGGCGGAGCGAGCGGCCGCGCCGAGGCGTTCGGCGAGCCGGCGGCCGGCGGCCAGGCCCGCCGGGGAGTCCGGGCAGCTGATCTGGAACGCCGTTCCGTCTCGGTCGACCAGACCGAACGCGTCGGGGCTCGCCACATCGGCGATCTCGGTCAAGGGGAGCGGGAAGGCGCGGTTGAGGTCGGCCCAACGGGGCTGGGAGCGCATCGATGTCCTCGGGTCTCGGCGGCCCGGTGTCGGTGATCGCGACCGCGTCGTCGCCTCACTGTAACAATATTTGGACACACTTAACTAGCTAAAGGGGCTAGTCTTATCCACACCCAGCCCAGGTGCTCCGGGGATGGACGCGCTTCAACTCTTGCAAAGTTGCAATCGATTGCAATAGCGTGCGCACGATGTAGGTGTCAAACAGGAAGGAGCTGAAATGGATCGACGTGGATTTCTTTTCGGCACATCACTGACCGCCGCGGCTGTCGCTGTCGGTCTGTCCGGGTGCAGCGACCAGACCGGACAGTCCAGCAGCCGTGAAGCCGGAAGTGGTGAGCTGCCGACCCGGGTGCCGTTCGAGTCCGTGAAGCCGGACCTCCCGGAGATTGACGGCGGCGTGCCGGCCGCCTATTTCGCCTACCCGGCCAAACCGGTCAAGCGCGAGGGCTTTCCGCACCAGGGAGCCTCCGGGCCGATCACCGCCCTACTGCAGGGCAACGCGGCCGTCACCCCACGGGACAGCAACGCGTGGTGGAAGAAGCTGGAGGAGTCCTCCGGGTTCAACTTCAACATTGCCAGCGTCGTCTCGGCCGACTACACCGCCAAGTTCCAGGTGACGCTGGCCGGCGGCGACGTGCCGGACCTGGTCCAGATCGTCAACGTCCCCGGTCTGCCGGGGGTGCTGGACAAGTACTTCGCGGACCTGACGCCTTACCTGGCCGGCGACGCGATCAAGGAGTATCCCGGCCTGGCCTCGATCCCGACCGACACCTGGAAGATCGGTCAGGTCAACGGCAAGATCTGGGGCATCGCGCAGCCGCGGCCGCCGGTCGGGAACATCCCGAGCTACCGGGCCGACCTGTTCGCCAAGTTCGGCATCAACGAGACGCCGGAACTGCGCGACGGCCAGGATTTCCTGGATCTGTGTGCCCAGGTCACCGACGCGAAGAACTCGATCTACGCAATGGGCGCCCGTCCGGCCGGCTGGATGGTGCCGAGCATGCTGGAGATGATGGGCGCGCCGAACCAGTGGCAGGACGAGGGTGGCAAGCTCACCTACGTCTGGGAGACCGAGGTGATGAAGGACGCCCTCGACCAGGTCGCGCAGATGTTCAAGAAGGGCTACCTGCATCCCGACTCGGCCGCGGCCGGTGCGGAGAACTACACCTGGTGGCAGAGTGGCCGTACCTCGATCTACATCCAGTCGTTCGCGGGCTGGAGCAGCTATGCGAAGTTGAATCCCAGTTGGAATCTCGACGTCCTGACCCTGCCCAAGTGGGAAGGCGGCGGTCTGGCTCCCAAGCAGATGAGCGTCGCCGGTTACGGGGCGTATGTCGCGATCAAGAAGGGCAGTGAGGAACGGGTCAAGGAACTGCTGAAGTTCTGCGACTACATGGCCTCGCCGTTCGGTACCGAGGAGCAGTTCTTGATCAGCTTCGGGATCGAGGGCACCGACTTCAAGCGGGAGGGTGGCGGCGATCCGGTCGCGCTGCCCGCGGCGACGACCGACATCCCGCCGGGCATCGGCTACATCGGCGGCCAGAGCTCCGCCGTGATCTACACGCCGAACAGCAAGTCGATCGTGCAGAAGCAGTACGACTACCTGAAGAACGTACTGCCCGGCGGGATCCAGAACCCGGTCCTCGGGCTCTACTCCGAGGCCGCCGTGACGTCCGGTGCCGCCGCCGCGACCGAGGTCCAGGCGACGATCGACGAGATCGTGATCGGCCGCAAGCAGGTGTCGGACTGGGACGCCCAGGTGGACCGCTGGCGCAGCCAGAGCGGTGACCAACAGCGCACGGAATATCAGGAAGCCCTGCAGAAGAAGTAGACAAACCAAGGAGCGGATGTGGATCGGCGCGGATTTCTGGTCGGCACCTCGGTCACCGCGGCGGCAGTCGCCGCCGGGTTGGCGGGATGTACCGACCAGTCCGGACAGCCCAGCAGTCGACAGGCAGGCAGCGGCGAGTTGCCGACCCGGGTGCCGTTCACGGTGAAACCGGACCTGCCGGAGGTCGACGGGGGAGTGCCGCCCGGCTACTTCTCCTATCCCGAGCCGGTGAAGCGGGACGGCTTCCCGGCGCAGGGCGTCTCCGCGCCGATCACGTCCCTGCTCCAGACGGGCGCCACCATCGCCCCGAAGAGCAGCAATCCCTGGTGGCAGAAGATCGAGGAGGTGTCCGGCTTCACGTTCGACGTGACCGGCACCCTCTCGGCCGACTACCAGGCCAAGCTCCAGGTGACCCTGGCCGGCGGCGACGTACCGGATCTGGTGCAGATCGTCGGCGTGCCGGGGCTGCCCGGTGTGCTGGACAAGTACTTCACCGACCTCACGCCCTATCTGGCCGGCGACGCGATCAAGGAGTATCCCGGCCTGGCCGCGATCCCGACCGAGACCTGGAAGATCGGCCAGGTCAACGGCAAGATCTGGGGGATCGCGCAGCCGCGGCCGCCGGCCGGCACCATCGCCACCTACCGGGGCGACATGTTCGCCAAGGCGGGCATCACCGAGACGCCCGACCTGCGCGACGGCCAGGACTTCCTGGATCTGTGCGAGCAGGTCACCGACGCGCGCAACTCCGTCTACGCGATGGGTGCCGACCCGTCCGGCTGGATGGTGCCGGCCATGCTGGAGATGATGGGCGCGCCGAACCAGTGGCAGAACGAGGGCGGCACCCTGACCCACGTCTACGAACTGCCGGTGATGAAGGACGCGCTCGACCAGGTCGCCCAGATGTACCGGAAGAACTACCTGCATCCGGACTCCAACTCGGTCGGCTCCGGCAATGTGACCTGGTGGCAGAGCGGCCGGACCTCGATCTACCTGCAGGCGTTCACCGGCTGGGGCGGCTTCGTCCGGCAGTACCCGGCCTGGAACGTCGGCGCGATGACCCTGCCGAAGTGGGAGGGCGGCGGCCCTGCCGTGAAGCACCTCGGCGTCGCGGGCTACGGCGCGTACGTGGCGATCAAGAAGGGCAGTGACGAGCGGGTCAAGGAACTGCTGCGGTTCTGCGACTTCCTGGCCTCCCCGTTCGGGACCGAGGAGCAGTTCCTGCTGGCGTACGGCCTCGAGGGCAAGCACTTCAAGCGCGAGGGTGCGGATCCGGTCCGGTTGCCGGCCACCGACACCGACGTGCCGCCCGGGATCGGCTATGTGGGCAGCCAGGGATCCTCGGTGCTCTACACGCCGAAGAACGAGGAGATCGTCCGGAAGCAGTACGCCTACCTGAAGGAGATCCTGCCCAAGGGGGTCACCAACCCGGTACTCGGGCTCTACTCCGACGCGGCCGCGTCCTCCGGCGCCACGGCCGCTACGGCGATGAACGACCTGATCAAGGAGATCGTCGTCGGCCGGAAGACGGTCGCCGACTGGGACGCCCAGGTCGGCCGCTGGCGCAGCGAGACCGGCGACCAGCAGCGCCAGGAGTATCAGGAAGCCTTGCAGAAAAGGTGATCCGGGCGTCCGTCCGCGGCTACACCTGCACGTTCCCTGAGCCTGTCGAAGGGTCGGCCTGGCTCGGCACGTCGACAGGCTCAGTGCGCGTACGCCCTAGACGCGCACTCGCGACGGCCGGTCGTAGCGTCGGGCGCGCCGCCGGGACCGTTCGGTGGCGAGGTCGATCGCGGGGGCGAGGCCGGGCCGCTCGGCCGTTCGTTGATCGAGGCGTTGATCAAGGAGCGCCAGCAGCGCCGGGACACCGTTGCGGGCGGCCGCGACGGCTGCTTCCGGGATCCCGAAGCCGGACAGGTCCGAGGTCGGCATGGCGGCCAGGACCTCGGCTCGCCTCGCCGTGACCGGATCGGTGAACTCCGGATACTCGGTGCAGTCGAAGGCGTCCTCGGTGGTGTGCAGGAAGCGGCCGAGCTGAGGCGCGGCGGTCTCGGGGAGGGCGGACACCCAGGTCAGCCAGGCCGCGGCCGCGGCGGCGCCGCGCGGGGTGCGGTCGTGGCGGAGCGTACCCAGGCCGATCGCCGAGGACCGGGCGACGAGGTCGGAACTGAACTTGCGCATGCTCAGCTCGGTGGGGCCGTTGTTCCAGCGGACGTGCCACCCGTTCCGCCAGCTGCGGCCGGGACCGCGGTAGACGAGCTCGACCTCGACGTCGGTGCGCCGGGTCAACATGCGGCCCAGGATCCAAGCCTGGAACGACTCGTCGCGCCGTGATTCCGTCAACATTTCGCTGTCCTGCCTATCTGGGGTTCCGCTCTGCCGGCCCGCCGATCCGGATCGGCGAACGGGTCCGCCGTGCAGGCCGGATCGTCCGTCCGCTCACCTCCGTCGATGAGTGCCGCCTGGGTGAAGCAGGGCCCGCAGCCCGGGCCGAGTGAGTGCCCGTTGCCCCGCTTCATGGATCTAGACACCTGGTGGGACGCCCTTTGACGCGAACCGGACGTGATCTGGGGCACATTCCGGTTCAACAGACCTGCCGTCAGGTCCGTTCCCGGAGGCAACTTCCCGGTACGATGAGACCCAAGTCACAAGATCATCGCGGTGCTGCGAGAGGGGCTTGATCATGACGGGTGCGGAGGAGATCGAGGTACCGAAGCTGGGGGACACCGGCCGGGGGAGTCGACTGCCCGTGGGGATCCGGATCCGGCTGTCCGGGCTGATGCTGGGCGAGTTCTTCGTCTGGGGCGCCTGGTTCGTCACCTTGGGCACGTTCCTCACCCAGCAGATGGGCGCGTCGGGGGCGGAGATCGCGCTCGCCTTCCTCACCCAGTCCCTCGGGGCGGTGCTGGCGCCGTTCATCGTCGGCCTGATCGCCGACCAGTTCTTCCCGGCGCAGCGGATTCTCGGCGTGCTGCACCTGGCCGGCGGCGTACTGCTCTGGGTCGCGTCCTTGATCACCGACTTCGGCCCGTTCTTCGTGGTGATCTTGATCTACATGATCTTGTTCATGCCGACGCTGGCCCTGGCCAACACTGTCGCGTTCCGGCAACTGCGCAGTCCGGAGACGCAGTTCCCGGCGATCCGGGTGTTCGGCACGATCGGCTGGATCATCGCCGGGCTGCTGATCGGCTTCCTCGCCTGGGAGTCGACGAAGAGCCTGGACCTCACCTTCAAGATGGCGTCGATCATGGCGATCCTGCTCGGCATCTACTGCTTCACCCTGCCGCACACGCCGCCGGAGGGCCGCGGCGAGAAGCGGACCGTTCGCGATGTTCTCGGCCTGGATGCCCTTGCGCTGTTGAAGAATCGCACCTTCGCGGTGTTCTTCGTGTCGTCCATCGCGATCTGTATCCCGCTGGCCTTCTACTACAACTTCACCAACCTGTACCTCAACGAGATCGGAATCCAGGGCGCCGCCGGGTTGCAGACGATCGGCCAGATGAGCGAGGTCGCGTTCCTGCTGGTGATGCCGTTCCTGCTGAAGCGACTCGGGGTCAAGATCACATTGGCGATCGGCATGGCGGCCTGGGCGCTGCGCTACGTCCTGTTCGGGTTCGGCGACCAGGGTGCCCTGTTCTGGATGATCGTGGTCGGCCTGCTGCTGCACGGTGTCTGCTACGACTTCTTCTTCGTGGCCGGCCAGGTCTACACCGACCGGTTCGCCGGTCCCGGGCTGCGGGCCTCGGCGCAGGGCTTGATCACCCTCGCCACGTACGGCGTCGGGCTCTTGATCGGTTCCTTGATCTCCGGCCCGATCGTGGACGCGTTCGCGACCGGCGAGGCGTCCCACAACTGGCTCCAGGTGTGGATCATCCCGGCGGCGATCGCGGCCGTCGTCCTGATCGGGTTCTGGCTGCTGTTCCGGGACTCGAAGGAAGGCGCCGGCACGGCATAGGAGACACTTGACCCGGTTCCGAACACCGGGTCAGGAGTGGAAAGTGCTGGGAGTCCTCGAGGGCTTTGTCACGATCATCGTGGTCATCGTCCTCGGCGTCGGCTTGGCCCACTTCAAGATCGTCGACCTGTCCGGGCAGGTGCTGCTGTCCCGGATCGCCTTCTTCGTGGCCAGTCCCGCACTGATGATCACGGTGCTCGGCGGCACCGACGTGAGCACCCTGTTCTCGGCCAACCTGATGGCGTCGATCGGCAGCGTGGTGGTCACCACCGTGCTGGCGCTGATCCTGCTCCGGGTGGTCTGGCGGCGCAGCGGGGCCGAGACCGTGATCGGCATCTTCTCCGCCGCGTACGTCAACGCCGGCAACCTGGGCCTGCCGATCGCTGCGTACGCCCTCGGCGACGCCTCCCTGATCGCGCCGATGCTGCTGGTCCAGCTGCTCGTGCTGCAGCCGATCGGGATCGCGGTGCTGGACCTCACCACCCGACCCGAGGAGGCCGACCAGTCCCGGCGCCGGCGGCTCTTGCGGCTGGTCGGGCAGCCGTTCCGGAACCCGCTGATGATCGCCTCGCTGATCGGGCTGATCCTGTCGGTGACCGGCTTCGAACTGCCCCGGGTGATCAACGACCCGCTGCACCTGGTCGGCGGGATGGCGGTGCCGGCCATGCTGCTCGCGTACGGCATCTCGCTGCGGCTCGGCCCGCTGCCCGGCCGTGGCGAGCCACCGGTCCAGATCGGCACCCTGGTCGGCCTCAAGCTGATCGTGCAGCCGCTGATCGGGTTCCTGCTGGCCAAGTTCGTGGTGGGCCTGGACCCGCTCGGCGTGCTCGCGGTGACCGTGATCGCCGGCCTGCCGACGGCTCAGAACGTGTTCACCCATGCCGTCCGGTTCGACCGCGGGATCGTCCTGGCCCGGGACACGATCTTCCTGTCCACGCTGGGCTCGATCCCGCTGATCGCCATCGTCGCCGCCGTGCTCGGCTGACCTCCACAACGTTCCCTGAGCTTGTCGAAGGGCCAAGCCCGGTGTGGTCTGCCCTTCGACAAGCTCAGGGAGCGTTCGGGCTTCTGCTCGCACGTCCGGCGGTAGTGTCCCGGCCATGACCGAGTTCCCGTCCCCGTACCCGATGGCCGGGCTGCCCGACCGGGTCAGTGTCTACGAGGTCGGCCCGCGGGACGGGCTGCAGGCGGAGCAGGTCCTGGTGGACCCGGCGACCAAGATCGAGTTCATCCGGCGGCTGGCCGGCTGCGGGCTGCGGACCATCGAGGCGACCAGCTTCGTGTCGCCGCAGCGGGTGCCGCAACTGGCCGACGCGGACGAGGTGCTGACGGCGCTCGACCTGGCCGAGCCGGGCCTGCGCTATCCGGTGCTGGTGCCGAACGAGCGCGGCCTGGACCGGGCCGTCGCGGCCGGTGCCCGGGACGTCGCGGTGTTCGTCAGCGCCACCGAGCGGTTCGCCGCGGAGAACCTCGGCACCACGCTGGAGGGCGCGATCGAGTTGGCCGCGCCGGTGGTGCGGCGGGCCCGGGCCGACGGCCTCGGCGTGCGAGGGTACGTCTCGATGTGCTTCGGCGACCCGTGGGAGGGTGCGGTCGAGCCGGCCGCGGTCGCCGACGTGGTGGGCCGGCTGGCCGAGCTCGGCGTGCAGCGGTTCAGCCTCGGCGACACGATCGGGGTCGGCACCGCGGGCCAGGTCGCGGCCGTGCTGGCCGCGGTGGACCGGACCGGCGTGGCCCGGGACCGGATCGCGTTGCACTTCCACGACACGTACGGGCAGGCGTTGGCCAACGTGGTCGCCGGCCTCCGCGAGGGGATCACCGAGTTCGACGCGTCGGCCGGCGGCCTCGGCGGTTGCCCGTTCGCGAAGTCGGCCACCGGCAATCTGGCCACCGAGGACCTGGTCTGGCTGCTGCACGGCCTCGGTTACGACACCGGGATCGACCTGCCGGCATTGGCCCAGGTCAGCCGCTGGTTGGGGGAGCGGATGGGGCGAGCCCCGGTGTCCCGGGTCGTCACCGCCCTGACCGGGCCGGCCGGCGACACCTGAGAAGACCCGGGCCGCCGGATGATCATCGCGGGTTGATTGGATAGGTTCGCCTGAGGAGGTGGGGAACAGTGGCGGATTACGAGGACTTCGACATCGATCGGAGCACGGCACAGGCCTGGGCGGAATTCACGGACCGGCTGTCCGAGGTGATCTCGATGATCGACGAGTCCGGGGATCTGACCATCGGCACGGTGGCCGACGCGGGCGGCCCGCCGCCGTTCGTCAGCTTCGCCTCCGCCACCGACGCCGCCCGGCCGCGGGAGATCCGCGCCGAGGCCGCCAGCAACGCCAACCTGGGCGAGACGTTCCAGCTCAACCCCGACCAACTGGCCGCGATGGAGAAGCTCGGCTGGTCCGCGCCGTCGGCCGAGCCAGGCGGCTCGGGCAACTTCTGGGCCGACCGGTCCCAGGACGAGTCCGAGGAGATCAGCCGGCTCGCGGTCGGCGCGCTGCGGGACGTGTACGGGGTGCAGCACCCGGTCTTCCTGGCGCCGAGTCAGCTGGCCGAGGTGCTCACCTCCCGGCCGGTCGCCGAGGTCGACGTCGCCGACCTGCCGGAGTCGGTGGTCGCGCTGCTGCCGGGCAGCCGGGAACACCTGGACGAACTGATCGACGCCGAGCTGACCGACCTGCTGGGCCACCCGCCGATCCGCGACGCCGAGGGCGACGTGGCGATCCGGGTCGGCTCGACGATGGTGTTCCTGCGCACGTCCGGCGACGGTCGCGAGATCATCGTGTTCGCCACCGTGGTGCACGACGTCGACGGCCGCTCCCGCGCGTCGGAGGTGCTCAACGACCTCAACAGCGAGGCGCGCTGGGTGAAGTTCCAGCTGATCCGGGACCGGGTGTTCGTCAGCCTGTCGATCCCGGCCCGCCCGTTCGTACCGTCGCATCTGCGGCAGGCGGTCCGGATCATGTCGGACGTCGCGGACGGGATCGACGACGAACTGGCCAGCCGGCTGCGCGGGCGGACCACGTTCGGCGACCATGACGAACCTCGCTGAACCGGTCGACCAGGCGTCGGCGGGGGCGGCCGGCCATGTGGTGATCATCGGGTCCAGCAGTACGACGATCCGGCTCGCCGAGGAACTGGAACGGGCCGGTGAGCGGGTGATCGTGATCGTCCACGGCAGCGCCGACCCGGGTGTGGTGGCCGACCTGCAGCTGATCGGCGCCGAGGCCGAACTGAGCCAGCAGGTCCGGCCGGCCGAGCTGCGCCGGGCGGGCATCCAGCGGGCCAAGGCGGCGGTGATCGTCGGCGACGACGACGTGTTCGCGATCCGGGTCGCGCTCGCCATCGAGGAACTGAACCCGACCGTCCGGTTGGTCATCGAGCTCAACAATCCCGAGCTCGGGTCCCGGCTCGGCCCGCTGTTCGGCGAGCACGTCGTGCTGTCCTCGGCCGAGCTCGCGGCACCGGCCTTCGTCGCGGCCGCGCTGGCCTCAGCGGCGACCAGGACGTTCGAGATCGGCGGCCGCCTCGTCGTCGCGGGACCGCGCTCCGAGGTGGGCGGTACGGAGCTCGCGGTGCTCGGCGACAGCGCCGGCTACGGGATCGACGCCGTCCTTCCGTCCGCTGGCGACGTGGTGCTCGGCACCGAACTGGTGGGCGACCGGGACATCAGCGTCCGCCGGTCCGGGGTGATCGGTGCGATGGCGTACGTCTTCGACCGCCGGATCCGGATCGTCCTGCTCGGCCTGGTGATCTTGATCGTGCTGTCGACGCTCTACTTCCACCTGGCCGGGTCGGACTGGGTGACCGCGCTCTACCGGGCGCTGACGGCGTCGACCGACACCGGGCTCGAGGTGGACGACCTCAGCATCGGCTACCGGTTCGGGGCGGTGCTGATCCAACTGTTCGGCCTGGTCCTGTCCTCGGGCATCACGGCCGTGATCGTCGACGCCATGATCAGCTCCCGGCTGGCGGTGCTGACCGGCGGCATCCGGGGCCGGCCGCGGCATCACGTCGTGGTCTGCGGCCTGGGCCGGATCGGCACCTCGGTCGCCGGCCGACTGCGGGAGCGGCAGGTGCCGGTGGTCGCGATCGAGCACAACGAAGGTGCGCCGGGCGTGCTGTGGGCCCGGCAGGCGAAGATCCCGGTGATCATCGCGCCGGCGACCGACGCGGCCGCGCAGCTGGCCGCCGGCATCTCCCGGGCCGATGCGGTGCTGGCGCTGACCGACGACGACGCGGCCAACCTGGAGATCGGGCTGGTCGCGAAGGAGGCCAACCCGGAGGTCCGGGTGGTGCTCCGGCTGTACGACCACGAGCTGGCCGACCGGATCGAGCGGCGGCTCGGTCTGCGGCCGACCCGGAGCGTGTCGATGCTCGCCGCGCCGGCCTTCGCGTCGGCCGCGCTGGGCCGGCGCCGCGAGGTGATCTTCCCGGTCGGCCGCCGGGTCCTGCTGTTCACCGAGGTCACCGTCCAGCCCGGCTCGAACGCACCGGGCCGGCGCCTGGCCTCACTCTCCGAGCGCGGTTCGTCGCGGGTGCTGGCGTACGCGCCGGCCGGACGCCCGTGGACCTGGCAGCTGACCAACCCCGTGCTGCGGCCCGGCGACCGGATCGCGGTCGCGGCGACCCGGGCCGGCCTGGCCCGGCTGCTGCTGACCACCAAGCAGCTGAACGGCACGCCCGCGACGGACCCCGACTCGCCGGCGTAACCCTGTCGCGATTTCTCTGCTGACAGGCCATTGCCGCGTGGCATCGGCAGTCCGCGGCTGATGCCAAGAGGAATCCCGACATCGCACCGGGTCGACACCTGCAGGGAACGGACAACACCTACGCCTGTGGACAACCGGGCCGGTTCGTCCGGTACGCCGGATGCTCCTCAGATGACGACCAGCGACGAGATCCGGCGGGCTCTCCGCGAAGCCGGCGGCGCGATCAGGCTGCGCGACCACCGGCCGATGGGCAGGACCATCCACCGCCTGGCAGCCAAGGGCGAGCTCCGATCCTTGCTGCCCGGGATCTACTGCGCTGCCGACGACGCCGACCGGACCGAGGTCCGGGTGCGGGCCGCGTCGCTGTGGGCGCCCGAGGCAGTGTTCACTGGACCCTCGGCTGCCTGGCTGAGCGGCTGGTCGGGCTACGCCGTTCCGGTGATCACCCTGTCCCGGCCGATGCGCCGGACGCCGGCGCGTGGGTTCCGGGTCAGCCAGGAACGCCTGCCCGTCGAGGTGATCACCCGCCATCGTGGTTGCTGGGTCACTGTGCCGGCGCTCACCGCCCTCGACCTCGTCGTCTGGGCCGGGCATCGGGGCATCGACGAGGCGCTTCGGTCGGGTACCGTCACCGTCGACCAGCTCTGGCAGGTGCTCGCACTCACCCCGAAGCGGAACGGGAACGGCCTGCGCCGCGCCGCGCTGCTGGACTCCCGGAACGCACCCTGGTCCGAGGCCGAGCGGCTGCTGCACCGGATCCTCCGGAGCGCCGGCCTCCGTGGCTGGTCCGGCAACGTGGAGGTCGCCTGCGCCGGACACCGCTACCCGGTCGACGTGGTTTTCGAACGCGCGCGGTTGATCATCGAGGTTGACGGCTACGCCTATCACCGGGCCGAGAACCGCGATCAGTTCCACCGGGACCGGCGCAAGTGGACCGAGCTCGCCGCGGCCGGTTGGACCGTGCTCCACCTGACCTGGGACCACCTGGTCTTCGAGTCGGGCTGGGTCGTCGACCGGGTACGTCGGGTGCTCGGGTCGTGATGTCACGATTTCTCTTCGCATCAGCCGCAACCCGCATTTTCCACGCGGCAACGGTCAGTGCGAAGAGGAATCGTGACAGCTAGGGCGCGGTACGGAGCGCGCGTTCGACCGCCGCCACGGCGAGCAGGCGGACCAGGTCGACCGGCGCGTCCACCTGGCCGGTGGCGGCCGCGATGAACGCGTCGCCGTCGCCGGACGTGTGCGGCGGCGCGATCGCCCGGGCCAGGCCGTCGTGGGCGCCCTGGGCCGCGGCCAGGCAGCCGAGCTTGTCCAGCCGCGCGTTGGTGATCACCACGCCGATCGTCGTGTTCTGGGCCTGCTCGAGGAAGCTGGCGGCGACCCGGATCGCGGCGGCACTCTGCTCCAGGTCCCGGGCCAGGACCGTACCGTCGTCGTCGATCGCACCGAACGCGTTCACGGCGCAGAGTGCGGCCACCACCAGGTCGCCGTCGGTGAGGACCGCCGAACGCAGGCCGCCGGGCTGGGGCGTGCCGGTGATCTTGGCGACGGTGGCCCCGGTGCCGGCACCGATCGAGCCGCTGACCTCGCCGTCGCTCGTGGCCGAGGCGGCGGCCGCGTACCCGGCGTCCGGACCGGGCCGTACGCCGGGATCGCCGACCATCAGGTCGTACAGGCCGAGGGTCGGGACGATCGGCACGGGACCGGCCGGTGTCGGCACGCCGCGGCCCTGCTCGGCGCAGAACCGCATCACGCCGTCCGCGCTGGCCAGCCCGAACGCGGACCCGCCGGTCAGCACGGCGGCGTCGATCCGGGCCACGGTCCGCTCCGGGGCGAGCAACTCGAGTTCTCGGGAGGCGGGGGCGCCGCCGCGGACCTCGGCCGAGCCGACGGTGCCGTCCGGGAAGATCAGGACGGTGCAGCCGGTCCGCGCGGTCGCGTCGGTCCAGTGGCCGACCCGTACCTCGTCGAGACCGAGGGCCATCAGCCGAACAGCTGGTTGCCGAAGATGATCACCACGATGCCGAACAGCGTGGCCAGGGTGACCACGCCGAAGCAGGCGACCGCGGCGACGGTCGCGGCGGGCGGGCGGGTGATCACGCCGTCGGAGACCCGGCTGTGCCCCGCGCCGTACCAGAAGCGGAGGCCGAGGGCGAACAGGGCGGGCAGTCCGGCGCCGAGCAGCAGCCCGACGGCGACGACCTGCCAGAGAGCTTGGGCGGAGGAGACGATGATGTTCATCAGGCGGCCAGCTTCGAGGAGACGTCGTCGTGGTCCGCGGGCGGCACCCCGTCGACCCAGACGTCGTTGACGTTGTCGTGGTGGACCCGCTGCCGGCGGGACCTCAGGTACATCAGCAACGAGGCGACGACCAGGATCGCGAAGACGACCCCGACGCCCGGGACGCCGCCGATGGCGTGGGCCAGGAACCAGCAGAGCGCGCCGATCACCGCCGCGGCCGGCAAGGTGATCAACCACGCGATCGCCATCCGGCCGGCCACCCGCCAGCGGACCGTCGCGCCGGTCCGGCCGACCCCGCTGCCGAGGATCGACCCGGTCGCGACGTGGGTGGTGGAGAGCGCCATGCCGAGGTGGCTGGAGGACAGGATG
Source organism: Microlunatus sp. YIM B11417 (assembly GCF_059617205.1). NCBI lineage: Bacteria > Bacillati > Actinomycetota > Actinomycetes > Propionibacteriales > Propionibacteriaceae > Microlunatus > Microlunatus sp. YIM B11417. The sequence goes on from NZ_JCAMPJ010000003.1 coordinate 375,503, forward strand.
ATCGCGGCGGCCGCGGACTGGGCGGCCATGCCCTGCGGCGGCACGATCTCGACCAGCCCCTTGCCGAGGGTACGGATCACCCGCCAGCCGCCGACGTACGTGCCGGCGGCGATCGCCAGCGCACAGGCGACCTTGACCCAGGCCGGGATCGCGTGCAGATCGGTCCAGGTGCCGGCGGCGATCAGCGCCAGGGTGATCACGCCCATCGTCTTCTGGGCGTCGTTGGTGCCGTGCGCCAGCGACACCAGGCCGGCCGAGCCGACCTGGCCCCAGCGGAACCCGGCGTCGCGTTGTCGTTCGGGCAGGCTGGACACGATCCGGAAGATCACCTTCGTGCCGACCGCGGCGACCAGCCCGGCCACCAGCGGGGCGGCCACGGCCGGGATGATCACCGAGACCAGGACGCCGCTCCACTTGACGCCGCCGGGGCCGAGGGCGGCGATCGCCGCGCCGATCAGGCCGCCGAAGAGGGCGTGGGAGGAGGAGGACGGGAGACCGAACAACCAGGTCGCCAGGTTCCACAGAATGCCCCCGACCAGGCCGGCCAGCACCAGGGTGAGAATCGGTACGCCCATCAGACCGGCCACCGGACTGCCGTCGCTGCCCTGGATGTTGACCACCTTGTTGCTGACCGTCAGCGCGACCTCGATGGAGAGGAACGCGCCGACCAGGTTCAGCACCGCGGAGACGGCGACGGCCACCTTCGGCCGCAGAGCGCCGGTGGCGATCGTGGTCGCCATCGCGTTGCCGGTGTCGTGGAACCCGTTGGTGAAATCGAAGGCCAAGGCCGTGACGACCACGACCGCCAGGATGATCAAAACCTCAACGGGCACGAGATCATCGTGCTGGTTGTCACCTCAATTTGTCGAACCAGACTTGTGAAAGCGGCGAATCGTTCACCGACAGTTCATTTTGGCTCGGAGGTGGGCAGGGCCGTTTCCGGGTCGAGCCAGGTGGCCGGATCCGTCGGGTCGGAGGCCAGGATCACGGCCTTCGCGAGGTCAGTCAGCTGCCGGTGGGCGAGGGCACGCTGTGTGTGATCCGGGTCGCGGACGATCCACCGAAGACTCGCGCACACCCTGCTGCCCTGGACCTCGATCGACAGCCGGTCGGTCCGCGTGATCGTCAGCAGCTCGGGGTCGAACGGCGACCGGGTCCACGGAGTATCGAGCCAAGCACAACTACCGACATCGTCCGTGGTGGTCGGGACGGTTAGCGAAACCAGAAAGAAGATCCGGCGCACCGTGAGTTGCCTGACTGATCCGGTCCCGTCCCGCGCGAGCTCGGGCTCGTGGAAGCCCATCGGTAGCGTGGAGAGCCCGATCGGCGAGCGCAGTTCGGCTCCCTCGACCCGGATCGCGGCGGCCAGGCGAAGCAGGGCGTCGGCGGGGGCGGGCTGATCGCAGGAGATCGCGAAGTTGCCGGCCGCCGTACTCCAAGTCAGCCGGCCATCTTCCACTTGCGCTGCGTCACCGCGGATCGAGATGTCCTGTCCGGGCTCGAGTCCGAAATCGGGTTCGAGGTCCATCGTGATCCGGCAGAGGCCGATGCTTGCCGGGCCTGTGAGCACCGTCGTCTCAGTCTTACGGGACAGGGTTGTGGCGACGATCCGCCAGCCGGCCGGCGCCTCCACTCGGTGGTGCAGCCGAAGGCCCGACATCGGACTGGTTCGCACCATATCCGCGGTCGCCGTTGCGGTGATCAGGAGGAGCACCGCTGCTGCGGCCAAACCGGCGACTCTGCTGCGACGGCGGGCTAGGGAGCGCTGGCGTGCTTCGACCGCTCGACGGATCGTCGCCGATCGCGGAGTACGTTCGGCGAGCCGGTCCAGCCCGTAGCTCAGGTAGGCCTCGGCGGGTTGTGGAACCTCGGCTTCGAGTGCCGCCAGCCGAGTCTCGATCCGGGTCCTGGGCTGGCCGAGGATCCGGGCCAGTTCGGCGGGTGCGAGCCGCTCGCCGTACCGAAGCATGAGCAGGGCCCGGTCGGCTATGGGAAGACGGCGCAGCCATTCGGTGATCGGCACGGCGGCATGGCCGACCGGTACGATCTCCGGTCCGTGCGGCAGGTCGAGGGCGGCTCGGACCAGGCGGTCGCGGGTCTCGGGCAGCTCCTCGCCGGTCGGTCTCGGCAGCACGCGGGCCAGGAGGTCGGCCGCCGAGTCACCGGCCAGGCAGGCGGCGAGCTCGGCGAGCCGGTCCAGGTCCGGGTCGCTCATGGACGCGACTTTGGCAGAATCACGCCCGATCCGCAGCCGATCGGAAAACCGGTGTCCCTCGGCGGGCCGGCTGGCCTACCGTCCCGGGCATGCCGTCACCGCTGACCGAGACCCGTACGCTCGCCGACCTCGCCGAACTCGTCCTGGCCGAAGGCCGCGACGTCGACCTGACCGGCGCCGAGCTGCTGGTCGGCTGGGAGAACGCGGTGATCAGGACGGCCGACGGCTGGATCTACCGCTTCCCGCGGATGGGCGCGGACGCGTATCGGCGCGAGCTGGCGATCTTGGAGCGGCTGGCCGGGACGCTGCCGGCCCGGACGCCGGAGATCGCCTGGACCGGGCGGCGGAGCGAGTTCGCGGCCTATCGCACGATCGTCGGCGCCGTCCCGGACTCGGCCGCGCTCCGGACCGCGCCGGAGGTCGTGCGCCGCGCCACCGCCCGGTCGCTGGCCGAGTTCCTGGTGGCGATGCACCGCCGGTTCGACGGGGCGGAACGGGCCGAGCTCGGCATCGGGACCCAGGATCCGCAGGCGGTCGTCCGCGAGGTCGAGGCGGCGTTGCCGGGCCTGCCCGAGCCCGACCGGGACCGGCTGCGGCGTCTGCTCGCCGCGTACCAGGAGACCGAGCTGGCCGCGCCGGAGTCGCGCCCGGCCGTGCTGCACGGTGACTTCCACTTCGGCAACCTGGTCCTCGATCGCCCGACCGGAACCCTGACCGGGGTCTGGGACTTCTCCTGCGTCGAGTACGGCAACCCTGCCAGTGACCTGCGCTACCTGCTGCACGACCCGGCCGACCTGGGCCAGTTGATCGTGGAGAGTTACGCCGAGCTCACCGGCCGGATCCTCGATCTGCGGGGCGCGCTGCTGGTCGGCGCCCTGGAGTTCGTCTGCGACGCGCTGGTCGAGGACCGGCCGCTCGACCCGGTCCTACGCTCCACCGGGTTCTGACTCAGCCGAGTGCGGCCGCGACGACGTCCTTGGCGGCCTGCTGCACCTCGGCGAGATGATCTTGGCCGCGGAACGACTCCGCGTAGATCTTGTAGACGTCCTCGGTGCCGGAGGGCCGGGCGGCGAACCAGGCCGACTCGGTGATCACCTTGAGGCCGCCGATCGGCGCGTCGTTGCCGGGCGCGGCCGTGAGGATCGCGGTGATCGGCTCGCCGGCCAGCTCGGTCGCCGTGACCGCGGAGGAGTCCAGCTTGGCCAGTTGCGCCTTCTGCTCCCGGTCGGCCGGCGCGTCGATTCGGGCGTACGCCGGCGCTCCGTGCTCCGCCGTCAGCTCGCCGTACAGCTGGCTGGGGGAGCGGCCGGTCACCGCGGTGATCTCGCCGGCCAGCAGGGCCAGCAGGATGCCGTCCTTGTCCGTGGTCCAGGTGCTGCCGTCCAGCGCCAGGAACGAAGCCCCGGCCGACTCCTCGCCGCCGAAGCCGATGCCGCCCGAACGCAGGCCGTCGACGAACCACTTGAAGCCGACCGGCACCTCGAGCAGCCTGCGGCCGAGCGAGGCGGCGACCTTGTCGATCATGGACGACGACACCAGCGTCTTGCCGACGGCAGCCGCCGGATCCCAGTTCGGCCGGTTCCGGTAGAGGTACGAGATCGCGACCGCCAGGTAGGCGTTCGGGTTCATCAGGCCGGCGTCCGGCGTGACGATCCCGTGCCGGTCGGCGTCGGCGTCGTTGCCGGTCGAGATCGCGTACGCGTCCCGGTTCTTGATCAAGGACGCCATCGCGTCCGGCGACGAGCAGTCCATCCTGATCTTGCCGTCGGTGTCCAGGGTCATGAACGACCAGCGCGGATCGACCGCCGGATTGATCACCGTGAGGTCGAGGTCGAGCCGCTCCGCGATGTAGCCCCAGTAGCCGACGCTGGCGCCGCCGAGCGGGTCCGCGCCGAGCCGCAGCCCGGCCTCCCGCACCGCCGGCAGGTTGAGCGCGTTGACCAGGTCGTCGCAGTAGCGGGCGACGTAGTCGAACCGCTCCACCTGCTGGTACGCACTCGCGAACGGGACCCGCCGGATCGAGCCGGGATCCCGGAGCAGTTCGTTGGCCCGCGCCGCGATCGCCTTGGTGGCGTCGGTGTCGGCCGGACCGCCGTGCGGCGGGTTGTACTTGAAGCCGCCGTCGCGGGGCGGGTTGTGCGACGGCGTGACGACGATGCCGTCGGCCTCCGCGCCGGCTGCGGTCCGGTTGTGGACGACGATCGCCCGCGACACGGCCGGGGTCGGCGTGTACTCGTCCGTACCCTCACAGCGGACCGGCACCCCGGCCGCGACCAGCACCTCGATCGCGGTCTGCCAGGCCGGCAACGACAACGCGTGGGTGTCCTTGCCCAGGTAGAGCGGCCCGGTCACCCCCTGCGTCGCCCGGTACTCGACGATCGCCTGCGTCGTCGCGGCGATGTGCCCCTCGTTGAACGCGGTGTCGAGGCTGGCCCCGCGATGCCCGGAGGTGCCGAACACGACCTGCTGGGCCGGGTTGTCGGGATCCGGTCGCAGGTCGTAGTAGGCGGCGATCACGGCGTCGACGTCGATCAGGTCTTCGGGGAGTGCCGGCTGACCGGCTCGTGGGTGCGCCATGCAGGCCATTCTGGTGCAGATCCGCTGATCGCGTGCCGGACCCTTCCCACCGTCCCGGCGCCGGCTTTGACAGGATGGGGCCATGAGTTCGTCGAGCTTCAACCCCAGGGGTGCCGTCGACCTGTCCCAGTTGGCCGAGCAGGCCAAGCAGCGGGCGGCGAGCGGGCCGGGCGGATCCGGCGCGAAGGCGGGCGGCAGCTACGTCGTCGAGGTCACTGAGCAGACCTTCGAGGCGGACGTGATCCGGCCGTCACTGCAGCACCCGGTCGTCGTCGAGTTCTACTCGCCCCGCGTTTCCAGCGGCCAGCAGTTGTCCGACGCGCTCGCCGCGGCGGCGTCCGAGGCCGGCGGGAAGTACCTGATCGCCCGGCTCAACGTCGATGCGGCGCCGCAGCTCGCCCAGCAGCTCGGCCTGCAGGCCGTGCCCACGGTCGTCGGCGTGGTCGGCGGTCAACTGGTGCCGCTGTTCCAGGGCGTCATCCCGGCCGATCAGGTACGGGCCGCGCTGGATCAGCTGGTCAAGGCCGCCGTCGCGAACGGCATCGTCGGCCGGGCCGAGCCCGTCGGCGGGCCGGTCGAGGAGGGCGCCGAGGACGAGCCGGACCCGCGGTTCGCCGCCGCCGACGCGGCCCTGGAGCGCGGCGACTTCGCGGCCGCGGTCGAGGAGTTCGACAAGCTGCTCGCCGCCAACCCGGCCGACGCCGAGGCGAAGGCCGGCAAGGCACAGGCCGGCCTGTTCGCCCGGACCGCGAACACGTCTGCGGAGGTCGTGCTCGCCGCTGCCGCGGCCCCCGATGCCGACCTTCAGGTCCACCTGGACGCCGCCGACCTCGAGGTGGTCGCGGGCCAGGTCGACGAGGCCTTCGCCCGCCTGATCGACCAGGTCAAGCGCCGCACCGGCGACGAGCGGGACCAGGCCCGGCTCCGCCTCCTCGAGCTCTTCGAGACCCTGGGCAACACGGACCCGAGAGTCCAGAAGGCCCGCCGCAACCTCATGGCCGCCCTCTTCTGACACTCCGCCTGGACGTGTCTTCCTCGCGGATGGATGGAACGGTCGCGTTAAGGGCGCGCTGTCGCAACGGTCCCTCGATCTGAGGTGAAACTCCCGATGCCGGTCGGAACCGCTCACAGCGGGGGACATCTGCGACAGCGTCACTCGGGCACCGGGACGGGACGAGGTCGGGCGGAACAGCAGCAACCAGCCGGTCGCCGCGCGGGTCCCGGATCAGCCTGGCTGCGTGGTGCCGTCTGGTTCGCCTTCGGCTCAGCGGACCGCGGCACCGTGTTGCTCGGCGCTGCCGTCGCCGCGCTGATCCTGTCGATCGCCGTGCCGGCCGGGCCGCGGCTGCTCGGCGCGACCCGTGCCGGTGCTGATCATCGCGGATCAGACCGCGCGGAACTCGGCGGCGTAACCTGGGCGGAGTCGGCTACGGACCAGTGGAGGAGGAGTCGTCGTGGGAGCCCTGACTCGACTGCTCGGATGGTCCCTCGGTCCGTTCGTCGGAGGGTTCTTCGCCCTGATCACCCGACTGGGCGGATGGCTGTTCGGTCGGTTCTTCGGATGGTTCCTCGGTTGGCTGATCGGTTGGATCGTCGGACGGCTCGTCGGTCTGGTCGGAGGGCTGCTCGGACGGCTGGTCGGTGGGGTCTTCGGTGGGCTTCTCACCGGGCTGATCGGTGAGTTCCTCCGATGGCTCCTCGGTTGGCTCCGGGGACGCGTCTTTCCCCGTTGGCCCGGTTGATTCCTGCTGCCGAGTCGGGGCCGGGTCCTTGCCGTCCTTCCCCTTCTCGCCGTCGTCGTTGCGGCCCGAGTCGCCCTGGACCAGGTCACCGACGGTCGTCCGGCCCTGGCCGCCGGCCAGCGAGGAACCCCTGACCAGCTCGATCCCGATCACCAGCACGGCCGCGACCGCGAAGACGGCCAGTGTCCCGATCGCCACGGAGCGGACCGGGAACCGACCGGCCCGACCCTCGGCGGTGGCGGCCGGCTCCTCGTCGATCGTCACGGGCTCGACCTCGACCACGGCCGGCGCGGCATCGGAGCCCCGGCGCCGCAGGACGGATCGGGCCGCGTGGCCGGTCCGGCGCATCGTGTGGGTGTAGACGGCGCCCGCGACGGCGGCGACCACGCTGATCAACGCGGCGCCCAGAATCGTTCCGGCAGAACCCAGCGTGGAGCCCACCGCGGCCGCGGTGGCCGCGGCGAGGCCGCCGCCGACCACCTGGGCGGGAGAGATGTCGAGCCTGGGTCGCTGGTCCGGTTCTTCCACGTCCCGGCACAACGGGGCGCGGCAGGGGATCGTGCCCCGCTCCGGCCGAGCGTGACGGAACACACGTGCCGCCGATTCTCTTGTCCAGGAGGGTTTCCGCGTGGCAATCCGCGGAATCCGTACGGTGGCGCGAGAGATTCAGACCCGGCGGCCGTGCTCGGTGTAGGCGGTCTCGCCGTCGGCGACCGTGCACGCGGCGGTGAGGCGTCGGTGGGCGCCCTCGGTGACCAGGTCGGCAGCCTCCTCAAGGGTGCACAGCCGTACGTCAGCGATCTCGCGCTGGTCCAGGACGAAGCCGGCCAGATCCTCCTCGGTGACCGAGCCGCCGTCGAAGATCAACTCGCAGGCGTCCTCCCAGCCGAGGTACGGCGGCAGCCAGTCGACCTCGAGCAGCCGCCCGATCACCCGGTCGATGCCGAGCTCCTCCTTGACCTCGCGGACCGCGCCCTGCCGGGGCGGCTCACCCGGCTCGACGATGCCGCCGGGCAGCTCCCAGTCCGGCTTGAACGTGGTCTGGCAGAGCAGCACCCGGCCGGCCGCGTCCCGCATCACGACGTGCGCGATCAGCCGCTTCTTCGGCAGCGCGGAGTTCATCACGCCGGAGAACCCGGTCGGCCCGTGCACGGCGTCCGAGGCCAGCCGTGCGTAGACGACCAGATCGCCGTGACCGCCGTCCGGCAACGCTGCGGCCTGGCGCAGCACTCCTTCCTGCCGGAAGCCCGACAGCAGCAGGGCTCGCCGGCCGATCAGGTCGCCGGCCGGCCGGGTCGCCTCGACCCGGTGCCGACCCTGGCTCAGCACGTCCTCGGCCGCCGCCACCACGGCGATCCGCAGGTCCTCCACGTCCGAGGGCTCCGGACCGTCGGCCCAGTGCAGCGCGGCTGTGCCGTCCCGGCCCGGCACGACGTCGATCATGAACTCCGCCATCAGGAGGCCAGCCGGGCTGCCTCGTGCGCGGCCGCGTCCGCCTTCGCCTGGTCCGGCTGGTCCTCGAGGACGCGCGGCTCGTAGCGGAACCAGACCGCGCCGAGCGGCGGGATCGAGATCGTGGCCGAGGCGGGGAAGCCGTTGAGGCCGACCTCGGTGGCGATCACCTGGCCGAGGTTGCCGACTGTGCCACTGCCGTCGTAGATCGTGGAGTCCGTGTTCAGGATCTCGGTCCAGACTCCTTCGGCGGGCAGCCCGATCCGGTAGTCCGAACGCGGGTCGGCGGCGAAGTTGATCACGCTGGCGATCCACTGACCTTCGCCGTCCAGGCGGAGGAAGGAGAAGACGTTGGACCCGGCGTCGTCGGCGTTGATCCAACGGAAGCCGGCCGGATCGTTGTCCAGCTTCCACAGCGCGGGGTGCGCCCGGTAGAGCCGGTTCAATTCCTTGATCAACAACTGCACGCCGCGGTGACCCCACTGCTGGGTCAGATCCCAGTCGATGCTGCGCTGCTCGGAGAACTCGCGCCGCTGCCCGAACTCGGTGCCCATGAAGAGCAGGTTCTTGCCGGGATGGGACCACATGAACGCGTAGAACGCCCGCAGGGTGGCGAACTTGCGCCACTCGTCGCCCGCGGCTCGTTCGAACATCGACCCCTTGCCGTGGACCACCTCGTCGTGACTGATCGGCAGGATGAAGTTCTCCGAGTACGCATACGACATGGCGAACGTCAGCTCGTGATGATGGTGCTGGCGATGGATCGGGTCGCGACCGAAGTAGCTCAACGAGTCGTTCATCCAGCCCATGTTCCACTTGAACCCGAAGCCGAGCCCGTCATGATCAACAGGCGCGGTCACGCCCGGCCAGGAGGTCGACTCCTCGGCCACCAGGAAGACACCGGGCTTGCGCCGGTACGCGTGCGCGTTGACCTCCTGCAGCAGCGAGATCGCCTCGAGGTTCTCGTTGCCACCGTGGACGTTCGGCACCCACTCGCCCGGTCCGCGCGAGTAGTCGAGGTAGAGCATCGAGGCCACCGCGTCGATCCGCAGCGCGTCGATGTGGAACTCCTCCAGCCAGTAGTAGGCGTTGGAGACCAGGAAACTGCGCACCTCGTTGCGCCCGAAGTTGAAGATGTACGAGCCCCAGTCCGGGTGCCAGCCGAGCCGCGGATCCTCGTGCTCGTAGAGCGCCGTGCCGTCGAACCGCTGCAGCGCCCACGGGTCGGTGGCGAAGTGCCCGGGCACCCAGTCGACGATCACGCCGATCCCGGCCTGGTGAAGTTGATCAACGAGGTAGCGGAACTCGTCGGGGGAGCCGAACCGGGAGACCGGCGCGAAGTAGCCGGTGACGTGATAGCCCCAGGATCCCTCGTACGGATGCTCGGCGACCGGCAGGAACTCGACATGGGTGAAGCCCTGCCAGGTGACGTACTCGACGAGCTCCTTCGCCAGTTGCAGGTACGTCAGCCCGCGTCGCCAGGAGCCGAGATGGACCTCGTACACGCTCATCGGCTCGGCGTGCGGCCGGTACTCCTGCCGCCGCTCCAGCCACGCGTCGTCGTTCCAGGCGTAGCCGCTGGAGTACACGATCGACGCGGTGTGCGGCGCGGCCTCGCAGAACCGGGCCATCGGGTCGGCCTTCAGCCGCCAGACGCCGTCGGCGCCGAGGATCTCGAACTTGTAGAGCGCGCCGGTGGCCACGCCGGGCAGGAACGTGACCCAGACCCCGGAGTCGGGCACCCGGCGCAGCGGCGTGTCGTCGCCGGTCCAGCCGTTGAAGTCACCGACCAGCCGGACCTGCTGGGCGTTCGGTGCCCAGACCGAGAACCGGGTCCCGGTCACGGCACCGTCCGGGCCGTCGACGGACAGCTCGACGGCCCCGAGCCGGCGCCAGCACTCGGTGTCGTGCCCGCCGTGGAACCCGCTCAGGTCAGTCCCGGTCAGGCCAAGGGTCTCCGCGTCAGCCATGATCTTCGTCCTCGCTGTCCTTGCCGGTTCGAACGTGTGCGGAGCTGCCGGCGATCCTGGCGATCGCCGAGAGCGGGATGCGGACCCAGTCCGGGCGATTCCGGATCTCGTAGCCGAGCTCGTACACCGCCTTGTCCGCAACGTAGGCGTCGATGATCACCAGGTCGTCCTCGGCCAGTTGATCATCACCGGTGTAGCCGGCCAGGAACGCCTCGCGCACCGCCGTGGCCCAGCCCGCGGCCTCCGCCGCGGGTGAGTCGGCGACCGCATAGTCGAAGGAGCGCAGCATGCCGGCCACGTCGCGCCATGGACTGTCCGGCAGCAGCCGTTCCGCCATCGTCTTCGCGGGCTCGCCCTCGAAGTCGATGATCTTCCAGCCGTCCTGGGTGTGCAGCGTCTGACCGAGGTGGAAGTCGCCGTGCACCCGTTGGGTGTCCAGCGTCCGCCCGGCCAGCCGCAGGAACCGCTCCCGGAGCGCGTCGGCATGATCATGGAGCGGCTCGGCGAACGCGCAGGTCCGGTCCAGCCGTTCGATCATGCCGGCCGCGATCTCGTCGCCGGAGCGGGTCGCGGCGGGGAAGGCGGCGGCGAGCGCACGGTGCACCTCGGCCAGGGCCACTCCGAGCTGACGGCCCTGTTCGGCGAAGTCGGTGCCGGACTCGGCCGCGGCGACGGCCAGTTGCCAGCCGTCTTCGGCCTGCGGGAACAGCTCGGTGAGCATGGCCAGATCGGCCCGCAGGCTGGTCCCGTGGGAGGCCCATTCCGCGGTGGCCTGCCCGTACAGCCGGGCGGTGCCGGCCGTCTCGGCCCGGTTCAGTGCCCGGTGCACGGTGATGTCGAGGTTGTCGCCGAGTTCCAGCCGCCGGAAGATCTTGAGCAGCGCCCGATCCCCGTACCGGACCGAGGTGTTGCTCTGCTCGGCGGTCAGCCGTCGCGGGGCCAGCTCGCCGGACAGCTCCGTCACTGCCTCGGTCACGAACTCGATCCGGCCATGATCATCTTCCGCCGCCGACCCGGAGAGCAGTGCGTTCAAGATCACCGAGCCGGCGTCCGGGTCGTCGGTGGCATCGATGCCGGACAGCCGTCCGTGATCTTGGTCCTGGATCACCCGTACGGCAGTGTCGGCGGGCTCGGGCCCGGGCCGGTACGCCAGCGGCAGCTGGTAGAACTCCGGCGGGGCGTCGGGGTAGCCGACCTCGACGAGCTCGATCCGGACCGCCGGCCACTCACCCGGCGGCCGCAGCCAGGGCAGCGGCGTGACCGACCGGAGGTCGGCCGAGCGGCCCTTGCCGGCGAACCAGCGTGACGCGGTGAGGAAGTCGAGCAGCCGGCCGTCGTCGGGAGCGGCGGCGGGGTCGCTCATGATCGCCGGGAGACGGTGAGGATGTGCGCCGGGTCGTCGTGGGTGAGCCGGACGAACGCGCGCTGCCCCCACCGCCAGGACTGGCCGGTCAGCTCGTCGTGGACCTGATAGACCTCGTTCGGCTGCAGCCCGAGCGCCGCCATGTCGATCCGGATCTCGGACTCGACGACGTTGTGCGGATCGAGGCTGCAGACGACGATGATCACGTCGTCGCCGGAACGCTTCGAGTAGGCGATCACCTCCGAGTGCGAGGCGTGGTGGAACTCGATGTCGCGCAGCTGCTGCAGCGCCGGGTGCTCCCGCCGGATCTGGTTCAGCCGACCCAGCAGCAGCCCGAGATGCTCGCCGCTGGCCTCCGCGGCTGCCCAGTCCCGCGGCCGGAATTCGTACTTCTCGGAATCGAGGTATTCCTCGCTGCCCGGCCGGACCGCGGAATTCTCGAACAGTTCGTAGCCCGAATAGACACCCCAGCTGGGGGAGAGCGTCGCGGCCAGCACGGCCCGGATCGTGAAGGCCGGCTTGCCGCCGTGCTGCAGGAACGCGGGCAGGATGTCCGGCGTATTGACGAAGAAGTTCGGCCGGAAGAAGGCGGCGGTCTCCTGGCTCAGCTCCTTGAGGTATTCCTCGATCTCCCATTTCTGGTTGCGCCAGGTGAAGTACGTGTACGACTGCTGGAAGCCGACCTTGCCGAGCAGATGCATCATCGGCGGCTTCGTGAACGCCTCGGCCAGGAAGATCACGTCCGGGTCGGTGCGCCGTACCTCGGCGAGCAGCCAGGCCCAGAAGCTGACCGGCTTCGTGTGCGGGTTGTCGACCCGGAAGATCCGTACTCCGTGGGACATCCAGAGCCGGACGATCCGCAGGCACTCGTTGGCGATCCCGGCCGGATCCCGGTCGAAGTTCACCGGGTAGATGTCCTGGTACTTCTTCGGCGGGTTCTCCGCATAGGCGATCGTGCCGTCGGCGCGGACCGTGAACCATTCCGGATGCGCCTCCACCCACGGGTGGTCCGGCGAGCAGGTGACCGCGAAATCGAGCGCGACCTCGAGGCCGAGCGATTTCGCCTTCGCGACGAAGCGGTCGAAGGCCGCGAAATCGCCGAGGTCGGGATGAATGGTGTCGTGGCCGCCCTCGGCGCCGCCGATCGCATAGACGGATCCGGGGTCGTCCGGGCCGGCGTTCAGGGTGTTGTTGGGACCCTTGCGGAAGGTCTTGCCGATCGGGTGGATCGGCGGCATGTAGACGACGTCGAATCCCATTCTGGCGGCGGCTTCGAGCCGCTCGTGCGACGCGTCGAACGTGCCCGAGGTCCAGCGCTTCGTCGTCTCGTCGTACGTGGCGCCCTGGGACCGCGGGAAGAATTCGTACCAGGCCGAGAAGAGGGCCCGCTTCCGGTCGCAGAAGATCGGGTACTCCGGCGACACGGTGATCAACTCGCGCGGGCCGTACTCGGCGATCGCGGCGCGGGTGTCCGCGGCGAGCGCGACGGTGAGCCGATCCTCGGCCTGCTGGCCCGCCGACAGCGACACGGCGCCGTGTCGCAGCGCCAAGGCCGCGTTCTCGTCGCCGGCGGCCTCGGCCCGTTGCGCCGCCTCCGCGTACAACTGCTTGCCCTCGGCGCAGACCAGACTGATGTCGATCCCGGCCGGGATCTTGATCTCCGCGGCGTGCACCCAGGTCGCCCACGGGTCGCTCCAGCCCTCGATCCGGAACGACCACCACCCCTCGACGTCCAGAGCAACGGTCGCCTCACGCCAGCAGAAGCCCGCCGGCGTGCTCTCGGCCATCGGGATCCGGCGCTCGGTCCCGTCCGGCGCGGTCAGGATCGCGGTGGCGTTGACGGCGTCGTGGCCCTCCCGGAAAACGGTCGCCCGGATCGGGAACTCCTCGCCGACCACGGCCTTCGCCGGATAGGCGCCGCCCTCGATCACCGGCGAGACGTTGGTGATCGGGATCCGGCCGATCGGGTTGCCGCGCACCGGCACCGGCGTCCCGGGGCTGGCCGGACCGACCGGCTCGTCGACCCGTGCCGAAGATCGCCGTCGCCGAGGTTCCTTCTTGGCAACATCCTTCTTGGCCGGATCTTTCCGGGTCGATTCTTTCCTGATCGGGGAGCGAGGGGCGCGTGTCACACAGCCAACCTAGTGGTCCGGGAGGGGTCCGTTCCACCGCAGTCTCAGTAACCCTTTGTTCACATGATCGGGGTTAACGTTGACCGTGCGCGCGATCCAACGATTCACCGTCCGTCCGGTCCTTCCGGAGCCGCTGGCACCGCTCGGCGATCTTGCCCTGAACCTCCGCTGGAGTTGGCATGCCGACACCAGCGGGCTGTTCCGGAAGATCGATCCGGAGCTGTGGCGACGGACCGGCGGCGACCCGGTCCGGCTGCTCGCCGAGGTCGCGCCGGAACGATTGGCGGCACTCGCCGCCGCCCCGTCCTTCGTTGCTGATCTTGATCGGGTCCGGTCCGATCTGGCGGACTATCTCACCGGTGATCGCTGGTTCCAGCGGTATGCCGCCGGCACGCCCGACGCGCCCGCCGCGATCGGGTACTTCTCGCCGGAGTTCGGCATCACCGAGGTGCTGCCGCAGTACTCCGGCGGCCTGGGCATCCTGGCCGGTGATCATCTCAAGACCGCGAGCGATCTCGGCGTGCCGATCATCGGCGTCGGCCTGCTCTACCGGCAGGGCTACTTCCGGCAGTCGCTCGACGTGTCCGGCTGGCAGCAGGAGCAGTATCCGCTGCTCGATCCGAACGCCCTGCCGCTGAGCCTGCTCCGGGACGCGGACGGTCCGGTCCGGATCGAGGTGCCGCTGGCCGGCCGCCGGCTGCTGGCCCAGGTCTGGCTGGCTCATGTCGGCCGGGTGCCGTTGCTGTTGCTGGACTCGGACCTGGAGGACAACGACGGCCCGGAGCGGATGATCACCGACCGGCTGTACGGCGGCGGTGCCGATCACCGGCTGGCCCAGGAGGTGCTGCTCGGCATCGGTGGTGTGCGGGCCATCCGGGCCTACTGCGCGGCGACCGGTCATCCGGCGCCGGAGGTCTTCCACACCAACGAGGGGCACGCCGGATTCCTCGGCCTGGAACGGATCCGGGAGTATCTGGCCGACGGCACCGGCTTCGACGCGGCCCTGGAGCGGACCCGAGCCGGCACCGTGTTCACCACCCATACGCCGGTCCCGGCCGGGATCGACCGGTTCCCGCGGGACCTGATCAGGGCCCAGTTCGAGGGCTTCGGTGATCTTGACCTGGAACGGGTCCTGGCGCTCGGCGCGGAGGACTACGAGGGCGGTGATCCGGGCACGTTCAACATGGCCGTGATGGGCCTCCGGCTCGCGCAGCGGGCCAACGGGGTGTCCCGGCTGCACGGCGAGGTGTCCCGGCGGATGTTCCGCGGGCTGTGGCGCGAGTTCGACGAGGCCGAGGTGCCGATCGGCTCGATCACCAACGGCGTGCACCACCGGACCTGGATGCACCCGGAACTGGTGAGCCTGCTGGACGGCGCCCGGGACGCCGGCGACGACCCGGACGCGGAGCCGTGGGACGCGTTGTCGGGGCTGGACGACGGCGCGCTGTGGGCCCTGAAGCGGCGGCTGCGCGGCGAGTTGATCAACGTCACCCGGCAGCGGCTGGCGGCCAGTGCCGGGCATCGCGGGCAGCCGGCCGAGTGGACCGGGACCGTCCTGGACGACGACGTGATCACGATCGGGTTCGCCCGCCGGGTGCCGTCGTACAAGCGGTTGACGCTGATGCTGCGCGACCCCGAGCGGCTGGCCAAGCTGCTCACCCATCCGACCCGACCGATCCAGTTGGTGATCGCCGGCAAGTCCCATCCGGCCGACGAGGGCGGCAAGCGACTGATCCAGCAGTTGGTCCAGTTCGCCGACGCGGAACGGGTCCGGCGCCGGATCGTCTTCCTGCCCGACTACGACATCGCGCTCGCCAAGCCGTTGTATCCCGGCTGTGACGTGTGGCTGAACAACCCGCTGCGCCCGTACGAGGCGTGCGGCACCTCGGGCATGAAGGCCGCGCTGAACGGTGCCGCCAACCTGTCGATCCGGGACGGCTGGTGGGACGAGTGGTACGACCCGCACTTCGGCTGGGAGATTCCGTCCGCCGAGGGCGCGGCCGACCAAGATCATCGCGATGCGGTGGAGGCGGCGGCGCTCTACGACGTGATCGAGAACGAGATCGTGCCGCGCTTCTACGACACCGATGCCGACGGCATCCCGCGCCGCTGGGTTCGGCTGATCCGGGACGCGGTGGCCGGGCTCGGGCCGAAGGTGACGGCGACCCGGATGGTCCGCGAGTACGTGAGCGAGCTGTACACGCCGGCCGCGGCGTCGTCGAAGGTCCTGGACGCGGCGGCGGCCGAGCAGCTGGCGGAATGGGCCGGCCGGGTTCGGGCCGGCTGGCCAGGCGTGCTTGTCGATCATGTGGCGAGCCGGACCAAGGACTCCGTTCAGGTCGGCGACCGGATCGAGGTGACCGCGCTGATCCGGCTCGGTGATCTTGAACCGGACGACGTCGAGGTGCAGCTGGTGGCCGGCCGGCTGGACGGCGACGACGAGCTCCGCGAGCTGCGCCCGGTGGCGCTGCAGGCCGAGCCGGGACCCGCGGACGGGCTGCATCGCTACAGCGGCACGGTTGCCGTCGAGCGGGCCGGCGCAATCGGTTACACGGTGAGGATCCTGCCGCGGAACCGGTATCTGGCGAACCCTGCCGAACTCAACCTGGTCCGCTATCCGTGATCGTACGAAGATCATGAACGCCTGCCCATAACCCCGGAACTCCAGGAAATCAAGGCTTCCCCGGCTGCCGCTGGCTGGCGTATCGTCCAGCTAGCGGACCCGGGCCTCGCGGCCCGGCCTCGGCGAGGAGGCCCCATGCCGGGTGTCATTGGTGATCATTCCCTGCTGACGCGGCGCCGCGCGCTGGCCCTCGGCGCCGCCGGCGTGGCCGGAGCCGTCGGCGGCCCGGTCCTGGCCGGGTGTGCGGCGCAGACCGGGGGACCGACCCCGGCCGGCTCGAAGTCGCTGACTTGGTCCAGCTGGGCCAATCCCGGCGAGGCGGAGCGGTTCCGCCAGTTCAGCGCCGACTACCTGCAGCGGACCGGGATCGACCCGCTGTTCCAGATCGTCGTCGGCGACTACACGCAGAAGCTGCTCACCCGGATCGTCGGCGACACCGCGCCGGACGCGTTCTACGTCAACGAGATCATCATGGGCCAGCTGGTCAAGGCGAAGCTGGTCACCGACTTCGAACCGTACGCGGCCCAGGCCGACGCGGAGATCGACCTCGACCAGTTCTATCCGGGGCTGATGAACTGGTGCCGAGGGCCGGACGGCAGCGGCCTGTACGGCATCCCGGTCGACTGCAACCCGAAGGTGTTCTGGTTCAACAAGGACCTGCTCGCCGAGGCCGGCATCACCGAGAACCCGGCCCAGCTGCAGGAGGCCGGGCGGTGGGACCAGAACGCGCTGACCGAGATGCTCACCAAGATCAAGAGCACCGGCAAGCGGGGCATGGTGTTCGAGGCGAACTGGTTCGACCTGCTGGGCTGGATCTCGACCTTCGGCGGCGCGACGCTCGATGATCAAGGTCGGGCGGTCTTCCACGAGGATCCGAAGGCGCTGGCCGTCCTGGAATGGCTGTGGGACCAGCTGGCCAGCGAGAACGTCAGCTACGGCGGCACGTTGCCGCGCGGCCAGGGCGTGGATGCCCTGTTCTACGGCGGGCAGCTGGCCACGATCCAGTACGGGCGGTGGATCCTGCCGAACCTGCGCAAGATCGACAGCTTCACGTACGACATCGCCCCGTTGCCGTCGGAGTCCGGCCGGGACATCTCGACGACGGCGGTCTACTGCGCGGCGATGTGCGTCAACGTGAAGACCAACAACCCGGTCGAGGCGAATCAGTTCGCGGCCCGCTTCTGCAATGCCGAGGGCCAGCGGTTCCGGCTGGCCGGCGGCGGCAACGCGGTGCCGGCCATCGAGGGCCTGGACGACCTGGTCACCGAGGGCGGCGTGCCGGAGCACGGGCACTGGTTCACCGAGATCGCCGCCCGCGGCTTCACCACGCCGCAGATCCTGGTCAGCTACCCCGAACGCTCGGTGAACCTGAGCACCAACCTCGACTCGTTGATGCGGGCCAAGACCGACTTCCGGACCTTCGCCCAGAAGGCCGCGGGCTACATGAACGGGGAGGCGGTATGACCGAGGCGACGCAAGAGGCCGAGACCGTCGGCCCCGCCGCCGCGGCTGCGGAACCACGGGAGGCGCCGCCGGCCCGGGACTCGCTGCGGGCCACCCGGCGGCGGGAATCGCTGTGGGCGCTGGGTTTCCTCGGCCCGCAGCTGATCGGGCTGTTGGTCTTCATGATCGGCCCGCTGATCTTCGCGCTCTACCTGTCCTTCACCAACTGGACCGGGTTCGGCGAACGGACCTGGGCCGGGCTCGGCAACTACGCCTACATCTTCACCGACCCGCAGATCGCCGTCTCGGCCCGGAACACGGTCTGGCTGACCGTGCTGCAGGTGCCCGGGCTGCTGCTGTCCGGGTTCATCGCGGCGTTCTTCCTGCAGAAGGCCGGCCGGATGACCGGCGTCTACCGGGTGCTCTTCTTCGCGCCCCAGGTCACCTCCTGGGTCGCTGTCGCGGCGATCTGGCTGTGGCTGTTCAACCCGGAGATCTCGCCGATCAACAACGCGCTCGCCGGGGTCGGGATCACCGGCCCGGACTGGCTGCAGGACCCGAACACCGTGATCCTGTCGTTCGCGCTGGTCGGTGTCTGGCAGGGGATCGGCTACCAGGTCGTGATGTTCATGGCCGGCCTGGCCAACGTACCGCGGGCGTTGATCGAGGCCGCCGACATCGACGGCGCGAACGGCTGGCAGAAACTGCGCAACGTCACCCTGCCGATCCTGTCGCCGACCATCCTGTTCCTCTCGATCACCTCGATCATCGCCTCGTTCCAGATCTTCGACATCGTCTACGTCATGCTCGACACGACCGCGCCCTCGGGCTCCCGGACGATCGTGTACGAGATCGTCCAGATCGGCTTCCGGCAGTTCGCGTACGGCAAGGCCTCCGCGATCGCGGTGTGTCTGTTCCTCTCCCTGTTGATCTTGACCGGCCTGCAACTGCTGGCCCAGCGCAGATGGGTGTACTACGCAGAATGACCGCCACCGACCTGAGCATCAGAGCCGTCTCGGCGATCGACGAGGGCCCCGGAGCGAACCTGCGCCCGTTCCGGCCGAGCATGATCGTCCTGCACGTCCTGTTGATCTTCTTCGGCCTGCTGATGGCGATGCCGTTCATCTGGATGCTGCTGTCCTCGTTCAAGCCGCTCGAGGAGATCTTCAAGGTGCCGCCGGCCCTGTTCCCGGAGGCCTGGACCACCGACAACTACGTCACCGCGGTCGAGGGCGCCAACTTCCTGCAGGGCTTCGGCAACAGCGTGCTGGTCTCGATCACCGTGACCGTCGTGTCCCTGCTGACCTGCTCGATGGCCGCCTACGCCTTCGCCCGGCTGCGCTTCCCCGGCCGGGAGGCCCTGTTCCTGGTCTTCCTGGCCACCATGATGGTGCCGCAGCAGCTGACGATCATCCCGCTCTACGTGATCATGGGCTCGCTGCGCCTGGTGGACACCCTGTGGGCGCTGATCCTGCCGGCCGCCCTGTTCAACGCCTTCGGCGTCTTCCTGATGCGGCAGTACGTCCGCGGCATCCCACTGGAGCTCGAGGAGGCCGCCGCGATCGACGGCGCCGGCCGGATCCGCATTTTCGCCACCATCGTGCTGCCCCTGCTCCGCACCCCGATGGTGGCCCTCGGAATCTTCATCTTCCTGGGCCAGTGGAACGCCTTCTTCTACCCGCTGATCTTCCTCAACACCGAGAGCAACTACACGCTCCCGCTGCTGGTGAACCAGTTCAAGGGCGCCTACACGTCGGACTGGGGCGCCCTGATGGCCGCCGTCACCATCGCCGCCGCACCCCTGCTGATCGTCTTCGTCCTCGCCCAGCGCCAGATCGTCGAAGGCATCGCCCTGTCGGGGTCGAAGACGTAGCTGTCGAGTGTTCCTGGCAGCGCCACAGCTCGGGTGTGCCTGGCGGGTGGCCCTGTCGGAATTTCTCCACGGGCGGGGCGTTTCCGCGTGGCAGTCGCGACTCGGTGGTTGCCCGTGGAGGGAAAGCGACATCAGGTGATCCGTCGACACTGCGCCATCGCCTGCCGGACCCGAGCAACGACCCAGGCTCGGTCGTAGACGAGGTGGTCCCAGGTCAGGTGGAGGACGGTCCAGCCAGCCGCGGTCAGGTCGGTCCACTTCCGCCGGTCACGATGAAACTGATCCTGGTTCTCGGCCCGGTGGAAGGCGTAGCCGTCCACCTCGATGATCAACCGCAGGCGGTCGAAGGCCACGTCGACGGGATAGCGGTGACCGCAGCAGGGAACGCTGACATTGCCGGACCAGCCGCGGATGCAGGCCTCGCGCAACAGGCGGTGGAGCAGACGCTCCGCCTCTGACCACGGCGCCTTCCGGGATTCGCTGAGCGCGGCCCTCCGGAGTGAGTTGCCGGGGCGCCGCGGCGTGGCGGTCAGCGCACCCCACAACTGGTCGACGGTCGCCGAGCCGGTCCGCAGGACGTCGTCAATTCCGCGGGGTCCGATCCAGGGGACGAGGTCCAGGGCGGTGAGCGCAGGGACGGTGATCCGGCAACCCCGGCTGCGCATGATCAACGTGTCCGGGATCCGCTCTCGGCAGATCCGGAACCCCGGTCCGGGCGTGCGCCGCAGCGGACAGGACAGGGTCACCACCGGCACGTCAAGATCGGCCCATTGGCTCAGCCAGCCGGCCGCAGGTCCGGTGAACACGGCTTCGGGAGCCCACAGCGCCGCGGCGCGGATCTGGATCTCGGTGCGGGCGGCGTCCTCGACGGCGCAATGGATCCCGGGGAGGACGGAGGTCAGCGCACCACTCGCGGTCAGCCGCTGGATCGACCTGGCCAGCCGCGGATGGTCCCGAGTCCTGATCACGCCGCCGCCGTCCCGGAGCCTCTGCGCAATCTCGTTCTGTGTCCTCACTCCAGGAGCCTCGAACGAGACGACAGTCCCGGCCCGGTTGTCCACAGGCGAACGTGTTGTCCGTTCTGCGGGAGTGTCGTCAGCCCCGAGGTCTCGGCAGACGGCCGGGCGACCGTCGAGCGGCTGCCGACCTGGGACCAGCCGACCGCTGCCCCCGTCGTGGCCCTCGCCGCATCCAGCGGGCCGCGCCGTGTTTAGCCCACCCCGGACCTGGGGTACGGGCGTGCGGGTGAGCGAGAGGAGTTGACGGCCGTGGGTTCGGCAACGGCGGGTTCGTCCGGAGAGGTGCTCGATCATCTCGACGCCCGGGTGCCCACATCGTTCTACTGGTCGTTGACGCTGCTGGCGACGGTGGGCGGGTTCCTGTTCGGCTACGACACGGCGAACATCGGCTCGGTGATCAACTTCGTGCCGTACGAGCTCAGTCCGCTCGCGCTCGGCTATCTGGTGGCCGGGGCGTCCATCGGTGCCGCGGTCGGGGCGCTGGCGGCCGGTCCGTTGTCGGACCGGTTCGGCCGGAAGTCGTTGCTGATCATCGACGCCGGCATCTACGCGGTCGGTGCGTTGCTGTCGGCGTTCGCCTGGGACTCGTCGGTGCTGATCATCGCCCGGACCCTGATCGGGCTGGCGATCGGCGCGGACTCGGCGATCGCAACGGCCTACATCGCCGAGTACGCCCCGAAGGCGCGGCGCGGAGCGCTCGGCATGCTGCAGCAGTGGATGATCACGGTCGGCATTCTGGTGTCGTACGTCGTTGCCCTGGTGATCTTGGTCGCGCTGCCCGACCAGGCGTCGACGATAGACTGGCGGCTGATCCTCGGGCTGGGTGCGGTGCCCGCCGTGCTCGCGTTCTTCCTGCGGACCCGGATGCCGGAGTCGCCGCGATGGCTGATGCGCCAGGGCCGGTACGACGACACCCGCAAGGCGCTCGCCATGCTGCAGGTCGACGTGACCACCGAGCAGATCGCCGGCAGCGCCCGCGCGGTCGAGGAGGAGGAACGCAAGGTCAAACGGTCGCCGACCCAGTGGAGTCGCGGGGTCCGCCGGGCGCTGGTCGTGGTCTGCGTCTTCTTCACCTTCCAGCAGATCACCGGCATCAACATGCCGCTCTACTACGGGCCGAAGCTGCTCGCGCCCTACCTGCAGGGCGGCAACGACGAGGTGGCGGCGGCGATCGCGGCGGTCGGCGCGACGGCGGTCCTCAGCACGGTCAACGTGGCCGCGACCTACTTCGCGTTCCGGTTCATCGACCGGATCGGCCGGCGCAAACTGGCCATCGGCGGGTTCGCGGCGATGGCGGCGGCCATGCTGATCGGAGCGGCCGGCGCGGCGTTCGCCCAGGGTCCCACCCAGCTCGTCGTGATCATGGTCGGGCTGACCCTGTTCATCGCCGCCTTCGCGATCGGCGTCGGCGGGACCGGCTGGCTGATCCAGGGCGAGTACTTCCCGACGGCGGTCCGGGGCCGGGCCGCCGCCATCGGGGCGTCGGTCGACTGGCTGGCCAACTTCGCCCTGATCCTGCTGGTGCCGACCATGATCGCCGGCCTCGGCCTGTCCTGGCTGATGATCGTCTTCACCGTCCTGTCGGTGCTCGCGATCATCTTCGTCGTCCGCTTCGTCCCGGAGACCAAGGAGTTGTCCGTGGAGGAGATCACCAGGCTGTTCGAGCGGCAGGCCGCAGGTAGGTCCTAGGGAGCTTCGAGCTCGGCGATGATCTCGTTGACCGCGGGCAGGGCGTCGGGAGCGATCCGGGGCATCGACAGGAAGCCGTGGACCGCGTCCGGATAGATGATCACCCGATTCGGTACGCCGGCGGCGGTGAGTACGTCGCCGTAGCGCGGGGCGTCGTCGCGGAGGGGGTCCTGGCCGGCCGCGATCAGCAGGGTCCGCGGCAGCCCGCGATGATCAGCGGCGTGGATCGGGCTGATCGACGGATCGGCGTAGTCGAGGCTGTCCGGCCGGCCCTGCGGCAGGTACTGCCGGCCGTACCAGTCGAGCACCCGCCGTCCAGCCAGCGGCGCATCGTGGAACTCGGCCACCGACGCCGACGACAAGGTCAGGTCGGTCGCCGGATAGAGCAGGATCTGCCGCCACAGCGGTACGGCGAGCGGCTCGTCCCGCGCCCGGAGCGCGATCAGCGCGGCCAGTGTCCCGCCGGCGCTGTTGCCGATCACGCCGGCCCGCTCCGGGTCGGCGTCGAACCGGGGGATCAGGGCCATCGCCAGCTGAGCCATCTGCCAGGCGTCCTCGACGGCGGCCGGGGCGGGATGCTCGGGCGCGAGCCGGTAGGACGCCGAGACCACGGTCAGGTTGCCGCGGTCGGCCAGCTGCCCGCACAGCCAGTCGGTCTGGGACAGGTTGCCCAGCACGAACCCGCCGCCGTGGAAGTTGATCAACAGCGGGCGCCCGGGTTCCAGGTCCCGCGGCCGGTAGGTCCGCATCCGCGGCCTCGGATTCGCCGACCCCCACACGGCCTCATCGGTGACCACGATCCGGCGCGGCACCGGCCCGTAGACGAACCGGGCCAGCGGCCGCACCGGCTCGGCCCGGAGCAGCCGCAGCATCATGGTCGACGGCGGGTCCGAGTGCGGGATCATCCGCGCGGCAAGGCCGATCAGGCGGTTGCGCCGTTGCGGAGTCATGATCACCTTCCCCACGGTCCAGGCCGTCAGCCCACCCGCAGGAGCACGACCACCCGCCCCGGCAGCAGCAGCCGCCGGCCGGCGTCGAGCTGATCGTCCGGCAGCTCGCCGGACTCGCCGGTGTGCGCCTGCACCGTGTAGCTCTTGGCCCACGGACCAGCCGGCAGCTCCACCTCGACCGGGTCGGCGCCGGCATGGAACCAGATCAGGTACGCCTCGTCATGATCACGCTCCGGCGTGTCGTCGGCCAGGTAGAGCCCCAGCGTGCGGCGGCCGCCGTCACTCCAGTCGGCCTCGGTGAGTTCCTCCGGTCCGCCGCCGAACCAGGCCAGGTTCTTCCGGCCGCTGGGCCGGCCGCGCGCATCCAGGATCGGCTCGGAGTGCCGGAACCGGGTGGCCCGGAACAGCGGCGAGTCCTTCCGCAGCGCGAGCAGCTGCCTGGTCAGCGAACCCAGGTCGGCCCAGTCCTCCGCGGTGTCCCAGTGCACCCAGGACAGCGGCGAGTCCTGGCAATAGGCGTTGTTGTTGCCCTGCTGGGTCCGGCCGAGCTCGTCGCCGGCGGTGATCATCGGCGTACCGGCCGCGAGCAGCAGCGTCGCCATCAGGTTCCTGGACTGCCGGTGCCGCAGCGCGTTGATGCCCGGGTCGTCCGTCTCGCCTTCGTGGCCGCAGTTCCAGGACCGGTTGTCGTCGGCGCCGTCGGCGTTGTGCTCGCCGTTGGCCTCGTTGTGCTTGCCGTCGTAGCTGACCAGGTCGCGCAGGGTGAACCCGTCGTGCGCCGTGATGAAGTTGATCGACGCCGCGGTGTCCCGGCCGGACTTCTCGAACAGGTCCGCCGAGCCGGTCAGCCGGGTCGCCAGCTCCCGTACCCCATGGGTGTGGCCGCGCCAGAAATCCCTGACGGTGTTGCGGAACGCGTCGTTCCACTCGCTCCAGCCCTCGCCGAAGGCGCCCAGCTGGTAGCCGTACGGTCCGACGTCCCAGGGCTCGGCGATGATCTTGACCCCGGCCAGCACCGGATCCTCGGCGATCGCCGTCAGCAGCGGATGATCATGGTCGACGTGGTGCCGCTGGTCCCTGATCAAGGTCGTCGCGAGATCGAACCGGAACCCGTCCACACCTAGCTCGGTGACCCAGTAGCGCAACGAGTCCAGCACCAGCCGGAGCACGCCAGGATTCGACGTGTCCAGCGAGTTGCCGCAGCCGGTCACGTCGTAGTCGTCGATCTGATCATCGGTGAGCCGGTAGTAACCGCGATGATCGATGCCGCGGTACGCCAGCGTCGGCCCGGTGTGGCCGCCCTCGCCGGTGTGGTTGTAGACGACGTCCAGGATCACCTCGATGCCGGCGCGGTGCAGCGCCGTCACCATCTCCTTGAACTCGGTCACCTGCTCGCCCTGCGTCCCGACCGAGCAGTACGCGGCGTGCGGGGCGAAGAAGCCCAGCGTGTTGTAACCCCAGTAGTTGGTCAGCCCGCGGCCGACCAGGAACGGCTCGGAGATGAAGTGCTGCACCGGCAGCAGCTCGACCGAGGTCACGCCGAGCGAGCGCAGGTGGTCGGTCACGGCCGGGTAGCCGAGCCCGGCGAACGTGCCGCGCAGGTGCTCCGGCACCAGCGGGTGCAGCCGGGTGTAGCCGCCGACGTGCAGTTCGTACACGCTGGTCCGGTCCCGCGGCACCGGGGCCGCGATCGGCTCCGGCGGGGGAGTGTCGGCCACCACCACGCTGAGCGGTACGGCCAGCAGCGAGTCGGTCCGGTCCGGCACCTCCGGGGAGCCCGGCGCGTGGTCCAGGATCGGGCCGTTGTAGTCGACGCCGCCGGTGATGGCGCGGGCGTACGGGTCGAGCAGCAGGCGGGCCGGATTGAACCGGGCGCCCTGCTCCGGATCCCACTCGCCGTGCACCCGGTAGCCGTACCGCTGACCGGGTCCGATGCCGGCCACATGACCGGTCCAGACCCCGTCGTCGCCCCTGGTCAGATCGCGGTTGGCCTGGGTCCGGTCCTCCGCGACCAGGACCAGCTCGACTCGGCTGGCCCGCGGCGCCCAGAGGGCGAAACCGACGCCGTCCTCGCGTACGCGGGCGCCGAGCACCGTCGACGGACCGGGCGCAGTGCTCGCCGTCGTCGTCATCTCTCGTACCCCCAAGGTGTCACCTCTCCTGCCGGTCGTCCCGAACGGTTCGGTCGACTCTGGCCGGACAGTCCATTCTGCAGGTTACCCGTCGGTAACTAGGCCGCTACGCTGTTGGCATGTCGCAGTCGCCCTCTCCGGACCAGGTGGAAGCCGCCTGGTCGGACAACAAGCTGGCCCAGGTGCTGTACCACGACTGGGAGGCGGACACGTACGACGACAAGTGGTCGATCTCGTTCGACGAACGCTGCATCGACTACGCCCGGGACCGGTTCTCGGCGGTCGCCGGCACGGACGGCTGGCCGTACGCCCGTTCGTTGGAGATCGGCGCCGGCACCGGCTTCTTCACGCTCAATCTGATGCAGGCGGGCGTCATCGTCGACGGTGAGGTGAGCGACATCTCGGCCGGCATGGTGGCGGCGGCCCGGCGCAACGCGGAGCGGCTCGGGTTCAGCATCGGCGGGCGGGTCGGCGACGCCGAGTCGCTGCCGTACGACGACGACAGCTTCGACCTGGTCATCGGACACGCGGTGATCCATCATCTGCCCGACGTGCGGCAGGCGTTCGCCGAGATCCGCCGGGTGCTGAAGCCCGGCGGGCGGGTGGTGATCTGCGGCGAACCGACCCGCCTCGGCGACGCGATCGCGCGCCGGTTGTCCAGGGCGACCTGGGCCGCGACCACGAAGCTGACCAGCCGCGGGCCGTTCCGGACCTGGTCCCGGCCTAAGCAGGAGTTGGACGAATCGTCCCGCGCTGCGGCCCTGGAGGCGGTGGTCGACCTGCACACCTTCGATCCGGACGAACTGGCCGGGACCGTCCGGTCGACCGGGCTGATCGACGTGGCCACGGTGACCGAGGAGCTCACCGCGGCCTGGGTCGGCTGGCCGATCCGTACCTTCGAGGCGGCGATCCGGCCGGAACGGCTCGGCTGGGGCTGGCGGATGTTCGCGTACCGGACCTGGCTCGGGCTGAGCGCCTTCGACCGGCTGCTGTCCCGGGTGGTGCCGGACGAGCTCTACTACAACGTGTCGGTGACCGGGCTGAAGCCCCGCGGATGATCAAGACGGTGAGCTGGCTGTTCCGGCGCGGCTTCCTGACGCCGGGGCATCTGCGCAGCGCGCTGCGCTATCTGTGGGTACGGTTGCGGCACCCCGAGATCGAGTTCGAGGGGTACGCGTTCATCGGGCCTGGCGTCCGGTTCGAGGTGCGGCGCGGCTACGGCCGGTTGATCATCGGAGCCTGGACGCATCTCGGCGAACGGGTCAAGCTGCGGGCGCACGAAGGAGTGCTGCGGATCGGGCCCAAGTGCGTGATCGGGTACGACAGCACGGTGAACTGCTATCTCGACATCGAGATCGGCGAGGCGACGATCATCGGCGACCGGGTCTACATCTGCGATTTCGATCACCGGACCGACGATCCCGCGGTGCCGATCAAGGACCAGGGCTTGATCAAGTCTCCGGTCCGGATCGGCCCGGACTGCTGGCTCGGCACCGGGGTCACGGTGGTGCGCGGCGCTGATCTTGGTGAGGGTTCGGTGGCCGCCGCTCATGCCGTGGTCCGCGGAACCGTACCGCCGCAGTCGATCTGTGCCGGCGTACCGGCCCGGGTGGTGGCCGACCGGGCGCAGCGGTACGCCGACGCCGAGCAGGAGCGGGCCTATGTGAAGGCTCTCGGTGACCAGGCCGAGGCCGCCGTCCGCCGGGTCCTGGAGGGCGGGACCGGTGTCGCGTAAGTTACTCGTCAGTAATATGCTGAGCTGAAGGCGAACCCGAGGGAGCTGCGATGAAGATCGTGACGCTGGTCAAGTATGTGCCGGATGCCACCGGCGACCGAACGTTCACCGACGACGGGACGGTCGACCGCAGCGTCGACGGCCTGCTGTCGGAACTCGACGAGTACGCCGTCGAGCAGGCGCTGCAACTGGCCGACGACGGCGACGACGTGGAGGTCGTCGCGCTGACCGTCGGGCCGGACGACGCCGCCGACGCGATCAAGCGGGCGCTCCAGATGGGCGCGGCGTCCGGTGTCCACGTCTGCGACGACGCGGTGCACGGCACCGACGTGATCGGGACCAGCGCGATCCTGGCCGCCGCGATCCAGCGGCTGGAGCCGGACCTGGTGATCACCGGGATGTCGTCCACCGACGGCACCATGGGCGTCATGGCCGCGCTCCTCTCGGAGCGGCTCGGCTGGCCGGCCCTCAGCTTCGGTGCGACCGTCGCGGTCGACGGCAGCACGGTCTCGATCCGCCGCGACGGCGACGTGGCCAGCCAGACCGTCGAGGCGGACCTGCCGGCCATCGTCAGCGTCACCGACCAGTCGGGCGAGGCCCGCTACCCGTCGATGAAGGGCATCCTCGCGGCCAAGAAGAAGCCGGTCGAGGAGTGGACGGTCGCCGATCTCGGCCTGGACCCGGCCGGACTCGGCTTCGACGGTGCCTGGACCGCGGTCGCCGAGACCCAGCCCCGGCCGCCGAAGCAGGCCGGCCAGGTCGTCACCGACGCCGACGGCAGCGGTGCCGCCGCGTTCGTCGAGTTCCTGTCCGCCGGCAAGTACGTCTGAGAGGGAGACCCGATGTCGACAGTCGTTGTCCTGGTCGAGCACACCGACGGCCAGGTGGCCAAGCCGGCCCTGGAACTGCTCACCCTGGCCCGCCGGATCGGCGAGCCGGTCGCCGTCGTCCTCGGCTCCGGTGCCGAGACGGCCGCACCGAAGCTCGGCGAGTACGGTGCCACCAAGATCATCTCCGTGGTCGACCCTGCGTTCGACGAGTTCCTGATCGCGCCGAAGGCGGACGCGCTGGCCCAGGTCGCGCAGCCGCTGCAGCCGGCCGCGATCTTGATCAGCTCGACCGTGGACGGCAAGGAGATCGCGGCCCGGACCGCGTTCAAGCTGGAGTCCGGCTTGATCACGGACGCCGTCGATCTCGAGGTCGTCGACGGTGAGGTGATCACCACCCAG
This sequence comes from Microlunatus sp. YIM B11417, assembly GCF_059617205.1. NCBI lineage: Bacteria > Bacillati > Actinomycetota > Actinomycetes > Propionibacteriales > Propionibacteriaceae > Microlunatus > Microlunatus sp. YIM B11417. The sequence goes on from NZ_JCAMPJ010000003.1 coordinate 403,647, forward strand.
TCCGTGTTCGCCGGCAACTGGAGTGTCCGGTCCAAGATCACCCGCGGTGCCCCCGTGATCACCGTGAAGGCCAATGCCGTCGCGCCGGAGGTGGCGCCGGTCGAGGCCGCCGTCGAGACCGCAGCGGTGACCATCGGTGACGCGGCCCGGAAGGCGCGGATCGTCAAGGTGGAGCCGAAGCAGGCCAGCGGCCGGCCAGAGCTGACCGAGGCGGCGATCGTCGTTGCCGGCGGTCGCGGCACCGGCGGCAACTTCGGTCCGGTCGAGGAACTGGCCGACGTGCTCGGCGCGGCCGTCGGCGCGTCCCGGGCGGCCGTCGATTCGGGTTGGTATCCGCACGCGTACCAGGTCGGGCAGACCGGCAAGACCGTGTCGCCGCAGCTCTACGTCGCGGCCGGCATCTCCGGGGCCATCCAGCACCGGGCCGGGATGCAGACCTCGAAGTCGATCGTGGTGATCAACAAGGATCCGGAGGCGCCGATCTTCGCGCTCGCCGACCTCGGCATCGTCGGCGACCTGCACGCGGTGCTGCCGGCGGTCACCGCCGAGGTGAAGTCGCGGAAATGATCGTGCGCGCGACCTCGGCGGCGACGTCGCCGGGGTCGCGGCCGGTCGAGTCGACCCGCGGCAACCCGAGCTTGCGATAGGCCGCCGCGTCGGTCTCGCCCTCCATGATCACCGCCGGATCGTCGCGGACCGCCAACCGAGTCCGGCGCTCCTCGTCCGCGCAATCGAGCAGCAACCACGGGCCGCCCGGCCAGCCCGCAAGCTCGTCCGGCGTGCAGACCCACAGCAGGAGCACCGGGTTCGGCAGGATCAGTTCGAGCACCGTGCGCAGCAGGCCCTCATAGGCCGGCCAGGTCGCCGGTGTCGAGGCGATCGGGGCACCGGCCAGTCTCTCGGCGTCCGGCATCAGGGCGTCGCCGTCGACCACGGTCCAGCCGGGCAGCCGCGGCCGGAGGTGCGGGACCAGCGTCGTCTTGCCCGACCCCGGCGCCCCGAGCACGTACCCGATCATGGGCGGGAGCGTACCCGCGACTTCACTCCACTTCTTAGCGCTTTACGCGAGTTACTTCTCGGGTAAAGCGACGGTTTTTCACGTTAACGTGAAAAACTTGGGGCCAGAGTGACGACGGGCGGCGGCACTAGGCTGGCCCGGTGACGAACCGGGTCTATCTCGATCACGCGGCGACCACCGCTCTGGTGCCGGCCGCGGTCGAGGCGATCACCCGGGAGCTGGCCAGGCTGGGCAATCCTTCGTCGTTGCACAGTTCCGGCCGGGATGCCCGGCGGGTGGTGGAGGAGAGCCGGGAGGCGGTCGCGGCGGCGTTCGGGGCTCATCCGACCGAGGTGATCTTCACGGGTGGCGGCACCGAGGCGGACAACCTGGCGATCAAGGGCGGCTACTGGGCAGCGCGGGCGGCGGACCCGGCCCGGGACCGGGTCGCGATCAGCGCCATCGAGCACCACGCGGTCCTTGAGTCGGCCGACTGGCTTGACCGCGAGCAGGGTGCCGTCGTCGACGTGCTGCCGGTGGATGCGGAGGGCCGGGTCGATCCCGGGACGGTCGGCGGCGAGGACACCGCGCTGGTCTCGGTGATCTGGGCCAACAACGAGATCGGGGCCGTGCAGCCGATCCGGGCGATCGCCGACGCCGCGCACCGGAGCGGCGCGCTGGCCCATTCCGACGCGGTCCAGGCTGCCGCGCAGCTGCCGGTCGACTTCGCCGCCAGCGGGCTCGACCTGCTGACGGTGACCGGCCACAAGCTCGGCGGGCCGGTCGGTGTCGGGGCGCTGCTGGCCCGGCGGGAGCTGACCCTGACGCCGGTGCTGCACGGCGGCGGCCAGGAGCGTGACGTACGGTCCGGGACGGTCGACGTGCCCTCCGTGGCGGGCTTCGCGGCCGCCGTCCAGGCCGCGGCGGCGGACCGGGCCGACGAGGCGGTACGGCTGCGGGCGCTGCGGGACCGGCTGACGGCCGGGCTCGCGACGCTGCCGGGCGTCCGGGTCAACGGGCCGAGCGTGCCGGACGAGGTGCTGCCCGGCCTGGTCAGCGTCTCCTTCGACGGCTGCGACGCCGACGCGATCGTGATGCTGCTGGACCGGGCCGGGATCGACTGCTCGGCCGGCGCCGCCTGCTCGGCCGGAGTCACCGAACCCAGCCACGTGCTGCTGGCGATGGGCCGGACGCCGGCGGAAGCCCGTTCGGCGGTCCGGTTCTCGTTCGGGCACGGCACCTCCGCGGCCGACGTCGACGCCCTGCTGGCCGTACTCCCGGAGGTGGCCGGGCGAGCGCGGGCCGCCGGAAGCCTGGCCGGTTAGACTTGCTCGGTCCAGCACTCCCGACCCGAGGAAGTATTCGATCATGAAGGTCTTGGCCGCGATGTCCGGCGGCGTCGATTCGGCCGTGGCCGCGGCGCGCGCGGTCGACGCCGGGCACGACGTGACCGGCGTTCACCTCGCGCTGTCCAAGAATCCGCAGTCGTTCCGGTCCGGAGCCCGCGGGTGCTGCTCCCGGGAGGACTCGCACGATGCCCGGCGGGCCGCCGACGTGCTCGGGATTCCCTTCTACGTCTGGGATCTCTCGGACCGGTTCGCGGCCGACGTGGTGGACGACTTCGTCGCGGAGTACGCGGCGGGCCGGACCCCGAACCCGTGCCTGCGCTGCAACGAGAAGATCAAGTTCTCGGCGGTGCTCGACCGCGGGATCGCGCTCGGTTACGACGCGGTGTGCACCGGGCACTACGCCCGGCTGGTGCGCACCGACGACGCCGTCGAACTGCATCGGGCGGCGGACGCGGAGAAGGACCAGAGCTACGTGCTCGGCGTGCTGACGCCGGACCAGCTGGCGCGGTCGTACTTCCCGCTCGGCACCTCGGTGAAGACCGAGGTCCGGGCCGAGGCCGCCCGGCGCGGGCTGGCCGTCGCGGACAAGCCGGACAGTCACGACATCTGCTTCATCCCGGACGGCGACACCGCCGGCTTCCTGGAACGGCACCTCGGCGAGCGTCCGGGCGCGATCGTCGACGAGTCCGGAGTGCGGCTGGGCGAGCACACCGGCAGCCACCGGTTCACCATCGGTCAGCGGCGGGGCCTGAAGCTGGGCGACCCGGCCGGGGACGGCAAGCCGCGCTACGTGCTGGACATCTCGCCGGTCAGCAACACCGTCACGGTCGGCCCGCGGGAGTCGCTCGAGGTCGGCGAGATCGTCGGCATCCGGCCGAACCGGCTGGGCTGGACCGGCGAGCGCCGCCGGGCCGAGGTGCAGGTACGGGCTCACGGCGCAGCCCTGCCGGCCGAAGTGATCATGGATGACGACGGCTGCCGGGCGGTGCTGGACCGGCCGGCGACCGGGATCGCACCGGGCCAGGCTCTGGTGATCTACGACGGCAGCCGGGTGATCGCCAGCGCCACCATCGACCGCGCGGCGACCGACACTCTGACCGCCGTGCCCGGTCCGGCATGACCCTCGAGCGCACCGTCGTGCACACCGGGGTGGGTTCCTGGCCCGGCACCGACATCGTCGAGGCGATCAAGATCACCTTCGACGAGTGCCCGGAACTCCCTTATCTGCCTGAACTTCCGGCCCGCGGTGCCCCGGCCGGGCTGATCGGCCGCAGTGCCGGACGGCTGGCCGACCTGACCGTCGACCTGCAGCCCTCGGGATGGCGGCTGACCGACGGCCTCGGCCTTGATCATCGCCGGGCGGTCGCGCTGTTCCGCGATGATCTTGATCTGCTGGAGGAGCAGGCGCAGGGCTACGCCGGCTGGTTCAAGATCGGCTTCGCCGGTCCGTGGACCCTGGCGGCCTCGATCGAACGCCAGCGCGGCGGGTTGGCCCTGGCCGACCGGGGCGCCCGGCGCGACCTCGGCCAGTCGCTCGCCGAAGGCCTGGCCGAGTTGATCAGCGAGCTGAACCGGCGGCTGCCGGACCTGCGGCTGATCATTCAGCTGGACGAGCCGTCGCTGCCGGCGGTGCACCAGGGCCGGGTGCCGACGGCGAGCGGGTACGCCACCCATCGGCCGATCGACGACCCCGAGCTGAGCGAGACGCTGACCCACGTGGTGCGCCGGCTCGACCCGACCCCGGTGGTGCTGCACTGCTGTGCCGCCGGGGCGCCGATCCCGCTGCTGGCCGGAACCGGGCTGCGCGGCCTCGGCCTCGATCTCGATCAACTCCGGGCGGTCGACTGGGACGGCATCGGCGTCGCCCTGGAGCAGGGCCTCTGGTTCGGCATCGGCGCTGCACCGACCGACCGGGTGCTGGGCCCGGACGCGGTCGCCGAGCGGGTGCTCCGGCCGGTCCGTGATCTTGCTCTGGACCCGTCGACCACCCGGCTCGCGATCACGCCGGCCTGCGGCCTGGCTGGGGCCACCCCGGCCGACGCGCTGGCGATCCTGCGCTCGGCCCGTACCGCCGCCGGGATCGTCGCCGACGAACTGCCCCGCTGAGCGGAGATCAGCCGGATCGCAGACACTGCTCGACCCGATCGGCCAATTCGTCGACCGGCAGGCGGCCGTCGAGTTCGAGCGAGGCCCCGGTCAGGATCAGCGGCTCCACCTCGGCCACGTAGCGCGCGATGTCCGCCTGCTGCTCGGCCGTCTTCCCGTACGGGTTGTTGGTCCGCGTCCGGACCCGGTCCAGCAGCACCGGGAGCGGTACCCGGAGATAGATCACGTGCTCGAACCGGTCGTAGAACCGGCCCTGGTTCTCCACCGTCCCGCTGACGGCGACGGTCGACTGCTCGGCGAGCAAGGCGCTCATCCGCGGCTCGTCCCACCGCCCGTCGGGCAGCGCCCAGCCGTCGTAGTCGGTGTCGACGACACGGAAGCCCCGGGCGGCGACCGCCTCCAGCACCGTGGTCTTTCCCGCGCCGGACATCCCCGTGAGCAGCACCCGAGCCATGGCAGGAGCGTAAACCGCACCCCTTCGGCGTCGATACAGAGCCGGCCGGACGTCCTAGTTCCGGCCGACCAGCATCGGCGGTCGGCCGGGCAGGGCGAGCAGGACACGGCCGTCGCCGGTCGGGACGGCTCGGCCGGGCAGGTCGCTCGGAGCGACCCGGGGGAGCCGGATCCGGGCCAGCTCGGTGCCGTCCACGAGGTCGTACGCGAGCAGGGTGGACTCCTCGCCCAGGGTGCCGAACAGGCCCGGCGTGGCGTCGCCGAGGACGACCACGGTGGAGCCGACGACGGAGACCACGGGCCGGCTCGCGCCGACGGCCAGCGGCAGCGGGGCGGACCGCCAGGCCGGCGGGGCGCCGGTCCGGACGAACGGGGTCCACGGCCAGCCGTCCAGCACGTCGCCGGTCAGCCGCGCCCGGCCGTGCTGGCCGAGGTCGCTGTCCGGGGTCCGGCCGAACGCCGTCGCGGTCTCGAACGGCTCACCGCCGCCGAGGACCGGGCCGGGCCGGATGACGGTGACGTAACCGTGCGGCTGCTCGACGACGAGCAGTCCGTTCCGGACCCGGATCGACCACGGGCTGACGCAGTCGACGGCCTCGGTCGGTCCGTTCTGGAGCCGGACGATGCACGGGCCGAGGTCGTCGCCGCCCAGCGTGATCGCCCACAGGTCGATCAGCCGGATCGCCTTGCCCTCCAGGGTTCCGGCCGGTTCGCCGGTGGCGGAGCGGAGGGCCCAGCGGGGCGATTCCGCGGGGCCGCCGGCGGTCCGGATCGCGAGCTGGGACGGCAGGCCGGTGGAGGCGTACTCGGCGACGTCGGGCCGGTGCAGCGCCACGTACGGCACCTCCAACTGCCAGGTCCGGTCGCCGGTCGCGGTCCGGCCCTCGACCCGGCAGCTGCCGCCGGCACAGAAGGCGAGCGCGACGACGCCCTCGTCGTAGGCGAGGATCCGGTGGCTGTCGATCGGCTCCGGCCAGGTCGGCCGGCCGGCGAGGTCGTACCGCATGAATCCTTCGGAGGTCCGGACCAGCACCCCGTCGCCGACCACGGTCGCCACGTCCGACGGCTGCAGCGGGACCTCGGCGACCACGGACCCGTCGCCGAGCCGGAGGAACAACAGCCGGTCCTCGGCGGTCAGCACGGCCGTGTCCCCGGCCACCGCCAGCGGCGCCGCCCCGCGGGTGGCAGCAGGAGCGACCCAGGTCAGCCCGGTCCCGCGCGGCCCGAACTGGGTTACGGCGACCGGGGCGATGACCAGCAGCAGCGTCGCTCCGCCGGCCACGAAGGCGGTGATCAGCGTGATCCGCCGGCGTCGCTCCGGCGCCGCGGGGCGGAGGGCGAGCGCGACCAGCAGCACCAGCAGACCGGCCGCCGCCGCCGTCGTGAGCAGCCGCAGTTCCAGGGTCCGCGCCGACCACTCCGAAGCCGCCAGCACCAGGGTCGCCCCGAGCAGCAGGGCTACCGCGACCATCGGCCAGGGCCCGCGGGCAGCCGGGGCAGGGCCGAAACCGCCGTCGTCGCCGTACGACAGATCTTCGGGACCGTCCTTCTCGAGGACATCCTTCGCGGACATGGTCGGGTCGCTTTCCGGTGCCGGCGCAGTGCGGACCTCTGCAGCCAGTATGGCGACTCCGGCAGGTTCGGCTCGGATGTCGGTGCGGGCCGTTAATGTTTCGGACGTGGCGAGGAAGAACGAAGAGGAACTGCCGGATGCGGCCAAGGTCGACATCGACATCGACGACCCCGACCCCAAGTCCCGGGAACGGCACGCCGACCTCGCGGAGGCGCTGAACGAGGCGCGCTGGCGCTACCACGTGCTGGACGCGCCGACGATCTCCGACGCCGAGTTCGACACGATGATGCGGGAGCTGAACGGGTTGGAGGACCGGTTCCCGTCGCTGCGGACGCCGGACTCGCCGAGTCAGCAGGTCGGCGGGCCACCGTCGACGACGTTCACGCCGGTGCAGCACCTGCAGCCGCTGATGAGCCTGGACAACGCGTTCTCCGCCGAGGAGCTGGAGCGCTGGGCGCAGCGGGCGATCCGGGAGCTGGGTGAGCAGCAGATCACCGAGTCCGGCTTCCTCTGCGAGCTGAAGGTGGACGGGCTGGCCATCGATCTGGTGTACGAGAAGGGCCGGCTGACCCGGGCCGCCACCCGCGGCGACGGCCGGGTCGGCGAAGACGTCACGGCCAACGTCCGGACCATCGACGCGGTGCCGGGCCGCCTGGCCGGGAAGGACGTGCCCGACCTGCTCGAGGTCCGCGGTGAGGTGTTCTTCGCGGTGGAGGACTTCGCGACGCTGAACGAGCACCTGGTCGCCGACGGCAAGCCGCCGTTCGCCAACCCGCGCAACGCCGCCGCGGGCTCGCTGCGGCAGAAGGACCCGAAGGTCACCGCGTCCCGGCGGCTCGGGTTCGTGGCGCACGGCCTGGGCGCCGCCGAGGGATTCTCGGTGCCGCGGCTGTCCGAGGTCTATCCGGCGCTGAAGGCCTGGGGCCTCAAGGTCAGCGAGCACGCCAAGCTGTGTCACGACCTGGACGAGGTCTGGCAGGTGATCAACCACTTCGGCGAGCACCGGCACTCGGTCGAGCACGAGATCGACGGCATCGTGATCAAGCTCGACCTGCGCTCGGTCCAAGATCAACTCGGGTCCACCTCGCGGGCGCCGCGCTGGGCGATCGCCTACAAATACCCGCCGGAGGAGGTCAACACGAAGTTGATCGACATCCGGGTCAACGTCGGCCGGACCGGCCGGGTCACGCCGTACGGGGTGATGGAGCCGGTCAAGGTGGCCGGGTCGACCGTGGCGATGGCGACGCTGCACAACGCCTCCGAGGTGGTCCGCAAGGGCGTGCTGATCGGCGACACCGTGGTGTTGCGCAAGGCCGGCGACGTGATCCCCGAGATCGTCGGTCCGGTGGTCGATCTGCGTACCGGTGACGAGCGGGCGTTCGAGATGCCGACCCACTGCCCGGAATGCGGCACCGCGCTGGCGTACGAGAAGGAGGGCGATGCGGACATCCGCTGCCCGAACACCCGGTCCTGCCCGGCGCAGCTGCGGGAACGGCTGTTCCACCTGTCCGGGCGGGCCGCCCTCGACATCGAAGTGCTCGGCTACCAGTCCGGCCAGGCCCTGCTGGACGCCGGCCTGATCGGCGACGAGGGCGATCTGTTCGGACTGACCGAGGAAGGGCTGCTGCAGAGCGAGTTCTTCACCACCAAGGCGGGCGCGCTGTCGGCGAACGGACGCAAGCTGCTGGCCAACCTGGAGGAGGCCAAGACCCGGCCGCTGGCGAAGTTCCTGGTGGCCCTGTCGATCCGGCACGTCGGCCCCGGCGTGGCGCCCGACCTGGCCGCCGCCTTCGGCAGCATCCAGTCCCTGATGGAGGCGACCGAGGAGCAGCTCGCCGACGTCGAGGGGATCGGTCCGACCCTGGTCACCGCGATCCGGGAACACTTCGCGGAGCCGTGGCGGCGGGAGATCGTGGACAAGTGGCTGGCCGCCGGCTGCGTGATGGCCGACGAGCCGGGAGAGACCAGGGACCAGACCCTGGCCGGGCACTCGTTCGTCGTGACCGGCTCGATCCCCGGTTACACCCGCGACTCGGCGGCCGAGGCGATCACCAGCCGCGGCGGCAAGGTCAGTGGGTCGGTGTCCAAGAAGACCTCCTTCGTCGTGGTCGGCGAATCGCCCGGCTCCAAGTACGACAAGGCGGTCACACTGAAGGTGCCGATCCTCGACGCCGAAGGCTTCGAGGTGCTGCTGCACAACGGTCCCGAGGCGGCCGCCGAGGTGGCCCGGGTCGGCGAGGAGGAGTGAGCGGATGGACGAGTCGAAGCTGAAAGCCCACTACGTGGAGATCTACGCGGAGGCCGATCGTGGCGGCCGCGCAGCGCCGTGGGACCGGGAGGGCCCGCACTCGCACCTGCGGCACTGGGTCGAACGCAGCGGCGTCCGGGGCGACGGCAGGACGGCGATCGTGGTCGGCTGCGGGTACGGCGGCGACGCGGCCCACCTGGCCTCGCTCGGCTTCCGGACCACCGGCTTCGACTTCGTGGCCGAGGCGGTCGACGAGGCCCGGCGCCGGCACGCCGAGGCCGGCCTCGACCTCCGGGTTGCGGACCTGTTCGCCCTGCCGGCCGAGTGGGCCGGTGCCTTCGACCTCGTCTACGAGAGCCTGACCATCCAGTCGATCTCGCCGGACCGCCGCGCCGACGCGACGGCCGCGGTCGCAAGCCTGGTCGCGCCCGGCGGCACCTTGGTCGTCGTCGCGTCCGCGCTCGACGAGGGCGAGGTCACCGGACCGCCGTGGCCCCTGAACCGGGCCGACATCGACCGGTTCACCGAGCACGGGCTGGAGCCGGTGAGCATCGACCGCGTGGGCCCGCAGGATCGCTTCGCCACCGACCCCTGGCTGGCCGAGTTCCGCCGGCCCGCCGTTGGCTAAGGTGGACGCCGTGCCGAAGATCTTCTCCAACCTGAACCTGAACGGGCAGGCGCCGCCACGGGTGCAGCCGAGTGTCGGCGAGTGGGGGCCGGAGAAGGTGCCCAGCACGAAGTCGAAGAAGCGGATGCGGATCTGGGTCAGCCTCGCCCTGTTCGGCGCGATGCTGGCCTGCTTCCTGCTGGGTTGGTACGTCTATTACGTGATGACCGGCGACCTGGGCTTCGGGCTCGGTCGCCCGGAGGGCAACTAGCCTTCGGCCCGGGCCGCCGGTCCGTCGCGGCCTATTTCGGCCGGTTGTCGTACGCCTGCTGGTAGAGCTCGAGGTAGGCAGGCAGGCCCATCGCCTCGAACTTGGCCACGTAGGCGTTCCAGGCGGCGTCGTCGTTGACGTCGAGCTCAGCGGTGCTGAACTTGGCCAGATGCTCCTTGACGGCCAGCTCGATCGCGGCCGCGGTGTCCGCCTTCTGCGCCGCGCTCGACTCGTCGAACAGCAGCGGCGGCAGCTGCATCTCCTTCGGCTGCTGGTGCGGCTCGTAGACCAGGCTCGCCTCGTACAGGTCCTTCTCGAACGTCGGCTGCTTCGGGTCCACCCACTGGCCGAGCCGGAAGTCGTTCGAGCGGTACATCACCGAGTGCTGATCCCAGGACGTGCCCTGCGGTGCCGGGAACTCGACCGAGTACCAGACGGCCTGCTTGCCGTTGATCGCCTCGTCGCCCTCCTTGGCCCAGCCCCAGTTCTCGTCCTTGATGCCGCCGTAGGCGCCCATGATCGCCTCCAGCTCCATCTGGGCGTCGGCCCACTGGACCAGCAGCTCGGGATTGCTGCACTTGCTGGTGATCACCAGGTTGCCGGCCGCGTAGCCGTAGTGGTCCCAGGCCGCGTACTGCACATCGCCCGGGCCCTTCAGCGGCGGCACCGGCACGTAGTCGTGCCAGAGCGCGTCCTCCTTGTACTCGAGGTCCATGAAGGCACCCCACCAGTAGCCGCGCATGACGCCGAACCGACCGGTGTTGCCGGCCTTGAGCAGAGCGTCCTTGGTCATGGTGAACGACGTCTTGGGCAGCGTGCCGTCGTCGTACAGGGTGCGCAGGAAGCGCAGCCCCTCGCGCCACTCCGGCTTGTCCGCGACGAACTCGACCTTGCCCTCGTTCAGCCGCAGCCAGCCACCGTTGCGGTCGCCGCCGGGGTTGTAGAGGAACGCGTTCATGATGAACCGGTCGACCTGCTGATCGACGGCCGCGCCGAACGGGATGATGTTCTTGCCCGGCGTCGGGTCGTTGTCCTTCAACGCCTTGAGGACCGTACGGAGCTCCTCGGTCGTCGTCGGAATCTTGGCGCCGATGGCGTCGAGGTACTTCTGGTTGACGAAGGCCCGGCCGGGGGAGACCCGGCAGTGGAAGCAGTCGTTGATGCCGCGGAACCAGTACGTGTTGCCGTCCTGAGCCCGGTTCAGGGCGTCGAAGTCCGGATACTCCTGGCGCATCCGCCGCGCCTCCGGTGCATAGGTCTCGATGTAGTCCTGCAGCGCCACGAACAGGCCCTGCTGCCCGTACAACGACACCTGATCACTGGTGAACGGGATGTTGAGGAACGCGTCCGGCAGTTCGTTGGAGGCGAGCATGGCGTTGATCTTGGTCATGTCGACCGACCCGTCGGTGGCGGTCACCATGACCTGGACGAATTCGATCTTGACGCCGGTCCGCTTCTCCAGCCAGGCGGAGAACTTGTTGGTGGACCAGTCGCCGACGTCCTCGGCGTCCACCTGGACCACGACCTTGAACGTCTTCGAGCCGTCGCCGAAGGGCTCCTTCTGACTGGCCCTCGGGCCGACGTACCCGTCCGGGTAGGTCACCCCGGGCGTGTCCGCGCCGAGCTGTTTCTGCTCGACGTTCTCGATGCCCTTGGGCTGCTCGGGTCCGCTGCCCTCGGTGGAGCAGGCGGCCAGCGCCCCCGGCACGGCGAGCCCGGCGGCGCCGAGCCCGGCGGCCCGGACGAACGCGCGCCGGTCCAGCTGCAGTGGCTTGAATTCTTTGGATTGCATGATCGGCACCCCTGTGTTGACGCGTACTGACTGGTAGATGCTGGGCGGACGGACTAGAAGAGGCTCTGCTTCGCGACCCGGCGGGCGAGCCAGTTGGCGACCACGAGCAAGATCACGCCGATCACGGACTTGAACAGCCCGATCGCGGTGGCGTACGAGAACTGCGGGATGGTCGCGAAGCCGATCCGGTACGAATAGGTGTCGATCACCTCCGAGACCGACTGGTTCAAGGGGTTCTGCATCAGCAGCACCTTCTCGAACCCGGTGTTGAGCATGTTGCCCATGTTGAGGATCAGCAACGTGATCATGACCGGGATGACGGCCGGCAGATCGATGTGCCAGATCCGGCGGAGCAGGTTGGCCCCGTCCACCTTGGCTGCCTCGTGCAGCTGGGGGTCGACGCCGGTCAGCGCGGCAAGGTAGATGATCGCCGAGAAGCCGAGCGTCTGCCAGGCGTCGGACCAGACGTAGGTGTGCCGGAACGCGCCGGAGCTGAGGAAGTCCACCGGCTGGCCGCCGAACGTCTCGATCGCCTGGTTGACGACGCCGCCGGACGGGTCGAACAGCATGATGATGATGCCGACCACGACGACGGTGGAGATGAAGTGCGGGGCGTACGTGATCATCTGCACGACCCGCTGGTACTTCACGCTGCGCACCGTGTTCACCAGCAGGGCCAAGATCACCGGCAGCGGGAACAAGGCGATCAGCTGGTAGAAGTTCAAGATCAACGTGTTGCCGAGGATCGGCCAGAACTGGTACGAGGTGACGAACTGCTCGATGTACTTCAGCCCGACCCACGGGCTGCCCTCGATGCCCTTGACCACGCTGAAGTTCTTGAACGCCATCTGCAGGCCGTACAGCGGCCACCAGAGGAAGATCAACGCGTAGATCGTGGGCGGGATCAGCAGGACGTACAGCTGCCAGGACCGGCGCAGCCGGAGCGACAGCTTGGTCTTCGGCTTCTCGGTCCGCTCGCGGTCCGCGGCCGGCCGGGCGGTGGGGGTCGTCGTTGCAGTCATCGCGGCCTCACTTCAGCGATCCGATGAGCGCACCCTTGACGAAGTGCTTCTGGACGAACGGATAGACGATCAGCGGCGGCAGCATGGCGACCACGATCACCGCGTACTTGAGCTTGTCGAACAGCTCCCGGTTCCTGATCAACTCCTGGACGTCCACGCCGGACAGCTGGGCCGGGTCGGGGGCGCTCTTGGCCAGGATGTTGCGCAGGACCAACTGCAGGGGATAGAGATCGGAGTTGGTCAGGTACAGGAAGGCGCTGAACCAGCTGTTCCACTGGGTCACGCCGTAGAACAACAGGTTCACCGCGATGATCGGCTTGCTCAGCGGCAGTGCCACCTGGAAGAAGAACCGGAAGTCACTCGCGCCGTCGACCCGGGAGGCCTCGAGCAGCTCCCGCGGGATGTTGATCTGGTAAAAGGTCCGGGTGACGATCATGTTGAAGATCGCCATCGCGCCCGGGAGGATGATCGCCCACCGGGTGTCCAGCAGACCGAGCTGGCGGACCACGATGTAGTTCGGGATGATTCCCGCGCTGAACATCGTCGGGATCAGGAAGAAGAACGTCAGCGGCCGGCGGAACGGCAGATCGTCGCGGGACAGCGGGTAGGCCGCCAAGATCGTGATCGCGGTGCCGATCAGCGCACCGGCCACCGCGTAGAAGAGCGAGTTCAGCAGACCGCCGAACAGCTCGGGGGAGCGGAAGATGTCGACGTAGGCGTCGATGTTGAAACCGACCGGCCAAAGCACGACCTGGCCGGAGTTGATCGCCGTCGCCGAGCTGACCGAGGCGCTCAGGACGAAGATCAACGGGTAGAGCACGGAGAGGCAGAACAGCGCCAGCACCCCGTAGTTGATGATCAAGAACGCGTGGTCGGACTTGGGCTCCTTGATCCGTCGCGACTGAAGGCGTTCCCTGGGCCGGCGGGCCGCGAGGACACTCATGATTGGATTCCCCCTCCTGCGTCCTGATGGTCGGTGACCGATTGGCTTGGAGTCGACGGGGTCGCGTCCCTCGTGGTCGATGGAGGGATCGGTGTCTGAGGCCAAGCCGTCGCTTCATTCGGTGAGCGACGATGCATCCGATGAACCAGGGTCATTCCTCCCAGCAAGCCTGCGGTGGCTGGGCTCATCATGGGCAAATGATCTGATGTTTGTCAACGCCGACACCGGATCGATGCCAAATCGCAGCGACCTTCCACGTTAATCGTTTCACCACGTGGACAGCCGAACGGCGGATCTTGCCGGCGAGGGCGTACCGAGTGTCGTCGGGCTGTGGGACCGTGGAGCGGTGGACGAAGCCGTCGAATGGCTGTTGGGCTCGGACGAGCCCGGCATCCGCCTCCAGGCGCGGCGCGATCTGCTCGGCGAGCCGGGGGTCGAGCCGCCGGCCGGGGTCCTGACCGGTCCGAAGGTGGTCGCGCTGTTGGAGGGGCAACTCCCGGACGGAAGCTTCGCCAAGCAGGTCACCATCCGGCGGTACGCCGGCACCTCGAGGGCGCCGGAGGACCTGATCGGGATCGACCGCATCGACGTGACCCCGGACGTCGGCGGGACGCTGTGGCGCACCCTGTCGCTGACCGAGCTCGCGGTGCCACCCGACCCGCGGATCCTGGCGGCCGCCGGCTTCCTGCTCGACGCCACGATGGCGGCCAGACCGCCGCGGGTGATCGACGGCCTGGCCCGGATCTACGGCTTCCTCCCGGGCGGCGTGCTCCTGATCGCCGCGCGGCTCGGGCTCGCGGATGATCAACGAGCCGTGGCGATCGCCCGGCGGCTCGTCGAGTGGCAGTGGCCCGACGGTGGCTGGAACTGCCACATCAAGGCCTCCGGGCGGCGATCGTCCTTCCACCAGTCGCTACTGCCCGCTGGCGGCCTCCGGGAGTACGCACTCGTGACGGGTGACGCTGCTGCCGCAGCAGCGGCGGACCGGGCCGCCGAGTTGTTCCTGGGCCACCAGCTCTACTACAGCACCGGGACCGGGGTCCCGAGTCGGTCCCGCCCGAACCCGAGGCCGGCCGGAGCGATCATCGACCAGCGGTGGACCAAGCTCGGCTATCCGTCGTACTGGCACTACGACGTGCTCGCCGCGCTGACCTTCCTGGCGGTCGATCGCACTGTCATCGACACCCGCGCCGACCACGCTCTGGACCTGCTCGAGCGCAAACGCCGCCCCGACGGACGCTGGGCGGCGGATCGGCAGTGGTGGGTGCCGAAGGGGCACCGGTTCGAGCACCAGGTCGAGGTCGTCGACTGGGGTGTCGCCGGCGCGCCCAGCGAGATGATCACGCTCAGCGCGCTGCGCATCCTGCGTGCGGCCGGGCGCTGGCGTCCGTGACGACGACCCGATCGACCGGCGCGCCGTGGAAGTCAGCCTGCGGTGTCGCCCGGCTCGTAGTGCTTGCTGATCTCCTCGGCGTTGTCGGCGAGGTCGTTGGTCTCGTTGAGGCTGTACCAGTTGCCGAACGGGTCCCGGAACACCGCCTCGACGCCGTACGGGCGATCCTGCGGCTCCTGCAGGAACTCGACGCCGCGGGCCGTGTACTCGCGGTGGGTGGCCCGGCAGTCGTCGGTGTTCCAGGCGCCTCCGCTCAGCGCGCCCTTGGCCAGCAGCATCCGGATCGCGGCCGTCGTCTCCTCGTCGTGCATCGGCGGTCCGGGCACGGTCAGGTTCAGCTGGAAGTCGGGCGCACCGGGCGGCGCGACGGTGCACCAGCGGTACCCGTTCTCCAGCTTGACGTCGAACCGCTCGGTGAAGCCGAGCTTGTCGACGAAGAACTCCTTGGCCTGGTCGTAGTCGGTGACGTAGATGCCGGCGACACCCAGTTTCGTGATCATGGAACGCTCCCTTCGGTTGGCCTCGACGCTACTGAGCCGCTCCGGGCCCGGGCTTCTCCGAGCTTGCTCTCCTGTGCGGCTGCCCGTACATGAGCACGTAGCAGCCGGGGATCGGCGGTCGGCCGGTCCGGTGGGCCTCGGCCTGGAACCGGGCCGGGGAGGTGCCGACGAAGTCGGTGAAGGCGCTGCTGAACGAGCCCAGGCTGCTGAACCCGACCAGGTGACAGACCTCGGTCACACTGAGGTTGACCCAGCGCAGCAGTTCGGCGGCGCGTTCGATCCGGCGCCGGGTCAGATAGCGGACCGGGGTTTCGCCGTACGCGGCGCGGAAGGCCCGGGCGAAGTGGAACCGGGAGTAGCCGGCCGCGGCGGCCAGGTCGTCCAGGTCGAGCGGTTCGGCGTAGTGGCGGTCCACCAGGTCGCGGGCCCGGCGTAGTGCGGCCAGCTGGGCGGCGTCGCGGAGCCGCCAGGGCTCTCGTACCGGATCGTCGGCGGTCATGATCATCAGAACGGTAGCCAAGCCACCCCGAGGGCCACCAGGACGAACCGGGTCACCCGGCCGGCCGCGACCACGACCCAGAACCAGAGCGCACGCATCCGGCTGGCCCCGGCGACCAGGGCGACGGCGTAGAGCGGCGGGATGCCGATCACCGCCGCCAGGGCGACGATCGGCAGCCCCCAGCGGTTCGTGCCGACCAGCTCCAGCAGCCGGGCCAGGACGGCCCGGATCCTGGTCCGGACCGGGCCGACCGCGGTTCGTTGATCATGGTGCTTGCGGAGGAACCAGTAGTCGCGGCCGCGCCGGACGGCGACGAACAACAGCAGCTTGCCGGCCGACTGGCCCAGCCCGACCCCGACCGCGACCGGGATCGGCCCGGCGACCGCGGCGACCTGCGAGGCGATCACGTACGCCTCGGCGTTGGCGACCGGGATGATCGCCGAGACCACGCCGAACGCGAGCGAGGTCAGCAGCGCGAGGAGTTCCGGCCAGCCGAGGAGCACGAAGCGTACGGTAGCGCCGGAAGCGGCCTATTTGACGAGCGCGGCCAGGTGGTTCAGCCGGGCGATCTCCGAATCCAGGAACGGCGGCCCGCCGAGCCGGCCGATGATGATCACCCGATCGTCCCCGACCGGCGTGATCACGACCGTCGATTCGCCCCAGCCGGGCAGCCAGCCCGCCGGCAGATCGACCCGCCGGGTCTCGTGGAACGGCGCCAGCGACTCCGGCGGCCGCTCGCCGAACTCCGGCGCCAGCGTGGTCGAGTAGACCGCCTGCGGCGGATCGGCGGCGACGTCGAGCAGCATGGCCCAGTGCGACCGGAAGACCACCGGGCACATCGACGCCAGCGTCTCCGCCGCCTGGGTCGGGTCGGCGGTCATCCGTTCCAGCGCCTCGAGATCGGACTGCAGCCCGCCGCCCTCGGGATAGCGGGAGATCCATTCGACCCGGACCCCGTCGAGCACCTCGCAGGCGGTCACCAGGGTCTCGGGCAGTTGGCCGTTCGGCAGGTCGACGATGAAGTCGTCGATGACGACGTCACCGGTCTTGTCGACGATCTCCACCGCGTTGATGTCGGCGCCGACCGTGCCCAGCGCGGACGCCACGGCACCCAGCGAACCGGGTCGGTCGGGCAGGGACACGCGCATCAGGAACACGCACACCATCATGGCCTACTCGCGATTACCGTGGTGTTTCGGTCTCGTCTGGCAGGCTGGGGCCGTGCCCGCCTTCGTGCCCTTCGCCGCCCTGCGCTATGCCGCCACCGACGATCTGGATGCGCTCGTCGCGCCGCCGTACGACGTGCTGTCGGAGGCCGACGCCGAGGCCTACCGGCAGCGCTCGGGCCACAACATCGTGCACGTCGACGTACCGAGCGGACCAGATGGCTATGCCCGTTCCGGCCGGTTGCTGGAGCAGTGGCAGGCGGACGGCACCCTGGTGACGGACCCGGTGCCGACGTTCACGATCTACCGAGTCCGGTTCACCGACGCGGCCGGCGTGCCGCGCGATCTG
Source organism: Microlunatus sp. YIM B11417 (assembly GCF_059617205.1). Taxonomy (NCBI): domain Bacteria; kingdom Bacillati; phylum Actinomycetota; class Actinomycetes; order Propionibacteriales; family Propionibacteriaceae; genus Microlunatus; species Microlunatus sp. YIM B11417. Next base: position 420,915 of record NZ_JCAMPJ010000003.1, read on the forward strand.
GCCGGCGTGATCGGCGGACTCGAGGTGGTCGACGAGGGCGCCGGCGGGGTGCTGCCGCACGAACGGACCACGCCCAAGGCGTCCACCGACCGGCTCGACCTGACCCGGGCCACCCGGGCCAACCTGTCGCCGGTCTGGGGTCTCGCGCTCGCGTCCGGTCTGACCGCGCTGCTGGCCGAGCCCGGCGAGCCGGTCGGCAAGGTGCTCGACGAGGGCGTGGAGCACGTCGTGGAGCGGGTCTCCGATCCGGCCCGGGTCGCCGTGATCGCCGCACTGGTCGGCTCCGACGACGTGCTGATCGCCGACGGGCATCACCGCTACGGGGTGAGCCGGATCTATCGCGACGAGGTACGGGCGGCGACCGGCCGGCGCGACACGGCGGCCGAGCAGACGCTGGCGTACGTGGGCGAACTGGTGGCCGACCAGCTCAGCGTCGCGGCGATCCACCGGCTCTACACCGGGATCACCGCCACCGACCTGCTGACCGCGTTGCGGCGCCGCTTCCGTACCAGTGAGATGGAGGCGCCGACGCCGGCGACCCTGGCGGCGATGGAGGCCGACGGCCACCTGGTCCTGGTCGCCCGGGACGCGGCCTGGCGGTTGGAGCCCTTGCCGGGCGCCTTCGAGGGCGTACGCGAGCTGGACGGGGCCTGGCTGGAAGCCGCGCTCGCCGACGTGCCGCACGAGGTGACGTACCAGCACGGGCTGGCGGAGGTCGGCGCCGCCGTTCGGGACGGCCGGGCCGAGGCCGGCATCCTGATCCGCCCCGTGTCGGTCGCCGAGATCCAGCGCACTGCCCGGGACCATCTGCTGATGCCCCCGAAGTCGACCTTCTTCACCCCGAAGCTCAAGACCGGCTTCGTGATCCGTCCTCTCTGAAAAACCCTTCCGCCGACCGGTCACCAAAGCAGGCGTTTGGGCGGCGTGTCGCTGCGCAACTGACCGGTCGGTGAGCCTCCTAGCTGTACCCGGCCATCAGGTTGGTAGCGGCGAGCCTGGTTGAACGAAGGGGAACCTCCGAATGGGATGTGGCTTGTCTAAGGCCCACTCCCACCCGGAGGTTCTCGTGTCCCACGCTAATGCCCGGTTGACTGTTCACGGTCGCCGATTGATCGTCCAGCGCCACCAGGCTGGCTGGCCACAAGCCCACATCGCCGCCGCGACAGGGGTCTCGCGCAAGTGCGTGAAGACCTGGATCGACCGCTTCGCATCCGAAGGCGAGGCGGGGTTGGTGACCCGATCGTCACGGCCACACTCGATGCCGACTAAGACCAGCGACGAGGTCGAGCAGGAAGTCCTCGCTGCACGTGCCGAGCATCGCGACGGCCCCGATGTGCTCGGTCCGAAAATCGGCGTCCCAGCCCGGACGGTGTCGCGGATCCTGCGCCGAAACCACGTGCCCCACCTGCGCGACCTGGATCCGCTGACCGGCGAGGTGATCCGGTCCTCGAAACAGACCACGGTCCGCTACGAACGTGACCGCCCGGGCGAGCTGGTCCACATGGACGTCAAGAAGCTCGGCAAGATCCCTGACGGCGGCGGCTGGCGAGCCCACGGACGAGCAGCGACGGTCGATCACCGCCACAAGAAGGTCAAGGTCGGCTACGACTACGTGCACTCCCTGATCGACGACCACTCCCGGTTGGCCTACTCGGAAATCCTTCCCGACGAGAAGGCCGCGACAAGCGCGGCGTTCCTACGCCGAGCAGCCGCCTACTTCGCAACCAAGGGCATCGCTCGGATCGAGCGGGTGATCACCGACAACGCCTTCGCCTACCGGCACTCAACCGAGATGAAGAAGGCCTGCGCCGCCCTGGGCGCCAAGCAGAAGTTCATCAAGCCCCACTGCCCCTGGCAGAACGGCAAAGTGGAACGCCTCAACCGCACCCTGTCCACCGAATGGGCCTACCACCAGACCTTCACCAGCAACGCCGACCGAGCCGCGGCCCTTGCACCCTGGATCGAGCACTACAACACTGAACGCCGTCACAGCGCACTCGGAGGCAAGCCACCGATCAGCCGCCTGCTACCAACCTGATGGCCGGGTACACCTAGCCGTGATCAAGGGCATCCGTGAGCAGGTCGAGGTGGCCGACATGGCAGGCCGTCTCCTCCAGCAGGTGCACCAGGACCCAGCGCAGGGTGACCGGGCCCTTGCCGAAGGAGGGGCGCGGCGCCCTGGTGTCCAGGGACGGCAACCGGTCGGTGACCGCGCGGCTGCGGGTGCAGGCGGCTCGGTACAGCTCGGTCAGCTCCTGCACCGTGTCGTCGGCCGCGGATTCGAAGTCCCAGCCCGGCCGGGTGGCCAGCGGCGCCGACGCCCACGGCTCGGGTAGCTCACCGCCGCCGACCCGGGCCGTGAACCAGTGATCCTCCATGTGCGCCAGGTGTTTGAGGATCCCGCCGGCCGTCAGTTCGGTCGCGGGCAGGACCCGTTGTCGTGCCTGGGCGTCGGTCAGCCGCTCCACCCGCTGCAGCGCTCGCCCGCGGTATTGATCAAGGAACTGGCGGAGCGTGGTCGGCTCGTCGGCGTCGAGGTCGGGGTACGGCTCCATCTCACCACTCGGCGAAGCTGTCGTCGGCCGGGTAGAACCAGGTCGGCGAGCCGGGGGCCAGCGGCTCGGTGGCGACCTGGGACCGAACCGCGTCCTCGTCGATCTCGATGCCGAGACCGGGGCCGGTGAGCACCGGCAGATAGCCGTCGACCGGGGCCAGCACTTCCGGGTTGGTCAGCAGTTCCAGGCCGCGGCCGGGTTGTTGATCATGGAGTTCGATCACGGTCTCCTGGGCCAGGAAGTTCGGCACCGCGGCGTCGACCTGCAGGCAGGCGGCCAGCGCGACCGGGCCGAGCGGGCAGTGCGGCGCCAGCTGGGCGTCGTAGATCTCTGCCTGGGTGGCGATCCGGAAGGATTCCGAGATGCCGCCGGCGTGCGAGAGATCCGGCTGGACGACCGCGACACCGGCCTCCAGCACCGCGCGGAACTCGGTCCGGGTGTAGAGCCGCTCGCCGGTCGCGATCGGGATCGACGTGCTGTCCACGACCGAGCCGATCAACTCGGAGTGTTCCGGCCGGAGCGGCTCCTCGACGAACGCGGGCGCCAGGTGCTCGATCAGCGGTAGTGCCCGGCGCGACATCGGCACCGAGAACCGGCCGTGCAGGTCGATCCCGAAGTCCACCGCCCCGCCGATCGCTTCCCTCAGTTCGGTGACGTCGGCGACGAACCGGTCCAGGTAGTCGGCGTTGTCCACGAACCCGACCTGGCCGTCCGGCGCGACCTTGATCATCGTGTAGCCCGCCTCGACCAGCGCACGGGCTCGTTCCGGGCTCCCGGTGTGGCCGGACCGGCCGCCGGCATGGGCGTAGATCCTGATCTTGGACCGGACCGAGCCGCCGAGCAGCTCATGGATCGGTACGCCGAGCGCACGGCCCTTCAGGTCCCACAGTGCTTGGTCGATCCCGGCCAGCGCCGACCCGAACAGTGGTCCGCCCCGGTAGAACCCGCCCCGGGCGAGCACCTGCCAGTGGTGGGTGATCCGGCGCGGGTCCTGCCCGACCAGGTAGTCGGCCATCTGCTCGACGATCGCCTCGATCGGCCGAGCCCAGCCCTCGAGCGTCGGCTCACCCCAGCCGAAGTGGCCGGTGTCGGTACTGATCTTGAGCAGGATGCGGCGGTTGGTGATCACGAACGTCTCGACGGAGGTGATCTTCATCGGTCGGGTCCTCTGCAGGTCGATGGGAGTGGAGGTTCGGCGACGACGGTCTCCCCGGATCGACCGGGGACAGCGCGATGATCAACATCGTAGGCCGCCCCGCCCGCCTCGGAGCCCCCCGGTCGGGCCGATGGGACGACTCGGCGAGCGCCGCGGGTGAGGGTCGACGGAGCGTGGCGGGGGAGCCACGGCGGCCTGGTGCGCGGAGGCCTGGGTGCGCGCCTGGGATCCACGTCCAAAGCCACGTGACTCAAATCTGCAACGCAACGCCTCCAGCAACCGATTTCTCGGCTTCGAAGGTCGGTTGTGAGGCAGATGTGTGTCACCGCCGCTCTTCGCCGGTCCGATCGCGCATCGCGTGATCGGCGGATCGTTCCATCGGCCGATCGTGGTCGGGCGGATCCGGGCTTCGAGTCTGCCGGTCAAGCCGGATCCACCGTGCACCACTGGGCGGTTGCCCCGGCTCGGGCGGGCCACGCCGAATCCACTCATCGTGCGCCGACCAGTCGCGCCCGCTCCACCGGCATCAGGCTCGCATCGCGCGGGTCGATCACCCGGGCCCCTCGACTGGGACCGGGCCTCTCGACAGTCGGTCGCCCGGCTTCGACCGCTGGTGGTCGGCGCGGGACCGCTTCGTGCGGACCAGACTCTGGGTCGGTCCGTTGCCGCGATGTCGGAGTACGGGCCGTCGGGCGTCGATCGCGGCTCGGCGGTTCCGCGCGACCTGGGCGGATCGCAGCGTTCCTTCACCGGGCGGCGGGCTGCGTCGCGGGTGGCGGCTGGGTCCGCGAGGGTGCGGGTGTCCGAGCGATTCGTAGCGATCTCCCTGATCCCGCGCAGGTGTCGACCGCTCGTGCGGTCCCATTGCTGGCCTCACCCGATCTTCGCATCGACCGGATCTCGTTGATGCGTTCCGGCCTGCGCCCGCTCCTTCGCCTCGACGGCTCGCGTCGATTCGTACTGGTCCGCGCCGGGTGCGCGTGTCGACCGGCCCGGCGTCGATTTGTTCGGGCTCGCGCCACTGCTTCGTCCTGATTCGTTCCGATTCGCCGACCCGTCTCGATGATCCAGCCCGGCCTGCACCCACCCTTCGCAACCGACCGGTTGACGCGGGACCCATCCGCTCTCCTCTCCATCGACACGTCAGTTCCGCAGCGACACGCCGCAACAACCGCTGCTTTGGTGACCGGTCAGCGGGATTTGGGGGTAGGGTTCGACATATGAACAGGTCTTCAGGTGTGCATCTGGTGGACGAGGAGCACGTTGCGGAGGTACGGGAGCGGATGCCGGAGGCCGAGGACATTGCGGACACTGCGGAGATCTTCGGGCTGCTGGCGGATCCGAGTCGGCTGCGGTTGCTGATCGCACTGTTGGACGGCGAGCTGTGCGTCTCCGACCTGGCCGCGGTCACGGGGCAGAGCGAGTCGGCGGCTTCGCATGCGCTGCGGCTGCTCCGGGCGCACCGGGTGGTGACGGCGCGGCGGGCGGGGCGGCTGGCGTACTACCGGCTCGCCGACGCTCACGTACGGATGCTGCTCGACGTCGCCATCGCGCACAGCGAGCACACCGAGGCGATCCACCCGGAGCGGGAGCACTGAGATGGGGCACGGACATGATCATGGACACGCGGGCGGCCGGCATCGCTGGCGGCTGGCGGTGTCGTTCGTCCTGATCGCGGCGTTCTTCGTCGTCGAACTGGTGGCCGGCCTGCTGTCCGGCTCCCTGGCACTGTTGTCCGACGCTGGTCACATGGCGGCGGACGTGGTGACGCTCGGGGCCGCGCTGGTCGCCACCAGGATCGCGACCCGGCCGGACCGGACCGGCCGGCGCAGCTACGGCTCCTACCGGGCCGAGGTGTTCGCGTCACTGCTCGCGGTGTTGATCATGCTCGGGCTCGCGGTGTACGTCACGGTGGAGGCGATCAGCCGGATCGGTGCGGCGACCGCGATCGAGACCGGACCGATGCTGGTGGTCGGCGTGATCGGATTGGTGATCAACCTGATCGCGCTGCTGTTGCTGCGGGACGGCTCGGCGGAGAGCCTGAACGTACGCGGCGCCTACCTCGAGGTGCTGGCCGACACGGCCGGCTCGGTCGGCGTGATCGCGGCCGGCATCCTGATCATGGTCACCGGCAGCCCGTTGTGGGACACGGTGATCGCGATCGCCATCGGGATCTTCGTCGCGGTCCGCGCCGTGATGCTGGGCCGGCAGGTGTTCGCGGTGCTCGGCCAGCACGTGCCGGAGGGCATGGACGCGGGGGAGGTGGCCGGTGATCTTGCGGCGATCGACGGCGTCGGCGACGTGCACGACCTGCACCTGTGGACGCTGACCTCGGGCATGAACGTTGCCACCGCCCATCTGGTCACCGCCGAGTCGGCCGATCCGCACGCGGTGCTCGACCGGGCCCGGGCGCTGCTGCGGGAGCGGCACGGCGTCGCGCACGCCACCCTGCAGGTCGAGCCGCGTGATCATCGCGGCTGCGACGAGGTCGGCTGGTAGTCCCCGGCGCAAACGTTCCCTGAGCCTGTCGAAGGGTTGGGCCCGAATCTGGCACTTCGACAGGCTCAGTGCGCGTTGGGCAGCGGGCTCAGGGCGCGTTGGGCAGCGGGCTCAATGCACGATCTGTCGTCCGGCTAGGTGGCGGTGCCGGCCGAGGGTACGTCGTCCGTGGGCTGATCTTCCTCGGCGCCGGGCCGCGTGATCGCGAAGAGCACCGCCGCGATGATCGCGAACAGGACGATCCCGACCACGCTGATCGGCCCGACCAGTGCGAAGTTGACCTGTTGCCCGGAGGCACCGAGGAGCAGCACCAGCCCGGTCGACCCGTTGAAGACGCCATGGCCGACGACGGCCGGCCAGACGCTGCCGGTGAACCACCGGGTCCAGGCGAGCACCGCGCCGAAGGCGATGCAGAACGGGATGAACATCAGCGCCGACCACGGCCCGAGCATCGCGTAGTTGTAGCCCAGCAGGGTCAGCGGTGCATGCCACAGGCCCCACACCACACCGGTGATCAAGATCGCCGCCCAGGGTCCGTACCGGAGCAGGTTGGGGAACAGCCAGCCGCGCCAGCCGAGCTCCTCGCCGAACGACGGCAGCGCGTTGAGCAGCGGCGTCAGCGCGACCGCGCCGATCGAGGTGATCAACATCGCCTGCGGGTTCGGGGCCTTGCCGGTCTTCAGGCGGTACTCGTCGCCGAGCAGCGAGAAGGTCTCCAGGTCGAGCCGGTACAGCCCGAAGAGTGCGCAGATCAGCGTGGTGATCACCACGAAGACCGGGATGCCGACCCAGACCGCCGCGATCACCGCCGCCGTCCGCCGCCGGTTCGGGCCGAAGCTGAGGCCGGTGGTCCAGGCGAGTTCCCGCAGGCTCCGCCCGCCGCGCGGCCGGGTCACCAGCCAGGTGATCACCACCGCCACCGTGGGCGTGAACATCATCGCCGAAGCGGTCGCGCCGAGCAGCGGCGAGGTGATGCCGCCGCCGTTCTGCCAGAGCGGTACGCAGACCAGCCAGGCGCCGGCGAAACTGACCAGACCGAAGATCACCAACGACCATCGCAACGACGTGCCCGATGCTCCGGGCGCGCTTGTGGAGTGCACTCCGAGTCCGCCTTCCTGGACGTTCCGCCCAGATCTTTCGGCGTGGTCCGCGGAGAGACTACCGGCGGGTCAGCCGAGGTTGCTGAGTGGGTGACCGTTTTCCGCGCAGCCGTCGATGATCAACTTCTTCGCCTCGGCCGGGACCTCCTTGGGGTTCTCCAGCAGCGTGATCGTGGCCTCGACCCAGGCCTGGCCGTCGGCGTCGAGTTGCCGGGAGTCACGCAGGGCCCGCAGCCCGGCCAGGGTCGCCTTGTTGGCGACCGAGCCGGTCGCCGCGACCGAGTCGACCGCCGGGCAGCCGATCGCGTACGCGTCCTTGGCGGAGATTCCGGTCTCGGCGCAGCCGGCGAAGGTCAGCGCAGCGACCGCGGTGATGGCCAGCGCAAGGATCCGCTTCATGCCGCCCAAACTAGCGTCGCGATCAACCTCACGTCCTGTCTGTGCGGTCCGTGTCCGGCGTCTGTGGGCGCGGTTCGGGGCGCCGGTTCTGAGGATCCGGCGCCGCGTCCCTAGGATTGGGCCGAAACTCGAAGCACCACCCGACGAGGAGAGACGTGGCACTGACCGCCGACGACGTTGCCGCCCTGGCCCGGCTGGCCAGGATCGACCTGACCCCGGACGAGCAGCAGCAGCTGGCCCCGCAGCTGGACGTGATCTTGGAGTCCGTGGCGCGGGTGTCCGAGGTCGCGGCCGAGGACGTGCCGCCGACCTCGCACGCCCTGCCGCTGACCAACGTGTTCCGGGCCGACGAGGTGCGGGAATCGCTGCCGGTCGACCACGTGCTGGCCGGTGCCCCGGCGGCCGAGCAGGACCGGTTCCGGGTGCCCCGGATTCTCGACGAGGAGGCGTGATGAGCGACCTGATCACCGCCACCGCGGCGGAGTTGGCGAGCAGGATCGCCGCCCGGGAGGTCAGCGCGGTCGAGGTCACCCAGGCCCATCTGGACCGGGTGGCGGCCGTGGACGACCGGGTCGGCGCCTTCCTGCACGTGGACGGCGAGCGCGCCCTGCAGCAGGCCGCGGCGGTCGACGCCAAGGTCGCCGCCGGCGAGGCGGTCGGTCCGCTGGCCGGCGTCCCGCTGGCCCTCAAGGACGTGCTGACCTACGTCGGCGCGCCGACCACCTGTGGTTCCAAGGTGCTCGAGGGCTGGCTGCCGCCGTACAACGCGACGATCACCCAGCGGCTGCTCGACGCCGACGTGGTGATCCTCGGCAAGACCAACATGGACGAGTTCGCGATGGGCTCGTCGACCGAGAACTCGGCCTACGGCCCGACCCGGAACCCGTGGGACCTGGACCGGATCCCCGGCGGTTCCGGCGGCGGCTCGGCCGCCGCCCTGGCCGCGTACGAGGCTCCGCTGGCGATCGGTACCGACACCGGTGGCTCGATCCGGCAGCCGGCCTCGGTGACCGGCACGGTGGGCATCAAGCCGACCTACGGCGCCAGCTCACGGTACGGTCTCGTCGCGCTGGCGTCCAGCCTCGACCAGCCCGGCCCGTGTGCCCGCAACGTCGAGGACGCGGCCCTGCTGCACCAGGTGATCGCCGGCCACGACCCGCGTGACTCCACCTCGATCGACGCCCCGGTCCCGCCGGTCGTCGAGGCGGCCCGGTCCGGCGACGTCAAGGGCATGAAGATCGGCGTGATCACCGACCTGCGCGGCGAGGGCTATGCGCCCGGCGTCATGCAGCGGTTCGACGAGGCGGTGGCGAAGCTCGCCGACCTGGGCGCCGAGATCGTCGAGGTCTCCTGCCCGCACTTCCAGTACGGCCTCGCCGCCTACTACCTGATCCTGCCCAGCGAGTGCAGCTCCAACCTGGCCAAGTTCGACGCGATGCGGTTCGGGCTGCGGGTCGGCGACGACGGCGCGAACTCGGCCGAACAGGTGATGGCGGCGACCCGCGAGGCCGGATTCGGTCCCGAGGTGAAGCGCCGGATCATCATCGGCACCTACGCGTTGTCGGCCGGCTACTACGACGCGTACTACGGCCAGGCGCAGAAGGTCCGGACCATGATCATCCGCGACTTCCAGGCGGCCTTCGATCAGGTCGACGCGCTGGTCTCGCCGGCCACGCCGGTGACCGCGTTCAAGATCGGCGAGAAGGTCGACGACCCGCTGGCCATGTACGCCAACGACCTGTGCACCATCCCGTCCAGCCTGGCCGGCAACGCCAGCGCCTCGTTCCCGATCGGGCTGGCGCCGGAGGACGGCCTGCCGGTCGGCCTGCAGGTGATGGCGCCGCCGCTGGCCGATGATCGTCTCTACCGCGTCGGCGCCGCCCTCGAGCGCGCGTTGATCAAGGACTGGGGCGGCCCGTTGCTCGACCGGATCCCGGAACTGGAGGTGGCGGCGCGATGACCGTCCTGCCGTACGAGGAGGCCCTGGCGACCTTCGATCCCGTCCTCGGGCTCGAGGTGCACGTCGAACTGAACACGGCCTCGAAGATGTTCTGCGGCTGCTCGACCGCGTTCGGCGCGCCGCCCAACACGCAGACCTGCCCGACCTGCCTCGGCCTGCCCGGCTCGCTGCCGGTGGTCAACGCCCGCGCCGTCGAGTCGGCGATCCGGATCGGGCTGGCGCTGAACTGCTCGATCGCGTCGTGGTGCCGGTTCGCCCGGAAGAACTACTTCTACCCGGACATGCCGAAGAACTACCAGATCTCCCAGTACGACGAACCGATCGCGTTCGACGGCTGGACCGAGGTGGAGGTCGACGGCGAGACGTACCGGATCGGCATCGAGCGCGCGCACATGGAGGAGGACACCGGAAAGTCGCTGCACGTCGGCGGTGCGACCGGCCGGATCCACGGCGCCGACTACTCGCTGCTGGACTACAACCGGTCCGGCGTGCCGCTGATCGAGATCGTCACCAAGCCGATCGAGGGAACCGGTGAGAAGGCGCCCGAGGTTGCGCGTGCGTACGTGACCATGCTGCGCGACCTGCTCCGGGCGCTCGACGTGTCCGACGTCCGGATGGAGCAGGGCTCCCTGCGCTGCGACGCCAACGTCTCGCTGAGGCCGTCCCCGAACGCCGAGTTCGGCACCAGGACCGAGACCAAGAACGTGAACTCGCTGCGCAGTGTCGAACGTTCGATCCGGTACGAGATCACCCGGCAGGCCGCCGTGCTGACCGAGGGCGGAACGATCAAGCAGGAGACCCGGCACTGGCATGAGGACACCGGCGAGACCACGCCGGGCCGGAGCAAGGAGACCGCGGAGGACTACCGCTACTTCCCCGAGCCCGACCTGGTGCCGGTCGCCCCGGACGCGGCCTGGGTGGAGGAGTTGCGGGCCAGCCTGCCCGAACCGCCGGCCGCCCGGCTGAAGCGGGTCAGCGCCGAATGGGGCTTCACCGAGCTGGAGCTGCGCGACGTCGTCGCGGCCGGCGCGGTGGACCTGATCGACCGGACCGTCGCCGCCGGCACGACGCCGCAGGCCGCCCGGAAGTGGTGGCTGAGCGAGGTCGCGCGGCGGGCCAACGAGACCGGAGTCGATCTTGCCGACGCCGGGATCACGCCGGAGCAGGTGGCTGAGATCCAGGCGCTGGTCGACGCCAGGACGATCAACGACAAGCTGGCCCGGCAGGTGTTCGACGGAGTCTTCGCCGGCGAGGGCTCGCCGGCCGAGGTGGTCAAGGCCAGGGGTCTCGCCGTGGTGTCCGACGAGGGCGCCCTGGGTGCGGCCGTCGACGCCGCGATCCAGGCCAACCCGGACGTCGCCGACAAGATCAAGTCCGGCAAGGTCCAGGCCGCCGGGGCCCTGATCGGCGCGGTGATGAAGGAGATGCGTGGCCAGGCCGATGCCGGCCGGGTCCGCGAGTTGATCTTGGAGAAGCTCGGCTGACCCGAGCCTGCTCGTCCCTTGAGCCTGTCGAAGGGCGTGGGCCAGGCCTGACCTGGCTCGGCCCTTCGACAGGCTCAGCGCACGTCCGCGGTCAGCGGAGGTCGATCACGTCGAGGTCGGGGCGGAAGCGGCGGAGCGGGTCGGCCAGGTGCTCCACCGGGAAGTTGCCGATCAGATCCGGCAGCCGGAACTCGGCGGTCACCCTCGGGTCCGTACCGTCCGAGGGCCCCGTCCGGATCGGGTCGTCGGCGGGCACCGGCTCGGCGAGCAGGATCAGGGTCGTCGTGGAGCCGTCGAGTTCCTCGATCTCCTTGATCAACACCGTCCGCACCCGTTCCCAGGGAATGAAGGCCTGGCGGCCCTGTGCGATGCCACCCGGGCCTGCGGTGATCACCGGGGTCGGCTTCCGCTCGCCGACGTAGATCGTCAGCGAGGCGACGATCAAGATCATCGCGATCAGGGTGAACGGCGAGACGCCCGGCTGGACCAGGAAACCCAGCGCGCCCATGGCCACGCCGCCGACCAGGAACAGGACGATCAGCCAGGTCCAGTGCCGACGTTCCACCCGCAGGACGTCGATCCGCTGATCACGCATCAGTGCTGACCGGGCGGGCCGTTCGGGTCCCGGCCGGCCCGCGCGGCCAACCAGAGCAGGACGGCGCCGGCGACGGCGACCACGAGGCCGATGATCAACCACAGCGGCTGGCCGGTCATCGAACTGCCGCCGATCAGGTTCGCGCCCTGGCCGATCCAGACCAGGCCGACGACGAGGGCCAGCACGCCGATCACGGTGAACAGCCGGGCCCGAGTACGCGAAGTCACCGGACCATCCTCGCAGTCACCGGGTGATCCGCAGCAGCCGGTCGTCCCCGTCCCGCGGCTGGGTCCGACCGTCGGTGTTGTTGGTGAGCACCAGCAGCGACTCGCCGTCGGCGGAGACCTCGACCGAGCGGAGGCGGCCGTACTCCTCGGTGAAGTGGGCGATCGGCTCGCCGGCCCGGTCGCCGTCCAGCGGGATCTCCCAGAGGCGCTCGCCGCGCAGGGCGGCGAGATAGAGCGATCCCTTCCAGTACGTCAGCCCCGACGGCGAAGCGTCCGCGGTGGACCAGACCGCCTGCGGGTCGATCAGGTCGCTGCCGCCGCCCTCGCCCTCGACCAGCGGCCAGCCGTAGTTGCCGCCGGCCTCGATCAGGTTCAGCTCGTCCCAGGTCTGGTCGCCGAACTCGCTGGCCCAGAGTCGGCCCTCGGGATCGAACGCCAGGCCCTGCACGTTCCGGTGGCCGAAGCTGTACACCTCGCTGTCGAACGGGTTGCCGGGCGCCGGCGACCCGTCGGGGGTGATCCGGAGGATCTTGCCGGCCAGCGAGTCACGGTCCTGGGCCAGGCCCGCCTCGCCGGTCTCGCCGGTGCTGACGTACAGCAGGTCGTCGGGACCGACCCGGAGCCGGCCACCGTCGTGCCGGGCGCCGTGCGGGATGTCCTGGAGGATCACGTCGGGCTGGCCGAGCTGGTTGCCGTCCCAGCTGAACCGGGCCACCCGGTTGTCGGAATCGGTGGTGAAGTAGGCGAAGACGACACGTTCGTCGGCGCTGGCGGCGATACCCAGCAGACCGCCCTCGACGTTGGGCTCGGCCTCGGCCACGGTCGCCACGACCGCGGCCTCCTTGCCGACGATCCGCTTGATCTCGCGGGTGTCCCGTTCGGAGACCAGGAAGCTGCCGTCCCGGAGCGGGATCAGTCCCCACGGGGAGGTGAGCCCGGTGATCAACTCGGTGGCCTTCGGCGCGCCGAGTTCGGTCGAGCTGGGCGTCGGGGTCGGCGTCGCGGACGGGCTCTTCGACCCGACCAGAGGCGACGGCCCGCGCGAGGACGGGGCCGGGCTGGGCGATGGTGGAACGGGCTCCGGCTGCGAGCAACCGGCGACGCCGGCCGCGGCCGCGAGTCCGAGGAAGCGGCGGCGGGGCAACATCATCGGGCCAGTCTCCACCGATCGGCCAAACGGCGCCATGGGGCTATCGTGCGATCATGCCCGGTCGCGCCCAGCCGCTGATACCGCGCGTCGAACGCCAGCATCGGCTGATCGAGGAGCTGCGGATCAGCGCGCCCAAGGCCGTGACCGCCGAGGTGCTCGGCGATCGGGTCGGCGCCGTCGCGCGGACCATCGAGCGCGATGTTGCCGAACTCACGGCCGCCGGCGTGCCGATCACCACCCGGCGCGGCCCCGGCGGCGGCTACGCCATCGACGCCCGGCGCGACCTCCCGCCGATCCGGCTGACGCCCGGCGAGGCGTCGGCACTGGTGGCGGCGCTGACCGTGATCGGCCCGCGGTCCTCCGCGACGGCGCAGACGGCGATGGGCAAACTGCTCGCGGCGCTGTACGGCACCGAACCTGAATAGCCGACACTGGCGGGTCGGGCTCCGGTCGTAAGTTGATCATCATGACGACGACACGGACCGCGATCGAGGTGACCGACCTGGCCGTCCGTTACGGACCGGTGGCAGCCCTGGACGGGATCGGGTTCGAGGTGCCGGCGGGTACGGTGACCTGCCTGCTCGGCCCGAACGGCGCGGGCAAGACCACCGCGGTACGGGTGCTGTCGACGCTGGAGCGGCCCAGCTCGGGCAGCGCGCGGATCCACGGCCACGACGTCGCCCGGTCGCCGGGCGCGGTACGACGGCTGATCAGCGCGGTGGGCCAGCAGACCACCCTGGACGACCAGGTGACCGGGCGGGACAACCTGCGCCTCTCGGCTCGGCTCTGGGGATACCGCCGGGCCGCGGCGGTCGAGCGCGCGGACGCGTGGCTCGCGCTGACCGGGCTCGGGGGCGCCGCGGACCGCCGGGTCCGGACCTACTCCGGGGGGATGCGGCGCCGCCTCGACCTGGCCGCCGGCCTGATCGGCGAGCCTGCCGTGATCTTCCTCGACGAGCCGGCCGTCGGCCTCGATCCGATCGGCCGCCGGACGGTCTGGCGGCTGATCGAGGACCGGGTCGCGGCCGGCGCCGCGGTCCTGTTGACCACGCAACAACTGGATGAGGCCGAGCAGCTCAGCGACCAGGTCTGCCTGCTCGACCGCGGCCGGGTCGTCGCCGCCGGTACGCCGGCCCAGCTGATCGCCGCGCTGCCGGGCGATCGGATCGAGCTGGTGATCTCCGAGCCGGGGCGGGTCGCCGATGCGGCCGCCGCCGTGGGCCGGCTGACCGGGCGGACGGTCGAGTCGGTGCCCGAGCAGTCGTCGATCGCGGTCACGGTGCCGCAGGGACCGCAGCGCATCCCGGCCCTGATCGGGTGCCTGCTGGCCGAGGACATCGGTGTCGCGGAACTCAACCTGCGGCCGCCGTCCTTGACCGATGTGTTCCTGGCCCGGGCCGGCACGAGCCGGGGAGGTGCCCGGTGACGGCCGTGCCGGCCAGGGTGCCGGCCGGACCGATCGCGGCGGTGCCGGTGTTCGTCGCCCGCCATCTCCTGCTGCTCCGCCGCAGCCCGGATGTGATCATGCTCGGCCTGGTGCAGCCGGTGATGTTCGCCTGCCTGTTCGCCTTCGTGCTGGGCGGCGCGATGGGTCCACCGGGCGACTACGCGGCGTACTTCCTGCCCGGTCTGCTCGTGCAGACGGCCGCGTTCCTCGGCATGGGAACCACCGCCGCCGGGTTGGCCGACGAACTCCGCGGCGGTGCGGTGGAACGCTTCGCGACCATGCCGGCCGGCCCGGTCGCTCCGGTCCTCGGCCGGACCGTCGGGGATCTGGCCCGGGCGGCGGCCGTCCTGATGATCATGGTCGGGATCGGCGCAGCACTCGGGCTGCGGGCCGAGGCGGGTCCGTCCCGGGCCGTCACCGGCGTCATGATCATGATCGCCACAGCCTGGGTGTTCAGCTGGCTCGGGGCCGCGGCGAGCCTGCTGACCCGCAGTGCCGAGGCGGCCCAGTACCTGACCTTCGTGATCTTGTTCCCGCTGACCTTCACCAGCTCCGCGTACGTGCCGGTGGCCGGGCTACCGGCCTGGTTGCGCCCCGCAGCCGAGCACAACCCGATCACCGCGCTGGCGGATCTGGTCCGGAGCTGTTTCGCACCGGGCCCGGTCGACGCCGCGGCCGGGATCGTCTGGCTGGCGGCCCTCTGGGCGCTCGGGCTCGGTGTCTCGCTGTTCCAGTTGCGTCGCCGGTTTCGATCGGGAAGGCGGTCGTGATCATGAAAGAGCTGGACCGGGTCCGGGTTCTCGACCATCGCCGCCGTGCGCAGGAGTTGATCACCCCGGCCGCGAGGCCGGCCGACTGTGCCGTGCTCGGTGCCGGGATCCGGGACAACCCGGTCGGCCGGACGGCGCCGCTCGCGCTGCGGGCCCGGACCGAGCCGGCCGACGACGCGGAGGAGGGACTGCTCCGCGCCTATTCGGTACGGAGTGCGATCCACCTGCACCGCCGGGCCGACCTGCCGCTGCTCGTCGCCGCCCTGCGCTGGCAGCGGCCCGACGAACCGGCCCGGGGCAATTTCGGCGACCTGGCGGTCCCGGACGCTCCGGCCGCGGTGGCCGAGGCGGCGGGGGCGATGCGGGCGATCACGGCTGACGGCGGGCCGCTGACGAAGGGCGAGCTGAGCGGAGCGGTGACGGCCCGGCTGGATCCCGCGCTCTCGCCGTGGTGCGCCGGCTGCGCAGCGCACCATCTGAACGACGGCCTGTTCCGGCAGGCCACCCTGCAGGCCGGGCTGGTCGTCGTCCCGGAGCCGGCCGGATCCTTCCGGCTGCACCCGTACGACGGCGTGATCGAGGATGTCGACCCGGACTCGGCCCGGCGGGAGTTGCTGCGCCGCTACCTGCACCTGGCCGGCGTCGCGACCCCGGCCGGGTTCGGCACCTGGCTCGGCTTGAGTACGTCCGCGGCCCGCGCCTGGTGGGACCTGCTCGCCGACGAACTGGAGCCGGTCCGGGTGGCGGGCCAGCGCTGCTGGATCCACGCCGACGACCTCGCCGCACCGGCCGGGCCGGCCGAACCCGTGGTCCGCCTGGTGCCGCCGCACGACCCGTACCTGGAACTGGCGGAGCGGAAGCTCCTGGTGGCCGACCCGGCCCGGCGGGCCAAGGTCTGGCGGGCGGTCCGCAACCCGGGCGCGGTGCTCCGCGGCGGCGAGGTGATCGGCAGCTGGCGGGATCGCAAGGTCCGGTCCGGCCGCTCGGTCACGGTGGAACTCTTCGAGACGCCCGGCCGAACTCTGCACCGTGCGATCGAAGACCAGGCCGAGCGGCTGCTGCCGGGCGCGACGGTCGAGACTCAGCGGTCGTAGCTGACGAAGCCCCGGACCGGCTCGAAGCCGAGTGAGCGGTAGAGCGTGTCGGCGCCGGTCGGGCTGGCGGCGTCGACGCCGAGCGAGGTGGTCTGAAAGCCGAGTTCGGCTGCGGTCCGGGCGACCCGGCGGATCAGGGCCGACGCGATGCCACGCTTGCGGTGGCTCGAGGCCGTGCCGACGGTGTCGATCCAGGCGTCCCGCTGACCGGTCGCCGCCGTGTCGGCCTCGAAATACTGGGTCAGCGCCAGTCCGACCGGCGTCCCGTCCGCGTCGACGGCGAGCCAGGTCAGGTCCGGCCGGAAGCTGCGGCTGCGGGTCTTGTAGTGCCGCCACTGCTCGACGGTCCACTGGCCGGCGCCCCAGTGATCGGCGAAGGCGGCGTTGCGCAGCTGCCGGAGCGGTTCCTCGTCCTCGTCCCGGTACGTCCGCAGCGTCAGCCCGGCCGGCTCCGGCGCCGGTTGCGGGGGAGTGGCGGACAGATCCCAGGTCAGCTCGGTGAACCAGCGGACCGCGGCGAAGCCGTGCCGGGTCAGCAGCCGGTCGCCGCCCCGGTCCGCCTCCGGCAGGCCGGTACGCAGGTTCAGCGGCAGGTCGGTCCCGGCCGCGGCGTGACGGGCCTCGGCGGTCCGGATCGCCCAGGTGATCAAGGTCGTGCCGACCCCGCGACCGCGCAGGGCCGGGTGCACCGAGGCGTCCAGGCTGAGCCGGAACACCGGCTCCGTCGTCTCCCGTGCCGCCAGCGTGGCCCAGCCGGCCAACCGCCCGTCGCCCAGCACGGCCAGTGTGTCCCGGTCCAGCTCGAGACCGGGCGTCTCGAGATCCTCGGCCAGGTCCTCGGGCGTGTAGTGCTCGCCGGTCCGGTCGGCCTCCGCGCAGGCCTCCAGCAGGTCGACCCAGGCCGGCAGGTCGGCGCGGCTCAGCGGCCGGGTCCGCAGATCCACGGGTCAGACGCTCAGGTCGGTCGAGTTGAGCAGGTCGATCGCGGCCGGCTCGCCGACCAGCTTCACCTCGGCGGCGGCGGTCCGGCCGTTGGCGAACAACATCAGCTCGCTGGGTACGCCGACCACGGTGACGATCGTGGCGCCGGTGCTGGCCCGGATCGCCTCGGGCTCGCCGTCGTCGCCGACCGAACCGGCCCGCTCCAGCACCACGCCGAGCGGCGCCCGGCGGAAGAAGGCCCGGCCGAGCAGCTTGAGCCGCCGCCACATCCAGTCCTCGACCTCGGCGTCCAGCTCCCGGTGGGGCTGCGGGACCGCGCCCGCTCGCCGTACGTCCTCGTGATGGATGAAGAACTCGGTCGTGTTCGCGGCGTCGTCGACCCCGGGCAGCGCGAACACCGAGAACCGGGCCGGGCCGTGCCGCAGCCGGTCCACCAGCTCGCCGTACTCCCAGCGCTGCTTGGTCTCGGCCATCCGTCGCTCGGTCAGCCCGGCCAGCGGTTTGGCCAGCATGCCGGGCGCACCGAGCGGGTCGGTCTCCCGGATCCACAGGTGGGCGGCCAGGTCGTGGGTGGACCAGCCTTCGCAGAGGGTCGCCGCGTCCGGACCGGCCTCGTCGAAGAGGTCACACAACGCGGCGCGTTCCGACTTCGCGAAGGTCATGTGCAGAAATGCTAGGACACCCGAACGATTGCCAAGCTATCCGGTGCAAGACTCCGTGGTGACAACCGCAACAATGGACCCCGTGTCCGAGACCACCGCCAACCCTGAAACGCTGCCGGCCGACATCGCTGCAGCGCTGAAGCGCGACCCCGACGGCCTGGTCGCCGCCGTGATCCAGGAGGAGAGCACCGGCGACGTGCTGATGCTCGGCTGGATGGACGACGAGGCCCTGCGGCGTACGTTGACCACCGGCCGGTCCACCTTCTGGTCGCGGAGCCGGCAGGAGCACTGGGTCAAGGGCGAGACGAGCGGCAACCGGCAGTGGGTCCGCGAGGTCCGGCTGGACTGCGACGGCGACGCGTTGTTGATCAAGGTCCACCAGGAGGGCCCGGCCTGCCACACCGGGACGCACACCTGCTTCGACGACCGGGAACTGCCGGCCGTGGTCCTCGACCGTGACCAGGAGGTACGGACCGAGGCGCCGGTGACGCCGACGCTGGACGAGTTCCGGGTCCAGGCCAAGGACCGCCGCGTGATCAGCGTCTACCGGCGGTTGTTGGCCGACACCGAGACCGCGGTCGGGCTGTACGCCAAGCTGAGCCGCGGCCTGCCCGGCAGCTACCTGCTGGAGTCGGCCGAGCAGGGCGTCTGGTCCCGCTACTCGTTCATCGGCGTGAAGACCGTGGCGACGCTGACCGAGCAGGACGGCGAGGCCCACTGGACCGGGCACGCGCCGGTCGGCCTGCCCACCGACGGCGACCCGATCGAGGCGGTCCAGGAGACGCTCCGGCTGCTGCACACGCCGCGCGCCGAGGGTCTGCCCCCGTTCACCTCGGGCCTGGTCGGCTATCTCAGCTACGACGCGGTCCGCCGGGTCGAGGTGCTGCCCGACACCAACCCGGGCGACATCGCGATCCCCGAGCTGGCGTTCCTGCTGGCCAGCGATCTGGCCGTGCTGGACCAGCACACCGGCGAGGTCTGGCTGATCGCCAACGCGATCAACTACGACGCGACGGACGAGCGGGTCGACGAGGCGTACGCGGACGCGGTGGCCCGGGTCGACGCGATGACCGAGGCACTGCGCCGGCCGACGCCGTCGGCCGTCGTGGCCGCGGACCGCGAGCACCAGCTGCCGATCCGGCGGCAGCGCACCGCCGACGAGTACCAGGACTCGGTGCGGGCGGCCATCGAGGAGATCAAGGCCGGCGAGGCGTTCCAGATCGTGGTGAGCCAGCGGTTCGAGGTGGAGACCTCGGCCGATGCGCTGGACATCTACCGGGTGCTCCGGCTGACCAATCCGAGTCCGTACATGTACCTGCTCCGGATGGACGGCTTCGACATCGTCGGCTGCTCGCCGGAAGCCCTGGTCACGGTCAAGGAGGGCACCGCGATCACCCACCCGATCGCCGGTTCCAAGCCGCGCGGCGCGACGCCGGCCGAGGACGCCGCGTACGAGGCGGAGCTGGAGTCGGATCCGAAGGAGCGGGCCGAGCACGTGATGCTGGTCGATCTCGGCCGGAACGATCTCGGCCGGGTCTGCAAGCCGGGCACGGTCGAGGTGATCGAGTTCGCCGAGGTGCGCCGGTACAGCCACATCATGCACCTCGAGTCCACCGTGACCGGCACCATCGCGGACGGCCGGAGCGCCCTCGACGTCGTGCTCGCCGCGTTCCCGGCCGGCACCCTGTCGGGCGCGCCGAAGGTCCGGGCGATGGAGATCATCGACAAGCTGGAGGTGAGCCGGCGGGCCCTGTACGGCGGCGTGGTCGGCTACTTCGACTTCGCCGGTGACGCCGATGCCGCGATCGCGATCCGGACCGCGTTGATCAAGGACGGCGTCGCGTACGTGCAGGCCGGCGGCGGCATCGTCGCCGACTCGGTGCCGGCCAGCGAAGATCAGGAGAGCCAGAACAAGGCCGCCGCGGTGATCCGGGCGATCTCCGTCGCGGAGTCCTTCGCCGAGCCGGTGCCCGCCAAAAGTTGATCATGGTCGATTCCGACACCACGATCACCAAGGTGGCCGGGCTGAGCCCGGGCCGGGCCAGGTTCGTCGCGCTGGCCGGGGTGGCCCTGGCCGGGCTGCTGGCCCTGATCATCTCCGGCCAGCCGTGGTGGCGGGCCCAGGGGAGCGATGCCGGCGTCGTCTTCACCGGGTCGGACGCGACGGCCGGGCTGAGCCAGGCACTCGGCGCGGTGGCGCTGGCCGGGTTCCTGCTGGCGTTGACCCTGCGCGGGCGGGGCCGGCAGGTGCTGGCCGGCCTGCTCGGGCTGGTCGGGATCGCCGTGATCGTCGTCGGCGGCTTCCGGTTCCAGCCGGACACCGCCGCCGTACGGGCCAAACTGCAGCAGGTCAGCCTGAGCCAGGAGTTCGCGCTGACCGGCACCCCCTGGCCGATCGGGTACGTGATCGCCGGCGTGCTGCTGCTCGCCGCCGCGATCCTGATCATGGTCACGGCGCCGTCCTGGCCGACCCGGACCGACCGGTTCCGGCGGGATCGGTCCGGCGCCGCGACGGCGGATGCGGAGCCGATCGACCTCTGGAAGGCGATGGACGCCGGCGCCGACCCGACGGTGCGGGCCGACCAGGAGGACGTGGGCGCACCGATGTCCGGCGACCAGGACGACGCGAGCTCCTCGAAGCCTGGCGACCCGGGCGGAGCGAGCCGGTCGAGGACCGGCGACCGGGAGACCCTGGACTGATCCGACGCGCGGTTCGGTGGGCGGCTCACCGGGGCGCGGATTGCTCCGCGGTGTGGGCGGGGCCACGGGGTCACACCGGCAGGCCTCGGCGAAGCTCGGCGCCACCCGGCGCCGAACCACTCGGCCGGCGCGGCCGGTGTTCCGTGCGGCCGGACCGTGGCGGCGGAGCGACAGCTACGGCAGGTCGGCGATGTCCCCGGCGGGCCCCGTGCGGCGGCGTCCCGGGCCAGGGTGGCGGACAGGCCGGTGCGCGCGGCCGGGTCCAGCAGTTCGACGATCGCGGGGCGGTCGAGATGCGCGGTGAGGCGGTCGTCCGCGGCAGGCGCTCCTCGAACGAGACGCGCCGCTGATGTCCGGTCATCGCCGTCCCGTCTCGATCGTGGGCATCGGGCGAGCATGTCATAGCGCCTGCTCACGACCCCGATGTGCATTCGGAGGGGCCGAGAGTCCACAATGGGGGAAACATGGCGAGGCGAGGGAACCATGACTGACACATCGAACGTGGCGGAGGAGAACTCCGCGCCGACCCGGGCGAAGCACGTCCACCACGGCCGGACTCCGGCTGCCTGGATCGGCGTGACGATCGGGATGATCGGCTTCATCGTCGGCGGCATCGCCATGGTCATCGGACCCAACTGGCCGCTGTTCTGGATCGGGGTCGCGATCTTGGTCGTGGCCCTGATCGTGACCCAAATCCTGCGCAAACTCGGCTTCGGCGCTGACTGAAGCCGGCCGTACGAGCTGATCGGGTGAGCCAGCCATGGGAGCACTAGACGACATCATCGCCGGCGTGCGTGCCGACCTTGAGGTACGCCAGCAGGAGGTGTCGCTGGACCGGCTGAAGGAGCGCGTCCAGCACGCCAACCCGGCCATCGATCCACGCCCGGTGCTGTCCGCGCCGGGGGTGGCCGTGATCGCCGAGGTGAAGCGCTCCAGCCCGAGCAAGGGCGCGCTCGCCGAGATCGCGGACCCGGCCGCCCTGGCCGGGGAGTACGAGGCCGGCGGCGCGGCGGCGATCTCGGTGCTGACCGAGCGGCGGCGGTTCGGCGGCTCGCTGGAGGACCTGGTCAAGGTCCGCTGCGCGGTCGACATCCCGGTGCTCCGCAAGGACTTCATCGTCACGGCCTACCAGCTGTTCGAGGCCCGCGCGGCCGGTGCCGACCTGGCCCTGCTGATCGTGGCGGCCCTGGACGACAACGAGCTGGTCAGCCTGATCGAGCGGGCCGAATCGATCGGCCTGACCCCGCTGGTCGAGGTGCACACCGCCGAGGAGATCAAGCGCGCGGTGGACGCCGGCGCCAAGATCATCGGCGTCAATGCCCGGAACCTGCAGACTCTCGAGGTCGACCAGAGCACCTTCGCCCGGCTGGCGCCGTCGATCCCGAACGGGATCATCCGGATCGCCGAGTCGGGGGTCCGCGGCCCGCACGACGTGATCGAACTGGCCCGGGCCGGCGCGGACGTGGTGCTGGTCGGCGAGGCACTGGTCACCGGCCGCGACCCGCGGGCCGGCGTGGCCGACCTGGTCGCCGCCGGTGCCCACCCGGCGCTCTACAAGTCCTGATCAGGCAACAATTCGATGATCTTCCGTGTCCCGGCCTCGTGCCGGGGCCGTTTCCAGGAAAGTTTCCTACTGTGTCGAGTTCAACCACCCCATCGACGGATCGACGGCTGCCCGACGAGCGCGGGCACTTCGACGCGTTCGGCGGAAAATACGTCCCCGAGGCGCTGTACGCGGCGCTGGACCAGCTGAACGCCGAGTTCGAGAAGGCGGTCGCAGATCCCGCGTTCGTGGCCGAGCTGGCCGCGCTGCGCGCCGACTACACCGGCCGGCCCAGCCCGATCACCGAGGTGCCCCGTTTCGCCGAGGGCTCCGGGGCCACGATCGTGCTGAAGCGCGAGGACCTCAACCACACCGGTTCGCACAAGATCAACAACGTGCTCGGACAGGCCCTGCTGACCCGCCGGATGGGCAAGACCCGGGTGATCGCCGAGACCGGCGCCGGTCAGCACGGCGTCGCCACCGCCACGGCCGCCGCGCTCTTCGGACTGGACTGCACCGTCTACATGGGCGAGGTCGACACCGAGCGGCAGGCGCTCAACGTGGCCCGGATGCAGCTGCTCGGCGCGACCGTGGTGCCGGTCAAGTCGGGCACCCGGACGCTCAAGGACGCGATGAACGACGCGATGCGCGACTGGGTCGCCTCCGTCGACAGCACCCACTACCTGATCGGGTCGGTGGCCGGTCCGCACCCGTTCCCGATGATCGTCCGCGAGTTCCAGCGGGTGATCAGCACCGAGGCCCGGGCCCAGCTGCTGGACCGCTACGGGCGGCTGCCGGACGCCGTCGCCGCCTGCGTCGGCGGCGGGTCGAACGCGCTCGGCATCTTCGCCGATTTCATCCCCGATACCGAGGTCGCCCTGTACGGCTTCGAGGCCGGCGGTGACGGCGTCGCGACCGGGAAGCACGCGGCGGCGATCACCGGCGGCGAGGTCGGCGTGCTGCACGGCATGCGGACGTACGTGCTGCAGGACGAGGACGGCCAGACCAAGGACTCGCACTCGATCTCGGCCGGCCTGGACTATCCCGGCGTCGGGCCGGAGCATTCCTGGCTGGCCAGCACCGGCCGGGCGACGTACGAGGCGATCACCGACGCCGAGGCGATGGAGGCGTTCGGGCTGCTGTCGCGGACCGAGGGCATCATGCCGGCCATCGAGTCGGCGCACGCGCTGGCCGGCGCGCTCAAGCTGGGCGAGCGGTTGCGCCGCGCGGACGGCGAGCCGCCGCTGGTGCTGGTCAGCCTGTCCGGGCGCGGCGACAAGGACGTGGCGACCGCGATCGACTGGTTCAAGCTCGACGTCGACGCCGGCAAGGAGTTGGGCTGACATGGGTTCCGAACAGCGGAGCTTCGAACAGGGCATCACGGGCGCTGCGCTGGCGGACATCCGGCAGAGCGGGCGGGCCGCGCTGGTGGGCTACCTGCCGGTCGGCTTCCCGTCCGTGCCCGGGTCGCTGGCGGCGCTGCGCGCGCTGACCGGCGAGGGCGATTCGCCGGGCGTCGACCTGGTCGAGGTCGGCATCCCGTACAGCGATCCGGTGATGGACGGCGTCACCGTGCAGCGGGCCGGGACCGCGGCACTGGAGCGCGGGGTACGGACCCGGGACGTGTTCGCGGCGGTCGAGGCGGTCACCTCGACCGGAACGCCGGCCGTCGTGATGACGTACTGGAATCTCGTCGACCGGTACGGCGTCGACGCGTTCGCCCGGGACCTGGCCGGGGTGGGCGGGGCCGGGCTGATCACGCCCGACCTGACCCCCGACGAGGGCGCGGAGTGGATCGAGGTCGCGGACGCGCGCGGGCTGGACAAGGTGTTCCTGGTCTCGCCGTCGTCGACCGACGAACGCCTGGCCCGGACGGTGAACGAGTGCCGCGGCTGGGTCTACGCCACGGCTGTGATGGGCGTGACCGGCGCCCGGGCCACCGTGTCCTCGGCGGCGCCCGAGTTGGTCGGCCGGATCCGTACCGCGGTGCCGGAGGCGTTCGTCGGCGTCGGGCTCGGCGTCTCGACCGGGGCCCAGGCCACCGACATCGGCGGCTATGCCGACGCGGTCGTGGTCGGGTCGGCGCTGGTGTCGACGCTGCTCGAGGCCGACGCGGCGGGCCGGCCGGACGACCTGACCGCGCTGCGCGGCCTGGTCGCGGACCTGGCCGAGGGTGTCCGTGCTCACAGTCCCGGTCACAAGTCGGACACGGCAGGAACCATTGCGGGAGATGTCGGGTTAGTCCCTCAGTGAGTCTCCAGCACCCCTACGCAGCCGCGCATCCGGTGAGTTCGTGGATCTCCACGCTGGCCCGGTGGCTGCTGGGTGGGGTGCTGATCGCCGCCGGCGCCATCAAGATGGTCAACCTGGCCGACTCTGCGGCCGGGGTGCGTGCCTATCAGTTGCTGCCGGAGACCCTGGCGGTCGCGGTCGGCTGGATGATCCCGTTCTTCTCGATCCTGCTCGGGCTGGTCCTGCTGGCCGGGGCGGTCACCCGGGTCGCGGCCATCGTGTCGGCGGTGCTGATGGTGCTGTTCCTCGTCGCGGTCGCGTCGGCGGCGGCCCGCGGGCTGAGCGTCGACTGCGGCTGCTTCGGCGGTGGCGGCGAGGTGGCGCCGGGCCAGGCTCAGTACGGCTTCGAGGTGGTCCGCACGGTCGGGTTGCTGGTCTGCGCCGGCTGGCTGATCGTCCGGCCGCGGAGCCGGTTCAGCTTCGACCGGGCCTCCCTGGACGAGGATGCGGCCGCCGAGCACGACCGCGAGGCCTCCCTGATCGGCGGGCGCCGGTGAACGCGTCGGCCAAGCGTCCCGGCGGGAAGGGCGGCCAGGCCGCGGAGCAGGAACGGCAGCGGGCCCAGCGGCGGAAGGACCTGCGGACCCTGATCATCGCCGCGGCCGTCCTGCTCCTGCTCGTCGTCGGCGCCGGCGTCGGCTACCAGGTGTGGCGGGTGAATCGGATGCCGAGCGCCGTACCGGAGCGGGCCGAGACCCTGGCGCCGCTGCAACTGGCCGACGGCAAGCCGGTCCGGCTGGGCCGGGCGGAAGCGCCGCACGTGCTGACCGCCTGGGTCGACTTCCACTGCCCGGGCTGCGCCGGCTTCGAGCAGGACTACGGGCCGGGGCTGTTCGCCGCCGTCCAGCAGGGCTCGGTGGCGATCGACGTCTACCCGATGTCGTTCCACGACGCCGGCTCGGTGGCCGCCGCGAACGGGTTCGCCTGCGCGGCCGAGGCCGGTTTCGGCACCGCGTACTACCGCGGCCTGTTCGCCAACCGCGACCTGGACTGGAGCAGCGACCAGTTGACCGACCTGGCCGGCCGGGTGTCCGCCGAGGTCCCCGCCTCCTTCGGGGACTGCCTCGCGAACGGGACCCACCAGGCCTGGGTGGACTCGATCACGACCGCCGCCGACCGGGCCGGGGTGCAGCAGACCCCGACCATCGCGCTCGACGGCAACCCGGTTGACCTCACCACCACGACACCTGAGATGCTCGTCGCCATGATCGAGAAGGCGACGGCCGCCCGATGACCGAACTCACGGTGCTCAGCATCCCGAGCCCGCCCGTGTCGTCCTGGAACATCTTCGGCTTCCAGCTGCGGGCGTACGCCGTCTGCATCATCATCGGCATCGTCGTCGCGTACTTCATCGCGAATCGGCGCTGGAAGGAACGCGGCGGCCGGCCCGACTCGATGGAGTTGGTGGTGGCCGCGGCCGTACCGTTCGGGATCGTCGGCGCCCGGATCTACCACGTGATCACCGACTACCAACTCTACTTCGGCCCCGGCCGTGATCCGCTGGACGCGTTGAAGATCTGGCAGGGCGGCCTCGGCATCTGGGGCGGCGTCGCCCTCGGTGCGCTGGGGGCCTGGCTGGTGGCCCGGAAGCGCAAGATCAAGTTCGCCGCACTGGCCGACGCCGTCGCACCCGCGATCCTGGTGGCGCAGGCGATCGGGCGGCTCGGCAACTGGTTCAACCAGGAGCTCTTCGGCGCCCCGACGACGCTGCCCTGGGGCCTGGCGATCGATCCGCAGCACCGGCCGGCCGGCTACGAGCAGTTCGAGACGTTCCACCCGACGTTCCTGTACGAGCTGCTCTGGTGCCTCGGCGCCTTCGTCGTGTTGATCTTGCTGGACCGGCGCCTGAAGCTCGGCCGCGGCAAGGTCTTCGCCCTGTACGTCGTCCTCTACACCGCGGGCAGGTTCTGGATCGAGGCGCTCCGGATCGATCCGGTGAACGAGGTCGGTGGGTTCCGGCTGAACAACTACACGTCCCTGATCGTCTTCGTGGCGGCGGTGATCGTGGTGATCCTGCTGTTCAAGTTCCGGCCCGGCCGGGAGGAGATCGTCGAGGGCGACCCGCCCGCCGCCGCACCGCCGGCGGACGACGACCACGCGAAGGACGACCGGTCCGCCGCCGACCCCGAGCCGGAGGAGTCCGAGCCGTCCGGGGCGGATCAACCGCCGGCGGCGGAGAAGCCGCTGAAGGCCGAGTCGACCTGACCCGGCAGCGAACCGGGCGGCCCGGACCCAGGGAAGGGACGGTCGCATGACGGGCCCGGCTCTCGTACCGGAATTGCTCGTCACCGACGTCGCCACCAGCCTCGACTTCTGGTGCGGTGGCATTGGAGCCGCCGCTGGGGCGAGGGATCAATCTCCAGATCGCGGTGTCGGACCTCGAGCCGATCCTTGCCGCGCTCTCGGGTGCCGCCTGGCCGCTGTTCCTGGAGCCGGAACTGAAGTGGTACCGGGTGAGTGGAACCGAGGAGGCCGGAGTGCGGCAGTTCCTGGTGACCGATCCGGACGGCTACCTGCTCCGCTTCCAGCAGTCGGTCGACCGCCGCACGGTGGCCGACTGACGGACCGGTCAACCCTGGTTCCGCCTACGATCAGGCGATGGGACCGTTCGAGTACGTCAGCGATCTCGATCTCAACCTGCACCATCTCCTCTACGCGGCCGCGTTCGGCGGCGTGCCGGGACGGGCGCGGGCGCAAGCGGTGCCGGACGACCTGGCCCTGAGCGGCCGGTCGGAATTCGCCCCGGCGGTGACGTACTACCGGGAACGGTTCGCGGACCGCGATCTCTTCTTGGACGACGACTTGTCGGGCTTGAGGCTGGTGCTGGCCTTCGGCGAGGGTGAGGCGCCGGCGGGCTGGGCCGACGTGTTCGATCCGCTGCGCGAACCGTACGCGGAGACCGACTGGCCGGCCCACGACAAGATCAACAAGGACTGGTCCGCTGCGCTGGCGGAGCGGTTGGGCCCGTTGCTGCCGGAGGTGCTGACCGAGCTGGAGCGGGTCTTCCGGCACCCCTGGCCGGAGGCCCCGGTGCGGGTCGACACGGTCTGGGTGGGTCACGCCCTGCCGGCCTATACGAACGTCCAGCCGGCCCACATCTGCTGCATGACCACCCATCCGCACCAGCGCGACTGGCTGACCGTGGAGATCGTCCTGCACGAGGCGTCCCACCTGCTGGCCCGCCCGCTGCAGTTGGCGATCCGGGAGCGGATCGATCCGTCCCGGACGGGCCTCGACGAACTCTGGCACGTGGTCCTGTTCGTGCTCACCGGCGAAACGGTACGGCGAGCCCTGGCCGGCCTCGGTGTCGATCATGAGCCGTACCTGGACGCGACCGGACTCTTCGACCGGGCCTGGCCGCAGTTCCGCCGGCCGGTCACGGAGGCCTGGACCGGCTACCTCGACGGCAGGGTCGACTGGACGGCTGCCTGCGATCGGATGCTGGCTGCCGTCGCCGACCGCTGAGGGGAGGCGGGGCGACCACGGTCTCCGGCCGTGGTCGCCCGCTGGCCCGAGCCGCCGTCAGCCCACGGGGGTGAAGTCGCGCGCCCCTACGTGCGGCGGGCGCGGCCGGGCCGCCGCGTACGGGGCGACGCAGGTGTTCTCCACGCTGTTGAAGACGATGAACACGTTCGACCGGGGGAGCGGCGTGATGTTGCCGTTGGACCCGTGCATGCAGTTGCAGTCGAACATGATCGCTCCGCCCGCGTTGCCTTCCAGGACGTCGATCCCGTGCCGGTCGGCGAGCCGGCTCAGGCTGTCGCGGTCCGGCGTTCCCGCCTCCTGCTGGACGAGGGAGGACTTGTAGTTGTCCGCCGGCGTTTCGCCGCCGCAGGAGATGTAGGACCGGTGCGACCCGGGCATGATCATCAACGCGCCGTTGTACGCGTGGTTGTCGGTCAGCGAGATCGAGATGCTGACGGCTCGCATCCGGGGCATGCCGTCTTCGGCGTGCCAGGTCTCGAAGTCGCTGTGCCAGTAGAACTCCTTGCCGTCGAAGCCGGGCTTGAAGTTGACCCGGCTCTGGTGGATGTACACGTCGGAGCCCAGGATCTGCCGGGCGCGGCCGACGACGCGGGGATCGGCGGCGAGTTCGCGGAAGACCTCGGAGATCTTGTGCACCTCGAAGATCGAGCGGACTTCCTGGCTCTGTCGCTCGACGATGGTCCGCTCGTCGGCTCGGACCGCGGGGTCGGTCGACAGTCGGTGCAGTTCGTCGCGGTACCGGCCCAGTTCGGCCTCCGTCACCAGCCGGTCGATCGACAGGTAGCCCCGCTCGTCGAACCCGGCCAGGGTCTCGGCGGTGATCGGGCCGGGCTCGGAGCCCCAGACGACGGGGTCCTGCCGTTCGAGTTCGCTGAAGTCGCCGGTGGTCCGGGTCGGGTAGAGGTCGGTCGGGTGTTCGAGGGTTCCGGTCATGCTTGAGCCTCCTGAATCTCGTCGGCGGTGGGTTCGGCGGCGGACGTCCCGCCGTCGGTGAGCAGCGGATAGACCCCGCGCTCGTCATGGACCTCGCGGCCGGTCACCGGCGGATTGAACGTGCAGGCCATCCGGAGATCCGTACGGGCCCGTACGGTGTGACGTTCGTGGCCGTCGAGCAGATACAGCGTCCCGTCCCGCAACGGATGCACCTCGCCGGTCTCGTCGTTGACGAGCTCGCCCTCGCCGCCGACGCAGTAGACGGCCTCGATGTGGTTCGCGTACCACATCGAGGTCTCGGTGCCGGCGTACAGAACGGTGTCGTGGAAGGAGAATCCGACTCCCTCCGAGGCCAGCACGAATCTGCGGCTGCGCCAGGTCTCGGTCCGGACGTCGCGGTCGGTGTCGTCGAGGTCGGTCAGCTGGGTCACGATCATGGTGTTGCTCCTCTCGTCGGGATGGATCCGGCCGGTCAGGCCGCTGGCTGCAGCACTTCGGCGGCGGCGGTCCCGATCCGGGCCACCCCCTCGGCCAGCCGGTCCGCCGTGATGGTCAGCGGCGGCATCGTCTTGAGCACCTCGCCCTCGGGGCCGGAGGTCTCCACCAGCAGCCGGTGCCGGAACGCCGTCTCCGCGATCCGTCCGGCGACGGTGGCGTCGGCGAACCGGATCCCAGCCAGCAGGCCGCGGCCGCAGACGACGCCGCCGTGCCGGTCCGCGATCCGGGCGAGGCCGCCGTGCAGTTCGGTGGAGCGCTCGCGTACCTCCTTGGCGAAGACGTCGTCGGACCAGAACTTCTCCAGTGCCGCGCGGCCGGTGACGAACGCCGGATTGTGGCCCCGGAACGTGCCGTTGTGCTCGCCCGGCTCCCACTGGTCGAGGTCGGGCCGGATCAGGGTGAGAGCCATCGGCAGGCCGTAGCCCGAGATGGACTTGGACAGGCAGACGATGTCGGGCACGATGCCGGCGCTCTCGAAGCTGAAGAAGGTCCCGGTCCGGCCGCACCCGGCCTGGACGTCGTCCACGATCAGGAAGATCTCGTGCCGGCGGCACAGCTCGGCAAGACGCCGGAGCCAGCTGTCCCGGGCCGCGTTCAGCCCGCCCTCGCCCTGGACGGTCTCGACGATGATCGCGGCCGGCTGGTCCACCCCGGACCCGCTGTCGGCCAGGACCCGCTCCAGCCAGGCGAAGTCCTCGACCGTGCCGGAGAAGTAGTCGTCGTACGGCAGCTTCGAAGCGTTGGTGAGCGGGATGCCCGCGCCCTGCCGCTTCATCGAGTTGCCGGTCACCGACAGCGAGCCGAGGGTCATGCCGTGGAAGGCGTTGGTGAACGACAGTACGTGCTCGCGGCCGCTGACCTTGCGGGCCAGCTTGAGCGCCGACTCCACCGCGTTGGTGCCGGTCGGGCCGGGGAACATCACCCGGTAGTCGAGTTCCCGTGGCCGCAGGATGAGGTCCCGGAACGTGGTCAGGAAGTCCCGCTTGGCGGCGGTGTGCATGTCCAGCGAATGCAGCACGCCGTTGTCGCGGAGATAGTCGATCAGCGGCTCGCGCAGCTCGGGCGGGTTGTGCCCGTAGTTCAGGGCGCCGGCGCCGCTGAAGAAGTCCAGGTAGGCGTCGCCGTTCTCGCTGTACAGGGTGTCGCCCTGGGCGCGGGCGAAGGTCACCGGCCAGCCGCGGCAGTAGCTGCGCACGGACGACTCGAGTTCGCTGAAGATGTCGGGTGAGGAGGCTTGGTTCATCTCTTCCTTTCGGGCGCAGCGGCAGGCTGCGCCGTCGCGGGACGGTGCGGGACGAGGGACGGCCGGGAGGTTCAGCCGGCGAGGGGACCGACCCGGAACAGGAGCTCGGCCTGATGCCCGTCGGGGAAGTCCTCGGCGGGGAACAGGGGCCGGCGTTCGATGGCAGCTCCGCGAGCCGCCGCGAACGAACGGAACAGGGCGATCGACGCGTGGTTGTCGGCCGTGATGGTCGTCTCGAGCTGGTCGAGATCCTCGTCGGTGGTGAGATGGTCCAGCATGCGCCTGGCGAGGCCGCGCCCGCGGTGTTCGGGCGCGACGGCCACCTGCCAGATCATCAGTGTGGCCGGTGCTTCGGGTCTTCGGTAGCCGGTGACGAAGCCGGTCACCTCGTCATCGACGGTCGCGATCACCGACGTGTCGGCGAAGTCGCGGGCCCACAGCAGGTAGGCGTAGGAGGAGTTGAGATCGAGCGTCCGCGAGTCTCGGGCGAGTCGCCACATGGCGCCGCCGTCGGCTGTCGACGGGCTTCGTAATTCTGTTGTCCGGTTGGTCTTCGGAGGTCGGTCTGTGGTCTCGAGGATCTCAGACATAGACCAGGGACCTTAGGCGACCAAGATCAGCAATGATCGGCGGGGGGTGCTCGAGATGCCGATCTCGGAGTATGGACGATCACGCCGGATCAGTCGATCACGATTGCGCAGGCCGGAGTCACTGTGCTGGTGGGCTGCTCCGGATCGCTTCTGTGCAAGGGATTCACAAGGCATGTGCACGTGATCAAGATCATGGGTCGACACTGAGTCTCGCCCGGAAAAGATCTTGAAAGGGACCTCAGGCGAGCCTCGATGTCGCCCCGCTTGCGTTCCTGGCTTAGGATTCGCGGCCGCTCGGTGATCTTGTCCTGTTCAGCGGGTCCGCATGATCAGGATCGGCTGCGGTCAGGTCAGGTGGTCGAAGTCGCCGCGGACCCAGCCGATGTGACGGTCGGCGGAGCGGCGGAGGATCTCCTGGCCGCCGGCGGCGACGGTGTTGCCGAAGTTGCCGATGATCCGGTCGAAGGTGAACCGGCCGAGCCGGGTGGCGACGCGGTCGACGACGGCGGCGGAGAGCGGGATCTTGTTGGGGTAGCTGCGCAGGAAGCCCAGCGAGGTCCGGTCCGGGTTGGGGAAGACGGTGTCGCCGGCGAACAGGATGCCGCGGCCCTCGGCGCCGGCCGCCCAGACGGCGACGCAGCTGCCGGGGAAGTGACCGCCGACCTGGTGCAGGGACAGGCCATCGGTGAGGTCGCGCCGGTCGGACCAGAACTCGACCGCGGACCCAGTCCGGCCCAGCCACTCCCGGTCGGCCTCGCAGACCAGCACCGGCGCGTCCAGCGCGGCGGCCCATTCCAGCTGGACGCCGAACATGTGCGGATGGCTGGCGGCGATCGCCAGCACGGGGCCCTTGGCCTTGATCCTTTCGACGGTCTCGTCGTCGATGAAGCCGAGCGGGTCCCAGAGCAGCGAGCCGGCCGGCGTGCTGATCAGCTCGGCGGTCTGGCCGATGCCGACACCGGGATCGGCGGAGAGCGCGACCAGGTTCGGCTCGCGCTCGGTCCAGGTGATCGTGCGGCCCTCGCCGGCCAGGGTGGCCAGGTCGGTCCAGTGCTGTCCGTCGGCCGGCACCCACTGACGCTCGTCCTCGCAGATCGGGCAGACCTCGGGCGTCGGCTCGTCGTACTCGACGGCGCAGGTGGCACAGATCAACATCGGTCGTTTCCCCTCGTCCTGAGATCACTCCGGCCGGACGGCCACCAAGGCGGCGTCCGCTCCGCCGCGCCAGACTAACCCGGCCTCGCCGAATCCGGCGGCCTTCAGCACCTCCAGCTGGTGGTCGTGGCTGGGCTGCCAGCGATCCTGGTCCGGCGCCGGGAAGATCGCGTCCCGCTCGGCGACCGCATCGCCGAGTTCGGCCGACCCGCGGGCCCGCTCCCACCAGCCCGGCCAGGTCTCCGCGGCTCCGTCCCGGTAGGCCTGGTCGCGGCGCCGCCCGGCGAGATCGGCCAGCCTCGCCGACAGGGTGGGCAGGCCCGGATCGGGCATGTGGTCCGCATTGCCGAACAGGCCGCCGGGCCGGATCAGCCCCGCCAGCTCGCCGTAGAGCCCGACGATCCGGTCCCGGGTGAACCAGTGCAGGGCCGTCGCGGTGAGGACGGCGTCGAACGGACCCTCGGGTTCGGGCAGGGCCGCGGTCCAGCCGGAGTCACTCAGGTCGGCGCGCGCGATCCGTACCCGAGCGTCCTGGCCGATCGTGTGCTCGGCGATCCGCAGCAGCGCCGGATCGGCGTCCACCAGCACGGCCGATGCGCCGGGGAAGCGTTCCAGCAGCCGGATCGTGATCGACCCCGTCCCGCCGGCCAGGTCGAGCACCCGCGGCTCGGTCCCGACGGTCGCCTCGACCGCGTCGAACAGGACGGCCAGCCGTTCCTCCCGATCCGGCAGGAACGCCTCCTGCTGCCGGTCCCAGGTCCGCTGCCAATCCCACCAGTCCACGCCGTCCTCGCCCGGGCCGGAACGGCCGACGGCGCCCCTGCGGAACCGCGCCGGGCCGGTCTGGACGGGCACCACGCAGAAGACCAGCCCGTCCGGGTCGGCCAGCTCCGCGTACTCGCCGTGGTCCCCCCGTATCGAGGCTCCCAGCCCGACCAGCCGGCCGACCTCAGCCGGTACGTCATCGGTCTCCAGGTCCAGGTGCACCCGCGGCGCACCCTCGTCGAGATGCTGGAACGCGAACTCGACCCCGTCCAGCCAGCCGAGGCTGCCGTACGTCTTCGAGGGGTCGGCGGCGGGCACCCCGACCGCGGCCTCCCAGAACCGCTGCGCCGCCTCCGACCGCGGCCGCGGCTGATCGATCAGGACGACGGCGACTCGACTCCGATGCATGGCTCGCACCCTAGTGGCGTGTCGCGGCTAGTGATCAGGCCGACAGCACCCCGGACGGCCGTACCAGTCGGCCCTCAGGTAAGAAGTGGCCCAGGTACCGCGCGATAGGATCATGGGTGCCGTTCGCAGCATCCCGCGGGCGGGTGAGGGGTGTCACACCGAGGCGCCCCAGTGTGAAAGATGTGCTGCAACCGGACCTGATCGGGTCGGGAATCTTCGGGGGCGTGCCGACCTGGGCGCGAGGTTGTTGCACGTGATGCGGTGTGAGTGCACTGATCACGGGGCAAAACCGTTCCAGGATGCCCGATGGGCTGGGTTAGCATCGCCCGGACCACTCCTGGCCAGCGCCGCCTCCGGGGTGCACCGACGCCGCAAGGCAAGACGCCGCAAGGCAACCGGTCCGTTTCGCGGAGTGCGAACGACGGGGGACGAAGGGGGTTCGCTCGCTTCGCTCGGCAGAGTCCCCGTTCCTGGGCTCCGCCACCGGCCTCGACGACGGGAGTACCGACGATGAAGAACGCGCCTGTACGGCTGTCCCGAACCCTTCCGGGTCGCCCGGCGGAGGGCCTCTACGACCCCGCCTACGAACACGACGCCTGCGGCGTGGCGTTCGTCGCCCACCTGTCCGGCGAGGCGACCCACACGATCGTCGAGCAGGGCCTGGAGGCGCTGCGTAATCTCGATCACCGCGGCGCGACCGGCGCCGACCCGGGCACCGGCGACGGCGCCGGCATCCTGATCCAGGTCCCCGACGAGTTCCTCCGGGCCGAGGCCGGGTTCGACCTGCCGCGCCCGGGCGGGTACGCAGTCGGCCACGCCTTCCTGCCGACCGACGAGGAGGACGCGGCCAAGGCGCGCGCCCAGATCGAGCGGCTGGCCGAGGAGGAGAGCCTCGCCGTGCTCGGCTGGCGGGTCGTGCCGACCGACACCAGCTCCCTGAGCGACGTCTCCCGGGACGCCATGCCGCGGTTCGAGCAGCTGTTCGTGGCGGCCCGGCCGACCCCGCTGATGGGGATCGCGCTGGAGCGGCTGGCGTACTGTCTGCGCCGCCGGGTGCAGAACGAGGTCGGCGTCTACATGTCGTCGCTGTCCTGCCGAACCCTTGTCTACAAGGGAATGCTGACCACCGAGCAGCTCGAGCTGGTGTTCCCCGAACTGCACGACGAACGGCTGGCGAGCGCGCTGGCGATCGTGCACTCCCGGTTCTCCACCAACACCTTCCCGGCCTGGGAACTGGCCCACCCGTTCCGGATGATCGCGCACAACGGCGAGATCAACACCGTGATGGGCAACCGGAACTGGATGCGGGCCCGCGAGGCGCTGCTGCGGAGCAATCTGCTGCCCGGCGACCTGGAGCGGCTGTTCCCGATCATCACGCCCGGCGAGTCCGACTCGGCGTCGTTCGACCAGGTGGTCGAGCTGTTGCACCTCGGCGGCCGGTCGCTGCCGCACGCCGTGCTGATGATGATCCCGGAGGCGTGGGAGAACAACGCCGAGATGGACCGGGCCCGGAAGGACTTCTACGCCTTCCACTCCTGCCTGATGGAGCCGTGGGACGGGCCGGCCTGCGTCGTCTTCACCGACGGCACCCAGATCGGTGCCGTGCTGGACCGCAACGGCCTGCGGCCGGGCCGGTTCTGGGTCACCGACGACGGCCTCGTGGTGCTGGCCTCGGAGTCGGGCGTGCTGGACCTGCCGGCCGAGAAGGTGATCAAGAAGGGCCGGCTGCAGCCGGGCAAGATGTTCCTGGCGGATCTGGCCGAGCACCGGATCATCTCCGACGACGAGGTGAAGGGCACCCTGGCCACCGCCGCGCCGTACGGCGAATGGCTGGTCGGCGGCCGGATCGCGCTGTCCGACCTGCCCGAGCGTGAGCACGTCCGGCACAGCCACGCGTCGGTCACCCGGCGCCAGCAGATCTTCGGCTACACCGAGGAGGAGCTGCGCCGGATCCTCGCCCCGATGGCGAACGCCGGCACCGAGCCGATCGGTTCGATGGGTACGGACACGCCGGTCGCCGTGCTCAGCGAGCGGCCGCGGCTGCTGTTCGACTACTTCTCCCAGCTGTTCGCGCAGGTGACCAACCCGCCGCTGGACGCGATCCGCGAAGAGCTGGTCACCTCGCTCTACAACACCATCGGACCGGAGCACAACCTGCTCGAGCCGGGCCCACGGTCCTGCCGCCGGGTGGTGCTGCCGTTCCCGGTGATCGACTCCGACGACCTGGTCAAGATCAGGCACATCAACCGTGACGGCGACATGCCGGGCTACGCGACGCACGTGATCCGCGGTCTGTACGACGTCCACGGCACCTCCGGCGGGCCGGGCGGGGCCGAGGCGCTGGCCGCCAAGCTGGAGGAGCTGTGCGCCGAGACGTCCGCGGCGATCGCCGACGGCGCCCGGATCATCGTGCTCTCCGACCGGCACTCGACCGCCGAACTGGCGCCGATCCCGTCGCTGCTGCTCACCTCGGCGATCCACCACCACCTGGTCCGGGAGAAGACCCGGACCCAGGTCGGCCTGATCGTCGAGGCCGGCGACGTGCGCGAGGTGCACCATGTGGCGCTGCTGATCGGGTACGGGGCCGCAGCGGTGAACCCGTACCTGGCGATCGAGACGGTCGAGGACCTGGCCAAGCAGGGTGATTTCGTTGATCTTGAGCCCGAGGACGCCGTCAAGAACGTGATCAAGGCGCTCGGCAAGGGCGTGCTCAAGGTGATGAGCAAGATGGGCGTCTCCACCGTCGCCTCGTACACGGGAGCGCAGATCTTCGAGGCGCTCGGCCTGTCGCAGGACCTGGTGGACCGCTATTTCACCGGCACCACGTCGAAGCTGGGCGGCATCGGCCTTTCCGAGCTCAGCGAGGAGGTACGGCAGCGGCACCTGCGCGCCTACCCGTCCGACGGGATCCCGCTGGCGCACCGGCGGCTCGAGGTCGGCGGCGAGTACCAGTGGCGCCGCGAGGGCGAGCCGCACCTGTTCGACCCCGAGACCGTGTTCCGGCTGCAGCACTCGACCCGGGCCGGCCGGTACGACATCTTCAAGACCTACACCCAGCAGGTCGACGACCAGTCCGAGCGGCTGATGACGCTGCGCGGGCTGCTCAAGTTCAAGTCCGACCGGCCCTCGATCCCGATCGAGGAGGTCGAGCCGGTCTCCGAGATCGTCAAGCGGTTCTCCACCGGGGCGATGTCGTACGGCTCCATCTCCAAGGAGGCCCACGAGACCCTCGCCATCGCGATGAACCGGCTGGGCGGCAAGTCCAACACCGGTGAGGGCGGCGAGGACACCGACCGGCTGCACGACCCGGTCCGGCGCAGTGCGATCAAGCAGGTCGCCTCCGGCCGGTTCGGCGTCACCTCGGACTACCTGACCAACGCCGACGACATCCAGATCAAGGTGGCCCAGGGCGCGAAGCCGGGGGAGGGCGGTCAGCTGCCCGGCCCCAAGGTCTATCCGTGGGTCGCGAAGACCCGGCACTCGACGCCGGGCGTCGGCCTGATCTCGCCGCCGCCGCACCACGACATCTACTCGATCGAGGACCTGAAGCAGCTGATCCACGATCTGAAGTGCGCCAATCCGGCCGCTCGGATCCACGTCAAGCTGGTCGCCGAGGTCGGTGTCGGTACGGTCGCGGCGGGGGTCAGCAAGGCCAAGGCCGACGTGGTGCTGATCTCCGGTCACGACGGCGGCACCGGCGCGGCGCCGCTGACCTCGCTGAAGCACGCCGGCGGCCCGTGGGAGCTCGGCCTGGCCGAGACCCAGCAGACGTTGTTGATCAACGGACTGCGGGACCGGATCGTGGTCCAGGTCGACGGCCAGCTGAAGACCGGCCGGGACGTGATCATCGGCGCGCTGCTCGGGGCTGAGGAGTTCGGCTTCGCCACCGCGCCGCTGGTGGTCAGCGGCTGTGTGCTGATGCGGGTCTGTCATCTGGACACGTGCCCGGTCGGCGTGGCGACCCAGAACGAGACGCTGCGCCAGCGCTTCACCGGCAAGCCGGAGTTCGTGATCAACTTCTTCGAGTACATCGCCGAGGAGGTCCGGGAACACCTGGCCGAGTTGGGCTTCCGTACGTTGGACGAGGCGATCGGCCACGTCGAACTGCTGGACGCGACCCGGGCTGTCGATCACTGGAAGGCGCACGGCCTGGACCTGTCGCCGATCCTGCACCTGCCGGAGCTTCCCGAGGGTGCGCACCGGCGCCAGGTGATCACTCAGGATCACGGGCTGGAGGCGTCGCTGGACACCGAGTTGATCGAGATCTGCCGGCCGGCTCTTGATCAAGGAGCGCCGGTCCGGGCCCAGCTCGACGTACGCAACATCCACCGGACCGTCGGCACCCGGCTTGGCCACGAGGTGACCAAGGCGACCGGCGGCGTCGGGCTGCCGGACGGCACGATCGACATCACCCTGACCGGCAGCGGCGGACAGAGCTTCGGCGCGTTCCTGCCGGCCGGAGTCACGCTGCGGCTGGAGGGCGACAGCAACGACTACCTCGGCAAGGGCCTGTCCGGCGGCCGGCTGGTGGTCCGGCCGGCCCGGGACGCGGTGCTCACCGCCGAGGAGAACATCATCGCCGGCAACGTGATCGCCTACGGCGCGACGTCCGGCGAGCTGTTCCTGCGTGGCGTGGTCGGCGAACGGTTCTGCGTCCGCAACTCCGGCGCGACCGCGGTCGTCGAGGGCGTCGGTGATCATGCGCTGGAGTACATGACCGGCGGCATCGTGGTGGTCCTCGGCCCGACCGGCCGCAACGTCGCCGCGGGCATGTCCGGCGGGATCGGGTACTTCCTCGATCTTGATCTTGGTCGGCTGAACGCCGAACTGGTCGACGCGGGCGCGCCGACCGAGGCCGACCTCGAGGTACTGCGCGGGCTGGTCGCCCGGCACGCCGAGAACACCGGTTCGACGGTCGCCGAAGGCCTGCTGGCCGACTGGACCGCCGCCGGCGCGCGGTTCACCAAGGTGCTGCCGCGGGACTACGCCCGGGTGGTCGCCGCCCGGGAACAGGCGGAACGGGACGGGCTCGACGACGCGACCACCACGACACGGATGATGGAGGCCGCTCATGGCTGACCTCTTGACGATCCCCGAGCCTGTCCAAGGGCAGGGCACGAAGGGCGGTGATCACCATGGCTGATCCCCGAGGGTTCTTGAAGCATCCGCGCCGCGTCGCCGAGCGACGCCCGGTGGCGGAGCGGGTGAAGGACTGGAACGAGGTCTACCCGGGCACGCCCGGCCGGGCCCTGCTGCCGATCATCAGCGACCAGGCCGGCCGCTGCATGGACTGCGGCATTCCCTTCTGTCACACGGGTTGTCCGCTGGGCAACCTGATCCCGGAGTGGAACGACCTGGTCTGGCGCGACGACTGGGCCGAGGCGCTGGAACGTCTGCACGCCACCAACAACTTCCCGGAGTTCACCGGTCGGGTCTGCCCGGCGCCGTGCGAGGACGCCTGTGTGGTGGCGATCGCCGACGAGCCGGTGACGATCAAGAACGTCGAGGTCGCGATCATCGACAAGGCGTGGGACGAGCGCCGGGTCGAGCCGCAGCCGCCCGAGTGGCACACCGGCAGCACGGTCGCCGTGATCGGCTCCGGCCCGGCCGGGCTGGCCGCCGCGCAGCAGTTGACCCGGGCCGGCCACACGGTCGCGGTGTTCGAGCGGGACGACAAGCCGGGCGGTCTGCTCCGGTACGGCATCCCGGAGTTCAAGATGGAGAAGAAGGTCGTCGACCGGCGGATCCGGCAGATGCGTGACGAGGGCACCAACTTCCGCTGCAATGTCCGGGTCGGCGTCGATGTCACCGGGCAGCAGTTGCGGCAGCGCTACGACGCCGTGATCGTCGCCACCGGTGCGACCGTGCCGCGCCAGCTCGAGGCGAAGAACCCGGAGCTGAACGGCGTGCACTACGCGATGGACTACCTGACCCAGGCCAACCGCTCCTCGCTCGGCGAGGAGGTGCCGGACCAGATCACCGCCGAGGGCAAGAACGTGATCATCATCGGCGGCGGCGACACCGGCGCCGACTGCCTCGGCACGGCGATCCGGCAGGGTGCGAAGTCGATCCTGCAGCTGGAGCACAACATCACCCCGCCGGAGCAGCGCGAGCCGCACGAGCCGTGGCCGACGTACCCGCGGATCTTCCGGTCCTCGGCGGCCAACGAGGAGGGCGGCGAGCGGCTGTTCAAGGCCGCGACGACCGAGCTGGTCGGCGACGAGAACGGCGACGTGACCGCGCTGCGCATCGTCGAGGTGGTCCGGCAGAACCGGGTCAACACGCCGGTCGAGGGGACCGACCGGGAGTTCCCGGCCGACCTGGTCCTGCTCTCCATGGGCTACACCGGCCCGGAGCCGGACGTCCTGGAGCAGCTCGGCGTCAACACCGAGCGCGGCCTGGCCGTCCGGGCCGAGGACTACAGCACCGACGCCCCCGGCGTCTTCGTCTGTGGCGACGCCGGCCGCGGCCAGTCGCTGGTGGTCTGGGCGATCGCCGAGGGCCGCGCCTGCGCCGCGACCGTCGACGAGTTCCTCTCCGGCTCGACGAAGCTGCCCCGCCCGATCCCGTCGACCGCCCGCCAGATGGCCGTCTGAGAGGGCTGCGGCGGCAGGTCGACGACCGGGGCGTTGAGCCGCAATCGCTCGCTCCCCGGTTCGGCGGCATGCAAGACTTGGGCCGTGACCTCGTCCGCTGATCGTTGGACCGGATCGTCGTCGATCCGGGGATCGTGCATGGGAAGCCGCGCATTCGCGGTACCCGGCTGACCGTGCAGGGCATCCTCGAATTGCTTGCTGCAGGGGAGACCATCGACGAACTGCTGGGCGACTATGACGAGTTGACCCGTGAGGATGTTCAGTTTCCTCGGGCAGGGGACTCTTCGGATGCGGAGATCACGGCGTTGGCCGACACCGAAGGTCGCGTCGTCGTGACCAGGATGCGGACTTCCGTCACAGCCACGAAGTCTCCGGCCGCCCGGCACGGCTGCTGCACATCACCCTCGGGAATCTGACGAACCAGGAATTGCTCGACCACCTTGAACGTCACCACTCCTCGCTCGTCGCCGCGCTCGACCAGGCGGACTTCGTGGAACTCGGGTCCATCGGGCTAACGCTGCACAAGTGACTCGGGCCAGAGGCACAGCCGATCCCTATCGGCGGGAGTGATGGGCTGAAGGCGGTGACGCGCTGATCGGTCGCGTTCGCGATGGGCCCGACCTGGCTCGTGGAGCCGGCCCCGCGGTGACGCTCGGACCTGCGCGTGCGGGTGCCGTCACGCAGCCCAGGCGACCGCGTGGTCCTGGCTGTCCGGGGCGACGTAGCGGAGCAGGCGTTCGGCCTCGTCGGCGAGGGCGGTCCGATCCTGGCGGGGGAGCGGCGCGAACGGTTCCAGGGTCAGCGTGGCCAGCTCGTCCGTCGACTCCCAGCTCCACAGGCCCGCGACCGTGCCGTCGATCAGGAAGGTGGGCAGGACGTCGCCGTTCTTCTTGTAGACCGCGGCGACGTGGGCCGGGTCGACCAGCCGGGCCCGGGCCTTCGGGGCGTACGCGATCAGGGCGCTGTCCCAACGGGCCAGCAGGCGGGGCGGGGCCGGGACATCGGCCGACACCCGATCGAGGTCGGCCAGGTCGAGCCAGGGTTCGGTGCCCGGCCCGTCGAACTCGACGATCCGGTCTCCGAGCGCCTTCAGCGCGGCCTTGACGATCCCGACCCGGCGCTGCCCGGACCACTGCATGAAGTCGCCCGCCGTCGCCGGACCGTACCCGGCCAGGAACCGTTCGATGCCGGTCCGCAGTGCCTCCTCGGGGGTCGGCTCGTCCGCCGCGGCGGCCTCGGGCAGCCAGCGGTCCGCCGCGACGTAACTGGGCTTGCCGTGCTCGCGCCAGAACCCGCTCGGCGGTACGTGGACCAGCCCGCCGCCGGCCGTGCCGAGCCGGAACCAGCCGTTGCGGACGCCGCCCGGGATGTGGTCGGCCGGGTCGATCCCGGGATGCAGAGTGCTCAGCTGCTGCTCGATCTCGGCGACGGTGCGCGGCTCGGCGCAGAAGTCCCGTACCGCGTTGTTGAGTTCGGTCAGGTCGAGGCCGGCCCGGGCCGCGCTCGGCTGCCAGGTCGCCAGCCGCGGCAGCGCCGACAACGCGTCGAACGTCCGGACGTCCGCGGCATCGAGCAGGTGCAGCGTGGTCCGCATCACCGTCGCCTTGACCACGCTCGTGTCGGCCAGCGCGTTCTCCAGTTCGGCGATCTCGGCCGTGTGACGGCGACTCCAGAGTGCGACGTAGGGCCAGGTCGCATGCTGGGCCTGGAGGCCGCCGACCCGGCCGATCGCGTCGGCCACGGAACCGTCGCTCCGCTCCAGCAACAGCTGGCGGTGCAGCGTGGAGCGGTTCAGCTCCTTCAACGTCAACGCGGGTCGAGAACTCATGGGCCGAGTCTCGCAACTGCTGCCGACATTCCGTCGGTGATCAGTGGGTGTCGGCTGCGGTCAGGGCCGTGGCGAGGGGTTCGAGGCCGGTGATCAGCTCGTCCAGGTCGGCGGGAGCCAGATGGGAGTACGCGGGAGCGTCCAGGTCGTCGGTCATCGTCTCGATCCGTTCCCGGAGGTCCCGGCCGGCGTCGGTGAAGCGGTCCTCGGCGTCGACCAGTCCGCGGGCGCGCAGCCCGGCCAGGATCGCGGTCAACGTGGCGACGGGGAGGTGGCTGACCCGGCCGTCCCGCAGCGGCGGGTCGCCGTCGGCGAGCGCACGCAGCAGATGGGACTCGGTGCCGCCGACGCCGAAGACGGCGAGGGCGAGGTTGTGGACGTCGCCCCTGTACTCCCGGAGCAGGGTGGCCCCGTGCCAGAGGCGGGCGATCGGCTCCTCCGGTACGGGCAGCGCACGGAGCCCGGC
This sequence comes from Microlunatus sp. YIM B11417, assembly GCF_059617205.1. Lineage (NCBI taxonomy): Bacteria > Bacillati > Actinomycetota > Actinomycetes > Propionibacteriales > Propionibacteriaceae > Microlunatus > Microlunatus sp. YIM B11417. The sequence continues at coordinate 463,458 of NZ_JCAMPJ010000003.1, forward strand.
GAACAGCGGCCGGGACTCGGTCGGCGCCCCGGCGGCGGCCTTGATCATCAGGTCCGCCACCCGGGCGACACCGGCGCCGTCGGCCAGGTCGCCCAGGATCCGCCGCAACGCCGCGACACAGCCGCGTTCCCGCGCGGCCAGCGCTGCCTCCGGCGTCGTGATCTCCCAGACCCGCGGGATGTGCCGGGCGACCTCGCCGTCGGCGAAGTTGTAGAACACGGCGTGCACGACCTCGGCCGGGGCCAGGCCGAGCGGCGCCGCCCGGCCGGCGAAGTAGCCGTCCCAGTAGTTGCGCCGGAGGCCGAGCGCCGCCAACTCCTCGTTCGGCTCGTCGGCCTCGTAGGCGATCAGGTGGATCGGGTCGACCAACCTCTTGATCCGGCGGGTCACGGGCGATCCGGTCATGATCAACTCCTTCGTCGCGATGCGGTCCGTCCACCTCTGCCACGAACGGGCGGCGCCGGATCGGACACCACGCGCCGCGGAGAGGTCAGTCGGCCGGTCCGAGGGCGGTCACGGGCGGTGTGGCCATCCGCGGCGTCTCGATCAGCAGCCGCCAGCTGTCCGTCTCGGTGTCCAGCCAGCGGACGTCCTCGCGATGATATTGGAGGGCGTACGCGACGCGCGGCTCAGCGGTGACATTCGGTCCGGACCCGTGCACGGTCCACCGGCTGAAGGCGACCGCGTCACCCGGGCGCAGCCGGATCGGCAGGCACTGCAGGGGATCGACGTCCACCTGCCGGTGCGTGTCACCGTCGTCGCTGGACCGCGAGTCGAGTTGGGCCCGGTGTGACCGCGGAACGATCTGCAGACAGCCGTTGTCCGGTGTCATGTCGCCGAGCGCCACCCAGAGGTTGATCGAGCCGAGCGCCGGATCGTGCCGGGTGTAGTTGTTGTCCTGGTGGAAGTGCATGGTGCCGCCTCCGCCGCCGGCCTTGACCGCGGTGAACGGGAGATAGCGGTGCGCCGGACCGCCGATCAGCCGGGCGGCCACGGCCAGCGTCGCCTCGCCGTTGATCAACTCGTCCAGCGCCGACCCGGCCAGGTACTGCGGGCACTGGCGCAGCTTGTCCGCCGTGTCGGTGGCCCGGTTCAGGCCGGCCCGGGGCACCCCGTTGGCCTCCAGGACGGCGAACACCTCCTCCCGCAACTGCTCGACCGCGCTGCTGTCGACCAGTCCGGGCAGGGGCAGGTAGCCTTCCCGCTTGTAGAATTCGACCTCACTGTCGGTGAGCGAGAGTGGTGTGACGATGCCGCTCCGGGCCGATTCGATCATGGAGATGTCCCTTTTCTGATCGCGAATTGCTGCTGGTTGGGATCCATCCTCGGCGGTTCATGATCAACAGGCCATGGAGGTTGACGTCGATGATTTGCATCTTTCGACCGCGAGGGGAGTACGGTCGTGCTGGATGACCTGATCTTTTTGCACGGCAAGCACACGCCGGCCTGCATCGCGACCGTGGACAAGCATTTCGACTACCACACGGTGCAGTTGCTGACCGGCGGAGCGGTCGAGCTGTTCTACGACGACCGGCGGTACGAGCTCGCCGGCGGTGCCTGGCTCTGGCCCTGCCATCCCGGCCCCTGGATCCGCTTCCACGAGTGGCCGCGCGGCCGGCCCTGGAACCACCGCTATCTCTCGTTCACCGGTCCGCGGGTCGTCGCCTGGCAGGCCGACGGGTTGTGGCCGCGGCAGCCGGTCGCGTTGCCGCCCGAGCTCGCGGTGTCGGCGTCCGGGCTGCTCGACGCGGCGACCGAGCTCGCCCACCGGCAGGACGGCTGGGCGCAGCGCCGCGCGGCGAACCTGCTGGAACGGCTGCTGCTCGAACTGGCCGAGGCCGCCGCGCGGCCGAGCCGCAGTCGGCCCGCTTGGCTGGAGCGGGTGCTCCGGGAGTTGGCCGGGCCGGACCAGCCGCCCGACCACACCCGGCTGGCGGCCGAGGTCGGGATGTCGCTGACCACGCTGCGCCGCCGGTTCCGCGAGGCCACCGGGCAGTCGCTGCACCAGCATCACCTCGCCTGCCGGGTGACCGAGGCCAAGCGCCGGCTCAGCGACTCCGACGAGCCGATCAAGCTGATCGCCCAGCAGCTGGGCTATCGCGACGTCTTCTACTTCAGCCGCCAGTTCCGGCAGCTGGCCGGCACCTCCCCGGCCGCGTACCGCCGCAGCCGGCAGGCCTGACCCCGGGCCCGCTCAGTCGACGATCATGATCGCCTGGCCCGGGCAACCGGCCGCGGCGCGGTGGACGGCGGCCTCCTGCGCGACCGGCGGTTCGGCGTCGAGAACGTACCCCTTGTCGTCCTCCTCGCGCTGGTCGAACACCTCCTCGATGATCAACACGCACTGGCCGGAGCCGACGCACCGGTCCTGATCGATCTCCACCCGCACGGCAGCCTCCTTGTTTCGCGTCGTTGACGACTGTTAACTTGACAGTAAACACTCACCCTCCAATCACCGTGCCCCAGGGGGTCTGATGGATCAACTGCCCTTCCCGTCCACCGGCGATCCGCTCGCGATCGCGCCGCGGTACGCCGAGCTGCAGCGCAGCGAGCCGTTGACCCGGGTGCTGACCCGGGTCGGCGACGAGGCCTGGCTGGCCACCGGCTACGAGGTCGTCCGGGCGCTGGCCTCGGAGCCGACGCTGGGTCGCTCCCATCCCGAGCCGGAGCGGGCCGCACGCAGCCACGAGGCCGCCCTGCTCGGCGGCCCGAGCGGAGACTTCGAGACCGAGCAGCAGAACCACGCGCAGATGCGCCGGCTGCTCGGCTCGGCGTTCTCGGCCCGCCGGATGCGGCTGCTGCAGGCGTCCATCGAGCAACGGGTGGAGGCACTGCTGGACGCCTTCGGCGAGCCGCCGATCGACCTGCACGAGGCGCTGTCGGCGCCGCTGCCGGTGATGGTGATCTGCGACCTGCTCGGGGCACCGGTCGAGGACGCCGACCTGCTCCGTACCTTCTCCACCCGACTGGCCAAGATCAGCGACGCCGCGGACTCGCACGCCGCCGACCTCGAGTTCACCGAGTACGCGGCCGGCCTGCTGGACCGCAAGCGCGCGGCACCCGGCGAGGACGTCTTCTCGGACCTCGCCACCGTGGACGGGCTGGCGGCGGCGGAGGCGGCGCGACTGGCCAAGGGGCTGCTGTTCGCCGGCCACGAGACGACGATGACCCGGATCGACCTGGGCACCCTGCTGTTCATCCGGAACCCCGAACAGCGCACGCGGCTGCACGCCGACCCGACCTTGATCAACGGCGCGGTGGAGGAGATCCTCCGGCTGACCATCGGGACCGGTTCGTCGGCCGGCACGCTGCTGCGCTACGCCGGGACCGAGCTCAAGATCGACTCGACGGTGATCAACCGCGGCGACGCGGTGCTGCTCGGCTTCGGCGTGGCCAACCGGGATCCGGGTGTGTTCGCGCGGCCGGACGACTTCGACATCGCGCGGGATCCCAATCCGCACGTCGCGTTCGGCCACGGTCCGCACTACTGCATCGGCAACAGCCTGGCCCGGATCGAGCTGCGCGCGGTGTTCGCCCGGCTGTTCGAGCGCTACCCGGACCTGCACCTGGCCACCGAGCGGCTGGACCTCCGCGACGACGCGATCGGCGGTGGGCTGGCCTCGCTGCCGGTGGCCTGGTGACCCGTCCGGTCAGGGGCCGTCCAGGGCGGCGGCGGCCATCGCCTTGATCGCCTCGACCAGGTGGTCCGCCGGGATCGGGCGGTCGGTGTCGAGCCAGGCCAGGATCGACTGGATCGTCAGTTCAGGCACCGCCGCGGCCAGCCAGGCCCGGCGCCGGCGGTCCCGGACCCGTACCGCCAGCAGGTCGTTCGAGGTGGCCCGCTGGGTCGCGTCCAGCTCGCGGACGTAGTCGGCGAACTCGGGTTCCCGGCGGACGTGCCGGAACAGGATCCGGAACCCGTCCGGGTCCTGGTCGGCGGCCTGCACCAACCGGGTCAGCCGGTCCGCGTCGGCACCCGTCGCCGAGGTCGACAGCCGGTCCCAGGCCCGGCCCAGGACGGCCAGGTAGATCTCCCGCTTGGTCGAGAAGTGCCGGTAGATCAGCACCTTGGTGACACCGGCCGCCTCGGCGATCTCGTCGACCGTCGTACCGGCGAAGCCGCGCCGCAGGAAGGCCCGCGCCGCCGCGCCGATGATCTGGTCCCGCCGCTCGGCCCGGCCGAGCAGCACCCGCTCGCCGCGCGGTGCGCTGCCTCGGGTCATGATCATCCTCCGCTGGGCCCGGTGACCGGGACGGTCGTACGGGCAGCCTATGCCGAACGACGGGCTTCGGCCGTATAGTCACCGCATGGGTCCCGATGCGGTGGATGCTCAGGCAGCTGATCAACGTCGCGAGGTGACCCGGCCGGTCGGCAAGGAGACGGTCGAGGAACTGATCGCCACCTACGACGAGGAGCGCCCGGCCCGCCGGCTCGGCCCACGGCTCGATCTCGTGCTCGGTGCGATCTGTTTCGTGATCGCGCTCTGGGTGCTCTGGCAGGTGTTCTTCCCGCTGCCGCAGGGCAACCAGTTCTCCTTGATCATCTTCCTCGGCGCGACGCTGCCGCTGGTGTTCCTCACCTTCCGTTTCCGCAAGCGGCGCAGGGAAGGAGCGCGCGGGGACAACCCGGGCGTGATCGACTGGCTGCTCGCCGCGATCGCCCTGCTGGTCTGCCTCTATCCGGTGCTGCCGGTGCCCGGCGGAGGCTTCAACGCGTTCCTTGATCGACAAGGGCAGCTGAGCACGCTCGACGTGATCGCGGGAGCCCTGCTCACCGTACTGCTGCTGGAGGCGTGCCGGCGGACCACCGGACTGGTGCTGCCGATCGTCTGCGTGGTCTTCTTCCTGTACGCCTACTACGGCGGGTTCCTGCCGATCTCCTGGCCGGTGAGCCACGCCGGCGTCGACTTCGACCAGATCATCAACGGGTTCTACAACGACCAGTCCGGCTTCTACGGCACGCCGCTCGACGTCGCCGCCTCCTACATCGTGCTGTTCACGATCTACGGTGCGGTGCTGGACGCGACGGGTGCCGGCCGGTTCTTCATCGACCTGTCCTTCGCGCTGTTCCGCAAGTCCCGCTCGGCTCCCGGCCGGACCGTGACGCTGTCCGGCTTCCTGCTCGGTACGGTCTCCGGCTCCGGCACCGCCACCGCGGTGAGTCTGGGCGCCGTCACCTGGCCGATCCTGCGCAAGGCGGGCTATCCGCGGGAGAACGCGGGCGGGATGCTGGCCGCGGCCGGGATCGGGGCGATCCTGTCCCCGCCGACGCTCGGCGCGGCCGCGTTCATCATCGCGGAGTATCTGCGCGTCCCGTACCTGCAGGTGCTGCTCTGGGCCGTGGTCCCGACGATCTTGTTCTACCTCGGCATCATCCTGGCGGTCGAGATCGACTCCCGCCGGTTCGGCGCGCACGCGGTCGAGGTGCCGCGGCGGAACCCGCTCAGGCTCCTGCTCCGGTACGGCTACCACCTGCTGTCGCTGGCGATCATCGTCGTCTTCCTCGCCGTCGGCATCCCGCCGTTCCGCGCCGTCGTGTACGCCACCGCCGTCGCCGCGCTGTTCGGGCTGGTGGAGCGCCTGGTCTCCCGGCACGACCCGCTGGACCCGGACACCGAGCCGCAGCCGCGCGGCCGGGCCATGATCACGTACGGAAGGGATCTGGCCCGGGCCCTGAGCAGCGGCATCCGGTCGGCGCTCGGCGTGGTCACGGTCTGCGCGTCCGCCGGGGTGATCACCTCGGTGATCGTCAAGACCGGCCTGGGCCAGAACCTGGCCGACATCCTGGTCGCGGCGGCCCGGGCGCTGACCGACAACCAGACCGTGGTGTTGATCTTGACCGCGGTGCTCGCCGCCGTGGCGGTGCTGTTGCTCGGGCTGGCGGTGCCGGTGACCGCCTCGTTCATCATCGCCTGGGTGGTGATCGGCCCGGCCCTGCAGACGCTCGGGGTCAGTGCGCCCGAGGCGGCGATGTTCATCTTCTATTACGCCGTACTGTCCGAGGTGTCGCCGCCGACCGCGCTGGCGGCGGTCGCGTCGTCGGCGATCACCGGCGGCAGGACGATCCCGACGATGTGGCAGGCGACGAAGTACACGCTGCCCGCCTTCCTCGCCCCCTTGGCGTTCGTGATCACCGACAACGGGTCGCACCTGCTGCTGCAGGGTTCGCCGCTGGACGTGCTCTGGACGACCCTGGTGAGCATGATCGCGATCGCCGCCCTGGCCGCGCTGACCGGCGGCTGGATCGTCCGGGAGGCGAACTGGCTGCAGCGGCTGCTCTGCCTGCCGGCCGCACTGCTGCTGCTCTACCTGCACCCGGTCTCGATCGCGGTCGGCCTGGCCTGCGCCGCGGTCGCGGTGATCTTGAACCTGCTCTCCTCCCGACGACAATCTCCAATGATGCAAGGAGTTTCCGATGCGTGATCAGCTCCGTCCGGCGGCCATGATCGTCGCGACGCTGTCCGTACTGGCCCTGGTGCTGAGCGGCTGCGGCGGCCGTCAGGACCGCAGCAGCGAGCCGTCCGGCGGCGGGTCGGCCGGCGCCTGCGAAGCGACCGCGGCCCAGCTGACCATGGCCACCGGCAACAGCACCGGCGTCTACTACGTGCTGGGCGGCGGCATGGCCGGCCTGATCAGCGCCGAGACGCCGATCCGGACCACGGCCGCGGAGACCGGCGCTTCGGTGCAGAACATCCAGCAGCTGGTCGACGGCACCTACGACATCGCGTTCTCGCTGGCCGACACGGCCGCCGACGCGGTGGCCGGGAAGAGCGCGTTCGACCAGCCGCAGCCGATCCGGGCGCTGGGCCGGGTGCACTCCAACTACACCCAGGTGGTGGCCCGCAAGGACGCCGGTATCGAATCGATCGAGGACCTGCGCGGCAAGACCGTCTCGACCGGCTCGCCCAAGTCCGGCACCGAGGTGATCGCGAACCGGCTGTTGCAGGCCGGCGGCCTGGACCCGGCCAAGGACGTCAAGGCGCAGCGGCTGGACCTGGCCAAGACCGTCGACGGGCTCAAGGACGGCTCGATCGACGCGTTCTTCTGGTCCGGTGGCCTGCCGACGCCCAACCTGACCGATCTGTTCACCTCGCAGCCCGACCTGGCCGCGTTCGTCGACGTCACGCCGCAGCTGGCGAAGCTCAAGGAGATCAATCCGGTCTACGCGGAGGGCACCATCCCGGCGGCGACGTACAACCTGAAGAGCGACGTGCCGACGATCGTGGTGCCGAACGTCCTGCTGGTCCGCGACGACTTCCCGGCCAACAACGCCTGCGCGATCACCAAGCTGCTCTGGAGCAGCAAGGACAAGCTGGCCCAGGTGCACCCGTCGGCCAAGGAACTGGATCCGAAGACCGGTCAGGAGACGGCGCCGATCGAGCTCGCCGCCGGGTCGAAGGAGGCGCTCACCGAACTCGCCGGCGGCTGACGGTCCGGTGCAGGCCTCGCGGACAATGGGCCGATGGTCGACGTACGGCAGCCACGGGTCCGGATCAGCTACTGCACGCAGTGCCGGTGGCTGCTGCGAGCGGCCTGGATCGCGCAGGAACTGCTCAGCACGTTCCCGCGGGAACTCGGCGAGGTCGCCCTGGTGCCGACCACCGGCGGCACCTTCGTGATCGAGGTCGACGACGTCCGGATCTGGGATCGGGCCGGCGACGGCGGCTTCCCGGAGATCGGCGCGCTCAAGCGCCGGGTCCGTGACCTGGTCGCGCCCGGCCGCCCGCTCGGCCACGTGGACCGGGCCGCGGACGATGCCGACTGAGCCGTCGCTGCCCGGAATAGGTCCCCGGCGCACGGAGTTGCTTGAAGAGTCAAGAACTTCGTGATGAGGAGGCGGCATGTCGATTGCGGTGACCGGGGCGACCGGGCAGCTGGGTGGGTTGGTGCTGGAGGCTCTGACGGCGAGCGGGCACGGGTCGGAGGAACTGGTCGCGGTCGTCCGCGACCCGGAACGGGCGGCGGGGCTCGCCGAGCGAGGCATCGAGGTGCGGACCGCCGACTACGGCGACCCGGACGCCCTGCTCAAGGCGTTCCAGGGTGTCGAGCGGCTCCTCTTCGTCTCCGGCAGCGAGCCCGGCCGGCGGCTCGAGCAGCACCGCAACGTGGTGGCCGCGGCGCGGTCGGCCGGTGTCGGGCACCTGGTCTACACGAGCGCCCCGAAGGCCGACAGCACCGACCTGGTGCTCGCTCCGGACCACCGGGCGACCGAAGAGTTGATCAAGGAAGCGGGGCTGCCGGCGACCGTCCTGCGGAACAACTGGTACACCGAGAACTATGCGGCCCAGCTGGACGAGGCGCGCAACACGGGAGCGATCACCGCGGCCGCGGGGGAGGGCCGGGTCGCCTCGGCCTCCCGAGCCGACTTCGCCGCCGCGGCCGCCACCGTGCTGACCGGTGATGATCATGTCGGCCAGGTGTACGAGCTCGCCGGCGACACCGCCTGGACCTACGCCGAGCTGGCCGACGCGGTCGGCGAACTGCTCGGTCGCGAGGTGGTCTACCGGCCCGTCGAACCGGCCGAGCTGACCCAGAAGTTGATCACCGCCGGCCTCGACGAGCCGACCGCCGGCTTCGTCGCCGCCCTGGACGCCAACATCGCGGCCGGCGCCCTCGCCGACACCGGCGACCGCACCCTGAGCCGCCTCCTCGGCCGCCCCACCACACCGCTCCTGGACGGCCTCCGCCCACTCCTCTGACTGGGCCGTCGGTTTTTCACGTTAACGTGAAAAACTGGCACTTTGCTCGAGATATATCGCGCGGGAAGTGCCAGAAAAGTGGGTGAGGTGTGGCCCGTGGTGACACCCGCGTCCGCGGACTGGTCCCGTCCGTTCGCGGAGCGGGGCGGTGGATCTGAAGGGGGTCGTCCCCCTTCACTCAACACGATCAGTGCGTGTCCGTTCGCGGAGCGGGGCGGGGGATCTGAAGGGGGCCGTCCCCCTTCACTCAACACGATCAGTGCGTGTCCGTTCGCGGAGCGGGGCGGGGGATCTGAAGGGGGTCGTCCCCCTTCACTCAACACTGTCAGTGCCGTGCGATGGACTGTCGGCGGCGTGCCTCATGATGGTGCGTTCCGAGAGGGCATAAGGTGTGTGTCCGAGCCGAAACTTCCCCACGGCCGGCGCCGCAACTTCGAGTATTGGAGGAAGGTTTCAGGTCATGGCGGGAACCACGGCGGCAGCGGGTCAGGACAGCTTCGTTCACCTCCACGTGCACACCGAGTTCTCGATGCTGGACGGGGCCGCCCGGATCGGCGATCTGTTCGCCGGCGCCGAGCGGATGGGCATGCCGGCACTGGCGGTCACCGACCACGGGATGCTGCACGGGGCGTACGAGTTCTACAAGCAGTCCAAGAAATATCCGGTGAAGCCGATCATCGGCATCGAGGCGTACGTCACGCCGAAGACGCACCGGAGCGAGCGCAAGCGAGTCCGGTGGGGCGACGGCGGTGGCGACGACGTCTCGGGTGGTGGCGCGTTCACCCACATGACGATCCTGTCCGAGACCAACGAGGGCATGCACAACCTGTTCCGGCTGGGCTCCCGGGCCTCGCTGGAAGGCTTCTTCTACAAGCCGCGGATGGACCGCGAGTTGCTGTCGGAGTACTCGAAGGGACTGATCGCCACCACCGGTTGCCCGTCCGGTGAGGTGCAGACGTACCTCCGGCTGGGCAAGTACGACGAGGCGATCGCCAGCGCCGCCGAGTTCCGCGACATCTTCGGCGCCGGCAACTACTTCGTCGAGATCATGGACCACGGGCTGAGCCTGGAGAAGCGGGTCCGGGAGGACCTGCTCAAGATCTCACGCGAGCTCAACCTGCCGCTGGTCGCGACCAACGACCTGCACTACTCGACGCCTGAGGACGCGCCCGCGCACGAGGTGCTGCTCTGCGTCCAGACCGGCGCGACGATGGCCGACGCGAACCGGTTCAAGCTGGACGGCAACGGCTACTACCTGAAGTCGCCGGCCGAGATGCGCCAGGTGTTCAAGGAACTGCCGGAGGCCTGCGACAACACGCTGGCGATCGCCGAGCGGTGCCAGATCGCCTTCACCGAGGGCGAGGGCCGGTTCATGCCGCGCTACCCGTGCCCGCCCGGCGAGGACGAGATCTCCTGGTATCTCAAGGAGGTCGAGAAGGGCCTGAAGTTCCGCTACCCGAACGGGATCACCGACGAGATCCGCAAGCGCGCGGACTACGAGAACGAGGTGATCATCCAGAAGGGCTACCCGGGCTACTACCTGGTGGTCGCCGACTTCATGCAGTGGGCCAAGGACCGGGGGATCCGGACCGGTGTGCGGGGGTCCGGCGCCGGCTCGCTGACCGCGTACGCGATGCGGATCACCGACCTCGATCCGCTCGAGTACAAGCTGACCTTCGAACGCTTCCTCAACCCTGAGCGCGACTCGCCCCCCGACTTCGACGTCGACTTCGACGAGCGTCGGCGGGGTGAGGTGATCCGGTACGTCACCGAGAAGTACGGCGACGACCGGGTGGCCCAGATCGCGACCTACGGCACGATCAAGGCGAAGCAGGCGGTCAAGGATGCGTCCCGGGTGCTCGGCTACCCGTTCGCGATGGGCGACCGGATCACCAAGGCGATGCCGCCGCCCGTGATGGGCAAGGACGTGCCGCTGAAGAAGCTGTTCGACGAGTCTCACCCGCGGTACGCGGAGGGCGGCGAGTTCCGGCAGCTCTACCAGGGCGACAACGACATCCAGCGGGTGGTCGACACCGCCCAGGGGCTGGAGGGCCTGATCCGGCAGTCCGGCGTGCACGCGGCCGGCGTGATCATGTCCTCGGACCCGCTGCTGGACATCATCCCGATCATGAAGCGGGAGGCCGACGGCGCGATCATCACGCAGTTCGACTACCCGTCCTGCGAAGCGCTCGGCCTGGTCAAGATGGACTTCCTGGGCCTGCGCAACCTGACCATCCTCGGCGACGCCGTGGAGAACGTGAAGCTCAACCGGGGCGTCGAGCTCGATCTCGACGAGCTCGGCCAGGACCCGACGGACGAGAAGGCCTACCAGCTGCTCAGCCGGGGCGACACGTTGGGCGTGTTCCAGCTGGACGGCGGCGGCACCCGGTCGCTGCTGCGGCTGATGCAGCCGCGCCGGATCCAGGACATCATGGCGACGATCGCCCTGTACCGCCCCGGTCCGATGGGCATCAACTCCCACGTCAACTACGCGCTGCGGCGCAGCGGGCAGCAGGAGGTCGTCTACCCCCACCCCGAGGTGGTGGAGGCCCTCGAGCCGGTCATCGCGAACAACTACGGCCTGATCGTCTACCAGGAGGACGTGATCGAGGTCGCCCGGCAGCTGGCCGGCTACAGCCTCGGCCGAGCCGACCTGCTGCGGCGGGCGATGGGCAAGAAGAAGAAGGAAGTCCTCGACGCGGAGTACGAGCCGTTCGCGGCCGGCATGAAGGAGCGCGGCTTCTCCGACGAGGCCGTCAAGGCGGTCTGGGACGCGCTGATGCCGTTCGCCGACTACGGGTTCGGCAAGGCGCACGCCGCCGCGTACGGCCAGGTGTCCTACTGGACGGCGTACCTGAAGGCGAACTACCCGGCCGAGTACATGGCCGCCGTGCTCACCTCGGTGAAGGACGACAAGGACAAGATGGCCATCTACCTGGCGGAGTGCCGGCGGATGGGGATCAAGGTGCTGCCGCCGGACGTGAACGAGTCGGAGCACAACTTCACCCCGGTCGGTTCCGACATCCGCTTCGGGCTGACCGCCATTCGCAACGTCGGCGCCAACGTGGTGGACGACATCGTGGCGGCGCGCGAGGGCAAGGGCAAGGCCGCCACCTTCTACGACTACCTGGACCACATCGGCCAGGTCGCGTGCAACAAGCGAGTCACCGAGTCGTTGATCAAGGCCGGCGCGTTCGACTCGATGGGGCACAGCCGGCGCGCGCTGATGTCGATCTACGAGAACGCGGTCGACAGCGTGATCGACATCAAGCGGAACTCGGCGCACGGGCAGGACGATCTCTTCGGCGATCTGGGCGGCGACGACCCGGTGCTCGGCGGGACCGTGCCGGACCTGGAGGACTGGGACAAGACCACCAAGCTGGCGTTCGAGCGCGAGATGCTCGGGTTGTACGTCAGTGATCATCCGCTGCAGGGACTCGAGCACATCCTGTCCGCCGAACGTGATCTCAGCATCGCGGCCGTGCTGGCCGACGACGGTCCGCGTGAGGGCATGATCACGATCTGCGGCATGATCACCAACATCACCCGGAAGACGACCAAGCGGGGCGACATCTGGGCCGTGATCACGGTGGAGGACCTGGAGGCCTCGATCGAGGTGCTGCTCTTCCCGAAGGCGTACGACCTGGTGTCGACGGTCCTGGCCACCGACACGGTGGTGAAGGTCAAGGGCCGGCTCAAGGTGGACGACGACAGCATCGCGTTGACCGGCCAGGAACTGACGCTGCCCGACGTGACCGACGCGCCCTCCGGTCCGGTGGTGATCTCGCTGCCCGCGGTGCGCTGCACGCCGCCGGTGGTCGAGCAGCTCCGGGCCGTGCTCACCTCACATCCGGGCGGCACCGAGGTGCGGCTCAAGCTGGTGTCGTCCGGCAAGACGACGCTGATGCGGCTTGATCAACAGCTGCGGGTGAACCCGTCCCAGCCGCTCATGGCGGACTTGAAAGCACTGCTCGGGCCTTCCTGCTTGGCCTCCTGAGGGGCGGACGCCGCCCGGAGGGTCGGGGTGTCAGTGCGCGGGCAACCAGTCGCGCGCGGTGATTCTGTGCCGCTGCCGCGATTCCCTATGCGCGCGACGGCCAGTCCCATCCACGCCCGCGCACTGACACCCCGACCCTCCGGGCTCGAGCCAAGGGGTGCCTGAAGGCCCTCGAGTGCGGAGGGATTGGTCGACGCGAGTTGGGTGCGTGGGGGATCTGGGCGCCGCGCGTTGATCTCAGCCGGGAACGGGTGTGGTGCGGAATGCGGCGCGCTCAGGTGGTCTTCGGCGCGTACCTGTGGGAGCGAGGAGTGGGGAGCATAGACTCGCCGGGTGCCAGCACGTCGGGCGATGGAAACACGGCGGGATCGACGGCGCCGGGCTCTGCGCTGGATTCTCGGTTACGCCGCGCTCTGTGTTGCCCTCGGGCTGCTGACCGGGGTGCTCTGGACCCGGATCACGCCGCTGGCGACGTACCGGGTGGCTTCGGATGCGTCCGCCTCGATGCCCGAGCGGCAGTTGGTGGAGATCGTGGCCGGTGACGCGTACTTCGTCATGATCGGCTTCGTCGTCGGGCTGGGACTGGGGATCGTCGCCTGGCGTTGGCTCGGGCGGCTCGGCTGGACCTCGGTCCTGTTCACGGTGCTCGGTGTGTCCCTCGCCGGGTTGATGTGCTTCCTGGTCGGCGGGATCCTCGGGCCGCACGACTTCGAGTCACGGCTGGCGTCGGCCCGGCCGGGCGACCTGGTGCCGATCGACCTCACCCTGCGCTCGCCGATCGCGTTCCTGGCCTGGGCGTTCGGGGGAGTCATCCCGCTGCTGCTGGCGTCCTCGTTGGTCCGCGACCCGGAGGAGCCGCGGCCGCTGCTGCCGCGCCGGGCGGTGCGGTCAGGGCGTTAGGTCGCGAGTCGCGAGCGCCGGCATCGCGCGGGACATCCGGGCGAAGTCGATATCGCGGTGGACGATGATCAAATCCAGCCGCAGCGCCACCGCGGCGATGAGACAGTCCAGACTTGACCTGACGGTGTGCCCACGGGAACGAGTCAGCCGGTAGATCGAAGCGGCGTCGTCGAAGTCTGCCTCGGTGACGGCCGCTGTCGGGATCAGGTTCAGAGTCTCGCGGATCAGTTCATGGTCAGCGTCGCCGGATCCCTTGAGCAGTTCGAGCCGAACCGGCCCGCAACTCCAGACTTCGGCATCGTCTGGATCGATCAGGGTCGCGAGTCTGCTGGAAACGCTCTCGTCCCCGTTGAACCAGCTGATCCAGACCGAGGTGTCGAGGAGGAACCTCGTCATCAGGAGTCGCCGGCATCTTCGAGTTCGTCATTGGACATCGGATAGCCGATGCCCCGGAGGCTGCGGAACTTCGTCTTGAAGGCACGCTGGTCTCGCACCGTTCGGCGCAGGGCGAAGTCGATCGCTTCTCGTTTGGTCGTCAGCCCGTTCTGCTCCATCACGGTCTGAACCAACTCGTCGTCGATGTCGATGTTGGTGCGTGTCATACACCAACGATACACCTTGATCAGGAAGCGTCCTCGACCACGATGTCGTCGGGCGTCTTGTCCGGCCGCCAGCCGCGCCAGACCGGGTGCCAGAGCAGGCCGGGTTCGGTCCAGCCCGCGTACTCCACCTCGCCGACCAGCACCGGCTCCACCCAGTGCACGCTGCGCGGCTCCTCGGCGGGCACCGCGGGCAGCGGGGTCTTGGGCAGGGCGAGCGGGGTGAGCAGTTCCATCGCCAGGTCAAGGTCGGCGTCGGCCAGGCCGCTGCCGGCGGCGCCGACGTAGCGCAGCCGTTCGCCGTCCGGCACCGCGAGCACCAGGGCGCCGATGCTGCCGTCCCGGCGGCCCTGCCCCTCCCGCCAGCCGACGACGATCACCTCCTGGTGCCGCCGGTGTTTGATCTTGAGCCAGGTGCTGGCCCGGCGGCCCTTGAGGTACGTCGAAGTACGGCGCTTCGCGACGACGCCCTCCAGGCCCATCGCCTCGCTCACCTCCAGCGCCGTCTCAAGATCACCGTCGAAGGCCGGCGGCACCTGGATCCGGGGATCGGCGCCGGTCAGCAGTTCGGTGAGCCGCTCCCGCCGTTCCGTGTACGGGGTGCGCAGCAGGGACCGGTCGTCGACCATGATCAGATCGAAGGCGACCAGCTGCACCGGGACGCTGGACCGCAGCCGGGCCACATCGGCGGATTTGCTGACGTTGATCCGGTGCTGCAGCCGGCTGAAACTCGGCCGGCCGTCGGTGTCCAGGGCGACGATCTCGCCGTCCAGGATGGTCTGGTCGGTGTCGAGCTTGGCGCAGGCCTCGGCGATCTCCGGGTACGTCGCGGTGACGTCCAGCCCCCGCCGGCTGTACAACTTCACCTGGCCGCCGCCGAGGCAGGCGACCACCCGGACGCCGTCCCACTTCATCTCGAACGCCCAGTCGTCGGTGGTGCCGAAATCGCCGACCGAGGCCAGCCCGGCCGTCATCGGCGTCACGGGTTCCGGCAGTGGGCCGGTGGCCTCCGCCGGCTGGTCCTGCAGCTTGGCTGCCGACTCCGGCTTCATCAGGTGGATCAGCCACTGGTTGTCCGGCCGGTCACCGCCGCCGGTGTGGATCAGCGCATAGGTCCGCGGCCCGTCCAGCCCGCCGCCGTCGCGCCCGGTCAGGGTGGCGATCACCTCCTTGCCGTCGCGCCACTTGTGCTCGACATAGCTGCCGGAGTCCCAGATCGTCACGTTGCCGCCGCCGTACTCGCCGGCCGGGATGGAGCCCTCGAAGCTGCCGTACTCCAGCGGATGATCTTCGGTCTGGACGGCCAGATGGTTGGTGTCGGGGGTGGTCGGCACACCCTTCGGCAGGGCCCAGCTGACCAGGACGCCGTCGTGCTCGAGCCGGAAGTCCCAATGCAGCCGCCGGGCGTGGTGCTCCTGGATCACGAAGGACCGGCCGTCGGACTCGATCGGGCGAGTGCTGGGCACCGGTTCCGGCGTCTTGGCGGCGTCGCGCATGCTGCGGTACGTGCTCAGTCGGTCCGGCCGGGCCTCGGCCGGGACGAGGTCGGCCAGCGGGTCCGGTTGATCGAGCCGGGCCAGCACCTGGTGGTAGTCGAGATGATCAAGGTCCGGGTCGTCCAGCTCGGCCCAGGTGCGCGGCGCCGCGACCATCGGCCGGGACCGGCCGCGCAGCGAATAGGGGCAGATCGTCGTCTTGGCCGCGTTGTTCTGGCTCCAGTCGACGAACACCTTGCCCGGCCGGAGCGACTTCTTCATCTGGCTGGTGACCAGGTCGGGGTTGGTCGACTCCAGGGCCCGGGCCAGTTCCCGGGCCAGCGTGCTGGCGCCGTCCGAGGTCACGTCGCCGGCCAGGTTCGCGTACAGGTGCAGGCCCTTGCTGCCGCTGGTCACCGGCACGGCGGTGAGGCCGATCCCGGTCAGCAGGTCGCGCAGCTGCCGCGCCACTTCGGCACACTCGGCCAGCCCGACGCCGGGTCCCGGGTCGAGATCGAGCACCAGCCGGTCCGGATGCCCGGGCTTCCCGTCGGCGTCGAACCGCCACTGCGGGACGTGCAGCTCCAGCGCCGCGTACTGAGCCATCTGGGTCAGCGAGGCGAGCGAGTCGATGATCGGGTAGTTGTTCACCCCGTCGCTGTGGGTGATGCCCTGCCGGGTGATCCAGTCCGGAGTGCCGGAGTCGAGGTTCTTGGTGAAGAAGACGATCTCCGGGTCCCGCTCGGTGCCGACGCCGTTGGGCCAGCGCTTCCGGGTCGCCGGCCGGTCGGCCAACTGTGGCAGGATCCGGTCGGCGATCTCGGTGTAATAGAGCAGCACCTCGCCCTTGGTCGTCCCGGTCTCGGGATACAGCACCTTGTCGAGGTTGGTCAGCCGGACCTGATGCCCGTCGATCACCACCATCCCGCCATTCTTGCCGACGGGCGCGGCCCGGGTCGAAGATGAGGTGCTCAGTGAGCGATGGCCGCGAACGCGCCCTTCGTGGCGGTCCGGAGGTCGGCCGGGGCCAGTTCCAGTTGCAGGCCGCGCTTGCCGGCCGACACGAAGATCGTCGGGTACGACTCCGCGGAGGCGTCGATCACCACCGGCAGCGGGCGGCGGGACCCGAGCGGCGAGATGCCGCCCACCACCGAGCCGGTCAGCCGGGCCGCGGCCTCGGGATCGGCCATCGCCGCCTTCTTCGCGCCGCGGGCCGCCGCCAGCGCCTTCAGATCGAGCTGCCGGGCCACCGGCACGACGGCCATCACCGACGCGCCGGCCACGTCGGCGACCAGGGTCTTGAAGATGCGGAGCGGGTCGACCCCGAGCGCGGCAGCGGCCTCGTCGCCGTACCCGGTCGTGCCGGGGTCGTGCTCGTACGGGTGCAGCGTGAAGTTGATCTTGGCCCTGGTCAGCAGGGCGGTGGCCGGGGTGCCGCCGGTCGCCATGCGCGTCCTCCTCTGTCCGCCGGTCACCTTCGCACAGCCCGGCCGGGGTAGCCTCAGCGGGTGCCCGACCCAGACCGCGAGCCCGGCCTGACCATCGGCCCGGGCCGGGATTCCGACCGGGACGGGCCGGAGGCCCGGGAACCGGAGTCGCAGCGCGGCCAGGTGGCCATCGTCCTCGGCCTCATCGCGGCGGTGCTGCTGGCGGTGGGCGGTTTCGTGATCGTCCGCGATCTGACCGACTCGGACGATTCCGGCGAGGTCGTACCTGCCTCCTCGGCCTCGGTGACCCCCGGACGGGTCGAGACCGAGCCGGGCGGCCGGGAACCGCTGCCCGAGGGTTGCCGATCGCCGGCCGCGACGCCCCGGCCGCTGGCCAGCGAGGCCGCCGCGAGGGAGCTCTGCCAACGCTTCGGCGACCGGCTGCGCCGAGACACCCGAGCCATGTTCGACTGCACGATCGACGACCGCGTCGAGGACTGCCGCCCCGCCGCCCGCCGGGCCTGGTCCACCCTGGCCGCTCTGCGCCAGGACCCGGCCTTCGCGAAGGCCCAGGTCGTCCTGAACGACGCGGTCGCGCTGGCCGACGAGAACGGCCGCCAGTACCTCGGCGGGACCTGCATCGGCCGCAACGATCCCCAGGACGAGACAGCCGTCGACTGCAACGCCGGCTACGCCACCTTCGGCCTCGGCCTGAGCACCCTCGAAGTCCGTCTCCGCGCCTCCTGACCCATCCCATCCGCCGACCGGTCACAGAAGCAGGCGTTTGGGCGGCGTGTCGCTGCGCTTGTGACCGGTCGATTCGGGGTTGTGGTAGTGGGGGCGCCGTGACCTCACACGCGAGGTATCCCTGGCAGGAGTCGACCCGGAGCGGGCTCGAGGTGGTGGGCTCGGGTCAGGAGGAGGGCGGCCCGGTGGCGGAGGTGTACGGCACGGCGGTGGGCCCGGGCCCGGCGGCGGGATTCCCGGCGGAGGCGGATCGCCTCGGCGAGGTGTCGGGCCTGCTCGAGGTCCGGCCGGTCGGGGGCGCCGGGGTGGGGCAGGCCGAGGCGGGTGGTCAGCCAGACTTCGTGCCCGTACACCATGATTCTCCGATCTGAAGCACTTCTTTCAGACATGAAGCCTAGAAGGCACGAAGACCGATGTCAAACACTTCTTTCACATCTTCGTTAGGCTGGGCGCATGAGTGACGAGGACGAGGTCCAGGTCGAGCTCACCGACGCTCGGGCGATCCGGGCGATCGCGCACGAGGCGCGGCAGCGGGTGATCAACATCCTGTACGCCGAGCAGCGGCCGCTGACCGCGACCCAGTTGGCCGGCCGCACCTCGCTCAGCCCGAGCGCGCTCAGCTACCACCTGCGGGCTCTGGAACGCTGGGGCGTCGTGGTCCGGGACGAGGGGACCGACGGCGACGGGCGGAACCGGCCGTGGCGGGCGGCCGGGACCGTGCTCGCGATCCGGGCCGGTCACGGGCCCGGCGACGCCGGGGCTGCCGACGCCCTGTTCGAGGCGATGCTGGACGACCAGCGGCAGCGGATCAGGCACCTGCGGACGCTGCCGGAGCGGGACCAGGAGGGATTCACCTCGATGAGTGTGTCCACCTACTGGCTGACCGACGACGAGGTGGCCGACGTGCGGCGCGAACTGGACCGGCTGCTGAAGTCCTACCGCGGCGACCGGCCGGTGGCGGGGGAGGGCCGGCGCCGGGTGGCCGTCACGTATTCGGTCCTCCCCGTCGTCGAGTCATGATCAGAAGAAGATCAACCGCAGCACGGCCGTGACGGCGACCGCCACCACGAACACCACCAGCAGGCCGCGTTTCAAGATCAACATCAGGACGCCGGCCGCGAAGCCTGCCAGCACCGGCCAGTCGACACTGAACCGCCGGCCGCCGTCGAACAGCTCGGTGATCACCAGCGCCGACAACATGGCGATCGGCAGGTAGTGCGCGATCCGCTGCACCCGCGGATGATTGAGGACGGACTCGGGCAGCGACAGCCCGGCCAGCTTGAGCAGGTACGAACCCACGGCGGCGATGATCACCGCGACCCACAGCGCGGTCATGCCGGCGCTCCCGGCGGCTCAGGCCGGTTCCGATCCCGGTCCGGGGCGAAGCCGGCGACCACGGCGACGGCGGCGGCCGCGATCACCGGTACGCCGGTCGGCGCGATCGGGATCAGCAACAGCGCCAGCGCGGCCGCGCCGACGGCGGTCCAGCGGGCCCGGGGCCGGCGCAGCGACGGCCAGAGCAGCGCCAGGAACACGGCCGGTGCCGCGGCGTCCAGCCCGAACGCGGCCGGGTCGATCACGCTGCCCAGCAGCGCCCCGGCCAGGCTGCCGCACTGCCACAGCACGAAGAGGATGAGCCCGGTGGACCAGAAGGCGTACCGCTGGGTCGGCCGGTCCGGCTGACCGGAGGCCATCGCGGTGGTCTCGTCGATGACGAAGTGCGCGGTCCAGAGCCGGGCCGGCCAGCGCGGCGTCAGCATCTCCGCGACCGGCACCCCGTAGAAGGCGTTGCGGACGCCGAGCAGCAGCGCGGCCGGGATCGCCGCGAACGGGGCGCCGCCGGCCGCGACCACCCCGGCGAAGGCGAACTGCGACGCGCCCGAGAACAGCACCAGGCTGAGCACCATCGTCTGCCCGACCGAAAGCCCCGACCCGACCGAGACGGCCCCGAACGAGGCGCCGAACGCCCCGGCGTAGAGCCCGATCGCGACGGCGGACCGGACGATGCGCCCGTGTTGGCGAGGTTCGGGCGGTTCGATGGCGGGCTCGGTCACCCAGCGGATTCTGGCAGACGGGTTTCGGCTCCCACGATGGGATATTGGCGCGGCGTTCGCGGACCGGCTCCGTAGAATCGGCGCGTGCCACAGACCTCACTGACCCTGCGCCGGATCGACCTCCGCGGCCGATCGGCCCACGGCGAGGCGATCGACTACGGCTCGGTCGTGCCGCGGGCCGAGTTCGCCATCGAAGCCGCCGTCGAGGCGGTCCGGCCGATCGTCGAGGACGTCGCCGAGCGCGGCGTCCCTGCTCTGGAGAAGTTCTCCGAGGAGTTCGATCACGTGGTGCCGCAGCATTTCCGGGTTCCGGCGACGGAGCTGGCCCGGGCTGCGTACGAGCTCGACAACGACCTGCGCGGCGCCTTCAACGAGTCGATCCGACGCCGCCGTGAGGTGTGCGTGGTCGAGCGGGGCGAACCGGAGTCGATGATCGAACTGGCGCCCGGAGCCCGGGTCAGCCAGCGGTTGATCCCGGTCGACCGGGTCGGCCTCTACGTTCCCGGCGGGCGTGCCCCGCTGGCCTCCAGCGTGATCATGAACGTCGTCCCCGCGCAGGTCGCCGGCGTCGGCTCGATCGCCGTCGCGTCCCCGCCGCAGGCCGAGTTCGGCGGCCTGCCGCACCCGTCGATCCTGGCGGTCTGCCACCTGCTCGGCGTGACCGAGGTGTACGCCGTCGGCGGCTCGCAGGCGATCGCCATGTTCGGGTACGGGGTCGAGGGCCTCTGCGAGCCGGTGAACGTGATCACCGGTCCGGGCAACAGCTACGTCGTCGCCGCGAAGCGGCTGCTCAAGGGTCGGGTCAGCATCGACGCCGAGGCCGGCCCGACCGAGATCGCCGTGCTCGCCGACCACACCGCGAACCCGCGCTTCGTCGCTGCTGATCTGATCTCCCAGGCCGAGCACGATCCTGCCGCGGCCTCGGTGTTGATCACTCCCGACGAGGCGCTGGCCGACGCTGTCGACGCCGAACTCCAGCGGCAGCTGCCGGCCACCAAGCACACCGACCGGATCCTCACCGCGCTGAACGGCCAGCAGTCCGCTGTCGTCCTCGTCGATGATCTTGATCAAGGGGTCGCGGTGGCGAACGGCTACGCGGCCGAGCACCTGGAGATCCAGACCGAGGACGTGACCTCGATCGCCAGCCGGATCCGCAACGCCGGCGCGATCTTCCTCGGCCCGTGGGCGCCGGTCTCGCTCGGCGACTACTCGGCCGGCAGCACCCACGTGCTGCCCACCGGCGGCTGTGCCTGCCACTCGGCCGGGCTGACCGTCCGCAGTTTCGTCAAGGCCGTGCACGTGATCGACTACACCGAGTCGGCGCTGGCCGAGATCGCCGGCCAGATCGAGAACTTCGCCAACGCGGAGGACCTGCCGTCGCACGGCGCGGCCGTGTCGGTCCGGTTCCAGGAGGGCCGATGAAGCCCGCCGCCACGGCGCCGGGCCGTCTCGCTGATCTTCCGCTGCGGCCGGAGTTGGTCGGCGAGGAGCCGTACGGTGCGCCCCAGCTTGACGTCCCATACCGGCTGAACGTCAACGAGAACCCGTACTCGCCGAGCGCGGTGGTGATCGCCGACATCGCGGCCGCCGCGGCGACGGCGGCGACCGACATGAACCGCTACCCGGACCGAGAGGCCCGGGCGCTGCGTGATGATCTTGCTCGCTACCTCGGCCACGGCCTGACCGGCGACGAGGTCTGGGCCGCGAACGGCAGCAACGAGGTGATGCTGCACGTGCTCGGCGCGTTCGGCGGGCCCGGCCGCAGCGTGCTGTCGTTCGCTCCGACCTACTCGATGTATCCGGAGTACGCCCGCGACACGCACACCGCGTGGCTGACCGTGCCGCGGGCCGACGACTTCACGATCGACCCGGCCCAGGCGGTCGCCGCGATCAAGGAGCACCGGCCGGACGTCGTCTTCGTGACCAGCCCGAACAACCCGACCGGTACCGCCGTTGCGCTGTCCACGCTGGAGTTGATCATCGAGGCGGCGCCCGGCGTGGTCGTGGTCGACGAGGCGTACTACGAGTTCGCCCGGGCCGGTACGCCGAGCGCTTTGGAACTGCTGCCGCGGTATCCGCGGCTGGCGGTGACGCGCACCATGTCCAAGGCGTTCGCGTTCGCGGGTGGGAGGCTCGGCTACCTGGCGGCGAGCCCGGCCTTCGTCGACGCGCTGCGGATCGTCCGGCTGCCGTACCACCTGTCGGCGGTGACCCAGGCGGTGGCCCGGGCCGCGCTGGCCCACGCCGACGAACTACTGGCCCGGGTGGCCGACCTGCGGGAGGCCCGGGACGACCTGGCCGCCTGGCTGGCCGACCGCGGCTTCGCGGTGGCCGAATCGGACGCGAACTTCGTGCTGTTCGGCCGGTTCGCCGACCGGCACGCGGTGTGGCAGGGTCTGTTGGATCACGGCGTGCTGATCCGGGAGACCGGCCCCGACGGCTGGCTCCGGGTCAGCGCGGGGACGCCGGAGGAGATGGCCGCATTCAAGGACGCCCTGGACCGGGTGACGAAGGAGCAGCAGACATGACCGACCGGACTGCGCAGGTGGAGCGGGAGACGTCCGAGTCGTCCGTGAAGCTGAGCCTCAACCTGGACGGCACCGGCCGCTCCAACATCCTGACCGGGGTCGGCTTCTACGACCACATGCTGACCGCGTTCTCCAAGCACTCGCTGATCGATCTCGACGTGCACACAGTGGGCGACATCCACATCGACGCGCACCACACCGTCGAGGACACCGCGATCGTGCTCGGCCAGGCGATCCGGACCGCGCTCGGCGACAAGGCCGGCATCCGCCGGTTCGGCGACGCGCTGGTGCCGCTGGACGAGGCGCTGGCCCAGGCCGTCGTCGACGTGTCCGGGCGACCGTACTGCGTGCACACGGGTGAGCCGGACGGCCAGGAGTACGTACGGATCGGCGGCGGGCCGGCCGGCTCGGCGGGCGGCACGGTGCCGTACACCGGATCGCTGACCCGGCACGTGCTGGAGACGCTGGCCTTCCACGCCCACCTCTGCCTGCACGTACGGGTGCTGGCCGGCCGCGATCCGCACCACATCATCGAGGCCCAGTTCAAGGCGTTGGCGCGGGCCCTGCGGACCGCGATCGAGCCGGACCCGCGGGTCACCGGCGTGCCGAGCACGAAGGGTGCGCTGTAGCCCATGAGCGTTCCCCGCGTGGTGATCCTGGACTACGGCTCGGGCAACGTCCGGTCCGCGGTCCGCGCCGTCGCCCGCGCCGGTGCCGAGGTCGAACTGACCGCCGACCGCGATGCGGCCCTGCGCGCGGACGGCCTGGTGGTGCCGGGCGTCGGCGCGTTCGCCGCCTGCATGGACGGGCTGACCGCGATCGGCGGCGGAGACATCATCGCCGAGCGGGTCGCCGCGGGCCGGCCGGTGCTGGCGATCTGCGTCGGGCACCAGGTCCTGTTCACCGACGGGATCGAGCACGGCGAGCAGGCCAAGGGCTGCGGTGTCTGGCCCGGCACGGTCGAGCGACTGCATGCGGTCCGGCTGCCGCACATGGGCTGGAACGTCGTGCAGCCGCCGCCGGACAGCGCCGCGTTCGCCGGCGTGGAGCGGCAGCGGTTCTACTTCGTGCACTCGTACGGCGTGCGGGCGGACTCGGTCCGGCTGCATCCCGAACTGGCCGGCAAAGTCACCTGGGCCGACCACGAGGGCGACCGTTTCGTTGCGGCGGTCGAGGACGGCCCGGTCTGGTCCACCCAGTTCCACCCGGAGAAGTCCGGCGACGCCGGCCGGCAGTTGATCACCAACTGGCTGGGCCGGCTCTGATCCCGGCCGAAGTCGATCAGCGGACCGTGATCAACTCCGCGCGGACCGTGGCGCGGTGCAGCAGGGCGGCGAGTCCGGCCAGCAGCAGCGCCGTCACGGAGCCGGCCACGGCGAGGTGCAGGCCGGCCGTGATCGACGCCGGCGTCGGCGCATCGGATGCCGCGGCGTAGAAGATCACTCCGATGACGGCCACGCCGAACGAGCCGCCCAGTTGCTGGACCGTGCTCAGCGTGCCCGAGGCGCTGCCGGCATCGGCCGGCGGCACGGTGGCGAGGGCGACGTCGTACACCGGGACGATGATCAGGCCCATCCCGATCCCGCCGAAGCTCAACCAGCCGGCCAGCTGCCACCAGGCCGGCGCCGCGCCGGCTCCCGGGTCCGTCGCGGCGACCGCGACCATGATCATCGAGAGGGCGAACAGGCCCGCGCCCGCAGCCATCACACGATGGCCGAACCGGGCCAGCAGCGGCGCCGCGATCGAGCTGCCGATCAGCGCGCCGACGCTGAGGCCGAGCCAGACCAGACCGGACTCGAGTGCGCCGAATCCCAACGCCTGCTGGAGATACAGCGTGACGAACAGGAAGAAGGCGACCAGTCCCGCCTGGAGGCAGAAGTTGATCATGCTGCCGGTCCGGTAGCCGCGGTCGGTGAACAGCCGGAGCGGGATCAGCGGCGTCCGGCCCGCGCGGTCCAGCCGGCGCTGCCGTACCGCGAAGGTGAGCAGGAGCAGCGGCCCGGCGGCGAACAGCAGCCAGCACCACCACGGCCAGCCGCGCTCGCGTCCCTCGATCAGCGGCAGGATCAGGCAGAGCACGCCTGCCGTGATCAGGGCGGTGCTCGGCAGGTCCAGGCGTAGCGCGGGTCCCGGCCGTGCGCTCGGCACCAGACGGAGGGCGGCCAGGAACAGGATCACACCGACCGGGATGTTGATCATGAAGATGGCGCGCCAGCCGAAGCCGTACGCCCCGGTGCTGACGATCACGCCGGACAGCACCGGTCCGACCACGCTGGCCGTACCCGTGATGAAGCCGACCACGCCGTAGACGGGCGCCCGGCGCTCGGGCGGGAACAGCACCTGCACGCCGGCCAGCACCTGGGGCACCATCAGACCGGCCGCGCCGCCCTGCAGTGCGCGGGCGATCACCAGCACCGTTGCGTCCGGAGCCGCGGCGGCCAGCAGCGAGGCGAGCGTGAAACCGGCGATCCCGGCCAGGAACACCCGACGCAGCCCGACCAGATCACCCAGTCGCCCGCCGGTGATCAAGGTCGCGGCGAGGGCCAGGGTGTAGGCCGCGACCAGCCACTCCACCGAGGCCGACCCGGCACCGAGATCGGCCTGGATCGACGGCAGCGCCACATTGACCACCGTCGTGTCCATCAGATCCATGAAGTTGGCGACGATCAGGACGACCATCGCCGCCATCGCCCTGGTCCGGTTGCCGGCCATCGACCCTCCCGAGATAGTTCCGATCTGGAATTACCTTGGCACGATAGCATGTGCTTCCAGAATGGAACTACTTCCGGGAGGTCGGATGCGAGCGAGGTCACAGGGCGAGCAGACGATCCGCGACCGCTTCCAGCACCTGGTGCCGCAGATGATCTTGCTGCACGAGCGAGTGGCCAAGGAGATGGGTCTCTCGGCGGTCGCGCTGCAGGCGTTGCACATCATCGACCTGCACGGCGCGCCGATCTCTCCGACCGAGCTGAGTCGGCAGAGCGGCCTGCCGCGGAGCACCGTCGCGCGGGTGCTGGCCGGCCTGGAGGTCGACGGGTACGTGACTCGCTCCGAGGTGCCCGGCGACGGCCGCCGGGCCTTGATCAGCTCGGCACCGAAGGCCCGAACCGTCGGTCGCCGGTTCGACCTGTACGAGAAGGCCATGCAGGCCGCCGTGGCCGACTTCACCGACGACGAGGTCGCGGTCATCGCCCGCTACTGGGATTCCCTGCTGGACCACGTGACCCAAGCCGATCCCGCGCCCGACTGACCGCCCCTGCGCCGATCGCCGCTCCGGTTCGGTTCGTCGAGCGTGACGAAGGAACCACCTGAAATCGATCTCAGGCGTCCGCAACGTCACACTCGGCGAGTCGTGGGGGTTGGTCGGGGCTCAGCGGTGGCGGGTCCGGGCTGGACCTTGAGGGTGGCGGGGTCGGGCTGGGCTTCGAGGGTGGCGGGGTCCGGACTGGACCTTGAGGGTGGCGGAGTTCTGGGTGCTGGGACTCGGTTGTGCTGGGGTCGGTCGGAGCTTCACTGGAGGCGGAGGCGGTCTGGAGCTCGAGGGTGGCGGGTTCGGGTTGGACCTCGACGGCGGCCGGGTTCGGGTTGGACCTCGACGGCGGCCGGGTTCGGGTTGGACCTCGACGGCGGCCGGGTTCGGGTTGGACCTCGACGGCGGCCGGGTTCGGGTTGGACCTCGACGGCGGCCGGGTTCGGGTTGGACCTCGACGGCGGCCGGGTTCGGGTTGGACCTCGACGGCGGCCGGGTTCGGGNCCGGGTTCGGGTTGGACCTCGACGGCGGCCGGGTTCGGGTTGGACCTCGACGGCGGCCGGGTTCGGGTTGGACCTCGACGGCGGCCGGGTTCGGGTTGGACCTCGACGATGGCCGGGTTCGGGGGTTTCCGTTGCAGCTGGCTCGGGTCGGCGTTCTCGGTGGGTTGCGGCACTGCTGGGGCGACGGTCGCCGGGCCGGCGGTGCGCCCGAGCCTTGGCGAAGCGGGGCCAGGCCACGGCGGGCGGGCGTGCGAACTGCCGACGACGGCTACGACTCGGCCGCCGGGCACGGGTCCGGTGACCTCGCGGAGCTGCGCCGCCATGGCGAGGTTGCTGGTGGAAAGTTCGGCCGGTTCTCGCGGTCACAGGGGTTCCGGCAGAAGGTCGACGATCGTCACCGGCACGGGGTTGTCCGCGATCACGTCGGCCCATGATCGGCGCCCGGAGCAATCCCGGCGTCCTGTTCACTCCGGACCCCACCCCTTCATCGACCGGTCACTTCAGCAGCGACACGCCGCCGAAACGCCTGCTTTTGTGACCGGTCGGCGGTCTTCTTGGGGTTATTCCTGCAGGGAGAGGGCGGCGGAGGGGCAGAAGGCGACCGCTTCGCGGGCGGCTTCCTCCTCGTCGGGGTCCGGTACGTCCTTGATCACCAGGACGGTGCCGTCGTCCTCGCTCTGGTCGAAGAGTTCCGGCGCGGTGAACGCGCAGTTGCCCGAACCGACGCAGACGGTGCGGTCGGCAATGATCTTGATCGGCATGATCACCACGCTACCGGGAGTCGGTGCACGCCGTAGATCACCATGTCGTGGCGCAGTGGTACGTCGCTCGGATCGACGGCGAGCCGCAGGCCGGGGAAGCGGGCCAGGAGCTTGCCGAGGCCGACGACCAGTTCGGTCCGGGCCAGTTGCTGGCCGAGGCACTGGTGGATGCCGTGGCCGAACGCGACGTGGCGAACCCGTTCGCGGGTGACGTCGAGGGTGTCCGGGTCGGCGAACTGGTCCGGGTCGCGGTTGGCCTCGGGCAGGTGCATCGCCACCGTCTCGCCGGCCGGGATCCGGTAACCGCCGAGTTCGACGTCCTCCAGCGGCACCCGTACCGCGACGAACTGGACGATGGTCAGGTAGCGCAACAACTCCTCGACGGCGCCGGGGATCAGGTCCGGATCGCGGCGCAGCCGGTCGAGTTGATCTTGGTGCTGCAGCAGGGCGAAGGTGCTCAGCCCGATCATGTTCGCCGTGGTCTCGTGGCCGGCGATCAGCAGCAGCTTGCCGACGTTGGCGAGTTCCTCGTCGGTGAAGGCCGCGTCGGACTCGATCAATCCGCCCAGGATGTCGTCGGCAGGGTGTCGCCGCTTGTGCCGGACCAGATCGCGCATGAAGTCGTCCAGCCGCTGCCACAGCTCGCCGACCTCCTCCATCGGGGTCTCCAGGTTGAGCAGCTTCGCGGTCCACTCCTGGAACCGGGCGCGGTCGGCGTAGTCCACGCCGAGGAGTTCGCAGATCACCAGCGAGGGGACCGGCATGGCGAACTCGGCGACCAGGTCGGCCGGGGCGCCCGCCGCCTCCATCGCGTCCAGCCGCTCGTCGACGTACTCCTCGATCCGGCCGGCCAGCGCCCGCATCCGCCGTACGGTGAACAGGCCGGTCAGCTGCTTGCGGTAACGGGTGTGGTCCGGCGGGTCGTGCGAGATGAACATGCCCGGCGGGGTCTCCCGGCGGTCCTGCGGCCGGCGACCCCGGATCGGCGAGTCGGCCTTCGCCCGGTCGGCCGAGAAGCGCGGATCGGCCAGCACCTGACGCGCCTCCTCGTAGCCGGTGACCAGCCAGCCGCGGCGATCGCCGGCCATCAGGATCGGCCGCACCGGGCCGAGCCAGGCCGGGTCGCGAAGCGCCGGCGGCGGGTCGAAGGGGGTGCTGCGCTGGGTGGGGAGCGGGGTGAGGGTCTCGGTCGCGTACGGCTGCGTCATGGTGCACGTACTCCTTCGGTGGATCCGCCAGTTCCTCCAGCGTAGGAGTGATCTTGCGTGGTCTGCAAAGTTTCTTGATGTGAATCAGTACACACAGGGTCCCCTTGCTACCGTGAGGCCATGTCCGTTCCCACTGGGCTGCGGGAGCGCAAGAAGCGCGCGACCAGGGTCGCGCTCAGCCGCGCGGCGCTGCGGCTGACCCTCGAACTCGGCTGGGACAAGGTCACCGTCGAGGGGATCGCGGCCGAGGTGGACGTCTCGGCGCGCACGTTCTTCAACTACTTCTCCACCAAGGAGGAGGCGGTGATGGCCGACACCGAGGATCAGCTCGACCGGTTCGTCACCGCGCTGACCGAGCGCCCGGCCGACGAGCCGATCCTGGACGCCATCCACCACGCACTGATCGACACGATGAAGTTCGGCGACGACGACGCCCGGGAATGGGTCGCCCAATTCCGGTTGGCCCGCCGCGAGTCGAGCCTGCTGCCGTACTTCATGGCGAGGGTGCACGAGATGGAACGCCACCTGGTCTCGGCGATCGCCGCGCGTACCGGTACCGACCCCGAACATGATCTCTACCCGGCGCTCGTCGCCACCGCGGCCGGCGGGGCGATCAAGGCGGCCCTGCGGGTCTGGTCCGACCGGCGCAGCCCGCTGCCGCTGGCCGACCTGGTGGCCGATGCCCTGGACCAACTCGGCCGGGGCCTGCCCGAGCCGCAGCGGCGGTCCTGACCGGGCCGGGGTCGTGGGCGGTCCGGCGACGCCCGTCGGATAGGTTGGCGCGCATGCCTGAATCCAGCTATTCCACCGTGGTGTTCGATCTTGGAGCGGTGGTGCTGGCCTGGGATCCGGTGCCGGCGTTCGCGACCGTACTGCCGGCGGAGGATGTGCCCGCCTTCCTGGACAAGATCGACTTCCGGACCTGGAACCACACCCAGGACGCCGGCCGGACCTTCGAGGTCGGCGAGGCCCTGCTGGTCGAGCAGCACGGCGCCGAGCACACCGACGCGATCCAGGCCTACCGGCTCAACTTCCCCAAGACGTTGACCGGGATGATCCCGGGCACCGGCGCCGTGATCGCCGAACTGCAGCGGGCCGGGGTACGGCTGCTGGCGCTGACCAACTGGTCGCACGAGACGTTCCCGCACGCCCGGCGGCGGTTCGGGCTGCTCAACCGGTTCGAGGACATCCTGGTCTCCGGCGCCGAGCGGCTGGCCAAGCCGGATCCGGCGATCTTCCGCCTCCTCGTCGAGCGGTACGGGCTCGACGCCGGCCGGACGGTCTTCGTCGACGACGTCGCCGCCAACATCGCGGGCTCCGAGGCGGTCGGCCTGACCGGGATCCAGTTCACCGACTCCGCCGCGCTGCGGGCCAGGCTGGTCGAGCTCGGTCTGCTCGGCGAGCGCGAACCGGTGGCAGGGCCGGTCTATCACCTGACCGACGCGGCAACCTGGCAGGCGGCCCAGGCCGCGGGGGAGTACCCGTGGTCGACCCGCGACGTGCCGTACGACAGCGAGGGATACGTCCACCTCAGCTTCGCCGGCCAGGTCGCGGGCGTCCGGAAGCGGGCCTATCCGGACCACGCCGACGCGGATCTGGTGCTGCTCCGGCTCGACCCGGAGCCGGGCGACCCGATCGTCGCCGAGGACCTGGACGCCGGCGAGCCGTACCCGCATCTCTACGCCCAGCTCCCGTTGGACCGGGTCCGGGTCGAACCGCTGCCTGACCCTGTCGAAAGCTGAGCCGCATCGGGCCGGGCCCTTCGACAGGCTCAGGGCGCTGAAGCTGGTCGTTCCGGACACGTTGCCGTCAGTTCACGCCGTGTTCAGCGTCGGTCCCTAGTCTCCGCGGGTGCCGAGAAACGCGTTGTTCATCGCCGCCTTCGACTCGCAACTCAAATGGTGCGGGCGGATCCGCGACGAGTTCGCCGACCGCGGCTACGCGTGCCGGGTCGTGGTGCCGGACGTACGGTCCGCACTGTCGGCCCAGCAGATCGCCGACGCCGGCTTCGACCGGGTCGACTCGCTGAGTTGGTCGGACCTGCTCGACGTCGCGGTGATCAGCGACGTCGTGGTCTGCGGCCTGTCCGGGCCGATCACCAAGGGCTTCAGCGTGGAGCTGGCCGACCGCCGCCGGGCCGCGGGCGTCGTCGGGCCGGTGTTGATCACCGGCTGGGTGGGCGTGATCATCGAGAAGATCACCGCCGGCTACCTGGACCGGTGCGGCTCCGACATCGTCGCGGTCAACTCGGTCGCCGACTTCGACCACTTCACGACCGTGGGCGGCCGGCTCGGGCTGCCGCCGAACAACCTGGTGCTGACCGGGCTGCCGTTCCTCAGCCCGCGACCGCAGCCGCAGCGGACCGGCCCGATCCGGCGGGTCCTGTTCGCTGATCAGCCGACCGTGCCCGGCCGCGAGGTGGAGCGCCGCTACGTCTACCAGAAGCTGGTCGACTACGCCTACCAGCATCCGGACCGCGAGGTGATCCTGAAGCCGCGGCACCGGCCGGGCGAGGACACCTTCCACAAGATGCTCTACCACCCGGAAGCCGTACTGGCCGGGATCGAACAGCCGCCCAACTTCATGATCGACTACACGCCGATCGGCGAGGTGCTGGACTCGATCGATCTCATGATCACGATGTCGTCGACCGCCTGCCTGGAGGCACTGGACCACGGCTGCCGGGTCGCCCTGGTGCTGGACCTCGGCGTGCATGAGCGGTACGGCAACCAGGTGTTCCTGGACAGCGGCCTGCTCCGGACCTTCGACGCGATCGGTGCCGACCAGCTGGGCACGCCGGAACAGTCCTTCCTGGACAGCTACTTCTTCGACCGCGACCGTACCTCGACGGCGATCATCGCCGACCGCGCCGACGAGCTGGTCGCCGCCGACACGCGGCCCTCGCACGCAGCCTGGGAGACCGACTACCTGCGCAGCGCGGCGGAGTTCCACCGGGAGACCTCGGCCGGACCTGGCGGCGGCCGGCCGAACGGGCAGCACAGCCTGGTCGCGCTGCGCCGGCGGATCGTCCGGCACGGCCCGGTGAAGGGTGTGCTCGCCCAGGCCTCGGTCTCGCTGCTGCCGCCGATCCTCAACCGCTCACTCAGGAATCTGATCAGGAACGGAAGGACCCTATGAGCAAGCCCATTCGCGGATACTCCGACATCCCAGGCTGGTTCTGGTGGATCGACCGCCAGCTCTTCGCGACCATCCTGGACGTCCAGGCCGCCTCGGCGCCGGGCGTGCTCGTCGAGCTGGGCACCTACAAGGGCAAGAGCGCGGTGATCATCGGCAACCACGTCCGGCCCGGCGAACGGTTCGTCGTGCTGGACCTGTTCGGCCGCACCGAGCTGCTGACCGACACGGCCGCCGACCGGGCGAACCGGACCGAGGCCGAGCGCTCGTACGCCACGCTGGACCGGATCACCTTCGAGCAGAACTACCTCGCGCTCCATGATCAACTTCCGGAGATCATCGAGGCGCCGAGCACCGCGATCGTCGAGTCGGTCCAGCCGGACACGGTCCGGTTCCTGCACGTCGACGCCTCGCACCTGTATCCATACGTCCGCGAGGATGCCCGGAACGCCAAGTCGATGCTGCGGTCCGACGGCGTGGTGGTCTTCGACGACTGGCGCGGCGAGCACACGCCCGGTGTCACCGCCGCGGTGTTCGAGTCGGTGTTCGCCGACGGCCTGGTCCCGTTCGCGCTGACGCCGACCAAGTTCTACGGGGTCTTCGGCGACCCGGAACCGTACCTGACGGTGGTCCGGGAGTTGATCAAGAACGATGACCGGGTCTGGGGCGAGGAGCAGGAGATCCTCGGCCGGCCGGTGCCGCGACTGAACCTGATCAAGAAGAAGGAAGCCCCGAAGGGCTCGATGTCCGACGCCGACATCGACCGGATCAGCGAACGGTTGATCACCAAGCTCGGCCCGGCCCTGAACGGCCTCCGGACCAGTTGACCCTCTCCCGGCGCGGTCAACGTGGAAATCTGCGCCGGGTCTGATTGACCGAAAGTTCCACACCCCGGGTGTGCCTCCCGGGGCCGGTCCGGCGATCGCGGCGCTCCGTGCCGGGTGCAGGTC
Organism: Microlunatus sp. YIM B11417; assembly: GCF_059617205.1. Classification (NCBI taxonomy): domain Bacteria; kingdom Bacillati; phylum Actinomycetota; class Actinomycetes; order Propionibacteriales; family Propionibacteriaceae; genus Microlunatus; species Microlunatus sp. YIM B11417. The sequence goes on from NZ_JCAMPJ010000003.1 coordinate 495,692, forward strand.
GCAGGCTGCGTGACCCGACCCGCTGCTCCGGTCCATGGGCGTCGGGCGCCGTGAAATGCCCGTGATACCAGGCCTGACAGGACGTGTCGCGGACCCCGTGCCGGCAAGCTGCACGCCAGGTCATCGCTGAGGCGCGCCACGCACCACCGGCCGCCGGTCCGGGTCGGTGGGTCCCGTCGTTCGCCATAGCGACGCCGCTTCGATGTCGCGATTTCTCTTCACGCCGGACGGTTCAACGTTGGAATCGGCCGGAGCGCTCCATCAGCAGTGAAATCGTGACAGGCACCGCGGGACGCAAGAACCGCGGACGGCCTCCGGCGCTACAGCCTTGCGCCGAGTGTGACGGTTCCATCCGCGATCTTCGCTCTCGCGGCCCGGATCGCACTCGCCGGTTCGCGGCCTGGACTCCGCAGGCCTGCACCGACCGGTCACTTCGGCAGCGACACTCCGTCCAAAGTGCTGCTTTGGTGACCGGTCGGCGGAGTTCGCGGGGTCAGGGGGTTGTGACGGGGCGGGGTGCGGGGCGGAGGGCGCGGAGGACCTTCCGCTTGCCGCGGCCGACCATCCGGCTCAGTTTCGGGCCGAGGATCCGGCGGACGGTGCGCTGGAGCGGGGACCGCTTCCTGCGCGGCTTCTTGATCACCGTCGGGAGCCGGCCGGGCAGGTCGAGGATGGTGAGGCGCCGGCGCTTGACGTACCCGCGCACCTCCTCCCAGTGCTCGCCCAGCACCCGCTCGGCGGTCGGCCGGAGGTCGGGGTTGCGCACCGACTGCATGCAGTAGCCGACGGTCCGGACCAGGTCGTCGGTCGACACGGCGCCGGTGGCGGCCGGTGCGAGCGCCGGGCCGGTGGCGAGGTGGTGCAGGTCGGGCAGGGTCGCGTGCACCAGGGTGACCGGGATCCGGTTGCTGTTCTCGTACGGCCGGACCCGTTCCAGCGCCAGTTCGGTACCGATCCGGGCAGTCGGCAGACCGTAGCAGCTGGCCGCCGTCAGGAGCGCGGTGGAGAAACAACCGGCGACCAGGCCGATGCCCGGCTGGTCGAACCAGGCCTCGACGAGATCCGGCTCGTCGTGCACCGTGAGGTCGGCACCGAGGCGTTCGGCCTCGGCGGCGAGCGTCGTGGTGAGCAGATCCGGGGCACTCGGGTGCGGCTTGAAGACCAGCGTGCTGAAGCCCGCCGCGACGGCGCCGCTGACCAGCTCGCGGAGCAGCTCCTGCTCCTCCTCGACACTGAGAATCCCGATCGCCGACAGGTACTGCCCGAGCAGCACCGCCACCGAGCCGGGCTCCGCCGCGGTGATCACCTTCGGCACCTCGATGCCCAGGCTGCCGACCACGGTACGGAACGAGGCGGTGTCGATCAGCGACGGCGTGGCTCCCCACTCGCGGAGCAGCAGCGGTGTCACGCCGGGCACCAGGTCGAGATGATGCACCCGGTCCACCCGGGACCCGATCTGGGTGTAGAGGCCGACCCGGGTCGGGCTGTACGACATCAGGCCGTCGGCGTACACGTCGATCCGGGCGTCCGGGAACAGCCGCGCGATGGTCAGGGCCGGCGCGGCCTGGATGCTCTCGACGATCAGCCGAAGATCATGATCGACAACGCCCCACTCGTGCGCGACCAGGCGCTGCAGCAGCGGCAGCTCGGTGTCCGGCGGCCGCCACTCGGACGGGTGCAGCGGACTGATCAACTCGTTGTAGTCGTACGTCCGGTCGAACAGCCCGGTCAACTGCTCCATGCCCGCCGAGCTGAGCAGTCCGGGGCTGGCCTCCGGGGCGGTGCTGTTGTTGGAGATGACCAGGATCCGCTGGTCGGCGGCGGGCCAGGCCCCGTCGGCCAGCGCGGCCGCCAGCGTGGTCAGCCCGAACGGTGTGGTGGCGACGAACAGTTGGGTGCTCATGCCGCCATCACCTCGGTGATCACCTTCTGGCGACGCGGATCGAGCCCGGCGACCACCTCGGCGAGATGACGCCGGGGGAGCCGGGCCAGGGCCGCCGCGCAGAGCGCGTACAGCTCCTCGCCGAGCGGCTCCTCGTACGTCTTCAACCGGCCGAGGTGGTGGTTGATCATGCTGCAGTAGCTGCGGATCGCCTTCGGCAGCAGCAGTTCCGCGTCGCGGTCGGCGGACACGTCGGCGATGACCTGGTCGAACGCCGTCAGGAAGTCGAACTGGCGCCGATCGGAGATCCTGGTCAGCGACGTCGAGACGTCACGCCGGTAGAAGACGCCGAGCAGCCCGACCACGGCGAAGGATTCGCCGTTCAGGTGCAGCTTCCAGTTCCACGGCCGGTCCTCGCAGGTCTTCAGCTTCTCGTTGAACCGCAGCAGGCCGCTGTCGGCGAGCTTGCGGTGGAAGATCCCGGCCCAGGCGTTTGGTGCGTCCACCGACGTGGTCCGATCCACTGGAAGGATCGCGTCGCGCGGGTTCGCCACCGCGTTGCGGTGCGGGTGGTTGATCCGGTGCACCGTCCGCTTCCGGCCGACCACCCGTACATGATCGGTACGCAGGAAGTCGCAGCCGAGGCGTTCGATCGCCGCCAGCAGCTCCGGGTAGTAGCCGGGACGGACGAAGTCGTCACCGTCCAGGAAGGTCAGGTACGTCGCGTCGCCGGCCTGGTCGATCCCGACGTTGCGGGCCGCCGCCAGACCGATGTTGTCCGGACACTTGATCAACTCCGCGCCGGCGACCCGATCCAGTTGTCGCTCGATGATCGACGCGGTCGCGTCGGTGGAGGCGTCGTCAATCAGCAGGAATCTGATCCCTGGGCCGGAATTCCGCCGTAGGCTCTGCAGCATCGGACCGACGTAGGCCTCGATGTTGTGACACGGAATGATCACGCAGAGTCGCGTCGGCTGGCCGCCGTCGGCGCGATGCATCGTCCTCCTCGTTGTCGCAGACTGGTCGGCTGCTGCGGCCGTGGCCACGGCATTGGTCCGCCATCCTTCTGGAGTCAGGTGAACACTCGACGGCCCGCGGGTGAACGGCGCCTACCGTCAGTTGACCGTAACCCGAAGGCTCCGAGCCGACCGCGGGATCCGGCGCTGTGCAAGGGATCGTCGCGGCCACCGGGTCGCCGTCGCGAGGAGTTCGGGGGCGGTTCACCGCCCGTTCACGGTGGTCCTGCCGAGTGGCACCAGATGTCGTGGTTTGTTCGTTGGACGTTCAATTCGGCGGTGCGATCTCGCCACGTACGGTTCCTAGCTTCGCTGTCATGACAGCCAACGTTTCGTTCACCTCGCCGACCCGTTCGATCGGTGATCACGAGGTCGGCATCGATCACCCGGTCTACGTCACCGGGGAGATCGGCATCAACCACAACGGTGATCTCGACAACGCCAAGGCCTTGATCGACATCGCGGCCGACGCCGGCTGCGACGCCGTCAAGTTCCAGAAGCGGACGCCCGAGGTCTGCACCCCGCGGGATCAGTGGGACATCGAGCGGGACACCCCCTGGGGCCGGATGAAGTACATCGACTACCGGCACCGGGTCGAGTTCGGCGTCGAGGAGTACCAGGCGATCGCCGACCACGCCAAGGCGCGCGGCATCCACTGGTTCGCCTCGCCGTGGGACGTCGAGTCGGTCGAGTTCCTCGAGCAGTTCAACGTGCCGGCCCACAAGGTGGCCTCCGCCTCGCTGACCGACGACGACCTGCTCCGGGCCTTGCGGGCCACCGGCAAGACGATCATCCTCTCCACCGGCATGTCCACCCCGAAGCAGATCCGGCACGCCGTCGAGGTGCTGGGCAGCGAGAACATCGTGCTGCTGCACGCGACGAGCACGTACCCGGCGAAGGCCGAGGAGCTCAACCTGCGGATGATCCACACGCTGCAGTCCGAGTTCCCGAACGTCCCGATCGGCTACTCCGGCCACGAGACCGGCCTGCAGACCACGCTGGCCGCGGTCGCGTTGGGCGCCGTCTTCGTCGAGCGGCACATCACGCTGGACCGCGCGATGTGGGGCTCCGATCAGGCCGCGTCCGTCGAGCCGCAGGGCCTGCAGCGGCTGGTCCGCGACATCCGGATCATCTCCGAGTCGCTCGGCGACGGGGTGAAGAAGGTGTACGAGGGCGAGCTCGCCGCGATGAAGAAGCTGCGCCGGGTCCCCGGTGTGCTGGCCGAGCAGGAGTCGCCGCAGCTGGTCGGTGCCTGACCGACCGGTCGTTGCTGCGGGGTGAGGAAGGCGGGATGAAGACGCTCGCTCTGGTGGAGAGCCCGGCCCAGTTGCTCAACGTCCTGGAATGGGCCCACCGGCACGACGTACAGCGGGACGACCTGACCACGGTCGTGCTGGCGCCGCGCCCGGAACAGTCGCGGCTGCAACTGCGGCGGATGACGGAGATCGCCCGCAACCTGCGGCACGTCGTCCGCTGGCACGAGCCGCGGCTGGGTGCGGCGTCGACCGCGCGCACCGTACGGGCGATGGCCGGTGAGCTGATCGGCATCGACCGGCTGGTGATCGGCGACCCCTTCTCGGGTGTGATCCAGGTGGTCCTCGGGGTGACCCGGGTGCCCGAGGTGGTGATCGTCGACGACGGTACGGCCACGATGGAGTTCGCCCGGCTCTGGGCGGCAGGGGAGGAACTGGTCCGCTGGCACACGACCAAGACCGCGCCGCACCGCCGGCAGATCGCCTCGCTGGCCCGGCGCCGGATGACCGCCGCGACCGGCAGCAAGATCAGCTTGTTCAGCTGCCTGCCGCTCGAGGTCGAACTGCCGGTGATCAAGAACGACTTCGGCTGGACCCGGAGCCAGTACGGCCAGCCGACGGTCAAGATCACCGGCGACCTGGTCGGCACCTCCCTGGTCGAGACCGGGGTGGTCGACGAGGAGGCGTATCTGGCCGGCGTCGCCAGCCTGGCGGCCCGCTACAAGGTGGACCGCTATTTCGCGCACCGCAAGGAGGAGCCGGCGAAGCTGGACCGGATCACCGCCCTCGGTGTCGAGGTGGTCCGGCCGGAGTTGCCGATCGAGCTGACCGCGCGGATGGGCCCGATCGGCCGGCACGTGATCAGCTTCCCGTCGACCGTGGTGCACACGCTGCCGGTCGTGCTCGCCGACACCGCGGCCGACCTGGTCGTCTGCGACATCAACCAGGACTGGTACACGACCAAGACCAGCGCCGCCTCGAGCACGTTCCTCAGTCACGTGGCGACCAGCGCGCGACTGACCCACGGGCTCACCGCCGCGGCCTGCTGAACCTGCGAAGCGTCCTCGAACCGATCGGGTTCGAGGGCGCTTCGGCGTACCCGCAGAAATCTCTGATTCGAACTTCTTGCGTATCCGCAGATTGTGCGTATGTTGGGGTCATGTCCGAAGACACCACCGTCGACGACGTACGACGAGCTCTCGACGCCGCGGACGGAGCGCCCCCGGAGGAGGCGTTGCCGCACCTGCGCGAGGCCGCCGACCGGCTCACCGAGCTGATCGACGCCACGCTCGCCGCCGCCGTGCTGAGCGGCCGGTCGAGCCTCCGTGCGGCCGGGGCGAAGGCCGGCCTGTCCGAGAACGCGGTCGGCCCCAGGCTGGCCCGGACCCGGCAGCTGGGGGCGTATGCCGACGAACGGGGGCGGGTGACCGCCGCTGGGGTGGAACGGGCGAGGTACGACGAGGAGTCGGGCACACCACGCACGACCCCCGAGCGGGCCGTGCCGCTGCGCTTCAAGCCGCGCCGGCCGACCGGCTGACGAACGAGGAGAGGGGATTGACCAGGATGACCGACCACACGCTCACCCAGATCTACGTACTGCTGGACCGCAGCGGCTCGATGCAGTCGATCAAGAACGACGTCGAAGGCGGGTTCGCGGCGTTCATCGAGGAACAGCGCGCCGGCCAGGGGACCTGCCGGGTCAGCCTGGCCCAGTTCGACGACCGCTACGAAGAGGTCTACACCGACCGCCCGGTGGCCGACGTGCCGTCGCTCGACCTGCAGCCGCGCGGTTCGACGGCCCTGCTCGACGCGATGGGCCGGCTGATCACCGACGCCGGCGCCCGGCTCGCCGCGCTGCCCGAGGAGCAGCGGCCCGGCACGGTCGTCGTCGCGATCATGACCGACGGGATGGAGAACGCCAGCCGCGAGTGGACCCACCCGGCCATCAAGGCCCTGGTGGAGCAGCAGACCAAGAGCTACAACTGGCAGTTCCTCTACATGGGTGCCGACCAGGACGCCATCGAGGTCGGCGCCTCGATCGGCATCCAGCGCGACTACGCGGTGACCTACGGCCGCGGCCGGAGCGCCGAGGCGATGGCGACCAACAGCGCGAAGATCGCCGCCGTCCGAGCCGCCCGGCTGACCAACCCGGGTGCCGCGATGCCCGCCTTCACCGACGAGGAACGAGCCAACCTGGCCGACTGACCCGATGTCGCAGAAGTGCCCCGCTGCGAGGTGAAAGTGCCGAGATCCGCACTTGTGCCCACAGCGGGGCACCTCTGCGACACGCCTCGACGCAGCGCGGCGGCTGCGGCGGTCATGGCGATCGTTGTCCCGCGTTGAGGTGTCACCGGGCGGAAGGCGAATCTGCGGGCGGATCGGCGTGGGGGCGATGACGTTATTTCTCCACAGGTGGCGAGCTCCGGGCCGCTGCCACGCGGCAACGCTCGAACGGAGGAGGAATCGCGACACGATCAGCTGTCCCTCCCGGGTGCTGGCGCGCCTCCAGCCCGGCGCCGCCTCGCTGCGACATCCCGTAGCCGGTGTGCGTGGGATCGGCCGCGGCCGACCGGAACCCTCGACCGGTCACTTCGGCAGCGACACGCCGCCAGAAACGCTGCTGTTGTGACCGGTCGGGGGGATGTGGGGGATCGCGCGGGCTCAGCGCGGGACACGCGTCAACGCAGCGCGGTGGCCCACGTGGCCGAATACGCGGCGAGGAACTCGGCGACCGATCGCCAGTAATCGCCGTGGCCGTTCAGGAACATCGAGGCCCACGGCTCGTCGCCTTGGGCGTGAGCAGCGCGGAGGCTGTCGTAGCTGGCCCGGGCCCTCTGCGTCATCGCGTCGGGGAGACCGGCGCGCAGGGCATCGTCCGCGTCGTAGCCGGCGATGAAGGCGGCCAGTCGGTCGCCCGCGCCACGGAGTTCGTCGGGGTTGAGGCCGGCGAAGGACTGTGCCGCGTAGGCCAGGTCCCACAACCTGGTGCTCGGCCCGGCCCCGTCCCAGTCGATGAAGACCCAGCGTTCGCCGACGATCAGGTTCCAGGGCGCGAGGTCGTTGTGGCAGATCAGGTCGCCTGCGGGTCCTGGAACGGCGAGGTCCCAGGCAGGCGGGTCGACGGGGTAGCCCTCGCTCGCGTCATGGATGCCTCGGACCATCGTGCCGACCCGTCGAAGGTCGTCCGCACCGAACCGGGGCAGGTTCTGGGCCAGGGCGCCGTCGACGTACTCGAGGATCTGGCGGCCGCGCTCGTCGCGGCCGAGGGGCCGGGGCGCGTCGATGCCGGCCGCGCGCAGGTGGGTGACGTAGCTGTTCACCTTCGGTGTGTTCGGCAGCCAGGGTTTCCGCACGGTCGGCCCGATCCGGACGACTCCGGCCGAGGCGTTCCCGCCTTCGAGCGGCTCCTCGGGGTCCATCGTCCCAACCTGGCATGGCCCGGCTTCCGGCGCGACCGGATTCCTTCTTGGCACGGTTGCCGAGCGGATTTACAAAGGCGGTCGGGATCGCGCATGCTCAGTGCAGGGTGGACGGATTGCTGAACAGGGTGAGCGGGAAGATAGGGTCTGGCGCGTGGATTCTTTGGTGCTGCTACCGGCGGTCGACGTGGCCGGAGGACAGGCCGTGCAACTCGTGCAGGGCAAGGCGGGCACGGAGAAGCGGTTCGGGGAGCCGAATGCGGCGGCGCGGCGCTGGGCCGAGGCGGGGGCCGAGTGGATCCACCTGGTCGATCTCGATGCGGCGTTCGGGCGCGGCGACAACGCGGCGCTGATCGCGGAGGTGATCGCCGGCCTCGCGGGTGATCATCCGAACCTGAAGGTCGAACTGTCCGGCGGGATCCGCGACGACGCGAGCCTGAGCCGTGCGCTGTCCACCGGCTGCGCCCGGGTCAACATCGGCACCGCGGCGCTGGAGCGGCCGGATTGGTGCACCAAGATCATCGCGGACCACGGCGAGCAGATCGCGATCGGGCTGGACGTGCGCGGCACCCGGCTGGCCGCTCGCGGCTGGACCCAGGAGGGCGGCGACCTGTACGAGACGCTGAACCGGCTGAACGCCGCCGGCTGCGCCCGCTACGTGGTCACCGACGTCGCCTCGGACGGCATGCTGGCCGGGCCCAACCTGGACCTGCTGCGGGACGTCTGCTCCCGTACCGACGCCGCGGTGATCGCCAGCGGCGGCGTGTCAAGCCTGGACGACATCGCGGCCCTGGTCACGCTCGTGCCCGAGGGTGTCGAGGGCGCGATCATCGGCACGGCCCTGTACGTGGGCAATCTGACGCTTCCCGAGGCCCTTCGACAGGCTCAGGGCGCGAAGGCGAGCGGACCGGTTTCATGACCCTGCTCACCGAGACCGCCACGGGATCGTCCCCGTTCGGCGGGGCACGGCTGCGGGAGCGCTTGGCCGGGATGACGGTGCTGGTCACCGGCGTCACCGGGTTCATCGGCGAGCAGTTGCTCTGGAAGATCCTCACCGAGCTGCCGGACACGAAGGCGGCGGTGCTGGTCCGCCGGAAGCGGTCGGCCAGCGGCCGGGACCGGATGCTCACGCTGCTCAAGAAGAAGATCTTCAGCGACCTGCGGGACGCGGCCGGCGGCGCCGAGGCGCTGCTGGACTCCCGGGTGATCGTCGTCGAGGGCGACCTGCCAGGAGTGCCGGAGCTGCCGGCCGGGATCGACGTGGTGATCCACTCGGCCGGCGACGTGTCGTTCGACCCGCCGATCGACCAGGCCTTCACCACCAACGTGCTGGGTTCCTCGGCCCTGGTGGACCGGCTGATCGAGGCCAACACCGACGCGTCGGGCGCCCTGACCAAGCTGCCGCACTACGTCCACATCTCCACGGCCTACACCGCCGGCCGCCGCCGCGGCGTGATCCCGGAGACGGCCCACGCGCACGACATCGACTACCGCGCGGAGACCAAGGCCGGCCTGGCGATGCGGGAGCTGATCGAAGCGGAGTCGCGTACGTCGGCCAGGCTGACCAAGCTCCGCAAGCAGGCCGAGCGGGAGCACCGGGCGGCCGGCTACCTGACCACCGCCGAGGACACCGAACGCCGGCGCAAGGAGTGGGTCAGCGCTGAACTGGTCAAGGCCGGCACCGAGCGCGCCCGGTCGCTGGGCTGGACGGACGCCTACACGTTCACCAAGGCCCTCGGCGAGCGCGCCGTGGCCGAGCACGGGGCGAACATCCGGGTCTCGGTGGTCCGTCCCGCGATCGTCGAATCCAGCTGGGTGCACCCGTACCCGGGCTGGATCGAGGGCTACAAGATGGCCGAGCCGATCATCCTCGCGTACGGCCGCGGCGACCTGCCCGAGTTCCCGGCCTCCCCGGACGCGATCGTCGACATCGTGCCGTGCGACCACGTCGTGAACGCGATCATCGCGGCCGCCGCGACCGAGCCGGAGGTCGGCAAGCCCGAGTACTACCACGTGTCCTCCGGGGCGCGGAACCCGCTGACCTTCCGGGACCTGTACAGGCACGTCCGGGCCTACTTCACGGCCCACCCGTTCTCCGGCGGTGAGCGCGGTGCGGCCCACCTGCCGACCTGGAAGTTCCCCGGTGCCGCGTCGATCGAGCGGATCCTGGTCACCTCCGAACGGGCGCACACGGTGGCCGACCGGCTGGTCTCGATCGCTCCCAGGTCGAACCGCACCCGGACCATGGCCGCCGGCCTGGACAAGATCCGGACCCGGATCGACTTCTTCCGGAAGTACCTCTCGCTCTACAACGAGTACCTGCAGTCCGAGCTCCACTTCGTCGACGACAACACGCTGGCGCTGCACCACGCGCTGCATCCCGACGACCACGAGTCGTTCGCCTTCGACACCTCGGTGTACGACTGGACGACGTACCTCGAGGACGTGCACTGCCCGTCGATCACCAGCCCGGTGCGCCGGATGGACGCGCTGCGCCGCAAGCGGGGCAACCGGGCGACGACGATGCGCGACCTGTCCAAGGACACCGCGGGCTCGTCGGCGCTGGCCGTGTTCGACCTGGACGGCACGATCATGTCGACGAACGTGATCGAGCAGTACCTGTGGACCCGGCTGCCGGAGCTGTCCCGGTCCGCCCAGCTGGCCGAGGTCGGCCAGGTGCTGCGGCGGCTGCCGACCTACCTGCGCACCGAGCGGCGGGACCGCGGCAGCTTCCTGCGCGCCGTCTACCGGCGCTACGCCGGTGCCGACCTGGCCGCGCTCGAGGAGCACATCGACCACGACCTGGCGCCGCACATCCTGAGCCGGCTCTCGCCCGAGGCGGTACGCCGCGTACGGGCCCACCGGGCCGCCGGGCACCGGACGATCCTGATCACCGGCGTCGTCGCGCCGCTGACCCGGCCGTTGCGGCCGCTGTTCGACGAGATCGTCGCGGCCGAGCTCGCCACCGACGCGGACGGCCGCTGCACCGGCTTCCTGACCGGCCCGCCGCTGGTCGGCGAGTCCCGGCCGGCCTGGCTGCGGCACTACGCCGACACCCACGGGATCGACCTGGCCAAGAGCTACGCGTACGCCGACTCCCACTCAGACCTGCCGATGCTGACCGCGGTCGGCAACGCGGTCGCGGTGACACCCGACATCGCGTTGATGCGCGCGGCCTCCGCGAACCAGTGGTCGGTGGTGGAATGGAGGATCAGGCCCGACAGCCCGCGCTGGGCGTTGCCCGGTCCGCAGCAGTGACGGCTCGCGTACCGCAGCCGATCATGGAACAGACGAACAACAGGGGAGAACGTTAGAGATGGCCCGTCCCGGCTTCGTGCTCGAGGTCGAGGAACGCACGCCGCCGCTCGTCGTCCACTCCGGCGACACTGTGGTGCGTCAGTTGTTCCCCCTCGGCGCCAAGGTGGTCTATCCGCCCGATCCGCTGCCCGCGCTGGCCGACGTCCGCGGTGAGGTCGGCCGCGCGCTGGACCAGCCGCTCGGCGGCGACCCGCTGGCCGCCCGGCTCCGGCCGGACAGCCGGCTCACCGTCGTCGTCGAGGACCTCAGCGTCCCGGTGCCGTCGATGCCGGATCCCGACGTCCGCGGTGTGATCGTCGAGGAGGTGCTCAGCCGGGCGGCCGACGCCGGCGTCGACGACGTCGAGGTGATCGTCGGGACCGGGCTGCGCCGCCGGCTGACCGGCGCCGAGCTGCGCCGCCTGGTCGGCGAGCGGGTGTTCCGCTCCTTCGTCGGCGACGGGCTGCTGCGCAACCACGACGCCGAGGACGACAACCGGCTGACCGCGATCGGCTCGGTGTCCGACACGCTGACCGTACGGATCGACCGGAGGGTCGTCGAGTCCGACCTGGTCGTCGTGGTCCGGGTGGCCGGGCAACCGGCGCCGGCCTTCGACATTCCGGAGGGCAGCCTGGGCCACTGGCTGGCCGCCAGTCTCGGCTCGACCGCGACGATCACCGGCCTGACCGGCCCCGACGGCGAGTCGGTGGCCCGGCTGGTGGGCGGTTCGGTGACCGCGTTCGCCGTCGACGCGGTGCTGGACAACCGCACCTTCGGTGCGCCGGTGGAGTTCCTGGGCAAGCGCGAATGGGAGTGGAGCCTGCGCGACCAGGCCCGTGCGTACGGACTGCGGCAGGGACTCTCGTTGATCCCGGCCAAGCTCCGCCGCAGCCTGGCCGGCAGCCTGCCCGGCGGATACGGCGTGGTCAGCGTGGCCGCCGGCGATCCCGCGCTGGTCGCCGACGCGGCCGCCGAGACCGTACGGGCTCAGCAGCGGGTCGAGGTCGAGGGCCAGGCCGATGTCGCCGTGATCGGCGTACCGCAGGCCGGGCCGGGCAGCCTCGGCTCGGTGACCAACCCGATCCTGGCCGCGTGGTCCGGGCTGGTCGGCACCCTCGGCGCGGCGACCGGCAAGCCCGTGGTCCGCGACGGCGGCGCGGTGATCCTCTACCACCCGGCGCGGAGCGAGTTCTCGCCGCTGCACCACCCGTCCTACGTCGATTTCTTCGACGAGGTGCTGCCGTCCGGCGTGACCGCGGAGGCGTTCGGCCGGTTCGCCACCGACGAGTGGTACCGGCATCTGTACCGGACCAGCCACGCGTTCCACGGCGTGCACCCGTTCCTGACCTGGGCCGAGGTGACCGCGGCGACCGCCCGGCTGTCCGACGTGGTCTGGGTCGGCGGCAACCGGAACACGGTGGCGCGGATGGGCTTCCGGGCCGCGTCCAGCCTGACCGACGCGTTGGAGATGACCGCGGCCTCGGTCGGCTCCGACCCGACGATCAGCTATCTGCACAGTCCGCCGCGCCTGCTGGCGGAGGTGACATGAGCAGCGTCGCCGCGGCCGTCGAGGTCGCGTACCAGACGCTGCTCCGGCCGGCACTCCGGGCCGGTCTCTCGCTCGAGACGTACGGGTCCGCGGAACTGCGCGCCCGGACCGGGCCGCTGGTGTTCCTGGTCGGCGACGGGTCCCGGGCCGATCGCCAGCTCGCCGTGGCCGGCCTGCCCCGCCCGCTGCGCGGCCGTACGATTCCGGTCGCCGACGCCGGTCAGGCGCCCGGCCTGCTGGACCGCGGCTGGAACGTCGTCGGCACCGCCGATCAGGCGATCGCCGCGATCGCGGTGCGGTTCCGGGTGCCGATCATCCCGGTCGGGGTCCGCGGCAGCGTCGCGGCCATCGAGCCGGGCCGGATCCGGCCGGTGCCGGGCCGGCCCCGCGTCGTCGTCCGGTACGGCACGCCGCTGGAAACACGCGTCGGCGAAGCGCCGCTCGCCCTGGCCGCCCGCGCCGTCGCGGCGGTCGAGGCCCTGGTCGCCGAGGACGCCGCCACCTGGTGGACCGTACGGCAACGGCAGGCGAACGGGCTGCCGGCCGCTGCCGAGGCCCCGGCCGTCCGCGGCTGGCGACGGACCTGGCAGCAGACCGAACCGCCGGTCCTCGGCGGACCGAACCGGCGCGGACGGATCTGGCAGCGCTGAGCAGAGACCTCCGGCACGGCCACTCGCCGCAGAGTGGAGCTTCCCGCGTGCCGCCAACCCCGAGCAGGTAAGGAGCACAGTGGTAGACCAGCCGGCCAGCGACGGCCTGATCTGGCAACCCATCACCCCGGCCGACCTGGACGACCTGGGCGCCCTGCTGACCGCGATCGAGCACCTCGACGAACCGAGTGAGCGGCACAGCATGGACGCCCTGGCGGACGCCTTCGTCGGCGCCGAGACCAGCCCGAGCGCCGACACCCTGCTGGGCCGCGACGGCGGCGGCATGGCGGTCGCGTACGCCTGGAATCACCCGGTGGCCACCGACGTCGACCCGCGCCGGGTCTACCTGACCGGCGGCGTCCACCCGGGCTGGCGGAGGCAGGCGATCGGCCGGCAGTTGCTCGCCTGGCAGCTGGACCGGGCCCGCGCGTGGTACGACGAGAGCTACGCGCCGCCGATGGGACCACTGCAGCTCACCGCGTACGTCGACGAGAAGCTCGAGGTGCACCAGCGCCTCTACCGGGCCGCCGGGCTGGAACCGGTGCGCTGGTTCGCCGACATGGGCCTCACCTTCGACAAGGGTGCCGACGGCCGCCCGGTGCCGCCGCCGCCCGGCCCGGCCCCGGACGGGATCCGACTGGTCCCGTACAGCAAGAAGCTGTCCGAGGCGGTCCGGCTCGCGCACAACGACGCCTTCGCGGACCACTGGGGCTCGCAGCCGGTGGCCCGCGGCCCGTGGGAGGACCAGCTGAGCCGTTCGGTGGCCCGGCCGAGCTGGTCCTGGGTGGCGCTCGACGCGGCGACCAGCGAGGTGGCCGGCTACGCCATCAACTCCGCCTACGAGCAGGACTGGGAGGCGCAGGGCTTCTCGGAGGGTTGGACCGAACGGCTCGGGGTGCGGCACGCCTACCGCGGCCGCGGCATCGCCCGAGCGCTGCTGACCGCCTCGATGACGTCGTTCGCCGAGGCCGGGCTGGACGGCGCCGGGATCGGCGTCGACTCGGACAGCCCGACCGCCGGCATCAACCTCTACCCGGAGCTCGGCTACACCGCCTCCAGCACGATCGTCATGTACGCGAAGCTGGAGCAGCGCGGCCCTGAGCAGGCCGCGGACGATTCGCACTAGGATCGACGGCATGTCGGGTCATTCCAAGTGGGCAACCACCAAGCACAAGAAGGCCGTGATCGATGCACGGCGGGGCAAGCTGTTCGCCAAGCTGATCAAGAACATCGAGGTGGCGGCCCGGGTCGGCGGCGGAGACCCGGCCGGCAACCCGACCCTGTACGACGCGATCCAGAAGGCCAAGAAGTCGTCGGTACCGAACGACAACATCGACCGCGCCGTCAAGCGCGGCTCGGGCGCCGAGGGCGGCGGGGCGGACTACGAGACGCTGATGTACGAGGCGTACGGGCCGGCCGGCGTGGCGCTGCTGATCGAGTGCCTGACCGACAACCGGAACCGGTCCGCCTCCGACGTCCGGGTCGCGGTCACCCGCAACGGCGGCACCATGGCCGACGTCGGCTCGACCGCCCGGATGTTCAACCGCAAGGGCGTCGTCATCGTCGGCAAGGAGCAGGAGGGCAAGTCGCTCACCGAGGACGACCTGCTGGAGGCGACCCTCGAGGCCGGGCCGGAGGAGGTCAACGACCTCGGCGAGAACTTCGAGATCATCACCGACCCGAACGACCTGGTCCAGGTCCGGACCGCGGTCCAGGAGGCCGGCCTCGACTACGAGTCGGCCGAGGTGTCGTTCGTGCCGTCGTTCACCCAGGAGATCGACGTGCCGACCGCGGAGAAGGTGTTCAAGATCATCGAAGCCCTCGAGGACTCCGACGACGTGCAGAACGTCTACGCGAACTTCGACGCGCCCGACGAGGCGCTCGTCGACGCCTGAGCTCGCGATGGGCTCGGTGAAGGTCGGAGTCGTCGGCTGTGGTGCCGTCGCCCAGTACGGCCATCTGCCCGCCATCCTGCGGACGCACGGCCTGGAACTCGCGGCCGTCTGCGAGGTCGATCCCGACCGCTTGGCCGAGGTCTCCGACGCGACCGGCGCCCGCGCGTGCGCGTCGCTGGACGAACTGGCCGGCGTCGACCTGGACGCGCTGGTGATCACCTCGCCCGCGCCGCTGCACGAGGAGCACCTGGCCTGGGCGGCCGAGCACCGATTGCCGGTGCTCTGCGAGAAGCCGCTCACGCTGGACGAGGCGGGTTCGCTGCGGGCCATCGAGGCGATGGAGCGGGCCGGGCAGCCGCTCTACGTCGGCTTCACGTACCGGTTCGCGCCGGCCGCTCTGGAGATCCGGCGGCTGCTCCGCGAGGGCGCCGTCGGCGAGCCGCGGGCGTTGCGGCTGATCTATCTCTGGGACCTGCACGGCGCGTTCGCCGACCGGGAGCACTTCAGCGGCGTCAACGAACGCCGCGAGGGCCGGATCGCCGAGGGCGGTCCGATGATCGACTGTGGCGTGCACCAGATCGACCTGGCCCGCTGGTGGCTCGGCGGCGAACCGGTGCCCACCTCGGTGATCGGGATCCGCGTGGAGGGCCGAGAGACGCCGGATCACCTGGTCGCCCACCTCGACGTCGCCGGCTGCCAGGTCATGATCGAGATCAGCATCGCGTACGGGCACACGGCCCCGGCCACCCGGCCGACCTTCAGCTACGAGGTGATCGGCAGCGAGGGCGTGCTGCGCTACCGGCGCGAGGAACGCGAGTTCGTTGCGATCGGCCGGTCCGGCATCCGCGACCTGCCCTGGTCGCCGGAGAAGTCCTTCGACGGCATGTACGCCGCGTTCGCCGGCGCCCTGACCGCCGGCCCCACCGAGCTGCTGCCGACCGGCCGCGACGGCCTGGCCGCCACCAGGATCGCCACCGACCTCAGCGTTCGGGCCGCGGCGCGCTGACAGCTCGGTCGTCCGGTGCGACGGCCCGGGCGTAGCGCTCGGCCAGTTTCCGGACCTCGGCGGCGAGTTCGGGGGCGTCGGGCACCGAGAAGTCGAGATCGAGCATGCTCAGGTAGCGCAGCATCGTGGCCGGGTCGTCCGCGCCCGAGTCGAGGTCGCAGGACTCGTCGTCGACCGCGGTGAGTTCGCCGGCGGTCCGGGGGAGCCGGGCCGCGACCACCGCGAGCGGCGCGTGGATGCGGACCCGGGCGCGGTACTCCCAGGTCGACGTGGCGGCGCCGCGGGCGACGTGCTCGACCAGGCCCTCCGGGGGCGGCGGACGTGGCTCGAACCGCGGGCCGGTCGGGATCCGGGGCGTCAGCCGCTCGACCGGGAAGGTCTGCCATGCGTCGGCCTCGAGGTCGTACCCGACGAGATACCAGCGGCCGCCGTGGTTGACCAGCCGGTACGGCTCGACGGTGCGCCGGGTGGTCGTCCCGGAGTTCGAGGCGTGGTCCAGCCGGAGCCGTTCATGATCACGACAGGCCGCGACCAGCGTGGTCAGGATCGACGGGTCGACGGCCGGCGGGCCGAGCGGGCTGTCGTCCGCGACCGCGACGGTATAGGTCTGCATGGCGTTGATCCGGCGGCGCAACCGTGACGGCAGGGTCAACTCCAGCTTGGCCAGCGCCCGGACCGACGTCTCCTCGAGCCCGGTCACCGCGCCGCCGGCCGCGGTCCGCAGTCCCACCGCGACCGCGACCGCCTCCTCGTCGTCGAGCAGCAGCGGCGGCAGCGTCGCGCCCGGGGCCAGGCCGTAGCCGCCGCCGACGCCCGGCGTCGCCTGCACCGGGTAGCCGAGCTCGCGGAGCCGGTCGACGTCGTTGCGCAGCGTGCGCCGGGCAACGCCGAGCTCGGCGGCCAGGTCGGCGCCCGCCCAGTGCTGGCGCGTCTGGAGCAGTGACAACAGGCGTAGCAGGCGGGTCGAGGTCGTCAACATGAAGCCTATTCTCTCGCTAACGAGGCACGAAACGTGCCGCAATTGCTCGTACGGTCGTCCCATGACGAACAGCGAACTCCGCCCCTTCCGGATCGACCCGCAGTCCGACCTGGACGACCTGCAGGCCCGTCTCGCCAACACCCGCTGGCCGGCCGAGCTGCCCGGCGTCGGCTGGTCGCGCGGCGTGCCGACCGGCTACCTGCGGCGGATCGCGGAGTACTGGCAGCACGGCTACGACTGGCGCGCCGCGGAGGCGGACCTGAACCGGCTGCCGCAGTACCTGACCGAGGTCGACGGCCAGGAGTACCACTTCGCCCACGTCCGTTCGGCCGAGCCGACCGCCCGGCCGCTGCTGATGGTGCACGGCTGGCCGAGTTCGTTCGTCGAGTTCACCCGGCTGGTCGGTCCGCTGACCGATCCGGTGGCGCACGGCGGCCGGGCCGAGGACGCGGTGCACCTGGTGCTGCCGTCGCTGCCCGGCTTCGGGTTCTCGCCGCTCGCCGGGCCCGGCCGGGGCAATCTGTTCGGGGTCGCCGCGGCGTTCGCCGAGATCATGACCCGGCTGGGCTACGACCGGTTCCTCGCCCAGGGCACCGACGTCGGCTCCGGCGTCGTCGGTCTGCTGCCGATGGTCGCGCCGGGCCGCGTCATCGCCACGCATGTCAACGGGCCGAGCCCGTACCCGTTCGGGCCGGCGTTGTCGCTCGACGGCCTGTCCGGCGCGGACCGCGATCGCGCCGAGCGGTTCAACGCGTTCCAGCAGGACGGCGCCGGCTATCTGCACGTCCAGGCGACCCGGCCGCAGACCATCGGGTACGGCCTCACCGACTCACCGGTGGCCCAGTTGGGCTGGATCGTGGAGAAGTTCGCGGAGTGGACGGACCCGGCCAAGGAACTGCCGGAGGACGCCGTCGATCTCGACCAGCTGCTGACCAACGTGAGCATCTCCTGGTTCAACCAGGTCGGCGTCTCGTCCGCGCACGCCCTGTACGACGGCATGCAGGCGTACCGGGAGTTCGCCCGGTCCGCCTCGGACGCGGGGGAGCAGGGCGGCTGGGAGCCGCCGCCGGCGCCGCCGTCCGCGGTCGCCGTGTTCGCCGGTGATCTGACGGTCCGCCGGGAGGTCGACCCGGCCGGCGCCCACGCCCGCTGGACCGAGTACGACCGCGGCGGCCACTTCCCGGCGATGGAGGTGCCCGACCTGCTCGTCGAGGACCTCCGGGCATTCTTCCGGGAGCACTGAGTCAGGTTCGCCAGAGCCCGATCCGGTCGGCGAACGCCGCCTCGACCGCCGCGACGATCCCGTCCGGCGCCAGGGCCTCGCGCAGGCCGGCCGGATCGGGGACGACGATCGACTCGCCCCACTGGAACAGCGTGGTCAGCGGCCCGGCCCAGGCCGGTTCGAGTTCGCCCCCGCGGAGTGCTGCCGTACGGCGGTCGGTGGTCCAGGTCCGGTCCTGCACGCTGACCAGGCCGGCGACCGCGAGCAGCGTCTTCCGGCCGACCCGCCTGGCCAGCGCGGCCGGGTCGGCGTCCACGCCGTCCCGCCAGCCGGCCGCGTGGAGACCGAGGTCGCCGTTGAAGGCCCGGGCGGCCCGCCGGTCGGCGGGGTAGGGCGGCTCGACCGGGCGCTCCGTCGGGTTCAGCGGGACGCAGTAGTGGCGCCGGAACACCCGATTGCCGTACGGAACGTCGCCCTCGCCGTCGTACTCCTGCCACCCGACGACCCCCACGTCCACCGAACGGCAGAGCCCGGCGAACCGGGCCGAGAGCTCGCGGCCGAGGTCGGCGGCCGCCGTCGCCGGGAGCCCGACCGCCAGCAGGTCGACGTCGGACCGGCCGACCACCGCCTGCCCGGTCGCGACCGAACCGTACAGCTGCACCTCGACGGACCGGTCGGCCCCGGCGACCGCGGCCGACGCCGCCTCGAGGACCGGTTCGAAGGCGCCGGGCACCCGGCCGCGGGCGGCGCCGGTCACGATGCAGCCACGGTCGTCCACGCCCTCCCACGGATCTCGCACGGGCCACCTCCGATCCGGGCCGACGGTACACCGCGGAGCTCGGTGGTCCGGCAGCTCAGCGGCGCTCGAGGCCGGCGAAGAACTGGCGTACGTCGTCGATCAACAGGTCCGGCGCGTCGTAGGCGCCGTAGTGGCTGCCCCGGTCCGCCTCGGTCCAGGACACCAGGTTGTGGTGTCGCTCGACGAAGGCCCGGACCGAGGGCAGGTCCTGCGGGAACTGGATCACGCCGAGCGGCACGTCGGCCGCGTCCGGCAGCTGCTCCCGGTCGGCCTCGGCGTAGATCCGGATCGCCGAGCCGGCGGTGTTGGTCAGCCAGTGCACCGAGGCATGGGTGAGGATCGCCTCGATCTCCTGATGGCCCATGCACTGGACGTTCCAGCCGACCAGCCCGGCCGGCGAGTCGGTGATCGCGTGGGCGAGGCTCTGCGGCTGCTCGCTGTGCACCATCCCGTACGCGGCGGTCGTGGAGAACTGCTGCCAGGCCTCCATCGCGGCCCGGTCCCGCGGCGACAGGCCGGCGATCAACTCCGGGTCGTCGGGGGCGTCGAACCAGGCCTCGGTGACGTGCGCCCCGATCACCGCGGCGGGCGCCAGTCGCCCCATCTCCGGCGCGATGCCACAGCCCCAGTCGTTGCCGACCGTGCCGTACCGGTCGTAGCCGAGGCGCCGCATCAGCTCGACGAAGGCGGCCGCGATCCGGCCGACGCCCCAGCCGGTGTCCGGGGTCGGACCGGAGAAGCCGAAGCCGGGCAGCGACGGCAGCACGAGGTCGAACGCCACGCTCGGGTCCAGGCCGTGGGCGGCCGGGTCGCTGAGCGGGCCGAGGACGTTGATGTACTCGAAGACGGAGCCCGGCCAGCCGTGGCACAGGATCAGCGGGATCGCGTTCGGCTGCGGTGACCTGATCCAGCCGAAGTGGATCCGGGTGCCGTCGATCTCGGTCTCGTAGTGCGGGTACGCGTTCAGCCTGGCCTCCCAGGACCGCCAGTCGTAGCGGTCCTGCCAGTACGTCACCAGCTCCCGGACCCGGGCGCTCGAGGTGCCGTAGTCGACGTCGCCGCCGGCGGGTTCGGGCGCCCAGCGGGTCCGGGCCAGCCGGTCCCTGAGGTCGGCGAGGTCGGCGTCGGGTACGTGGATCGGCGCCGGCTGGATCTGGTCGGTCATGGGGGCTCCTTGTCTCGGTTCGGTCCTTCACCCCGGAGGTCGGAGCCGGTGCGCCGCCGTCGACATCGGGTTACCCTCGAATTCCCGCCGAGGATCCGATCATGACGACCGCCAGCGAAGCCGACTCCACCAGTCCCGCCACCGGGCCGATGAGCTGGGTGCTGGCGTCCCTGCTCGCCTTCAGCGCGATCCTGCCCCTGATGACCCTGGCCTTGGCCGTTCCGCCGCAGCTGATCGTGCCGGTCGCCGTGCTGGCGGGCGCCCTGCCGGCCGGCCTCGCCGCGAGCTGGGTCCGCAACGTCCTCGGCGCCGGCGTGCGCAGCCGCGTCCTGGCCGTGGTCGCGACGACAGCGGCGTTGTCGCTCGTGGTGGCGCTCGGCCTGTTCCTCGCCATCATGCTCGTGCCGGTGCCGATCCTCGTCCATCTGCCGGTCGCGGCCCTGATCCTCGGCGGCATCGCGACCTGGGCCGCCTGGCGATTCCGCCGTCCCGGCCGGCAGGTGGTCCGGGACGTCCTGCTCTCGCTCGCCCTGCTGCTGGCCGGTGCCTTGGTGATCATGCTCGTGCTCCGCGGCGGCTGCATGATCGTCACCTGCAGTGCCTACTCCGGACCGGTCTGACGGCCGGCGATCAGGACAGGTCGGTGTAGCCGGCCAGGATGATCGGCCATTCCGCGAAGTGGCCGCGCCGGCCGGCATTGGTCGCGTTCCAGCCGCCGTGCTCGAACCGGACCAGGGTGCCGTCGCCGTCCGCCGTGAAGCTGACCGCAAGGCTGGACGGGAAGTCCGGATCCTGGGCCAGGGTGAAGGTCTGCGCGTAGCGGCGGCCCGGCTGCCAGTCCGTGATCGTGCCGATCGAGAACGTGCCGTCGGGGTTCTCGAAGATCACCTCGCCGTCCTCGATCACGGCGCGGCCACCCTCCTTGATCCCGTAGTTGCGCCACCAGGAGAACGACGTGAACCGGTCGAACGCGGCCCCCGGGTCCAGCTCGATCCGGAGCTCGTGGACGATCGGCGGCAGCTCGTCGGGCACCCGGTCCGCCGGGCCGGACTGCTGCTGCAGGAACGTGATCCGGTTGCCGGCCGGGTCGTGCACGGTGACGGTACGGCCGCGCGGGGTGTCCTCCAGGCCGGGCCTCGCGTAGCCGTAGTCCCGGCCGGCCAGCTCGGCGTGCAGCGCCGCGGCATCCGGCACCATGATCAGGATCGCGCTGCCCGGGGTGCCGTCGCCGTGGTGCTCGGACAGATCCACCCGGATGCCGCCCGGCCCGGTCAGCCGGACGTACACCGGAAGATGATCATGGTCGTCGTGGGCTCCGTCCGGTGCCCAGCCGAGGAAGTCGGCGTAGAACGGCCGGGTCGCGGCCCAGTCGAACATGCGCAGGATCGGCACCACCGGAGCGGTCGCCGCCCCGGGGGACAGCGCCGCCAGGGTGTTCCAGTTGCGGACGCCGTGCGCCGCCGCGATCAACTCCAGGACCTGGGCATGGCCGAACTCGACGCCCTGGGCGGCCAGGGCGCGACGCAGCCGCTTCGCCTGGTCCTTGGCCTCGCGAGGGGTGGGCAGGATGATCATGAGATGTCCTCTCCGCGGAGCGAACCCCTGGGTGCCTGCGTTGCCCGGTGCTTCCGCGGATGGTGCCATCGTCGATGATCAACTTCTGCGGACGTACGGCATTCGCCGTCCCGAAGATCGGGGCAGGCGGCCGGCTGCCGCGGCCGTGCCCAGATCTTACGCCGTATCCGTCCCCTGAGCCTGTCGAAGGGGCAGGCCGGATGGAGCCTTGCCCTTCGACAGGCTCAGGGCCCCTTCGACAGGCTCAGGGAGCGTTCGGGCTAGCGCGGAGTGATCTGCGGCTCCGGGGTCGCGGCGCCGGTGCGCTGCCGGGCCGCCGCGGTCCGGGTAGGCGGCGGTGGGCCCGGGTTGGGCGTCCGGCGGAGCAGGTCGAAGAACGCGTCGCCGAGCAGCACCTGGTAGCGGTCGTCGGCCGCCAGCAGGTCGTTCAGCTGCGCGATGTCGGTCGGATTCCAGCCCCAGGCGAAGATCCCGGCCGAGATGAAGAACGGCGAACTCCCATCCCAGTCGGCGATGTAGGCGTCCAGCCCGGCCTTGAACTCGACTGCCTGACCCGGCGCCCCGAAGTGACCGATCACCGGCAGCTTCCCGGCGGCGATCACCCCGCCGCCGTCCCAGGACTGCATGATCCCGCGCAACGGCGTGTTCTCCCGGTACGACTCGATCACCCAATCCGGCATCGGGATCCAGCCGTTCTCGTCCCGGTTGTTGTAGGCGTACACAAGATCAAGTCCGGTCAGCCGGAGATAGCGCCCGGTCACCTCGGTGTAGGCGTCGAAGTCGTCCCGTGGCCAGGACCCGCCGTACGTGTAGCCGGCGCCGGACGGGCCGCAGACCAGCAGATCGTTCTCGGTCGCGGTCTCCTGGTAGTAGCGGTACAGCGCCGGAGCCGTGTCGGCCAGCACCGGGCTGATCGTCCAGTTGGTCGGCGCCTTGCCGCGGTCCGGGTTGTCCCAGAGGATCCGCATGTGCCGCTGGCAGTACTGGATGTTGTCGCCCTCGCCGACGGTCATCGTGACGTAGGCCTTGTTGGCCGGCTTGACCGGCGTGAACCTCGGCACCCGGGCCGAGATCCGGGCCGGGACTCCGCTGTGCACGGTGCCGTTGGTGAAGAAGTCGGCCGCGAACACCTCCACACTCTGGGTCGCCGCAAGATCGACCCCGCCCCATTCGCCGGCGACGTCGTTGGAGAACCAGCCCAGGTACGGCGTCGTCGGCTCGGTCGCGCCGAAGATCGTCCGGAGCAGTTCGCCCGGCTCGCCGTTCGGGTCCAGCCAGACCACCATCGCCCTGGTCGCGACCACGTAGTCCCGGAAGTGCGGGAACGGTTCGATCCGGGTCGGCGCCTTGTCGGTCGCCGAGACCAGGTACTGATTCCACAGGTCGACGGTCACCTCGAGCTTGGTGGTGCCGGCCGGCGGCGCGAACCGGTAGACGAAGAAGTTGCCGCCGTCGGCGAACCGGTTGGCGTCGCCGCCGATCGAGGAATTGCCGCCCTCGACCAGGTACTCGGCCTCCTCGGCCGTGTCCGGCAGGAAGTTCGCGATCTCGGTGCCGTCGGCGAGGACCTTCACCGAGGCGACCGAGGCGCCCCAGCCGTCGGTGCCGAACGCGTCGCCGAACTTCACGTAGACGGCCTCGCCGCCGAGCTCGGCGGACACGTCGAACGTGTAGAAGTCCCGGTTGGAGGAGTCCCGGATCTGCTCGGTCTCCCGGGCCACCTCGCGCCAGGTGACGCCGTCGACGTCGACCACCCGGGTCGGCGGCAGCCCGGTCAGCAACCGCTGCTCGCACTGCGGCCAGAGCTGGTCCAGCTGCCACTGGTAGATCTCGGTCTTGGACTGCCCGTCGAACTTCCCGCGGAGGTCCTCGATGATCTTGAGCTGGTACGTCTCCGCCTGCTCGGCCGTGGCCACCACGGCACCCTTCAGGCCGGCCAGCGTGGTGGCGATGTTGACCGTGTCCCGCACCGCGGGGTCGTACACGATCGCGCCCTTGACCTTGCCCGCATACTTCGCGACCAGGTCCAGCGGTTGATCATGAACGGTCTTCGGTACGTCGATGCCGGCGAGCCACTTGTCGTCGACACCCGAGTCGTCGTAGGCGAAGTAGAGCTCCGGCCGGTTCCGGTTGACCACGCCCTGCAGGGTCGTCAGCAGAAGTTGATCTTCGCCGAGCAGGGTGTGGATGTCGGCAACGTCGAGGTGCTTGGGCCGGGCGAACGAGGGGAGCAACCGACCCTCGGTCCAGGTCACGCCCGGCCCGGCCGCGGCGGCTCCGGTGGCCGTCACGCCGAGCCAGCCGGTCGTCAGGCCGGCCGTCGCGAGGGCGGTGTTGATCTTGAGAAAACTGCGTCGGGAAACCATGGCGCCACTCCTTTGTGTGGTGATCCCCGGGGTACGAGTCCCCGCCAGTTGCGGTGAACGTACCAACGCGAACCGGGCCCGGTCAGCGCCGCGGCGGCAGCTTCCCATTCTTTGGTCAAACAATTTGTGAAAATGGGTGCCGGGCCGTGGCTGTGGTCGCGGCGTGGCGCGCCGTGCGAAAGGTGTGACCAGAGATAGGGTTCCGAACGTGTGTTCGGATGGGTCGCTGCGTGTGCTCGGGGTGGACCCCGGGCTGACCAGGTGCGGGCTGGGCGTGGTCGACGGGCGGCCCGGGCGGCCGCCGACGATGGTCGCCGTCGGCGTGGTCCGGACCCCGGCCGACCTGGACCCGGCTCGCCGGCTGCTGCAGATCGAGCAGGGGATCGAGGAGTGGGTGGCGGCGCACCGGCCGGCGGCGGTCGCGGTGGAGCGGGTGTTCGCCCAGCACAACGTGCAGACCGTGATGGGCACCGCCCAGGCGGCCGGGATCGCGATGCTGGTCGCGGCCCGGCACGGCCTGCCGGTCGCGCTGCACACGCCGAGCGAGGTCAAGGCAGCGATCACCGGCTCGGGCCGCGCCGGCAAGGAACAGATAGGACAGATGGTGACCCGAATCCTCAAGCTGGACGCGATGCCGAAGCCGGCCGACGCGGCCGACGCCCTGGCCCTGGCGATCTGCCACGTCTGGCGCGGCGGCGGTGCGTCCCGGCTGGCCGACGCGGCCGGCGCGGCGACGGCACAGCAGGCCCGCCAGCGGGCGGCCTTCGCGGCGGCGACCGGCCGGGCGAGCCGGGGAGGTCGGGCGTGATCGCGCGGCTGTCCGGCGAGGTGGTCCAACTTGGCGCGACGTCGGCGGTGATCGAGGTCGGCGGGGTCGGGATGCTGGTCCAATGCGGTCCGAACACCACCGCGAACCTGCGGCTCGGCCAGCCGGCGACGCTGGCCACCTCCCTGGTGGTCCGGGAGGACTCGCTCACCCTGTACGGCTTCGGGACCACCGAGGAGCGGGAGCTGTTCGAACTGCTGCTCACCGCCTCCGGGGTCGGCCCGAAGCTCGCCCAGGCCTCGCTCGCCGTGCTCAGCCCGGACGACTTGCGGTCCGCGATCGCCACCGAGAACCTGGTCGCCCTCACCGCCGTCCCCGGCATCGGCCGCAAGGGCGCCCAGCGGATCGTGATCGAGCTCAAGGACAAGATCAACGCCGTCGGCCTGGCCGACCGCCCCGCCGCGCCGACGCCCAGCAGTGCGCCGGCCTGGCGGGATCAGGTGAGCCAGGGCCTGCAGGGTCTCGGCTGGTCGGCCCGCGACGCCGACGCGGCCTGTGACAACGTGGAATCACTGGTCGCCGAGGACCCCGACCTCGGCGTCGCCGAGATCATGCGGGCCGCCCTGAAGTCGCTCGCCAAGAAATGATGATCAACGCGCACTGGGGCTAGACCGGGTTCAGCTTCCACTTCTGGCAGTCGCCCTGCCAGTAGTTCCAGACCCGGACGTCGGCGCGCGGCGTGCTCGAGCAGCCGGCCACGTCGAGCGAGCGGCCGCCGATCCTGGACGTGATCCGGACGTAGTCGCCCGGCAGCCGGTCCACGTACCAGCGCTGGCAGTCGGCACCGGTGTAGCCGGACTGCACGACGTTGGCGTTGAGGTCCGGCGAACACCCGTCGAGGTGCAGCGCCTTCCCGGTGTCGGCGTTGATGATCTTGTAGGTCCCGGTGCCGTCGTTCAGATAGCTGAGCTGCCACTGCTGGCAGGCGCTGCCGACGTCGTTCCAGACCGACACGTCGGCACCGTCCGCGGTCGAGCAGTCGAGCACGTCCAGCGCCCCGGCCGGGATGTTCTTCGGCGCGATCCGGTACCTCCCGTCCGGCACCGGGGCGACGCCCGGATCACCGGACGGCAGTGCCACGTTCTGCCAGCTCGCCGACGGTACGCCGAGCTTCGGGGTGCCGTCCTTGGTGAAACCGACCTTGTCGATCCGCAGCGAGCGGTCGCCGCCGCAGCTGCCGTACGGTGCACCGCTGGAACTGGTCACCGCGTGGTAGGCGTTCCAGACCTCCTTGCCGTCGGGGGAGCGGAAGAAGCTGTTGTGCCCCGGACCGAAGACCCAGTTGGCGTCGTTGCGCTGGAACACCGGGCTGGCCGACTTCTTCCAGGACCGCCGGTCCAGCACGTTGCCGCCCTTGAACTCGAGCATGCCGACCGCGTAGTCGGGCGTCGCGCATTGGCTGGCGGAGTAGAACAGGAAGGTACGGTCGCCGCGGCGCAGCGCCGTCGGGCCCTCGTTCACCAGCCCGTGCTTCTCCCAGTCGTAGGTCGGCTCCGACAGCAGCCGGGTCGGTCCGTCCAGGGTCCACGGGTTCGTCATCCGCGAGATGAACAGGCTCTGCGGGCTGCCGTTGAGGTGGCCGGACCAGACCTGGTAGAGCTTCCCGTTCGGCATCGTCAGCACGGTGCCGTCGATCGAGAAGTCGTTCTGGGTGGCCAGTTTCGCCTTGAAGACGTACGGGCCCATCGGGTCGGAGCCCTGGCTCTCCAGCACGTACATCCGGTGCTTCCCGAGGTCGGAACTGTTCTCCTGTGCCGTGTAGTAGACGTAGAACCGGCCGTTGATGAAGTGGATCTCCGGTGCCCAGATGTGGCAGCAGCGTTCCGGCGAAGAGTCCTGCCAGATCGTCGTCGACGGCGCGGTGGCCAGTTCGGCCACCGACTTCGCCTTGACCAGGACGATCCGGTCCACCGTCGTGTACGTCAGGTAGTAGGTCCCGCGATGGGTGAACAGCCACGGATCCGCGACGCCCTCCCGGAGCGGGTTGCGCACCGTCTGCGCCGGCGTCGCGGCGGCCGGTTCGGCTTCCGCCCGGACCGGCGCGACCCACAGTCCCAGCGCCAGCAGGACGGGGAACAGCAGGGCCAGCATCAGGATCGGGTTCCGTCGGGGCACAGCTGTCACGTGCATCTCGCCTCCCGGGGTCGAGCTCACCTCAGGCGGCTCGTAGACGTCGTTGTATACGCATACATCGTCGCCAGCCGGTGCACGCCGCGTCAATGGCCCCCGCTGGACCAGTTCGACGGCCGGCGGCCCGTCGGCCCGTCCGAGCCGTCGGCCCTTGACACAATGGCCACGATGAGCGAGATCGATCTGACCAACCCGGACGCCGAGCCGGACGAGCGGGCGCTGGAATCGGCGACCCGTCCCGGCACGCTGGCCGAGTTCACCGGTCAGCCCCGGGTCTCGGACCAGCTCGGCCTGGTGCTGGACGCGGCCCGGCATCGCGAGGCCGTACCCGATCATGTGCTGTTGTCCGGCCCGCCCGGCCTGGGCAAGACGACGCTGGCCATGATCATCGCCGCCGAGCTGAGCGCGCCGATCAGGATCTCCTCGGGCCCGGCGATCCAGCACGCCGGTGACCTGGCCGCGATCCTGTCCGGACTGGTCGAGGGGGAGGTCTTCTTCCTCGACGAGATCCACCGGATGTCCCGGCCGGCCGAGGAGATGCTGTATCTCGCGATGGAGGACTTCCGGGTCGACGTGGTGGTCGGCAAGGGTCCGGGCGCGACCGCGATCCCGATCGAGATCCCGCGGTTCACCCTGGTCGGCGCGACCACCAGGGCCGGCCTGCTGCCGGGGCCGCTGCGGGACCGGTTCGGCTTCACGGCCCAGCTGGACTACTACGCCGACGACGCCCTGGAACGGATCGTCAACCGGTCGGCCGCCCTGCTCACGGTCGAGGTCCGGCCGGACGCGGCCCGCGAGATCGCCTCCCGGTCCCGCGGCACGCCCCGGATCGCGAACCGACTGCTCCGCCGGGTCCGCGACTACGCCCAGGTCCGCGCCGACGGCCTGGTCACCCGGGACGTCGCCCGCGCCGCCCTGGAGCTGTACGAGGTCGACGAGCTCGGCCTGGACCGGCTCGACCGCGCCGTACTGGACGCCGTCTGCCGGCGGTTCGGTGGCGGGCCGGTCGGCCTGTCCACGCTGGCCATCTCGGTCGGTGAGGAGGCCGAGACCGTCGAGGAGGTGGCCGAGCCGTTCCTGGTCCGGGAGGGCTTCCTGATGCGTACCCCGCGCGGCCGGGTGGCCACCGCGGCCGCCTGGCGGCACCTGGGCCTGACACCGCCGGCCGGCGTCCGGGGTGCGGTCGACGAACCGCCCGACCTGTTCAGTTAGGAAGGACCGTTGCCGCATCAGTTCCCTGAGCTCCGCTTCGACGGCCGTACGGCGCTGATCACCGGCGCCGGGTACGGGATCGGCCGCGCCTGTGCGGAGCGACTCGCCCGCGAGGGTGCCCGGATCGTGGTGACCGACCTCGACGAGTCCGCGGCCCGGGCCGTGGCGGCGGACCTGCCCGCCACGCCGGGCGGTGAACATCTCGCGTACCGGCTGGACGTCACCGATCCCGGCTCCGTGACCGGGGCCGTCGACCGAGCGGCCCAGGGCGGGCTCGACATCCTGATCAACGTCGCCGGGGGTGACACGCTGCACGGCTCGTTCGAGGAGACCGACGATGCCGTCTGGTCGCGGATGCTGGATCTGAACCTGCTGGGGGTGGTGCGCTGCTGCCGCGCCGCGGTGCCGTACCTCCGCCGGAGCACGTCGGGCCCCTCGATCGTCACGATCACGTCGATCAACGGGCTGACCTCGCTCGGCAGCGAGCCGTACTCGGCGGCGAAGGCCGGGCTCACGTCGCTGACCGGGAATCTGGCCGCCTCCCTGGCCTGGGACGGGATCAGGGTCAACGCGGTCGCCCCGGCCACGATCAGGACCCGGGTCTGGGACGAGCAGCCCGGCGGCGCCGACCGGCTCCGTGGCCTGTATCCGCTCGGCCGGGTCGGTGAACCCGAGGACGTCGCCGGGGCGGTGGCCTTCCTCGCCTCGGCCGATGCGGCCTGGATCACTGGCCACGTCCTCCCGGTCGACGGCGGTCTGCTGACCGGCTCCGGGCCGCCGTCCGATTGAGGCCAGGTCCGGACTCGCGGCCGCTGCCGTCTGTCTGTTCCCAGGGAGACTGGGTAGAGTACGGCGGTCGGCGCTTGCCGGCGCACATCCGGCGTGGGTCTCGCACCCCGCGCCCTGACGCTGATTTGTGGAGACATGGACCCCAATTCGCCAGTCATGACGATCGTCCTGATCGGTCTCATGGTCGTCGCGTTCTACTTCCTGATGATCCGGCCGCAACGTAAGCGGCAGCAGAAGCAGCAGGAGACGCTCAACGCGCTGCAGCCGGGGACCAAGGTGCTGCTGGGCAGCGGCGTGTTCGGCACCATCATTCGGATCGGCGACAAGCAGGCTGTGCTCGAACTCTCGCCGGGCAACGAACTCACCGTGCTCAAGCAGGCCATCGTGCGGGTGGCCGGGCCGGAGGACGAGGACAACCCGGAGTCGGTCAACGACACCGTGCCGGAGCCCGCCGAGGGACCGGCCTCCACGCTCGACCTGAAGGACGAGGCCGACGCCGCCAAGACCGAGGCCGACGAGCCGGGGGAGCAGACCTGGCGCGAGTACTCGATCAAGCAGGACGACGCCGACGAGACCCCGGCGGACAAGCCGGCCGACGATCAGCCGGCGGCGGAGCAGCAGCCGTCCGACCACGGCACCGGGCCGGGCACCGGCAGCGGACCGGGGACCGGCGGCGGCCCGGGCGCGCCCAAGGAATGACCGCGGCGCCCAAGGAATGACTTCGCACCAGCTCTCGACAAGGAACTAGCAGCACGTGGCATCGAACAGCGGCCACCCGGGCCGTATCCTGATCGTTTTCGCCGTCCTGGTCGCCGCCCTTTTCGGGATCATGGCGATCAACCAGACCTGGACCCCGAAGCTCGGTCTCGACCTGCGGGGTGGAACCACGATCACGCTGACGGCGAGCAATCTCACCGGCGGCGGTCCGGTCAGCGAGGAAAGTCTCAAGCTGGCCCAGACGATCATCCAGAACCGGGTGGACAGCCTCGGCGTCGGTGAGACCGAGGTGACGACGGCCAACGGCAACCAGATCACGGTCTCGGTGCCGAACGTCCAGCAGGACGAACTGGTCCGGCTGGTCGGGCAGACCGCGGTGCTGCGGTTCCGGGCGGTGTACGCGGCGGAGCAGGTGACTCCGCCGGCGCCGGAACCCACGCCGACCCCGTCGTCGAGCGAGACGCCGGCCCCGAGCGGCTCACCGTCGCCGAGCGCGTCGACCAGCCCGACCGCGTCGCCGACGGGCAACGGCCGCCCGGCGCCGCAGCTGCCGACCGCGCCGCCGCCGCCGAAGACGCCGCGGCCGACCGAGCCCGGCAAGGGCACGCCGGAGGACAAGGGCCTGACCTGGCAGCCCAGCCAGAACGACCAGGCCGAGTTCGCCAGCTACCAGTGCGGCGACGACTTCCCCGACGTGGCCGACCAGCCGCTGATGACCTGCAACCGGGAGAAGACCGAGAAGTACCTGCTCGGCCCGACCCTGATCACCGGCGACAAGCTGAGCACCGCGTCGGCGGGCATCCCGCAGAACGACGTCCGCTGGGTGGTGAACCTCCAGTTCAACGACGAGGGCACCAAGCAGTTCGCCGCGGTGACCAAGGCGCTCTCGGCGCAGACCGAGCCGAAGAACCGGTTCGCGATCGTGCTGGACAGCCAGGTGGTCTCGGCGCCGACGACGGTGTCGATCCCGGACGGCCGGGCTCAGATCGAGGGCAGCTTCAACCAGGCCACGGCGACCGAGCTGGCCAACATCCTGAAGTACGGTGCGCTGCCGCTGGCCTTCGAGGTCTCCTCGGTGGACAACGTGTCGGCGACCCTCGGCGGCGAGCAGCTGCAGGCCGGCATCATCGCCGGCATCATCGGCCTGATCCTGGTCATGTTGTTCGCACTGCTCTACTACCGCGGCCTGGCCATCGTCGTGCTGGCCTCGCTGGTCGTCGCGGCGGCCGTGACGTACGCGTTCATGGTGCTGCTCGGCTCGTCGGTCGGGTTCGCGCTCAACCTGCCCGGCATCGCCGGCGCGATCGTGGCGATCGGCGTCACGGCGGACTCGTTCGTCATCTACTTCGAACGAATACGAGACGAGGTCCGCGACGGGCGCAGCCTGCGCACGTCGGTCGAGACCGGCTGGCTGCGGGCCCGGCAGACCGTCCTGATCGCGGACGCGGTGTCGATGCTGTCGGCGATCATCCTGTTCATCCTGGCCATCGGAGCCGTGAAGGGCTTCGCGTTCACGCTCGGCCTGACCACGCTGATCGACGTCGCCGTGGTGTTCCTGTTCACCAAGCCGCTGATGAGCGTGCTGGCCCGGACCAAGTTCTTCGGCGGCGGGCACAAGCTGTCCGGGCTCGATCCGAACCACCTCGGTGTCGCGGCCCTGCCCGGCAGCCGAGGCCGCCGGCGCACCGTCAAGGTCGGCGACCCGGCCCCGAAGGAGGCCTGACATGTCCAGGCTGTCCCAGTTCGGCCACAAGCTGTACACCGGCGAGGTCTCGTACGACTTCGTCGGCAAGCGGAAGATCTTCTACCTGATCTCCGCAGCGCTGTTGGTGATCTCCCTCGCCGCGATCCCGCTCCGCGGGCTCACCCTCGGCATCGAGTTCGTCGGCGGTGCCGACTTCCAGGTCGGGATGCAGGTCAACGCCCAGACGGTCGACCAGGTGCGCGAAGCGGTCAAGGACTCGGGCGTCCCCGACCTCGACGACATCGAGGTCAACACGATCGGTGACAACACCGTCCGAGTGCAGACCCGGACGCTCGACGCCGAGACCGAGGTGCCGGAGGTCCGCAAGGCGATCGGCGAGGTCGCCGGCGTGCCCGGCGACGACGTGACGTACAGCCTGATCGGTGCGTCCTGGGGTCAGCAGATCACCCAGCAGGCCGTGATCGCGCTGTTCGTCTTCCTCGGCCTGGTCTCGCTGATGATCGGCGTCTACTTCCGCAACTGGAAGATGTCGCTGACCGCGCTGGCGGCCCTGATCCACGACCTGATCCTGACCGTCGGGATCTATGCGCTGTCCGGCTTCACGATCACGCCGGCGACGCTGATCGGCATGCTGACCATCCTCGGCTATTCCCTGTACGACACCGTGGTGGTCTTCGACAAGGTCAGGGAGAACGTCCGCGACCTCAAGACGAGCAATACCCGCACCTACTCCGAGGCCGCGAACCTGGCCGTGAACCAGGTCCTGGTCCGGTCGATCAACACGACGATCATCGGCGTCCTGCCGGTGGCCGCCCTGCTGTTCGCCGGTGCGTTCATCCTCGGCGTCGGGCCGCTGAAGGACCTGTCGCTGGCCCTGTTCGTCGGCATGGTCTCCGGTGCGTACTCGTCGATCTTCATCGCCACCCCGTTGCTGGCGCAGCTCAAGGAGCGCGAGCCGGAGATGAAGAAGCTGGCCGCCCGGGTGCTGGCCCGGCGGGCCAAGCAGGAGAAGGCGTCCGCGCCGGCCGAAGCCGCGGCGACCGCCGCCAAGCCGGCCGCGAAGAAGCCGGCCGAACCCGACGGTCCGGTCACCACCGAGGACCGGAACGACGACGCCGAGTTCGAGAACTACCCGAAGGCGAAGTCGTCGATGCCCATCTCGGTCGGGTCGGCCGCCAGCCCGCCGTCGCGGGTGAGCCGGCCGGTGTCCGACGCCGCGGCGAAGCGGCCGCAACCGCAGAACAAGCCAAGGAGCCAGCGGAGGAAATCGTGACCACCCTCGTCACCGACCAGACCAAGGAGCAGCTGGCGGGGCTGATCCGCGACGTGCCGGACTTTCCGACACCCGGCGTGTTGTTCAAGGACATCACGCCCCTGATCGCCTCGCCGGGCGGCCTCGCCAAGGCGGTGGAGGCGCTGGTGCGGCTGTCCCCGTCCGAGGTCGACACGGTGCTCGGCGTGGAGGCCCGCGGCTTCGTGTTCGCGAGCCCGGTCGCGCTGTCGCTGGGGGCCGGGTTCGTCCCGGTCCGCAAGCCCGGCAAGCTGCCGGCCGAGATCCTCGAGACCAAGTACGACCTCGAGTACGGTTCCGAGTCGCTGGCCATCCACGCCGACGCGCTGGCCCCGGGCGACCGGGTGCTGCTGGTGGACGACGTGCTGGCGACCGGCGGCACCATCGGCGCCGCGGCGGGCCTGATCCGGTCCACCGGTGCGGAGCTGGTCGGCGTCACCGTCCTGATCGAGCTGAACCACCTGGGCGGCCGGCAGCGGCTGGCCGAGCAGGGGATCACCGACGTGGTCTCGGTGCTGCAGTTCGAGGCGCCGGAGGGTACCGAGGAGGCGGCCGGCCCGGAGCACGCCGCCAGCGAAACCGCTGCACCTCGGTGAGCGCCTTCGGCCGGCAATGGGTCCGGTCCAATCGTGGGCACTGGCGCAACCAGGCGATGGTCAGCCTGCCCGACAACCGGCCGTCGCCGTCCCGGCAACTGGTCCAGCGGATCCTGCTGGCCGCGCTGCTGCTGTCGGTCTCGGTGGCGCTGGTCTGGTTCGACCGGGACGCGTACACGGACAACTACGACGGCCAGGTCTCGCTGATCGACGCGATCTACTATTCGACCGTCACCGTGACCACGACCGGCTACGGCGACATCACTCCGATCGCGCCGCACTCCCGCCTGCTCAACGCGATCCTGATCACGCCGCTCCGGGTCATGTTCCTGGTCTTGTTGGTCGGTACGACACTGCAGGTGCTGGCCACCGAGGGCCGGCGGATCTTTATGGACGGACGGTGGAGGAAACGGATGCGCAACCACGTCGTCATCGTGGGCTTCGGCACCAAGGGCCGCAGTGCCGTCGAGACCCTGGAGAACAGCGGCTGCGATCCGTCGAAGATCGTGATCATCGACGGCCGGGCCAGCGCGATCAACGATGCCAACCTGCGCGGCTACGCCGCCATCGAGGGTGACGCGACCCGGCGGGACATCCTGCGCCGGGCCGAGATCGTCAAGGCCCGCGAGGTGATCATCACCCTGGACCGGGACGACTCGGCGATCCTGGTGACGCTCACCGTACGGCAGTTGAACCCGTCCGCCCACGTCGTCGTCGCGGTCCGCGAGGAGGACAACGCCTCGCTGGTCCGGCAGTCCGGCGGCGACGCCGTGGTCACCTCGTCCGAGGCGGTCGGCCGGCTGCTCGGGCTGTCCGCGGTCAGCCCCAACCTCGGCACCGTCATCGAGGACCTGCTGTCCACGCGGGAGGGGCTCGAGGTGGCCGAGCGCCAGGTCACCGCCGACGAGGTGGGCCGGCAGCCCGCCGACATCCGTACCGAACACGTGGTCGCGGTGGTCCGCAACAAGACCCTGCGCCGGTTCTACGACCCGACCGTGGCCAGCCTGCAGACCGGCGACCAGGTGGTCGTCGTGCGGCGCGCCGAAGCGGAGCTGACCGGCGACCGGGAACCCGAGCCCGAGGTCTGATCTCCGCCCGGACCCCTGCCGCCACGCCCACCGTCGGTTTTTCACGTCCCGTGAAAAACCGTCGCTTTACCACAGACGCTTCTCTGGTATAGCGCCAACTTTTCATGTCCCGTGAAAAACCGCACCGGGGGTTCGGCACGCCTCACTGCACGAACCGGCGGCGAGGGCAAGATCGGCCCGGCGTTCCTGGCCGAGGACTTGCCAGCGGGAATGCCACAGGGCAGTCTGAGCGTTTCAACTGCGTGAACAGTCTCGGGCGTGGCGGGCGTGGGAGCCGAAGCGGTTGAACTCCCGGTCCGGTATGAGCCCTAGACTTGGCAGAACTGGTGAGGGGGTGTTCGCCGTGAGCGACCCGCGGACAGCCGTTGACGCGGCCGTCGACTCGGGCCCGGAGACGAGCCCGTCGCCCCGGCGCGCCCGCTCGGCCCCGGCTCCAACTCCGACTCCGACCGGCAACGGGTCCCGCCCGCCGTCGCCGTTGACCCCCAGGGTCCGGCCGCCGCTGGACGAGTTGGATCCCAACGCGAACGGCAACAACGGCACCTCGAACGGGACCAACGGGCACGCGGCTCCGGCCAGTCCGGCGGTGCCGGTCCGGCTGACCACCGGCCCGGAGCAGCCGCGGGTCCGGATGCGGCAGCGGTTGGCCCGGTTCGGCAGCGGCGGCCGCAGCGCCACGCCGGTGCTCGATCCGCTGTTCGCCGTGATCAAGGCGAACCACCCGAAGGCCGATCTGGGCCTGATCGCGCGGGCGTACCGGACGGCGGAGCGCTGGCACACCGGTCAGCTGCGCAAGAGCGGCGACCCGTACATCACCCATCCGCTGGCCGTCACCACGATCCTGGCCGAGCTCGGCATGACCGAGTCGACGCTCTGTGCGGCGCTGCTGCACGACACGGTGGAGGACACGCCGTACACGCTGGCCCAGTTGAGCCGCGAGTTCGGCGAGGAGATCGCCCTGCTGGTCGACGGCGTGACCAAGCTGGACAAGGTCAAGTACGGCGAGTCGGCCAAGTCGGAGACCATCCGCAAGATGGTGATCGCGATGAGCCGCGACATCCGCGTGCTGGTGATCAAGCTCGCCGACCGGCTGCACAACATGCGCACTCTGCACTACGTACGGCCGGACAAGCAGACCAAGACGGCGACCGAGACGCTGGAGATCTACGCGCCGCTGGCGCACCGGCTCGGCATGAACACGATCAAGTGGGAGCTCGAGGACCTCTGCTTCGCCACTCTGCACCCGAAGGTGTACGACGAGGTGGTGCGGCTGGTCGCGAAGGCGGCGCCGAGCCGCGACGAGTTCCTGTCCGAGGTGATCGCCCAGGTCGAGGCTGACCTGAAGGGCGCCAAGATCAAGGCGACGGTCACCGGCCGGCCGAAGCACTACTACTCGATCTACCAGAAGATGGTCGTCCGCGGCCGCGAGTTCAACGACATCTACGACCTGGTCGGCCTGCGCATCCTGGTCGACAGCGTGCGCGACTGCTACGCGGCGCTCGGCCAGATGCACGTCCGCTGGAATCCCCTGCCCGGGCGGTTCAAGGACTACATTGCGATGCCGAAGTTCAACATGTACCAGTCGCTGCACACCACCGTGCTCGGACCGCAGGGCAAGCCGGTGGAGCTGCAGATCCGGACCGACGAGATGCACCGCCGCGCCGAGTACGGTGTCGCCGCCCACTGGAAGTACAAGGAGGGCAAGGGCGGCCCGAGCCCGATCAAGGGCGACGGCACGGACCTGATGTGGGTCCGGCAGCTGCTGGACTGGCAGCGCGAGACCGCCGACCCGAGCGAGTTCCTCGACTCGCTGCGGTTCGAGATCAACAGCACCGAGGTGTACGCGTTCACGCCGAAGGGCGACGTGATCTCGCTGCCGCAGGGCGCCACCCCGGTCGACTTCGCGTACGCCATCCACACCGAGATCGGGCACAAGACGATCGGCGCCCGGGTCAACGGCCGGTTGGTGCCGCTGGAGTCGGTGCTGGCCAACGGCGACGTGGTGGAGATCTTCACCTCCAAGGCGGCCGGCGCCGGCCCGAGCCGGGACTGGCTGACCTTCGTCAAGAGCCCGCGCGCGAAGAACAAGATCAGGCACCACTTCACGCTGGAGCGCCGCGAGGAGTCGATCGAGATCGGCAAGGAGGCGCTGGCCAAGCAGCTCCGCAAGGGCGGTCTGCCGCTGCAGCGGCTGCTCACCTTCGAACACCTGACCGCGGTGGCCGGCTTCTTCAAGATGCCCGACGTGTCGTCGCTGTACGCGGCGGTGGGCGAGGGGACCGTCGGCGCCCAGGCAGTCCTGAACCGGCTGATCAGCGTCGAGGGCGGCGCCGACGCGGCCGCGGACGAGGCGGGCGAGGACCAGGTCGTCACCGGGCGCCGGCGGCGTCCGTCGACCTCGGCGAACGACTGCGGCATCCACGTCGACGGCTCCAGCGACCTGCTGGTGAAGCTGGCCAAGTGCTGCACCCCGCTGCCCGGCGACGACATCATCGGCTTCGTCACCAAGGGGCAGGGCGTCTCGGTGCACCGGACCGACTGCGTCAACACGTCCAGCCTGCGGGCCGAGCCGGAACGGCTGGTCCAGGTCAGCTGGGCACCGACGGCGAAGAGCTCGTTCCTGGTCGCGATCCAGGTCGAGGCGCTGGACCGGAACCGGCTGCTCTCCGACATCACCCGCGCGCTGTCCGACCAGCACGTCAACATCATGTCGGCCACGCTGTCCACCACGAAGGACCGGATCTGCAAGGCCCGGTTCACCTTCGAGACGGCCGATCCGACCCACCTGGACCACGTCCTGCGCGGCGTCCGCGGCGTCCCCTCGGTCTACGACGTCTACCGCATCAACCAATAAACACCCGCCGACCGGTCACAAAAGCAGGCGTTCTGACGGCGTGTCGCTGCAGAGTTGACCGGTCGCTACGGTTGGCGTCGTGGAGATCCGTACCGCGACGGCGGAGGACTGGCCTCGGATCTGGCCGTTCTTCGACCGCATCGTCCAGGCGCGCGAGACGTACGCCTACCCGCTGGACCTGACCTCCGACCAGGCCCGCGACCTGTGGCTGCAGCCGCCGCCGGATCACGCGGTGGTCGCGGTCGAGGGCGCCGAGGTGCTGGGCAGCGCCAAGATGGGCCCCAACCGGCCCGGCGCCGGCAGTCACATCGGCACCGCCAGTTTCATGGTCGACCCGGACCGCAGCGGGCGCGGCGTCGGCCGGGCCCTCGCCACGTACATGATCGACTGGCACCGCCGGAACGGCTACCACGGCATCCAGTTCAACGCCGTCGTCGAGACCAACACCGCTGCCGTGCACCTCTGGCAGGCCCTCGGCTTCACGATCATCGGCACGGTCCCGGAGGCCTTCGACCACCGCGAGCACGGCCTGGTCGGCCTCCACGTGATGCACCTGCCGCTGAACTGATGTCGCAGAAGTGACGCCAGTTCTCCCTTCCACCGTTGGAAAAGCGGGATTCGGTGAACTGGCGTCACTTCTGCGACAGAGATCGCGAGAGCCGAGGCCGATTCGGCGTGCTGCGACCTCGAGACGCGCGTGGCCGTCGTCGCTGGGGTCGAACGCGCGTTGAG
Source organism: Microlunatus sp. YIM B11417 (assembly GCF_059617205.1). Taxonomy (NCBI): domain Bacteria; kingdom Bacillati; phylum Actinomycetota; class Actinomycetes; order Propionibacteriales; family Propionibacteriaceae; genus Microlunatus; species Microlunatus sp. YIM B11417. Next base: position 533,705 of record NZ_JCAMPJ010000003.1, read on the forward strand.
GTGGCGCCGTCGTGATCGATCAGCGCCCGGCTGGTGACCACCACACCAGGGGAGCAGGAGGTCCGGAAGACCGGTGTCAGTGCGCGGGCGTGGACGGACAGGCCCGTCGCGCGCCTGCAGAACTGCGGCAGCGTCACCAAGATCACCGCGCGACCGGTTGCTCGCGCACACCTGAGTCGCAGAAGTGACGCTGGTTTCCCTTCTACCGTTGGAAGAGCGTTTCGGTGAACTGGCGTCACTTCTGCGACAGGGCACGGAGATAGCGGTCGGTGATCAAGCGCTGGACCAGGCGGGCGACCGGCCCGCCCAGGCGGGTCAGCAGGGTGGCCGGGCGGGAGAAGGCGGTGACGATCAGCCGGACGGAGTCGTCCTCGCCGTGCTCCACGACGAAGGCCTCCTCGCCGGACTCCGGGTGGCCGGGCAGGGTCCCGTACGCGAAGCCGGCCCGGCGCGGCTCGTCGACGACGTAGACGATCCGGACCGGAGCCTTCACCGGGCCGATCGTCAACACCGCCTGCAGGCCCTCGACGACCGGGCCCGTGGCATCGACGCCGAGACCGGAACGCCGTTGCAGGTCCCAGTTCAGGACACGTTCGGCAGCGGCCCGGAAACACTCGCGGCCCCGTCCGAGTTCGGCCGAACGGGCTACGTGGTGGTAGCCGGACGGCAAGGCTCCGCGGGTCGCGCCGACCTCGGCGTAACTGAGTTCGGCGGTCACCGCGCGACCAGGATCAACCGCTGAAGTCGCTGGCGGCGCGGCGGGCCTGCTCCAGCCACTGCCGGTACGTCTCGGCCGAGTTGGCCGCGTCGCGGGCGGCGCGGGCGTCGCCGCGGGCCTCGGCCTTGGCGGCCTTGGCCTCCAGCTCGCTGATCTGCGCCTCCAGCTTGGCCGCGGTGTCTTCGGCGCGGGCCCTGGTCTCCGGGTTGGTCCGGCGCCACTTGTCGTCCTCGGCCTGCCGGATCGCGGATTCGACGGCGCGCAGCCGCCCGTCCAGGGAGCGCATCGCCTCCCGCGGCACCTTGCCGATGTCGGCCCAGCGGTCGAGGATGTCGCGGTAGCTCGCCCGGGCGCTGGCCAGGTCGGTGATCGGGACCAGCCGCTCGGCCTCGACCAGCAGCTCCTCCTTCTTCACCTGGTTCTCCCGGTACTCGCTGTCCTGCGCCGCGAACGCCGCCTGCTTGGCCTCGAAGAACTGGTCCTGCGCCGCCCGGAACTGCTTCCAGAGGGCGTCGTCGATCTCGCGCGGGGCCGGGCCGGCCGCCTTCCACTCGGTCATCAGGCCGCGCAGTTCGCGGGTCGTGTCGCCCCACTCGGTCGAGTCGGCGAGCGCCTCGGCGGCCTTGACCAGCCGCTCCTTGATCACCCGGGCCGACTCGCGCTGCTCGGCCTGCTCGGCGAAGTGGGCCTTCCGCCGCCGCGTGTAGGTGGTCCGGGCGGACGAGAACCGGTGCCACAGTTCGCCGTCGGTGGTCCGGTCAAGCCGGGGCAGCTTCTTCCACTCGTCCAGCAGGGACCGGAACCGGTTCACGCCGCCGCGCCAGTCGTTGCCGCCGGCCAGCCGCTCGGCCTCGGCCACGCACTTCTCCTTGGCGGCGCGCGCCTCGTCCTGCTGCTTGGCCTTCTCTGCCCGGCGTACCGCGCGTCGCTCGTCCAGCACCGGCTCCAGCGCCTTCAGCCGGGTCAGCAGGCTGTCCAGGTCGCCGACGGCGTTGGCGTCGGTCACCGCGGTCCGTACGGTCTTGATCGACCCGGCGGCGTCGTCGGGGGACAGCGCGCCCGAGGCGATCCGCCGTTCCAGCAGGGACACCTCGAGTTCGAGCGCGGTGAAGCGGCGGACGAAGAACTGCAGCGCCTCGGCGGGGGCGACGTCGGGCACCTGGCCGACGCTGCGTTCGCCGGTCTCGGTGCGGACATACACGGTGCCGTCGGCGTCGACTCGTCCGAAAGAAGCAGGGTCAGCGTCGGGGCTCATGGATCCATCCTGCCCGATAGTGTCGCGGATGTGTTGATCGCATCCTTCCCGGCCGGTCCCTGGCAGGCCAACTGCTATCTGGTCGCGCCGGCGGCCGGCGCGGAGTGCGTCATCATCGACCCGGGAGTCGACGCCGCCGAGGGCGTCCGGTCCGTTGTCGCCGAGCACGACCTGCGACCGGTCGCGGTCGTGGCCAGCCACGGCCACCTCGACCACACCTACGCGATCGCCGAGCTGGCCGACGCCTTCGCGGTGCCGTGCTGGATCAACACCGCCGACCGGGACCTGCTGGCGGACCCGTTCGCGGCGATGCCGGCGGGGGTTGACCGGATGCTTGCCGAGTCGGGCTATCAGACCGAGTTCGCCGAGCCGGAGCGGGTGGAGACTCTCGCCGACGGGGACCGGGTGACGCTGGCCGGGCTCGAGTTCACCCACGTCGCCGCGCCGGGCCACACGCCGGGCTCGTCCCTGCTCCGGCTGCCGTACGACGACGAGGGCTTCACCGAGGTCGTCTTCAGTGGCGACGTCCTGTTCGCCGGCTCGATCGGAAGAACTGATTTGCCTCGCGGGAACCCGACCAGGATGCTGGAAACGCTGCGGACCACGGTGATCGGACTGCCGGATTCCGCGGCGGTGCTGCCCGGCCACGGGTCCCAGACGACGATGGCGCGGGAACGCGCCGCGAACCCGTACCTGCAGCCGGATCAGCTGCAGCAGAAGGAGCAAGGAGAACACACGTGAGCCGCCCCAAACCGTTGTCCGGGTTTCCCGAGTTCACCCCGGACCAGCGGATCGTCGAGCAACTCGTCCTGGACCGGCTGCGGGAGACGTTCGAGCTGCACGGGTTCGGCTCCGTCGAGACCCGGTCGGTGGAGCCGATCGACCGGCTGGCCAAGGGCGGTGAGATCGACAAGGAGGTGTACGCGGTCCGCCGGCTGTCCGCGCCTCCGGAGGCCAAGACCGACCTCGGGCTGCACTTCGACCTGACGGTTCCCTTCGCCCGGTACGTTCTCGAGTACGCGCACACCCTGCAGTTCCCGTTCCGCCGCTACCAGATCCAGAAGGTGTGGCGCGGCGAGCGGCCGCAGGAGGGCCGCTATCGCGAGTTCACCCAGGCCGACATCGACATCGTCGACACCGGCGAGCTGGCGGCGCACCACGACGTCGAGGTCGCCCTGGTGACGCTGGAAGCCCTGGAGCGGCTGCACGACGAGCTTGGCCTGCCACCCGTGCTGATGCGGGTCAGTGATCGCCGGCTGGCCCAGGGCTTCTATCTTGGCCTGGACATCGAGGACCCGACCGACGTGCTCCGGATCGTCGACAAGCTGGACAAGATCGGCCCGGACGCGGTCCGCGACCTGCTCACCGGCGAGGCCGGGCTGTCCGCCGCCCAGGCGGACCTGTGCCTCCGGCTGGCGGAGATCAACACCGCCGACGAGTCGTTCGCCGACCGGGTCGCCGAGCTCGGCGTCAAGCATGATCAACTCGAGGTCGGCGTGGAGCGGCTGGCCGAGGTGGTCCGAGCCGCGAGCCGTTACGTGCCGGGCCGGTTGATCGCCGATCTCAAGATCGCCCGCGGCCTGGACTACTACACCGGCACCGTCTACGAGACCGAGCTGGTCGGCTACCCGAACCTCGGCTCGATCTCCTCCGGCGGCCGGTACGAGTCGCTGGCCAGCGACGGCCGGACCAGCTACCCGGGCGTCGGCCTGTCGGTCGGCGTGACCCGGCTGTTGGTCCCGCTGCTCGCCGAGGGCAAGATCACCGCGTCCCGTTCGGTGCCGACGGTGATCTTGGTCGCCGTCGAGAGCGAGGAGACCCGGGACACCGCGATCGCCGTCGCCGAACGGCTGCGCCGCCGCGGCATCTCGACCGAGGTGGCGCCGAAGGCGGACAAGTTCGGCAAGCAGATCCGGCACGCGGACCGGCGCGGGATTCCGTACGTGTGGTTCGGTGGGCTGGAGGGCGGCGAGGTCAAGGACGTACGTTCCGGTGATCAAGGTCCGGCCGACCCGGACAGCTGGCGACCCGCCGAGGAGGAGTTGCGGCCCACCGTCAAACGATCATGAGCCGCTAGGCTCCTGATCATGGCTTCCGATGTGTTGATCATCCTCGGGGACTCGTACTCCTCGGGAGTCGGTGCGGGCGACTACATCGAGGACGGCACCGACTGCCTGCGCTCGCGCAACTGCTACGGCGCGGTGATCGGCCGGGACCTTCGGACCGACGTGCTGATCGCGGCCTGCGAGGGCGCGCTGACCTCCGACATCGAGGGGCAGTTGGCCAACGCCCAGGCCGGGCTGCCGGCCGGTGCGGAGCCGGCAGCGGTCGTACTGACGATCGGCGGCAACGACGCCGGCTTCGCCCGGGTGCTGACCGAGGCGGCAAGGCCGTGGTGGTGGGGCGACAGCGCCGCCGTGATCGAGGAGGCGCTGCGGTTCATCACCGATCAGCTGCCGGCCCGGCTGGCCGCGACGCTGACCCTGGTGGAGAGCCGACTCGGCAGCTCGATCGACCGGGTGCTGGCCGGCTATCCGCACCTGTTCGCCGGGACCGACTGCCACCTGGCGACCTTCTTCACCTCCGACGAGATGTACGCGCTCAACGACGCCGCCGACAACCTCGCCGACCGGCAGGCCGAGGTGGCCGCGGCCGCCGGCTGGACGTTCGTCGACGTCCGGCTGCCGTTCGCCGGCCACGCCACCTGCACCGAGGATCCGTGGATCCACAACGTCGACCTGCTGGACCAGGCCGAGTCCTTCCACCCGACCGCGGCCGGGCAGCTGGCCTACGCCGGCGCGGTGGCGCCCTCGCTGCCGAACCTGGGCCCGTCGCCGGTCCCGTCCCGGGTCACCTGCGTGCCCGGCGTGGCCTCGGACCCGTACCGCGGCCGGATCCGGGTGCCCGACCTGGACTCCGACGACGCCCGGAGCGCGGCCCGCCGGCACGACGTTCCCGACGCGGTACGGGAGCGGCTGCTGGCCGGCCAGCGGGCGGGCGCCCGGAACCGGCACCTGGTCGGCCTGGACTCCCGCCGCGGGTAGGCCGTGACCGCCATACTGAGCCTGGAGACAGGAGGGTGATGGCGCTGCCCAGGGATCCGGTCGTACGTCACGGCCACACCGTGCTGGCCACGGCCGAGAGCGACGCGTACTTCTCGTTGCGCAGGCGACCGACCTCGCGCGAGGAGCGGTACCGGATGGGCAAGGCGCTGCGGGACCGGGTGCCCCGGAAGTCGCTCGGCGAGTGGCGGGCGCCGTACGGCCGGCCGGACCCGGTGACGCTGATCCTGGAGTCGCACGAGGGCCGGCTGCCGGACCTGATCCCGATCCGGGTGGCCCGGATGACCGCGTCCCCGTACGGCTACCTGCGGGGCAGCGCGATCGTCATGGCCGAGGACGTGGCGCACCTGCCGGCGACCGGGATCATGCCGGTGATCTGCGGCGACGCACACCTGGGCAACTTCGGCTTCTACGCCTCGCCCGAGGGCGAACTGGTGATCGACCTGAACGACTTCGACGAGGCACACCCGGGCAGCTGGGAATGGGACCTGCGGCGGCTGGTGGCGAGCATCTGGGTGGCCGGTCGGCAGAACGGCTCGTCGGAGGACCAGTGCCGCGACTCGGTGGCGGCGTGCGTCGCGGCCTACCGGGCGGAGGTGCGGTTCCTGGCCGACCAGCCGCTGCTGATGCGGTCGTACAACCGGCTCGACGTGGAGCGGCTGCACGAGACCGCCTCGGAACAGACGCTCCGGGACGAGATCGACCGCTCGGCCAAGCGGGCCCGCAACCGGACCAGCGACCGTGCGCTGCCGCGGTTCACGGTGGAGCAGGAGGGCCGGCGCCGGATCGTCGAGGAGCCGCCGCTGATCACCCGGGTGCCGAAGGACGAGGCGGACGCGCTGGGGGCGGCGCTGGACCAGTACCTGGGCACGCTGGCGCTGCACTGGCAGCGGGCGCTCGGCGGTTACACGCTGGTCGACATCGCGCACAAGGTGGTCGGCGTCGGCAGTGTCGGCCTGCGCGCCTACGTGGCCCTGCTGGAGGGCAGCAGCCCGGACGACGTGGTGTTCCTGCAACTGAAGCAGGCCCGCCGGTCGGTGCTGGCGAAGTTCGTCCACGGCGACTCGGCCTGGCACGATCACCAGGGCCAGCGGGTGGTCGAGTACCAGCAGAGCCTGCAGACCGTCAGCGATCCCTTGCTGGGTTGGACTTCCGTCGGCGACCTGCAGTTCTACGTGCGCCAGTTCCGCAACATGAAGGGCACCATCCCGCTGGATGCGATCGACGCCGCCGCCCTCACCGACTACGCCGGGATCGTCGGCCACCTGCTGGCCAAGGGCCACGCCCGGACCAGCGGCGCTTCCATGATCGCCGGCTACGTCGGCTCCTCCGACAAGCTCGACCAGGCCCTCTGCCGCTTCGCCGCCGGCTACGCCGACCAGGTCGAGGCCGACCACGAGGAACTGATCGGCGCCGTCCGCCGCGGCGTTCTCCCCACCGCCGAGGACAACGAAGCGCCCTGAGCCTGTCGAAGAGCAGGTCCCCTGCAGTGGGGGACTTCTGCGACAACGTGCGTCGGATCAGCGGAGCGGGGTGATCAGGATGTCGTCGTAGCTGTGCTCCATGTTGCCCACGTCCTCGGGGTTGAGGCCGGTCTGGACGCGGAGGCCGGTCAGGGTGTCGACGTCGGCCAGGCGCTGGGTCGCGGTGCCGAGCACGGCTCCGTTGATCGCGATCTTGGTGCCGTCCGCAGTGCTGTCCAGGGCGACCGCCATCCATTGCTTGTTGGGGATCACCGGGCTGCCGGTGCGGCCTACCTCGACCCAGGCGGAGCCGTTCCAGGCCTTCACGGTCAGCACATTGGCGGTCCAGTCGGGTGCCAGCAGCAGCCGGTACGCGACCTTCTCCTCGCCGTCGCCGGACCGGCCGAGCACCTCCCAGATCGCGCCGGAGCCGTAGCCGTAGCCCTCGAAGCCGAAGCCGAAGCGCAGTCCCGCGGCCGGTTCCTGGGCCGGGATCGTCGCGGTCGCCCGGGCCGCCTGGTCGGCGTCGATCAGCACCATCCGCGCGTTCGAGTGGTCGTAGCCGGGAATGGTGCCTTTGTCGGCGACCAGGGCGTAGCGGGCGTCCTTGATCGTCCGCGGGACGGTGGTGATCGCGTCGTTCTCGAAGGTGAGCAGGTGGCTGGTGTACAGCTCGAGCTCGGTGATCGCCGACAGCGGCGCCCGGCTGTCCCGGGTGATCTTGACGAACTTCGCCCGGACCGGGTCGAGGTCCTGGTAGCGCATCGCCCAGTCGGTCCGGTCGCCGGTGCGCAGGATCGGCGCGCTCCAGGTCTCGCCGTCGGTGGAGACCTGCACCTTGGCGCTGTTCAGCTCGCCCTTGGCCAGCATCAGCCCGATCCGGTTCAGGGTGTACGTCCGGTCCAGCTCGATGATCAACTCCTGGCGCCGGTCGAACCGGGCCGCGGAGCGGTACTCGGAACTGCCGTCGACCACCGCGGCCAGCCGCTGCTCCGGGTAACGATCATCGGCCGGCGCGACGTTGCCGGTCAGTGTGACGATCTTGTCGCGGACCTTGGTGGCAAGATCAAGTTTGCCGACGCCCGGCCCGAGGGCGTCCACCTTGCGGGTCCAGATCTTGTTGTCGTGGCCGTACTCGCGGCAGAGCCAGATGTTGTGGCAGGTGTCGCCGAACGCCAGCGACGATCCGTTGTTCAGCGCGACCAGATCCATGTTGCCGCTGCTGCCGGACCAGCGCCGCAGCGGTTCGTCGGCGGGGTAGCGGGCGTAGAGCGTCTCGCCGGTGTCCCAGGTCCGGCCGGTGCCGTCCAGCGACACGACGACGTTGTTGTCCGGACGCCCGTACGTCATCAGCAGCTGGCCGTTCGGCTGCAACAGGAATTTCGGCATGATCCCGTTGTTCGGCATCCCCTCCGGCGGCTGGTACGGCTTCACATCGGTCCAGGTCTTGCCGTCGTCGTCGGAGAACGCCTGGGTGAGCGGCATCGCCGGCGGCCGCGGGTTCGGTTCGGTACCGCGCATCATCGCGATCAGTCGCCCGTCCGCGGTCCGGCCGAAGCCGAGCTCGTTCGTCGAGTACGAGGTGCCGGCGTTCACCGCGGACCGCTGCCGGAACGTCTTCCCGCCGTCGGTGGACTCGAAGACCACGCTGTATTCCTTGTCGACGCCGTCGATCACGCCCTTGCCGTAGCCGCCCAGCAGCAGGGTGCCGTCGGCCAGTTCGACCAGGTCGCGGTGCACCCGGTACCAGCCGAGCTTCCACTTGTTCTCGATCAGCGGCGCGGTCCAGGTGGTCCAGCTCTTCGCGACGTCGGTCGACTTCGCCATCGGGATCCCGAGCCGGTTCGGGGCCGGTGACGGCACCGGGACGAAGCTCGCCGACAGGATCGCGCCGTCCCGCAGCCGGGTGGTGGCGACCATGGTGAAGGTCGACGGCAACGCCTCGTACGGCGTGAAGATCTGGCCGTTGTCCTCGCCGACCGCGCGGGTGTTCAGCAGCGGCGCGGTGGGGGAGTCCTCATTGCGGCCCCAGGACGCGATCACCTTCTTGGCGGTACGGTCCTTGATCAGGTGATCCACCGAGAACGCCATCGGCACCGCGCCGAGCTCGCCCGGTCCGGGCGCCCAGGGATACCACAGCGCCCCACCGGACAGCGACGGACGATCACCGGGCAGTCCGTCGCCCGCCGGCGGCGGGTCGTCCGGGTCGCCGACGGCCCGCGCTTCTCCGGGCAACCGGACCACGGCGGCCGGATCCGGCGCCGACCCGGGCTGGACCACGGTGCCGATCCCGACCCCGATGCCGATCATGCTTGCCGCGAAGCCCAGCTGGCGCAGCCAGGTGGGTGCTCCCGTGCTCCGGTTCGTCATGGCGACCCTGCCTCCCGATGGACCAGTACATGGAACAATGTGCCATGTATCGCCGGAGCGCGGAAGGGCTTTCCATGATCAGTTCAGTCCATGATCAGGACTGGGCGAAGGGGTCGGGCGGAGGGGTGTCAGCGCGGCGCGCGGCCGGGCCGCCAGAGCCAGAACAGCGCGGCGCCGCCGACGATCGCGATGCCGAGGATCACCAGCGCGACCGTGCCGAGGGTCCGGCCGATGGCCGCGTCGGTGCGTTCTGCGGCGCCGACGTCGGCGGAGGATCCGCTGAGCGGCGCCAACGGCGTGCCGAGGTCGCGCGGCGGGCTGTTGGCCGGCATGCTGCCGTCGCACTGGGTGCTGACCAGTTCGTACGCATGCTCGACCGAGGGCTCCTGCCGCTCGGTGGCGAAGATCAGCATCGTGGACCCGATCGTCGGCACGAACCCGCAGGCCGCGGCATCGGGGGTCTGCACGATCTGCTCGGAGTAGGCGGTGCCCTTGTAGACGTACCGGACGGCGATGGTGAACTCGTGGCCGGTGGCCGGGTCGGAGACCGGCCGGACCGAGCGGACCGTCCCGTACATGATCACGTCGGCCCGTTGCACCGCCTGCGGCCGGGTGGGCGGCCGGCACTCGCAGGCATGGGCCGGCGGGGCGCCGACGACGACGAACGCGCAACCGGCGATCAGCACCAGGACGGCGGTGAGCAGGCCGGCGAAACCACGGGGTCGTCTCTTCAGCTGCGTCCTACCCATGTGTTCTAGTGTCACCCATTCTTAGGAGCCCGGGGAAACGAGCACTAGGATCGGGCGGGGCCTGGGCCAGATCGATGAAGGGACAGATGAGTTGATTCGCACGCACGACGCCGGGACGCTGCGCGCCGAGCACGCCGGAACCACGGTCACGCTGGCCGGCTGGGTCGGCCGGCGCCGGGATCACGGCGGGGTCGCCTTCCTCGACCTGCGGGACGCGAGCGGGATCGTCCAGGTCGTGGTCCGGGACGAGATCCTGGCCGCCTCCGGCGCCCACGACCTGCGCAACGAGTACTGCATCAAGATCATCGGTGAGGTCGCCCGGCGGCCCGAGGGCAACGCCAACCCGGACCTGCCGACCGGCGAGATCGAGGTCGTCACGGCCGAGTTCGAGGTGCTCAACGCGGCCGCGCCGCTGCCGTTCCAGATCGACGAGCGGGTCAACGTCGGCGAGGAGACCCGGCTCAAGTACCGCTACCTCGACCTGCGCCGGCCCGCCCCGGCGGCCGCCATTCGCCTCCGCAGCGAGGTCAACCGGGTCGCCCGCACGGTGCTGGCCGGCGAGGGCTTCGTCGAGGTGGAGACCCCGACGCTGACCCGGTCCACGCCGGAGGGCGCGCGCGACTTCCTGGTCCCGGCCCGGCTCCGGCCCGGCTCCTGGTACGCCCTGCCGCAGAGCCCGCAGCTGTTCAAGCAGCTGCTCATGGTCGGCGGCCTGGAGCGCTACTACCAGATCGCCCGGTGCTACCGGGACGAGGACTTCCGGGCCGACCGGCAGCCCGAGTTCACCCAGCTGGACATCGAGCTGAGCTTCGTCGACCAGGACGACGTGATCGCCCTGAGCGAGCGGCTGCTGACCCAGATCTGGAGCCTGATCGGCCACGAGGTGACCACGCCGATCCCGCGGATCACCTACCGGGACTCGATGAATCGGTACGGCACCGACAAGCCGGACCTGCGGTTCGACCTCGAGATCACCGAGCTGACCGACTACTTCGCCGAGACCCCGTTCCGGGTCTTCCAGGCCGACTACGTCGGCGCCGTCGTCATGAAGGGCGGCGCGGACCAGCCGCGGCGGACGCTGGACGCCTGGCAGGAGTTCGCCAAGCAGCGCGGGGCCCGCGGGCTGGCGTACGTGTTGTTCGGGGCGGACGGCGAACTCGGCGGCCCGGTCGCGAAGAACCTGTCCGAGACCGAGCGGGAGGGCCTGGCCAAGGTCACCGGCGCGGAGCCGGGCGACTGTGTCTTCTTCGCGGCCGGCGGCCGGTCGGCCTCGCAGGCGCTGCTCGGCGCCGTCCGGCTGGAGATCGGAAAGCGGATCGGCGCCATCGACGAGTCCGCCTGGTCCTTCGTCTGGGTGGTCGACGCGCCGCTGTTCGAGCCGGCCGGGGACGCCGTCGCCGCCGGTGACGTCGCGGTCGGCTCCGGTGCCTGGACCGCCGTGCACCATGCCTTCACCTCGCCCAAGCCGGAGTCGCTGGACACCTTCGACACCGATCCGGGCTCGGCGCTGGCGTACGCGTACGACATCGTCTGCAACGGCAACGAGATCGGCGGCGGCTCGATCCGTATCCATCGCCGCGACGTGCAGGAGCGTGTCTTCAAGGTGATGGGGATCGAGCCGGAGGAGGCGCAGCAGAAGTTCGGCTTCCTGCTCGACGCCTTCGCCTTCGGTGCCCCGCCGCACGGCGGCATCGCCTTCGGCTGGGACCGGATCGTCGCCCTGCTGGCCGGCTCGGACTCGATCCGCGAGGTGATCGCGTTCCCGAAGTCCGGCGGCGGCGTCGACCCGCTCACCGACGCCCCGGCCCCGATCACGCCGGCCCAGCGCAAGGAGGCCGGCGTCGACGCCAAGCCGGAGGCGGCCAAGCAGTCCTGAACCTGTCGACTTCAGCCACGACCTGGGTGGGGACCGTTGCAGGATCAGGTCCGAGTGGGACTCAAGGAGTGCCGGGTTCCGTTGAGTGCCGAGACGATCGTGGCGGAGAGCCACTCCAGCGGGCCGCGGTCGAAGCGGCGCAGCCAGACGTGGGCCAGGGTGAGGATGGTGGCACTGATCGCGGCCCAGGCCAGCACCGTGACCGGGAGGCGCAGGGCGGGGTCGAGGCTGTTCAGGCCGAGGCCCCAGCCGTAGAACAGGGCCGAGGCGATCAGGTTCTGCGTGACGTACCCGCTCAGGGCGACCCGGCCGAGCTCGGACAGTCGGCGACCCCACCAGCCGGGCTCCCGGTCCAGCGTGACGGTGGCGATCAGGGCCAGCAGGCCGAGCGAGACCAGCGGGGCGATCAGGTAGCGGACCAGGAAGAACGCGGCCGGCACCGTCGAGCCGAGGGCGAGATCGAGGGGGAGCGCCACGGCTCCGACGATGATCAGGGCGGTCCGCAGTCGGGCGCCGTCCGCGCGGAACAGGCCGGCCCGCCAGAGCCGGGCACCGAGCAGGAACAGGGCGATGCTGGAGCCGAGGATGAAGACCGGCTCGAACCGGAACGCGGTGACGTGGTCGAGCCGGAACAGCACCAGGTCCCACCAACTCCCTTGCTGGTACGGGCTCGGCAGCGGCATCGCGGCGCCCACGGTCTCGCCGCCGACCGCCAGCCCGGCCGTCATCAGCCCCACCGCGATCACCTGGATCGAGGCCGTCGCGACCATCCAGCGGCGCTGCGCGACGGGAGAGGTCAGCAGCAGCGCGGCCACCACGGCTCCGGTCACCGCATAACCCATCAGGACGTCGAACTCGACCACCAGGAGGAAGTGCACGATCCCGTCCAGGAACAGCACGACGGCCCGCCAGAGATAGCTCTGCGGCCACGGCCTGCCGCGCCGCCGGGCCGACTCGAACTGGATCGCCAGCCCGATGCCGAACATCAGCGTGAGCAGGCCGAGGAACTTGCCGTTCGCGAGTTGCTTGAGGAACGCCTCGACCGGGAGCTGCCAGGCCGGAACTCCCGGATCGGTTCGGCCCGACACGGCGCCGAGCATGCCGCCCGGATGACTGAACAACCAGATGTTGGTGCCCAGCGTGCCGAGGATGGCGATCCCTCGAGCAAGATCAAGTCCGGCGACCCGTGCCATCGGGGTGGCTCCTCTGCGAAGTTCGTACGGATGCATCACGCTTGTGATAAATAAAACGTAGCACAGTTGGGATAAAAAACTGTTCGGCTCAGTGAGTGAGGAGATACGCCGACGATAGGTACCGGCTCGTAGCGTCGGCGGGATGGATGCACGCCGCGGGCGGTTTCCCGCCGACCTGATCAAGAGTCTCTGGCTGATCGGATTCGGGCTGGCCGCGGTGGCGCAACTGATCTTCGTCGTCGCGCCGGTCCCATCGCTGGCCGACCTGATCGCCGTGACGATCGCGGCGCCGCTCCTCGCCGCCTGGGCCTGGCGCTCGGGCGGACCGAGGCTCCTGGTCCTGGCCCTGCTCTGCTGTGCCGCCGGCGACTTCTTGGGGAATCCGCGCAGGATCGGACTGAACGAGACCGGGCTGCTGTTCAGTGTGGCGGCGTTCGTCCTCGCGCAGTGCCTTCTTCTCCTGCTGTATCTGCGCAGCGGTGCGGTCGCGGCGCTGCGGGCCTCGGTCGGTGGCCACCGGCGGTGGCGGGCGGTCGTCGCGTTCCTGTACGTGGTCGCGGCGATCCTGCTGTTCTGCTTGATGTGGGGCGGCCTCGGACCGACCTTCCGGGCTGTCGCAGGCGGCTACCTGTTGCTTCTCGTCGCCACGGCCGGCGCCTCGCTCGCCGTGGACGCCTGGTCCGGGATCGGAGTCGCGGTGTTCGCCGGATCCATGCTGCTCGTCGGCGCCGGCATGGTCGGCTGGGTCGAAGGTGCGGGAACGTGGCACCGGCTGCAGGTCCGGTTGACCTACCAGCTTGGCCTCCTGCTGATCAGCGTCGCGGCGGTCACGCGGCTGGGCCGAGGAAGTCCTTGATCATCGGGTTGATCAGTGCGGGGGACTGGCGGGTGATCCAGTGACCGGTGCGTGGCAGGACCTCCAGCCGGGCGCCGGGCACCAGGCGGGCGGCCGCGACGGTGAAGCGCGGCTGGATGCCGACGTCGGAGTCGCCCTGGAGGAACAGGGTCGGGCACCGGATCTCGGCCAGCCGCGGGCGCAGGTCGACCCGCATCTGGAACGGGCCGATCGAGGCGTTCTGCCAGTCGCTCGAACTGGAGCCGGCCCGCGCCTCGGCCATGATCTCGTCGACGATCGCGTCGAAGTCGTCGGGCAGGTCGGCGAACAGGGCCCGGCGTGCGAACGCCGCGGTGCCGCGCCGGTCCCGGACCATCAGGCTGGGCAGGGTCTTGTTGAGGAACGGGACCTTGGCGGTCAGCCAGAGCAGTTGGTGCAGGCCCGGCGGGAAGTCGATGATCCCGCCGGGTGCCAGCGCGATGATCCTGGTCACCCGGTCCGGGTGGTCGATCGCGTACGAGAGCGTGACCGCGCCGCCCTGCGAGAGCCCGACCAGGGCGACCTGGTCCAGTCCGAAATGATCAAGGACCTCGGTCACGCACCGGACCAGTCGATCATGGTCGGCGATGCCCTGCCAGGGCCGGCTGTGGCCCTGCTTCGGCCAGTCCGGGGCGAACACCCGGAACGAGTCGGCCAGATCGGGGATCAGGTGGCGCCAGCTGAGAGTCGCGCTGTCGGTGCCGCCGCCACTGAGCAGGAGCACCGGTGGTCCGGTGTCGCCGGCGGTGATCACCCGCAGTCGCCCCTCCGGGCAGATCACCTCGTGCGTCTCGTACTCCAGATCAAGATCATCGATCATGGCTTCGCTCCGTTCCGGTTGTCCCACCGGTGCAGCAGCGCGGGCAGTTCGTCGGCCAGGAAGCCGTACAGGGCATGGACGTTCTGCAGGCGCTCCCGGCGTTCGGCCGGCGCGTCCCGGAGGACCTCCAGGCCCTGCCCGAGGAGGTCGCGGAACGTCGTCGCGTACCCGTAGCGGCGGGCCAGCATCCGGCTCCAGCCGTCGGCCGCGATCCGGAAGTACTCCTCCCGGTCGCCGCGCTTGCGGATCCCTTCGACGAGCCCGCTCGGGGTGAGCATCCGGGTCGCCGTGCCGATCGAGCTGCGACTGACCTGGAGCACTTCGGCGAGCCGGGCCGAGGTCTGCTCGGGTGGGTCGCTGATCAACAGCCAGCCGATCACCCGGCCCGGGATCAGCGGCATGCCCTCGCGGGCGAAGAACGCCGCGACGGCGTCGGTGAAGTCGAGCTCGGCCTCGGTCGGGGCGTCCATGCCGACCACCGTACCAGTCATTGCAGTCAGCACTGCAATGACTGCAATGTGCGCGATCCGAGGTCGGCGGGCGAACGTCGGACCCGTGTGATGAGGTGTGTGCGTGAGTGAGGACCTGTTCGGCGACCCGGTGCCGGAGCCGCGGTCGGGCCGGAGCGGCCAGGCGACCACCGGCGGCAGCCTCGGCGACACCGATCATGCCGGCACGCCACTGGCGGTACGGATGCGCCCGCGCACCCTGGAGGACATCGTCGGCCAGGGGCACCTGCTGGCGCCGGGGTCGCCGCTGCGCCGGCTGGCCTCCGGCGAGCCGATGTCGGTGTTCCTCTGGGGCCCGCCCGGGGTCGGCAAGACGACGATCGCGAGTGTGGTGTCGCGGCAGACGGACCGCCGGTTCGTCGAGATCTCCGCGGTCACGGCCGGGGTCAAGGACGTCCGGGCGGTGCTGGACCAGGCCCGCAGCGAGCTGCGGCACGGCCGGCAGACCGTGCTCTTCGTCGACGAGGTGCACCGGTTCTCGAAAGCCCAGCAGGACGTGCTGCTGCCGGCTGTGGAGAACCGGCTGGTGACGCTGATCGCCGCCACCACGGAGAACCCGAGCTTCTCGGTGATCTCGCCGCTGCTGTCCCGGTCGCTGCTGCTCACCCTGCGGCCGCTGACCGACGACGACCTGTCCGGCCTGTTGACCCGGGCCCTCACCGACGAGCGCGGGCTGCGGACCCCCGACGGCGAGACGTACGAGCTCGACGACGAGGCCCGGTCGACCCTGCTCCGGCTGGCCGGCGGCGACGCCCGGCGGGCGCTGACGTACCTGGAGGAATCGGCGGCCGGTGCCACCGCCGTGGACAGCGCGACGATCACCACCGAGACCGTGGAACGCGCCGTGGACAAGGCGGCCGTGCGGTACGACCGCGACGGCGATCAGCACTACGACGTGATCAGCGCGTTCATCAAGTCGATGCGCGGCTCCGACGTCAACGCCTCGCTGCACTACCTGGCCCGGATGATCGAGGCCGGCGAGGATCCCCGGTTCATCGCCCGGCGGATCATGATCCTGGCCTCCGAGGACATCGGGATGGCCGACCCGACCGCTCTGCCGCTGGCCACCGCGGCCGCCCAGACGGTCCAGTTGATCGGCTTCCCGGAAGCCGCGATCACGCTGGCCCATGCCGTGATCCACTGCGCGCTGGCGCCGAAGTCCAACGCCGTCGTGCTGGCCATCGGCGCGGCCCAGGCGGACGTCCGGGAGGGCCGGATCGGGCTGGTCCCGCCGCACCTGAGGGATGCCCACTACGCGGGGGCCAAGAAGTACGGCCACGGCGAGGGGTACAAGTACGCGCACGACGCGCCGCACGGCATCGCCGCCCAGCAGTACCTGCCGGACGAGCTCACCGACGCCGAGTACTACCAGCCGACCAATCACGGGTACGAGGCTCAGGTGGCCGACCGGCTGGCCAAGATCACCGGATTGCTGAAGGGCCGCGACCAGTCCTGAGCCGGCGGCGGTCCCTGGGCCTTCTCGGCAGGGTGAGCGGTCCTCGCCCGCCCGGGCCGAGCCCGGCAATCGGTTCCGTGAGCGTCCCGCGGTCGAGTCACGCCCAGGGCGCTCGGCTTGCTGCAAATACCACGGAGGTCCCGATTCTTGACGCCGTCGATCCGGTGGTGTGAAACTCCGGAAGATCAGAAAGCGGTTTCCGAGCCCTGGGCACAGACCAGGGCGCGACGTCGCAACGAGGCGAAGGGGTCGTGATGGAGTTGGCTGGGGTGAGTGCCGGTCGCCGGGCCGTGCTCGGGCTGGGCCTGGGTGCGGCGGCAGCCGCGTTGGCGGGATGCAATCGGTTCGGTGTCGGCGGCGGTGGTTCCGATGCGGCGTCGACGATCAACATGATCTGGTGGGGCGATGCCAGTCGGGCCAAGCTGACCGAGGCGATGCTCGACCTCTACCGGAAGGCCCATCCGGAGGTCACGATCAGGACCGAGTACCAGGACAGCGGCCCGTACCAGGACAAGATGGCGACCCGCTTCGCGGCCGGGGACGTACCCGATCTCTGCAACCAGCGCGGCGACGGCATCAGCGAGTACGTCGACCGTGGCGCACTGCTGGACCTGAACCAGCACCTGGACGTGATCAAGCTCGACGACGTCCCGCCGGAGCTTCCGTTCGCCAGGTTCGGTGATCGCCTGTTCGGGATCCCGGCCGGCCTGAACGCCTCCGGCATCGTGATCAACACCGCGGTGACGGATCGGTACGAGGTCGAGATCCCGGACGGCGACGCCTGGTCCTGGGAGGACCTGTGGTCGTTCAGCCAGGCCGTCACGAAGGCCGCCAAGGCTCGTGACGGCAAGGAGCTGTACGGAGTGAACCTTCCGTTCAGCGAGACCGATGCACTGGCCATCTTCCTGCGTCAGCGGGGCGAGGACCTGTACACCCCCGACGGCGACTTCGGCGGCAGCGAGGAGAGCCTGACGGAATGGTGGGCCACGTCGGTCGAGCAGCGTGCGAAGGGCGGCCTGCCGCCCGCCGGGTTCATCGAATCTGTCGGCGGCGGGTCCGCGCAGTCGCCGCTCGCGGCGGGACTGGTCGCCGCGCAGATGATCCCCACCAACAATCTGAAGGCCTACAACGATTCCGTGGACGGTGACCTGCAGCTGAACCGCTTCCCGGGCGAGACTCAGGGCGTCCGGCGGGGCATGCAGATCGGGGTCGCCATGTACTGGTCGATCGGGGCCAAGGCCCCGAACCGGGACGGTGCGCTGGACCTGCTGAACTTCATGATCAACAGCGTCGAGGCCAACCTGGCCGTCGGCCCGACCCGCGGGGTGCCGATCAGCACCGCCGTGGTGGACGGGATCTTCGACTCCCTCGGACCGGATGATCAACGGTCGGTGGAGTACATTCGCGACCTCACCCAGGAGGACCTGGTGGAGACGCGGCCGGCGCCCGCCGGTACGACGGCCGTGACGGACGCGGTCGAGGCGATCGACGCCGAAGTGATGTTCGGCCGGGTGGCACCCCGGGAAGCCGCCCAGCAGCTGGTCCGGGATGCCACCGCCGCGCTCCGCAGGTGAGCGCGACGCCGGCCGGGTTCAGACCTGGACGGTCGGCATCACCATCAACTGGCGGAGGTTGACCTGCTTGGGGCGACTGGCGGCGAAGCCGACGACGTCGGCGATGTCGGCCGGGCTGAGCGGCGGCACCTCCGCCCGCCAGGCGGCGAGGTGGGCGTCCACCGCCGGGTTGTCCATGTGATCACCGAGTTCGGTCGCGACCAGGCCCGGCTCGACGTTGGTGACCCTGATGCCCAGCGGCCCGAACTCGGTCCGCAGGTTCGCCGACAGATGGGTGACCGCCGCCTTGGTCGCGGTGTAGACGGCGTAGTTGGGGAAGGTCAGATGGGCGCCGATCGAGGAGACGTTGATCAGGTCGGCGGCGCCGTCCCGGCCGGCGGCCACCAGGTCGGCCGTGAAGGCCCGGGTGACGTTGAGCAGGCCGGTCAGATTCGTGTCGATCATCCGCCGCCACTCGTCCACCCGGCCCTCGGTGAACGGGTTGGCCAGCATCACGCCGGCGTTGTTGATCACGAGATCGACCCGGCCGTACGCGTCGTGAACGGCATCGACGACCGCGGTCAGATCGCCGGACACATCGGCGGCGATCGCCAGGGCCTGGCCGCCGTCGGCGGTCAGCTTGGCCGCGAGTTCCTCGAGCCGGTCGGCGCGGCGGGAGAGCAGGACGACCCGGGCACCGGACCGGGCCAGGGTGCGGGCGATCTCGGTGCCGATGCCGCTGGCGGCGCCGGTGACGACGGCGACCCGCCCGTTCAGTTCATAGGTGTTGGTCATGCCGACCACTGTGGTCGCGTTCCGGTGCCGGACCGGAGGCTCCGTTCGACCCTCGGTCTGCCGATCCTGGTCCTGGCAGTACCCAGCGTCCGGCGGCGCGACGTGGCCATACTGGGAGGCGTGTCCCATGACCTCGGCGAGTTCCTGCGCAGCCGGCGGGCCCGGGTCCGGCCGGAGGACGTCGGGCTGCCGGGTGGCGGCCGGCGCCGCGTCGCCGGCCTGCGCCGGGAGGAGCTGGCGCTGCTCGCGGGCGTGAGCGTCGACTACTACGTGCGGCTGGAGCAGGGCCGCACCCCGGCCGTCTCCGACGCGGTGCTGGACGCGGTCGCGCGGGTGCTGCGGCTGGACGAGACCGAGCGGACGCACCTGCGCAACCTGGTCCGCCCGGCCCGCCGGCGCCGGCCGGCCGCCACCCAGCGGGTCCGGCCCGGGCTGAGCCGGCTGCTGGAGATGGCCGGCGACGTCCCGGCGTTCGTGATGGGCCGGCGCTCCGAGATCCTCGCCTGGAATCCGCTGGCCGACGCCGTGTACGACTTCTCCGGCATGCCGCCGGCCGAGCGCAACTCGGCCCGGCACACGTTCCTGCGCCCGGAGGCCCGCCTGTTCTACCGGGACTGGCCGTCCGTCGCCGCCGACATGGTCGCCTTCCTGCGCCTGGACGCCGGCCGCTATCCCGACGACGCCGAGCTGGCCGCCCTGATCGGCGAGCTGTCGATGAAGGACGACACCTTCCGTACCCTCTGGGCGGAGCACACCGTGCTGGAGAAGACGTACGGGGCGAAGTTGATCAACCATCCGGTGGTCGGCGAACTCGACCTGGCCTACGAGTCGCTCCGGCCGTCCGGCGACCCGGACCTCACCCTCGCCATGTACACGGCGGCTGCCGGCTCGCCGACCGAGGAACGGCTCCGGCTGCTGGCCAGCTGGGCCGCCAGCCAGCCTGTCGAAGGCTCGGGCCAGAAGATCGTGCCCTGAGCCTGCCGAAGGGCCTTGGGGTCATCGGGCTTGGCCCTTCGACATGCTCGGGGAACGATGCCCGCGGTCAGCCGGCCAGTCGCAGCGCGGGCCCGCCGAGCCCGCGATAGTCGCCGCCGTAGTAGAGCAGCGGACCGGCCGCCGGATCGCCAAGCCGGAGCCGGTCGACGGAACCGATCATGATCACGTGATCACCGGCCGGCACCCTGGCCGAGACCGCGCAGTCGAGCCAGAGCAGGCAGCCGGGCAGTTCCGGGTGCCCGGCCCCGCTGGGCGTCCAGGGCAGGCCTAGCCAGCGGTCCGAGTGGGGCCGCCCGAACCGGTCGGACAACCACTGTTGATCATGGGCCAGGACGTTGACGCAGAACGAGCCGGCGTCCTCGATCACGGTCGTCGTGGCGGCGCCGGTACGGAGGCAGACCGAGATCAACGGCGGGTCGAGGGAGACGCTGCCGAACGACTGGCAGGTCATCCCGGCCAGCCGGTCTCCGGTGCGGCAGGTGATCACGGTCAGCCCGGAGGCGTACCGGCCGAGGGCCGACCGGTACGCCCGCTGATCGAAAGGATCCACGATCATCGCGGGTAGACGGCGTCGACCTCGACCTCGACCAGCCAGCCCTCGACCGGCAGCGAGGCGATCTCGAGCGCGAACCGGCTCGGCCGGGCCGGGTTGATCACCAGGGGTTCGGCCGGCTCGGCCGTGCCCAGCGGCACCTTGATCGGCTTCCCGGTCCGCAGGTCGGTGTTGGCGAAGAACTGCCGGTAGGCCCGGTTCCAGCCCGCGTAGTCGGCCCGGCCGGCGCCCGGCGGGTTGTCCAGGAACACCCGCATCGTCGTGACGTCGCTGAGCTTCAGGCCGCGGGCCTTGAGGTTCGCCTCGATCTGCCGGAGCGCGTTCATGCCCTGGGCCTCGGTGATCGTCACGCCGCCGGTCAGCACGCCGCCCGGGAACTGCCCGGCGTCGACGTAGGCGGCCGGCGTCCCGGGTGCGCCGCCCGGGTTGAGTGCCGCCGGCCCGAGCCCGCTGGACTTGTAGTTCCGCGCCCGGGACTCCAGCGTGACGCCGGTCGCGATCATGGGGTTGGCGTTGCCCGGCTCGACATGCCGGGTGTAGGGGACGCGGTGATCACGGCCGGGCTGGGCGACGGCGGTCGAGCTGCCGGCCAGGGCCGCGACGGCCGCGCAGACGGAGACGATGATCACGCTCTGCAGTGGGCTGCGACGGTTCTTGATCATGACAGGGGGTTCCTCTCGAGGGATCAGCGGTGGGCGCGCTCGTTGAGCCGCCCGACGACGGCACGGGCGGACACGAAGGCACCGTGCTGCCAGGCGATCGCGTTGGACAGGTGATCACCGGCGAAGTAGATCCGGCCGGCCGGTTCCAGCAGGGTGCGGTAGGCGGCCGACTCCTCGGCGCCGCCGGGCCAGCTGATCCAGGCGCCCTCGGAGTAGCGGGTCTGCTTCCAGGCACCGGAGAAGGTGGCGGCGATGCCCTTGCGGTACTTCTCGCCATGGACCTGGGCACCCTCGTCGAGCGCCTTGGCGACCCGGCCGGCGTGGTTCAGGACGTCGAAGCGTTCGTGCCGGGTGCCGGTGGAGTAGTAACCGACGACGACGCCGCGCTTGGCGTGCAGGTTGTCGCTCGGGTACATGATCTGGGCGATGTCCAGATCCGTGTTGGACGCGCCGCCGTAGATCCGGTCCTCCAGCTCCCACCAGCGCCGCTTGTACTCGATGCCGAGCTTGCCCGACGACACCGGGACCGGCGTCTTCAACGCGGACACGACCGTGGGCGACAGGTTGTGCTGCAGCCGCGGCACCAGGTGCGGCGGAATCGTGCAGATCACGTAGTCGGCCTCGATCCGGCGGACCCGCTTGTCGATCTTGTACTCGACGGTGACCCCGTGCGGCGTGTTCTTGCAGGAGATCACCTCGGCGCCGTAGGTGATCACGTCCCGGCCGAGCGCCCGGGCGAAGGCGCGGTGCAACTGGTCCATGCCGCCGGCCACGGTCAGCATCTGCATCGCCTGGTCGTAGCCGAAGTCGAAGGCGAAGTTGCGCCCGATCCCGCTGCGTACCGTCTCGGACAGCGATGCCGGGTCGCCGACCTCGCCGAACTCCGTGCCGGCTCCGGGCTCGGTGACGTAGCCGCGGCGGTCGCTGCCGAGATAGCGGCCGTCGGACGACAGATCGCCGTAGCTGCTCAGGAACTCGGCCAGCCGGTCCTTGTCCTCGGTGCTCAGCGTGTCGTCCAGGCTGCCGCGCTGGGCCGCCTTGGCGAGCAGCTCGCTGACGTACCCGAGCAGGTCGGCCTTGGCCTGCCGGTAGCGGATCGGCTTGTTGTTCAGTGAGGTCGGGCCGGCGTAGCGGACATAGGTGTTGGCGTTCTGGTTGCCGAACGGGATGATCGGCACGCCCAGCTCCCGGGCGTAGTCGAGGGTCAGGTGCTCCTGCGGGATCCGGGTGGCGCCGACGTTGAGATAGTGCCCGTCGCTGAACCGGCACTCCTGCGTCTCGCCACGCAGGTCGGTCTCGACCGTGCCGCCGCGGGCCGACCAGACCCGGCCGCCGGGCCGCTGCCGGGCCTCCAGCAGGGTCACCCGGTAGCCCGCCTTGCGGAGTTCGTACGCCGAGCAGAGGCCGGCCGGCCCGCCGCCGAGGACGACCACCGACCGGTGGCCGGGGCCGGGCCGGTCGCGCGGGGTCAGCGGCTGGAACGCATCGGCGGCAGCGGTGGGCGCCAGCTCGAGGCTGGCCAGGGCGCTGTACGCGAGCCCGGCGCCGCCGGCGGCGCCCAGGCGCTGGATGAAGGATCGACGAGTCGTGGCCATCGGGGCTCCTGTCGAAGAGGGGATGCCGCCGAGTCTGCTGAGCGGATGCGTCGGAGCCGGGTCGGCCGCGTTGCGGTCCGGAGGTTCCGACCAGGACCGGTCCAGGGCCGCCGTCCCACTCCGCGAAGGTCGTTCGATCCATGATCGTGACGCCGCCGAAACACGCCGGAGTTAGCGTCGGAACGTGTCGGCGTTGGGAGAGGCGATCGAGCGGTCCTTCCACGCCGCCGAGCATGATCAGCCGGTGCTGTCGCCGCATCGCCCGCTCGGCAGGCGGCAGCTGACCGGCTGGTCGGTCCTGGCCCAGGCGGTGTCCACGACCGCGCCGGCCGCGTCGATGGTGATCTTCGCGGCGTTGATCGCGCGGGCCGGCGATCCGGTCTCCGCCCTGCTGATCGCGGTCGCGGTGATCATCGGGCTCTGCCTGATCGCGGCCTGCCTGGCCCAGGTGTCGGCCCGGATGGCCGCCTCCGGCGGTCTGTACTCCTACACGGCGCGGGGTCTGGGCCGCCGAGCGGCCGGCGCGGTCGCGGCCGGCTTGTTGATCAAGTACCTGGGCAGTGCCGCGAGCTGCCTGGTCCAGCTGACGTTCGCGCTGTCGGCCCTGGCCACGGTGATCGGCGGCCGTCCCTGGGGTACGGCACCGCTGCTGCTGGTCGCGCTGACCGCGGTGGCCGGGGTCGGCTGGCTGGTCTGGCGCGGGGTCCGGGTCGCGACGTACGGCCTGATGATCATCGAAGCGGCCGCACTGGTCTTCATGATCATGCTGCTGGTGGCGCCGCCGGTGGTCCGGCTGCCCGACGTACTGCCGCCGCTGGAGACGGAACAGACGCACCGCGTGATCATGTTCACCGCGTTCGCGCTGGCCGGCTTCGAGAGCGCGGCCTTCCTCGGCCCGGAGACCCGGCGGGGGACCACGGTGGTGGCCCGCACGCTGCGCTGGACGCCGGCCCTGTGCGGGCTGGTGGTGCTGGCCGCCGGGGTGGCCACGCTGGCCGGCCGCGGCGACGTCCTGGTCAGCGCCTACCTGTTCGGCACCGGGCAGGGCGTGCCGGCCGCGATCGTCATCGCGCTGCACCTCGGCCTCGCCTCGTCCTGGCTCGGCTCCGCGCTCGGTTCCGTCAACGCGGTCTCCCGGCTGGTCTACACGCTCGGCCTGGAACGGGTCTGGCCGTCGGTGCTGGGCCGGGTCCAGGCCCGGTTCAAGACGCCCGGCTGGGCGATCCTGTTCGGCTGCGCGGCGATCGCCGCCGGGGTGGTCGTGCTGCAGCTGGCCGGGCGTGGTTCGCCGCCGTACGACTGGCTGTCGGTCTCGCTCCGGTTCGGCCTGCTCGCGGCCTACCTGCTGGCCGTCGTCGCGGCGGTCCGGCTGCTCGGCCGGCTCGGCGAGCTGACCCGGCGGGTGATCGTGCTGGCCGCGCTGGCCGTCCTCGAGCTGGTCGTGATCCTGGCCGTGCTCGTGTCCGGCAGCGCGCAGCGCGGCGACGGCGTGGTGGTGATCGTCGTCGGCGCGGTGCTCGTGCTCGGTGCCGGCTGGGCCGGCCTGGTCGCCCGACTGCGGCCGGGTCGGCGGCTGCGGGTCGGCACCTTCGACCGCCACGAGTCGATCGACGCGTTGCCCGGCGGCGCGGCGGTGCACCGGACCGCATCGGGGGAACTGGCACTGGCGGGCCGCGGCCTGCCCGGACCGGATCCCGGTCGGCGCCCGTCGTAGGCCGGCGACGGTGAGGGACGCCAGAGCCCCGGCGATCGGGGGCCATGAACCGCGAGCCGTGCAGAAGGCGCTGCATCTGCTCGAGGCGGTGGCCCGGCTCGGCCCGGGAACCACGGCCCGCGAGATCGCGGACTGGTGCCGGCTGCCCCGGTCGACCGCGTACCGGCTGCTGAACCTGCTGGTCGGCGACGGCTACCTGGTCCGGGTGGACGACCTGGCCGGCTTCGCCCTCGGCCGCCGCGCCCGCGAGTTGGCCGAGCCCGGCCCGGACCGCACAAGTCCCGGACCTGCCACCGTCAAGGAGGTGGCCGAGGACCTGCGCCGCCGGATCCGGCACGGCGTGCACCTGGTCAGTCTGGCCGGGGCCGAGCCCGCCTGGGCGGATCCGGACCCGGACCACGAGGTGACCGCCGACGACCCGATGCTGCGGGCCTGGCACGCGTCCGCGGTCGGGAAGATCCTGCTGGCGGACCGGCCGGAGCTGCTGACCGGCCAGCGGCTGGCCCGCTTCACCCCGTACACGATCACCGACTGGTCCCGGCTGCTGGCCGTCCTGGGCGAGGTCCGCAGCTCCGGCCTGGCCGTCGACCGAGAGGAGTCGGTGGTCGGCCGGGTCGGCCTGGCCGCCGCGGTCCGGTCCGGGACCGGCCGGGTCACCGGCTGCCTGCTCGTCGCCGGCCGCACCGGCCGGCTCAGCCCGGACGCCCCGGACCTGGTCCAGCCGGTGCTGGCCGGTGCCCGCCGACTGTCCGGCTGGCCCGGCTGAAGCGCATCCGGACCCTCCGGGCGCGTGCGCGTATCGGGGCTCGTGGCGACGCGATAAGGTCGTGCTGGCCCGACGGGGCCGTACCCCGCTGACTGCACTTTCCGATTGAGGAGCTTCATGACCCTGGGGGATATCGCCGGTCTCATCGCGGCCATCGCCTTCGCCATCCTGGTGATCCTCTTCGCCGTGCCGCTGCTGAAGCTGGGCCGGGTGCTCGAGGAGTTGCGGCTCGCGGTCCGCGACATCGGCCACGAATCGGTGCCGATCCTGACCGAACTGCAGGGCACCGTGCGGGCGACCAATAATGAATTGGAGAAGCTGAGCTTCGTCACGGAGGATGTGGCCAAGGTGAGCAAGCACGCTACCGTGGTCAGCGAGAACGCCGCTCAGATGGCGACCCTGTTCTCGGCGACGCTCGGCGGGCCTCTGGTCAAGACGGCGGCGTTCACGTACGGGGTGCGCAAGGCGTTCCGTGGTGAGTCGCCGACGCCGGCCCGAGCCAAGGGCGGTAGCGGCGGCGTGTTCTCGCGACGGAGGAAGTGATGATCAAGCGAGTGTTCTGGTTCCTGGTCGGGGCCGGCGTCGCTGCGTTCGTCGCGATCAAGATCAGGGACTACCTGCAGCAGGCGACGCCGGAGGCGATCGGGAACCGGGTGGCGGATTCGGCCGCCGGGATCACCGAACGCGCCCAGGACTTCGCCGACCGGGTCCGAGCTGCCATGGTCGAGCGCGAAGCGGAGATCAACGACGCGCTCGGCCGCAACCCGGAATGACCTGCTCGCACCCTCACCCTTAGGACACAGCACAATGAAAACCGCCGAAATCCGGCGTCGCTTCCTCGACTACTTCGGCAATCGCCGGCACGAGGTCGTTCCGTCGGCGCCCCTGCTCTACAACGACCCGACGCTGCTCTTCGTCAACGCCGGCATGGTGCCGTTCAAGCCGTACTTCACGGGCCAGGAGCCGGCGCCGTACCAGCGCGCCACCAGCGTCCAGAAGTGCGTCCGGACCCTCGACATCGAGGAGGTCGGCAAGACCACCCGGCACGGCACGTTCTTCCAGATGAACGGCAACTTCTCGTTCGGCGACTACTTCAAGGCCGAGGCGATCAGCTTCGCCTGGGACCTGATCACCGCGCCCCAGTCCGAGTACGGGCTCGGCTTCGACCCGGACAAGGTCTGGGTCACCGTGCTGCACTCCGACGACGAGGCGGCGCGGCTCTGGCAGAACATCGCCGAGCTGCCGCCGGACCGGATCCAGCGCCGCGGGCTGAAGGACAACTACTGGAACATGGGCATCCCCGGACCGGGCGGCCCGTGCAGCGAGATCTACATCGACCGCGGCCCCGAGTACGGCCCCGAGGGCGGCCCGATCGTCGACGAGGACCGCTTCCTGGAGATCTGGAACCTGGTCTTCATGCAGGAGGAGCTGTCCGCGGTCCGGGCCAAGGACGACTTCGACGTGGCGCGCGAGCTGCCGCGGAAGAACATCGACACCGGCATGGGCCTGGAGCGGGTGGCTTACCTGCTGCAGGGCGTCGACAATCTCTATGAGATCGACGAGGTCTTCCCGGTGATCGACGTCGCGGCGGACCTGGCCGGCAAGAAGTACGGCAGTGATCACGCCGACGACGTCCGGCTCCGGGTGGTCGCCGACCACGTCCGGTCCGGCCTGATGTTGATCTCGGACGGCGTGACGCCGGGGAACGAGGCTCGGGGCTACGTGTTGCGGCGACTGCTCCGCCGGGTGATCCGTTCGATGCGGCTGCTCGGCGTCGACCGGCCCAGCTTCGGCGACCTGTTCCCGGTCAGCCGGGACGCGATGAAGGGGTCCTACCCGGAGGTCGCGGACGACTTCGACCGGATCTCCGACATCGCCTACGCGGAGGAGGAGGCGTTCGGCCGCACCCTCACCTCGGGCACCCAGATCTTCGACACGGCGGTCTCGTCGGCGAAGAGCAGCCAGTCCGGCGTGCTGTCCGGCGACCGGGCGTTCCAGCTGCACGACACGTACGGCTTCCCGATCGAGCTGACCCTCGAGATGGCCGGCGAACAAGGGCTTTCGGTCGACGAGGCCGGCTTCCGGCGGTTGATGGACGAGCAGCGCGAGCGGGCCAAGGCCGATGCGAAGTCGAAGAAGGGGAGCGGGGTCTCGACCGAGATCTACGCCCAGCTCCGGTCGCGCGGCGAGACGCCGTTCACCGGCCTGGAGACCCTGACCGGCGAGAGCGAGGTGCGCGGCATCGTCGTCGGTGGCGAGTTGCGTGACCATGCCTCGGTCGGCGACGAGGTCGAGGTGATCCTGTCCGAGACCCCGTTCTACCCGGAATCCGGCGGCCAGTCCGGTGATCACGGCCGGATCACCGGCGACGATCTCGAGCTCGAGGTGCTCGACGTGCAGCGCCCGGTCAAGGGCCTGGTCGTGCACAAGGTCAAGATCAACTCCGGCGAACTGCGGCCAGGTGCCGTGGTCCGGTCGCAGGTCGACGCCGACTACCGCCTCGGCGCCTGCCAGGCACACTCGGCGACCCATGTGATCCACGAGGCGCTGCACCAGATCCTCGGCCCGACGGCGCTGCAGGCGGGTTCGTACAACCGGCCCGGTTACATGCGGCTCGACTTCTCCTGGAACCACGCGGTCGACGAGGAGCAGCGGCACCGGATCGAGCAGCTGTCCAACGAGGCGATTCGGGCCGACCTCGGCGTCTCGGCCTCGCTGATGCCGCTGGCGGAGGCCAAGGCGTCCGGCGCGATGGCCCTGTTCGGCGAGGTGTACGGCGACGTCGTCCGGGTGGTCGACATGGGCGACGGCTGGTCCCGCGAGCTGTGTGCGGGCACCCACGTCCTGCAGTCCTCCCAGATCGGCCTGCTGGCGCTGAACGCGGAGTCCTCGGTCGGCTCCGGCCTGCGCCGGGTGGAGGCGTTCGTCGGGCTGGAGGCGTTCCAGCACCTGGCGCGGGAGCGTGCCCTGGTGCTCGGCCTGGCCGACACCTTGAAGGTGCAGCCGGACCAGTTGGGCGACCGGGTCCGCAAGATGGTGGCGCAGTTGAAGGAGGCCGAGCGCGAGATCGCGGCGCTGAAGTCGGCGAACCTGATGACCACGGTCGACCCGATCATCGCCAAGTCGCACGACATGTGGGGCGTCGGGTACATCGCGCACCACGCCGACGGCGTGTCCGGCGGCGACCTGCGGCAGCTGGCCCAGGAGGTACGGAACCGGGTGTCCAACACCGCGGCCGTGATCTGCCTGGTCGGCGGCACCGCGGACAAGCCGACCGTGATCGTCGCGACCACCGCCGGCGCCCGGGACCGCGGGCTCAAGGCGGGCGAGCTGGTCACCATCGCCAGCCAGGCCCTCGGCGGGCGCGGCGGCGGCAAGGACGACCTGGCCCAGGGCGGCGGCAGCGACGGCACGAAGGTCGCCGACGCGCTCCGCGATGTCGAGTACGCGATCGGCGCCAAGGTCACGAGCTGACCGAAGTCGAGCCCTGAGCCTGTCGAAGGGTCCGGGTGACTGGGCCTTGCCCTTCGACAAGCTCAGGGAACGTTGTGGTTGCGGAAGGGGTCGATGGTGCGGACCGGGGTACGGGTGGCGCTCGACTGGGGCGCCGCCCGGATCGGGGTGGCGGCCTGTGACGCGGCCGGGACGCTCGCGTACCCGATCGGCACGGTGCCGGCCACCGCGGACCGGGCCGCGACCCTGCGTGCCGTGGTCGAGACGATCGCGGAGCGGGAGCCGGTCGAGGTCGTGGTCGGGCTGCCCCGGTCACTGTCCGGCGGCGAGGGGCCGGCCGCGCTGGCGATCCGGGAACGGGCCGGTGACCTGGCCATCGCGATCGCCCCGATCCCGGTGCGGCTCGTGGACGAACGACTCAGTACGGTGAGCGCCTCCCGCCGGCTCGGCGAATCGGGTCGGTCCACCAGGAAGCAGCGCTCGGTGATCGACGCCGCGGCGGCCGCTACGATCCTGGAGGACGCGCTGGCGGCCGAACGAAGCACCGGCCGGGCGCCGGGGGAAGTAGTATCGCCCGGTACCGACGACTAGCAACCTCCGAAGGAACGCCTCGACGTGTCATCGATGCTCGACCCCGAACACAAGCCGAGTGCTGGGCGGGAGGTCGCCCACCGGATCAAGGGTTATCTCGCCGTTCTGCTGGCGGCTGCGGTGCTCATCTTCGGCGTCTCGTTCGTCTGGAACAAGACGACCGAGTTCATCACGACGTTCGGCGAGGTGCCGGACTACCCGGGTCCGGGCGGTGACGAGGTGACCGTGGTCGTCCCGGAGGGCTCCTCGCTGGACCAGATCGGCGGCACGCTGCGGGAGGCCGACGTGATCAAGTCGACCCAGGCGTGGGAGAAGGTCGTCGACCGCGAGCCTCGGGCCAGCACGATCCAGGCCGGCCGGTACCGGATGCGGCTGCAGATGAAGGCGGTCGACGCCCTCACCCTGCTGGTCAACCCGGGCGATTCGCGGGTGCGGGCCCAGTTCCAGGTCAAGGAGGGCCTGCGGCTGTCCGAGCAGGTCGATGCGCTGGTCAAGAGCACCAAGATCAGCAAGAAGGATTTCGAGGCGGCGCTGAAGAAGCCGAAGGAGCTCGGCCTGCCCAGCTACGCGAAGAACAATCCGGAGGGCGTGCTGTTCCCGGAGACGTACGAACTCGTCGAGAGCGCCACCGCGAAGTCGGTGCTGAAGCAGATGACGGCGCAGTACGCCAAGGTGGCCCGGGACCTCAACCTCAACGAGCGGGCCAAGAAGCTCGGCAAGAGCCCGTACGAGGTGCTGATCGTCGCCAGCATCCTGGACAAGGAGGTCCGCCGCGCGGAGGACCGGCCGAAGGCGGCCCGGGTGATCTACAACCGGCTGGCCAAGAAGTGGAACCTCGGCCTGGACTCGACCGTGCTCTACGCGGTCAACTCCAAGAGCGCGGTGACCACCCCCGAGCAGCGGAACTCGAAGTCGCCGTACAACACGTACAAGGTGAAGGGACTGCCGCCCGGGCCGATCTCCGCGCCGGGCAAGGCGGCGATCGAGGCCGCGCTGGCCCCGGCCGACGGCGACTGGATGTACTTCGTCACGGTCAACCTGGACACCGGCGAGACCAAGTTCGTCAACACCAAGGCGGAGTTCGACCAGATCGTCCGCGAGTTCCAGGACTGGTGCCAGGCGAACACGGGGAAGTGTCGGTGACCCACCCGCTACCGGAGCGAGGCGGCGCGGTGACCCGCTGCGCCGTCCTCGGCTCACCGATCGCGCACTCGCTGTCGCCGGTGATGCACCAGGCGGCCTACGCCGAACTGGGCCTGGCCGACTGGGACTACCAGGCCTATCAGGTCGATGATCAGGAACTGGCCGGATTCGTCGCCGGCTGCGACGCGACCTGGCGCGGGCTCAGCCTGACCATGCCGCTCAAGTTCGCCGCGATGTCGCTCGGCGAGGTCGACGAGGTCGCCGCGCTGGCCGGAGCCGCGAACACGCTGATCTTCGAGTCCCTCGGCCGCCGGGTCTACAACACCGACGTCGGCGGCCTGATCTGGGCGCTGCAGTCGGCCGGCGACCGGCCGGGCCTGGACAAGATCGAGACCGCGACCGTGCTCGGCGCCGGCGCCACCTCCCGCTCGGCGCTGGTCTCCCTCGGCGAGCTCGGTGCCCGGCGGATCACCATCGTCGCCCGTACGCCGGCGAAGGCGGAACGCCTGCGCAGCCTCGCCGAAGCCCTGAAGATCGAACTCTCCGTCCAGGCCTGGGGGACCGACCTCCCCAAGGCCGACGTCCTGCTCTCGACCGTCACCGCCGGCGGCGCCGATGCCGTCGCCGACGAGGCCGCCGCCAGCGCCGACGTGATCTTCGACGCGATCTACGAAGGCTGGCCGACCGCCCTCGCCTCCGCCGCCGACCGGGCCGGCAAACGCGTCGTCAACGGCCTCGACCTGCTGGCCGGCCAGGGCGCCGTCCAGGTCCACCTGATGACCGGCCACCAGATCGACCCCCGCCTCCTCCTCGACGCCGCCCACCGAGCCCTCGCCCCGGCCCCCGAAGCGTCCTGAACGGAGAGTCCAGGAGTGACGGGCGCGCCGGACGAAGCGAGGGTGCGCCGGCTCCTGGGCGAGCAGCACCGCGATCTGGCTGATCTTGAACTCACCCACGCGGCGGGCGGCGGCGACCATTGACTGTGGCGGCTCGGTGCAGATCTGGCGGTTCGTCTGCCGGTGACGGCTGACGCGGCAGACCAGGGCGCGACCGAACTCATGTGGTTGCCCGGCATCGCCAGCAGGATGCCCGTGCCGATCCCCGTTCCGGTACGGGCGGGGCGGCCGTCGGCCACCTTTCCTCGATGTTCGATGATCACGACGTGGGTGCCGGGAAACCCGGCCGATGTCGCGCCGCTCGCTACGGCGGTCGCGGCGGATCGACTCGCGGACGCGCTCAAGGCGCTGCACGGTGTGGCGCCTCCGTCGCCCCCGGCGACGCAACGGCCCACCCTGGAACGTCTGTCCCAGCCGTTCGAGCAGAAGCTCGACTCTGTCGGCGAAGCCGAGGCTGTGACATTGCGCCGTGTCTGGCGCACGGCGCTTGCCGCCGATGTGTGGAGTGGGCCACCGGTCTGGATCCATGGTGATCTTCATCCGGCGAACGTGTTGACCGACGACGGTGATCTTGCCGGCATGATCGACTTCGGCCTGCTCTCGGCCGGTGATCCGGCGATCGATCTCGGGGCAGCCTGGGCGCTGCTGCCGGTCGCCGACGTGCCGCGGTTCCTCGAGCTGTACCAACCGTCGGACGAGTCGACGATCCTCAGGGCAGGTGGATGGGCGGCGTACATCGGCCTGAGCTTGATCTGGATGGGGCAGCCGCAGCATCGCGGCGAGCCCTGGTACCGATCAACCTTTCGTGGCGTGGGGGAGCGGACGGTGCGCGCACTGGTCGATCACTCGGCGGCGTGGTCATAAATCCGTTGACCGCCCAGGCGCCGCCTGTCAGCCTGGCGGTGATCTTGTCCGAGCGTGAGGGGAGACTGCCATGCGAGTTGCTGCTGTCACCTTCGCGTCAGCCTGTCGCTGACCTTCCTGCCTGATCCGGCGGCCCGTCGAGGCCGTCTGCGGCGCGTCGTCGCGCCTGAGTCGCAGTCACGCTTGTTCGCCCAGAAGGGCATCGTCATGAGAATCATCGCGGTCCACCTCGCCCTCCGGTACGGCGTGGGACCGATGGGCTGTCGCCCTTCCGCATAGCCGATCCCGTTTCCGCACGCCTTCCGGTGCCGGAGGAGTTCCCCCACCCCTCTGACATGTCAGCGAGCGTCACCGTGCGCGACCACGTACGGCGCTGCGCCCTGCCCGCTGACCGCGGGCGGGGCTGAGATGCGCCCCGCGAAAGCGAAGCTCAAGAAGTTCCGGCTGAACCCGAAGTACACCCATCACCGATCCGAAGGGCTCACCCGGCGGCAGAACGCCGGCACCAAGACCTTGATCATCGACCCGAAGAAGGCCGCGGAAAGATTCTTCGTCGGTGATGTCGAAAAGCGTGCCGGTCGCACGAAGGACGGGTGCGGGCCGGACCAGCCGGCCCCACGGCAGAGGAGAAATCCCGTGCGACGCATCATCGCCTCGACCTACACCACGCTCGACGGCTTCATCGACAACCCGCACGAGTGGTCGCTGCAGTACCACGACGCGGCGGCCCAGCAGTACGCCCTCGACCTGACCCTCGGCGCCGACGCGCTGCTGCTCGGTCGGGTCACCTACGAGGGGATGGCCCAGGCGTGGCCGGCGATGGGCGGCAACCCGTACGCCGATCACGTCAACAGCATGCAGAAGTACGTCGTCGCCTCCCGTCCCGTCGACACCGGCGCCTGGAGCCCGACGACGCTCATCCCCGGCGCCGAGTTGATCACCGCGGTCGAGCGACTCAAGCTCACCGAGGGCGCCGACATCCTGGTCTGGGGCCACGGCCGGCTCACCGACGCGCTGGCGACGGCCGGGCTGCTCGACGAGTACCGGATCTGGACCTACCCGGTGCTCAAGGGCACCGGCGAACGGCTGTTTCGCACCGAGAGCCGGACCGGCCTGGAGCATGTCGCCGGCACCACCTTCGCCAGCGGCGTGATCGTCTCGACCTACCGCGTCGCGCCGGCCGGGCAGGAGGGACCGCGATGATCACCGAGGTCACCGACTACCTGGCGAAGGCCCGTCCCTGGCAGCAGGAGCAGGCCGGCCGGCTCCGCGAGACCGTGCACCGCGCGCTGCCGCGGGTCGAGGAGGTCTTCCAGTACGGCAAGCCGCACTTCCGGCTGGACGGGAGGATGGTCGCGGTGCTCCACGTCGCCGCGGCTAAGGTCTCGTTCATGGTGTTCGACGCGGGCGACGTCGAACCCGTACCGGGGCTGCTCCGGTCGCTCGGAGCGGGCGACCGGAAGGTCGTCGACCTCCGCGAGGGCGACACCGTGGACCCCGCCCTCATCGCCGACCTGTTGCGCCGCACCGCCGGCCGAGACTGAGCAGAGGAGCACGAACGTGCGCGTCATGGTGATGACGAAGGGCGACGCCGCCGACGAGGGCCGCGGCGAGCCGACGACCGAGATGTTCGAGCAGATGCGCGTCTTCAACGAGCAACTGGTCAAGGCCGGGATCATGCTCGGCGGCGAGGGACTGAAGCCGAGCAGCGCCGGAGCCAAGGTCGCGTTCACGCGGTCCGGGACCGAGGTGATCGACGGCCCGTTCACCGAGTCCAAGGAGGTGATCGCGGGCTACTGGATCTGGGAGGTCAGCTCGCTGGCCGAGGCGGTCGAATGGGCCAGGCGGTGCCCGTACGATCCGGCGTACGGGGACGCGCAGGTGCTGGAGATCAGGCCGCTGTTCGACCTGGACGACTTCGCCCAGACCGTCGACGCCGAGACCCTCGACCGCAGCGAGCGGCTGCAGCACCCGGGCGCGGACTGAAGCCCGGCCGATCATGGAACTGCGTGCCTCGGTCGAGGCGCTCTGGCGGATCGAGTCGCCGCAACTGATCGCCACCCTGGCGCGGCGGATCGGGAACCTCGATCTCGCCGAGGATCTGGCCGCGGAGGCGTTCGTCGCGGCCCTGGAGCAGTGGCCCGCCGAGGGCGTACCGCCGCGCCCGGGCGCCTGGCTGATGACGACGGCGTGGCACAAGGCGATCGATCGGGCCCGGCGTGAGGAGACGGCTCGCCGGAAGGCTCCGCTGCTCGTCGCCGGGCAGGTCGGGCAGGCTCCGGACCTCGCGGCGGAGGCGCTCGACCCGATCCCGGACGACCTGCTCACCATGCTGTTCACCACCTGCCATCCGCTGCTGTCGCCGGAGTCCCGGGTCGCCCTCACCCTGCGGCTGTTCGGCGGGCTCACCACCGACGAGATCGCCCGCGCGTTCCTGGCCCCCTCGGCCACCATCGGGCAGCGGATCTCGCGGGCCAAGCGAACGCTCGCCGAGGCCAGGGTGCCGATCGAGGCACCCGCGGCCGCGGAACTGCCGGAGCGGCTGCTGGTGGTGCTGGACGTGCTCTACCTGATCTTCAACGAGGGCTACTCGGCGTCCTCCGGCGAGACGGTCGTCCGGGCCGACCTCGCCGTCGAGGCGATGCGGATGGGACGGGTCCTGGCCGGGCTGGTGCCGAACGAGCCCGAGGTGTTCGGGCTGGTGGCGCTGATGGAGCTGCAGGCCTCCCGGTTCCGGACCCGGGTGGACGACCGGGGGATCCCGGTCCAGCTCGAGGATCAAGACCGGCGACGGTGGGACCGGACCTTGATCGACCACGGCCTCGCGATGCTGGACCGGGCCTTCGCCCTGGCCCGGCCGCTCGGGCCGTATTCCCTGCAGGCGGCGATCTCGGCCTGCCACGCCCGCGCGGACCGCTTCGCCGACACCGACTGGGCCGCGATCCTGGCCCTCTACGACGCGCTCGGCCAGGTCACCACATCGCCGGTGGTGCAGTTGAACCGTGCGGTCGCCGTACTCCATGTCGACGGGCCCGCGGCGGCGCTGGCGGCGACCGAGCCACTGGTGGAGGACCGCCGGCTCGCCGGCTATCACCTGCTCGGCGCCGTCCGCGGCGATCTGTTCAACCGGCTGGGCCGGCCCGCCGAAGCCGCCGAGGAACTGGAACGCGCAGCCGGGCTGGCGCCGACGAAGCAGGAACGTCAGCTGCTGCTCAGCCGGATGACCGCCGCGCTGGCCGCCGCGGCGGAATGATCATGACCCCAGGGCGTCGGGGTGCGGGCGGCCGAGCAGCCAGTCGAGGAACCGGCGACGCGGGTGCCGCGCCTTGATCACGCCCGAGGTGACGCCGCCGGTGATTCGGAGGGTGTGACCGTACGGGCTGCCGTCGCCGTGCACCTTGTTGACGATGCTGCCGCTGGAACTGCTCACGTCCTCCATCACGACGGTCCAGCCGCGGTGTGGCACCACGAGGATCACCGAACCGGACCGTGCGCTGGCGTGGACGTGGATCTCCCGGTCCTGGACCCTGGCCTGGGTGAAGTCGAGCTTGATCGTTCCGGAGGTGCACTCGGCGACGATCTCGGCCGGCGCCGTCCAGACTCCGGCGCGCTTGATGGTGCCGCTCTTGGTCCGCAGGGTCAGCGGCCGGACCTCGCTGCGGACCGGCTCGAGGTCGAAGGTGACCGCGACCAGGTCGGCCCTGGTCTTCGCCTGGTACGCCGCCGTCAGCCGTTCGTCCAGTTCGCTCAGCTCGAGCCGGCCGTCCGACACCGCGTCACGCAACTGTTCGGCGGCGCGCTCGCGCTCGGCGTCGCTGACCCGCGCAGCCGGCTGCGGCAATGGGGGATCCGGAGTCTCTGACATCGCCGCCATGCTACCGAAGACCGCGCGCGGCCGAGGTTGTTGATCAAGGACCGTAGTTGATCTTGGCCTCAGAGCGAGACGACGATGTCGCCGCGGGCGACCTCACCGGGCGTGTGCCCGATCAGCCGCCGCACCACGCGGGTCAGCTGCGGCTGATCGTAGAACCCGGTCCGGGTGACGACATCGCGGATCGGGAGGCCGGCCCGGAGCAGGTCGGCTGCCTGCCGGGTGCGGTCGATCAGGTGCAGCGCCCGCCGGGACAGCCCGACGGCGCGCAGGAAGCGGCCCTGGGCCACCCGGGTCGAGACCGGCACCGTGCAGCCGTACCGGAAGTCCTCGACCAGCGGATCGAAGATCAACAGTCCGGCACGGTGCAGCCGGTCGACGAACACGTCGAGGTTGTCCGGCGTCGGTGCCTCCCAGGCCTGCCCGCCGAGCAGGATCCGGCCGTCCGGCAAGGTCGGCAGCACGATGTCGTTCAGGTCGAGCAGGCCGGCCGGCGGGGCCACGGTGAGGTAGGCGCCGGTCCGGAAGTCGGCCCCGAAGAACTCGGTGCCGGGCGGGCAGACCAGGGGAGTGGCGCGGGTGACCGGACCACGCAGATACACGGTGGTGACGCCGCCGGAGCGGATGCAGCAGATGCCGGAGTAGTAGGAGGCGAGCCCGGTGACCGGCGTGACGCTCTCGCAGTCGACCGCCCAGATCCGGTCCAGCAACTCGCCCGGCTTCGGCACCGCGTGCAGCCGCAACCCCGCCATTCAGACCCCCTCGCTCGGACACGTGTGTCGGCCCGCCGATCATGCCACGGGCCGACGGCCGCCACGGAGCGGAGCGAGGAACGCCCGGCCTACTTCGGGGTGTAGGTGAGCACGACGGCGCCGTTGCCGACGTCGGTGACCTCGACCAGGTCCAGTCGGCGCGTGATGCCCGGGAGCAGCGGGTCGCCCGAGCCGGCGACGAAGGGGAAGATCCACAGGTGCAACTCGTCCAGCTGGCCGCCGTCGAGGAGCGCCTGGCTGAACGTACCGGTGCCGTACTTGATCAAGGTGCCGGAGCCGCCCTGCTTCAACTCGGCGACCGCGGCGACGGCGTCGCCGGGCAACCGTTCGGCGTTCCAGGTCAGTTCGGTGTCGGCATGGGTGGCGACGTGCTTGGGCAGGGCGTTGAACTTATCGGCGAACTCGCCGGTCATGCCCGGCCAGGTCGCCGAGAACACCTCGTACGTGGCCCGGCCGAGCACCATGGCGTCGGCGGAGTCGAGCAGCTTCTGGTTGTGGGCGATGTGCCGGTCGTCGCGGAATTCGGTGTGCGCGGCCCAGAAGCTCTCCCCGCCGATCCTGCCGTCCAGCGAGAGATACGTGGATTCGATCAGTTTCCTCATGATCATGGACGGTAGGCAACGCGGCACCGCCGGTCTTGTACCGAACCGCAGCTCACAGGTCGAGGAACATCCCGCCCCGGGCGACCTCGGCCGGTGTGTGCCCGATCAGCCGGCGGAGCGCCCGGGTCAGCTGCGGCTGGTCGTAGAAGCCGGTGCCGGCGACGACCTCGCCGATCGGTACGCCGGACCGGAGTAGGCGGGCCGCGGCCCGGGTCCGTTCGATGACCCGGAACGACCGCCGGGACAACCCCACGGCGCGGAGGAACCGGCTCTGCGCGGTCCGGTCCGCCACCGTCACCCGGCTGCCGTACCGGAACTCCTCGACCAGTGGGTCGAAGGTGAGCAGACCGGCCCGTTCCAGCCGGTCGACGAACACGTCGATGGTGTCCGGCGTCGGCACCTCCCAGGCCTGGCCGCCGAGCACCACCCGGCCGTCCGGCAGGGCCGGCAGCACCGTGTCGCTCATGTTGATCAGGCGGGCCGGCTGAACGACGGTGAGAAAGGCGCCGGTCCGGAAGTCGGCGCCGAAGAACTCCGAACCGGCCGAGCAGGTCAGCGGAGTGGCCCGGGTCGCCGGGCCGCGCAGGTGCACGGTGGTGACGCCGCCGACTCGGACACACCCGATGCCCGAGGTGTACGAGGCGAGCGAGCTGAACGGGGTCGGCCGGTCGCAGGCGGCGGACCAGATCCGGGCCAGCCGACGATCGGGCTCGTCGACGGTGTCGATGCGCAGCCCGATCATCCCCGGCTCCTTCGCTCAGCCTTCGCGGCCGAAGACCTGGCGGATCTCCGACTCGCCGGACCAGCCCGGCCAGGTCCGCCGGTGCAGGTCCATGAAGCGCCGGGTCCATTCGATCACCTCGGCGCGGTCGGCGACATCGTAGACCGCGTAGGCCCCGACCGGGGCCGGCTCGTCGAACGGGCCGTCGCTGGTGGACAGCTCGCCGTCGGCGACGATGATCTTGGTCGCGGTCGTGATCGGCAGCAGCCCGGCGGTGTCGACCAACACCCCGGCCGCGGCGGCCTCGGCGCCGAGCGCGGCCATCCCCTCGTGCAGGGCGGGCGGCGGGAACCCGTACGCCTCGGAGGTGCGCAGGATGGCGATGAACCGCATGATCAACTTTCCTTTCCGGTCCGGTGGCGCAGCATCAGCAAGGTGATCCAGGTCCAGCCGAGCACCACCGCGACGCTGAAGGCGATGTTGAGCGCCGGCTGTCCGCCGCTGGCGCCGATGCCGACGAACGAGGCGAAGTAGAAGACGCCGGTGATCAACGAGAAGACCGCCCAGCCGGCCCGGCCGTCCCGGCGCAGTCGCCAGGCCAGCGCCAGGGCCGCGACGATCAGGCCGAGGAAGCCGATGGCTCCGGCCAGGAAGTGGCCGAGCCCGTGCCAGCTGATCGTCTCCGGCGGCGTGGTGGGCGTGCCGGGCGGGAAGCCGGCCACCGGGTCGGCCGTCATGATCCCGGCCGCCGTCACGCCGAGCCCGTAGATCGCCAGACCGACCGCGGTGACCCGGGGTACGGAGCCGCGCAGGCCGACGACGCCGAGCACGGTGAGCAGCCCGGTGGTGATCATCATCGCCGAGTGCACCCAGCCGCCCGGGCCGTTGGCGAGCACACTGAGCGGATGGATCCGGAGGTCGAAGCCGTCCCGGACGAGGGCCTCGACGGTTCCGATCCCGACGTAGAGGGGGCCGGCGATCGCGCCGGCGAGCAACAGGGTGTGCTTCATGGTCCCGACTCTGCGGTGCGGCACTTCAGAAACGCTTCAGATCCGGTTGTGGTCAAGAGATGTCCACAACCGTCGCTAGCCTCGGCGCCATGACTCGACTCGGTGATCATCCGCTCAATCCGATCCTCCCGGCTCAGGACGGCGATCGCGCCCGTGCGTTCTATCGCGACGTGCTCGGCCTGAAGCTGCTCTCCGCACCCGATCAGGATCCGATGGCCTTCGACGCCGCGGGCACGATGATCGTGCTGTCCGAGATGCCGGACCGGGTGCCGCCGCCGTACCCGGTGGTCAGCTTCATGGTCACCGGCATCGAGACCCTGGTCGACGAACTCGCAGCGGCGGGAGCGGAGATCCTGCCGTTGGGCGCGGGCAGCTTCGCCGGAGTCAAGGGCGTGCCGCGCGGCCGGATCATGGACTTCGGCCCGGTGAAGTCGGTCTTCGTCCGGGACTCGGAGGGCAACATCCTGGCCCTCAACGAGATCGTCGGCTGATCCGTCCCACCGAGCCGACCGGTCACAACGGCAGCGACACGCCGCGAAAACGCCTGCGTTGGTGACCGGTCGGCCATCATGAGTCATGCGTTTCGGGGTGTTGGGGCCGGTGGCGGCCTGGACCGACGACGGCGCGGCGGTGCGCGTTCCGGACCGGAAGGTCCGCGCCCTGCTCGCCCACCTGCTGCTGCACGCCGGCCGGCCGGTCTCGGCGGCCACCCTGATCGACGATCTGTGGGGCGACGCGCTGCCGGTGAACCCGACCTCGACGCTGCAGACCCGGGTCTCCCAACTGCGCCGGGCGCTGGAGGACGCGGAGCCCGGGGCCCGGGAGCTGGTCCGGACCGCGCCGCCGGGCTACCTGATCTCGGTGCCGGCGGAGGCGGTCGACGCGGGCCGGTTCCGGGCGCTGGCGGCCCGGGCCCGGCAGACCGGCAGCGTACGGATGCGGGCGGCGACCCTGGCCGACGCGCTGACCCTGTGGCGCGGCCCCGCCTACGCCGACTACGCCCAGGAGGCTTTCACCCGGGCCGCGATCGACCGGCTGGACGAGGAGCGGCTGGCCGTCCAGGAGGCCTACGCCGAGGCCCGGCTGGAACTCGGCGAGCATGATCAACTCGTGGCCGAGCTCGCCGAGCTGGTGGTGGCCCACCCGCTCCGGCAACGGCTGCGGGCGGTGCAACTGCGGGCGCTGGCCAGGGCGGGCCGGCAGGCCGAGGCCCTGCAGAGCTACGCCGACCTGCGGCACCGGCTGGCCGACGACCTGGGGCTCGACCCGAGCCCCGACCTGGCCGAGCTGCACCAGCGGATCCTCACCGACGACCCGTCCCTCGTGCCGCCACCGGACCGGGCACCGACCGGCAACCTGCCGGCGCCGCTGACCGACCTGATCGGCCGCGACGCCGACCTGGCCGCGCTGACCGCCCGGCTCTCCGGCTCCAGACTGATCACGCTGACCGGTCCCGGCGGCGTGGGCAAGACCAGCCTCGCCCTGGCCGCCGCACGACGCCACGGCGGCGACGCCTGGCTGGTCGAGCTCGCCGACCTGGAGCCGGGCGCCGGCCCGGACCGGCTGGCCGAGGCGGTCGCAGTCGCGGCGGGCGAGCGGAGACCGGACGCGCTGCTGGTCCTGGACAACTGCGAGCACGTGATCGACGCCGCCGCCGACCTGGCGACCCGGCTGCTCGCCGACGAGGCCGGGTTGCGGATCCTGGCCACGAGCCGGGAGTCGCTCGGCGTGGCGGGGGAGCAGCGCTGGCCGGTGCCGCCGCTGCCGCTGCCCGGCCCGGATCTCGAGGCGGCCGACAGCGCAGCGGTCCAGCTGTTCACCGCCCGGGCCGCGGCGGCCGACCCCGGCTTCCGGCTCGGCCCGGACAACGTCGCCGCGGTGGCCGACCTGTGCCGCCGGCTGGACGGACTGCCGCTCGCGCTGGAGCTCGCGGCGAGCCGGGTCGCCGCGCTCGACGTACGCGATCTCGCCGAACGGCTCGACGACCGTCGCCGGCAGCGCGGCCGGCCGGACCGGCAGCAGACCCTGACCGCGATCGTCGAGTGGAGCTGGGAGCTGCTGAGCACGCCGGAACGGGCGGTGCTGCGTCGGCTCGCGCCGCACCCGGGCGGCTGCACCCTCGCCGCGGCCGAGGCGGTCTGCGCCGGCGACGTGGTGCCGGTCGCCGACGTCGCCGAACTGCTCGGCCGGCTGGTCGACCGCTCGCTGGTGGTCCGGATCGACGGCAGCACCGGGTCCCGTTACCGGCTGCTGGAACTGGTCCGCGCGTTCGCCACCGAGCGGCTGGTCGCGGCCGGCGAGGCGGACGACGTCCGGCGCCGCTACGACCGCTACTTCGCCGGGCTGGCCCAGCGCACCGAGCCCCGGCTGTACGGGCACAACGAGCTGTTCGCCTACCTCGGCGGCCTCTACTCCGGCGAACCCGGCCGCCGCCGTGAGCCGGCCCGTCGGCACGAGACCGTGACCTCAGCGGACGGCACCGCGATCGCCGCCGAGGTGTACGGCAGCGGCCCGGCGATCGTCCTGGTCGGCGGCGCGCTGAACGACCGGCGCACGTTCCGGCCGCTGGCCGAGCAACTGGCCGGCCGGTTCACCATGATCACCTACGACCGGCGCGGCCGCGGCGACAGCGGCGACCCCGGCACCGACGGGCCGGCGGTGGTGGCCCGCGAGATCGAGGACCTGGCCGCGGTGGTGGGGCTGACCGGTGGCTCGGCCTATGCGCTGGGGGTGTCGTCCGGCGCCGTCCTGGCCGCCGAAGCCGCCGCCCGGGGCGTGCCGCTCGACGGGCTGCTGCTGATCGAGCCGCCGTTCATCCTCGACCCGACCCGGCCGCCGATGCCGCCCGACTTCGCCGACCGGCTGCGCGACCTGGTCGCTCGGGGCCGGCCCGGCGACGCGGTCGAGGCGTTCCTGGTCACCGCCGTCGAGATGCCGGCCGAGGTGGTCGCGCCGATGCGCAACGCGCCGCTCTGGCCCGAGCTGGAGGCGGTCGCGCCGACGCTCGCGTACGACCTCGAGGTGATGGGCGACTTCGGCCTGCCGCAGCACTGGGCGCGTTCGATCACGGTGCCCACGCTGGTCATCGACGGCGAGCAGAGCCACTCCTGGCGCCGGACCACCGCCCAGGTGGTGGCCGACCTGCTGCCGCAGGGCCGGCGGCTGACCATGGCCGGCCAGCCGCACGACGTCGAGCCGGCCGTGCTCGGTCCGATCATCGAGAGCTTCGTGCGGGAGCGTTCGGTGGCCGTGAAAGACTGACGTTCATGCTCCGTTGGCTCACCGCCGGTGAATCTCACGGCCCCGCTCTGGTGGCCACCCTGGAAGGACTTCCGGCCCACGTCCGGGTCACCTCCGACGACATCGCGCAGGCGCTGGCCCGGCGCCGGCTCGGCTATGGCCGCGGTGCCCGGATGAAGTTCGAGGCGGACGCGGTGACCATCCTCGGCGGGGTCCGGCACGGCGAGTCGCAGGGCGGGCCGGTCGCGATCCAGGTCGGCAACACCGAGTGGCCGAAGTGGGAAGACGTGATGTCGGCGGATCCGGTCGACCCGGCCGTGCTGGAGGGCCGCGCCCGCAACGCGCCGCTGACCCGGCCGCGGCCCGGGCACGCCGACCTGGCCGGCATGCAGAAGTACGACTTCGACGAGGCGCGGCCGATCCTGGAACGGGCCAGCGCCCGGGAGACCGCGGCCCGGGTCGCCATCGGCCGGGTCGCGCAGAACTTCCTCGAGCAGGCGTACGGGATCACGATCCTCAGCCACGTCGTCGAGCTCGGCACGGTCAGGGCGCCGTACGGGCTGCTGCCCAAGATCGCCGACCTGGCCGCGATCGACGAGAACCCGGTCCGCTGCTTCGACGCCGACGCCACCCAGGCGATGATCGCCGAGGTCGATGCCGCGCAGTCCGACGGCGACACCCTCGGCGGCGTGGTCGAGGTGCTGGCCTGGGGCCTGCCGCCGGGCCTCGGCTCGCACGTGCACGGCGACCGCCGGCTGGACGCCCAGCTGGCCGGAGCGCTGATGGGGATCCAGGCGATCAAGGGCGTCGAGGTCGGCGACGGCTTCGAACTGGCCCGGACCCGCGGCAGCGCGGCCCACGACGAGATCGTGCCCGGCCCGCACGGCCCGACCCGGGCCAGCCACCGGGCCGGCGGCACCGAGGGCGGGATGAGCACCGGCGAGGTGCTCCGGGTCCGGGCCGCGATGAAGCCGATCTCCACGGTGCCGCGGGCGCTGCGGACGATCGACGTCCGGACCGGCGAGGAGGCCGTCGCGCACCACCAGCGGTCCGACGTCTGCGCGGTCCCGGCGGCCGGCGTGGTCGCCGAGGCGATGGTCGCGCTGGTCGTCGCGAACGCCGCGCTGGAGAAGTTCGGCGGCGACTCGGTGGGGGAGACGCACCGCAACTACGAGGCGTACCTGAAGGCGATCGCCGACCGCGGGCTCGGGGTGAGCGGCTGATGCCGCCCGAGACCGTGACGGCCGAGGGCGGAGCCGCCGCCGCTCCGACGACGCCGACGATCGTCGTGATCGGCGCACCCGGTTCCGGGAAGTCGACCGTCGGCGCGCTGCTGGCGGACCGGCTCGGTGTGCCGTTCGGCGACGTCGACACCGTGATCGAGGAACGGGCCGGCAAGCCGATCGCGGAGATCTTCGCGGACGACGGCGAACCGGCCTTCCGCGAACTGGAGGCCGCGGTCACGCTGGAGCTGCTGGACCGGCCCGGGGTGCTGTCGCTCGGCGGCGGCGCCGTGACGTCGGTACGGATCCGGGAGGCGCTGGCCGGGCACCGGGTGATCTGGCTCAAGGTCACCGCCGGCACCGCGGCGCGGCGGGTCGGTCTGAACACGGCCCGGCCGCTGCTGCTCGGCAACGTGCACGGCACCCTGGTCAAGCTGCTCGCCGAACGCCAGCCGCTCTACGCCGCGGTCGCCACCGAGGAACTGGACACCGACGACCTGGACCCGGTCACCGTCGTCGAGCGGTTGCTCGAGGAATCGTCATGATCACCGAGATCGAGGTCGCCGCCGAGCAGCCGTACCAGGTGCTGGTCGGGCACGGACTGCTGGACCGGTTGCCGCCGCTGCTGACCGGGGCGACCCGGGTGGCGGTGCTGCATCCGCCGGCCCTGATCGGCGCCGCCGAACGGCTGGCGAAGGTGATCACCGACGCGGGCTGCGAGGTGACCCGGATCGACGTCGGGACCGGCGAGTCGGCGAAGACGGTCGAGATCGCCGCGATGTGCTGGTCGGTGCTCGGCAACGCCGGGTTCACCCGGTCCGACGTGATCATCGGCCTGGGCGGCGGGTCGACCACCGACCTGGCCGGCTTCGTGGCCGCGACCTGGCTGCGCGGGGTCGGCCTGATCACCGTACCGACGACAGTGCTGGGCATGGTCGACGCAGCCGTCGGCGGCAAGACCGGGATCAACACCGCCGAGGGGAAGAACCTGGTCGGCGCGTTCTGGGAGCCGCGCGGCGTGCTCTGCGATCTTGATCTGCTGGACGGGTTGCCCCGGGCCGAGGTGATCAGCGGTCTCGCCGAGGTGATCAAGTGCGGCTTCATCGCCGACCCGGTGATCTTGGAACGGGTCGAGGCCGACCCGGCCGCCGCCCGCGAGCTCGGCTCGCCGGTGCTGCGCGAGGTGATCGAGCGGTCCATCGACGTCAAGGCCAAGGTGGTCTCGGCCGACCTGCGCGAGTCGACCTCGGTGGGCGACCGGGTGGGTCGCGAGCTGGTCAACTACGGGCACACCCTGGGGCACGCGATCGAGCGCCGGGAGCACTACCGGTGGCGGCACGGCGAGGCGATCAGCATCGGCATGGTGTTCGTCGCCGAACTGTCCCGCCGGGCCGGCTATCTGGACGCCGAGACCGCGGCCCGGCACCGTGCGGTGCTCGGCGCGATCGGCCTGCCGACCAGCTACGCCGCCGACGCGTACGACGACCTGCTGGCCACCATGGCCGTGGACAAGAAGACCCGCGGCGGCACGCTCCGGTTCGTGATCCTGGAGTCGCTGGCCAAGGCCCGGATCCTGGCCGGCCCGGACCCGGACCTGCTGCGCGCCTCGTACCGGGCGATCGCGAGCTGATCG
The DNA here is from genome assembly GCF_059617205.1 of Microlunatus sp. YIM B11417. NCBI lineage: Bacteria > Bacillati > Actinomycetota > Actinomycetes > Propionibacteriales > Propionibacteriaceae > Microlunatus > Microlunatus sp. YIM B11417. Next base: position 578,704 of record NZ_JCAMPJ010000003.1, read on the forward strand.
GCCGCCGCCGATCTTCCGGAGAATCCAGCGGCCCGGCCGGGCAGCTGGGATCGTGGTCGGCATGACCGATCACGCCGCCCTTGTCGACACCTGGGTGACCACGTTCAACGCCCAGGACGTCGCGGGCCATCTCGGCCTGCTGACCGAAGACTTCGCCTACCGGCTGCCCCGGTTCGGCCAGCAGACCGAGGGACTCGACGCCCACCGCCAGACCGTCGAGGGCTTCATCGCCGCCCTTCCCGACCGGACGATCACGCCGCGCACGTTGATCATCGACGGGGACGATGCCGCCCTCGTCTACACGTACCGCGGAACGAGCGCCGGCCTCCTCCCGGACCTGCTGCCGGCCGAGGGCGAGGAGTTCCTGCTCGAGGTGTGCGCCGTGCTGCGGTTCCGCGACGGGAAGCTGGCCGGCCAGGTCGACTACTGCTAGCCGGCCGATGACGCACACGTTCCCTGAGTCTGTCGAAGGGCAAGGCCGGCACTTCGACAGACTCAGTGCGCGTCCGGCACCAGCCTGCTAGACCTTCATGATCATTCCGGGATACTGCGCGAGGACCGGATCGCTGGTGATCAGGGTCAGCCCCTGGCGGCGGGCCTGGGCGACCAGGATTCGGTCGAAGGGGTCCTTGTGGTGCGGTGCCAGCTCCGCGACGTCCGCGGCGTGCTCACCTCGAACCGGCAGCTCGACGTACCCGGCATGAAGCAGGGCGCGATGAAAACCGAGCGCATCGACCAGGAAGTCCGAGCGGCCGAGCCCGGACTTGATCGCGATCTCCCAGATGCTCGCGACGCTGAAGTGCAACGCGTGGCCGGCATCCTCGATGATCGACCGGGCCGCTTCGGGCAGACGGTCCGGTTCGGCCGCCACCCAGAGCAGCAGCTGGGTGTCGAGCAGGTACCGCATCTACTCGGCACCGAAGACCTGCAGGATCTCGTCCCGGCCCAAGGCGTCGAAGTCCTCCGGCACCCGGAGTTGCCCGGACAGGAACCCGAGCCGCTGCTCGGCCACCGGGGCGTCGTCGAGTCCGGTCAGCTTCGCCAGCGGCCGCCCGGCCCGGGCGATCGTGATCGTTTCGCCTTGCGACGCCCGTTCGACCAGCTTGGAGAACTGGGTCTTCGCCTCGTGGATGTTCACCGTGGTCATCGCGACCTCCCGGACTTAGTCTGGTCGACTTAGTCCGGTCCGACTACCAGCTGTAGGTCACCTCGGCGGCACCCACGCGCCACCGCTGGGGATGCGAGGTGCCCAGCCAGTCCAGCGGCTCGATGCCGCCGGGGGACCCGCCGTCGAGGGCCAGCCGGATCGCGGCGCTGAGGTCGCTGTCGACCGCCTCGGTCCGGGACCGGGGATCGACCGAGACGAACAGGGCGGTGCCGGACCGGGCGACCAGGTCGAGGAACTGCCGGTTCTTCTCCCACGGAGTCTGTGGTGTCGCCGGGACGCAGTCGGCGTCGACGGTGAAGAACCGGTCCTGCTGGGCCAGCCGGAAGGCGAGCGTGTTGACCCCCATCTCCCGGGTCCGGGACCAGTCCCGGCCGGAGGTGTCGTCGCCGGTACGCTGCGCGTCGACCAGACCGGCGGCGAGGTGGCCGACGACGTTGCAGCCGAGCACGGTCGCCGCCCCGGCGGCCTCGCGGATCGCGGTGTAGAAGCGGACCAGCAGTTCGGCGTTGGTCAGCGACCGGTCGGCGAACGCCCAACCCTCGTCGGTCAGGTCCAGCGACATCCCGGGTCCCCAACGGGCGAACGTGTCGAAGGTCGAGAAGTCGTGCTTGAGGAACGTGAAGCCCCAGTCGACCAGGCGGGCCACGTCGGCCCGGACCAGGTCGATCACCTCGGGTCGGCTGAGATCGAGCGGCTGCTCGGGTACCGGCCGCGGCCCGGGCCGGAGCAGCGCCGGGTCCTCGACGGTGGTCAGCGCGGCCGGCCGGAACCAGATCCCCGGCTCGGCGCCGACCTCGCGGATCGCGGCGGCCAGTCCGGGCAGGTCGTCGAACAGGCCCGGGATCCCGTGCGTCCACGGGCCGCCGGGGGCGCCGCCGCCCTCCGACCAGCCGGCGTCGACCACGCCGTACGGCCGGACCGGGTGCCCGTCCGCCAGCTCGACGACGGTCCGGGCGTCGGCGATCACGTTCTCGGGCCCGAAGTCCTTGCCGTACGCGTAGTACCAGTTGTTGGCGCCGACCAGCGGCCGCCGAGCCGGGATCGGGTCGTCGCAGAGAGCGGCGCAGAGCCGCTGGTGCACCCGCCAGGGCGATTCGCGGGGCTCGCCGACGACGTGCACGATCGTCGCGGCATTGAGTTCGCGATCGCCCAGCAGCACGGGTGATCCGCCGTTGCGGACGTTGAGTTGCAGGGTCAGATCGCCGTCGCCGACCTCCCAGGCACAGAACGCCCCCGGCCGGACCCGGACGCCGACGCCGATCGTGACGTCGCCGGCCCGGGCCAGGAAGTACCAGGGCAGGATGCCGGTCGGGATCGGGCGCCAGGCCTGGTCGCCGTAGGTCCGTTCCCAGGCGTCGCCCAGCACCACCGTGCCCGGCGGCAGCGGGAACGGCCACCGCAACGCCACCCGGCTCACCTCGCCGGCCGACCTCAGCCGCACCGTCACGGCGCCGTCGTCATGATCAAGATCGACCCGGGCCGCCCCGGTGCCGAAGCCGGCTCCGGCGCGGGTCATCGGACTCGGCTGCCACCCGTCGGTGGCGATCAGGACGTCAACGGGCTGCTCGAACGCCGGCACCATCGCAGCAGCCTATCCAGGGGTGGGGAAGCGCGGATCGCGGGCATAGTCCTCGATCCGGAGCCCGAGGGCCTCGGCCACCTGACCGGGGGCGTCGTCGCCGACCAGCAGCCGGAGCCGCCCGTCGGCCGGGTTCGCGACGTGATCGATGATCACCCGCGCCGCGTCCGCGGGCGGCATCCCGCCGCCGGTGCCGTCGGTGGCCCACGGGACGTCGGCGGTGCCGAAGAGTTCGAGCCGGGAGTCCTGGTAGGCGGGATCCGGGGTGGCGAACCGCAGGCTGCCGGTGGCCCAGGCGGTGTCGATACCGCCGAGTTCGGCGATCGTCACCCGGATCCCGAACCGTGCGACCTCGGCCGCCAGCGCACCGCTGAAGCCCTCCAGTCCCCACTTCGCTGCGTTGTAGAGGCCGAAGAACGGCATCGTGCCGGCGGCGCCGACGGTCGAGATCTGCACGATGTGACCCGAGCCCTGGTCCCGCAGCACCGGCAGCGCCGCCCGGGTCAGCCAGAGCGGCCCGAGCAGGTCGGTGTCGATGATCTCCCGGGCCTCGGCCTCGGTGATCTCCTCGGTCGCGCCGACCAGTCCGTAGCCGGCGTTGTTGACCAGCACGTCGAGTCGGCCGCCCACCTCGACGGCGCGGGCCACGGCCGACGCCGCGGCGTCATGATCACGCACGTCCAGCCGGTGCAGGACGATCCGGTCGTGCTCCGGCAGGGTGTGCTCGCCGCGGACCGTCGCGACCACCGTGTCGCCCGCGTCGGCAGCGGCGACGGCCAGGGCGCGCCCCAGACCTCGGCCGGCGCCGGTGATCAACCAGGTTCGCGAAGGTGCCATGGCCGGCACGCTACCCGCGGTCAGGCCGGGCGCGGGTCGGTGGCCAGGATGGACATGATCAACTCGTCGTGCCACTCGCCGTCCCAGTAGAGGGCGTCCCGGTGCCGGCCCTCGAGGACGAAGCCGAGCTTGGCGTAGGACGCCTGGGCCCGCGGATTGAACGCGTACACGCCGAGGCTGATCCGGTGCAGGCCGAGCACGCCGAGCCCGAAGTTGATCACCGCGCGGCCGGCCTCGGTGCCGTAGCCCTGGCCGTAGAAGGCGCTGCCGTACAAGGAGATCCGGTAGTTCATCGACTGGTTGTCGACATCCAGGTCGTTCAGCACGACCTCGCCGATCACCTTCTCGTCGTCGGTCCGGACGATCGCCCAGTCGGCCCGGTCCGCGGCGCCGGGCAGCTTGGCGGCCCAGTCGCGGAGCTGCTGCTCGGTGAACCGCGCATGGGTCCCGGTCAACCGGCGCCCTTCCTCGTCGCCGTTGGCGTTGTCGGCGATCAGGGCCTCGGCGTGCTCCGGCCCGAACTGGGTCAGGCGCAGTCGCTCGGTCCGCAGCTCCGGTTGCCGAGCCAAGAGTTGGGTACGAATCACGCGGCAAGGCTAGTGCCCTCCGCCGGGCCTCCGACACCCGTGTCGGCGCCCTGAAGCGGCGATCTGCTGCGTTGTCGTCGGTCGACGTATGACCCGATACGCCTTCCTCCTCCGCCTGGCAGCTCACCACTTCAGCCCACCGACACGAATGCCGGATTCCCGGCGGAGGGCACTAGACTGACCCACTGCCCGGTCGCACCCGGGTTTGCCCCTTTACTCGCAAGAACAAGAAGGAACGCGCGTGGTCTCAACCAACGACCTGAAGAACGGCATGGTGCTCGACCTGGACGGCCAGCTCTGGACCGTGCTGTGGTTCCAGCATCACAAGCCCGGCAAGGGCAACACCGTGGTGCGGAGCAAGCTGAAGAACGTCCTCTCCGGCAAGATCGTCGACAAGACGTTCAACTCCGACACCAAGGTGGACACCGCGACGGTCGACCGGCGGGACATGCAGTACCTGTACCACGACGGTGCGGGCTTCGTGTTCATGGACCTCACCACGTACGAGCAGCTGTCGATCCCCGACGCCGTCGTCGGCGACGCGAAGAACTACCTGCTCGAGGAGCAGACGGCCACCGTCGCGATCCACGAGGGCAACCCCCTGTACATCGACCTGCCGGCCTCGGTCGAGCTGGAGATCACGTACACCGAGCCGGGCCTGCAGGGCGACCGCAGCACCGGCGGCACCAAGCCGGCGACGCTGGAGACCGGACTGCAGGTGCAGGTGCCGCTCTTCGTCACCAATGGCGAGAAGGTCAAGGTGGACACCCGGACCGGCGATTACCTCGGCCGGATCGGCAGCTGATCGCCTCCATGTCCGCCCGCAGCAAGGCCCGGAAACGCGCGCTCGACATCCTGTTCGAATCGGAGTTGCGTGCCCGGGATCCGCTGGAGACCCTGGCCGAACGGACCGCGGACGCCGATCCGCCGGTCCGCGACTACACCCGGGAACTGATCGAGGGCGTGGTCGCCCACGCGAGTGAGATCGACGAGCGGATCGTCGGTGCTCTGGCCGGCGGCTGGAGCCTGCAGCGGATGCCGCGGGTCGACCGCAACACGGTCCGGCTGGCGGTGCTCGAGATCGACTACCTGGACGTGCCCGACTCGGTCGCCGTCTCCGAGGCGCTGACCCTGGTCGGCGACCTGTCGACCGACGACTCGCCCGCCTACGTCAACGGCCTGCTGGGCAAGATCGTCGCGACCAAGCCGGCTCCGACCCCGGACTGAACCGGCGGCACACCCGCTCAGATCCGACGCAACCGCCGCCCTCGGCCCCGAATCGGGGCTCGAAGACGGCGGTTGCGTCGAATCTGGGCGGTTCAGCCGAGCGGCGCGTCCCGCAGCCGGTCGCCGACCTCGTCGCGCAGCTTCTCCTCGACCTTGCGCAGCTGCTCGATCCGCGACTCCAGGTCGGCCAGCTCCGTCTTCGCCTCGGTGAGCATCCGCTCGGCGTCCCGCTGGGCCTGCGTCGTCACCCGGTCGGCGGTCCGCTGGCTGTTCACCAGCAGGCCGTACTCGTAGGACCGGAGCTCGTTGCCGCCGACGCCGTCCCGGCCCAGCGAGGCCGCCTCGTTCGGCTCGGCCAGGCTGTCCCGGACCGCGGCCAGTGCCTGGTGGAAGTCGCCGATCGCGGTGTCGATCCGGCCCTCCAACTCGTCCAGCGCGGTCCGGACCTTGTCGACGGCCTCGTCGGAGGCCTTCGCCTGGTCCCGGGAGCTGGCCTGGGCCGCCGCCAGGACGTCGAGCGCGGCGACCGAGATCCGTTCGGTCGGATCGTCCAGTGCCTCGGGCAGGAACGGCTTCCCGGGCTCCGTGTCGTCCGGGTCCTGGGCGGGCTTCGCCGAGGAACCGGCAGCGGCGGCAGCCTCTGCGCGGACGGATTCGGCCTCGGCCACGGGTACGGCCGCCGGGGCGAGCGGAACCTCCGCCGAGGCGACGGCCACGTCAGCCGGCGTCACGGTGGCGACCCCGCCGGTCGCACCGGCCTGGGCGGCGGTGCCGCCCAGCTGCGGCGCCGGGCCGTCCGGCTCCGCCGCGGCCGGCTGCTTGACCAGCTCGACCGTGGTGCGCAGCGGCACCTCGCGGACCAGGATCACCGCGATCAGCGCGACCACGGCCACGATCGCCGCGATCTGGAAGATGTGCCCGGTCGCGTCGCCGTACGCGGCCCGGACGATCTCCAGCACGGCCGGCGGCAGCTGGGAGAAGTCCAGGGTCAGGTTGCCGCCGCCGCCCGGGATCTGGATCCCGTGGCTGGCCAGGCCCGCGGTGACGTCGGTCTTCACCTGGGCCGCGAGCACCGCGCCCAGCACCGAGACGCCGATCGCGCCGCCGAGGGTCCGGAAGAAGGCCAGCGTCGCCGAGGCGGCGCCGATGTCGCGGACGTCGATGGTGTTCTGCACCGCGAGCACGATGTTCTGCATCATCGCGCCCATGCCGAGGCCCATCAGCGCCATGTAGACCCAGGTCTGCCAGTCCGGCGTGGTGTGGGTGATCGTGCCGAAGCCGGCCAGGCCGGCGACCAGCAGGATGCCGCCGCCGATCAGGAAGCCCTTCCAGCGCCCGGTCCGGGTGATGATCTGGCCGGAGATCGTCGAGGAGAGCAGCATCGCCGTCATCAGCGGGATGATCATCAAGCCGGCGTGCGTCGGCGTGTAGCCCTTGGCCAGCTGGAAGTACTGACCGAGGAAGGTGGCTCCGCCGAACATCCCGATGCCGACCGCCGCGCTGGCGATGATCATCAGCGCCGCGGTCCGGTTGCTCAGCACCCGCAGCGGCACCAGCGGTTCCTTGACCCGCAGCTCGACGATGATCGCGATCGTGATCAGGATCGCGGTGGCGCCGAGGAAGGCCAGCGTCTCCCAGGACCACCAGGCGTACTCGGTGCCGGCGAAGGTCACCCAGAGCAGCGGCAGGCTGGCCCCGACGGAGATCAGCAGCGCACCGACGTAGTCGATCTTGACCGGCCGCCGCAGCGTCGGCACCCGCAGGGTCCGCTGCAGCACGATCAGCGAGATGATCGCCAGCGGTACGCAGACGAAGAAGCACCAGCGCCAGCCGAGGGCGCTGTCCACGATGAAGCCGCCGAGCAACGGGCCGGAGACCGTGCTGACCGCCATCACCGCGCCCATGTAGCCGGAGTACCGGCCGCGTTCCCGGGGCGCGATGATCGAGGCCATGATCGCCTGGACCAGTGCGGTCAGTCCGCCCATGCCGAGTCCCTGCAGGACCCGGAACCCGATCAGCCACGGCACCGTCGTCGCGAAGCCGGCGGCGACCGAGCCGATCACGAAGATCCCGATCGACAGCTGGATCAGCAGCTTCTTGTTGAACAGGTCGGACAGCTTGCCCCAGATCGGCGTGCTCACCGTGGTCGCCAGCAGCGACGCGGTGATCACCCAGGTGTACTGACGTTGGGTGCCGTTGAGATCACCGATGATCACCGGCAGTGCGGTCGCGACGATGTTGGAGGAGATCATCGCGGTGAACAGTGCGGCCAGCATCCCGGTCAGCGATTCCAGGATCCGGCGATGGCTCATCGCCTGCGGCTGCGGCATCCGTTGCTCGGCAACGGCGGTGGTGGACATGGGTGGAGAAGTTCCGTTCTGGTGAGGGGTTCGTCGGCCGGTCGATCAGGCCGGCACGGCCTGGGCGGTGGACTGGTTCGGCGGCGGGGGAGGCGGCTCGGCCCGTTCGGCCGGAGGTTGCAGGAGTTCGTCGGCGTGGGCCTGGATGGTGGCCTCCAGCCGCCGCATCAGGGTCGTCATGGTGGCGATGTCCTCCTCGGGCCAGTCCTGGAGCAGGCGTTCGATCTTGGCCTGGATCAGTTCGCGGCGTTGGGCCAGCCGGGCCCGGCCGGCCTCGGTCAGCGCCAGTCGGAACGAGCGGGCGTCGTTCGGGTCGAGCCGGCGCTCGATCTGCCCGTCGCGTTCCAGCGGCACCAGGGCTCGGGACACCACCGACGGCGCGATCTGCAGCTCCGCCGCGAGGTCGCCGGGCCGCCGGTCGCCGTCGGCGAGCAGCTTGATGATGCCGAACGGGGTGCCGCTGAAGCCCAGCTCCTCGGTCTGCCGGTGGTTCAGGGCCCGCGCGGTACGGATCAGTTGGCCGAACGTCTCGAGCAGCTCGACGGTCGGGGTCCGTTCCAGCCCGGCCGGATGCGGCGACCCGGGGTCGGGTCGCGGAGCCTGCGGGTCGGACACGTCCGCCATTGGGCGTGAGGAAGAACTGGACACGGTGGTGGCTCCCGAAGCGAGTTGTTTACTTAGCGAATGAAACTATATCGCGAATGTTTTCATAGGGCAACTATCGCTTCCGTGGCAGGGTCGTGCGTGACGCAGAACACTGGTGTGCCACTGATACGCTGCTACGGATCTCGCCAACCTTTAAGACCTGTCCCGTGAGGCAGGAAAGGACGGTCATGCCCGAATCGCCTTCGCGCGCGCCCGCAGACCCCACCTCCGGAGCCGACACTCCGGCACTCCTCGTGCTCGAGGACGGCACCACCTTCCGGGGCCGAGCCTTCGGCGCGGTGGGGGAGACCTTCGGAGAGGCGGTGTTCTCGACCGGGATGTCCGGTTACCAGGAGACGCTGACCGACCCGAGCTACCACCGTCAGGTCGTGATCGCGACCGCGCCGCACATCGGCAACACCGGCTGGAACGACGAGGACGACGAGTCCGGCAAGATCTGGGTCGCCGGGTACGTGGTCCGCGACCCGGCCCGGGTCCCCTCGAACTGGCGCGCCCGGCGCAGCCTGACCGACGAGCTCGAGGCGCAGGGCATCGTCGGCGTCAGCGACATCGACACCCGCGCGCTGACCCGGCACCTGCGCGAGCGGGGTGCGATGCGGGTCGGCATCTCCAGCACCGGCGCCTCGCCGGACGAGTTGCTGGAACGGGTCAAGGCGTCGCCGTCGATGCACGGCGCGCACCTGGCCGACGAGGTGACCGCGACCGAGCCGTACCTGGTGCCGGCGAAGGGTGAGGCCCGGTTCCGGGTCGCCGCCGTCGACCTCGGGATCAAGGCGATGACGCCGCAGCGGATGGCCGAACGCGGCATCGACGTGCACGTCGTCCCGTCCACGATCACGTATGACGAACTGCTGGCGCTGCAGCCGGACGGGGTCTTCTTCTCCAACGGTCCCGGCGATCCGTCGGCGGCGACCGGCCCGATCGCCCTGCTGCGCCGGGCGCTGGCCGACGGGCTGCCGTACTTCGGCATCTGCTTCGGCCACCAGGTCTTCGGCCGGGCCCTCGGCTACGGCACCTACAAGCTCGGGTACGGCCATCGCGGGATCAACCAGCCGGTGATGGACCTGACCACCCGGCGGGTCGAGATCACCGCGCACAACCACGGGTTCGCCGTCGAGGCGGATCCGGACGAGGTCCGCGAGACTCCGTACGGAAAGGCTTCGGTGAGCCATCTCTGCCTGAACGACCAGGTCGTCGAGGGCGTCCAGCTGAACGACGCCGACGGCAACCTGATCGCCTTCTCGGTGCAGTACCACCCCGAGGCGGCGGCCGGCCCGCACGACGCGGACTACCTGTTCGACCGCTTCATCGAAGTGATGGAGCGCAAGGCCGGAGGTGATCACTGATGCCGCGGCGCAACGACATCTCCTCGGTGCTGGTGATCGGCTCCGGCCCGATCGTGATCGGCCAGGCCTGCGAGTTCGACTACTCCGGCACCCAGGCCTGCCGGGTGCTCCGGGCCGAGGGCTTCCGGGTGATCCTGGTCAATTCCAACCCGGCGACGATCATGACCGACCCGGAGTTCGCCGACGCGACGTACGTCGAGCCGATCACGCCGGAGTACGTGGAGCAGGTGATCGCCAAGGAGCGGCCGGACGCGCTGCTGGCCACGCTGGGCGGCCAGACCGCGCTGAACACCGCGATCGCGCTGCACGAGCGCGGCGTGCTCAAGCAGTACGGCGTGGAGCTGATCGGCGCCTCGGTCGAGGCGATCCAGCGCGGCGAGAACCGGGAGACGTTCAAGACGATCGTCGAGGGCCTGACCGGGATCGCCGGCGGACCGGGCGAGGTGGCCCGCAGCATCATCTGCCACTCGATGGACGATGTGCTGGCGGCCGCTGATGATCTTGGTTACCCGCTGGTGGTGCGACCCAGCTTCACCATGGGCGGCGTCGGCTCCGGCTTCGCCCACGACGAGCATGATCTTCGCCGGATCGCCGGCGCCGGCCTGTCCGCCAGCCCGACCACCGAGGTGCTGATCGAGGAATCGATCCTCGGCTGGAAGGAGTACGAGCTGGAGGTGATGCGGGACGCCTCGGACAACGTGGTGATCGTCTGCTCGATCGAGAACCTCGACCCGATGGGCGTGCACACCGGCGACTCGATCACCGTCGCGCCCGCGATGACCCTGACCGACCGCGAGTACCAGCGGATGCGCGATGTCGCGATCGGCATCATCCGCGATGTCGGTGTCGACACCGGCGGCTGCAACATCCAGTTCGCGATCAATCCGGAGGACGGCCGGATGATCGTGATCGAGATGAACCCGCGGGTGTCCCGGTCCAGCGCGCTGGCCTCCAAGGCGACCGGCTTCCCGATCGCCAAGATCGCCGCCAAGCTGGCCATCGGCTACACGCTGGACGAGATCCCCAACGACATCACCCGGGAGACCCCGGCGTCGTTCGAGCCGACCCTGGACTACGTCGTCGTCAAGGTGCCCCGGTTCGCCTTCGAGAAGTTCCCCTCCGCCGACTCCACGCTGACCACGCACATGAAGAGCGTCGGCGAGGCGATGGCGATCGGCCGGAACTTCACCGAGGCGCTCGGCAAGGCGCTGCGCAGCCTGGAGGATTCCCGGGCCCCGTTCGACTTCGCGAACCCGGTCACGGAGTCCGTCACCGACCTGCTGGAGCGGGCGGCCCGGCCGCACGACGGCCGGCTCGGCCTGGTGATCAAGGCGCTGCGGGCCGGCGCGACGCCGGAACAGGTGCACGAGTCGACCAAGATCGATCCCTGGTTCATCGACCAGTTGATCTTGCTCACCGAGATCGCCGAGACGATCAAGGACGCGCCCGAGCTGACGCCGGAGCTGATCCTGCTGGCCAAGCGGCACGGCTTCTCCGACGCCCAGCTGGCGGCGTTGCGCCGGCTCAGCGAGGACGTCGTCCGCGGCGTCCGGTGGGCGCTCGGGGTGCGGCCGGTCTACAAGACCGTGGACACCTGTGCCGCCGAGTTCGCGGCCCGGACGCCGTACCACTACAGCTCGTACGACTTCGAGACCGAGGTCGCGCCGCGGACCAGGCCGGCGGTGCTGATCCTGGGCAGCGGGCCGAACCGGATCGGGCAGGGGATCGAGTTCGACTACTCCTGCGTGCACGCCTCGATGGCGCTCTCCGAGGCGGGCTACGAGACGATCATGGTCAACTGCAACCCGGAGACCGTGTCGACCGACTACGACACCTCGGACCGGCTCTACTTCGAGCCGCTGACCTGCGAGGACGTTCTCGAGGTCGTGCATGCCGAGGCCAAGGCCGGGCCGATCGCCGGCGTGATCGTCCAGCTCGGCGGGCAGACCCCGCTCCGGCTGGCCCAGGCGCTCAAGGACGCCGGGGTGCCGATCGTCGGCACCAGCCCGGAGGCGATCCATCTGGCCGAGGAGCGCGGCGCGTTCGGCGAGGTGCTCGCCGAGGCCGATCTGCCCGCGCCGAAGCACGGACTGGCCCGCTCCTTCGCCGAGGCGAAGCGGGTCGCCGACGAGATCGGCTACCCGGTGCTGGTGCGTCCCTCGTACGTGCTCGGCGGCCGGGGCATGGAGATCGTCTACGACGAGGCCTCGCTGGGGTCCTACATCGCCCGGGCGACCGAGGTGTCGCCGGCCCACCCGGTGCTGGTCGACCGGTTCCTGGACGACGCGGTGGAGATCGACGTCGACGCCCTGTACGACGGCACGGAGCTCTATCTGGGCGGCGTGATGGAGCACATCGAGGAGGCCGGGGTGCACTCCGGCGACTCGGCCTGTGCGCTGCCGCCGATCACCCTCGGCGCGGCCGTGATGGAACGGATCCGGACCTCGACCGAGGCGATCGCCCGCGGCGTCGGAGTGCGCGGCCTGATCAACATCCAGTACGCCCTCGCCGGCGACACGCTCTACGTCCTGGAGGCGAACCCGCGGGCGTCCCGGACGGTCCCGTTCGTGTCCAAGGCAACCGGCACCCAGCTGGCCAAGGCGGCCGCCCGGATCATGCTCGGCTCCTCCGTCGCGGACCTGCGTGGTGAGGGCCTGCTCCGGCGCGAGGGCGACGGCAGCGTGGACCGGCCGGGCGGCGCGATCGCGGTCAAGGAGGCGGTGATGCCGTTCAACCGCTTCCGTACCGTCGAGGGAATCTCGGTCGACACCATCCTCGGCCCGGAGATGAAGTCCACCGGCGAGGTGATGGGGCTCGACCACGAGTTCGGCACCGCGTTCGCGAAGAGCCAGGTGGCCGCGTTCGGTCCGCTGCCGACCAAGGGCACGGTCTTCGTCTCGGTGGCCAACCGGGACAAGCGGCACGTGATCTTTCCGGTCAAGCGGCTGGCCGACCTCGGCTTCCACATCCTCGCGACCACCGGCACCGCGTCCATGCTGCGCCGGCACGGCGTCGCCGTCACCTCGGTCCGCAAGCACACCCAGGGCCCCGGCCCGAGCGGCGAGAAGACGATCGTCCAGGCGATCCTGGACGGCGAGGTGGACCTGATCTTCAACACGCCGCACGGGCTGAGCGAGGACGGCCGGCCGCGCTACGACGGGTACGAGATCAGAACCGCGGCGGTGCTGCGCAACATCCCGTGCGTGACCACGGTGCAGGGCTTGGCCGCGGCGGTGCAGGGGATCGAGTCGGTCCGGACCGGGATCCTCTCGGTGCGCTCGCTGCAGTCCTGGTCGGCCGAGCTGGACCGGTGAGCGCCATGTACCGGCGGCTGGTGCGGCCGGTGCTGTTCTCCATGGCGGGCGGTGACGCCGAGGCCGTCCACGAACGCACCCTGGCCCTGATCGAACGCGTCGGGGCGTCGCCGGTGTTGCGCCGCCTGGTCCGGCTGGCGCTGGACCGGCGCGGCGAACCGGTCCGGGTCGCCGGGATCGACTTCCCGGGCCGGGTCGGCCTGGCCGCCGGCCTGGACAAGGACGGCCGGGCCGTGCTCGCCTGGTCGGCGCTCGGCTTCTCACACGCCGAACTCGGCACCGTCACCGCACGGGCCCAACCCGGCAACGACCGGCCCCGGCTGTTCCGGCTGCCGGCCAGCGAGGCGATCATCAACCGGATGGGCTTCAACAACGCCGGGGCCGAGGTCCTGGCCCGGCGGCTGGCGGCGGCCGGCGTCTGGCGCGGCAACGGCGTGGCCGGGATGCCGATCGGGATCTCGCTCGGCAAGACCAAGATCACGCCGCTGGAGCAGGCGACGGAGGACTACCTGACCTCCTACCGGCTGCTGGCGCCGCACGCCGACTACGTCGCGATCAACGTGTCCAGCCCGAACACGCCGGGCCTGCGCACGCTGCAGGAGGCCGGCGCCCTGCGCGACCTGCTCAGCGCGATCCGCTCGGCCGGCCAGTTCCGCCCGGTGCCCGTCTTCGTCAAGGTCGCGCCCGACCTCACCGAGGACGCGCTCGAGGAACTGCTCGGCGTCTGCACCGAGTGCGGCGTCAGCGGCCTGATCGCGACCAACACGACGCTCGCCCGGGACGGGATCCGCTACGCCGACCTCGGGCTGGCCGCCGAGGCGGGCGGGCTGTCCGGAGCCCCGCTGACCCGGCGGGCACGTGCCGTCGTCGCGTTCCTGACCGAACGCACGACGCTGCCGGTGATCGGCGTCGGCGGCATCCTGACCGCGGACGACGCGCGGGCGATGTTCGACGCCGGGGCGGCGCTGGTGCAGCTCTACACCGGCTTCATCTATGCCGGCCCGGGGTTGATCCGGGCGATCGACAAGGGGCCCAGCCGGGTCACGGCGGGGCGCGGCCGGCGCGCCCTCACGACCGGCTCTCGGAGAGAGGAATCGTCATGACGGCACCGTACGGACAGCGACTGACAGCCGCGGTCGGCGAACGGGGCGCCCTGTGCGTCGGCGTCGATCCGCACCCCGGCCTGCTGGACCGGTGGGACCTGCCGCGCGACGCCGCCGGCCTGGAGCGGTTCGCCCGCGGGGTGATCGAGGCGCTCGGCGAGACGGTCGCGGTGTTCAAGCCGCAGTCGGCCTTCTTCGAGGCGTACGGCTCGGCCGGGATCGCCGTTCTGGAACTGGTGCTGGCCGACATCGCCCAGGCCGGCGCGATCTCGCTGCTGGACGTGAAGCGCGGCGACATCGGCTCCACCATGGACGCCTACGCCGCGGCCTACCTGGCCGACGGCTCCACCCTCGCGGCGGACGCGATCACCGTCGCCCCGTACGTCGGCGTGGAGACGTTCGCCGCGACCGCCGACCTGGCCGAGAAGCACGGTCGCGGCATCTACGTGCTGGCGCTGACCAGCAATCCGGAGGCCCCGGCCCAGCAGCAGGCGCGGCTGGACGGCGGACTCAGCGTCGCCGAGACCGTGCTCGACTGGGCGGCCGCGCGTAACGCCGAGGCCGGCCCGCTCGGCTCGGTCGGTCTCGTCGTCGGCGCCACCATCGAACCGCCGGGCCTGGACTTCACCCGGCTGAACGGTTCGATCCTGGCCCCGGGCGTCGGCGCCCAGGGCGGCGAGCCGGAACACCTGCCGGCGATCTTCGGCGCGGCGACCCCACTGGTGCTGCCGTCGGCCAGCCGAGAGGTCCTCGCCGCGGGCCCCGACCCCGAGTCGCTCCGCCGCGTCGCCGCCGCCCTGAACGCCCGGATCGCCGCCATCCGCTGACCCTGCCGTATCCCGTCCGGCTGTGCTCGCACCGGGCCGGCGGACCGGCCGTTCGACGCCTCCGGACACGCCGATGGCCGCCCGGTCAGGCGGGAGGTTACCGGGGTGTCACAGGTCTGGTGGGTCGGGTGAACTCGGCGGGCGCCTTGCTATAGGTTTCCCCCTGACCCACCGCAGTGCCCGCCGCACCGATCTTGATCACGCCGCAGCGATGTTGATCATGCCGGGACGGGCCCGTTGCGACGGCGCTGCCGTACCGACGAACGAACCTGGAGACGAGGGGGATTGTGACCATTCCGCCGCTGAGTGACGCCCAGCGCGAGCAGGCCAGGCACGCCGCCACCGAAGCACGGCGCCGCCGGGCCGAGGTGAAACGCGCCCTGCGGGCCGGCGAGCAGACCCTGGCCGAGGTGTTGAGCCTGGCCGAGAGCGATGACGTGATCGCACAGATCAAGGTGGTCGACATCGTGAAGTGCGTGCCGCGGGTGGGAGACGTCCGCGCCGCGCAAGTCATGGATCGACTGGAGATCGCGCCGAACCGCCGGTTACGCGGGCTCGGCCGACATCAGGCGACCGGATTGCTGGCCGAGTTCGAGGCTCGGACCAGCCGTTCCAGCCGCAACGGATCGTGACCGGGTCAACTGCGGGACCCGGGAACGACGACCGGCGGCCGCGTCTCACCGTGTTGTCCGGGCCGACCGCGGTCGGCAAGGGCACCGTGGTGGGCCGGCTGCGCGAGACCCGGCCGGAGGTGTTCGTGTCGGTGTCGGCGACGACCCGCCCGGCCCGGCCGGGTGAGGTCGACGGCGTGCACTACCTGTTCGTCGACGATGCCGAGTTCGACCGGCTGATCGCCGACGGCGAGTTGCTGGAGTGGGCCGTCGTGCACAACTCCTACCGGTACGGCACGCCGCGGGAGCCGGTCCGGGCCGCGCTCGCGGCGGGCCGGCCGGCCATCCTGGAGATCGACCTGCAGGGCGCCCGCCAGGTGAAACTGGCCTGCGACCCGGGCCGGGGCGCCGGCGGCATCGAGCCCACCGACGTGCAGTACGTGTTCCTGATGCCGCCGTCCTGGGACGAGATGGTGCGCCGCCTGGTCGGCCGCGGCACCGAGTCCGCCGAGGAACGGGAGCGGCGGCTGACCACGGCGCGCGAGGAGATGCTGGCCGTCGACGAGTTCGACCACATCGTCGTCAACACCGAAATCGACCAGGCCGTGGCCGAGTTGGTAGTGTTGTTGGGTCTGTCCGCGCAGGTGGACCGATAACTCCCGTCCGAAGACCTTCCGAAGGACCACCTTGTCCAACACCGCCACGCCCGAAGGCATCACCAACCCGCCGATCGACGAGCTCCTCGAGCACACCGATTCCAAGTACAAGCTGGTGCTCTACGCCGCCAAGCGGGCCCGCCAGATCAACGCCTACTACTCGCAGCTCGGCGAGGGCCTGCTGGACAACGTCGGCCCGCTGGTGGAGACCTCGGTCCAGGAGAAGCCGCTGTCGATCGCGCTGCGCGAGGTCAACGCCGGCGTACTGACCTGCACCGACATCGACGGCGAGGGCGACGCGCCGGTCGAGGTGACCGACGAGCCGTTCGGCGACGGCCCCGCCTCCGCCTGATCCGACGACACCCAGAGGTGCCGAGATGAGCCGGATCGTTCTGGGTGTGGCCGGCGGCATCGCCGCGTACAAGGCGTGCGAATTGCTGCGCCGGCTCAAGGCCGACGGGCACGAGGTGACGGTCGTGCCCACCGAGTCGGCGCTGCGGTTCGTCGGTGAGGCCACCTGGGCCGCCCTCTCGGGGCAGCCGGTCAGCACCGAGGTCTGGCAGGACGCGCACCGGGTGCCGCACGTGGCGCTCGGCCAGCAGGCCGACCTGGTGCTGGTCGCACCGGCCACCGCCGACCTGCTGGCCCGCGCCGCGACCGGCCGGGCCGACGACCTGCTCACCAACATCCTGCTCACCGCCCGCTGCCCGGTCGTGTTCGCGCCCGCGATGCACACCGAGATGTGGCTGCACCCGGCGACCCAGCACAATGTCGCCACGCTGCGCGACCGCGGCGCCGTGGTGGTCGACCCGGACAGCGGCCGGCTGACCGGCGCCGACTCCGGGCCCGGCCGGCTGCCCGATCCGGAGGAGCTGGCCTCGATCGCGTTCGGCATCCTGGCCGATCCCGACCTCGCCGTACGAGCTGCCCGGCGGGACCTGGCCGGCCTGCGGGTCGCGGTCAGCGCCGGCGGCACCCGGGAACACCTCGACCCGGTCCGCTTCCTCGGCAACGCCTCGTCCGGCCGGATGGGCTGGTCGCTGGCCCGGGCCGCGGTGCTGCGCGGCGCCGAGGTCCGGCTGGTCGCCGCCAACGTCGAACTGCCGCCGCCGCCCGGCATCGAGCTCGACCGGATCGGCTCCACCGGTGACCTGGCCCAGGCGATGACCCGGGCCGCGAAGGACGCCGACATCGTCGTGATGGCCGCCGCACCGGCCGACTTCCGGCCCGCCGAGGCCAGCCAGACCAAGATCAAGAAGTCGGGCGACGACGGTCTGAGGCTCGAGCTGCAGCAGACCACCGACGTGCTGGCCGGGCTGGTCCGGGACCGGACCGATCCGGGCCAGGTGATCATCGGGTTCGCCGCCGAGACGCCGACCGAGACCGCAACGCTCGCCGAGCTCGGCGCCGCGAAGCTGGCTCGCAAGGGTTGCGACGCGCTGGTGATCAACGACGTCAGCGGCGGCAAGGTGTTCGGCAGTTCGACGAGCGAGATCTCGGTGTTCACCTCGACCCAGTACGGTGGCGGCCGGCATGGTCCTTGGTCCGGGACCAAGGACACGTTGGCGCACCGAGTTCTGGACATCGCGGTGGAGTTGCGCGCACGGCGATAGGGTGCGGGGCGAACCCACCGATACGAGACACACGCTAGGGGAGATGACATGGCTGGACGGCTCTTCACATCGGAGTCGGTGACCGAAGGGCATCCGGACAAGATCGCCGACCAGATCAGCGACTCGGTGCTGGACGCGATGCTCGCCGAGGACCCGAACAGCCGGGTCGCGGTGGAGACCCTGGTGACCACCGGACTGGTCGTGGTGGCCGGCGAGGTCACCACAGAGGCGTACGTCGAGATCCCGAAGATCGTCCGGGACCGGGTGATCAACATCGGCTATGACTCCTCGGCCAAGGGCTTCGACGGTGCTTCCTGCGGCGTCCAGGTCGCGATCGGGCAGCAGTCCCCGGACATCGCGCAGGGCGTGGACACGGCGTTCGAGAAGCGGACCGGCAGCTCCGCCGACGAGCTCGACCTGCAGGGCGCCGGCGACCAGGGCCTGATGTTCGGCTACGCCTGCGACGAGACCCCGAGCCTGATGCCGCTGCCGATCGACCTGGCCCACCGGCTGGCCGAGCGGCTGTCCGCCGTCCGCAAGGAGGGCACGATGCCGTACCTGCGGCCGGACGGGAAGACCCAGGTCACCATCGAGTACGACGGCGACCGCCCGGCCCGGCTGGAGACGGTCGTCGTGTCCAGCCAGCACGCGGCCGACATCGACCTGGACCGGCTGCTCACGCCGGACGTCCGCAAGCATGTCGTCGAGGCCGTCCTGGACGACTACGCGATCGACTCGACCGACTTCCGGCTGCTGGTCAACCCGACCGGGCGGTTCGAGATCGGCGGCCCGATGGGCGACGCCGGCCTGACCGGCCGCAAGATCATCGTCGACACCTACGGCGGCATGGCCCGCCACGGCGGCGGCGCGTTCTCCGGCAAGGACCCGTCGAAGGTGGACCGGTCCGCCGCGTACGCGATGCGCTGGGTGGCCAAGAATGTCGTGGCCGCGGGCCTGGCGAAGCGGTGCGAGGTGCAGATCGCGTACGCCATCGGCAAGGCGCAGCCGGTCGGCTTCTATGTGGAGACCTTCGGCACCGAGGCGGTCCCGGTGGAGCAGATCCAGCAGGCCGTGCTGGCCACCTTCGACCTCCGCCCGGCCGCGATCATCCGTGACCTGGACCTGAAGAACCCGGTCTACGCCCAGGTCGCCGCGTACGGCCACTTCGGTCGCGATCTGCCCGGCGTCACCTGGGAGCGGACCGACCGCGCCGAGGCGCTGGCCCAGGCCGTCAAGGGCTGACCCCGTCCTTCCGTTCCCTGAGCCCGTCGAAGGGCGAGCCCGAGCCGGCCCTTCGACAGGCTCAGGGAACGTTTTGGGTTTCCGGGCTCAGCAACGCCGTGTTCGGGCGGTGACGACTGTCAGTCCGGTCCGCCTATCATCCGGGTGTGCCCGACACCCAGCAACCGGCCCTCGATGTGGCCGCGCCCGCCCCGGCGAAGCCGGCGCGAGGCGACGCGAAGGGTGACCAGCCGCCGCAGGCCGCCGTCCGGCCGGTCGCGCGGGTGGCGGTCGACGTCTCACTGAGCCACCTGGACCGGCCGTTCGACTACCGGGTGCTGCCGGGACAGGACGAGGACGCGGTTCCGGGGGCCAGGGTCCGGGTCCGGTTCGCCGGGAAGCTGCGGGACGGGTTCATCCTGGAGCGGCTGGACGACTCCGAGCACGACGGCACGCTGGCGCCGCTGCACAAGATCATCTCGGCGGAGCCGGTGCTGACGCCCGAGGTGGCCCGGCTGATCCGGCGGGTGGCCGACCACTACGCCGGCTGCTTCGCCGACGTGCTGCGGCTCGCCGTACCGCCACGGCATGCGGCGACCGAGGCCGAGCCGCGCCGATCGTCGAGCCCCGAGACCCTCGAGAGCTCGCCCGACGACGCCTCGATCTGGACCGCCTTCCCGGACGGGCCTGGTCTGCTGGCGGCGCTCGGCGACGGCCGCAACCCGCGCGCGGTCTGGCGGCCGACGCCGAGTACCGATCCGAGCGGCGACTGGGCGACCGGCTTCGCGACGGCGGCCCGGGCCACCGTGGCCGGCGGCCGGGGCGTGATCATGATCGTGCCGGACCTGCACGACCTGGCCCGGCTGGCGAAGTCCTGCGACGAGGTGCTCGGCAAGAAGGGATACGTCCAGCTGACCGCGGAGCTCGGGCCCTCGGCTCGCTACCGCTCCTTCCTGGCCGCGCTGCGCGGCGACGTCCCGGTGGTGATCGGCACCCGGGCCGCCGCGTTCGCCCCGGTCCACAACCTCGGCCTGGTGGCGGTCTGGGACGACGGCGACGACCTGCTGTCCGAGCAGCGCGCCCCGTACCCGCACACCCGGGATGTGCTCGCCCTCCGGGCGGTGACCGAGCCGTGCGCCGTCCTGGTCGCCTCGTACGGGCGCAGCGTCGAGGTCCAGTCCTGGCTGGAGTCCGGCTGGGCGCACGAGGTGGCGCTGGAACGTACCGCCCTGCGCCGGCTGGCGCCCCGGGTCAAGGTGACCGCCGACAGCGACTCCCGGCTGGAACGTGACCCGCTGGCCCGGGCGCTGCGGCTGCCGCGCGAGGCGTTCGAGGTGATCCGGACCGGGCTCACCCAGGGGCCGGTGCTGGTCCAGGTGCCGCGGGCCGGCTACCTGCTGGCGCTGATCTGCCAGACCTGCCGGGAGCCGGTGCGGTGCCAGTTCTGCGGCGGGCCGACCCGGCAGGGGCCGGGCGACCAGCCGGCGTCCTGCACCTGGTGCGGCCGGCTGCAGGCCGACTGGGCCTGCCCGATCTGCGGCGGCCGTCGGCTGCGGGCCCCGGTCGTCGGAGCCGAACGTACCGCCGAGGAGCTGGGCCGGGCGTTCAGCCAGACCCCGGTCCGGCGGTCGGCCGGCGGTTCCGTGCTGACCGAGGTCGGCCCGGAGTCGGCGATCGTCGTGACCACTCCGGGCGCCGAACCGTTCGCCGCCGACGGGTACGCGGCGGCGCTGCTGCTGGACACCTCGATCCTGTTGCTCCGGCCAGACCTGCGTGCGGCGGAGGAGGCGCTGCGGCGCTGGTTCAACGCGACCGCGCTGGTCCGGCCCGGTGGCGACGGCGGCACCGTGCTGGCCGTGGGGGAGAGTTCCGGTCGCGCGCTGCAGGCGCTGGTCCGGCTGGACGCGGCCGGGTTCGCCGCCCGCGAACTGGCCGAACGCGGCGAGGCGCACTTCCCGCCCGCGGTGAAGTTGATCACCGCCGAAGGCCGCCGGGAGGCGCTGGACGAGTTCGTCGCGCTGGCCCAGTTGCCGGACGGCACCGAGCTGCTCGGCCCAGTCGAACTGCCCGAGCAGTCCCGGCTGTCCGAGGCCGACGATCAGGTCTGGCGGCTCACCCTGCGCGGCCCGCGGGCCTTCGGGGACCGGCTGGCCAGGGCCGCCAAGGAGGTCACCGCGATCCGCAGCGCCCGCAAGAGCGAGGGCGGCCTCCGGCTCCGGGTCGATCCCCAGGTCATCGACTGACCGGGCGGTCCGGCAGCAGATCGGTGAAGTCGGCCGGTGTCGAGGCCATCAGCCCGGCCGCGCCGTGCTCCAGGGCGATCTCGCCCTGGTCCCGGCTGGCGACGATGTGGCCGATCACCGGGCGGCCGAGCGCGGTGATGGCCTGCCAGGCCCGTGCCGGCGCGTCCCACTCCAGCCCGAGCAGGTCGAACCGCTCGGCGTCTTGGATCCGCTGGTCCAGGGTGGCCGAGTAGTGGATGCCCCAGGACGGGTAGCCGCGCTCGGCAGCCCGCCGCCGGGACTCCTGGGCCGGGGCGAACACCTTCCAGACGACCCGCTCGGTCAGTCCCGGCACGTCGTCGAGGAGGTCGAGCAGTCGGCGCTCCCGGCGGAGCACCTCCGGGTCTTCCTCACCGGCGCCGCCGGAGGTCTCCTTGTGGTCCAGGAACAGGATCTGGGACGGCGGCGCGAGGGACAGCAGGTCGGTGAGCAGCAGCAACGGGGCCGGCTCCTGGTCCGGGTCCGAGGTGTGGTCGGCGCGGGTCCGCAGCCGGCTCAGTTCGGACCACGGCGTGGTCGGGATGTCCCGGTCGACTCCCGTCACGCGCAGCGTCGAGCGGTCGTGCGAACAGACCCACTCGCCGGTGGCCGCCGGGTACACGCTCACCTCCAGCGCGCGGACGCCGAGCGCGACCGAGCCGTGGACTCCGCGTTCGGAGAACTCGGGCCAGTGCCCGCCGCCGCACCGGTGTGCCACCACGTACGGCCTCGACGCGAGAAACTCTTCGATCACCTGGACCCCAATCCCACGGCACTGGACAACCGGGGGAGTATCCCGAGCCCGAATCCCGACCGTCAACCCGCCGGTCAGCGGACCGGGGCGCCGGGGCCGAGCGGGATCCCGAGCGCCCACCAGAGGAAGAACAGGGCGGTCCAGGCCAGCGTCATGGCGACCGCGAGCGGCAGCGTGTAGGAGGCCAGGGTGCCGATGCCGGCGTTCTTCCGGTACTGCTGCAGGAAACCCAGGGCCATCACGAAGTACGGGCTCATCGGCGTGATCGCGGTCGAGCCGGAATCGGCGATCCGGAACAGCGCCTGGGTCGTCTCGGCCGGTACGGCGAGCAGCATCAGCATCGGTACCAGGACCGGTGCCGCGATCGACCACATGGCCGACCCGCTGGTGATCATGACGTTCACCACGCCGAGCAAGATCAACACCATCAGGAAGATCACCGGCACCGGGATGTTGTTCTGGTCCAGCAGCCGGGCGGACTCGACGGCGATCAGGTCGCCGATCCGGGTCCACTCGAAGTAGGCCAGGAACTGGGCGATGGCGAAGAACAGCACCAGCACCGGCGCCATCTGGCGCACGCCGCGGGCCATCAGCTTCGGTACGTCGGCGGGTCCGGTGATCGAGCCGGAACGAGCTCCGTACACGATGCCGCAGAGGGCGAACAGCAGCCCGACGACGGCCGCGATCCCGTCCAGGAACGGCGACTCGGCGAGCGAACCGCCCTCGCCGCGGAGCGGCGAGGAGGCCGGCAGCACCAGTGCGACCAAGATCAACAGGGCCAGGCCGAGCGCGATCAGGGCGAGCCGCTGCGCCGACCGCTCCCGCGCCGAGAGCTCCAGAGTGCCGAGATCGGTCAGGTCGGCGTCGGGATCCGGATCCAGGTCGGGCCGCTTGGCCAGGACCAGCTTCGTCACCACGGTGATCACGATCGCCAGCAGGATCGAGGAGGCGATGTTGAAGAACCAATTGCTCAGCGGCGAGACGTACGCGTCGGCGTCGATGATCTTGGCCGCGGCCGTGGTGATGCCGGCGAAGATCGCGTCGTTCGGTGTCGGGATCGGGCTGGCGTCGTAGCCGGACGCGATCGCCGTGTACGCGACGACGATGCCGAGGATCGGTGACCGGCCGACGGCGCGGAAGGCGAGCCCGCCCAGCGGGACCAGGATGATGTACGCGGCCGCGGAGGCGACGTGCGCGGCGGTGCCGGCGAACGCAACCGTGAAGACCACCCAGGAGGCGGGCACCCGAGACACGCCGGTCTTCATCGCCGCGGCCAGGAAACCGCTGTGCTCGGCGATCGCGACGCCCATGATCACGACGATGATCGTCGCCATCGGCGGGAACTCCGCGAAGTTGTCGATCACCCCGGACAGTGCCATCGCGAGCCCGTCCCCGCTGAACAGGTTGCGCACCGACACCGGTTCACCGTCGCCGGGGGAGATCACGGTGACGCCGGCCGTGGACAGCGCCGCACTGGCCACGCCGAGGATGATCACCAGGATCCAGAACAGCCAGAACGGGTGCGGCAGGGCGTTGCCGACGCGTTCGATCACCGCCATCGCGCGGACGATCCGGGGCAACTGGTCCGGCCGCTCGTCACGCGGCGCCTGCACCTCGGTGCTCATCGTTCGCCTCCTGCCACGGCGGCGGGTTCGGTGTGCCGGCGGAAGAACTGCCAGGCCAGGTCCTGGGCGGCGACGGTCCGGGTCAGGTAGCCGCCGCCGGAGTAGGCCCGGGCGTCGGGCCAGACGTGCCCGCCACCGGTGACGGCGACCTGCTCGACGTCGGCGGCGCAGCGGCCCCAGCGGCTGATCGTGACGTCGGTGCCGACGGTCCGCGTCGTCGGCCCGGTCCGGCACGCGTTGCGGTCCGCCGAGGCTTCGACCAGGGCGGGGATGGCCGGCAGGCCGCGGTCCGCGTCGCCGTCGTACGGGATCGTCGCGTCGCCGGTGCCGTGGATGATCATGATCGGCATCGGGCCGGCGTCGTCGCAGCCTTCGGTCGCGGCCGGGTAGAACGCGCCGGCCACGATCGCGACCGCGGCGAACCGGTCCGGCAGCCGGCAGGCGAGCAGCCCGGTCAGGCCGCCGCCGTTGGACTTGCCGGTGGCATAGCTGCGGTCCGGGTCGACGCACCAGTCGGCCTGCAGCCGGTCCAGCAGGACCGACGTGAACGCGACGTCGTCGATCCCCGGCGGCGCGTACGGGGCGCCCTGCCAGGCCCGCCGGTAGCCGTCGCCGGTGCCCAGCTCACCGTTCGGGTACGCGACGACGGCCGGCACCGTGGACAGTCCGGAGTAGCCCTCCAGCTCCGTCCCGGTGCCGCCGCGGCCGTGGAACGCGACGATCAGCGGCCAGTCGTCGCGGCCGGAGTAGCCGTCCGGCAGGTGCAGGATGTAGCTCCGCTCCCGGCCCTGGTCGGTCAGTTCGTACTTGTCGCTGGTGCCGTCCTGCTGGTCGGTCGGCTTCGCGCAGCGCGCCGCCGGTGCGGCGGGGCGCGGATCGGCCGCGGCGGACGGTGCGAGGAGCAGGGCGGCGGCGACCGCCGCGAGCGCGATCGGGCGCCAGGGCGATCGGAGTGGTCGGCTGCGCGTCATTGGTCAGGCCTTTCCGGTTCTCAGGGTGTGCTCGACCCGCCGAGTGGCGGACTCGGCCGAGCGGTGGATGCGGGAGCTAGCCTTCCGGCCACTCCTTCACGAAGGCGACGAGCCGGGCGGTCGCCCGGTCGATGATCGTGCGGCCGTCGTCGGCGGTGGCCCGACGCGGATCGCCCAGCACGCCGTCGGGGCTGAGCCGGTCGTACCCGACGGCGAGCGCGGGGTAGCGGCTGCGGGAGAGCCGGGGCAGTGGCTCGAGTTGATCAAGGGCGGTGGTGCCGGGCCGCAGCCGCTCCGGGCGGACCTGGTCGGGCGCGAGGTGCAGCATCTGCGCGGTCTCGGCCTCGCCGCTGTGGCCGTGGACCTCGCTGGTGTCCATCGCGGCCACCACGTCGCCGGCCAGGGCCGTCACCGGTGCCCAGGCGAACCCCAGGTCCGGCCGGTCCCGCAGCAGGTCCTGGGCCAGCACGTCGAGCGCGGCGTTGTTGCCGCCGTGCCCGGTGATCACCAGGAACCGCCGCCAGCCGTGCCTGGCCAGGCTGTCCAGGTAGTCCCGCAGCACCGCGACGAACGTGGCCGGCCGGAGGCTGACCGTACCGGCGAAGGCGAGGTGATGCGGCGAGACGCCGACCGGCACCGACGGGCCGATCACCGCGGCACCGCCGAGCTCGGCGGCCACCAGGTCGGCCAGCCGCTCGGCCCGGACCAGATCCGTGGCCAGCGGCAGCCCCGGCCCGTGCTGCTCGAACGCCCCGACCGGCAGCAGCACCACGGCACCCTGGGCGGCCGAGGCTGCTGCCTCGTCGGTGGTCAGCTCCGCCAGCCGGTACGTCATCGGCCCGGTTCCTCATTCGTGAGCGAGGTACGGATCGCGGTCAGGTGCTCCCGGGTCAGCCGGGCCGCGGCGTCGGGATCGCGGTCCCGGACCGCCTCCAGGATCCGTACGTGCTCGGCGTGGTCCCGCTCCCGGTCGTCGTAGCGGTGTCGGATCTCGATCTGCTCCCGCTCCCGTACCTGAAGGAGGGCCTCGACGGTCTCCCGCACGAGTGGGATGCCGGTGGCGGCGGCGAGCGCGACATGGAAGTGCAGCGCGGGCCGTTCATCGCCGCGCTGCGGGACGAGCGCGTTGCTGGCCGCGGTGCGCAGAGCGTCCAGGGCATCCTCGGTCCGGGACCGGGCGGCCGCGGCGGCCAGCTCCGGTTCGATCAGGATCCTGGTGTCGACCAGCTCCAGCACCGCGGCCAGCCCGGCCCGGTCGGCGTGCGGATTGGCCAGCAGCCGTCGGGTCAGCCCGTGGCCGACGTAGGTGCCCGACCCGTGCCGGAACTCGACCACGTCGGTCGCCTCGAGCCGCCGCAGCGCCTCCCGGATCGTCGGCGTGGTGACCTCGAAGTGCTTGGCCAGCTCTCGCGACGACCGGAACAGGTCACCGGGCCGCAGGCCGTCCTCGCGGATCAGGGCGACGATGCCGTCGGCGATCTGCTCGGACAGGGAGAGGGTGGATGCCTTCACGGCAACTGACTAAATCACTTAGACAGTTGGCTGTCAATGGGCCCGGTGGTCGACGTCTACACTCTGCGCTTGTGCGTCTCGTCTTCGCCGGAACCCCGGAAGTGGCCCTGCCCGCCCTGAACGCCCTGGTCGAGTCCGATCACGAGGTGGTGGCGGTGATCACCCGGCCGGACGCTCCGAGCGGTCGCGGCCGGACGCTGCACCCGAGCCCGGTCGCCGCTCGGGCCGCGGAACTGGGGATCGAGACGCTGAAGCCGGCCAAGGCCGGTGCGCCGGAGGTCGTCGCGCGGCTGACCGAGCTGGCGCCGGACTGCTGCCCGGTCGTCGCGTACGGGGCACTGCTGCCGCAGCGGTTGCTGGACATCCCGGCGCACGGCTGGGTCAACCTGCACTTCTCGCTGTTGCCCGCTTGGCGGGGCGCCGCGCCGGTGCAGCACGCGGTGCTGGCCGGTGACTCGGTCACCGGGGCCTGCACGTTCCGGATCGTCAAGGAACTCGACGCCGGGCCGGTGTTCGACGCGATCACCGAGGAGATCCGTCCGGACGACACATCCGGTGACCTGCTCACCCGGCTGGCCGTGCGCGGCTCGGGGCTGCTGGTCCGCACCATGGACGCCCTGGCGGCGGGCACCGCCACCGCGACCCCGCAGCCGGACGCCGACGTGAGCTACGCGTCGAAGCTGACGGTGGAGGACGGCTTGATCGACTGGACCCGCCCGGCCGTCGAACTCGATCGGCAGGTGCGCGGCTGCCAGCCGGCGCCGGGTGCCTGGACCACGTTCCGCGGCGACCGGTTCAAGATCAACTCCGCGACCCCGGTGGACGAGGACGGACTGGCTCCGGGTGAGTTGCGGGTGACCAAGAAGGCGGTCGTCGTCGGCACCGGCGGCGGCGCGCTCGACCTCGGTCAGGTGCAGGCCCAGGGCAAGAAGCCGATGCGGGCCGCCGACTGGGCCCGCGGGGTCACGTTCGCCGCCGACGACAAGCTCGGCTGATCATGGCCGGCGGCCGTACCGGCAAATCGCCCCGGGATCCCGCGCGGCGGGCCGCGTTCGACGCACTGCTGGCCGTGGAGACCAAGGGCGCGTACGCGAACCTGATCATGAACCGGCTGTTCGCCGAACGCGCGCTGGACCAGCGCGACGCGGCGTTCGCCACCGAACTGGTCGCGGGCGCCAGCCGGCTCGCCGGGACGTATGACTTGATCATCGCCTCCGCGTCCGGTCGCGATCTTGATCGGCTGGACCGGCCGGTGCTGGTGCTGCTCCGGCTGGGCGCGCACCAGCTGCTGTCGATGCGGGTGCCCCGACACGCCGCCGTCGGCACCACGGTCGAGCTCGCCCGGGAGGTGGCCGGGCCCAAGATCACCGGCCTGGTCAATGCGATCCTGCGCAAGGTCGCGGTCGAGGGCTACACCGGCTGGACGGACTGGCTCAGCCGGGACCTGCCGGCGCGGGAGGCGCTGGCGATCCGTACCGCGCACCCGCCCTGGATCGTCGACGCGTATGCCGAGGTTCTGGACGAGGACGAACTGGAGCCGGCCCTGCTGGCGAACAACGAGCCGGCGGCGGTGACCCTCGCGGTCCGGCCCGGGCTGGCGGACGTCGCGGAACTGATCGAGGCCGGCGCCGGACCGGGTCGCTGGTCGCCGTACGCCGCGACCTGGCACGGCTCGCCGTCCGACCTCGCCGTGGTACGGCAGGGGAGGGCCGGCGTCCAGGACGAGGGCTCCCAACTCGTGGCGGCGGCACTGGCCGGGCGGACAGGCTCAGGGAACGCGATCGGTGCCGCGCCCCATGGTGGATCGCCGCGAACGCGCACTGAGCCTGTCGAAGTGCCCGGCCCTTCGACAGGCTCAGGGATCGAGGTCGGCCTGGTGCCCTGGCTCGACCTCTGCGCCGGTCCCGGCGGCAAGGCGGCGCTGCTGGCCGGCCTGGCGAAGGCGGCCGGCACCAGGGTGGTCGCGGCCGAGGTGAGCCGGCATCGGGCCGACCTGGTCCGTGCGGCGGTCCGCGGGTACGACTCGGTCGAGGTGATCGTCGCCGACGGCACCCGGGCGGCCTGGGCCGCGGGTCGCTTCGACCGCGTGCTCGCCGACGTGCCGTGCACCGGCCTCGGCTCGCTGCGCCGTCGGCCGGAGTCCCGCTGGCGCCGGGACCCGGCGACGCTGGACGAACTGGTGCCGCTGCAGCGCGCCCTGCTCGGGTCCGCCCTGGACGCGGCCCGGCCGGGCGGGCTGGTCGGCTACGTGACCTGTTCGCCGCACCGCCGTGAGACCGTCGAGGTGGTCGAGGCCGTGCTCGCGGAGCGGCCCGGAGTGACGGTCGTCGACGCGGCGAGCGTGCTCGAGGAGGCCGGGCTGCCGGTGCCGCCGGACTCCGCCGTCGGCCCGTACCTCCAACTGTGGCCGCACCGGCACGGGACCGACGCGATGTTCGCGGCCTATCTGCGGGTCGGCTGACCGAAATCCAGCGGACTTCGCCGGAAAGGCGGCGAAACCGGGTCGGGGGCGAAGCGTCCGCTGGATTTCGGTCAGTAGAGTGCCGCCCGTGGGGATCAAGATCATGCCGAGCCTGCTGTCGGCCGACTTCGCCAACCTGCAGTCCGAGATCGCGGCGGTGGGCAGCGCGGACGGCATCCATGTCGACGTGATGGACTACCGGTTCGTCCCGAACCTGACCCTCGGCCTGCCGGTGGTCGAGTCGCTGCGCAAGGCGACCGACAAGCTGCTCGACATCCACCTCATGATCGAGGAACCGGACCGCTGGGCGCCGTCGTACGCGGAGGCCGGTGCGGAGTCGGTCACGTTCCACGTCGAGGCCTCGTCGGCCCCGGTCCGGCTGGCCCGCGAACTGCGGGCCCGCGGCGCCCGGGCCGGGATGGCGCTCCGGCCGGCGACTCCGATCGAACCGTACGCGGACCTGCTCGGCGAACTGGACATGATCTTGATCATGACCGTCGAGCCCGGCTTCGGCGGCCAGAAGTTCCTCGACGTGATGCTGCCGAAGCTGCGCCGGACCCGGGAACTGCTCGATGCCACCGGCGCCGACATCTGGCTCGAGGTCGACGGCGGCATCTCGGCGGACACGATCGCCCGCTGTGCCGAGGCCGGCGCCGACACGTTCGTCGCGGGTTCCGCCGTCTTCGGCGCCGACGACCCGGACGCCATGGTCACCACCCTGCGGAACACCGCCTCCGCTCGTTGATCATCCGGCCCTGCCGGTTTTCACGTCCCGTGAAAAACCGGCGCTTTACCACAGATACTTCTCGCGGGAAGCGGGGGTTTTTCACGTAACGTGAAAAACCGGCAGCGTCCTGTGACGGCTGTGATTCCGGGGACGCCCGCGGGTCAGGACTCGCGGCGGCGCAGGTAGCGCTCGAACTCGGCAGCGATGGCCTCGCCGGACGCCTCCGGGAGTTCGGTCTCGTCGCGCTGCTGCTCCAGGGTCTGGACGTATTCGGCGATCTCGTCGTCGGACTCGGCGAGCTGGTCGACGCCGCGTTCCCAGGCCCGGGACAGCTCGGGCAGATCGCCATGATCCAGCGGTACGTCCAGGGTCGACTCGAGCTTCGACAGCAGCGCCAGCGTCGCCTTGGGGCACGGGGTCCGGGACACGTAGTGCGGCACCGCGGCCCACAGCGTGACCACCTCGGTGCCGGCCCTGGTCAGCGCGTCGCCGAGCACGCCGACGATGCCGGTCGGCCCTTCGTACGTCGACATCTCCAGGCCCAGCCGCTCCGCCGTCTCGGGATCGTTCGCGGTCTGCGAGACCGGGATCGGCCGGGTGTGCGGGGTGTCGGCGAGCAGCGCGCCGAGCAGAAAGACCCGGCGC
Source organism: Microlunatus sp. YIM B11417 (assembly GCF_059617205.1). Lineage (NCBI taxonomy): Bacteria > Bacillati > Actinomycetota > Actinomycetes > Propionibacteriales > Propionibacteriaceae > Microlunatus > Microlunatus sp. YIM B11417. The sequence goes on from NZ_JCAMPJ010000003.1 coordinate 608,775, forward strand.
ACCCCAGCCGACTCCAGCGCCGAGGTGATCAAGGTGCAGAACTGCCGCCAGCGCATGTTCGGCTCGTAGCCGTCGATCAGCACCACGTCGCGGCCGTCGGACAGCCGGCCCGCCTTGACCTGGGTGACCGGCCACGTCAGCCGGCGCACGCCGTCGTCGTCGAGCCGCACCTCCGGGCGGTTCACCTGGAAGTCGTAGAAGTCGTCGCCGTCGATCTCGTACCCGAGCTTGGCGTCGGTGATCTCGGCGAGCCGCTGTACGGTGTCCGAGGCGGCGTTGCCCGCGTCGTTCCAGCCCTGGAACGCGATCACCGCGAGGGGCTCGTTCAGCCCGCGCAGGTCGACGGTCTCGGCGGGTGATTCGGGGGAGGGATCCGGCACAGGGACAACCCTACGTCTCTCGACTGGTGGCCGGGTCCCCCGACTGTTCATCGGTCGTCGCTATCCTCGGTCGGTGAGTTCGTACAGCGCAGCCCATCAGGATCTTCGAACCGCGCTCGCCGAGCGGGTGGTCATCGCCGACGGCGCGATGGGCACCATGCTGCAGGCGTACGACTTGTCGCTGGACGACTTCGACCAGCTGGAGGGCTGCAACGAGGTCCTCAACGTCACCCGGCCGGACGTGGTCGAGGCCATCCACGCCGCCTACTACGAGGCCGGCGTCGACGCGGTCGAGACCAACACGTTCGGGGCCAACCTCTCCGCCCTCGGTGAGTACGACATCCCAGAGCGGATCGAGGAACTGGCCGAGGCCGGCGCCCGGATCGCCCGCCGCGCCGCCGACCGGTACGCCACCGCCGAGCGGCCGCGCTACGTCCTGGGCAGCGTCGGCCCCGGCACCAAGCTGCCCACCCTGGGTCACGTCACGTACGCCAAGCTGCGCGATGCGTACCAGCGGCAGATCGAGGCCATGCTGGCCGGCGGCATCGACGGCGTCCTGATCGAGACCTCGCAGGACCTGCTGCAGACGAAGGCCGCCACGGTGGCCGCCAAGCGGGCCCGCGAGGTGGCCGGCCGGGACGTGCCGATCATCGTCAACGTCACCGTCGAGACCACCGGCACCATGTTGCTCGGCACGGAGATCGGGGCCGCCCTGACCTCGCTGGAGCCGCTCGGGATCGACCTGATCGGGCTCAACTGCGCCACCGGCCCGGCCGAGATGAGCGAGCACCTGCGGCACCTGTCCCGGCACGCCCGGATCGGCGTGGCCTGCATGCCCAACGCGGGACTGCCGGAGCTGACCGCCGACGGCGCCCGCTACCCGCTGACGCCGGTCGAGTTGGCCGACGCGCTGGAGCAGTTCGCCGGCGAGTTCGGGTTGGGCCTGGTCGGCGGGTGCTGCGGTACGACGCCGGAACACCTGCGGCATGTGGTGGACCGGCTGCAGTCCAGGCCGGTCCAGGAGCGGACCCCGCAGCCGGTCGCCGCCTCCGCCTCGCTCTATGCCGAGGTGCCGTTCCGGCAGGACACCAGCTACCTGTCGATCGGCGAGCGGACCAACGCCAACGGGTCGAAGGCCTTCCGCGAGGCTCTGCTGGCGGAACGCTGGGACGACTGCATCGAGATCGCTCGGGCCCAGATCCGCGACGGCGCGCACCTGCTCGACCTCAACGTCGACTACGTCGGCCGGGACGGCGCCGCCGACATGCGCGAGCTCGCGTTCCGGGTGGCCACTGCCTCGACGCTGCCGATCGTCATCGACTCCACCGAGCCGGCGGTGCTGCAGGCCGGGCTGGAGTGCCTGGCCGGCCGTGCGGTGATCAACTCGGTGAACTACGAGGACGGCGACGGTCCGGACTCGCGGTTCACCAAGATCATGAAGCTGGTGGTCGAGCACGGCTCCGCGGTGATGGCGCTGACCATCGACGAGGAGGGCCAGGCGCGGACCCGGGAGTGGAAGGTCCGGGTGGCTCAGCGGCTGATCGAGGATCTGACCGGCAACTGGGGCCTGAAGACCTCCGACATCGTGATCGACTGCCTGACCTTCCCGATCGCCACCGGCCAGGAGGAGACCCGGCGGGACGGGATCGAGACGATCGAGGCGATCCGGGAGGTGAAGCGGCTCTACCCGGAGGTGCAGACCACTCTCGGCCTGTCCAACATCTCCTTCGGGCTCAGCCCGGCCGCCCGGGTGGTGCTCAACTCGGTGTTCCTGCACGAGTGCGTCGAGGCCGGCCTGGACTCGGCGATCGTGCACGCGGCCAAGATCATGCCGATGGCCCGGATCCCCGACGAGCAACGGGAAGTCGCTCTTGATCTTGTCTACGACCGGCGTCGGGAGGACTACGACCCGCTGCAGCGCTACCTGGAGATCTTCTCCGGCGTGAAGATGGCCGACACCAAGGCCGAGCGGGCGGCCGAGCTGGCCAAGCTGCCGGTGACGGAGCGGTTGAAGCGCCGGATCATCGACGGCGAGGGTAAGGGCCTGGCCGAAGATCTTGATCTTGCCCTGGCCGAGAAGCCGGGCCTGGCGATCATCAACGACGACCTGCTGGCCGGCATGAAGGTGGTCGGCGAACTGTTCGGCTCCGGCGAGATGCAGCTGCCGTTCGTGCTGCAGTCGGCCGAGGTGATGAAGACCGCGGTGGCCCACCTGGAGCCGCACCTGGAGAAGACCGACTCGGCCGGCAAGGGCACCATCGTGCTGGCCACGGTCAAGGGCGACGTGCACGACATCGGCAAGAACCTGGTCGACATCATCCTCACCAACAACGGCTACACCGTGGTGAACCTCGGCATCAAGCAGCCGATCACGACGATCATCGAGGCGGCCGAGCAGCACAAGGCCGACGCGATCGGGATGTCCGGGCTGCTGGTGAAGTCGACCGTGATCATGAAGGAGAACCTCGAGGAGCTGAACAGCCGTGGCATGGCCAAGGACTTCCCGGTGCTGCTGGGCGGTGCGGCGCTGACCCGGTCCTACGTCGAGGAGGACCTGCGCGCGGTGTTCGACGGCGAGGTCCGCTACGCCCGGGACGCGTTCGAGGGTCTCCGGCTGATGGACGCCGTGATGGCCGTGAAGCGGGGCGACGAGGGCGCCGCGCTGCCGGCACCGCGGGAACGCCGGGTCAAGGCGAAGGGCAGCTCCGCGGTCGCGGTGGAGGAGCGGGTCGAGCTGCCCGCCCGCTCCGACGTGGCCCGCGACGTCGACGTACCCACGCCGCCGTTCTGGGGCGAGCGCATCGTCAAGGGGATCGCGCTGGCCGACGTGGCCGGCTACCTGGACGAGCGGGCGACGTTCATGGGGCAGTGGGGCCTGAAGGGCTCCCGCGACGGCGAGTCGTACGAGGAGCTGGTGGAGCGCGAGGGCCGGCCGCGGCTGCGGATGTGGCTGGACCGGATCCAGACCGAGTCGATCGCCGAGTTCGCGGTCACCTACGGCTATTGGCCCTGCTACAGCGACGGCGACGAGCTGATCGTGCTGCGGCCGGGCAGCGAGCTCACCGACCCGGGCGCCGAGCTGCACCGGTTCGCCTTCCCGCGACAGCGCCGCGGCCGCTTCCTCTGCCTGGCCGACTTCTTCCGGGACCGCGAGCTGGCCACCGAGAAGGGCCCCGACGTGATCGCGTTCCACCTGGTCACGATGGGTTCGGCGGTGTCGCGGGCGACCGCGGAGCTGTTCGAGAAGAACGCCTACCGGGACTACCTGGAGCTGCACGGCCTGAGCGTCCAGCTGACCGAGGCCCTGGCCGAGCTGTGGCACGCCCGGATCCGTACCGATCTCGGCCTGGCCGGCGACGACGGCGCGATGGACGACATGATCCGCGACCAGGCCTACCGCGGCTCCCGCTACTCCTTCGGCTACCCGGCCTGCCCGGACCTGGAGGACCGGGCCAAGCTGGTCGACCTGCTGAAGCCGGAACGGATCGGCGTCGAACTGTCCGAGGAACTGCAGCTGCACCCCGAACAGTCCACCGACGCCCTGATCGTCCACCACCCCGAAGCCAAGTACTTCAACGCCCGCTGACCGGTCACCAAAGCAGGCGCTCTGGCGGCGTGTCGCTGCGGAAGTGACCGGTGGATGGTCGCCGGCTGGGTGCGGCGGTGGTCGGGTTGGCTGTCCGTGGTGATCGGCCCCGGTCGGGTGGATCGAATTGGCGGGCGCTGACCGAGCCGGGCTCCGCTGACGGAGCCGGGTCGCACCGATCTGACCGGCGGGCCGTGCGGGTGACCGGGCCGGTTGATCGAGCTGCCCTGGCTGAGCGCCCAAGGTGCGCCGAGTGGACGCCTTGACCCGATCTCGGCGCCGATCTGCCGGTCAAGGTGCCCATTCGATGGTCCCGTGGCCGGGCCGGCTTGCGCCGCGGCGCGGACGTCGCGGGCCGGCGTGCGGAATGCGACTTCGCCGGGCGCCTGGTCGCCGGCAGACGTACGGCGGCCGCGGCCCTGGCCGCCGTACGTCTGCGGTCCCGGTCGCCCTGGCCGCTCCGTGATCCGTACCTCGGCCGGCCCGGTCGTCCCGCCGGCGTTGTCGGTCGCCCGTCCGGCTGGCCGGCGCGGGCGGCCGGACTGTTCGGCCCTCGCGATCACCGAGGTGGTGACCAGGGCGGGCAGGCCGAGGACGAGGCGCTGCCGCGGGACATCGAGCGGCTGGTGGCGCTGCTCCGGTCCACCGCCCACGGCCGGGCGACCTGGAACTCGCCGGTCATCTGCGGAAGCGGCCGGGTGCTCCCGGGCCGGACGATCTCATCGACGAGTTGATCACCCTCGTCCGGAGGGGCTGACCGGCCTAGGATCGATACCGTGACCGACTCTGCTCGACCGACGGCCGCGGACGGGCCCCGGGTGGAACTGCGTGGTGCCGAGGCGACCATGCTCGCCACCCTGTACGGGCGCGCGCTCGACGCGCGTTCCGCCGATCCGATCCTCGGCGACATGCTGTCGGCGGAGACCCTGGACAAGATCAACTTCGATCCGACACAGACCGGCCTGCGGCCCGGTGATCACTACTCGGTCGCGATGCGGGCGGAGTTCCTGGACGGCTGGACCCGGGAGTTCCTGGCCCGGCACCGGACCGCCACCGTGCTGCACCTCGGCTGCGGCCTGGACACCCGGGTCTGGCGGGTCAACCCCGGCCCCGGCGTCGCCTGGTACGACATCGATCTGCCGGACGTGATCGCGCTGCGGCAGACCCTGTTCGGCGACCGACCGGGCAGCACCATGATCGCCTCGTCGGTGACCGACCCGGCCTGGCTGGCCGAGGTGCCGCGGGACCGGCCCACCCTGGTGGTCGCCGAGGGCCTGGTCTACTACCTGACCGAGACCGACGGCCGGGCCCTGCTGCGCCGGCTGGTCGACTCCCTCCCGTCCGGCCAGTTGATCTTCGACGGGTTCAGCCGGCTCGGCATCCGGCTGCAGCGGCTCAACGGCGCCGTCCACAAGGCGGCGGCCACCCTGCACTGGGGGATCGACTGGCCGACCGAGCTGGAGACGATCCACTGGAAGCTGCGGTGCACGGATGCCGTCGGCGTGTTCGACGCCAGCGACTTCTCCGTGCTGTCGGCGCGCTATCAGGTGCTCGCCGCGCTGGGCAAGAACCTGCCGGCGATGGCCAACATGGCCCGCTACTACCGGCTCGAGTTCTAGGGGCGACCGCGCTTCCGGGATCGCCGTTCCAGGTTGATCACGATCAGGATCGCGATGATCGAGATGATCAGTCCGGCTTCGTTCATGAGGGGTTCCCTTCCTGAGACTCGTGCCGGAGCAGGCCCGACAGACCGTCCCGGCCGTGGCCCGCGTCGATGAGCCGCCGAGCCCGGGCCGCCGCCTGGCCGATCCCGCCGTCGGCCAGCCGGTTTCCGGTACGGAGCTCGGCGAGCTGGTCCAGGACCCGCAGGTGTTCGGTCAGGTCGGCCGGGCCGCGCGGATAGTCCCTGGACTCGACCTCTCCGGCCGTGGCGGTCGCGGAGCCGACCACGTGGCCGGGCTGGATCGCGGCGGTCCCGGCGAACTCGGCCAGGTCGATGCCGTACTGGTCGGCTGTGTGCAGCGCTCTGAGCAGGCCGAGCTGGGCGTCGTACCAGACCCCGAAGAGGGCCAGGTCCCAGACAGCCGCCGCGCCCGGCGCTGGGCCGACGTAGCGCGGCGTACTCAGTCGCTCCAGGGTGGTCCGATGCCGGACGAACGCCGGCTCCGGCCCTGCATAGAGGATCGTCGCGTGTTCGGTGCCGAGGTCCTCCGGGCCGGTCTGCAGCCCAGCGGCGAGATGGTCGGCGCCGAGGGCCTTCACCCGGTCGGCCGCTCGACGCGCGTCCTCCGGCGATCCCGTGGTGAGCGTGATCACGGTCCGGCCCGGCAGGCCGCCGGTGGCCTGGTCGAGCACCGCGGCCACCGCCCGGTGGTCGGTCAGGGTCAGCAGACTGAGCGGCGTGGCGGCGAGCGCCGCACCGGCGGAGTCCGCGACCTCGGCGCCCGCCGCTGCGAGTTCCTCGGTGCGACGGCGGGTCCGGTTCCACACCACCACGGGTTGCCCGGCGCCGAGCAGGATGCGGGCCACCGCGCTGCCGATGGCACCAGTGCCGAGGACAGAAACCGGGCTGGGATCGGTGAAGTACGCCATCGCCCCAGGGGTTCAACTTCAAGGAAGCTTCAGGTCAACCCCGACGGGCGGAAAACCGTGCTGGACAACGAAAAACCCCTCCTCGGCAGGTCGTGCGCCGAGGAGGGGCTTCGTCCAGGTCAGCCGCGCAGGGCGTCGACCGTCTCGTTCAGCACCGGCGACGGCCGCATCACGGCCGACGTCTTGGCGGCGTCCGGCCGGTAGTAGCCGCCGATGTCGGCGGGCGTTCCCTGCACCGCCAGCAGTTCCGCGGCGATCGCCGACTCCTGCTCGGTGAGCCGCTCGGCGACCGGGCCGAAGGTGGCGGCCAGCTCGGCGTCCGCGGTCTGCGCGGCGAGCTGCTGCGCCCAGTAGAGAGCCAGGTAGAAGTGGCTGCCGCGGTTGTCGATCGATCCGAGCTTGCGGGCCGGCGACTTGTTCTCGTTGAGCAGTGTCTCCGTCGCTCGGTCCAGCGCGTCGGCGAGCACCTGGGCCCGCGCGTTGTCGGTGGACTCGGCCAGGTGACGCAGGCTCTCGGCCAGCGCCAGGAACTCGCCCAGGCTGTCCCAGCGCAGGTAGTTCTCGCTGATCAACTGCTGGACGTGCTTCGGCGCCGAGCCGCCGGCGCCGGTCTCGAACAGTCCGCCGCCGTTCATCAGCGGCACCACCGACAGCATCTTGGCGCTGGTGCCCAGTTCCAAGATCGGGAACAGGTCGGTCAGGTAGTCCCGGAGCACGTTGCCGGTCACCGAGATCGTGTCCTCGCCCTTGCGGATCCGGTCGATCGACACCTTGATCGCGTCCACCGGTGCCAGGATCTGCAGGTCCAGACCGTCGGTGTCATGATCACCGAGGTACGCCTTCACCTTCGCGATCAGATTCCGATCATGGGCCCGCGACTCGTCCAGCCAGAAGATCGCCGGCGAGCCGGAGGCCCGGGCCCGGGTCACCGCGAGCTTGACCCAGTCCTGGATCGGCGCGTCCTTGGTCTGGCAGGCCCGCCAGATGTCGCCGGCCTCGACGTCGTGGCTGATCAAGGTCTCGCCGGCGGAGTTGATCACGGCCACCGTGCCCGGGGCCGCGATCTCGAAGGTCTTGTCGTGGCTTCCGTACTCCTCGGCCTTCTGCGCCATCAGGCCGACGTTCGGCACCGAGCCCATGGTGGCCGGGTCGAACGCCCCATTGGCGCGGCAGTCGTCGAGCACCACCTGGTAGATCCCCGCGTACGAGCTGTCCGGCAGCACCGCCAGGGTGTCGGCCTCGTTCCCGTCCGGCCCCCACATGTGCCCGGAGGTGCGGATCATGGCGGGCATCGACGCGTCGACGATCACGTCGCTCGGCACGTGCAGGTTGGTGATGCCCTTGTCGGAGTTGACCATCGCCAGCGCCGGCCCGTCGGCCAGGCCCTGCTCGATCGCGGTCTTGATCTCGGCGCCGTTCGGCAGCTCGGCGAGCCCGGCCAGGATCGAGCCCAGGCCGTCGTTGGGGCTCAGGCCGGCCTCGGCCAGCTCGCTGCCGTACGCCTCGAACACCTTCGGCAGGAAGGCCCGCACCGCGTGCCCGAAGATGATCGGGTCGGACACCTTCATCATGGTGGCCTTGAGATGCAGCGAGAACAGCACGCCCTCGGCCTTGGCCCGGGCGACCTGTTCGGTCAGGAACGCGTCCAGCGCGGCGGCGCTCATGAAGGTGGCGTCGACCACCTCGCCGGCCAGCACCTTCAGGCCGTCCTTCAAGATCGTTTCGGTGCCGTCGGCCGCCGTGTGCTTGATCGTCAGCACGTCGTCGGCGGGCAGCACGACGGACTGCTCGTTGCTGCGGAAGTCACCGGCCTCGAGGTGGGCCACGTTGGTCTTGGAGTCGGCGGTCCAGGCACCCATCGAGTGCGGGTGCGACCGCGCGTAGTTCTTCACCGACGCGGGCGCCCGGCGGTCCGAGTTGCCCTCCCGGAGCACCGGGTTGACCGCCGAGCCCTTCACCTTGTCGTAGCGGGCCCGGACCTCGGCGTCCTCGTCGGACTCGATCTCGTCGGGGTAGTCGGGCAGCGCGAAGCCCTGGGCCTGCAGCTCGGCGACGGCCGCCTTCAGCTGCGGTACGGAGGCCGAGATGTTGGGCAGCTTGATGATGTTGGCCTCGGGCGTGGTGGCCAGCTCGCCGAGCTCGGCCAGCGAGTCCGGCACCTGCTGGTCGGCCGGCAGCCGGTCGGCGAACGCGGCCAGGATGCGCGCCGCGACCGAGATGTCCCGGGTCTCCACCTGGACCCCGGCGCCCTTCGTGAAGGCCTCGATGATCGGCAGGAACGAGTACGTCGCGAGCAGCGGCGCCTCGTCGGTCAGGGTGTAGATGATCTTGGACAAGACGGTCTCTCCTTTAGCTGCCATGTTGTCTTGACATCAAGATATCCCATGCGTGCCCGCCCTGCGACACCACCCCGACCCCGCCCGGAAGGCCCCGGGCGGGTTCGGGGAGCCAAGACCGCACGATCGTCGCACACAACGACGATCGGCTCCATCGCGCTGAGGGCTAGGCCGACCTGACGTTGACCTCCGTGATGCCGGGCACCCCGTCGAGCACCACGAACGTCGCCTCGGTCCGGACCTGGGACTCGGGCTTGGTCACGGTGTCCACCAGCTGCAGCTTCGTGGTCAGCTGCTTCCGGTCGGCCTCCATGATCAGATAGCCGCGCTGGTTGTCGATGTAGCGCCAGTGCGGGCTGTCGGCCATGATCGGGTCGTAAGTCCGGTGGAAGGCGGCCGGGTCGGCGTCGCCGCCGGAGGTGATCGAGGTGCCGGTGAACTCGGCACCGACCACCTCGGCACCCTCCTGGTCGAAGTCGGTCTTCAGATCGCAGGCCCAGGTGCAGTGCCGGTCGCCGGTCATGATCACCGGATTCCGTACCTGCCGGAACTCGTTCAGCAGCCGGCGCCGCTGCCAGCGGTAGCCGTCCAGATTGTCGAAATCGAAGGACTCCGCGGGCCCGGCGGTGCGGTCGTTCTGCGCCCACATGACCTGGTTGGCGAGCACGTTCCAGCGGGCCGGGGAGGAAGTGAGCCGGTCCATCAGCCACTTCTCCTGCTTCTCGCCGGTGATCGTCCGGCCCGGCGCTTCCGCCTCGGCCAATGTCGTGACCTGGTCCGACCGGTACTGCCGCGTGTCCAGCACCGGTACGTCGAGCAGTCGGCCGAACCGGAAGGCCCGGTAGAGCTGCATGTCCGGGCCGTGCGGGCGCGAGGTCCGGCGGAATGGCATGTGCTCCCAGTACGCCTGCAGCGCCGCGATCCGGCGGGCCCGGAACGCCTCCGGTGTCTGGTTCTGCGGGTCCTGTGGCACGTCGTCGGCCCAGTTGTTGTCGATCTCATGATCATCGGGCGTGCAGATGAACGGGTGCGCGGCGTGCGCCGACTGCAGGTCGCCGTCGGTCCGGTACTGCGCGTGCCGGTTGCGGTAGTCGGTCAGCGAGTACGGCTCGTCGGTGCCCTGGTGCACCCGCAGCGCGTTCGGATTCGGCTTGCCCTCGTAGATGTAGTCGCCCAGGAACGCGACGAAGTCGAGATCCTCGGCGGCCAGGTGCCGGTGCGCGTTGTAGTAACCGGCCTCCCAGTTCTGGCAGGAGGTGACGGCCCAGCGCAGCTTCGCCGGGTCGGACTTCGCGGCCGGCGCGGTCCGGGTGCGTCCGGCGGGGCTGAAGTGGTCGCCCTGCCGGAACCGGTACCAGTAGGTGTGGCCGGGCTGCAGCCCGCGCACGTCGACGTGCACGCTGTGCCCCTGGTCGGGATCGGCCGGTGCCACGCCGGAACGGACGACGCGACGGAACCTCTCGTCGGTGGCGACCTGCCACTCGACGCGGTAGGTCCGGTCCGGCATGCCGCCGCCCTCCAGCGGCTTCGGCGCCAGCCGGGTCCAGATCACCACGGCGTCGGGCAGCGGGTCACCGCTGGCCACGCCGAGCGTGAACGGGTCGTCCAGTCGCGGCGGCGGGGCGGCGGCCGCGGAGTCGTACCTGATCGGCAATGTGGAGCCGACCGCGGCGGTGCCGGCGGCCAGGCTGAGGAAGGAGCGGCGGGGGAGGCTCATGATCAACAGCGTCGGAAGCCACCGTGACCACCGGCTCCGGCGCCGCGTGACCAACCGGCGAACCTTGCCCGACCGCTGCCGCAGCTTGGTCACCCAGTGGCGCCACGAGTTCGGTCAGGCGTGGCCGTCGCGAAAGCTCTTGAACTCGACCGGTTCAACGTGGCCAGCGGCCCGAGCGCTTCACCAGCAGTGATTTCGCGACAGCGACTGGGTGGCAGGGGCGCGCGGAATGGTCTGCGAGAATGGCCGCGCCATGAATGCTTCTCGCGGATCCCGCCGCTTCCCGACCGCCTCTTCCTGCCGCTCCGGCCCGGCGCGCACGTATCCCGGAGTGACCCGATGACGAACTCGCTGCCCAGCCTCGCCGCCGCCCTGTGGGACTTCGACGGCACCCTGGCCGACACCGAGCCGCTCTGGGTCGCCGCCGAGTACGAACTCGTCGGCAGCCTCGGCCACGAGTGGTCCGACGAGCATGCCGAGCAGCTGGTCGGGAACTCGCTGCTCGACTCGGGTGCGTACATCCTCAACACGATCGGCCGGACCGATCTTGAGCCGGCCTGGGTGGTCGACCAGCTGTTGACCCGGGTGGTGGCGCAGTTCAAGAGCGGCGAGGTGCCGTGGCGGCCGGGCGCGCTCGATCTGCTGGCCTCGCTCAACGAGGCCGGCGTGCCCTGTGCGCTGGTCTCGGCGTCCTACCGGGTGCTGCTCGACGCGGCGATCGAGCGGCTGCCGCGGGGAACGTTCCAGACGTCGGTGGCCGGCGACGAGGTGACCAACGGCAAGCCGCATCCGGAGCCGTACGAGACGGCCTGCCACAAGCTCGGGGTGGCCGCGCACGACTGCGTGGTGTTCGAGGACTCCGGCACCGGGGCCCGGTCCGGCAACACGGCCGGGGCCGTCGTCATCGCGGTGGAGAACCTGGTGCACATCCCGTCCGCGCCGCGCCGGGTGCACGTCCGGTCGATGACCGAACTGGACGCGAAGGCGGTGGCCCGGCTGCTCGAGGAGATCAATGCCGAGTCCTAGGAGGGGCCGGATCGCCGCACTGGTCGCGGCGGCCGGACTCCTGTTGGCCGGGTGCTACACGCCGAGCGAGCCGCCCCCGCCGACGCCGAGCCCGAAGCGGCCGTTCACCGTGATGTCGACCGACCCGATCCGGGTGGTCGACCCGGCCGGCGTCGTCGACCAGGGCTCGGCGATCCTGGCCCAGAACGTGTACCAGCGCCTGATGACCGCCGATCCCGGCAGCAGCACGCCCAAGCCGGACGGTGCCCGCGACTGCATGTTCACCTCGCCGACCGTCGTCACCTGCCAGCTGAACTCCGAGCTGAAGTTCCACAACGGGCACGACCTCACCTCGAGCGACGTGAAGTTCAGCATCGAACGGCTGATCCGGCTCGACGTGCCGAACTCCTCGGCGATCCTGTTCTCCTCGCTGCGCCGGATCCAGACCCCTGACCCGCTGACGGTCGAGTTCGTGCTCAGCCGGCCGGACAGCCAGTTCCGCTGGGCGCTGGCCTCGATCGGCGCGTCGATCGTCGACGAGGAGACGTACGACGCGGACGAGCTCCGGCCGGCCGACCAGCCGATCGTCGGCTCGGGGCCGTACCAGGTCAGCCGGTTCGCCGAGAACGAGCTGCAACTGGCGATCTTCACCGGCTACAAGGGCCGGACGCCGGGCCGGTTGCAGGGGCTGGTCTATCGCACCGAGCCGGACTCCGGGGTCATCGAGGAGGCGATCGCGGACGCCGAGGTGGACGTGGTCTGGCGCGGCCTGAACGCGGCCGCGGTGACCCGGCTGCGGCAGCAGGCGACCGCGGCGCCCAACTCGCCGGAGGGATTCGCCAGCCGCGAGCTGGCCGGGGCCCGGGTGCAGCAGCTGATCTGGAACCCGGATTCGCGGGCCGGCCAGAACGCCGCGGTACGGAAGGCGATCGCACTCGCCCTGCAGTCGGACCGAACGCTGGACTCGATCGTCCCGCCCACGGTGACCGGCTACGTGTCGAGCTTTCCGGTCGGCGGCGTCGCGGACCCGAAGGTGACCTGGTCGAAGCGGATCCAGCTCACCCTCTCGTACGATCCGACCAGCCCGGACGAGCGGGACCTGGCCAACCAGATCCGCAGCCGGCTCGAGGACACCGGCGGCCTGAGCGTACGGCTGCGGCCGATGGACGCCGCCGCCGATCTCACCCTGGCGGACCGGAAGGCCTGGTCGGCCACGCCGGTGGCCTGGCTGCAGCCGTACCTGTCCGCGCCACCGGAGTCCAGCAAGACCGCGGTCCAGACGCTGGAGGCGCAGTACCGGGCGACCTCGGACAACGCACAGGCGCAGACCGTGATCGCTCAACTGCAGACCAAGGCGGCGGCGGACCTGACCGTGCTGCCGATCAGTCAGAGCGACGAATACCTGTTCATCCGGGTCGGGGTCGACGTCGACCCGCTGTCCTTCGGGCCCGGCTGGCAACTCGGATTCTGGGGGATGAGCGGTGGTTGAACCGACGCAGGACTACTCCGGTGTCCGCCGCGGCGACCTGCGCCCCGGCGAACGCGTCACGCTGACCGACCCGAAGGGCCGCCGGCACTCGGTCGTGCTCGCCGAGGGCGCCAGGTTCCACACGGCCAAGGGCGTCGTCGAGCACGACGAGCTGATCGGGAAGCCGGAGGGCCGGGTCGTCCGGTCGGTCGGCGGCACCCAGTTCCTGGTGATGCGGCCGCTGCTCGGCGAGTTCACCACGACGATGCCGCGCGGCGCCGCCGTGGTCTATCCCAAGGACGCCGCGCAGATCGTCACCGGGGCGGACATCTTCCCCGGTGCGCGGGTGATCGAGGCCGGCGCCGGGTCCGGCGCGCTGACGCTGAGCCTGCTCCGCGCGATCGGGCCGACCGGCCGGTTGATCTCGTACGAGCGCCGGCAGGACTTCGCCGAGGTCGCGGCCCGCAACGTACGGAACTTCCTCGGCACCGAGCACCCGTCCTGGACCTTGATCACCGGGGACCTGGTGGAACGGCTGGCGGCCGAGGACCCGGGCCCGGTGGACCGGGTGGTGCTGGACATGCTGGCGCCCTGGGACTGCGTCGAGGCGGTCGGCCGGGTGCTGATCCCGGGCGGCGTGTTCTGCTGCTACGTGGCGACGGTGACCCAGCTCGGACGGGTGGTCGAGACGCTGCGGGTGCACGGCGGCTACACCGAGCCGGAGGCGACCGAGTCGATCATCCGCGGCTGGCAGGCCGAGGGACTGGCGATCCGGCCGCAGCACACGATGGTCGGCCACACCGGGTTCCTGATCACCAGCCGGCGGCTGGCGCCCGGCGAGACCGCCCCGGTCCGCAAGCGCCGGCCCGCTCCGGGAGCGTACGGCGCCGACTACGACGGCCCCCGGGCCGCGGTGCAGAACGGGCCGACAGCCCCGGACGACGCCGCGTCCCAGGACGGTGATCAATTCCCGGGCGGGAGTTCCGCTGCCGGGTAAGGTCTTCGGAGGAGGTGAGGGGGAGTGACCACACCGAACGAAGGCCGGGACGTCCTGGTAGCCCAGATCGCATCCCTGAGAGCCGAATTGGATCGCCTCCGCGAGCGCATCGCGGCCCATCCACACGACATCGCCGTTCTCGAACGCCGACTGGCGGAAGCCCGCCAGGACGCCCGGAACACGGCGGCCAACAATGATCGACTGGCGTCCACCCTGCGTGAGGCGCGAGACCAGATCGTCGCCCTGAAGGCCGAGGTGGACCGGTTGGCGCAGCCGCCGGCGAGCTTCGGGGTCTTCCTCGGGGCGCCGGAGGACGGCACCGAGGGCACGGCCGACATCTTCACGGCCGGCCGCAAGATGCGGGTCAGCGTCAGCCCGGACGTGTCCGCCGACCTGCTCGAACCGGGCCGTGAAGTGATGGTCAACGAGGCCCTGAACGTGGTCGGCGTGCTCGGCTACGACCGGGTCGGCGAGGTGGTGCTGCTCAAGGAGGTGCTGGACGACGGGCTGCGTGCGCTCGTGGTCGGGCACGGCGACGAGGAGAGCATCGTCTGGCTCGGTCTGGCGCTGCGCTCGACGCAGCTCCGGTCCGGCGACTCGCTGCTGATCGACCGGCGGGTGCACTTCGCCTACGAGCGGATCCCGAAGCTCGACGTCGAGGAGCTGGTGCTGGAGGACGTACCGGACATCGACTACGAGGATCTCGGCGGGCTGGGCGGCCAGATCGAGTCGATCCGGGACGCGGTGGAGCTTCCGTACCTGCACAAGGAATTGTTCGCCGAGCACCAGTTGAAGGCACCCAAGGGCGTCCTGCTGTACGGGCCGCCCGGCTGTGGCAAGACCATGATCGCGAAGGCGGTCGCGAACTCGCTGGCCAAGAAGGTGACCGAGCGGACCGGCCAGGAGGGGCGCAGCTTCTTCCTCAACATCAAGGGCCCGGAGCTGCTGAACAAGTACGTCGGGGAGACCGAGCGGCACATCCGGCTGGTCTTCCAGCGGGCCCGCGACAAGGCCTCCGACGGCATGCCGGTGATCGTCTTCTTCGACGAGATGGACTCGTTGTTCCGGACCCGCGGCTCGGGCGTCTCCTCCGACGTGGAGAACACGATCGTGCCGCAGTTGCTCAGCGAGATCGACGGCGTCGAGGGCCTGGACAACGTGATCATCATCGGTGCCTCGAACCGCGAGGACATGATCGATCCGGCGATCCTGCGCCCGGGCCGGTTGGACGTCAAGATCAAGATCGAACGCCCGGACGCCGAGGCTGCCCGGGAGATCTTCAGCAAGTACCTGACGCCGAACCTGCCGCTGCACGCCGATGATCTTGCCGAGTTCGAGGGCGATCCGAAAGCCACCACGGCGGCCATGATCGACCGCGTGGTGACCCGGATGTACGCCGAGTCGGAGGACAACCAGTTCCTCGAGGTGACGTACGCCGGTGGCGACAAGGAGGTCCTGTACTTCAAGGACTTCAACTCCGGCGCCATGATCCAGAACGTCGTCGACCGGGCCAAGAAGATGGCGATCAAGGACCTGCTCGACACCGGCGTCCGCGGCCTGCGGATCGAACATCTGCTGCAGGCCTGCCGGGACGAGTTCGCCGAGAACGAGGACCTGCCGAACACCACCAACCCGGACGACTGGGCCAAGATCTCGGGCAAGAAGGGGGAGCGGATCGTCTTCATCCGCACCCTGATCTCGTCCTCGAAGGGCACCCAGCCGGGTCGTTCCATCGACACGGTGTCGAACACCGGTCAATACCTCTAGGTACGCAACGGTCGAAGGCCCCGGGTTCGCAGGAACCCGGGGCCTTCGCCTTCGGTACGGTCAGCGCAGCCGACCGGTGTACCACGCCGTTCCGTCGCGGTCCGGGTCCTGCACGGTCCAACCGATGGTCCGCCCAGCGAGCCGCACGGCCGCCCGCTCCGGAAGATCGGTCAGTCGGTGCAGGCGGCAGCCGTCCCGGAGATCGAGCAGCAGAGCGAGCCGGATCGAGTTCTCGCTCCTGCGGACCGTGTCTCTCGAGATGATCGCGATCACGCCGTCGCCGGCGACGACCGAAGCAGGGGTCTGGCCTTGGCCCGGGACGACCCGGGCGATCGGCGAGGCGCCGCGGTAGACGATCACCTCGGAGCCATCGATCCAGGCGGTGAGGTCCCCGAAGGCGACCAGGCCGCCGCCGCTGGCGCCTTGGTGGACCGCCTCGGTCTGCCCGCCGGTCAGTGAGGTGCGAAAGAACCCATGGTCATCCGAACCGAAGGAGTACGGCTGGTAGTAGAGCCAGCCCTCCGTGATGACCGGGTCGATGGCGTTCTCAGCGACCAGCCGAATCGGCTCGTCGCCGGCAACCTTGCGGCCATAGACGTTGTAACCCGGATTCGGGTCGGTCTCGCCGCGCAGCTCGGCCCAGTACACCGTGCCGTTCCAGATCAGCACCTGATGTGGCGAGGGATCCCTCTCGGATGAACCGCTCGAGCCGGCCACCCGGCTGATCTTGCTCGTGGAGCGGTCGAAGGCGTAGATCTCCCAACCGGCCTCGCTGCCCACCTCGACCCAGACCACGAAGCTCTCGTCGAGTGACGCTGCCACGGTCATGGTGCGCGGGTGCAGGTCGTCCGTGCCGCGGACCTCGGTGCGACGGCCGGAGTCCGGGTCCTCGACGTACAGTCGCCCGGGCTGCGGATCCGTCGTCTTCTCGTTCGGGTTGACGTTGCCGGCGCCGGCCCGGTGGCCGACCTCCAGCAGGACCTCACCGTTCGGCGCGACCTCCAGCACTCGGACCGCCTCGCCACCATCCTCGGCCGGGCGGAGCTTCGCCTCGACGACGAGCCGCTGGGCGGGGTCGGTGACGGCGTCGGTGATCGAGATCCTGGCCGGCGCGCAGACACCCGCCGGCGCGGGCGAGGCCGGCGCGGTCGGCTGCGGTGCCGTCGAAGGTGGCACGGCCGAAGGTGGCACGGCCGGGTCGAAGATCGGGCGGGTGGCTTGCGACGTCACGAAGGGAACGGCGACCACCAGGGCCGCGACCGCGATCCCGACTGCGGCGACGGTACGCCGCCGGCGGCGGCGCAGGCGGTACTGACCGCGAGCAAGGTCGTCTTCGGTGGACATCGGTGCGGGCTGGCCCGCGAAGCATTCTTCGAAGTCGTCCCGGTTGAGCTGGAGATCGTCAGACATCAGGGTTCTCCGATCATTTCGGCCTTGGGCTGCGGTGAGTCAGGTGGCGCTGCGAGGAGGACCTTGAGTCGTTCCAGCGCGCGGGCGGTCTGGCTCTTCACCGTTCCCTGGGTGATCCGCAGGTCCCTCGCGACTTCGGCTACCGAGCAGCCCCACCAGTGCCGCAGAACGACCACCTGGCGTTGTCGCGGCGGCAACCGGCGCAGGGACTCCAACAGCACGCTGCGCTCCTCGTACGCGAAGCCCTCCGGTGCGGCCGAGGTGAGCTCGATCAGGCTGCCGCCCGGCAGGACCGCCCGGCGGCTCAATCGCCATTCGTCGACCGCGGTCCGGGCGATCATCTTGCGTACGTAGCCGTCGGCGCCGTCCTTGCGAACCCGAGGCCAGGCCAGGTAGGCCTTGACCAGGACGATCTGGACCACGTCCTCGGCCCGCTCCCAGTCACCGCAGAGCAGGTACGCGGCGCGTAGGAAGGTCGTCCGTCGTTTCGTGACGTACTCGGTGAACTCTGCATCGCGTTGTGCCATCGATCCTCCCGAGTCCGGGACCTGCCGAGCCTGAGTGACATCTATACGGCGCGGCCGCCGGATCGGTTGTCATCCGTGGCGAAATTCGTTTCCCGGCGGTGGACCGTCACCTCGTCCACGGCCGCCATCTCCTCCTGGGTCGGTGGCTCGAACCGGGCCAAGATGATCTCGAGGTCGGTACCGCTCACCGGCGCCGAGCCGGGTGCCGCAGTCCGGCCTCGTTCCTCGAGCCGGCGCCGCAGTTCCGCCGGCGGGACGTCGAAGACGTGCCAGCTGATCCGGGCGCCGCGGGCCCGGGCGTCGGCGAAGACCCGGGTCCGTTCCTCGCGCCGCCAGAGGCCGTCCTCGAGGATCACGTCGACGCCGCGGGAGAGCAACTCCATCCCCAGCCGGTAGAGCCGCAGCTGGAGCCGGCCGTGCGCCGCATCGTCGGTCAGCGGGATGCCGAGCTCGTCCTGCCCGTCGTCGGTGCACAGGCGGAGGCCGGCGCCGGCCGTCTCGAGCCGGCGGGCCAGGGTCGTCTTGCCGGACCCGGGCGGTCCGCAGAAGAGGGTGAGGGTGCTCACGCCGGAGCGGTCCTTTCGGCTAGGCCGGACGGTGCGGCACCGGCGGGCGGGCTCGGAGCCGTTCGAACGCGGACGGCTGCGGCGGGTCGTCCAGGACCGGCAGGATCAGGTCGACGACCTGGTCGGGCGTATTCCGCGCGGTGTCCACGACCAGGTCGTAGCAGTCGTGATCATGAAGTTCGCGCAGCTCCGGTTGATCAAGATCCATCGGGCCCTTCCGCCGGTCGTCCCGTACGTCCTCGCGGGCCTGGGCCACGGCCAGGTCGCAGGTCAGCCCGACGAAGATCACCGGGAGCCCCTCGAACAGGTCGAGGTAGAGCGCCTCGTTGTGCGGCGCCAGCATCGCCTCGGCGATCACCGGATGCCCCGCCCGCACCATCCCCGCCAGCATCGGCAGGTAACCCCGGACCGTGCGCTGGAACAGGTCACCGTGATCGGCCAGCCAGACCCGGTCCAGGTAGCCGCGGCGGAACTCGTCCAGGCCGAGATAGAAGTGCGGCTCGGCGAGCCGCTGCTGCAGCGCCCGCGCCGTGGTCGACTTGCCGGCGCTCGGCGTACCGTTCAGGAAGATGATCCGCGCCGCCATGCCGATCAGCCGGCGGCGGCGTGCCTGGCCTGGCGGATCAGCCGGTAGCCGAGGCGCCAGCCGATCAGCAGCACGGCCAGGCTGATCGTGGCGACGACGATGAACGGCGTCTCCGCCGTGTCGCCGCTGGCCAGCCGGAGTGCGATGCCGCCGACGACCGTGCAGGCCCAGACGACGAGCCCGGCGGTGAGACCGGCCGGTGCCGCCGACTGCAGCGACGGCCGGAGCCGGTGCCAGAGCAGCGCGAGCAGGGTGCCGACGGCGGTGCCGACGAGGAACGGCCAGGCGGTGAGCGTGACGCCGACCAGATCGACCGACTCGGCGTGGCTGTTGCGGCCGACGATGGCGAAGCCGAGGACCGCGATCAGATCGATGGTGAATGCCAGCGGGAGCTTCACGGCAGCACTGTAGCCGCAACCCGGGCACGATGCTGCCGCCCCGGGCGGTCGGCCGGAACGTAGGCTGATGCCGTGGACGGTGTGATGGGGATCGAGACCGAGTACGGGATCAGCGCGATCGGGATGCCGGCCGAAGAGGAACTTCATCCGATGCAGCTGTCCAACCACGTCGTGAAGGCGTACGGCTGGTCGTCGGCGGGCGGTGCGTCGGGCTGGGACTACGAGACCGAGACCCCGCTGCGGGACCTGCGCGGGTACGAGCTCACCCGCGGCCAGGCCCACCCGGACCAGCTGACCGACACCGACCTCGGCATGGCCAACCTGATCCTGACCAACGGCGCCCGGCTGTACGTGGACCACGCCCACCCGGAGTTCTCCGGCCCGGAGGTCACCTCGGCCCTGGACGCGGTCCGCTACGACAAGGCGGGCGACGCGATCATGGCGATCGCGGCGCGCCAGGCCAGCGAGTCGATCGGCCGCCAGATCCGCCTCTACAAGAACAACACCGACGGCAAGGGCGCCTCGTACGGCACCCACGAGAACTACCTGCTGTCCCGGACCACCCCGTTCGACCGGATCGTCACCCAGTTCTCCGGCCACCTGGTCAGCCGGCAGGTGATCACCGGCGCCGGCCGCGTCGGCCTGGGCCAGTCCAGCGAGCAGGCCGGCTTCCAGATCAGCCAGCGGGCCGACTTCTTCGAGGCCGAGGTGGGCCTGGAGACGACGCTGAACCGGCCGATCATCAACACCCGTGACGAGCCGCACGCGGACGCCACCAAGCACCGCCGGCTGCACGTCATCACCGGCGACGCGACGATGTCGGAGATCTCCACCTACCTCAAGCTCGGCTGCGCCGCCTGGGTACTGCGCGCGATCGAGTACGGCTCCGTCGGCCCGCAGGTCCGGCTGGCCGCGCCGGTGGCGGCGATGCGGGCGATCAGCCACGATCCGGCCTGTACGACGACGGTCGCGCTCGCCGACGGCCGGTCGATCACCGCGATCGGCCTGCAGGAGTTGTACCTGGAGGCCTGCCGGGCCACCTACGACGCGGTCGCCGAGGACCTGTCCGAAGCGGCCCGGATCGAGGCGAAGGACCTGTTCGCCCGCTGGCAGAGCTGCCTGGACGCCCTGCGCCGGGACCCGTTCGAGCTGGCCGACCAGCTGGACTGGGTGGCCAAGCTGCGACTGATGAACTCGTACCGGGAACGCGACGGGCTGGGGTGGGATGCCGCCAAGGTCGCCCTGATCGACCTGCAGTACTGCGACGTCGATCCGCGACGCAGCCTCTACCAGGCGCTGGTCGGCAAGGGCCGGATGCAGCGGCTGGTCAGCGACGCCGAGATCGAGCAGGCCCGGACCGAGCCGCCCGCCGACACTCGGGCCTACTTCCGGGGCAGGGTGATGGCCAAGTTCTCCGAGGCCGTCGTCGCCGCCTCCTGGGACTCGGTGATCTTCGACGTCCCCGGCCGGGCCGCCCTGCAGCGGATCCCGCTGCTGGACCCGCTCCGCGGCACCCGGGCCCAGGTGGGCCGGATCATCGACGAGAGCCGGACGGTCACCGAACTGGTCGAGGCCCTGGGCCGCTGAGTAGCGACCGAATTCGCCGCAACGGACGGGCGTACAGGGCTGCGAGTTGACTCCGCCAACGCATAGGTTTGTCGGGCTTCTGTCGGGTGCGCGGCGGGTTCGTCGCGCTGGAGCCGCGGTATACGAGCGGTCGGAAGGGAAGAGTTGTGGCGAGTAGCAGCGATCCGAGTACCTGGGGTGGGCTTCCCGATGTCAAGATCAACGAGTCGGCGGCGGATTCGCTGATCTCCTGGTGCACCGACACCGCGACCAAGCTCCGCAGTCAGTGCAGCACCCGCCGGACCGGCACCACCACCGCGCTGCAGGACTTCAAGGGCCGGTTCTCTCAGCTCTTCGAGCGCAATCAGGACATCGCCGACGAGGACGGCGAGAACATCGCCACCGCGCTGGACGACGTCGCCCGCCAGGTGCGCTACATCAAGGACCTGGTGCCCGACGAGAACCGGCGTCGGCACGAGGCCCGGGAGTGGAAGAAACGGCACGACGAGGACAAGGCGCACATCACCCTGTCCGACCTCGGCGGTGACGAGGACCCGCCGGAGGGGCCCAAGCCGCCGCCACCGCCGAAGCAGTTCTCGGCCGACGCCAAGGACCGGGAGAACCCGATGCCCGGTGGCGGCGGGAGCAGCGAGGGCGGCGGCGGTACGTCCTCGGCCCGCCCGAGCGCGCTGCGCACGTTCGTCAGCGGCCTGACCGACTCGCTGCAGGAGCTGAGCGGGAAGCCCGCCAAGCTGCGGGGCTTCGAGACCGAGTTCAACAACGGTTTCGACTGGGGGGTCGACGGGACGTCCGGCATCGACGGCTCCGCGGTCTACAACGCGCTGGGGCTGTACAACCAGCTCAACGACCTGGACAAGACCTGGGTGGAGACGGTCGCGACGGCCTTCGAGCAGGCCGGCGGCTCCGGCGACATGGTGACGGTGTCCAACAGCGCGCTGGAAGCCAGCCTCCAGTCCGCCGGCGTACCGGTCAATCGCCAGGACATCCCGCCCACGTCGCCCGCCCGGCTCGGTGTGGCACCGACCACCGGCTACTCCGACGATCCGGTGAACGCCTCCACCGGCAACTTCGTCGAGCCGGAGACGGACCTGTCGTTCGCCGGCGGCTGCGCGTCGCTGGTGCTGAGCCGGATGTACAACTCCTTCAACCGGGCTCGTGGTGCCTTCGGTCCGGGTTGGTCGAGCTGGACCGAGGTCGGGCTCAGCTTCACCGACGAGGCAGCGCTGCTGACCCAGCCCGACGGCCGGGTGGTCGAGTTCCCCCGGCTGGGCACCGGCTGGGGCCGCGGCCGCAACGTGTCGCTGTGGCTGGACCGCGACGAAGCGGCGAACGAGCTGCGGGTCACCGACAACGACGGCGGGACCTGGCGCTTCACCAGCTCCGGGCTGCCGCTCTCGTACGACCGCGGCGCCGGCACCATGATCAGCTTCCGCTATGCCGAGGGCCGGCTGATCCGGCTCGAGCACGAACGAGGCCGTTGGCTGAGCCTGGAATGGAGCGGTGACACCGTCGCCGCCGTGGTGGTCTCCGACGGACGCCGGCTCGACTACGGCTACGACGCCGCCGGCCGGCTGACCTCGGTCACCGGCGAAGGGGGCACCCGCCGCTACCGCTGGAACGACGCCGGCCTGATCGAGGAGGTCGTCGACGCCGACGGGGTGGTCGAGGTGCACAACACCTATGACGATCAGTGCCGGGTGGCCACCCAGCGGTCCCCGCACGGCCGGGTCAGCCGCTACAGCTATCTGCCGGGCAACGTCACCGAGGTCGCCGATCTCGACGGGAGCCGGGCGAACACCTGGATCCACGACGGGCGCGGCCGGCTGATCGGCATCATCGACAGCTTCGACCGGCGGCAGTCCACCAGCTACGACGCCCAGGGCAATCCGGTCCTGGTGGTGGGCCGCGACGGCGGGGCCACGGTCCGCGAGTTCGACGACCGCGGGCACGTGGTGCGGGAGGTCAGCCCGTCCGGCGCCGAGTTCCAGTACGCCTACGACGACCACGACCGGATCGTGACCGTGATCACCGGCGAAGGCGCGGTGACGACGTACACGTACGACGGCACCGAACGCAATCCGGCGACGATGACCGACCCGGAGGGCGGCGTCACCCGGTTCGAGTGGCGCGACGGACTGCTGATCCGGCTGGTCGACCCGGTCGGGGTGCCGTTGCAGTTCGAGTACGACGAGCACGGCGATCTCACGGCCACCACCAACGCGGCCGGCGACTGCGCGCGGCTGAGCTACGACGCGTCCGGTCGGGTCGTCGCGGCGACCACGCCGAGCGGTCGCCGCACCGTTTTCGTCCACGGGCCGCACGGCATCAGCGAGCGCCACGACCCGGACGGTGGGATCTGGAGGTTCGAGTACACCGCCGGGGGTCGGCTGGCGGCCACGCTCGATCCGACCGGGGCGCGGACCGAGATCGAGTACGGCGCCGACGGCGAGGAGTCCCGGACCATCGATCCGCTGGGCCGGGCCGTCGAACGCAGACTGGACGACCTCGGCAACCTGGCCGCGGTCGAGCTCCCGGACGGCAGCACCTGGCGCTTCGAGCACGATTCGCTGTCCCGGCTCAGCCGGACCACGACGCCGGACGGGCATGCCTGGACCTGGGGTTACGGCGTCGGTGGCGCGCCCGACACCGTGATCGATCCGCTCGGCCACGAGCTCTCGGTCGCTGCCGATCCCACCGGCGGCGTCGTGTCGCGCGACGCCACGGGGGAGATCACCCACCGGTTCGACGAACTCGGCCGGCCGGTCGCCCTCGGCCAGGCCGACGGGTCGGCGGCGATCACCGCCTACGACCGGTGTGGCCGGCCGGTGGAACTGCTCGATGCCGAGGGCGCGCTGACCAGGATCGAGCGGGATGCCGCCGGCCGGGTGGTCGCGGTCACCTCACCGGTCGGTGACGTGACCCGGTTCGAGTACGACGCCTGCGGCCGGCGCAGCGCGACCGTCGATGCGCTCGGGAACCGCACCACGATCAGCTATGACGCCGACAGCCGTCCGGTGCAGCTGCGGCTGCCGACCGGCGAGCTCGGCTGGCTGAGCTACGACCGCGGCGGGCGCCTGGCCGCCAGCTTCGTCCCCGGGGTCGGCCGCACCCGCTATGCGTACGACCTCGCCGGGCGGGTGGTCGCGATCTCCGACCCGAGCAGCGGGCGGCGCCGCTTCCGCTACGACGCGGCCGGCCAGCTGATCGCGGTCATCAACGGCAACGGCGGAGTCACGCATTACGGCTACGACGAGGCCGGGCGCAACACGACGATCACCGACCCGTTGGGCCAGGTGACCCGGCGTGAGTTCGATGCCCAGCATCGATGCGTCGCGGAGACCGATCCGCTCGGCCGGACCACCCGGGCGGGCTACGACGCCGCCGGTCGCCAGACCTGGCAGGAGGAGCCCGGGGGCCGGCGGACCGAATGGACCTACGACGCGGCCGGCCGGGTGGTCTCGATCGCCGTCGACGGACGTACGGTCAGCACGATCAGCCGCGACCTGCGCAACCGCCGGGCCACGGTCACCGACCGCTCCCGCCGGGACCGAGTCAGCGTCAGCGAGCTGGAGTGGAACCGCCGGCACCAGTTGATCCGCCGGGAACGGGACGGCCAGGCCGTCAGTTGGACCTACGACGCGGCCGGCCGGCGGACGGCGATGACCACCCCGGACGGCACCACGACGACGTACGGCTACGACAGCGCGAGCCGGCTCACCACGATCGATCATCCGCTGCTCGGCCGGACCCGGCTCACCCTCGATCGGTCCGGCCGCCTGGTCGCCGCCGCGGCGGACGGGGTGTCCCAGTCCTGGAGCTACTCCGACGGCTTCGTCACCGGCCATGTCCTCACCGAGGCCGGCGGGTCGACGCGCACCACCGTCGGCCGGGACGAGGACGGCCGGATCGTCACCCTCGACAGGTCGGCCGCGGACGGCTCGCGCGAGTCCGCCCGGTTCGACTACGACGCTGCGCACCAGCTGATCGCCAAGACCGTCGACGCGGCGGTCTCCCGCTGGAGTTATGACCTGGCCGGCCGGCTGGTCGCCGAGAGCCACGATGACCGGTCCTGCGACTACGGCTACGACGCCGCGGGACAGCTGACGTCGGTGACCGATGCCGTCGGCACGACCCGGCACCAGTACGACGGCGCCGGCCGGCGGGTGCGGACCTCCTTCGCCGACGGCGGGGTGCGTACCTATTCCTGGTCGCCGACCGGCTATCTGGCCGAGGTCGCCGACCGTTCCGGCCAGCGCGTCCAGCGCACCCGGATGCACGTTGACCCGACCGGCGAGCTCGCCTCCATCTCGTCCGGGATCGGTCCGGACGCCACGGAACTGCCGACCTTCTGGGACAGCGCCGACCCGTACGCACCGGGTCTGGTGCAGGTCGGGGCGACCTCGGTGCTCGGCGCGGCCGGGATGACCGGCGTCGGCGACCAATGGCTGGCCTCGGGGTGGCGGTCCAGCCGGGCCATGGGCGCCGACCCGTGGAGCGTCGAGCCCGGCCGTGCGGTCGGTCTGCCCGGCGCTCCGGGCCTGGTCAGCGTCGGCGCGGGCGGCGAGCTGGGCATCGCCGGGCTGGAGTGGCTGCACGCGCGGGCCTACGATCCGGCCACGCGGGGCTTCCTGTCGGTTGACCCGCTGGATCCGGTGCCGGGGGCCGGCTGGGCCGGGAACCCGTACTCCTATGCCGGCAACGATCCGTTGCATGCGGCCGATCCGACCGGGCTGCGGCCGGTGTCGCAGGCCGATCTCGAGAACGCCCGCAAGCCGTGGTACGAGAAGGCCTGGGACGCGACCACGGAATGGGTCGGAGACAACTGGGAGTACCTGGCCGGCGGCGCGATGGTGATCGCCGGCGGCGTCCTGATGGCGACCGGCGTCGGCGGCCCGGCCGGCATGATGCTGATCTCGGCGGGCGCCGACACCATCATCCAGAAGGCGACGACCGGCGAGGTCAACTGGGGCCAGGTCGCCGTCTCCGGTGCGCTCGGCGGCATCGGCGGGCTGGGAGTGGCGGGCCGGCTCGGCGCGACCGGCTGGAAGGCGGCTGCGATCAACGGCGCGGTCTCCGGCGGCGTGGGCGGCGCCGGAATGGGCGGCTATCGCTACGCCACCGGCCCCGGGCCGCACAGCGTGAGCGGCTTCCTCTCCGCGACCACGACAGGTGCCGTGCAGGGCGCGGTCCTCGGCGGCGCCGGCGGCGCCGGTGGACACGGGCTGGTCACCGGGGTCCGGACGCTTCGGGGAACAAGGGCGGTCCCGGGTGGCACGGTGCTGACGACTCCATCGGACACGTTCGGACAGTACGCAGGGAAAGCCAAGCCCATTCCGGGCCACCACGATGTCGCGATTCACGGCTCGCCTACCGATTTCGGCAGAACGCCGGGTGCTTGGGGTAGCGGTGAGAACTTCAATCACCGGGTGCTGGCCAGACTGATCCAGAATGATCCGAGCTATCCCGGCGGAGACATCAGATTGATCTCGTGTCAGACGGGCAGCTTGCCGGATGGAGCGGCACAGAATCTGGCCAACAAGATGGGGGTGAATGTGAGGGCCCCCGACGATACTGTGTGGGCTTGGCCGAACGGCCGCCTGACGATTGGACCGACGGCCAACAGCAACTCGGGGGCGTGGCAGGATTTCACGCCAGGACCGCCCTAGGAGGATGAATGTCTTTGGGTCAGCTAGGGCTCTATCGGGAGCTTTCCTACGGCGACCCGGATGGTGAGAGTATTCACCGCACCCTGAAGCTTGATGCGGTACGGAAAGCCCGGGTTGTTGCGTATCTTCGGAATGCGCCCGTGCTGGCCGCGTCAGGAATCCTGGGTACGGACTATTTCACCGGCGGCGACCTCGGCCCGTTCCATTCCCACACGGACGGCCGATGGGAGTGGTACAGCGATCTTGCTCACTATGTCGAGCATTACGACACCTGGCTACCCGACGACTTCGTCGCCGTCGCTTCGCAGTCGGACCCTCCAGAACTCACCGAAGAAGAGTTGATAGCGCTCGCAGATTCGTTGTTTCCGGAGTGAGGAATGGGGAAGCGTGCGTCTGGACGACGCTCTCGAACGAGTGACTGATGTGCTGAGCAGGCTCTCTCCGTCGATGGATCCGGATCGCCTGATGATCACGCGGGCGGAATTGAGGGAGCATGGCTGGCTGTTCCTCTATGACAGTTCTGCCTTTGTCCGGTCCGGGTCCTTCCTCGATGCGTTGGGCGGGGACTCGCCGATCTTGGTGCCCTCAGATGGCGTGGCCGTGGCCATTCCGTACGACGAGGTTCCGCTCAGGGCTGGAGAGCCGATTCATCCTGGGTATCAGGGCTGAGGTGAGGATCGCCCGCCGGTCACGGGCTGGTGCACCCCGCCTCATCGAGCGGACACTTTGACCTCGATTCCGGCGCGGGCTGCGGGTCAGATCGTCCACTCGGCGAGGACGGTGCGGCGAGGACCGTGGCCCTGGCGGGCCGGTGCCTCGACGAGCGCGAGTCCGTCGCCGGCTCGTCGAGGCGCTCAGGACCCGATCCGACAACTCTTCGGCCGGAGCGTGGTATCTCCGGGGCGCTGTCGTACGTGGACACTAGGCTTGATCTGACAACCAGACACGGGTCACCCACCGGAGGCCCCGACGCTGGAGGAGGAGAACGTCATGGCTGAGACAGAGCACACCCGGCGACGAGCCCGTACTTCCCACGAGGAGCAGGAGGTCGACGAGATCGCCCCGGCTGACACCGCGCACAAGGCGGAGCTGGATTCCGACGTCGATTCGCTGTTGGACGAGATCGATGATGTGCTCGAGGTCAACGCCGAGGAGTTCGTCCGGAGCTTCGTTCAGAAGGGTGGGCAGTGAGCGATCTGTCGTCGATAGGTCTGTCACCGGAGTATCTGAAGGTCGGAACGTCGTCGTTCTACGAGTTCGCCGCCGCGGTCGCGCCGCACGTGCTGCCGGCCGGTAGGGCGGGGGAGCTCGGGAGCGGCGACGCCGGCGCGCTGTCCCCGCACGGCACGACCATCGCCGCGGCGACGTTCGCCGGCGGTGTCGTGCTGGCCGGGGACCGCCGGGCCACCGCGGGCAACATGATCGCCCAGCGCGACATCGAGAAGGTGTATCCGGCCGACGAGTTCTCCGTGATCGGGATCGCCGGCTCCGCGGGCCTCGGGATCGATCTGATCCGGTTGTTCCAGTTGGAGTTGGAGCATTACGAGAAGTTGGAGGGGTCGTCGTTGTCCCTGGTGGGCAAGGCGAACCGGTTGGCCACGCTGGTGCGTGGGAATCTGCCGTTGGCGATGCAGGGGCTGGTGGCGGTGCCGTTGTTCGCGGGTTGGGATCAGGCCGCGGGCCGGGGCCGGATCTTCTCCTACGATCCGACCGGCGGGCGGTACGAGGAGCACGAGTTCCACTCGATCGGTTCGGGGTCGGTGTTCGCGCGGGGGGCGTTGAAGAAGCTGTATCGGCCCGAGCTGGATGCGACTGGGGCGGCGACGGCGGTGATCCAGGCGTTGTACGACGCGGCCGATGACGATTCGGCGACCGGTGGGCCGGATGTGGCTCGCCGGATCTATCCGGTGATCATGATCGCCGGCCCGGACGGCGTGGAACGCGTCGCGGAGCAGCGGGTGGCCGAGTTGGTCGACCGGATGCTCGCGGGCCGGCTGCAACGCCCCGACGGACCAGGAGCCCCTCTTTCATGAGCATGCCGTTCTACGTCGCGCCCGAACAACTGATGAAGGACCGGGCGGACTACGCCCGGAAGGGGATCGCCCGCGGCCGCTCGGTCGTCGTGCTGCACTTCGCCGACGGCATCCTGTTCGTCGCCGAGAACCGATCCCAGGCGCTGCACAAGGTGAGCGAGATCTACGACCGGATCGGCTTCGCCGCGGTCGGCCGCTACAACGAGTTCGAGAACCTGCGCACGGCCGGCATCCGGTACGCCGACCTGCGCGGCTACAGCTACGACCGGACCGACGTGACCGGCCGCGGCCTCGCGAACGCGTACGCACAACTGCTCGGGACGATCTTCTCGTCCGGCGGCGAGAAGCCGTACGAGGTCGAGATCGTGGTCGCCGAGCTCGGCATCGAGCACGCCTCGGACCAGATCTACCGGCTGACCTACGACGGCTCGGTCAACGACGAGGACGACTTCGCCGTGATGGGCGGCTCGGCCGAGGCGATCGCCGAGGTGGTCCGGGCGGGCTACCGGCCCGGTCTCGGGCTGACCGAGGCGATCAAGCTCGCCGTACGGGCGCTCGGCTCGGACCAGGGCTCAGGGGCGCCGGCCCGCGAGCTCGGCGTGGAGGCCCTTGAGGTCGCCGTGCTGGACCGCACCCGCGCGCTGCCCCGGAAGTTCCGCCGGATCCGCGGCGACCGCCTCGCCGAGCAACTCAGCGAACCCTCGGCCGTGGAACCCGCCCAGGAGCCGGTCACACCGTCCCCTGAGTCTGTCGAAGGACAGAGCCCGACGTCACCTCAGACCGCGGATCCTGAGGAGCAGTGACCGCACCCCGGCCCGTCACCGCTGAGCCCGTGGGCCCGACGGTGATCATCGGCGCCGGCCTGGTCGGTGCCTCGGTCGGTTGCGCGCTGACCGCGGCCGGCTGGCCGGTGCACCTGGTCGACGCCAAGGCCAGCCATGCCCGGGTCGCCGCCGAACTCGGTGCCGGCACGGTGACACCGGCGGACCCGGACGAGGTCCGCCTGGTGGTGGCCGCCGTGCCGCCGCGCGTGCTGGCCGGCGTGATCAGTGACGCGCTGCGGACCTACCCGAAGGCGACCGTCACCGATGTCGGCTCGGTCAAGGCCGGCGTGCTGCATTCCTTGTGGGACAGCGAACCCGAGCTCGCCCGCTACGTCGGCTCGCACCCGATGGCCGGCTCCCAGCACTCCGGCCCGATGACCGCCCGGGCCGACCTCTTCGTCGACCGGACCTGGGTGATCACGCCGCACCGCCGGTCCGCCGAGACCGCGGTCGGCACGGTCCGGTCGCTGGTCGAGGCCTGTCACGCCCGCACGGTGATCATGGACGTCGATGATCATGATGCGGCCGTCGCCCGGGTCTCCCACCTGCCGCACCTGATGTCGGTGCTGACCGCCGGCCGGCTCAACGACATCCCCGCCGACGACCTGCTGCTGGCCGGCCAGGGCCTGCGCGACGTGACCCGGATCGCCGGCTCCGACCCGGGTCTGTGGGAACAGATCCTGGGCAGCAACTCCGGCGCCGTGCTGTCCGAGCTGCGCCAGGTCCATGATCAACTCCAGGTGCTGATCAAGGCCCTGGAACAGCCCGAGACCGACGAGCTGCGCACCGTGCTGTCCCAGGGCGTGACCGGGACCCGCCGGATCCCCGGCAAGCACGGCCGGGCCGCCGTCGCGTACAGCAGGGTCGTGGTGCAGATCCCCGACGAGCCGGGCGCCCTGGGCCGCCTGTTCGCGCTGATCGGCGAGTCCGGCGTCAACGTCGAGGACATCGCGATCGAGCACGACCAGGTCCGCGAGGTCGGCTACCTGTCCCTGTCGGTCGATCCCGCCACCGAGGCCGACCTGATCCGCGCGATCACCGCCAACGGCTGGACCGTCGCCCCCTGACCTCTCTCGCCGCCGCGCAGTTTTTCACGTTAACGTGAAAAACTGGCGCTTTGCACGAGATGTAACCCATGCAAAGCGCCAGGAAACCGTGTGAAGTCGTACGGGAGTGACGTCAGCCGGCGGGAGCGGGGGTCAGCTCGCCCCAGACCGTGTCCAGGGTCTGGCGGAACACCTCGACCGGCTGGCCGCCCGAGACCGCGTACTTGCCGTTGAAGACGAAGAACGGGACGCCCTGGATGCCGAGCTCCCGGGCCAGCGTGAGATCGTCCTGGACGTCGCTAAGGTGGGCGCCGCTTTCCAGCGCGCCGCGGACCTGGTCGCCGTCGAGGCCGACCTCCACGCCGAGTTCGGTGAGCGTGTCATAGTCGGCGACGTTGCGGCCCTCGGTGAAGTAGGCGAGGAACAGCCGCTGCATCATGGCCCGCTGCACCCCGGCATCGAGCGCGACGTGGCTGAGCCGGTGCGCGGAGGTGGAGTTGATCGCGATCGCACGGTCGAACCGGTAGTCCAGGCCGAGGGCGCGGCCCCGCTCTTCGAGCATGGCGTGGCCGGCGTCGACTTCTTCCCGGGAGACGCCGCGGCCGCTGCTGATCAACTCATAGAGATCGGTCGGTCGGTCGGACGGCAGGTCCGGCCGGAGCAGGAAGCTGCGGTAGCGGATGTCGACCTGGTCGGCGTGCGGGAAGTCGAGCAGCGCATGGTCCAGGGCGGCGTCGCCGAGGTAGCACCACGGGCACATGATGTCGCTCCAGATGTCGACCCGCAGCCGGCCCTCCGTGAGCGGGAACGGTTCGGCGGACATCAGGCGCACACCCCGTCCGGGCCGCAGACCTCGGCGTCGCCGCCGTCCACGGTGACGAAGCTGAAGCCGCCGGACGCCGGCGCCGGCGTCTCGGCCGGCGCTTCGGTGAACTGGTCGTCCGTACCGGTGTCGGGGCGGGTCGGAACAGAAGCGAGTGGTGGTGTGGTCACAGCCCGCACAACGACAGGGGATCGTCCTGCATTCCAATGGTTGGGTACGCACTATTTGGTGAGTAGAATCCGGGCATGTCCGTGCCCGGCCCGAACGACCTCCGGCTCGCCTTGGCGGCCGACTGCCCGAGCCGGCTGGTGCTCACCCATGTGACCAGCAAATGGGGTGTCCCGACCGTGCTCGCGCTGGCCGGCGGCACCCGGCGCTGGAACGAACTGCGGGACGGGATCGACGGAGTCAGCGAGAAGATGCTCGCGCAGACCCTGCGGGTGCTGGTCGACGACGGCTTCGTGGTCCGGGACCAGAAGCCGACCTTGCCGCCGCACGTCGAATACTCGCTGACCGAGGCCGGTCGGGAGATCGCCGAGCTGCTGCTGCCGCTGGTGGAGCGGGTGGCCCGGCATGTCGGCGACGAGGTGCCGTGGACCCGCTGTTGATCATCGGCCGTACGGCAGCAGGTGCCGCAGCACGGCGGTCTGGAAGTGGCCGGGCTCCTCGTACATCGGCAGATGCGCCGAATCCTCGAACCACTCGATGATCTTGGCCGGCGCGGTCAGCCGGTCCAGCCAGGCCACCGCGGGAGCGGTCGGCGTCACGTAGTCGTGCCGGCCGAGGAAGATCACGAGCGGGACCTCGAACGACCGCACGGTGGTGAAGTCGATCTCGATGAACCGGGGCAGCAGGTGCTCGGCGAGGAACTCACGGCCGGCCCGGGCGGACTCCCGGTCGGCCGGGGTGTAGTCCGGCGCGGTGCTCTCCCCGTCGTCGAAGTACGCGCTGTCGGCGCGGCCGGCCGCCATCCCGCCGAACCTGGTCACCCAGTGCCGTTCCACCGTCAGCGTCCTACGGCTGAACGACTCCGGGTACGGCGCGATCGCGTCCAGCTCCTCGGCCGCGACCCGTTCGCCGCGCCGGTCCGCCTCGGCGCGCACCCACCGCCAGCTCTCCGTCTCCCCGGCCGCGGTCGAGGCGATCTGGCAGACGCCGAGGTAGGCGGCGAACAGGTCCGGCCGGAGCAGGGCGGCCCGGGTGGCGACCGCCGTACCCCAGCTGTGCCCGGCCAGCAGCACCCGGGCGACGCCGAACTCGGCCCGGATCAGCTCGGCCAGCTCGACCGTGTCCCGGGCGCAGTGGTCGAGGCTGAGCGCGTTCCGGAGCCGGTCCGGGTCGTCGTGCTGGAAGCTCCGGCCGGCACCGCGCTGGTCGTACTGGACGATCGTCAGCGACTCCTCGAGCGGTCGTTGCCACATCCAGGACGTCGCGCTGAGCGGCGTGCCCGGTCCGCCGTGGACCATGATCAGGACCGGGTTCCGCCGGTCCCGGCCGCGGATCGTCACCACCTGCGGGCTGCCGCCGAGTTCGACGATCCGGGTCTCCTCGATCGCGTGCGGCGTGGTCAGTCGGCCCAGGTCGGCGATGATCATGCTCGGATCGGTCATGCAGGCATCCTTCCCGATGCCCGCGAGGGTTCGACCGTTAGGTTGGGCGGATGATCACGAACGCGGCGGTGTACGCAAGGTTCGGCGGGCGGCTGGCGGCCTCGCACTGGCAGGCGCTGGTGCCGCCCGGCGTGGAGTGTGCGGTGGACCTCGCCGGCGACGGCAGTGCGGCGACCTTCACGTCGGACGAGGGGACGATCACGTTCACCCGGCTGGCCGACGACCAGGTCGGTCCGCATCTGCTCGGCCTGGAGGGCTACCTGCGCGGCATCGGCGCCTCGGACGGCCTGCTGGTGCGGGCGCTGTCGACCTCGGCCGTGTACGGTTCGGTGGCGGACCGGGACCTGGGCGAGGGACTGCCCGGCCAGCTGGTGCTCGACCTGACCGACCGCACCGGCGGCTTCTGCTTCCTGGACGGCCGGATGATCATCGACGCCGACGGCCGGGACCTGGTAGCCGACCCGGAGCGGCCGGATCCGGATCGGGTCGCCCGACGGGCCCTGGTCCTGCTCGCGACGACGTACCGCAGCGCGATCGAGGCCGGCCTCGAAGATCATCCCGCCTTGATGGCCGAGGAGGCGGTGCGGTACCGGGCCTGGCTGGACGAGGTCGAGCTGGGCTCCGAGCCGGAGCCGGACGAACGCGATCTGCTGGACCAGCCGCCCGGCGCCGTCGGAGAGGACCTGGCCGCCGAGCACGCGTTCGACGCGGAGGCGGCGCTGGCGCTGCTCTGGGCGCTCGGCATCACCGATGCCGTGCCGGCCCTCGATCCGGGCCGTCAGCCGTTCGACACGGTGACGGAGTTCCAGGTGCCGGGCCCCGGCCCGTTCGACGGCGGCCGGCCGGAGCCGTCGCTGCGCCCCGCCGGCGAGATCGAGCGGGAGTGGCGCCGGCAGCAGGCGCTCGACTGGCGGCTGGCCGACCTGCAGGTCACCAGGCGTCACGTCGACTTCGCGGCGTGGGCCCGGGACACCTGGTTCGGGGCGGTCGAGTTGGACGGGGTCGCGCTGATCGACGGTGATCTCGCCGTCGGCGGAACCCCGATCTCGGAACTCGACGACCGCTCGTCCTGGTGGCTGTGGCGGCAGACCGCCGAGCGTCACCGGGCCCTGAACTGGCTGATCGGCGCCAACCCGGTCTACGGAGCCGTCGGCACCCCGACCTGATCGAGCGCGACCACCCGGCCGTCGGCGTGCACGTCGTAGGTGCGGCCGGCGACCCGGAGCCCGTGCAGCACGGCGCCGGGATCGAGGTCCCGCAACACGGGCCGGGCGGTGACCGCACCGTCGGGGCCGACCCGGACGCCGAACAGCGACTCGATCACCAGTGCGACCCAGGCTCCCGAGGAGGAGCAGGACCAGTCGATGATGTACGGCAGCTGCGGCGGGGCCTTCCGGGCGCCGCCGTTGATGCCCGGCTGGGCCTCCTCGACGAAGTGCGCCTGGCCGGTCGGGCCCTGGTTCGCGGTCCGGGCCAGGCCGGGCAGCCAGTCCAGCGCGACATCGGCGGCGCCGAGCTCGACCAGGGCACGGGCGGCGTCGGCGGGCCAGGCCGGGTAGGCGCCGTTCCACTGGTGGTCCGGCCGGACACTGAAGCTGGCGTCCGGGTCGTACGGCGACAGGGCGCGGATCCAGTTCGGCGTCTGCAGCTCGCGCCGGAAGAAGTCGATCATCTCCGTCCGGACCTGCGGGTCAAGATCATCGGCGATCGTGGTGCCGACGATGCTGAAGTCGTAGCAGTGCCGGACGCCGAGCCGGGTGCCGTCCGGCTGCCGGGCCGCGAAGAACCCGGTGCCGTCCTCGTACAGGTCGATCACGTGCGGCAGCAGCTCGTCCGCCGTCTTCCGGAGTTGATCACCGTCCTGGCCGACCCGATCCAGCAGGTCCGCGGTGGTTCGCAGGTTCCACACGTTCGCCGCATTCAGGCTGGCCACCTCGTGCGTGTACGAGCTCACGCACTCGAGCAGGTTCTCGATCTCGCCGTAGTCCGCCAGCGGAGAGGCCTTGCGGAAGTCCTGCCAGGCATGGGCCCACTGTCGAAGATGATCATGGACCGGGCGACCGGCCAACTCCTCGGTCAGGAAGTCGTGATCACCGGTGTAGTGGACGTAGTCGTCGACCAGCCGGGTCATCGCGTAGTCGTTGACCGAGTACCACTGGCCGACCGGACCGCCGGTCAGCGACGA
The DNA here is from genome assembly GCF_059617205.1 of Microlunatus sp. YIM B11417. Lineage (NCBI taxonomy): Bacteria > Bacillati > Actinomycetota > Actinomycetes > Propionibacteriales > Propionibacteriaceae > Microlunatus > Microlunatus sp. YIM B11417. The sequence continues at coordinate 643,884 of NZ_JCAMPJ010000003.1, forward strand.
GGTGCCGAAGTGGGTGTGGATGTCGCTGGCGATCCAGTGCGCCAGCTGGCGCCGCATCGGCTCGGGATCGAGCAGCGCATGGGTGAGCGAGCTGAGACTGAAGTCCCAGATGAACGTGGTGGTGGACCAGTAGTTCGGCATCAGCGTGTCGTAGCTGCGACCGAGCACGTTGCCGGCGAAGTCGCGCCGGAACCAGATCACGCCGAGCACGGCCCACCAGTAGAGCCGGCGCAGCGCGTCGTTCTCCGTGGTCAGGATCGGCAGGCTGCCGGAGAACTCGCCGCTGCCCGGCGTGAAGGCCGCACTGAGCTGGGTGTTCCAGAACACCTCGGCGGCGGTGACCGCGGCCGGGACGTCGGCGGCGACCCGCCCGAACGTGGCCTCCGCCTCGGCTTCGGTGGCCGCGATCGCCTGCACGTAACCGATCCGGGCCGAACCTCCGGCAGGTACGTCGAGCGTCGTGTCCGCCGTGCCGCCGCGGGCGGTGCCGCCGATGCCGACCTCGTACGCGTCACCGGGCGCCCTGGCGACGCCACTCGCCCGGACCGTGGCCGGCCGGTCCAGCCCCTGCACCGACACCGCGGCGCCGCCCGGCTGGGTGAAGATCATTCTTCCGATCCCTGAGCCTGTCGAAGGGCAAGCCACGGTCTCGTTGGCCGCACTCGGTGACTCGGCCGACAGCCAGGCACCGTCGGCCGCGCGGACCCGGGCGTTCAGGGTGAACCCGAGGACGACCTGCCGATCCTCGGTGCCCAGGTTGTGCACCTCGATGTCGATCGCCACGGCGGTCTCGCCGGGCACGGCGACGGTGGTCGTCTCGATCCGCAGCCCGGGCAGTTCGGCGCTGCGCACCACCCGGTCGGGCCGCCAGGCATGGGTCACCTCGGCGCCGTACGAGGCGAACAGCCGGCCGTCCACGAACAGCGTCGCGGTGGCCGTCAGGCCCTGCGACACCGGCGGGAAGGTGACGGCGCTGACCTGGGTCAGGTCATGATCGACGCGCAGGGTGCCGAGCAGGTTGGTCAACCCGCTCGGCGCGATCAGGTCGTCATAGTGATGACTGACCTGGTCGGCCGCAAGATCATCAACGGTCGGAACGCTCACGGATTCGAGACTCCTCAGTACTGGCCGAGGGCGAGGCCCTTGGCGAAGAAGCGTTGGGTGCACAGGAACAAGATCACGGTCGGCAGCGAGACCAGCACGCCGGCCGCGAGCACGGTGGACAGCTGCGCTCCGCCGTACGTGCTCTGCATGCCGGCCAGCGTCGTCACGATCGGCCGAACGGCGTCGGACTGGGCCAGCACCAGGCCGAGCAGCAGGTCGTTCCAGATGAACGTGGCCTGCAGGATGAAGATCGCCACCAGCGCGCTGACCGACATCGGCAGGTAGACTCGGGTGAAGATCGACCAGACCGATGCGCCGTCCAGCCGGGCCGCCTCGAAGACGCTGTGCGAGACGCCGGTGAAGAAGTTGCGCATGACGAACGCCGAGAACGGGGTCGCGATCGCCGTGTAGATCAGGATCATGCCGATCCGGTTGTCGTACAGGCCGACCCGGGAGTAGCCGTCGAACAACGGCAGCAGGATCATCTGCAGCGGGAAGATCGTTCCGCCGAAGATCACCACGAACCAGGCGAAGCCGTGCTTCAGGCCGAGTGCCACGATGCCGAAGCCGGCGGCCGCGCCGATGATCACGGCCAGCGCGGGGGAGACCAGGCTGTAGAGCACTGTGCTGAGCACGCTGTCGGCCATCCCGGACAGGCTGAGGGCCTCGGCGATGTTGGAGAACAGCGCGAACCCGTCCGGGAGCCAGGACTGCCGCGAGTCGTACACGGTCGGGTCCTTGCTGGCGTTGATCAACAGCAGGTAGACCGGGATCAGCCAGAGCAGGCCGAAGACGACCAGGACCGTGGTGCGGACGATCTGGGAGGCCTTTCCGTTCATGATCGTCTCCTCAGATCTCGTTCTTGCTGGACAGTTGGCGGCGCAGGTAGAGCACCGAGGCGATCAACGTGATCACGGTCAGGAACAGGGCGATCGCCGAGCCGAGACCGTACTCGCTGTTGACGAAGGTCTCCTTGTACATGGTCAGGGCCAGCGTCTCGGAGGCCCGTCCGGGGCCGCCCTTCGTCATGCCCTGGACGATGTCGAACGTCTTCAGGCTGGCCACGATCGACAACCCGATCACCACCGTGGTCAGCGGACGCAGCATCGGCCAGATGATGTTGCCGAGCAGCTTGGCCCCGGTCGCCCCGTCCAGCCGGGCCGCCTCCAGCGGCTCCTTCGGGATCGAGTTCAGCCCGATCGTGAACAGCAGCGCGTTGACGCCGACGCCCTGCCAGGCGCTGGCCAGGATCATCATGATCGTGTTCAGCGGAGCGTCCACCAGCCAGCGCGGCCCGCCGAGGCCGAACGCCCCCAGTGCCTGGTCGAGCGCGCCGCCACTGGACAGGATGAACGACCAGATCAGGCCGACCCCGATCCCGGACAGCGCGTACGGGATCAGGAACGGCAGTCGCAGCCACGCGCCGCCCGGCAGGTTCCAGGAGAGCAGGGCGAGCACCAGGCCGAGGCCGACCGGGACCAGCAGGGTCCCGGCCACCCAGAGCAGCGTGTTGCCGACCGAGCCGACGAAGCCGCCGTCGTCGAACATCTCGGCGAAGTTCGCCAGCCCGACCCAGTCGGGACTGCCGAGCCCGTTGTAGTCGGTGAAGCTGAGGAACACCGTCCACAGCAGCGGTGCGTACAGCAACACCGCGACGATGATCACGCCCGGGGCGACGAACCCCAGCCCCGATCGCTGCGTCCGCACCGCAAGACTCGCCATCTATCTTCCTCTCGGTACGTGCCCTGAGCCTGTCGAAGGGCCTTGTTCGGTTGGGCTTCGACGGGCTCAGCCCGCGTGATCGCTACTTGTTCTCGGCGAAGTACTTGTCGGCCTCCGCCTGGATCGCCTCGAGGACCGGCAGCGGGTCGCCGGGGTTGGCGTTGAAGGCGCCGAACTGCTCCAGCGCGACGGTCAGGATCGGCGTCGGGGTGGCCTCGTAGTAGCGCTCGACCAGGGTGTACTTGTCGGTCGCCACCTCCTTGCCGAGTTCCTCGAGGCTCTTGTCGGCCACCGTGGCCTTCGGGTTGAACGGCACGTCGCCGCGGGCGGAGGACCAGGCGCTCTGCGCCTCCGGCGACATCCACCACTTCGAGTACGCGAGCCCGAGCGCCTTCTGCTTGGAGTTCTCCGCGACACAGATCGGGCCGGTCTCCACCGCGACCGGGGTCGCCGGCAGCTCCGGGTTCTTCGACGGGATCACGAAGAAGCCGTAGTCCTCGCCGGACTTCATCCCGGCGCCGTCCAGCGAGCCGTTGAAGAAGCTGCCGAAGTTGATCATGGCGAAGTCGCCCTGCTTGAGCCCGTTGGCCGGGTCGGTGTTGCTGCCGGCGTCGGAGAACCAGCCCTTCTTGTGCTCGTCCAACCACTCGTTCATGATCGCGACGATCCGCGGGTCGGTGTACTTCACCTCGCCGGTGGCCAGGCCGTTGTAGAGCGCCGGGTCGGTGCCGGCGACGAGCTGCTGGAACCACTGGAAGGTGAACAGCGTGCTGGTCTGGTAGTACGGCGTGACGCCGGCCGCCTTGAGCTTGGTCGCCGCAGCATCGAGCTCCTGCCAGGTGGTCGGCACGGCGACGTCGTTCTCGGCGAAGATCTTCTTGTTGTAGTACATCACCCAGTAGGCGATGTTCATCGGCACGCAGTACTGCTTGCCGTCGTAGGTGTACGTCTCGCGCAGGTCCTCGGTCACCCAGCCCTGCTCGACGGCCTCGGTCCAGACGTCCGTGGTCTCGGCGACCAGCTTCTCGTCCACCAACTCCTTCAGTGAAGGACCGGTCTGCCAGGTGAACAGGCCCGGGCTCTTGTCGGTCCGGAACGATTGCTTGATGAACGCGTCGTACTGGTTGGCGTCGGAGTAGCCGGTGGTGTTCAGCGTGATCTTGGCGCCCGGCTCCGAGGTCTTGTTCAGCTCGTCGAAATCGGGCTTCCAGGCGGCCTTGTTGGTGAAGAAGTCGAGCGTCCCGGTGACCGGCTGATCATCGGTGCTGCCCGAGCCCGGGCTGGAACAACCGGCGAGCAGCAGCCCGGCGGTCGTGGCCGCGGCGATCACGCCGGTGGCGAGGGAACGGAACTTCATGATCGAACTCCTTTGTTGTCGGCTGCGAGTGCCGGATCGTCGTTGTCGGTGAGGGAGGTGCCGCGGACGTACGCCTTCACGGTGGCGAATCGTTCCGAGCGCGAGTTCTCGGTGCGCCGGATCCGGTACGGTCCGACGGCGGCCGGGATGATGAAGGTCTCGGCGTAGTGGATCCGCAGCGGGGCGAAGGCGCCGGTCGGGCTGATCACCTCGACCTCGTCGCCCTCCACCAGATTGAGGACGTTGACCGTACCGTCGGTGTCGTGGTCGGCGTGGTCGCCGAACCAGTGCCGGCGGACCTCGATGAACTCGAGTTCGTGCAGGCCGGTGCGTTCCTCGATCACGTCGCCGTCGCGATGCAGTTCCTCGGGCCCCTGCAGCAGGTGCTCGGTGACCCACTCGGTGTTGCGGTCCCACTGGATGTTGGCCGCACCATGATCGACATGGACCGGCCGCGGGATCCCGTCCAGCCCGACCCGGCCCCAGTCCCACAGCTTGAAGGTGAAGATGAACGGTGTCGCGGAGATCTCCAGCACCATCGAGTTGGCACCGGAGCAGTGCACGGTGCCGGCCGGGATCGAGAAATGATCATGCTTGCGGGCCGGGAAGGCGTTCACGTACTTCTCGGTGTCGAACGGGTGATCGGCCTGCTGGGCCGCCCGAAGGTCGGCGATCATCGCGTCCGGGTCGATGCCGGACTTGAGGCCGAGGTAGACCACCGCGTCCTCGTCCGCGTCGAGCAGGTAGTAGCTCTCGTCCTGCGTGTAGTGCATGCCGAACCGGTCGGTGATGTAGTCGGTCAGCGGGTGCACCTGCAGCGAGAGGTTGCCGCCGCCGACCGTGTCCAGGAAGTCGAACCGGATCGGGAACTCGGCACCGAACCGGGCGTACGTCTTCGCGCCGAGCAGGCCGCCCGGCTGAGTCAGCACCAGGTCCAGCGCCGGGATCTCGACGGCATGATCACCGTCGGCCAGCAGCAGCGAGTTCTCCTCGGGCACGCAGTCGAAACACCAGGCGTAGTTGGGCGTCTCGGTGTCCAGGCCCAGCTTGTCCTGCATCCAGTGGCCGCCCCAGACCCCCGGGTCGAAGAAGGGCACCACCCGCAGCGGCGCGTTCACGGCCGCCGCGAGCGCGCCGCGGAACGCTTCGCCGGTGATCATTCCCGGCTCGCGGGCGACGCCGGAGCTGTGCCCGATCGCGTTGCCGTCGAGCAGGAAGTCGATCTTGCCGAACAGGTCGCGCTTGTGCCGGTCGGCGACCCGCCACTCGACGAAGAAGCCGCGCTTGTACTTGCGCAGGTTGTCCTCGGCGCCGTTGGCCGAGCGCCAGTTCGGGGCGCCGGCGCGCTGCCGCTGCTGGATCTCCCAGCGGGCCAGGTCGACCAGCACCAGGACGTCGGGCCGGCCGGCGGCGAGCGCCGCGCCCCAGCCGATCAGGACCGTGGCGGCGGTCCGATCGGCCAGCCGCGTCGTCAGCGCGGCGAGCCTTTCCTGGTCGTAGAAGGCGTCCAGCCGCAGATGGCTCATCACGCCGAACACACGGTCGTCGGTGAGGTTGTCCGCGATCCGGGCGTCGATCTCCTCGATCGGCCGGGCCGCCTCCCGTTCCACGTCGACGATCACCGCCGTCGGCCAGGCCTCGGTCAGCTGCCGGGTCAACTCGGCCAGGTCGACACCGGGGTAGGTGTCGACCACGATCAGCGGCGGCCGGTCCGCGGCTCGGTCGTAGGCCAGGTCGCGGATGCGGTGCCAGGCCTCGGCGCCGGTGATCACCGCCTCGCCCGCCGGCAGCGGCACGGTGGGGTAGCGGTCGTAACTGGACTTCTGAACGGGTGCGGTCGTCAACGCTTCCTCGCAGCGGTCGTGGGATCGGTGGACTCTGGGGTCGTGGTCTGCGCGGTCGCGGCCAGGGCGGCCAGTCCGCGCAGCACCGAGTCCTCGGGGCGGTCGGGGGTGATCAACTCCGGCCGGTGGGCGGAGGACCAGAGATGGCGATGCACGTAGTCGGTCAGCGACGGCAGCACCCGGTCGCGGGCCCGCAGCACACCGCCGGAAACGATCACGACCTCGGGGTCGTAGGCGTGGCAGAGGCTGACCAGCGCGGCGCCCCACACCTTCAGGAAGCGCGCCCGCAGGTCGGTGGCCGCCGGATCGTCGGCGGGCGCGGCGAACAGATCGGCCAGTCCGGGTCGGGCGGTCCGGGCCAGCGCGGAGGCTTCCCGCTGCGGGTGCCGGGCCAGGTGCAGTGGCAGGCTCCAGGTGCTCGCCTCGGCCTCGGCGCAGCCCAGGTTGCCGCAATTGCAGGGGATTCCGGCGAGGTCGACAGTTTGGTGGCCGCCCAGGATGGCCGCGTGATCATGGCGGCCACGGAGCAACCGACCGTCGATCAGGGCCGCGGTGCCGATCCCGGTGCCGAGCGTCATGATCACCGCGTCCGTCGCGCCCCGGGCACAGCCGTAGGTCACCTCGCCGAGCAGGGCCGCCCGGGCATCGTTCTCGATCATGGTCGGTACGCCGAGCGCCGCGGCACCCCAGGCCCGAAGATCCCGATCACCCAGATAGCCGTACTTGTCGTGCGCCCGGACCAGGCGTCCGGCCGCGCGATCGACGACGCCGGGGAGTGCGATGCCGGCCCCGTCGACCGCCACCCCGGACTCCTTGATCAACCGTCCGGCCAGCTCAGCGGAGCGGTTCAGGTCGGCCGGCTCCCCGGTGACGACGAACTCGTCCCGGAGCAGCACCAGCCCGTCCTGATCGAGCACGCCGATCTTGACCGAACTGCCCCCAAGGTCGATCGCCACCCGCGCCTTCGCGCCCTGCTCGCCTCCCGTCACCTTGGTAACGTTACCACCTTTATGCCACCCAATTTCGCCGACCGGTCACAAGAGCAGGCGTTTTGGCGGCGTGTCGCTGCGGAAGTGACGTGTCAGCATGCGGATCGGGTGCCGGGACTGCCGTGCGGGTGGAAGACAAGATCACCAACAGGACGGATCGCCGGGTCGAGCCATGCCTGCCGAAGGCGAGCGATCGCCAAGGTCAGGAGAGTTGGTCGGGGCGTGCAGCTGATCAAACTGTCCACTGGACAGCGGTCATCTGGCCCGGTGAACGTCGGAGTGGGTACCGCACGCCCCTGGTGGGCAGGGCGCCCGGTCTTCGGCCTGAGATGCAGTCGGATCCCTCGCGGCCGCCGTCGAGCGTGACAACCCGACCGACATGGTGTGGGCGGCAGGGGCGCCGGATGAACTCCGGCGAGCGCCGGGAAGGAGGGCGGGCGGCATCGAGGCCAGGGCTCAGCCGGGTGCCCCGACGCGGTGCACGCGCCCGGCCGCTCGCCGATCACGGGTCTGCACGATGCCCTCCTGTCCGGTTGCCGTCCCTCATGTCGACTCCGCGCGTCCTGAATCGACCGGTCATTTCTGCAGCGACACGCCGCCGAAACGCCTGCTTTTGTGACCGGTCGGCGGATTTGTCAGGGGCGGATGATGCGGAGGGTGACGGGGAGTTCGATCGTCCGGGCCGGTACGGGCTCGGTGGACTCCATCCGGTGGAACAGCAGCCGGGCGGCCTCGGCGCCGAGTTGGTGCGGGTCGTGGGCGATCACGGCGAGCGGCACGGGGGAGAGGTCGGCGAGTTCGAAGTCGTCGAAGCCGACCAGGGCCGGCAGTTGGCCCGGGTCGGCGCCGGCGCGGATCCGGCGGCCGATCTCGGACAGGGCGCCGATCGTGTTCCGGTTGTTCGCGCTGAAGATCGCGGTCGGCGGGTTGTCGGAATCGAGGAGTCGGGCCAGGGCGGCGCCGGCCGACTCGACATCCTGCTGGCCGCGCTGGACCAGTTCCGGGTCGACGGCGAGCCCCTGCTCGGCCAGGGCGCGTTCGTAGCCGGAGAAACGGCGCTGCCCGGTGAAGACGGAGAGAACGTTACCGAGATACCCGATCCGCTGGTGCCCGGCATCGATGAGGTGCCGGGTGCCGCGGTAGGCGCCGCCGACGTCGTCCAGGACCACGGTGTCGAGCTCGAGTCCGTACACCCGACGGGAGGCCAGAACCGCTGGCAGGTCGCCGATCCGGTCGGATCCGAGGTGGTCGGCGGAGCTCGCCGACGGGACGATGATCAAGCCCTCGATCTGCCGTCCGATGAAGTCCGCGACGAGCTGGGTCTCCCGGTCGGCGTCCTCGCCGGTGTTGCCCAGGATGATCCGCCGCCCGTACCTCGCGGCAACCTCCTCGACCCCCAGGGCGAAGGTGCCGTAGTACGGGTTCGCGAGGTTGGTGATCGCGACGCCGATGAGTCCGCTGCGATGCCCGGGCCGCAGGCTGCGGGCGTTCTCGTTGCGGTGATAACCCAACTCCTGAACGGCTTCCAGGACTCGCTGCTGCACCTCGGGGCGCACGCCGCTGCCGCCGGCGAGGGTCCGGGACACCGTCATCGGGCTCACGCCGGCCCGCTCGGCCACCTGTTTGATGGTCGGCTGTCTGCCTTCCGGCCCCGGCCGGCGTGGTCTGCTCATCGTTGGTAACGTTATCGCATCAGGATCGGCAACTCCGGGGTCCCCGCGAAACTGTTCGGGGGAGCGGAGCGGCGGAGAAGAGTTTCGTGGGGTGGAACGGCGACGACGAGGGGGACTTTGATCATGGAGCGACCGACCATCCACCGGCGGGCCCTGCTGGCGGCGGGTGCAGGCCTGGCCGCCTTCGCCGCGCTGGGCCAGCGCAGCGCCGGAGCCGTACCGAAGGACGGTGAACCGACCGCCGTGATCAACGAGCGGCTGACCCGCCTGTTCGGCGACTACGCCGACACGGCCGGCGCCTGGACCGGCGCCGACTCGGCCTACAGCGTGCCGCTGCCCGACGGGCGCACCGCCTGGCTCTACTCCGACACGTTCCTCGGCACCGTCAACCCGGACGGCTCCCGGCCGCTCGACTCCCCGTTCATCCACAACTCGATCATCCTCCAGGACCGCGACCGCCTGACCACGATCACCGGCGGCACCCCCGACGCGCCCGCCTCGCTGGTCGCCCCGGCCGGCGCCGACGAGTCCAAGACCTGGTACTGGTTCGGTGACGGCACGGTGGAGGGCCGGCGGCTGCGCGTCCTGCTGCTGGAGTTCGAGAAGACCGGCGACGGCCCGTTCGACTTCGCGTTCAAGCGCACCGCGATCGCCTCCTTCTCGTTGCCGGAGGTCCGCCTCGAGACGATCACCCCGCTGCCGGAGCCGGCACCCGATCTGCCGCTGCACTGGGCCTCCGCGGTCGTGGAGCAGCCCGACCACACCTACGTCTTCGGGGTCGAGGACCGGCAGGCCGAGAAGTACGCCCATCTGGCCCGGGTCCGGCCCGGGCGGCTGATCAAGGACCCGTGGCAGTACTTCACCGGCGACGGCTGGTCGGACGACCCGACGGCCTCGGCCCGGATCCTGGCCGGCGTCTCGAACGAGTTCAGCGTCAGTCGGCATCAGGGGCGTTGGTTGTTGATCACCGGCGACGCACGGCAGCCGCTGAGCGCCGACATCGTCGCGTACCGCAGCCGTTCGCTGACCGGTGGCTTCGGCGAGCCGATCAAGCTCTACAGCACGCCCGAGACCGGCGGCAACGTGTTCACGTACAACGCGAAGGCCCATCCGCAACTGACCCGTGGCGGAACCCTGGTGATCACGTACAACGTGAACAGCTTCGAGTCCGACGACCTCTACGCCGACGCCCGGCTCTACCGCCCGCGGTACGTGAACGTCTCCTTCTCCTGACCTGGTTGGGCGGAGCCTCACACCGTGATCACGACCTTGCCGCGGGCGTGTCCGCCCTCGACGTAGCGGATCGCTTCGGCGGCGGCCGCGAGCGGATACGTCCGGTCCAGGACCGGGGTGAGCCGGCCGGCCTCGGCATACTTGCGAAGGGTCGTCAGGTTGGCCCGGCTGGGCACCGCGTCGAACAGCGCCACCCGTTGCGGCACGAACCGGGCCGCCAGTCGGCCGCGGATCATCAAGCCGAGCGGACCGAAGAAGCTGCCGCCGCGGTACAACCCGCCGCCGGACAGGACCAGCGTGCCGCGCGGGACGAGGACGCGGCGCAGCGAGGTCAGCGACCGGTTGCCGATGAGATCGAGGAGGACGTCGAACCGCCGTTCCAGACGGCTGAAGTCCGAGGCCGTGTAGTCCACGACGTCATCGGCACCGAGTGAGCCGACCAACTCGACGTTCCTCGTACTGCAGACGGCCGTCACCGTCGCGCCGAGGATCTTCGCGATCTGGACCGCGAAGGTGCCGACCCCACCGGCCGCGCCGTTGATCAGGACCTGGTGCCCCGGCCCGACCCTCGCGGTGTCACGCAGTCCCATCAGCGCCGTGTTCGCTGCCAGCGGCAGCGCTGCCGCTTCGGCGAAGCCGAGGTTGGCCGGCTTCGCCGCGACCAGATCCTGCGGCGCGGCCACGTACTCCGCGAAGGCTCGCGGCGCCTCCCCGAAGACCTCGTCTCCGATCGTGATTTCCGTGACGCCGGCACCGACCGCCTCGACCCGACCGGCGAAGTCGGTGCCGCGGATCGTCACGTTCGGCCGGCGCCAGCCCAGGTCCGCGGATGGGCGTGCGATGTACGGATCGCCGCGCAGCACGTGCCAGTCCCGTGCGTTGACCGACGCGGCCCGGACCCGGACCAGGACCTCGCCTGCGGCCGGCCGCGGCGTCTCGACGTCGGCCAGCGCCAGAACGTCCGGTGATCCGTACTCGTGCTGAACGATGGCCTGCATCGCACCCCCCACTTACGTTGTAAGCCCCTGCTGCCAAGGCTGCCGTGCGCCATGAGGGACGTCAAGTGGTTCGGCGGCGGTCGGCGCCGCGAACGTCTCGTTATCCTGACCGGGTACTGGCGTCGGTACGGCAACCGGCGCAGCCTGGAATCATGGCAACGGCGCGACAACCCAGTGATCTTGACGACTACCTGTTCGACCTCCGCGGGTATCTGATCTTGCGCGACGCGATCGAGCCGGAGTTGATCACCCGGCTCAACGAGGCCTTCGACACCTTTCCCGCCGAGCTGGAGCCGTGGGGCTGGTGGGGCAACGTGCAGCGGTCCGACGACGGCGACAACGCCAAGGGCTACGAGTTGCAGAACATCGTGGAGGCGGGCCCGCCGTTCGAGGCGCTGATCGACCACCCGAGCTGGATCGAGTACATGCGGCGCTATGCCGGTGAGGTCGATTCCTACGTCGAGGGTCTGTTCATCGACGAGTGCTTCGCGTCGATCCGGCGCAGCGGCGGCTATTTCTATCTGCACTCGGGCGGCTACCACGGCGCGATGCGCGGGCAGTACCGCTACCTCAACGGGGTGTTCCGGTGCGGCCAGGTGAACGCGCTGATGGCGCTGACCGACATCGGTCCCGGGGACGGCGGCACCATGGTCATCCCGGGCAGCCACAAGTCCAACTTCGCCCACCCGCAGTCGATCGGGCGCGACCCGATGCCGATGGACGACGTCGAGGGCGCCATCGAGGTGCATCTGAACGCCGGCGACGTCCTGCTGTTCTGCGACGGGATCACCCACGGTGGGAGTTCACGGACCAACCCGGACGGCGAACGCCGGGTGGTGATCTACCGGTACGGGCCGTCCTGGGCGGCGACGCGGCACGGCTACCGCTACTCGGAGGACCTGCTGCGCCGGGTCAGCGGGCCGCAACGCAGGATCCTGGAGCCGGTCCGGCCTCGGCATCCGGGCGACGCGCGGCAGGTCACGGACGAGTATCCAGAGGATGCACCGACAGGCTGAGCCGGTCGGAAAGCGGTGCGCCGCGGGAATCCCGGTACGCTGTCGGCGTGCCTGGGGTAACCGAACGACTGGTGATCGCGATCGACGGACCGAGCGGGTCCGGCAAGTCGAGCACGTCCCGGGGGGTGGCCCAACGCCTCGGACTGGCCTACCTGGACACCGGTGCGATGTATCGGGCGGTGACCTGGCTGGCGCTCGAGCGCGGCCTGGACCGGACCGACGCCGCCACCGTCGCCGGGACGATTGCGAACGCCCGCCTGGAGATCGCGACCGACCCCGCCGCGCCGACGATCTCCGTCGACGGGACCGACGTGACGGCGGCCATCCGGGACCCGCGGGTGTCGCAGGCGGTCAGCTCCGTGGCCACCAACCTGGCCGTCCGCAAGGATCTGATCGCTCGCCAGCAGGCGATCATCGCCGCCGCCGAACCGGGCATCGTCGTCGAGGGCCGTGACATCACCACCGTCGTCGCGCCGGAGGCCACGGTCCGAGTGCTGCTGGTGGCCGACCCGGCCGCGCGGGTGGCCCGGCGGCAGGCCGAACTCGGCGACCGCGTTGATCATGAAGCGGTGACCGACCAGGTGATCCGGCGGGACCGGGACGACTCGACCGTCGCCCAGTTCACCGACGCGGCGCCCGGCGTGACCGTGGTCGACTCGACCGACCTCAACCTCGAACAGGTCATCGACGTGATCTGCGGTCTGGTGCCGCAACACGCCGGCTCCTGATCAGGAACGGGACGCCCTCCGACCTGGTCGAAGGGCCTGAAATCCAACACACGAAGGAAACACCGATGACCGAAACTGCTGCCGACCCTGCCCCGGCGGTACCGGTCGTCGCCGTCGTCGGCCGCCCCAATGTGGGCAAGTCGACCCTGGTGAACCGGATCCTCGGGCGCCGTGAGGCCGTGGTCCAGGACGTACCGGGCGTGACCCGGGACCGGATCTTCTACGACGCCGACTGGAACGGGCGGAAGTTCGTCCTGGTCGACACCGGCGGCTGGGCCCCGGACGCCGCGGGGATGGCGGCCCGGATCACCGAGCAGGCCGAACTGGCGGTCGCCACGGCGGACGCGGTGCTGTTCGTCGTGGATGCGACCGTCGGCACGACGGACGACGACGAAGCGGTGGTACGGGTGCTGCGCCGGAGCAAGAAGCCGGTGCTGCTCGCGGCCAACAAGGTCGACGACCTGCGCACCGAGGGCGAGGCCGCGAGCATGTGGAACCTCGGGCTCGGCGAACCGCATCCGGTGTCGGCCCTGCACGGCCGCGGTTCCGGCGATCTGCTCGATGCCGTGCTGAAGCTGCTGCCGGAAGCGCCGGAGGACACCGGTGCCGAGGTCGGCGGACCGCGCCGGGTGGCGTTGATCGGCAAGCCGAACGTGGGCAAGTCGAGTCTGCTGAACCGGATCGCCGGGTCGGACCGGTCGGTGGTCGACGACGTCGCGGGCACCACGGTCGACCCGGTCGACGAGCTGGTCAGTCTGGCCGGTGTCACGTACCGCTTCATCGACACGGCCGGGATCCGGCGCCGGGTCAAGGAGGCGACCGGGCACGAGTACTACGCCAGCCTGCGTACCCAGGGCGCGATCGAGCGGGCCGAGGTGTGCGTCGCGCTGATCGATGCCAGCCAGCCGGTCAGCGAGCAGGATCTGCGGATCCTGTCCAACGCCGAGGAGTCCGGCCGGGCGCTGGTGATCGCGTTCAACAAGTGGGACCTGACCGACGACGAACGGCGTCGCTACCTGGAACGCGAGATCGAGCGCGACCTGATCCAGTTCGGCTGGGCCAGCAAGATCAACATCTCCGCGCAGACCGGGCGCAGCGTCGACCGGCTCGGCCCGGCGATCGAGGAGGCCTTGCGGGGTTGGGAAACCCGGATCCCGACGGCGAAGCTGAACGGCTTCCTGGGTCGGCTGGTGGCGGCGCACCCGCATCCGGTCCGGGGCGGCAAGCAACCGCGGATCCTGTTCGGGACCCAGGCCAAGTCCGCCCCGCCGACCTTCATCCTGTTCACCTCCGGCCAGCTCGACGACAGCTATCTGCGCTTCGTGGAGCGCCGGCTGCGTGAGGAGTTCGGCTTCGTCGGCTCGCCGGTGCACGTCCAGGTGCGAGCCCGGGAGCGGCGCGGCCGTACCCGCTGATGGCCGACGACGGCAGCATCTCGCTGATCATCGCCGATGATCATGCGATGGTCCGGGCCGGCTTCGTGGCCCTGCTCACCGAGCAGCCGGGCTTCGAGATCGTCGGACAGGCCGAGAACGGTGCCGACTGCGTCCGGCTGGCCGCGGAACTGCGCCCCGACGTCGTGCTGATGGACGTCAGCATGCCGATCATGAACGGGATCGAGGCGACCCGCCAGGTGGTCCGCGACTCGTCGTCGCGGGTGTTGATCTTGACCACGTACGACAGCGACGACTACGTGTACGAGGCGCTCCGGGCCGGCGCGAGCGGCTTCCTGTTGAAGGATTCACCGCCGGCCGAGCTGATCAACGCGATCACCGTGATCGCCGCCGGTGACGCGCTGCTCGCTCCGGGCATCACCCGCCGGCTGATCGAGCAGTTCGCCGCCGCGGGCGGACCGTCGGCGCCGAACCGGGAGACGCTGAGCCGGCTCACCGACCGGGAGCGGGAGGTGCTGACCGCAGTCGCCCGCGGCCGGTCGAACGCCGAGATCGCCGCCACGCTGGTGATCGCGGAGCAGACGGTGAAGACGCACGTCTCCCGCATGCTGACCAAGCTGGGCCTGCGGGACCGGGCCCAGCTGGTCGTCGCCGCGTACGAGTCCGGGCTGGTCACGCCGGGACGCTGACCGGTTGCCGGACGGCCTGGATCGAGGGCCGGTGCACCGGGCCGCCGACCAGCCGGAGCGACCCGGCCAGACCGAGCGCGGCCGCGGTGGCCGAGAGGACCGAGAACCCGGCGATCAGGACCGCCGCGACGGCGGCGATCGCGACCAGGACGGCACCGAGGACCTGGGCCGTGGACCGGGCTGGGTGATCGGCCCGGGGCCGAGCGGCGTGCTCGAACCGGCCGAGCAGCCGGGCCGCGATGATCATGACCAGGGCGATCGCTGCCAGCCAGTAGGCGCGGGTGATCCACCAGGCCGGGCTGAGCGGGTCCGGGAACGGCAGCCCGGCGGCGAGGCCGACCAGGGCGACGCAGACCAGGACCGCCATGTGCCAGAGGTAGATCGTCAGCGCCCGGCCGTTGATCGCGTCGGTGGCGGCCGCCACGGCGGGACGGGCAGTGAGCCGGCGCAGGGCGCGTTCGGCGAAAGTGAGGGCGAGCGCCTGGACGACGCCGAGCACCAGCAGCAGGCAGGTCGGCGGGTTCAGGTTGTCGATCAGGTTGGGCGAGTAGCCACCGGCGCAACCGATCACGATCATGGCCGCGACGCCGAGCAGGACGGCCGCCGGAAGTCGGCGCCGGTCGATCCGGCGGAACCAGCCGTCGGTGTAGCCGAACCCGAGCTGCTGCACGGCGAGCCAGACGAAGCCGAGGTTGAGGAACCCGATCGCCTCGAGCCCGGTCGCGGACCGGACCAGATCGATCAACACGGCACCCGCGGCGAGCGTCAGCAGGGTCCGGCGCGGCGCGGTCTCGTGCAGCCGGGCCATGATCGGCACCAGGGCGGTGACGCCGAGATAGACGCCGAGGAACCACATCGGCTGACCCATCCGGTAGCCCACCTGGGCCAGCAGGTCGCCCGGGACGCCGAGCAGTGAGGCCAGCCCGAATCCGGCCGCGATGGTGCCGAACGTGATCACCGCCGGCCTGGCCAATCGAACCAGCCGCACGTGAACGTAGGCGGCCGGCGTGGCGCCGCGGGCCCGGAGCCGGCGCCAGTGGGTGAGGCTGGCGAAGCCGCCGGCCAGGAAGAACAGAGGCATGATCTGGACCAGCCAGGTGAGGACGGCGAACCAGGACTGGCCGTGCGTCGCGTCGAACACCGCGAGCTGCCCACCGTCGACGGAGATCCCGGCCATGAACGCATGCAGCGCGACCACGATGATCAGACACCCGGCGCGAACCAGGTCGATCACCGGGTCGCGGCCGACCAGCGTGGGGGAGTGCGGTCCATGATCATTGTTCATGATCATGACCCTAGGAACGCGGGACCGCTGTGACGTCACCCGGCGGAGCGGTCTTCGAGGCCGTACCGGAGTAGTTGGAGATCCCTCCAGCACCCGGCGCTGGGGCTAACAGCACCAGCTGCTGGGGCTAACCGGAACCCTCGGACGCGAAGTCGTACGCGACACCGACGAGCGCGAGCAGTTCGTCGTCGAGATCCGCGGCCGACCGGAGCGTGAAGTAGTGCACCACGCGGACCGCCGAAGGGTCCGGTGCGGAGATCAATTTCGGGTGCTCGACCCGGCCCGGCAGATACAAGATCAGCTGCACCGTTCGCGCCCGAGGCCGGAATTCCGCCAGCTTACGGTCGGTCTTCAAGAACACACCGACCCGCACCGCGTCCTCGTGCACCGGCCCGTGCTGCCGTACCTCATCGATGATCATGGTGTAGCAGTCCCGCATCCACGGCGCCGCCGGCGCCAGCGACTCCGCGACCGTCGACCCCGGCACGCAGCTGTGCCCCTGCCCGGTCGCCGCGAACTCGCGGTCACACCGGGGACAGATCCACCGAGCCATGCCGCCCATTCTCGGTCACCGCCACGCGGACCGGGAACCGCGTTGGGCCGGACGCCGCGCGCATAGTAGAGTTCCCGCTGTTGCCCTGATCCTCGGACCGGGGCGAACGGGCTGTGGCGCAGTTTGGTAGCGCACTTGACTGGGGGTCAAGGGGTCGCAGGTTCAAATCCTGTCAGCCCGACATCGCATGATCGACGTTCCGCTGGGCACGATCGGGTGCCCGTGGTGCAGTTCCCCTTCATCGGACCGATGCGACCAGAAGGCAGTCGGATCTGGTGCGATCCGGTGGGGGGAGAGTCGTCGGCGGCGGCCCGTCGAACGTGTCTCGCCAGCCGCTGCCCTCACCACCTGATCCTGCTCGAGCTTGCGCCCATCGGGAGGCTGGACGCCCCGCAGAGCGCCCTCGACATACCCGCGGGTCCCGTCGGGCCAGGTGATGAAGGTCAGGACGCGCTCCGTATCGTCCTCCTCGAGCAGGATGCAATCGCAGCTCTCGACGTAGCGGAGCTTGCCGGTCCAGTCGATCCCTTCGAAGTCATCGGCGGGACCGTACGGGGCGGTGAGCAACAGAACCTTCGGGTTGCTGCCGGTGAACCCAACCTTCTCATCGCCGGAGAGGCCCGCATCCCCGGACCCGGTGCAGGCTGTCGCCATCAAGAGCACCAGAGCGGCCGGAAGCACAGCCGCGAAACACCTCGGAATCCTCATCGATCCCCCCCCCGACGCCAGGTAACCCCTCGATCGTAGTTCAGCTGTGCAACGGCCGACTCGGGACGGCGGATCCAACGTGCCTTCCGATCGGGGTGCTGGTCGTCTGCGTGCTGACCCCCACCCATCCGGCCGTGACGATCGTCTGCGCCTGCGCGGTGATCCTGTGCCTGGCCGTGATGACGATCGGTCGCGCGTACCGGGCGAGGCTGACGCGCTGAGCCTCCCTCGGCGTTTCAGAGGTCTGGCCGGAGTGCTGCAGGGTCCTGTGCGAGCCGGAACAGTTTCAGGATGTCCGGCAGGCTGGCTGGGTCGGCCAGTTCGAGTTCAGCGACGTCGGCGGGTCCGAACCACGCGAGTTGGTCGTGTTCGTCGGGCGCAGCATTGACCGGCTCCCCGTCCCAGCGCTCGACCACGAAGGCATGCAGTTCGATCGTGGGGTCGGAGAACGCCATCGGAACCGGTCGCGGGTCGCGGACGCGGATGGGGAGTTCCTCCAGGCACTCACGGATCACGGCTTGCTCCGCGGTCTCGCCAGCCTCGATGTGGCCGCCGACCAGGTCCCAGCAGTCGGGATACCAGCGGCGGTCCGGGTGCCGGTGGACGAGCAGGATCCGTCCGTCGCGCACCAGTGCCGCGGTGGCGATGGGGATCGGGGCAGGCATGCGGGCATCGTAGTGGGCGGCCGCCACGATGATCATGGAGCCCGGCACCGACCGGTAGCGTGACGGGCATGGCGGGCATCGTGTGGTGGGAGATCGAGACGGCTGACCCGGAACGGTTCCAGCGGTTCCACGCCGCGTTGTCCGGATGGTCGTTCGAGCCGGCGTTCGGTGACACCGACCTGGGTGCCGACTACTGGATCATCCGGCACGGGGACCGTGGCATCGGCGGCCTGCAGCGCGCCGCCCGGTCTGCACCGGCGCCGGCCGTCGGGACGCGGGTCTACCTGGCCGTCGATGATCTTGAGGCTGCACTCGAGCGGGTGGTCCAGCTCGGCGGCGAGGTAGAACGGTTCCGGATCGCGCTCGGCGGAGACGACCGCTGGTTCGGGGCGTATCGAGACCCGACCGGCGTCTCGTTCGGGTTGTGGACCGAGGTTCCCGGGCCCGGCTGAACCCGCCCGCAACGCTGCGCCCGGTGGCAGACTCGTCGCATGAAGCGGGCCTGGACGGCGGCCGTCCTCGCCGGAACGGCCCTGGTCGTCCTCGGCGGCTGCGCCATCGCCGATGAACCACCGGCTGAGGGAGGCGAGCCGGGGACCTGGGAGTTGCTCGATCCGGACTCGGTGACCGCAGGTACGACGGTCCTTCACCTTGGCGTGACCCGCGTCGACTGCTCCAGCGGTGTCACCGGCAAGGTCCTCGAGCCGAAGGTGACGTACGAGCCGACGCGGATCGTGATCGAGACGGACGTGGAAGCGCTGAACCTCAAGGAGGCAACCTGTCCGGGTAACCCACCGGTACGGGTTCGGCTCCTATTGTCCGAGCCGATCGGCGATCGTGATCTCGTCGACGGCTACTGCGTCAGTGGCGAAGGGCACCACACGAGCTACTGCTTCACTGCCGTGCGTCGACGTGGTCGCTAGTCCCCGGGTTCGCTCCTGAGATGCTGACCTCATGAGCGGGGTACGGAAGCCGGGCGGCGCGATGACCGCGGTGATCAGCGATTCGCCCGAGGGCCTGCGCTACCTGCTCCTGCACAGCGCCGAGACGGCCGACGAGGGCGACTGGGCGTGGGGCTCGCCGTCAGGTTGCCTCGAGCCGGGCGAGGACATCGCGGAGTGCGCGGCGCGGGAACTGTTCGAGGAGACCGGGATCCGGGCCGAGCCGATTCCGGTGATCACCGAGGACATCGACTGGGCCGTGTTCCGGCTGCGCGTCCCGTGGGGGACTCCGATCCAGCTGGATCCGCTGGAGCACAAGGGCTTCGAGTGGGTCGAGGTCGACGAGGCGCGCCGCCGCTGCCGCCCCGAACGTCAGCTCCGCAGCTTCGATCTCGCGGTCGCGGCGATCGAAGCGGCGTGAAGCGGCTGGCGCTGATCGGCTCGGATACGGCGTCCCGACGGTCCAGCTGAGCACTCGTACCCGTCCCGAGGACGGGGCACGCGACCTCGCCATGGCGGACGTGCTTGGCAGAGCACGACGTGGAGCTGATCGTCCTCGCCGGCTACCTGAAGAAGATCGGTCCGCCGGCCGGTCGGAATAGCCGTCGGTCCTTGGGCGCTGCAGGGAGGGTGATCGACGCTGCCCTGACCGCCTCCGTGCCCGTCGTCCCGGCGCACCAGCCCGCCTGGGAACTGGTCCGGCTGCGCCACCGGGCGCTCACCCCGGAACAGCCGCTCGAGTCGGAGGCCGGAGCGGTCTGGGCGTTGGTGCTGGACGGGAGGGTGACGCTCGAGACCACCGGCGACCGCACACACCTCGACGCCGGCGATGCGGTTCTGCTCGACGCGCTCACGCCGCATCGGCTGCTGACCGAGGACGGGGCGAGGGTGGCGACGGCGGATCTGCGGTTGGTGGTGCCGCCGTTCCCGGTGCCGAGCCCGTTGCTGGTGCGGGACTTCGCGAGCCGGCACTACGGCGTGGCCGAGCTGGTCCGGAGTTGCCCGCTCGGGCGGGAGTGCCGGCCGTCGGCGTTCGCGTCGAGCTATGGCGGGCTGATCGGTGCCTCCATGTTGGCCTCCTGGGAGGAGGACGAGCCGCGTGGCTCCGGGACCGACCAGGATCCGGCCGTCGCCGCGGTGCTGGCGGCGCTGGCCGAGCAGCCCGGCGCGGATTGGACCGTGGAGCGGATGGCGGGCCTGGTGCATCTGTCCCGGTCGGCGCTCAACGACCGGTTCCGGAGGGCCCTCGGCCGCAGCCCGGTGCAAGCCCTGCGTGAGGTACGGATGCTGCACGCGCGCCGCCTGCTCGCCGAGGCGGACCGGCCGATCGAGCAGATCGCCCACGCCGTCGGATACGGATCGACGGCCGCGTTCAGTCGGGCCTTCGCCGCCCAGCACGGCGCCGCGCCGCGATCCTGGCGGTCCCCGTCAGACCCGGGCTGACCGCAGCAGGACGAAGCCGATCCCGCTCGCGAACGCGAGCCCGGCGCCGACGAGCAGCACCACGCCGACCGACGAACGGTCGAGCACGGCGCCGCCGACTGCCGAGCCGAGCGTGATCGCGACCTGGAACGCGGTCACCTGCAGCGACAACGCGGACTCGGCGCGCTCCGGCTCCACCCGGGTCACCCACAGCTGCGTCGCCACCGGCACCATGTTGAACCCGACGCCCCAGAGCACCACGCCGACGATCAGGACGACCGGCCCGGAGGCGATCATGGTCAGCAGCAGCCCGAGGCCGAGCAGCACCGGGGCCGCGACGACCGCGACCCGGAGCCGCCGGGTCAACGCACCTGCGGCGAGGTTGCCGGCCAGGCCGCCGACGCCCCAGACGAGCAGCAGCCACCAGCCGCCACCGGGCACGATCCGTTCGATCGCCAGCCTGATGTACGGGTACGCGGCGAAGTTGCCGAAGGCGACGAGCACGATGCAGCCGACCCCGGCGAGCAGACGGCGGTTTGCCAGCGCCCGGCGGAGCATGGCCAGTCCGGCCGACGGATGCGGGGTGACGGAGGGCAGTGTGAAGAACACGATCACCGTGGCGACGGCCGCGAACCCGGCCGCGACCAGGAAGACGACCCGCCAGCCGGCCACGTCGCCGGCCGCCGATGCCAGCGGTACGGCAACGATGGTGGCCACGCTGACGCCGACCGAGAGCGACGCCGAGACCACGTGATCCCGGCCGGGCACGGCGGAGGTCCCGGCCCCGAACGCGAACGACCAGTAGCCCGCGATCGCCGCCCCGAGGATGAGCCGGCCGATCAGCAGGACGACGAACGACGGAGCGACGGCGACGACGAGGTTGGACAGCACGGCTGCCACCAGCAGTCCGATCAGGACGATCCTTCGGTCGGTCCGCGGCAGGATCACGGCGATCGTCGGCGCGGTCAGCGCACCGGCCAGCGCGGTCGCGGCCACCGCCAGACCGGCGACCCCCTCGCTGACCCCGAGGTCGGCAGCCATCGCCGGCAGCACACTGGCCGGCAGGAACTCGCTGGCGACCAAGATCGCGATGCCCACCGCGAGTGCGATGATCGGCGCCCAGGTCGCGAGCGGTCGGTCGAGGGCGGCGGTCTGCTGGCCGGCGGACGGCGGCTCGCACTGAGTGGTCACGGCTCCATGATCGTCGCCGGAGCGCCGTTGCGGTTGATCGTGTGTCGCCATCACTTGATCACGACACCGGATCCGCCGGTTCCGCCCGGCGGCGACCCGCTGGACGGGATGCCGGTGATCTTTTTACTATGCAGGTCCGCATCGTGTTGGTGATCGTTCCGGCGCCACGCTCCTCGGGGACCCGGAGATCGGACCAAGGGAGCTGAGCGTGCCACCGGACCCTGTTGATCATGCCCACCCGCGGGATCCTCGGCTCAGCCGCCGGCTGCTGTTGCAGGCAGGCGGGGTCAGCGCCGCGATGCTGGCGCTCGGGGTGAACGCGCCGGACGCGGAGGCGGAGCCGCTGCCGGCCGACCCGTTCACGCTCGGCGTCGCGTCCGGCAGCCCGAGCGATCGCGGCATGGTGCTGTGGACCCGCCTGGCGCCCGAGCCGCTGGCGGCCGACGGGCACGGCGGGATGCCGCAGGAGGACGTCACGGTCCGCTGGGAGGTCGCGGTCGATCAGGACTTCGACACCATCGTCCGACGCGGCTCGGCGCTCGCGCAGCCGGCCCTGGCCCACGCCGTTCACCCGCAGGTGACCGGCCTCGAGCCGGCGACGACGTACTGGTACCGCTTCCGGGTCGCCGACCGCACCAGCCCGGTCGGCCGCTTCCGTACCCTCCCGGCGGCCGGCACCGAGCCGGAGAAGTTCACCTTCGCGTCGGCGTCCTGTCAGGCCTGGTATCACGGCCACTTCACCGCGCACCGGCACCTCGCGGACGAGGCCGACCTCGATCTGGTGATCTTCCTCGGCGACTACATCTACGAGTACGGGATCGTCGACGGCTACAACCTGTGGCGCCAGGGCGTCGCGGTCACCGAGCCCGAGGAGGTCGAGACCGAGACCCTCGAGCAGTACCGGCTGCGGTACGCCAGGTTCAAGGCCGATCCGCACCTGCAGGCGGCGCACGCCCGGGCCGCCTGGGTGTTCACCTGGGATGATCATGAAGTCGAGAACGGCTACGCCGCGCGGCACAGCAACGACGGCATCCCGACCGACCTGTTCGTGCACCGGATCGCCGTCGCCTATCGCGCGTTCTACGAGAACCTGCCGGTGTCGATCGACCTGCTCCCCGAAGGCCCGAGCACCTCGCTCTACGACAGCTACGACGTCGGTTCGCTGGCCCGGCTGATGTTGATCGACGGCCGGCAGTACCGCGACCGGCCGCCGACCGCCGACAACCGCCACGACCCGAAGCGGACCATGCTCGGCGAGACCCAGGAACGCTGGCTGCACGAGAAGCTGCAGGGATCCACGGCCCGCTGGAACGTGATCGGCAACTCCGTCACCCTGATCCCGGTCCGGCCGGACTCCGAGCTCGACTCCTGGGATGCCTTCCCTGCCGCTCGCCAGCGGTTGATCACGTCGCTGGACGGAGTCTCGAACCCCGTCGTACTGACCGGCGACATCCACCGCGCCGTCGCCGCCGAGGTGCCGGCAGACCCCGCCGACCCGGACGGGGCGAAGATCGCGATCGAACTGATCTGCAGTTCCATCGCGTCCGACGGCGACGGCGCGGAGACCGACGGTTACGCCGACGACTGGCTGCGCTATCCGTACGTGCGCTTCTATCACGCCCGCCGCGGCTACGTCCTGACCAAGATCACCCCGGAGCGGCTGACGGCCAGCTACGTCTGCGTGGATTGGATCGAGGAGGACGACACCGCGGACCGCCGGGTGGTCGCGACCTTCGCAACGCCCGACGGCACCTCGCGACTGGACCAGATCGAAGGAGCATCCTGATGGCAGGACCCGATCCCGTCACCGGGCTCAAGATCACCGGCGCGCTGCGGACGATCACGGTCGGCTGGCAGCCGCTGCCCTGGAGCACGGTCGTCGATCACTATCGGGTGTACGGGATCCAGGCCGAGGGCCGGGCGGCGGAGCGGAAGCTGCGCGGCCTGCCCGCCGAGCTGCTGCTCGCGAAGTCGGTCTATCCGCGCTGGGAACATCGCGGCCGGTCGGCGGCGGGGGAGACCTGGACCTATCTCGTGGTGACGGTCGACGCCGCCGGCAGCCGCTCGCGCCCGTCGGCGGTCGTGACCGGCAGCTCGACGACCTCGATCAGCCACTCCGGCACGCCGCTCGCCGTCGTCGGCGCGTTCGACGGCCGGACCCTGGAACTGAAGTACGCGCCGGGCAGCTACGCGTCGATCCCGACCGCATACCCGGGCGCGGTGATCGATGTCGCGCACGGACCCGACGCCGCCGAACGCTGGCCGTACCTGCTGCCCGGTCCGGGCGACGCCTGGGCCGGTCGCAAGAGCTACACGCTGCACTGGACCGTGGACCTGGCGGCGGCTCCGACCCGGCCGGCGCTGGCGCTCTGGCTGGTCGACACCACCCGCCTCGCCGGCCGGCTCGATCTGCTGATCAACGATCAAGCGGTGGAGCAGCTGGAGTTGATCATCGGCGGCACCCAGGGCTCCCGGCAGGGCGATGCCAATCTGCCCGGCAGCCCGCTGATCCCGTCCTACGACGAATTCGAACTGCCGCCGGATGTGTTCCGGACCGGCGCGAACAAGATCACCTTCACCCTGGCCCAGGGCGGCTGGGTGGCCTGGGACGCCGTCGGCCTGTACCAACTCGACGGCTGATCAGGACCGCAGCCGGGCGATGTCGGCGGACGGCGGCGCACCGAACCGGCGGCGGTACTCACGGCTGAACTGGGAGGCACTGGCGTACCCGACGGTGTAGGCGGCGCCGGCGATGTCGGCCGGGTCGGCGAGCAGCCGGATCCGAGCCTCCTGGAGCCGGAGCTGCTTCTGGTACTGGATCGGGCTGAGCGCGGTGATCGCCTGGAAGCTGCGGTGGAAGGCGGACGGGCTCATCCCGGCCCGGCGAGCGAGCTCCTCGACCCGGAACGGTTCGGCCAGGTGATCACGGATCCAGCCGACGGCGCTCCGGATCCGGCTGAGCGTGCTGTCGGCGAGCCCGAGTTGCCGGACCGGGCCGCCGAGCGGCCCGGTCAGCACCAGCCAGTGCAGCTCCCGTTCCAGCAGTGGGCCGAGCACGGCTCGATCCCGGGGTCGCTCGAGCAGGCGCACCATCCGGCCGACCGCGTCGATGAGCTCCGGCGCGGCGTCGGCGATGGCGATTCCGGACCCGGTCGGCCGGCGTCGCAACGGCGGGTTCTGCAGCAGCAGGTCGGCGATCACGGCCGGGCGGAGGGTCAGCGCGAAGCCGAGCGCGGGCCGGTGGCGGTCGACACCGACGAAGTGCCCGGTGACCGGTACGTCGATCGACGTGACCAGGCACTGTCCGGCGCGGTACTCGTACACCTGATCACCGACGGACATCCGCTTGGCACCCTGGACCATCAGGACGAAGGCCGTGTCGGTGATCGAGATCTCCGGCGCGCCGGACCTGATGATCTTGGAGACGACCGCCCCGTCGGTGATCGCCGTCAGCTCACCGGCGTGCCGCGCGATCAACCGGCCGATCTCGTCCACCTGCATGGATCCAGTCAAGCACGCTGTTGAGCCTCGCGGTCGAGAATTATGCAGGATCAGGCAAGAGATCGACTCGATCACGCTAGGGCAGGCACCGCCGGATCGGTTGACTGGCTGCATGGTGACGAGTGAAGGAGGATCCATGCAGATCGCCCTGGTGATCGGCGGCAGTGCGGGAATCGGGCAAGCGGCGGCGATCGAGCTCGCCCGCAACGGAGCGGGGGTGATCATCACCTACCGCAGTCATCCCGAGGGCGCCGCCGAAACGGTGGCCGAGATCGAACGGCTCGGTGGCCGGGCCGTGGCCCTGCCGCTCGACGTCGGGGACAGCGCCGGCTTCGGAGCGTTCCGGGACCGGGTCGCGGAGACGCTCGCCTCGACCTGGGGCGCCGACCGACTGACGGCCTTGATCAACAACGCCGGGTTCGGCCGGCAGGCTTCGATCGAGGAGACGACCGAGGAACTGTGGGACGCGCTGCACGACGTGCTGCTCAAGGGTCCGTTCTTCCTGACCCGGGCCTTGCTCCCGTTGATCAAGGACGGCGGTGCGATCGTCAACACGACGAGTTCCTCGACCCACGCGACCGGCATCTCGATCGGTTACACCGCGTACGCGACGATGAAGGGCGGCCTGGTGGTGCAGACCCGCTATCTGGCCAAGGAACTCGCCGGCCGCGGGATCCGGGTGAACTCGGTGTCGCCGGGGGTCACCCGGACCCGGCTGGGTGACGACGCCTTCAGCCGGTTCCCGGAGTTGATCCCGGCGCAGGCTGCGCGGTCGGTCTTCGGCCGGATCGGCGAGCCGGAGGACGTCGGCGCGGTGATCGCGTTCCTGGTCCGCGACGACGCCCGCTGGATCACCGGCCAGGACCTGGAGGCCTCCGGCGGCTACGACCTCTGAGGCGGGGGGCCCGGAACCAGGCCACCGAGTGGCGGACGATCTCGGCCCGGTGTCCGGGCGACGGCGTGTGTTCCTGGTCCGGGAACGACCGGAACTCGGAGTGGGGAAGGCTGCTGCTCCACCGCGCGTGCGTTCGCGCGGCCACCCGGTCAGGATCCCCGGAACTCATGATCAACACGGGGGTCGTGGTCCGGGAGGCCAACGGCTGCAGGGAGATCCGGCGCCAGACCTCCGGCACCTCGGTGGCCGACCCGCCGAGCTGGCCGGGTCCCAGAAGGCCGCGGACCGGATCCGGTGATCACGGGCGATGACGTGACCGCCGACCAGGCCGCCCATGCTGAAGCCGAAGAGGTGAAGCCGTTCCGGCTCAGCGACGCCGTCGGCCAGAAGTTGATCAAGGCCGGCGATCACGTCGTCGTGCGAGGTCCGGGCACCCGGCTCGAACCGTCCGGCGGCCCGCTTGGCCTCGAAGCCGAGGATGCCGCTGTCTCGATAGTCGGGGGCGAACACCGCGAAGCCCTCCCGCACCCAGGTATCCAGCGGCACCGCGTACGAGCTCAGCGAGGCCTGCAGGGTCATGTTGTCCGGTCCGCCGTGCAGATCGATCACCAGCGGGTGCGGCCCGGGGCCGGGCGGAGTGAGCACGAGTCCCTCGAGTTCGTCCGCGCCGGACTGCCAGCGGAACAGCTGGGCCGGCCGGTCGGGCCACCAGTCGGGGCCGTCCTGCAACGGCGCCCATGACGTGCGGCCGGTGGGCGTGGTCAGGACGACGGACGGACGGGTGCCGAGATCCTGCCAGACGCTGAGACAGCCGCCACCGGCCGTCGGCGCCGGGCTGACGTGGACTCCCTCGGGCGGCGCCAACCAGCGCGGAGCACCGCCGTCCGGAGCGCAGCCGGCGATCCCGCCACGGATGCCCTGCAGCGCGGCCGTGGCGAGCACGGCGCCGTCCGGCGACCAGACCGGCCTGACTCCCGTACTGCGCAGATCGTCGTCGGGCAAGGGAAAGCGGGGCTCGCCATGATCAAGAACGCCGAGCCGGAACGTGTACGGACCCGGCAGCGCGGTGTGCTGGAACGCCAGCCGAGCCGGATCAGCGGGCGACGGGACGACCGCATCCACCCAGCCGTCGACCCCGGGCAGCCGGTCGGCCAACCCGTCGCCGGACCGGTCGATCACCAGCGGACGCCGGAGGTCGGGCGCCTCCAGAACCACGCCGGGCAGGCCGGAGGAGGAGTACCGACCGAATCCGACCCGGCTGCCGAGACCGACCGGGTCATGCAACGGATCCGAGCCTCGGTGGAGCAGTCGGGCCGGACCCGCGAGCGGCAGCCACCAGAGCTCGCACCGGTCCAGGATCGCGACGAACCCCTCGGGTCCGTCCCAGGCGGCGTCGGTGACCGGGCCGGGAGCGGGCACCGGGATCCCGTCCGTGATCAAGCTCCCCGTCTCGATCACGGCCGACCGGCCGCCCGGCCCGGTGATCAACCGTCCGGCACCGTCGGCCAGCAGCCGCGCCTCCGGCCAGCTGAGCACCCGCCAACCGGACGGTTCCTGGATCACGACCCGGTCCGTACCCCAGAAGCGCACCGTCGCTCGACTCCGCACCGGCTCACCCTAGCCATGATCAGCAGCCAGCGAACCGGGCCGGCCTCCGTCAGGAGACCGGCCCGGCTCAGGGGCGTTACGCGTTACGCGTGGCCCGGCACCGCTCCGTCGACCGTGGCCGGAGCGGTCACGGTCACCGGGGCGGTGGCCTCCGGGTCGCGTTCGGTGTAGCGGCGGACCAGGGTCTCGAGATCGACACCGGTGGTGTTCTTCAACATCTCCAGGGTCTGCACGACGCCGTTGGTGACCTGCTTCGGCATCGCACCGGCGCCGTCGGTGGAGATGACGGTGAGCTTGTCGATCGTGCCCATCGGGGCGGCCACCTCGCGGGCCACCTGAGGCAGGACCTCGATCAGCATCTGCAGCACGGCGGCGTCGTTGTAGGCGGCGAAGGCGGCGGCCCGCTTGTCCATCGCGTCCGCCTCGGCCTGGCCCTTGGCCTGGATCGCGGCGGCCTCGGCGTCGCCCTCGGCCCGTACCGCGTCGGCCTCGGCGATCCGGCGGGCCTTCTCGGCCTCGCCGCGCTTGGCACCCTCGATCGCCTCCGCCTCGGCGAGGGCGGCGCGGCGGGACTTGTCGCCCTCACCGGTGAGCCGGGAGGCCTCGGCCTGCGCCTCGGCGTCCGCGATGGCGGCGGCCTTGCGGGCTTCGGCCTCGAGGATCTCGGCGTTGCGGCGGCCCTGGGCCTCGGTCTCCACCCGATACCGCTCGGCGTCGGCGGGCTTGCGGACCTCGGTGTCGAGCTGGCGTTCCTTCAGCGCCGCCTGGCGTACGGCGACCTTCTCCTGCTCGGTCAGGATCGCCTGATCGCGATCGGCCTGGGCGAGCGGACCGGCCGCCGCGGCCTGCGCCTGAGCCGCATCGGTCTCGGACTTGATCTCGGCCTGCTTCAGCGCCAGCTGCCGGTTGGAGATGGCGATCTGCTCCTCGGCCCGCAGCTGAGCCTGCTCGGCCTCCTGCCGGGCCGCAGCCTCGGCGATGGCGGCGACCTGGCCGATCCGGGCCGCTTCCGGCCGACCAAGATCAGAAAGGTAGCTGCCCTCGTCGGTGATGTCCTGGATCTGGAACGTGTCCAGCACCAGGCCCTGGCCGGTCAGCGAGGACTCCGACTCGTCGGCGACCCGCTGCGCGAACGCGGCCCGGTCCCGGATGATCTGTTCCACCGAAAGGGAACCGACGATCGAGCGCAGCGAGCCGGCCAGCGTCTCCTGGGTGAACGTCTCGATCTCGTCCTGTTGGGTGAGGAACCGCTGCGCGGCGGCGCGGATCGAGTCCTCGTTGCCGCCGACCTTGACGATCGCGACCCCGTCCAGGTTCAGCTTGATGCCCTGGCCGGACACGGCACCGCGGATCTGCACCATGATGCGGCGGCTGGACAGGTCGAGGATGTGCAGCTTCTGGACGAACGGGACGACGAACATGCCGCCGCCCATGACGACCTTCTGGCCGGACAGGTCGGTGGAGATCTCGCCGGTCTCGACGTTCTTGACCGGCTTGCCCTTGCGGCCGGTGACGATGTAGGCCTCGTTCGGTCCCGCCACCTTGTAGCGCGACGCGACGAGGATGGCGAGCAACACCAGGACGGCCACCAGGCCGATGATGGAGATCACCGTGGACGATATGATCATGATCAACTTCTTCCTCAGTTCAGCCGTGCCACCGACACCGAGGTGGCGGAGAGCACGGCCGTGATGTACACAGACGCACCCGCTTCGATGGGCTCCACCGAGCGGGCGTTGAGCTTCGTGATCTGGCCGGCGGCGACGATCCGCACCTCGCCGTAGCCGTCGGACGGGATCGGGTTGATCACCACGGCCTGCCGGCCCACCAGCGAAGGCGTACGGACCGTGGAATGATCACCGCCGCGGCGCAGTTGCAGCGACAGCCACCCCGCCGCGAGGCCGACCAGCAATCCCGCGACGATGCCGCCGCCGATCGCCCAACCGAGGCTGTCGGACAGGCCCAAGATCAACGCGCCGACGAAGCCGAACGCGCCGAGCAGTCCCGCGAGCGCCGCCCCGGACAGCAGGTCACCGGCGAAGTCGAGCAGCCCGTCGAGCAGATCGCCGACGACCAGGAACAGCAGCAACAAGGCAACGCCGACCCCACCGATGATCAGGAAGACGATCACGGCTGACCTGGCGGGCAGTCGGAAGGGGGCGGCACCATGCCCGAATCCTAGGGGTATCCAGGTCACCCCGTGGGGCCGCACCGACGGATCGGAGCGAACCGTTATGCTCTCAACTCCTCAGACAAGTTGTCCGGGAATTCCGAGAGGCGGCGATCATGGCGCGACCCGAACGCGAGCCACTGGCCCGGCGTGCCGCCGCGCAGTTGCTGGACCGGGTGCGGGCCGGTGAATGGGAACTCGGGCGGAAGCTGCCGGGGGAGACCACCCTGGCGGCGGAGCTCGGCGTCGGCCGTTCGACGGTACGGGAGGCGATCCGCGACCTGGCCGGCCGCGGCGTGCTCCAGCCGCGCCAGGGCGCCGGAGTGTTCGTGACCGCCGTCGACGTACCCGAGGACTGGGACGCGATGCTGCGCCGGGCCGGGATCCGGCAGGTGATCGAGACCCGGATCGCGATCGAGTCCGAGTCGGCCGCCCTCGCGGCGCAGCGGCGCACCCCGGCCGACGTACGGAAACTGCGGCGGGCTCTGGCCGAGCGGGGACAGGCCGAACGGGACCTGGCCGACCGGGCGGCGGGCCGGGACGGCTCCGGTGTCGCGGCCCTCGTCGACGCGGACCTCGCCCTGCACCGGGCCGTCGTCGCGGCGGCCCACAACGTGATCATGGTCGACCTGTACGACGGCTTCGTGCCGCGACTCCGGCAGGCCATGATCGAACTGCTCCGGCTGCAGACCAGGAGACGGCCGCTCGAAGATCATCCGGAGCACGCCGACCTGGTCGCCGCCGTGATCGACCGGGACGCCGACGCCGCGGCGCGGCTGAGCCGGTCCCACCTGGACACCTTGAAGGAGACGTTCGCGTGACCGAAACGATCTTGGAGCTGAGCGGCGTCACGTTCCGGCGCGGCACGACCCAGATCCTGGACGGGATCGACCTGACCGTGCGGCCGGGGGAGCACTGGGCTCTGCTCGGCCCGAACGGTGCCGGCAAGAGCACCGTCCTCGGGCTGTGCGGGGCGCTCAGTCACCCGACCAGCGGCACCGTCGAGGTGCTCGGTCAGCGGCTCGGCCGGGTGGAGTTGCAGCGGCTGCGCCGTTCGATCGGTCACGTCGATCCGCGGCACCCGCTGCGGTCACCGCTCGGTCTCGAGGACGTCGTGATCACCGGCGCGACCGGGTCCGTCGAGCTGCCGCTGCGCTGGAGCCCGGCCCCGGAGCAGCGGCAGCGGGCCCAGGAGTTGATCGAGCTGGTCGGGCTCGCCGGCCGCGGCGACGCCCGCTGGACCACGCTGTCGCAGGGCGAGCGGGGCCGGGTCCTGATCGCGCGGGCCCTGATGCCCGGGCCGCGGCTGCTCCTGCTCGACGAGCCGACCACGGGGCTGGACGTAGCGGCCCGGGAACAGCTCCTGGAGACCATCGACGAGCTGGCCCGGACCGGTGGGGATCGTGCTTCCGTCCTGGTCACCCATCACCTGGAGGAGTTGCCGGAGTCGACCTCGCACGCCCTGGTGATCAGCCGGGGTCGCGTCGTGGCCGCCGGCCCGATCGCCGAGGCCGTCACGACGGCGACGATCAGCGAGGCGTTCGGCCACCCGATCAAGGTCGACCGGGCCGACGGCCGATGGACGGCGCGGGCGGTACGGTCCGGCCGGCCGACGCGCGACGCCGCCTGATCGGGCCGTCGGCGGATCGGTCAGAATCGGGGCGTGACCACCTTCAGCCAGTACCCGGAGCCCGACCACACGCTGGTGCACCTGAGCGACACCCACTTCCTTGCTGATCATGGTCCGCTGTTCGGCAAGGTCGACACCGACCGCGGACTGCGGCGAGCGCTGGACCGGCTGCGCACCGAGCTCGGGCGAGCCGACCTGATCGTGATCACCGGCGACGTGGCCGACCTGGGCGAGCCCGAGGCGTACGAACGGGTGGCCGCGCTCATCGAACCGGCGGCGGCCGATCTCGGTGCCGAACTGCTCTGGGTGATGGGCAACCACGACGTGCGACGCCCGTTCTCGTCCCGGCTCTGGGGTACAGCGACCGACGAGCCGCTGGACCGGACGCTGATGATCGGCGGGCTGCGCGTGATCGCGCTCGACTCGACCGTGCCCGGCTACCACCACGGTGAACTCACCGATGATCAACTCGACCGGCTTGCCGAGACCCTGGCCGAGCCGGCGCCGCAGGGCACGATCCTGGCCCTGCACCACCCGCCGCTGCCGACCCGGGTCACGCTGATGGGCCTGGTGGAGCTCCGGGCCGCGGACCGGCTGGCCGAGGTGATCACCGGCACCGATGTCCGGGCGATCCTGGCCGGCCACCTGCACTACTCGACCTTCGGCACCTTCGCCGGCGTCCCGGTGTCGGTGGCCGCCGCGTCCTGCTACACGATCGATCCGCTGCCGGGCGAGCGTCGCTTCGACGGCGTCGACCTGAACCACGCCTTCTCCCTGGTGGACGTGTACGGCGACCGGATCGTCCACTCGGTGGTGCCGATCGAGTCCGCCGAGCCGGTCTCGGCCTACTCGGCGGAGTTCGTGGCCGAGCTCGCGGCGATGACCCCAGCGGAACGGGACGAGGCCTTCTCCCGCAAGGCCCGCTGACCCTTTCGGACCCAGCACGCCGGCCGGGCGTCAGCCCGGCCGGACGAAGCGGGCCGTGACGTCGGCCTCCACCGGGCGCAGCACCAGCCGGAGCAGCCCGGCGAACGCCCACCCCGTCGCCAGCAGGACGGCCTCGGAGGTCAGCACCACCGTCGCGACGGCGACCACCAGCAGCGCGGCGAGCCCGAGCGTCGCCCGCCACTGGGCCAGCTCGGCGGCGGCGACCCGTACGGCATCCCTGGTCCGGAACGAGAAGTACGCGGAGACCGCGAGCAGGTGGCCGGACCAGAGGGCGAGGACGGCGAGCAGGACCAGGTAGATCGGCCGGAGCACCTGGCCGCCGGCGACCGTGTCGGCGTGCGCGACGTTGATCGTGAGCACCGCGGCCACGGCCAGGACCGGCAGCCACCACTTCAGCGTGTCGACCAGGTTCGTCTGCAGTCCCCGCCAGAGGGCGCGGCCGGGGTTCAGATCCGGCGACCGGGACCAGTCCCGCTGCGCGTACAGGGCCGCGGAAAGGGCCGGCGCGACCGGCGCCAGGGCGGCGACGAACAGCGCGGCGTTGCCGACGCTCGGCACCAGCAGCGTCCAGACGACCAGGGTGGGCGCCCCGAGCAGGGCGAGGAAGACGCCGAGGACGAGATAGCGGTAGACGAGCGCTGAGGCCCGGGCGAGGATGCCCCGGCCGACCTCGTCGCGCTGCTCGGTCATGATCATCACGGATGGCCGCGATCGAGCTCGTACACGGTCGCGCGAGCCAAGAGTTCCCGGTCGTCACCGGTACGGCGCTCGGCTCCGACGAGCGTCCGGCGGATCACGGCATGGTGGTCGGTGCTGGACCGGGCGATGCGGAGCTCGACGTCGCCCGGCTCGACGATCCGCTCGCCGTCGAGCCCGATGAACGAGGTCAGGTCGGCATGCAATCCGAACTCCACCCGGACCCGGGCGCCGGGCTCGAGCGACACCCGCTGGTAGGCGACGAGCCGCTGGTCGGGCCTGGTCACCTGCGCCACCGGATCGTGCAGATAGACCTGGATCACGTCGTCGATCCGCCGATCGTCGGCGTTCTCCAGCACGACCGCGATCGTCGTGGTGCCGTCGACCGGCCAGTCCGCACCCGGGTCGTCCACCGGCTGCCACCGCAGCGAGCCGTACGAGAGCCCGTGGCCGAACGGGTACAGCGGGGTCGGATCGAGTCCGGAGACACCGGAGCTCAGGCCCAGCGGGGGAGTCAGGTAGGTCCCCGGCTGCCCACCCGGCACGCGGGGGACGGCCATCGGCAGGTGGCCGCTCGGGTTGATCTCGCCGGTGAGCACCTCGGCCACCGCCGGCCCGCCGCGCTGGCCGGGGAAGAAGGCCTGAACGATGGCGGCACACCGGTCGGCGAGGGCGCCGAGCGCGTACGGCCGGCCGGTCAGCAGGACCAGGACCACCGGAGTGCCGGTCGCCAGGACGGCCTCCGCCAGCGCCTTCTGCTCGCCGGGGAGCCGCAGATCGACCGCGTCGGACCCCTCGCCCGAGGTGCCGCGCCCGAACATCGCGGCCCGGTCGCCGAGCACGACGACCGCGACATCGGCCGCCGCGGCCAGCTCGACGGCCGCCGGGAACCCGTCCCGGCCCTTGTCGCTCACCGCACAGCCGGCGGCGGGCCCGATCACCTCGCGCCGAGCGGCGAGCTCGCCGAGGACGGTGGGGATGTCGATCCCCAGGCCCGAATCCGGATGCTTCACCCCGACGTGCGAGGGGAAGGAGTAGCAGCCGAGCATCGCGTACGGGTCGTCGGCGAGCGGCCCGATCACGGCGACCCGGCGGTCCGGCGCCAGCGGCAGCGTACCGTCGTTGGCCAGCAGGACGACGGATTCGCGGGCCAGCCGGAGGGCGAGCTCGCGACCCCGGTCGCTGTCCAGGTTCGGCTCCTCGGTCGGGACCGGGTCGTAGTCGGTGTCGATCAGGCCGAGCTCGATCTTCTGTTCCAGCACCCGCTGCACCGCGCGGTCGACCAGGGCCTCGTCCACCTCCCCGGCCCGGACGGCCTCGACCAGCGGCAGGCCGTACGCCGAAACGGTCGGCAGCTCCACGTCGATCCCGGCCCACAGCGCGCGGCCGGCGGCGGCACCGTCCGAGCCGGCGACCCGGTGCAGCGTCCGCAGGAAGGTCACCGCGAAGTAGTCCGCCACCACGACACCGTCGAACCCCCAGTCGCCGCGCAGCAGCTCGGTCAGCAGCCGCCGGTCGCCGGCGGCGGGCACCCCGTCGACCTCGGCGTACGAATTCATCACCGACCGGGCCCCGCCGAGGTGCAACGCCATCTCGAACGGGAGCAGGAACACCTCGGCGAACTCCCGCGGCCCCGCCGAGACCGGCGCGTGGTTGCGCCCGGCCCGGGACCCGGAGTAGCCGGCGAAGTGCTTGAGCGTCGCCACGATGCCGGTGCTCTCCAGACCGCTGACGTACGCGGCGCCGATGGTGCCCACCAGGTACGGATCCTCGCCGACGGCCTCCTCGACCCGGCCCCAGCGATAGTCCCGGACCACGTCGAGCACCGGAGCCAGGCCCTGGTGCACCCCGACCGACCGCATCGTCGCGCCGATCTCCTCCGCCATCTCCCGGACCAGGTCCGGGTCGAAGGCCGCGCCCCAGGCCGGCGGGACCGGGTAGGCGGTCGCGCCCCAGGCCGCGAAGCCGGCCAGGCATTCCTCGTGCACCTGGGCGGGAATGCCGAACCGATTGGCCGCCATCACCTGCCGTTGCGCGCGGGCCAGGGACCGGGCGCCGAGACGCGGATCGACGGGCTGGGTGCCGAACGGGCGGGTCAGCTGACCCAGTCCGTTCTCGATCACCTCGGCGAACGGCGGTACGTCCTTGGTCAGGTCACCCTGGTGCGGCGCCACATCGCCGCCGGCCGCGTCGGCCCCGACCCAGATGCCCACCAGTTGGCCGGTCTTCTCCTCGAGTCTCATCTCGGCCACCAGGGCCGCGGCACGGTCCGCACCGCTCAGGCTGCGGTCGTGCCACGGCGCGCCGTTCGGGTCGGTCGCGGCATCCGGGCGGTCAGCGGGCATGGTGATCATTTCCGTTCGTGTGGCGGGTCTGGTCGGAACTGCTTCCTCGTCATCCCTTGATCGATCCGAGCATCACGCCGGAGACGAAGTAGCGCTGGACGAAGGGGTAGACGCACAAGATCGGGATCACCGTGAGGATCATTGTCACGGCCTGGATGTTCGACGCCACCATCGCGGTCGTCGTGCCGGCCGCGGCGGCGCCCTCGGACGCCGTCGTCGAGGCGCCGGCGATCAGGTTCCGCAGGAACAGGGTGACCGGGAAGAGCTCGCTCTTGTCCAGGTACAGGAACGCCGCGAACCAGTCGTTCCAGAAGGCCACCGAGTAGAACAGCACCATCGTCGCGATCACCGCCTTCGACAGCGGCAGCACGATCCGGACGAAGATGCCGAACCAGTTGAGGCCGTCGATCTGCGCGGCCTCCTCGAGATCCTGCGGCAGGCTCTCGAAGAACGCCTTCATCACCAGCAGGTTGAACACCGAGATGGCGCCGGGCAGGACGATCGCCCACATCGTGTTCTTCATCCCCAGAGCGGAGATCAACACGTAGTTGGGCACCAGGCCGCCGTTGAAGAACATCGTGAACACGGCGATGCCGATCAGTGCGCCCCGGCCCCGGAGGTGCTGTTTCGACAGGACGTAGGCGTAGGTCGTCGTGAGCGTCATGGCGATGGCGGTCCCGACCACGGTGTACAGGATCGTGTTGCCGTAGTTGCGCCAGAAAGTGCCGTTCGACATCACGGCGACGTACGTGTCGACGTTGAAGCCGACCGGCCAGAAGCTCACCTGGCCGGCCTTGATCGCGCCGGCCGAACTGAACGACTGGGCCAGTACGGTGATGAACGGGTAGAGCATGATCACGCAGAGCAGCACGAGCAAGATCAGGTTCAGGACCGTGAAGGCGCGGTAGCCGACGCTGTCCTTCACTCCGGCGGTACGGGTCGTCGAGGTGATCACCACAGGCTCGTCCCCACCACTCGGCGCGCGATGAGATTCGCGGACAGGACCATGACGAGGCCGATCAACGCCTGGAACAGGCCGATCGCGGCCGCGTAGCTGAGGTTGTTCGACATCAGCCCGACCCGGTAGAGGTAGGTCGAGATCACGTCGGCCGTCGAGTACGTCAACGGGTTGTACAGCAGCAGCACCTTTTCGAACCCGACGTTGAGGAAGGTCCCGATGTTCAAGATCAACAGTGTGATCATGACGGGGCGCAGCCCGGGCAGGGTCACGTGCCAGGTCTGCCGGAGCCGCCCGGCCCCGTCGATCTTGGCCGCCTCGTAGAGCGCTTCGTCGATCGAGGTCAGCGCGGCGAGGTAGAGGATGGTGCCCCAGCCGAGCGTCTGCCACAGCTCGGAGCCGACGTAGATCGTTCGGAACCACTCGGGCCGCTGGATGAACGCGACCTGCTCGCCGCCGAACGCCCCGATGATCTGGTTGACCGTGCCCTGCAGCGACAGCAGCTGCAGCACCATGCCGGCGACGATCACGATGGACAGGAAGTGCGGCAGGTAGGTGATCGACTGGACCACCTTCTTGAACGCCTTCTTCCTGACCTCGTTGAGCATCAGCGCCAACAGGATCGGCAACGGGAAGCAGACGATCAAGGTGGTGCCGCCGAGGATCGCGGTGTTCGCGAACACCTTCCAGAAGGCCGGGTCGCCGACGAACATCTCGATGTAGCGGAGCCCGACCCATTGCTCGCCGAAGATGCTGCCGCCGGGCCGGAACCGCCGGAACGCGATCACGTTGCCGAGCATCGGCCCGTACTTGAAGATCACGAAGAAGATCAACGGCAGCAGCGCCAGCGCGTACAGCTGCCAGTCGCGTCGCAACGCCTGCCGCCAGCTCCGCCGCCGGCGCCCGGTCGGCCGGGGTGGGCCGAGGAACTCCGGTCCCGGCCCGGCCGACGGATCGGCCGGTGCCGCGCCGGTCCCGGACCGGAGTTCGAGGTCCGTTCGTGTGGTCGCCATGAGTCAGCTCCGCGCCGCCGGCGGCCTCAGCCGTTCTGCTCGACGAAACGCTTCCGCGCCCCGTTGAGCAGATCGAGATAGTTCTGCAGACCTTGGCCCTCCAGCTCCGCCACGTACTTGTCCCACTCGGCGATGTCGCGGTCGCCGAGGATGAACTTCAACGTGTTGGTGTCGACGGTGTCCTTCAACGGGGTCGCCATCAGGGAGGCCTGCTCGAGCTCGGTCTCGTTCAGCGGAGCCGGCGGGTACGGATCCCGCGGCTTCCGGCTGGACAGCACGGCGTCGATGTAGCTGACGAACTCGGGCGCGTTGTAGGACTCCTTCAGCGCTCTCGACTCCGTCGAGTCGGCGAACACGGCGTTCGACCAGCCGAGATCCTTCTGCAGGTCGGTCTTCCCCTTGGGGTTGAGGTTGTACGCGTCGAGCGAGAACTCCGGCTTCAGGGCGATCTTGCCGTCGGCACCCTTCGTGTAGGTCTCGCCCTCGACGCCCCACCGGATCAGTTCCCGGGCCTGCGGGTTGTAGTAGAGCCAGTCGAGGAACTGCAGCGTGGCCAGGAAGTGCTCGGAGTCCTTGATCTCGGAGTTGAGCATGAAGCCGTTCCAGAAGTTCCGCGGCTCGACCACCTGGCCGGCGGGCCCGCCGGGCGGGGCGATCTGGAGCACCTCGAACTTGCCCTTGCCCACCGTCTGTTCCAGGGCCTGGGCGAACTCGATCGCCGTCCCGGCCGAGCCGGAGGCGGCGAAGACACGGTGGTTCGCGAACTTCTCCGCGACGCTGCCGCCACCGCCGCCGTCGTTCGACGCGGTCATGGACTCGGTGTCGACAAGATCATCGGCGACCAGTCCGCGGAAGTACTCCACCATCTGCTTGTACTCCGGCGAGGTCGCCGTGTACTTGAGGCCGCCGGCGCCGTCGTCGACCATGCCGTCGCCGAAGCCCCAACCGGCCCGGGCACCCCAGGCGTGCGAGGCGTAGTTGAGCAGCGACTGTCCCTCGAAGCCGTCCGCGAGCGGCTTCGAGTCCGGATACTTCTGTTTGATCTTGAGCAGCGCCGTCCGCATCTCGTCCCAGGTCTGCGGGACGGCTGCCCCGACCTCGTCGAAGACGTCCTTCCGGATGATCACCGTGAACACCGGGACGGACACTTCCTGCAACCCGGGCACCATGTAGGACTTGCCGTCGGACTGCCTGAGCCGGGTGATCATCTCGGCCAGGTCCCACTCCTGGACGTACTTGTTGAAGTTGGGCATGTGCTGGACGTAGTCGCTCATCGGGAGGATCGCGCCGGAGGAGACGAACGACTCCTCCTCGCCCGTGTAGACCAGGGGAATGACGCTCGGAGCGTCGCCGGCGCTGATCAAGAGGTTCCGCTTCTCGGTCGCGTCGCTGAACGGGATGTGCGTGGTCTCCAGAGTGACGCCGGTGCGCTTCTCGATCTCCTTGAAGAACGTCCACGATTCCTTGACCGGCAGGTCCGGCCAATCGGTCCAGAGCACCGACAGGGTGAACGGCTCGGTCGCCTTGAACTGGGTGTCCGCCGCGAACCCCTCCATCGCGCCCTTGGACTTGCCCGCGAGATCGTCGGCGCCGGGATCGCCGCCGCCCGTTTCGGCACTGCAGCCGGCGACCATCAGTCCGGCCGCCGCGGCCGAGTAGCCGAGGACCTGTCGGCGGCTGGCTCGCAGCGGCCCTCGCCCGAACACGTCTGACATAGCTCTCCTCATTGAGATGGATCGGATCCGTCGGCCCTCGACCGACGACAGAAAGTTTCGATCACGATGCGATACTTTCCCTGAATCTAAGAGGGGCTCGCCGCGAGTGTCAAGGATCCGCGGACGTCCGTGATCCTTCGGTGACACGGGGCAACTGTGCTGCTCGGCTGGCTGTGCCCGTGCTTCGAAAGTTTCGTGGTGACAGGTCGCGTCCTGGTTAGGCTGGACGAAAGTTTCGGTACGATCCGGTGCCACGAACATCGGAGTCGAGGAGGACCATGGCCGGCAAGCGTCCCCGGATCACGATCGCCACGATCGCCGACCAGGCCGGGGTGTCGATCCCCACGGTGTCGAAGGTGCTCAACGGGCGCGGCGACGTCGCGCCGGCGACCCGTGAGCTCGTCGAGGCACAGTTGCGCGAGTCCGGCTACCAGCGACGCCGTACCGCGGCGCCGAGTCCGGTGCCGATGATCGACCTGGTCTTCCACGATCTCGGCAATCCCTGGGCCGTCGAGCTGATCCGCGGCGTGGAGGAGGCGGCCCGGGACGAGAACGTCGAGGTCGTCCTGTCCGAGTGCGGCGCGGGCCGGCGACCCCGCCAGGAGTGGATCAACTCCGTGCTGGTCCGCCGCCCGGCGGGTGTGATCATGGTCTTCTCCGACCTCGCGCCGGACCAGCGGGCGCAACTCGATGCGCGTCAGATCCCTTATGTGGTGGTGGATCCGATCGGCGAGGAGGATGACTCCGTGGCCTCGATCGGCTCGAACAACTGGAGCGGTGGCCGGGCGGCGACCCGGCACCTGATCGAGCTGGGGCACCGCCGGATCGGCGCCATCAGTGGCCCGGTCGACACGATCTGCGCGCGGGCGCGGATGGACGGCTACGTCGACGCGCTGCGGCGGGCGGGACTCCCGGATGCCCCCGAGCTGGTGCGGGTCGGCGATTTCAGCGTCGAGGGCGGCTACCGGTGCGCGCGCGACCTGCTGGCGCTGCGGGACCGGCCCACCGCGATCTTCGCCGGCAGCGACATGCAGGCCCTCGGGGTGCTCCGGGCTGCGCGCGAGCTCGGCTGGGACGTGCCGCGCGACCTCTCCGTCGTCGGGTACGACGATCTGCCGCTGGCGTCCTGGGTCTGGCCCTCGCTGACCACCGTCGCTCAGCCGCTGGTCGAGATGGCCGGTCAGGCCACCCGGCTGGTCCTGGCGATGGCGCGCGGCGAGCAGCCGGCCGTCCGCAAGATGGACCTGGCGGTCCGGTTGGTGGAGCGGGAGAGCACCGCGGCCTGGACCCGGTCGGCCGCGGTCGAAGGCGCGTCCTGAGTCAGGAGCCCGCGGTGATCACTGGTACGGGTCGACGATCGGGCGGAGCTCGGCCAGCGTCGCCTTGAGCTGGGCCATCCGGCGGGACCCGAGGTGCCGGGTCCACTCGGCGTCGATCTCGGCCTCGACCTTGCGGGCGATCGCCACCACCTTGCGGCCCTTGCGGGAGATCCGGACCAGCCGGGCCCTCGCGTCGGACGGGTCGACCACCCGCTCGACGTACCCGGCGGCCTCGAGGCGGTCCACCAGTGCGGTCGCGGTCTGCTTGGCAACCTGGGCCTGCTCGGCCAGCTCGCTGAGTCTCGTCCCGTGCGGGCCGATCCGCGCCGCGATCCGGCCCTGGGCCACGGTCAGGTCGGAATAGCCGGCCGCCTGCACCGCCTCGATGACGCGGGTCTCGACGGCCCGGCTGGCCACGAACATCAGGACTCCGACGTGCGGTTGATCAGCCACCTGCGCCCCTTGTGATAGTCCCACAATCGAACTAAATTAGTCCCATCATCGTACTAGTTGCTGCGGTCGGGCGGGAGTGGGGGATGGCGGTGGACGAGACGGACGAGCTGTGGTCGATGATCGACGCGCAGCGGGAGCGGACGGCGACGCTGCTCGAGCAGCTGACCGAGGACGAGTGGCAGCAGCCATCACTGTGCGCGGGCTGGACGGTACGCGATGTCGCCGCCCACCTGACGCTGCAGCAGCTCGGTGCCGGAGACGTGGCCGGATTCGTGATCCGTCACCCGACGGTCCTCGGCAGCATGAATCATCTGATCAACGGCATCGCCCGGATCAAGGCCGCCGAACCCGCGGACGGGCTGATTGCCGAGATCCGGGGGATGATCGGCTCCCGCCGGCACAACCTCGGCGTCACGCCGGGGGAGACCTTGATCGACATCGCCGTGCACGGTCAGGACATCGCCGTGCCGCTGGGTCGCGAGCTGGAGCTGCCGCCGGTGACCGCAGCCCGGGCGGCGACCCGGGTCTGGTCCTACGGCGGCCGCGGCAAGGCGGCGGTGTTCGCCAGGATCCCCGTCACGGGATACCGCCTGGTGGCGACCGACACCGCCTGGGAGCGCGGCGAGGGCCCCGAGATCCGGGGGCCGATCACCGCGCTGCTGCTCCTGATCACCGGCCGCCGCTCCGGCCTCAGCCGACTGGACGGCCCCGGCGCGGATCAGCTCCGGGCCGCCGGCCACGGCCCTTCGCGCCAGGTCACCTGACGGCTGGACTCACCTGACGGCTGGACTCACCTGACGGCTGGACTCACGGGACGGCGGGATCACCGGGCGGCGGCCCCGACGTAGTCGGCGAGGTGCTGCCCGGTGAGGGTGGAGCGGGCCGCGACCAGCTCGGCCGGGGTGCCCTCGAAGACGACGCTGCCGCCGTCGTGGCCCGCGCCCGGACCGAGATCGATGATCCAGTCGGCGTGCGCCATCACGGCCTGGTGGTGCTCGATGACGATCACCGACTTGCCGGCGTCGACGAGCCGGTCCAGCAGGCCGAGCAGTTGTTCGACGTCGGCCAGGTGGAGACCGGTGGTCGGCTCGTCCAGGACGTAGGTGCCGCCCTTCTCGGCCATCCGGATCGCCAGCTTCAGTCGCTGCCGCTCGCCGCCGGACAGCGTGGTCAGCGGCTGGCCGAGCGTGAGATAGCCGAGCCCGACGTCGGACATCCGGGACAGGATCGCGTGCGCCGCCCGGGTCTTCGCCTCGCCGGCGGAGAAGAACACGTCGGCGTCGGCGACCGACATCGCGAGCACCTCGCTGATGTTCTTGCCGCCGAGCCGGTACTCCAGGACTTCGGCCTGGAACCTCTTCCCGCCGCACTCCTCGCAGACCGTCGCGACACCGGCCATGATCGCCAGGTCGGTGTAGATCACGCCGTTGCCGTTGCAGTTCGGGCAGGCGCCCGAGGAGTTCGCCGAGAACAGGCCGGGCTTGACCCCGTTGGCCTTGGCGAACGCGGCCCGGATCGGGTCCAGCAGTCCCGTGTACGTCGCCGGGTTGCTCCGCCGGGAACCGCGGATCGCCGTCTGGTCCACCGACACCACGCCCGCGTCCTTCGGGATCGAACCGTGGATCAGTGAGCTCTTGCCCGAGCCGGCGACGCCGGTGACGACCACCAGCACGCCGAGCGGGATGTCGATGT
The DNA here is from genome assembly GCF_059617205.1 of Microlunatus sp. YIM B11417. Lineage (NCBI taxonomy): Bacteria > Bacillati > Actinomycetota > Actinomycetes > Propionibacteriales > Propionibacteriaceae > Microlunatus > Microlunatus sp. YIM B11417. The sequence goes on from NZ_JCAMPJ010000003.1 coordinate 686,339, forward strand.
CGACGTTGCGCAGGTTGTGCCGGTCGGCGCCCCGGATCGGCAGCGTCCCGGTCGGCTTCCGGGTGGTCTCCTTGAGCCTGGCGCGGTCGTCCAGATGCCTCCCGGTGAGGGTGTCGCTGGCGCGCAGCGCGTCGACCGTACCCTCGAAACAGATCGTGCCGCCCGAACCGCCGGCGCCAGGGCCGAGATCGACGACGTGGTCGGCGATCGTGATCGTCTCCGGTTTGTGCTCCACCACGAGCACCGTGTTTCCCTTGTCCCGCAGGCGAAGCAGCAGATCGTTCATCCGCTGGATGTCGTGCGGGTGCAGCCCGATGGTCGGCTCGTCGAAGATGTACGAGACGTCGGTCAGGCTGGAACCGAGGTGCCTGATCATCTTCGTCCGCTGCGCCTCGCCACCGGACAGGGAGCCGGACGGCCGGTCGAGGCTGAGGTAGCCGAGCCCGATCTCGACGAACGAGTCGAGGGTCTGCTGGAGGGTCTTGAGCAGGGGAGCGACCGCCACGTCGTCGAGCTTGCGGACCCACTCGGCCAGATCGCTGATCTGCATCGCGCAGGCGTCGGCGATGTTGATCCCGTCGATCCTGGACTCCAGCGCCGCCCGGTTCAACCGGGTGCCGCCGCACTCCGGGCAGGCCGCGAACGCCACCGCCCGCTCGACGAAGGTCCGCAGGTGCGGCTGCAGCGCGTCCTTGTCCTTCTGCAGGAACGACTTCCGGATCCGGGGCACCAGTCCCTCGTAGGTCAGGTTCATGTCGCCGACCTTGACCTTGCACGGGTCCTTGTGGAGGAAGTCGGCCAGCTCCTGCTCGGTGTAGTCGCGGATCGGCTTGTCCGGGTCCAGGAATCCCGACTCGATGTAGATCCGGACCTGCCAGCCGTCGACCCGGCTGAACACGATCCGCAGCATCGCGTTCGCGTCCGTTGCCGTGCCGACCGTCGACCGGGAGTTGGCGCCCATCCGCTCCTGGTCGACGATGATCGCCGTCGTCAGACCCTCCATCAGGTCGGTGTCGGGCCGGTCCAGGCTGGGCATGAAGCCCTGGACGAAGGTGCTGTAGGTCTCGTTGATCAGCCGCTGCGACTCGGCCGCGATGGTGCCGAAGACGAGCGAGCTCTTACCGGAGCCGGACACTCCGGTGAACACGGTCAGCCGTCGCTTGGGGATCGCGACCGACACGTTCTTGAGGTTGTTCTCACGCGCGCCGTGGACATGGATCAGGTCATGGGAATCCGCCGGATGCATGGACGAGAACGTAGTCGTACCCACTGACAAACCCGGTGCTGAACGGGCGAGCCGCCGACCTCCGACGGCGTGTCGCCGACCCGATCAGTTCGCGTCAAGGCTGCAACGCCGATCATGGTCGGCACCGGGGTCGCCGAGTGGACGCGTTGACCTCGATTTGACGCTGTTCAGAGGTCAAGGAGTCCACTCGGTGGGAGAAGACCTGCGCAGGGAATGTCGGTGCCCTCGGCAAGAATCGTCGGTCCCTGCGGGAGGAGATGCTGTGCTCGGAAACCTGAAGACTGCGATCGAGTTGATGGCGCAATGGCGGAAGGCAGGTGACCTTCCCTATCAAGCAGTCGCCGGGATAGGAGCGATGCTCGCCGTGGTGTCGATCGGGACTGCTCGGCGTCCGAGCGACATCGTCGTGCAGTCCCTTGACCTCATCAGCGTCGGGCTCTTCTCAAGGAGCTTCGTGCTCGTCGCGCCGCCCTTGGTCGCTGGCCGGTCTGAGCTCGTGCAGGAGATCTGCCTCCTGATCGCCGCGACAACTTACACCGCGATGGTCGGCATGACTTTCGCTCTTCGTGATCGCGCCACTGACATCGAGACAGTTGCCGATGGCATGGTCAACTGTCGGGCCGCGTCAACGTTCTGGCTCGCAGTCGCGGTTGCGGCGCAGCAAGGGCCAATCGTCGAGCAGGCGAAGTCGGCCGGGCGGATGATCGGGTACTCCGCCGGCATGTTCCTGGCAGTGTGGGTGTTCATCGGATTGCTGTACTGCGCGGTCCGATGGCTGGGTCGAGCTTCTGCCACCACCTTCGTGGTTGAGCGGATAGCCCGACCTGTGGTGCATTTCTCCCTCATCGTCTTCATGGCACTCGTCGCGATCGCTGTCGTCCCGCTCAAGGTGCCCTTCGCAGTGGCTGGATGGTTGTGCCAGTTCGAATCGGAGACACGCCGCGAGGAACGCGAACGGGCGGCACGCCGGTGTACAAGCCGACTGGCCGGGTCCGGCAACGTTGCCTCCAGATCTCGCCGCGGATCCGCCGAGACTCGAACTCATGTCGGTGTCCGGACGGTCGGCTTGCGGGTTCGTGGGTGAAGGGTTGCCGGCGTTCCGGAAAGTCCAAGCGGACTGTCGGAGGCAGCAGGTAGGTTCGGGCTCGCGTCGAGGCCTTGCGGTCCTTGACCTTGACCCCGCTTGAAGTTCTACGGTGCGAGTCCGTACCGACGTTGACTGAGGAGACCATGACCGAGACCGAGGTTGTCGCCGTTCCGGCACACTGGCGACGCAACCTTGCCATCTTCCTGTCCGGCCAGACCGTGTCCCTGTTCGGCTCGATGATCGTGCAGTACGTGGTGATGTGGTACGTCACGCTCGAGACCCAGTCCGGGATCGCCGTCGCTCTCTACGCGGTGGCCGCGTTCGCGCCGCAGGGCATCGTGTCGATCTTCGGCGGCGTGCTCGCCGACCGGATGAACCGGAAGGTGCTCGCGATGTCGGCCGACATCGGCATCGCCTCCGCGACCCTGGTGCTGGCGTTGCTGATGATGAACGGGATCACCGACCTGTGGATCATCCTGCTGGCAGTGGGCGTCCGGTCGTTCGGCGCCGGCGTGCAGACACCGACCGTCCAGGCGATGATCCCGCAGCTCGTCCCCGGTGATCAGCTGATGCGGGTGAACGGCATGTTCCAGACGATCCAGTCGGTCATGTCCCTGATCGCACCGGCGTTGGCGGGCGCGATCTACGCCTTCGCCGGGATCGTGCCGGTGTTCTTCCTCGACGTGGTGACCGCCGTGATCGGGGTCGTCCTGCTGGGTCTGGTCACCGTGCCCACGCTGGCCCGGGCGACCGAGTCGACGACGACGTACGGGCAGGACCTGGCGGAGGGCGCCCGCTACATCACCAGCCATCCGATCGTCCGCTGGCTGCTGGCCGTGTTCGCGATCCTGTTCCTGCTCACCGTCGCGCCGTCCTTCCTGACGCCCTTGATGGTGGCGCGCAGCTTCGGCGACGAGAAGTGGATGCTGGCCGTGCTGGAGATCGTCTTCAGCGTCGGCATGATGCTGGGCGGGATCCTGGTGTCGACGCTGCTGGCCAAACGGAACCCGATGCAGTTGATCTTGGTCGCGACGTACGGGTTCGCCGTGTTCACCATCCTGCAGGGCCTGGCGCCGAACCTCTGGGTCTTCTACGGCTTCATGTTCGCCTTCGGCCTGATGGTGCCGCCGTTCTCGTCACCGTTCATGACCCTGATCCAGCGCACGGTGGAGCCCGCCAAACACGGCCGGGTGTTCAGCTACGTGGGGATCGTCATGGCCCTCGCGACGCCGATCGGGATGGTTGCCTTCGGGCCGCTGGCCGACGTGATCAGCGTGCAGCTGCTGCTGATCATCGCGGGCATCGTGACCATGATCGTGATCACGATCGCGATCATGCTCCCGTCCGGCCGGGCGGCGCTCGCGGCGGCCCGGGAGACCACGCCGGACGAGGATGCGGGCGAACCGGCCGAGCCGGGCCAGAGCGACTCCGACACCCCGGAGCCGGAGGCTCCGGCCACGCTGCGCTGACCTCGGTGCCGCGGCCCGGACCCGGGTCGCGGCACGGACCGGCCTGCTCACCTGATGGACCCGGCGGAACAGTTAGTTAAGCAGATTAACTATACTGTCCGGCGGGAGGTGCCATGGGGAAGCGGCAGAGTCGTCGCGACGCGGTACGGACACTGCTCCGGGCCGGGCGGATGTTGGACCGGGTGAACACCGGACTGACCCCGCCGCAGTACCGGTTGCTCTCGCTGCTCGCCGACGGCACCGAACGTTCGACGGCGCTGGCGCAGCGCCTGACGGTGTCCAAACCGGCGATCAGTGCCGCGGTCGAGTCGTTGACCGCGGCCGGATTCGTCCGGCGGCGCAGCGACGAGTCGGACCGGCGGATCACCTGGCTGGAGATCACGACGGACGGCGAGACGGCGCTGGCCGTGGCCGACGACGCCCTGGTGCGGCGCCTCGACGAGGTGCTCGCCCAGCTGGACGACCCGGCGGCTGTGCTGACCGCCCTGGCGGAGCTGGACGGGGCCATGGAGAGAAATCGGGAGGAACGACGGCGTGCTCGACAGGCGTGATCAACCCAACTCGGAGCCGAATTCACCGCAACCCGTGACCACGGGCGAGGCACCGCCGGGTTGGATCAAGCGCCTCGCTCGCTACTGCCTCCGGCATCCCGTGCTGTTCGCGGTCGCCTTCGGCGGAGCGCTGGTCGGGATGGCGGCGAACGCGATCTCGCCGCTGATCGTGCGCGAGGTCGTCGACGACGTGATCTTGACCCAGGCGCAGCCGATGCTGCCCTGGATCATCGCGCTGATCGCCGTCGGGCTGGCGAACTTCGGCGCCGGCTTCATGCGGCGGTTCCTCGGCGGCCGGCTCTCGATCGACGTCCAGCATGATCTTCGCCGCGAGGTGTTCGCCTCGCTGGAGCGGATGGACGGCCGCAGCCAGGACGAGCTGCCGCCGGGCCAGATCGTCAGCCGCTCGATCTCCGACCTGAACCTGGTCCAGGGCCTGCTCGGCATGATGCCGGTCATGATCAGCAACGTGCTGCTGTTCATCGGCTCGGTGATCATCATGTTCACGCTGTCGGCGCCGCTGACCGTGGTCGCGCTGCTGGTCGGTCCGGTGCTGTGGTGGATCGCGATCCGCGGCCGGCGTACCCTCTTCCCGGCCAACTGGGACGCGCAGCAGCGGGTCGGCGAGGTCGCCGGTGTGGTCGAGTCGGCCGTCACCGGGGTCCGGGTGGTCAAGGGCTTCGGCCAGGAGGAGCAGGAGCTCTCCCGGCTCGACGGCACCGCCCAGGGCCTGTACGGATCCCGGACCCGCACGATCAAGCTGAACAGCTTCTACAACCCTTTGATGCAGGCGATCCCCGCGCTGGGGCAGGTCGGCATCCTCGGCGTCGGCGGCTGGATGGCACTGCACCAGCAGATCACGCTCGGCACCTTCCTCGCCTTCTCCACCTATCTGGCCTCGATGGTGGCGCCGGTCCGGATGCTGTCCGGCCTGCTCACCATCGGGCAGCAGGCGAAGGCGGGCGTCCTGCGGGTCTTCGAGGTGATCGACGCGAAGCCGGGCATCGTCGACGCGCCGGATGCGACCACGCTGCCGGACCGTCCGCTCGAGGTGACGTTCGACCGGGTCAGCTTCGGCTACACCGAGGACCAGCCGGTGCTCGACGACGTCAGCTTCACCGTGCAGCCGGGGGAGACGCTGGCCCTGGTCGGCACCGCCGGTTCGGGCAAGTCCACCGTGTCGCTGCTGCTGCCCCGCTTCTACGAGGTGGGTGACGGCGCGATCCGGGTCGGCGGCCAGGACATCCGCGACGTCACCCTGGAGTCGCTGCGCGGCTCGATCGGGATGGTGTTCGAGGACAGCTTCCTCTTCTCCACGACGGTCCGGGAGAACCTGGCGTACGGGCGCCCGGACGCGACCCAGGACGAGATCGAGGAGGCGGCGCGGGCTGCCGAGGCGCACGACTTCATCATGCAGCTGCCCAAGGGCTACGACACCGTGGTCGGCGAGCAGGGGCTCACCCTGTCCGGCGGCCAGCGCCAGCGGGTCGCTCTGGCCCGGGCCCTGCTGACCGATCCGCAGGTCCTGCTGCTGGACGACGCGACCTCGGCGATCGACGCCAGGATCGAGGCGGAGATCCACACCACCCTCCGGCGCGTGATGGCCGGCCGGACCACGCTGCTGATCGCGCACCGCCGCAGCACGCTCGACCTGGCCGACCGGATCGGCGTGCTGGACCGCGGCCGGCTGGTCGACATCGGCACCCACGAGGAGCTCGAGCGCCGCTGCCCGCTGTACACGATCCTGCTCACCGGCCCGGAGGACCTGGACCGGCTGGACGAGGACGAGGTGAACGCCGAGATCGAGGGCCGCACCCCGGCCGCCGACGAACCGGAGCCCGACCAGGAACCGCAGGTGGACGGCATCACCCCGTCGGCCTGGCGGGAGCCCGACCTGACGCCGGAGGAACAGGCGCTGGAGCGCGCCTACGGCCTGGTCGAGCGCAGCGGCGGTGCGATGGCCGGCGGTGCTCCCGGCGGCATGGGGATGCGGGCCGGTGGCGGTGGCCGCGGCATGGGGCCGATGGGTTCGATGGTGGCCGCGCTGCCGCCCTCGCCTGAACTGCTGGAACAGGTGGCGAAGCTGCCGCCGGCGACCGACCGGCCGAACGTCGACCCGAAGCACTACCGGACGCCCGACCCGGCCTTCCGCTTCGTCCGGCTGCTCCGGGTGTTCCGGGCACCGTTGCTGATCGGCCTGATCCTGGTCGCGGCCGACGCGGTGGCCCAGCTGATCCTGCCTGCCGCGATCCGGCTCGGCGTCGACCAGGGCGTCACCGAGAACCGCGGCGACGTGATCATCATCGCCGCCGTGCTCGCCTTCGTCGTCACGGTCGGTGACTGGCTGGTCCAGCGTGCCCAGATCCAGGTGACCGGGAAGAACGGCGAACGGATCCTCTATCTGCTCCGGATGAAACTGTTCGCGCACCTGCAGCGCCTCGGGCTCGACTTCTACGAGCGCGAGATGGGTGGCCGGATCATGACCCGGATGACCACCGACGTCGACGCCCTGTCCACCTTCGTGCAGACCGGGCTCGCCACGGCCGTGGTCAGCCTGCTGTCCTTCTTCGGCGTGCTGGTGGCGATCCTGGTGATCAACCCGTCGCTGGCCCTGGTGGTGCTGGCCGTGCTTCCGTTGGTGATCATCGCGACCTTGATCTTCCGGGCCAGGTCGTCGAAGGCGTACCAGATCTCGCGGGAGCGGATCAGCATCGTCAACGCCGACCTGCAGGAGAACGTGGCCGGGGTCCGAGTGGCGCAGGCCTTCCGGCGGGAGGCCCGCAACGAGAAGGTCTTCGGCGATCTCTCCGAGGGCTACCGGGTCGCCCGGGTGCGCAGTCAGCGCTACATCGCCACCTTCTTCCCGTTCATCGCCTTCGTCTCCGATCTCGCCACCGCCCTGGTCCTGCTGTTCGGCGCCGGGCAGGTGCACAGCGGCGCCCTGACCGCGGGCGGCCTGATCGCCTTCATGCTGTACGTGACGATGTTCTTCTCGCCCGTGCAGCAGCTCTCCCAGGTCTTCGACGGCTACCAGCAGGCGGCCGTGGGCCTGCGCCGGATCTCCGAGCTGCTCCGCACCAAGCCGTCGACCCCGGAGCCGAAGGACCCGGTGCCGGTGCCGGACCGGATCGCCGGCGACCTGGAGTTCGACGACGTGGAGTTCAGCTACGGCGGTGCCGACGAGCCGGCCCTGCGCGGGATCTCGTTCCGGGTGCCGTCCGGCCAGCGGGTCGCCGTGGTGGGGGAGACCGGTGCCGGCAAGTCGACCGTGATGAAGCTGCTGGCCCGCTTCTACGACCCCGGCGACGGGGCGGTCCGGGTCGACGACGTCGACCTCCGCGCCTACGACCTGGCCGGGTACCGGCATCGCCTCGGCTACGTCCCGCAGGAGGCCTACCTGTTCTCCGGCACCGTCGCCGACGCGATCCGCTACGGCCGGCCGGACGCGACCCCGGCCGAGGTGGAGGCGGCAGCCCGTGCGGTCGGCGCGCACGACATGATCCGCGAACTGCGGCACGGCTACCACCACCAGGTCGGCGACCGGGGCCGCAACCTCAGTGCGGGGCAGCGGCAGCTGATCGCGCTGGCCCGGGCCGAGTGCGTCCAGCCCGACCTGCTGCTCCTCGACGAGGCCACGGCGGCGCTCGACCTGGCCAGCGAGGCGGCCGTGACCCGGGCCGCGGACCGGCTGGCGCAGCGGCGGACCACGGTCGTGATCGCGCACCGGCTGACCACGGCGGCCCGGGCCGACCGGGTCCTGGTGCTGGATCACGGCAAGGTGGTCGAGGACGGCACGCACGCCGAACTGCTCGAGTCCGACGGCACCTACCGCCGGCTCTGGCAGGCGTTCGCCGGGGACCTGGTGGACACGCCCTCGCGCTGAGTCGCTCTCGGTTCGCCAGGTATCGTGCCGTTGGCACAACACCTGCGAGGACGCGTTCTGCGCTCGCGAAGGGAGATCGGTGAGCGACCAATCTGCGACCCTGCCCGGACCCTGGGCGGGGTTGGTTCGGCGATGGCGGGCCGTGACCGCGGCCACCCTGCTGCCGCGATGGGCTGTCGCGGCGTTCGTGGCCAACATCGGGATCGTGCTCACCGGTGGGCTGGTGCGGCTGACCGACTCCGGGCTCGGCTGCCCGACCTGGCCCCGGTGCACCGCCGATTCGTACGTGCCGCACCCGGCCTACGGCATCCACGGCGTGATCGAGTTCGGCAACCGGCTGCTCACCTTCGTGCTGGCCGCGATCATGATCATGACCTTCTTCACGGCACTGCGCGTTGCCGACCGGCACGCCCGGCCGCGCGCCTGGTTGATCGCTTTCCTGCTCGGGCTCGGCATTCCGGCCCAGGGCGTGGTCGGCGGCTTCACCGTGCTGTCCCAGCTGAACCCGTTCGTGGTCGCGTTCCACTTCCTGATCTCGATGGCCCTGATCGCGCTGAGCGTGCTGCTCGTGCACCGTGCGTTCGGCATCACCGGCACCGCGGTCCGGTCGGTCGCCCGACGCGCGGTGGTGATCGCGACCTTCGTCGTGGTCTGGATCGCGCTCTGGCTCGGCACCGTCGTGACGGGCTCCGGTCCACACTCCGGGGACGTCAACGCCAAGCGCACCGGCTTCGACCCGACCATCGTCACCCACATCCATGCCGGCGCCGTCTATCTCCTGGTGGCGCTCACCGTGCTCGGGGTCGTCTGGTTCCGCAGCCGCGCGGTCCTGATGCTGCTCGCCGTCGAGCTGTTCCAGGGCCTGGTGGGCGTGATCCAGTTCAACACCGGGCTGCCGATCGTGCTGGTGCTGCTGCACCTCGTCGGGGCGGCGCTGGCGGTCGCCGCGGCCACCCACTACCTGCTGAGCCATCGGGGACCCGCACGTTCGGGTTGACGATTGAGATTCGAACACACGTTCGATAGTATCGGTGCATGGCAGGGGATGGAAGTAGGTATGTGCCGCCGGGCTGGCCGCCGATGGTCAGGCCGCCGGGGGCTGTCGACTGGGAGATGACCGCATCCGCGTTTCTGCTCGACTGCTGTCCGCCGGACTTCCGGCTCTACCCGGTGCTGCGGCGGCACCCCGTGGTGCTGGCACGGTTCGCGGCCAGATCGCTGGAGGGTCAGGCCAAGGCGGTCGAGACGGGGGTGGCGGAGGTCCGGACCGAGCTGGGTCCCTGGGTCGCGCCGGAGGTGGTCGAGCAGGCGATCGAGGCCTGGCAGCGGTTCGGTGCGCTGTTGCCGCGGACCCGGCGGGCGGTCGACCTGGTCGAGCGGGCGCTCCGTGGAGAGGAGTTCATGCCGACGCTGTGATGATGCCGACAGTCGTGCGGGGGCTTGGCCCGGAGCCGGGTTGGGCGCCTGACGACGCCGTAAACTCGGGGCCATGCCATCCGCATCAGTCCCGGACAAGTCGTCGCTGCTGGCGACGATCCGGCGCCCGAGCGATCTGCGGTCGCTGAGTCAGGATCAGCTCCGTCAGTTGAGTTCGGAGATCAGGTCCTTCCTGATCGAAGAGGTGAGCCGGACCGGCGGACACCTGGGGCCGAACCTCGGGGTGGTGGAGCTGACGCTGGCCGCGCACCGGGTGTTCGATTCGCCGGCCGAGCCGATCGTGTTCGACACCGGACACCAGGGGTACGTGCACAAGATCGTCACGGGTCGGGCGGACCGTTTCCACACCCTGAAGCAGCGGGGCGGGCTGTCCGGCTACCCGAGCCGGTCGGAGTCCGAGCACGACTGGGTGGAGAACTCGCACGCCTCCACCTCGCTGTCGTACGCGGCGGGGCTGGCGAAGGCGAAGCTGCTCCGCGGTGAGCGCGGCTCCGTGCTGGCGATGATCGGGGACGGTGCGCTGACCGGCGGCATGGCCTGGGAGGCGCTGAACAACATCGCCGCGGACGACAAGCTGCCGCTGGTGATCCTGGTCAACGACAACGGCCGGTCCTACACGCCGACCGTGGGCGGGCTCGCGGTGCACCTGGCCGGCCTGCGGACCAACCCGCGCTACGAGCAGATCCTCGAGGTGATCCGGCGCAACCTGGTGCGGGTGCCCGGCGTGGGCGGTGCGGCGTACGACCTGCTGCACGGGATCAAGATCGGGCTGAAGGACGTGCTGGCTCCGCAGGGGATGTTCTCCGACCTCGGCCTCAAGTACGTGGGCCCGATCGACGGTCACGACGTGGCGGCCGTCGAGACGGCGCTGCAGCAGGCCAAGCAGTTCGGCGGTCCGGTTCTGGTGCACTGCCTGACCCAGAAGGGCCGCGGGTTCCCGGCCGCGGAGAACAACGAGGAGGACCAGTTCCACCAGGTCGGCAAGATCGACTCGACCACCGGTGAGCCGCTCTCGACGGGCGGGCCGGACAGCTGGACCGACGTGTTCTCGCGGGAGATCGTCAAGCTTGCCGCGACGGACCAGCGCATCGTCGGGATCACGGCGGCGATGCTGTACCCGACCGGGCTGCACCGGTTCGCCGAGGCGTTCCCGGACCGGGTGTTCGACGTGGGCATCGCCGAGCAGCATGCGGTGACCTCGGCCGCCGGGCTCGCGCTGGGCGGGCTGCACCCGGTCTTCGCGGTCTACTCGACGTTCCTCAACCGGGCGTTCGACCAGGTGCTGCTGGACGTGGCCCTGCACAGGTGCGGGGTGACGTTCGTGCTCGACCGGTCGGGCGTGACCGGCACCGACGGGCCGAGCCACAACGGCATGTGGGACATGTCGATCCTGCAGGTCGTGCCGGGTCTCCAGCTGGCCGCGCCGCGGGACGCGACCCGGCTGCGCGAGGCCCTCGCCCGCGCGGTGACCGTGGACGATGCGCCGACGGTGATCCGGTACTCGAAGGAGAAGGTCCCGGCCGACCTGCCGGCCGTCGACCAGGTGAACGGTGTCGACGTGCTGCGCCGCACCGAGTCGCCGCGGGTCCTGATCGTCGGGTACGGGGACTTCGCCGGCCTGGCCCTCAAGGCCGCCGACCTGCTGGCGGCCCAGGGGATCGGCGTCACCGTCGTCGACCCGGTCTGGGCGTTGCCGGTCAACCCGGCGCTGACCGACCTGGCTCGCGAGCACGAGCTGGTGATCACGGTCGAGGACAACGGCGTGGTCGGCGGCTGCGGCTCCCGGCTGGCCCAGGAACTGCGCCAGCACGACGTGTTCACGCCGCTGCGCGAGTTCGGCGTCGAGCAGCGCTTCCTGGATCACGGCAGCCGGGCCGAGGTCCTGGAGGAAGTGGGCCTGACGCCGCAGCGGATCGCCCGCTTCGCCGTCGAGGCGATCGCGCGGGCCGACCAGAACGCCGCGCAGCCCAGCAACATCCACTGAGAAGTCCGGACGACAAGAGACCCGAGCGGCCGATCAGCCGCTCGGGTCTTCGCTCGTCCGGGGATCTACTGGGGCAGGCTCGCCGCGCCCGCCGGCAGCAGCCGCCGGCCGAGCACCTTCTCGCTGTACCCCTCCCGGTCCAGGTAGGGCACGATCCCGCCGAGATGGAACGGCCAGCCGGCCCCGAGGATCAGGCAGAGGTCGATGTCCATCGGCGCCGCCACGACCTGCTCGGACAGCATCAGGCCGATCTCCTCGGTCAGCGCGGCCAGCACGCGCTCCCGAAGTTGATCTTCGGTGCTCGGCCGGTCGCCGACGGTGAACAGGGCCCGGGTCTCCTCGGCGACGTACGGCTTCCCGTCCGCCGTCCAGTCGTAGACGCCCGGACGCTTGGCCGCCACCAGGGCCCGGAGGTTGTCCGAGACCGGGAAGCGGTCGCCGAAACGATCATGGAGCGTCTGGTTCACGTGCAGCACCACGGCCGGCCCGACCAGCTGGGCGAGCACGAACGGCGACATCGGCAGCCCCAGCGGACGCAGCGCCCGGTCGGCCACCTCCAGCGGTGTGCCCTCGTCAACGGCCGCGTCGATCACCGTCATCAACCGCAGCAGCAGCCGGTTGACGACGAAGGCGGTCCGGTCGGCGACCAGCACGGCGTTCTTCTTGAGCGTCTTCGCCACCGCGAGCGCGGTGGCCAGGGTCGCGTCGTCGGTCTTCTCGGCCCGCGCCACCTCGAGCAGCGGCAGGACGGCGACCGGGTTGAAGAAGTGGAAGCCGACCACCCGCTCGGGATGATCGAGGTCGGCCGCCATCTCCGAGACGGACAGCGACGAGGTGTTGGTGGCCAGCAGGCAGGTCTCGGAGACATGCTGCTCCAGCTCGCCGAACACCTGCTTCTTGACCGCGAGCTCCTCGAACACGGCCTCGATCACGAAGTCGCAGTCGGCGAAGTCGGACCGGTCCGTGGTGCCGGTGATCAGGGCCTTGAGCCGGTTGGTCTCGTCCGGTGACAGCCGGCCGCGCCCGGCCAGCTTGTCGATCTCCGCCGTGACGTAGCCGAGTCCGCGATCGACCCGTTCCTGATCGAGGTCGGTGATCACGACCGGCACCTGGAGCCGGCGCAGGAAGAGCAGCGCCAGTTGGCTGGCCATCAGCCCGGCACCGACGATGCCGACCTTGGTGACCGGTCGGGCCAGGTCCTTGTCCGGGGCACCGGCCGGCTTCCTGGCCCGCTTCTGCACCAGGTCGAACGCGTACAGGCTGGACCGGAGCTCCTCGCTCATGATCAGGTCGGCCAGCGCCTCGTTCTCCGCCGCGTAGGCGGATTCCCGGTCGGCCGTCTTGGCGTCCGCGATCAACTGCAGCGCCCGGTACGGAGCCGGCGCTGCCCCCGAGGTCTTCAGGTCGGCGATCGCCTTGCCGCGGGCGACGGCGGCATCCCAGGCCTCGCCCCGATCGGGCTCCGGTCGGTCGAGCTTGATCGTGCCGGCCACGATCTGACCCGCCCAGCCGAGCGACTGTTCGATGAAGTCCGCCCCGTCGAACATCGCGTCGGCGATGCCGAGCTCGTACGCCTGCGGGCCCTTGAGCATCCGGTTCTGGTTCAGGGCGTTCTCGATGATCACCGTGACGGCGCGGTCGGCGCCGATCAGGTTCGGCAGCAGGAAGGCACCGCCCCAGCCGGGCACCAGGCCGAGGAAGCACTCCGGCAGCGCGATCGCCGGCGCGGCGGCCGACACGGTGCGGTACTGGCAGTGCAGGGCGAGCTCCAGTCCGCCGCCGAGGGCCAGCCCGTTGATCAAGCCGAACGTCGGCACCTTCGCGGTGTGCAGCTTGTCGTAGATCGCGTGGCCGATCTCGGCGATCGTCAGCGCCTGGTCCCGGTCGGCCAGGGCGCCGAGCTGGGTCAGATCGGCGCCGGCCGCCAGGATGAACGGCTTGCCGGTGATCGCGATCGCGGCGACGTCGTCGCGGGCGAGCGCGGTGTCGAGGGCCGTGTTCAGCTCACGGAGGCTGCGCGGGCCGAGCGTGTTCGGCCGGGTGTGATCGCGGCCGTTGTCGAGCGTGATCAACACGCCCGTCCGGCCGGTGTGCGGGACGGCGAAGTCGCGGCTGTGCGCGTGCGTGACGACCTCGTCCTCGGCCAGGGCCGACGCGGTCTCGAGCAGCTCGTTGAGCCGTTCCGGAGTGGTCACTGTGCGGCCTCCTGGGCGCTGTGGTTGGGGTTCTCCCAGATCACGGTGCCGCCCATGCCGAGGCCGACACACATGGTGGTGATCCCGTACCGGATCTCGGGATGATCATGGAACGTACGGGCGAGCTGGGTCATCAGCCGCACCCCGGAACTGGCCAGCGGGTGGCCGAAGGCGATCGCGCCGCCGTACGGGTTGACCCGCGGGTCGTCGTCGGCGATCCCGAAATGATCAAGGAACGCGAGCACCTGGACGGCGAACGCCTCGTTGATCTCGAAGGCCCCGATGTCGGAGATGGACAGGCCGGCGGAGCGCAGCGCCTTCTCGGTGGCCGGCACCGGGCCGACGCCCATCACCTCGGGGTCGACGCCCGCGAACCCGTACGAGACCAGGCGCATGGCGACCGGCAGGCCGAGTTCGGTCGCGACGTCCTCGGCGGCGACCAGGCAGGCGGTGGCCCCGTCATTGAGGCCGGCGGCGTTCCCCGCGGTGACCCGCCCGTGCGGCCGGAACGGCGTCTTCAGCGCAGCCAGGCCCTCCAGTGTCGTGTCGGGGCGCGGCGGCTCGTCGGCGGTGGCCAGGCCCCAGCCGAGCTCGGTGCTGCGGGCGGCCACCGGGACCAGCATCGGCTGGATCACCCCGTCGGCGTACGCCTTCGCGGCCCGCTGCTGGCTGGCCACGGCGAAGGCGTCGGCGCGCTGCTTGGTGATCTCCGGGAATCGATCATGGAGGTTCTCGGCGGTCGAGCCCATGATCAACGCGGACGGGTCGACCAGCTTCTCGGCCACGATCCGCGGGTTGGGGTCGATGCCGGAGCCCATCGGGTGGTGGCCCATGTGCTCGACTCCGCCGGCGATCGCGACATCGTAGGCACCGAAGGCGATCCCGGAGGACACCGTGGTGACCGCGGTCATCGCGCCGGCGCACATCCGGTCGATCGCGAACCCGGGTACCGAGCGGGGCAGCCCGGCCAGCAGGGCCGCGGTGCGACCGATGGTCAGACCTTGATCACCGGTCTGGGTGGTGGCGGCGATCGCCACGTCGTCGATCCGGTCGGCCGGGAGTTCCGGGTGCCGGCGCAGGAGTTCGCGGATGCAGTTGATCACCAGGTCGTCGGCACGCGTCTCGGCGTACATCGACCCGGCCTTGCCGAAGGGGGTACGGACGCCGTCGACGAAGACGACCTCGCGGAGAGAACGGGGCATGGCCCTATATTACTCACGAGTAACAACGGCCTGGCAAGCCTTCCGATCCTGCGGGTCGCGCGCCGCCGACGACGGTCACGGCGCCCCGGCCGCGGCGAGCAGCCGGTGTCCCATGGTGCGCACGTACTCGGCGAACTCGGGCGGCTCGACGACCTGGAACGGCACGCCGATCAGTCCGATGCTGATCGCCGCCAGCTCGTAGGAGTCGGAGGCGGTCCGGAACCGGCAGGTCCGCTCGTCGATCGCGGTGACCTCGCCCCACTCGGGCTGCATCCAGCCGACCACCTCGGCGGCCGGCACCTCGAGGGTGACGGTGACCTGGATCCGCCGCGCATGTTCGCCGAACACCCGGGCCAGGTAGGCGGCCGCGTCACCGTCCGGGTCCGGCCGCGGGCGGAACCGGGGCCCGCCGGGCGTGCGCAGCCGGATCCGGTCCAGCCGGAACGTCCGCCAGTCGTCCCGCTCGGTGTCGTACCCGACCAGGTACCAGCGGCGATGGTGGACCAGCCGCTGCGGGTCGACCCGGCGCAGGGCCGTGACCCCCTCGGCGGTGGTGTAGTCGAAGCGCAGGCCTTCGTGGTCGCGGCAGGCGTTGGCGATCGCCGTGATGGTGGCCGGGTCGACTCGCGGCTCGGACCGGCGGACCGTCGCGGTGGTGTCCCGCAGCACCGCGGTCCGCGCCCGGAGCCGCGGTGGCAGGACCCGGTCCAGCTTCGCGAGCGCCCGGACCGAGCTCTCCTCGACGCCGCTGACCGACCCGTCGGCGACACCGATCAGCCCGAGCACGATCGCCACCGCCTCGTCGTCGTCGAGCAGCAGCGGCGGCAGCACGGCGCCGGCGCCGAGCCGGTAACCGCCGCCGACCCCGGAGACCGCCTGCACCGGATAGCCGAGGTCGCGGAGCCGCTCGACATCGGTCCGCACCGTCCGCGTGGTCACGCCCAGTCGCTCCGCCAGCTCCGGGCCGCTCCAGGCACGAGAGGCCTCCAGCAGCCCGAGCAGGGTCAACAGCCTGGCCGAGGTCGACGTCATGATCAGATGCTCGTCCCGATCGCGGAAGAAAACGTTCCGCGATCGATTCTAGGCTCCCGGCCGACGGCAACCGAACGAACGAAGGGACCTCAGATGACGATTCTCGTGGCCGGAGCGACCGGAACGGTGGGACGCACCCTGGTGCGGGCGCTGCTGGAGCGCGGTCAGCAGGTACGGGCGCTGACCCGCGACCCGGCGACCGCGGACTTGCCGGCCGGTGTCGAACGGGTCGCCGGCGACCTGGCCGAGCCGGGCACCGTGGCCGACGCCTTCGAGGGTGTGACCGCCGCCCACCTGATCGGCTTCGACGGCCCGCGCGGCGCCGGCGGCGGTGCGGCCCTCACCACCGGGTCTGAGCTGCTCCGGCTGGCCGAGCAGGCGGGGGTGAGCCGGGTGACCCTGCTGCAGAACGGGCACTCCGGGCCGATGGAGGACGCGGTCCAGACCGGGCCGCTGCCGTGGACGATCATCGCGCCGGTGGGCTTCATGGCCAACGCCC
Source organism: Microlunatus sp. YIM B11417 (assembly GCF_059617205.1). Classification (NCBI taxonomy): domain Bacteria; kingdom Bacillati; phylum Actinomycetota; class Actinomycetes; order Propionibacteriales; family Propionibacteriaceae; genus Microlunatus; species Microlunatus sp. YIM B11417. The sequence goes on from NZ_JCAMPJ010000003.1 coordinate 702,924, forward strand.
GCCAGTGGGCGCCGGCGATCCGGGCCGGCGAGCCGATCCGGGAGGCGTTCGGCGACAGCGTCGGTGCGATCATCCACGAGGACGACATCGCCGACGTGGCCGCGGCGGCGCTGGTCGAGGAGGGCCACGCCGCGCAGACGTACCTGCTCAGCGGGCCGGAGGCGCTGACCGTCCGGGAGCAGGTACGGCAGCTGGGCGAGGCGCTCGGCCGGGCCGTCGGCTACGTCGAGCTGTCCGAGGAGCAGGCGATCGCCGAGTGGCGGGGCCAGGGGATGGACCAGGAGTCGATCGACTTCTTCCTCGAGATGGGCCGGACCACGCCCTGGGTCGGCCGGACTCCGCTGCCGACGGTCGAGCGGGTCACCGGCCGGCCGCCGCGGACGTTCGCCCAGTGGGCCCGCGAACACGCCGCCGAGTTCGGCTGACGCGTCAGGACTCCGACAGGGTCAGGGTTCCAACAGGGGAGTGATCAGCGGCACGGTCAGCTCCCGCTGCCAGGCCCGGGCACCGTGGCTCGCCAGCGCGGCGTCGACGGCCTCCTCGGTGACCGGCTCCGGCGGGCGCCAGGCCAGCCGGCGGACGTACTCGGGAGTGAGCAGGTTCTCGGCCGGCAGCTCGAGGGCCGCGGCGCGCTTGGCCAGCGCCTCCCGGACCCGGGCCAGCCGCTTCGCCGCGACGGGATCGCGACTCGCCCAGAGCCGGGCCTGCGGCGGCCCGTCGGAGGCGATGTGCATCGGCGGCAGGTCGGACTCGGACAGGGCCAGTGCGGCCGCGATGGCGTCGGACCACTCGGCCTCGTACTGCCGGGCGACCCGGCGCCGGAACCCGCCGATCCCGCGGAACGACCGCGGTGTCAGGGACTGGTCGCCCGCGGCCTCGGCGATGGACAGGTCGGTGAGCACCTTGCCCGGCGCCCGGTCCAGTTCGGCGGCGATCGCGTCCCGGGCCTGCCAGAGCGCCCGGACGACGGCCAACCCACGCCGGCTACGCACCTTGTGGATCCCGGAAGTCCGGCGCCACGGATCGGGCCGGGCCTCCGGCGGTACGGATGCGCCGGCGATCAGCGCGTCGAACTCCTGCCGGGCCCACTCGCTCTTGCCCGCCTCGTCCAGCTGTTCGGCCAGCCGGTCCCGCAGCCCGACCAGCAACTCGACGTCCAGAGCGGCGTAGGTGATCCAGTCGGCGGGCAGCGGTCGGGTCGACCAGTCCGCGGCGGAATGCTCCTTGAGCAGCCGGATCGAGAACAGTTCCTCCAGCATGGTGCCGAGGGCGACCCGCGGATAGCCGAGCAGCCGGCCGGCCAGTTCGGTGTCGAACAGCCGCCGCGGCAGCATCCGTACCTCGTTCAGGCACGGCAGATCCTGGCTCGCCGCGTGGATCACCCACTCGGCGTCGGCGATCGCGTCCGCCACCGGGGAGAGATCGGCCGGGTCGCCGAACGGGATCGGGTCGATCAGCCACGTGCCGGAGCCCTCGCGGCGGAGCTGGATCAGGTAGGCCCGCTGGCTGTAGCGGAAGCCGTTGGCCCGCTCGGCGTCGACGGCCACCGGTCCGGAGCCGGACCGCAACGCCGCGATCGCCTCCTGGAGCCGGTCCGGAGTCGCGACGATGGGCGGTGCACCCTCCGCAGGGCGAGTGAGTACGGTGACGTCGGGCGAGTCCGTCGGATCGCCGTCCTGGTCCGCCAAGGGTCGGGCCGGGCCGGCTGCGCCGGGTGTCGTGGTCGTCACCGTCTCCGTAAGGGTCGATTCTGTGGCTTGCGCCGGGACGGGATCGGCACCACACCGGCGGGCAGGGGCGGCAGCCCCGCCGTCGTACAGAGTAGTTCACTCCACGCAGCCAGGTGCCTGGACAGTCCCGCTCCGTCGTCCAGTTGCGGTGTCCAGGAGGCCCGGATCTCGACCTCGGCGCGGGCCGGCTCGTCCTCCATCCCGCCGAACGATTCGCTGTGCACCGAGGTGACCGTGCCGCTCGGGGCCCCGAATTCCGCCTGATGGGCCTGTAGCGCGTCGATCAGCCAGGACCAGCCCACCTTGGCCAGCAGCGGATCGGTGACCATCTCCGGATCGACGTCGGCCCGGGCGAAGGTGACGCAGCGGAACGTGCCGTCCCAGGCCGGATTGCCGGCCGGATCGTGCAGCAGGACCAGCCGGCCGCTGCCGACCTCCTCGCCACCGCTCAGCACGTCGGCCGTGATCGCCACCGCGTACGGTGCGATACGCTGCGGGGCACCGATCTCGGTGACGACGAGTTCGGGGCGCCACGAAGCCGCTCTGAGGTCCTGCACCGCGCGGCCGAAAGGGGCCGGCATCGAAGCGGGTTCCGTCTTTGCTCCCACGTGTGTGACCTTATGTCAGCGCACCCCCGTGTGCGGTTTTCGACGCGCCGTAAGGTCGGCCCGGACGCGGTCGCAAGCGGTCTTCGGGGGCGTGACAAGATGCCAGCGTGTCCCCGACGGAATCGGAATTCCTGGCGGCGTGCCGCCGGCGGCAGACCGGCGTCCCGGTCTGGTTCATGCGGCAGGCCGGCCGATCGTTGCCCGAGTACCACCAGGTGCGGTCGGGCATCGGCATGCTGGAGAGCTGCGCCCGGCCCGACCTGGTCACCGAGATCACGCTGCAACCGGTGCGTCGGTACGGGGTCGACGCCGCCATCTACTACTCCGACATCATGGTGCCGCTCAAGGCGATCGGGATCGACCTGGAGATCGTCAGTGGCACCGGACCGGTGATCGCCGAGCCGATCCGGCGCCGGGCCGACCTGGACCGGCTGCGGCCGCTGGAGCCTTCCGACGTCGCGTACGTCAGCGAGGCGGTCACCCAGCTGGTCGGCGAGCTCGGCCGGACCCCCTTGATCGGCTTCGCCGGCGCCCCGTTCACCTTGGCCAGCTACTTGATCGAGGGCGGGCCGAGCAAGGACTACGCCAGGACCAAGGCGCTGATGGTCTCCGAGCCCGCGCTCTGGGACGTGCTGTGCACCCGGCTGGCCGATCTGTCGGCGATGTTCCTGCGGGTCCAGATCGAGGCCGGTGCCTCGGCGGTCCAGCTGTTCGACTCCTGGGCCGGCAGTCTGTCAGCCGCCGACTACGAACGGTCGGTGCAGCCGCACTCGGCCCGGGTGTTCGCCCAGCTGGCCGAGTTCGACGTGCCGCGGATTCACTTCGGGGTCGGCACCGGGGAACTGCTCCGGCTGTTCGGCGAGGCCGGCGCCGACGTGGTCGGGGTGGACTGGCGGGTGCCGCTGGCCGAGGCGAGCCGCCGGATCGGGCCGGGCTACGCGGTGCAGGGCAACCTCGACCCCGCCCTGCTCTCGGCGCCCTGGCCGGTGCTGGCCGACCGGGTCCGGGCGGTGATCACCTCCGGCGCCGCCGCGCCGGGTCACATCTTCAATCTCGGCCACGGCGTCCCGCCGACCGCGGACCCGGACGTGCTGGGCCGGATCGTCGACCTGGTGCACGCCGAGGGTCCCGCGCTGCGGGCCACCGCCTCGGCCCTCGCCGGCGCGAATTGATCATGCCGCGGCGAAGGGCTCACGCGGGATGACGGACCGGGTCGCGGTGGTCGGCGGCGGTGTCGCCGGGTTGACGGCTGCCCGGACGCTGGCCCGGGCCGGTCGCTCGGTGATCGTTCTGGAGGCCTCGCCGCGGCTCGGTGGCAAGATCATCTCCGTGACGCCGGACGGGGTGGCCCTGGACGGCGGCCCGGAATCCCTGCTGGCCAGGCGTCCCGAGGCGGTACGGCTGGCCGAGGAGCTGGGTCTGCCGATCGTCCACCCGACCGGTGCCTCGTCGAAGTTGTTGATCAAGGGACGGTTGCATCCGCTGCCGCGGCAGGCGATGGGGATCCCGGTCGACCTGGACGGGCTGGCCGAACTGCTGACCCCGGATGATCTTGACCGGGCCCGGCGGGAGCCGGAGCTGCCGGCGCCGCCGCTGACCGGCGACGTCGGGATCGGCGCGTACGTCGACGCCAGGTTCGGGCCGGCGGTGACCGACCGACTGCTGGAACCGATGCTCGGCGGCGTGTACGCGGGCCGGGCCCGGGACCTGTCCTTCGAGGCGGTGAACCGGGCCCTGTACGAGCGCGCCCGCGCCGGCGGCTCCCTGCTCGGGCACGCCGCGGAGCTGGTCGCGGCGGGCAGCTCCGGCGGCGGTCCGGTGTTCGCCGGGCTGCCCGGCGGTGTCTCCGGGCTGCTGCCGGCGCTCGCCGCTGATCTTGAACGGTCCGGGGTCGAGCTGCGGACCGAGGTCACCGTACGGGAGCTGGAGCGGGCCGACTTCGGTTGGCGGCTGCGGGTCGGCGCCGCCACCGACACGCCGCTGACGGTTCTTCGCCAGGCTCAGGGTGCCGAGAGCCTGGCCGCGGACGCCGTCGTGCTGGCGGTACCGGCCGCCCCGCTGAGCCGACTGCTCGACGGCCTCGCGGGACCGGTCGCCGCCGACGTCGCCCGGGTGCCGTACGCGTCGATGGCCGTGGTCACCCTGGTGGTCCGCGGCTTCACCGGTGACGGCTCCGGCGCCCTGGTGCCGCCGGGGGAACTGCCGACGATCAAGGCGTTCACCCACTCGTCGGTCAAATGGGAGTGGGTGGCCGACGCGGCGCGCGCGGCCTGGGGACCCGACGTCGCCGTGATCCGGGCCAGCGTCGGCCGGATCGGCGAGGAACGGCTGCTGCAGCTGGACGACGAGCGGCTGGCGGCCCGGACCTACGCCGAGGCGCGGGACCTGGTGCCGGGCTGGTCGGACACCGAGTTGATCACGCACGCGGTGACCCGGTTCGGCGGCGGGCTGCCGCAGTACCTGGTCGGGCACCTGGATCTGGTCCGGCGGTTGCGCGCGGCAGTCGGTGCGCACCCGGGCCTGGCCGTCTGCGGTGCGTTGTTGGACGGCGTCGGGATCGCTGCCTGCATCGGCAGCGGGCTGGCCGCCGCTGAAACGATCATGAACGATCGATCATCGACAGGGACGAGGTCATGAAGGCACGGGAGATCAACGAGACGATCCGCTACACGATGTGGTCGGTGTTCCGCCGGCCCAGCGAGCCGGTCGGCCCGGCGCGGGCCGTCGACGTCGAACAACAGGTGGCCGCGGCGATCGGTGAGCGGGACCTGGAGATCCGCGGCTGGTACGACGTCGCCGGGCTGCGCGCCGACGCCGACCTGATGGTGTGGTGGCACGCGCCGGACATCGAGACCGTGCAGGACGCGTACCACGCGCTGCGCCGGTCCGACCTCGGCCTGGTGCCGGTCTGGTCCCAGGTGGCGCTGCACCGGCCGGCCGAGTTCAACAAGGGGCACGTGCCGGCGTTCATGTCCGGCGAGGACCCGAAGGCGTACCTCTGTGTGTATCCGTTCGTCCGCTCCTACGACTGGTACGTGCTGCCGGACGAGGAGCGCCGGGCGATGCTGGTCGAACACGGCCAGCAGGCCCGTGGCTACCCGGACGTCCGGGCCAACACGGTGGCGGCGTTCGCGCTCGGCGACTACGAGTGGATTCTGGCCTTCGAGGCCGACGAACTGCACCGGATCGTCGACCTGATGCGCGACCTGCGCAAGTCGAAGGCGCGGCTGCACGTGCGGGAGGAGATCCCGTTCTTCACCGGTCGGCGGCGCGAGCTGACCGAGATCGTCGCCTCCTGGTGATCTTGGTCCGGCGGCGGCTCAGCGGATGAACTGATCGACGAAGTCGGCCCCGAGCCCCACCTCGGCGTAGTGCGCCCGGCAGAGTTCGATCTTGGTCCAGACGTCCTCGTAGCCGGTCTGCCGGCCCTCGGCGTCGACGTAGATCATCGCGCCGGTCACGTTGAAGAACGTGATCATCTCCGGGCAGTCCGCCGGTACCGCGAGCGTGTGGATCTCGCCGGGCGGCTCGTACACGAAGTGGCCTTCCTCGGCCACCCAGTCGTGCTCGTGGTAGTGCCAGGTGCCCTTGATCACGTAGCCGAAGACGGCGGCCGGATGGCGGTGCCGCGACACGATGCCGGACCGGGTGACCTTGAGCAGGTTGCACCACTGGCCGAGCACGGTGTTCAGCATCAGCGGGCGGAAGAACACGCCCGACTCCTGCTCGACCCAGAGCCGGTCGTCGTCCGGGAACGCCGGGATCGCGATGTCGCGCAGATACTGGTTGACGTTGCCTTCCATCGATCCTCCTTGATCAGGCGACGGAGTAGCCGCCGTCGACGGGCAGAACGGCGCCGGTGATGAAGCCGGCCGCCGGTGAGGCCAGGAACGTGACGACCTGGGCGACGTCGCGGGGCGTACCCCAGCGGGCCTGCGGCGTGCGGTCCAGGATCCGGCGTTCGGCGGCCGGTTCCTCCCGGATCGCCGCCGTCATCTCGGTACGGATCCAGCCCGGCGCGACGGCGTTGACCCGGACCCCGTCCGCCGCGTACCGGACGGCGAGGGCCTTGGTCAGCTGCGCCACGCCGCCCTTGCTCGCCGTGTAACCCGGCACCAGCGGACCGCCGAAGTAGCTCCACATCGACGCCACGTTGACGATGCTGCCGCCGGACGCGGCGAGCAGGGGCTGGGCGGCGACGCAGCCGCGCATGGTGCCGGTCAGATTGACCTCGAGCACCTGGGCGAAGACCTCGGGCCGGTACTCGTCCAGCCTCTTGATCATGCCGGCCGCGTTGACCAGGACGTCCAGCCGGTCCTGCGCGGTGATCAACGTCTCCAGGTCGCCCGGCCGGGTGAGATCAAGATCGACTTCGGTGACCCTCGGATCGGTCGGGCCGGGGCGCTGACCGGGCAGGCCGGCCGCGATCACCCGAGCGCCCAGCCCGGCGAACTCCGCAGCCGTCGCGCCGCCGATGCCGCCGGTCCCGCCGACCACCAGGACCGTGCGGTCCCGGAACAGGTCCGGGCGAAGTGACGTGGGGGAGTCGTCATGGCTCGGCTCCGATTCCATGGCACGACATTAGCCTGCGTGTTCATCGGGTCTGCGAACGTGGGTTTGTCGACAACCTCACGCAGGTTCGCCGATCGGGGGTCGGGATGTCGACAACCGACGCGGCTGTTCGGGTCACGAAGCTCGGGCGGTGCTGGGCGGGGACCAGGGGCGCCGCGCGCACGGCTCGGCTGATCAGGCGCGGATCGACACGCCCTGGGTGGTCGGCTCAGCGGCCAGAGGGTAGGCGACGAAGGCGAACCGCTCGCCGTCCGGGGCCCAGCTGTTCACGTTGATCGTCCCCTGGCCGCCGAACAGCGCGAGATCCATGATCGGCACGCTCCAGTCGGAGGTCCGGACGACCCGCAGTTCGACCGGCTGGTCGGCCGGATGGCCCAGGGTTCCGGCCGGGAAGCTCAGGTAGCAGGCGAGGTCGCCGCGCGGTGCGAGATGCGGGAACCAGTCCACGCGGTCCGACCGGAGCAGCGGCTCGAAACCCGTGCCGTCCGTGCGGACCCGGGCCAGCTGGGCGTGGCCGGGCGCCTCGGTGAACGACTCGGTGTTGATCAGGATCCAGTCGCCGTCGGGGGCGTACTCCGGGCCGTCGCAGTGACCGTCGCCGACGTCGACCAGGCGCCGCTCCCCGCCGCCCACCGGCAGCACGGCCAGCCGACCCGGCACGCCGAACTGTCCGCGCGGCAGCTCCACGTACGCCAGTTCGGCACCGTCCGGGCTCACCCCGTGCAGGTAGTGCGCCGTCTCCGGATCGTCGGTGATCTTGGTCGCCCGTCCACCGGCCAGCGGGGCACGGTAGATCTGCCCGTCGTTGGCCGAGAGCAGGATCGAGGTCCCGTCCGGGTGCGGTACGTGATCATTGTTGATCGGCGGCAGCCCGTCGAACGCGATCGGGCTCAACGCGCCCGATCCGGTGTCGACCGACCAGAGCAGGCCATCGCCGTTCACCACCATCCGGTCGGCGCTGAGCCAGTTCGGCGCCTCGATCAGCAGATCGGTGAACTCGGCCAGCCGCTGCACCCGGCCCGCGGCCGGCTCGGCGATCCAGAGCTCGGCGGTCTGGCCGGGACGAAGCGTCCGGCCGCGGTGAACGTGATCTTGAGGCACGCTCACCAGGATGTCATGCCCCTCGGCGGGCTCAGCCGGCGCTGTCGGGCTCGAGGGTCAGGCTGATCGAATTGATGCAGTAACGCTGATCGGTCGGGGTGTCGTAGCCCTCGCCCTCGAACACGTGGCCGAGATGCGAATCACAGGCGGCGCAGCGCACCTCGACCCGGCGCATGCCGAAGGAGTCGTCCTCGATGTAGCGGACCCGGTCCTCGGCCAGCGGTGCGAAGAACGACGGCCACCCGCAGTGCGACTCGAACTTCGTGTCGCTGCGGAAGAGCTCGGTGCCACAGGCACGGCAGCGATAGACGCCGGCGGTCTTGGTGTCGGTGTATTCGCCGGTGAACGCCCGCTCGGTGCCGGCCTCGCGGAGCACGTGATACTCGGCGGGCGACAGCTGGGCCTTCCAGTCGGCCTCCGACTTGATCACCTTGCCGACCGTGCTCGCCGGTCCGGACTCGGTCATAGCGCCCTCCTCGCACTCGTGGGTGTCGCACCCGCTCAACCGCGGCCCGCTCCAGGGTATTCCGGCCCGGTGAACCGGTGGTGCACGGCGCCACGGTTCGGCAGAGTGGAACGGGTGCCGATGCCGTACGACCAGCAGACGCCGGGCGCGCGGAAGGCGCGCGGCCTGATCCGCCGCGTACTCGGGGCCGAACCGGTCCGGGTCTGGCCGACCGACAGTCCGGACGCGAAGTTCGCCGAGCTTTCCGGTGGCCACCGGGTGGTGGTCAAGTGGCCGGAATGGCGCAACGACGAGGAGTCCTTGCGCGCGGAGGCGTGGGCGTACCGGCGGTGTCGCGAAGCCGGACTCCGGGTCCCGCGGGTCGTCGCTGTCTCGGCCGAACCGGCCTGTTTGATCATCGAGGTCGTTCCGGGCGAATCGCTCGCCGACCGGGTTCCGGCCGACCCGGACGTTCGGCGGGGTTGGGCGGAGGCCGGGGCCCAGCTGCGCGCGCTGCACGAGCTCCGGGTGCCGGGATTCGGGCCGCTCCGGGTCCGCGACGACGAGGCACGCGGGTCCTCGGACCGCTGGTGCCCGTTCGTCGACGAGGCGAGGGATCGCGGCGTCCCGTGGCTCGTCGACCGAGGCTTCGTGCAGCCTGCCGCCGGGGACGCCTTGGTACGGCGACTCGGCGAGGCCGGGCCGTGGCTGGGTGCCGTAGGGGACGGTCGCTTGTTGCACGGTGATCTTTCCGGCGGGCACGTGATCTTCGACGCGGGACGCGACGTTCGGCTCATCGACTTCGGGCAGGCCCAGGTGGGCGACCCGCGCTGGGACTTGGCCCGGATCCTGTTGTGGGATGGCGATCCTGCGCTGGAGGCCCTGCTCGACGGCTACGGGCACGACCTGATGACGGCGGAGGAGCGGCGCACCGTTCTGCCGCTGTACCTGTTCGCCTACTGCAGTCACCACGTCGTCGGACATCCGAACGACGGCCACATCGCCAGGGTGCTGGACCTGTCTCGCTGGCGGGAACTGCTCTGACTCGGCGGCTGAACGGGAACAGGCTGTGGGCGCGGCCTCCTATGCTGTGGCCATGCCAGCGTCCGCGACCGAGTTGACCGTCGGAGACCGTACCGTGCGGGTGTCCAGCCCGGAGAAGATCTACTTTCCCGAGGTCGGGCTGACCAAGCTCGACATCGTCAACTACGTGGTGGCGGTCGGGGACGGGTTCCTGCCTGCGTTGCAGGACCGGCCGGTGACCATGGAGCGGTGGCCGGGCGGGTACAGCCCGGACGCGAAGCTGAGCACCCGGGAGAGCCGGTTCGGCGAGGCGTTCTACCAGAAGCGGGCGCCGGCCAAGGGGATGCCGGACTGGGTGGAGACGGCAGTGATCACCTTCCCGTCCGGCCGGACCGCGACCCAGGTCTGCGTCACCGAGCTCGCGACGATCGTCTGGATGGCCCAGCTCGGCACGCTGCGGTGGCACCCGTGGGCGGTCAGCCGGGCCGACACCGAGAAGGTGGACCAGCTGCGGATCGACCTCGATCCCCAGCCGGGCACCGATTTCGCCGATGCCGCGGTGGCCGCGGCCGAGCTGCGGTCGGTGCTCGCCGATGCGGGGCTGACCGGGTTCTGCAAGACCAGCGGCGGCCGTGGGGTGCACGTCTTCGTCCCGATCCGGCCGGACCACGGCTTCATCGAGGCCCGGCACGCGGTCATCGCGCTCGGCCGGGAGCTGGCTCGCCGGATGCCGGAGCAGGTCACCGTCGACTGGTGGAAGGAGGAGCGCGGCGAGCGGATCTTCATCGACTTCAACCAGATGGCGCGGGACCGGACGATCGCGTCCGCCTACTCGATCCGGCCGATGCCGACCGCCCAGGTCTCGGCACCGCTGACCTGGGACGAGCTGCCCGACGCGGCGCCGGAGGATTTCACGGTGCCGACCATGCTGACCCGGTTCGCCGAGCGCGGCGACGTCTGGGAACCCTTCTACGCCACGGAACCGGCCGGCATCGACACCGCCCTCGAGTGGTACGAGCGGGACGCCCGTGATCATGGTCTGGGGGAGCTGCCGTACCCGCCGGACTACCCGAAGATGCCCGGCGAACCGCCGCGGGTGCAGCCGAGCAAGAAGGTCTCCGAGCACTGGGACGAGCAGGGCAACCGGATCGAGAAGTAATCCCGTCGCCGACGCGGCCGCGTCCGGCTAGAGTGGGCGGGACGTCACGCCAGGAGCGGAAGGAGGTGCGCCAGTCATGATCACCATCACCGTGCGCAACCTCGCCGTTCTCTTGCCCTGTTGACGATCGACGGCGGGTTGCGCTCCTGAATCCAGGAGATTCGCATGTCAGTCAAGATCAGAACGATCACCTTCGACGCCGGTCCGGACCACTATGCCGTCGGCAGGTTCTGGGCCGAACTGCTCGGGTACGGAGACGTCCCCGGCAACCCGAACCATCCGGACGACCCGGAGACCGTGATCATCGGGCCGGACGGAGGCCCGGCGATCCTGTTCCTCCCGGTCCCGGAACCGAAGACCGCAAAGAACCGGGTGCACCTCGACCTCGAACCCGAGGGCGAGACGCGGGACGAGCTGGTTCGACGGGCCCTCGGGCTCGGCGCGACCCAGGTCGCGGACCACCGGAGGCCCGACGGGAGCGGCTTCGTGCAGCTGGCCGATCCGGCCGGCAACGAGTTCTGCGTCGAGCGCTCCGCGGCGGAGAAACAGGCTCAGCCGGCGACGTAGCTGAGGAACAGCGTCTGGTCGTCGGCGAGCAGGACCTTGTCCGGTCGATAGCCCGGAGCCGGGGCGATCCAGTCTCCGTGCACCGTCCGCGGGCCTTCGCCGCCGACGACCGTCGGCGCCAGCGTGATCGCCAGCTCGTCGACCAGCCCGGCCGCGATCAGGCCGTGGTGCAGCCGCGGGCCGCCTTCGCAGAGGATCCGGCCGGTTCCCTGGGCGGCCAGCCGGTCGACCAGGTCGACGAGCCGAACCGTGCCGTGACCGAGCTGCCAGACCTCGATGCCCGCGTCCCGGAACGGGGCGGTCGCGGCCGCGTCATGATCATCGGTGGTCGCGATGATCACCGGGCCGCCCGGCGCGCCGTCGGCCCGGGCGATCACCGGATCGAGGTCGAGGGTCGCGGTGACGATCACCAGCGTCGGGAACTCCGCCAGGCTGCTTCGCTGCCGTACCTCGCCCTGCCAGGGAGCAAGATCGGCGGCGCGGTAGCCCTCGACCCGCGCGGTGCCGGCGCCGACCAAGATCACGTCGGCCAGGGCGCGCTGCAGCGCGAACAGGTGGTGATCACTCTCGGTGTTGATGCTGCCGGAGCGGCCGTCCGGCCCGTAGATCGAGCCGTCCAGGGTGGTGACGAAGTTGGTCCGCAGCCAGCGACCCCGCGGCCCGACCGGGTGGGCGTAGAGCTGTTCCAGCTCCGACCCGGTCAGGGACTTCGGCGGACGGCCGGACTCGTCGTACAGGAGGCGCACGCCGCCATCCTTTCACCCGCGCCCGCGATGCCCGCGGATCGGGCAGAATGCCCGCATGGCGAAGAGCAAGAGCTCCAAGAAGAAGGCCGCGAAGCCTGCGGGCCCGGTCACCCTGCGGGACGGAGAACGCCTCGGCGACCTGGTCCGGGTGCCCGCCGGCGAGGTCGACCTGGCCGGCTTCGACCCGCGGGCGACGCCCGGCTTCGCCGGCGACAAGACCGACGCACCGGCCGCGATCGCGGCGCTGAGTCCGGAACTGAGCGACCTCCAGGAGCGGCTGTACGCCTCCGGAAGGTCCGAGCCGGAGCAGGCGCGCCGGATCCTGCTGGTGCTGCAGGGGATGGACACCTCAGGCAAGGGCGGCGTGCTGCGGCATGTGATCGGCCAGCTGGATCCGCAGGGGACGTCGATCAAGGCGTTCAAGGCACCCTCCGCGGAGGAGTTGGAGCACCACTTCCTGTGGCGGATCGAGCGGGAGCTGCCGACGCCGGGCATGATCGGGATCTTCGACCGTTCGCAGTACGAGGACGTCCTGATCGGCCGGGTCAACCAGTTGGTCACCGAGGACGTGATCACGACCCGCTACGACGAGATCAACGCCTGGGAGGCGGACCTGGTCCAGACCGGAACGGTCGTGATCAAGTGTTTCCTGCAGATCTCCAAGGACGAGCAGAAGGCCCGCCTCTCGGAGCGGCTGACCGACCCGGCCAAGTACTGGAAGTACAACCCGGGCGACCTCGACGCGCGTGCCAAGTGGGACGACTACACGAAGGCGTACGAGGCCGCGCTGACCCGCTGCAACCCGGAATCCGCGCCCTGGTACGTGATCCCGGCCGACCGGAAGTGGTATCGCAACTGGGCGATCACCCGACTGCTCACCGAGCACCTGCGCGACCTTGACCTCGGCTGGCCCGCCGCCGAGTTCGACGTCGAGGAGGAGCAGCGCCGCCTCGCCGAAAGCTGATCATCGTCCCCACAGCCCCGGATCCAACGGGTGTCGCGAGAACTCCACAGCTCGAACGCTGGACGGCTCTGAAGCGCTTCAACGGTCGAGCCGAGGAGGAAAAACGACAGCGCCTGCGGCCCCTCGGCGGGCTCACAGGGCGCGGTGGAATCGTGCGCGGGCCGAGCGTCTCCGCCTGCTCGGTCAGCCGCTGGTCGAACGTGGCGATCGTGCCCGCGACGTGCTCGGCGGCGAGCAGCACACCACAGTCGGGCATCTTCAAGCCGGTGGCGACCCGGAGCACGGCCAGGCGCAGCGGCGAGTCGTGCCCGAGATCGATGGTGCCCAACGGGAGCTGCCCCAACCGGTTCATGATCATCTCGGCCTGGCCGGCCCGAGCCGGATCCACCAGAACCTCGGCGATCGTGATCGGGCTGGTCACCGGGACGACGGTCATCACGAGCGCGCCGTCACGCTCTTGACTGAGGTCGCCGAGGAGGTGTGCGACCTCGTCGGTCTCGGTGCGGCTGGGTCCGGAGCCGCTGGAGGAGGCTCAGGCGCCGACCACGGAGAGGTGCCGGACCGGGGTCTCGACGACGTCCAGGTCGATCAGCTCCATCGCGGAGACGACGTAGCGGCCGAGGATGATCGAGGCGACCTCAGGGGCCGCGCCGATGGGCGGCGCGACGGCGACCGCGTGGGCGGACTGGGCCAGGGCGGCCTGGCGGCGGAAGCCCTCGTCGGCGGTGAGGAACCAGCTGCCGACGGCGATGTGCCGGCGGCCCTGGGCGCGCAGCGAGCGGATCGCGTCGGCGACCGAGGGACCGGAGCCGCCGGTCGCGACCAGGCAGGGGAGCCGGTGCCGGGTGGACCACTGCCGGGCCCGGCGGGCCAGCAGGGCGTTGCTGCGGACGTCGGTGGTCGGCTCGGTGGACAGCACCAGGCCGTCCAGCTGGTCGGCGCGGCGGGCGCGCAGCGCGTCCCGGAGCCGCTGGTCGACCACGGCGAGCAGCTGGGCCTCCGGCCCGACCGGGGCGGCGGCGATCACCCGCAGGCCGGGGTGGGCGGCACGGATCTGGGCGATCAGGGCGGCGGTCTCGGGCTGCCGCGGGTGGGCGTCGGCCAGGTGCAGCGGGACCACGACGACCTCGGTCACCCCACGCTTGGCGAGCTTGCCGGCGACCTGCAGGCAGCGCGGGTAGCCCTCGTCCAGGAACGCCACGGCCACGTCGAGTTCCGGGCGCTGGGCGTGCAGCATCGCGCGCAGTTCGTGGCTGACTCCGGCCACCCGGGGATCGGAGCCTCCGGTGCCGAGCAGAATCAGGGAAGGTGCGGTCATGGTCGTCCCCTTTCGGGATCGCTACTGCTGGTCGGCGCCGCCGGAGCGGTGCCTGGGTTGGGTCGGTCATCGACCCGGGTGGCTGCGAGCGAGGACGGGCCGGCCATGCCGGCGCCGAGGGTCCAGCCGTCGGCCTCGTCGACGAGGATGAAGGCGCCGGTGGACCGGTGCTCCCGGTAGTTGTCGATCGGCAGCGGCGAGGCGAGCTTCAGCCGGACCCGGCCGATGTCGTTCAGCCCGAGCCGGTCGGCGGCGACCCAGGCCGGCCGGGTCCCGTCGCCGAGGTCCAGGTCGAGCGCGCCGTCGATGGCGGACACGATCGCCTTGCTGATCGACGTGCCGTGCTGGACCAGCAGCCGGGCCCCGACGGTCAGCGGCCGCTCGGCCAGCCAGCAGACGGTGCCGGTCACCTCGCGGACGGGGGCCGGCGGCGCGTCGGTCGAGGCCACCAGGTCGCCCCGGGACAGGTCGATGTCCGCGTCCAGCCGGATGATCACCGACTGGCCGGCGGCGGCCTCGTCGAGCGGGCCGTCGGGGGTGTCGATGCCGACCACGCTGGCGTGGCTGCCGCGCGGCAGCACCACCACTTCCTCGCCGGTACGGATCCGGCCGGACTCGATCTTGCCCGCGTAGCCGCGGTAGTCGCCGTCGACGGCCGGCGTGCTGGCCGCCCAGGGTGCCCGCGGCGCGTGCTGCGGCCGGATCACCTGCTGCACCGGGAAGCGGAACTCGGCGCCGACCGCGGTCGGGGTGTCGTCGACCCCTTCGAGGAAGCCGAGCACCGTCGGGCCGTCGTACCAGGGGGTCTGGGTGGACCGGGTGACGACGTTGTCGCCCTCCAGCGCCGAGACCGGGATGCAGTGGGTCTCGCCGACGCCGAGGGCCCGGGCGAGCACCGCGAAGTCGGTGGCGATCTTGCTGAAGACCGCCTCGTCGTAGCCGACCAGATCGATCTTGTTCACCACCAGCAGCACATGCGGTACGCGGAGCAGGGAGGCCACCGCCAGGTGCCGGCGGGTCTGTTCGACGACGCCGGCCCGGGCGTCCACCAGGACGATGATCACGTCGGCGGTGGAGGAGCCGGTCACCGTGTTCCGGGTGTACTGCACGTGCCCGGGGCAGTCGGCCAGGATGAACTTCCGGGCCGGCGTGGTGAAGTAGCGGTAGGCCACGTCGATGGTGATGCCCTGCTCGCGCTCGGCCCGCAGCCCGTCGGTCAGCAGGGCGAGGTCGGCCCGCTCCAGCCCGCGCCGCTTGCTCACCTTCTCGACATGATCAAGGGTGTCGCTGAGCACCGAGTTGGTGTCGTAGAGCAGCCGGCCGACCAGCGTCGACTTGCCGTCGTCCACCGAACCGGCAGTGGCCAGCCGGAGCAGGGTACGGCCGCCCGGCGCGACCGGTTTGGTCAAAGGCGCGGTCATCAGAAGTACCCCTCCCGCTTGCGATCTTCCATGGCCGCCTCGCTGAGTCGGTCGTCGGCGCGGGTGGCGCCACGTTCGGTGATCGTGCTCAGGCCCACCTCGGTGATCACGTCGGCGACGGTGGTCGCGTCGGAGAGCACCGCGGCGGTGCAGGACATGTCACCGACGGTCCGGTAGCGGACCGACTTCAGTTCGGCCGTCTCGCCGTCCCGGACCGGGGTGACCCGGGTGACGGCGACCCACATGCCGTCCCGGTTGATCACCTCGCGCTCGTGCGCGTAGTAGATCGACGGCAGGTTGATCTTCTCCGCGGCGATGTAGTCCCAGACGTCCAGCTCGGTCCAGTTGGACAGCGGGAACACCCGGACGTGCTCACCGGGCAGATGCCGGCCGTTGTAGAGCGACCACAGCTCCGGCCGCTGGTTGCGGGGATCCCATTGCCCGAAGGAATCCCGCAGGCTGAACACCCGCTCCTTGGCCCGGGCCCGCTCCTCGTCGCGGCGGCCGCCGCCGAAGACCGCGTCGTGCTTGCCCTCGGCGATCGCGTCCAGCAGCGGCACCGTCTGCAACGGGTTCCGGGTGCCGTCCGGCCGCTCGGTCAGCCGGCCGTCGTCGATGTAGTCCTGCACCGAGGCGACCTTGAGCCGGGCGCCGTAGAACGCCGCGGACTCGTCACGGAAGGTGATCACCTCGTCGAAGTTGTGCCCGGTGTCGACGTGCAGCACCTCGAACGGCACCGGCGCGGGCCAGAACGCCTTCGCGGCCAGGTGCAGCATCACCACCGAGTCCTTGCCGCCGGAGAACAGCAGCACCGGATTGGCGAACGTGGCCGCCACCTCGCGGAAGATGTGGATCGACTCCGACTCCAGCGCCTGCAGCTCGGTCAGTGGACGGATCGGCGCCTGGCTCATCGCGCTTCCTCCCCGTGGTCGGTGATCGAAACGATCAGGTCGCGGCCCAGCCGGACCGCGCTGGCAAGATCGACTTCGGCGGTGTCGATCACCAGCTCGGCCTCGGCCGGCGGTTCGTACGGGTCGTCCAGCCCGGTCAGGCCGGTCAGCTCGCCGTTGCGGGCCTTGGCGTAGAGCCCTTTGACGTCACGGGATTCGGCGACCTCGAGCGACGTGGCGACGTAGACCTCGGCGTACCGGACCCCGTGTTGATCATGGTCGGCCCGGACCGCGGCCCGGGTCTCCGCGTACGGCGCGATCACCGGCACCAGGACGGTCACGCCGTGCCCGGCGAGCAGCCGGGCGACGTAACCGATCCTGGTCACGTTGCGGTCCCGGTCGGCCTTGCTGAAACCCAGCTCGGCGGACAGGTACGGCCGCACCTCGTCGCCGTCGAGCACCTGGACGCGACGGCCCTCGGCGACCAGCTCGGCGGCCAGGGCGTGCGCGATGGTGGACTTGCCGGCCGACGGCAGACCGGTCAGCCAGACCGTGACGCCTCCGTGCCCTGAGCCTGTCGGACGGTTCCGGTCGGGGGCTTCGACAGGCTCAGCCCACGTGTTCGCATTCGTGGTCACAGGTGGATCCCGCATTCCGTCTTGGCGAGTCCGGCCCAGCGGCCGGCCCGGGGGTCGTCGGCGGAGGCACGCTGGGTGCACGGCGCGCAGCCGATCGACGTGTAGCCGTCGTCCAGCAGGGGATTCACCAGCAGTCCGTTCTCCTCGATGTAGGCGGCGACCTGATCATCGGTCCAGCGGGCGATCGGGGCGAGCCGGACCAGCTTGCGCCGGTGGTCCCAGGACACGATCGGCGTGTTGGCCCGGGCGGGGGAATCGGCCCGGCGGATCCCGCTGGCCCACGCCGCGTACCCCTGCAGGGCCTCGTCCAGCGGGGCCACCTTGCGCAGCGCACAGCACTGGTCCGGGTTCCGGCCGAACAGGTCCTTGCCGTGCTCGGCGTCCTGCTCCGCCACGGTCTGCTTCGGAGTGATCGTGATCAGGTTCACGTTGTGTACCGTAGCGACGGCGTCCCTGGTCCCGATGGTTTCGGCGAAGTGGTAGCCCGTGTCGAGGAAGATCACGTCGATCCCCGGCACGACCTGCTCGGCCAGGTGGATCAGCACAGTGTCCGCCATCGACGACGTCAGCACCAGCTTGCTGCCGAACTGATCATGAGCCCAGCGCAGCACGTCCAGCGCGTCCGCCTCGGCAAGATCACGATTGGCCGCCGCGACCTGCTCGCGCAGCGCGCGCTCGTCCACGTCGGTGATCATGATGCGCTCGCACCCTGCTCCGCGGGTCGCAGCCCGAGGAACTTGATCGAGAAGGCCCGCCAGCAGCTGCGGCACTCCCACGCCCCGCCCTCGATCGGGAAGAGCGTCTCCTCCGCGCAATAGGGGCAGTACATGACCGCCTGCCGGGTGGCCGTGGTGCCTTCACTCATGACAGCAGGCTCTCGTCGGCCCGGCCGGCCCACTGGGCGAACCGCTCGCCGTCCTGACGGTCGGCCAGGTAGGCCTTGGCGACCCGCTCGACGTAGTCCGGCAGTTCGGTCGCGGTCACCTTGTGGCCGCGCAGCTTGCGGCCGAAGCCGGCGTCCAGGCCGAGGCCGCCGCCGAGGTGCACCTGGTAGCCCTCCACCTGGCTGCCGTCCGGCCCCGGCACCAGCTGGCCCTTGAGGCCGATGTCGGCGGTCTGGATCCGGGCGCAGGAGTTGGGGCACCCGTTCAGGTGGACGGTGATCGGGTTGTCCAGCGAGCCGAGCCGGGACTCCAGCTCGGAGACGACCCGCGCCGCCTGGGCCTTGGTCTCGACGATGGCCAGCTTGCAGAACTCGATGCCGGTGCAGGCGATCACCGACCGGCGCCAGCTGGTCGGGTCGGCGGACAGGTCGATCTCCTTGGCCGCGGTGATCAGCGAGTCGATCTTGTCCTCGGCGACGTCGAGCACCAGCAGCTTCTGCATCGGCGTGGTCCGGATCCGGTACGAGCCGTGCGCCTCGGCGATCTCGGCCAGCCGGACCAGCGCCCGGCCACCGGTACGGCCCGCGATGGCGGAGAACCCGACGAAGTAGTTGCCGTCCTTCTGCCGGTTGATCCCGACATGATCACCGGGCGCGGTCGGGGTCTCCGGTGCCGGGCCGTCGATCAGCTTGCGGTGCAGGTATTCGTCCTCGAGCACCTGGCGGAACTTCTCCGCGCCCCAGTCGGCGACCAGGAACTTGATCCGGGCCCGGCTGCGCAGCCGGCGGTAGCCGTAGTCGCGGAACACGGCGACCACGCCGGCCCACGCCTCGGCGACCTCGTCGACCGGGATCCAGGCGCCGAGACGCTGGGTGAACATCGGGTTGGTGGACAGGCCGCCGCCGACCCAGAGGTCGAAGCCCGGGCCGTGCTCGGGGTGCACCACGCCGACGAACGCGACGTCGTTGATCTCCGGCACCACGTCCTGGGACGGGTGGCCGGTCAGCGCGGTCTTGAACTTGCGCGGCAGGTTGGCGTACTCGGGATCGCCGACGTAGCGGTCCGCGATCTCCCGGATCGCGGGCGTCGGGTCGATGATCTCGTCGGCGGCGATGCCGGCCACCGGCGAACCGAGGATCACCCGCGGGCAGTCGCCGCAGGCCTCGGTCGTGCTCAGCCCGACCTCCTCGAGGCGGCGCCAGATCTCCGGCACGTCCTCGATCCGGATCCAGTGCAGCTGGATGTTCTGCCGGTCGGTCACGTCGGCGGTGTCGCGGGCGAATTCGACCGAGATCTGCCCGATCACCCGCAGCTGCTCGGTGGTCAGGGCGCCGCCGTCGACGCGGACCCGCAGCATGAAGTACTCGTCGTCCAGCTCGTGCGGCTCCAGCGTCGCGGTCTTGCCGCCGTCGATGCCGGGCTTGCGCTGGGTGTAGAGCCCGAACCAGCGGAACCGGCCGCGCAGGTCGCCCGGGTCGATGCTGGCGAAGCCGCGGTGCGCGTAGATGTTCTCGATCCGAGCCCGAACGTGCAGCGGGTGGTCGTCCTTCTTGGACTGCTCGTTGGCGTTCAGCGGCTCGCGGTAGCCGAGGGCCCACTGGCCTTCGCCCTTCTTGCGCTTCGCCGGGCGCACGGCCTTGCCCGGGGTACGGGCGGGCCGTCCACTCTCCGAGCGGCGGGCGTCGGGTGCGGGTCGATCGACGGTCGTCATTCGCTGTCCTCGGTCGGGGTCGTCATCCGGACTGACTGCGGGTTCGGGCCCGCAGGGGTGCATCCTTGGCGGCGTGCGGCTGACTCACGCACAGCGAGGCCGGGCATGCCCGCACAGCAGCGGCCGGTCGCGCGGTCAGCGCTGACAGGAAGGCGGACAGATCATCGACTCGGTTCGTCCGTAATCGACGAACCGGCGCTCCGTGAGGCCGAGCGAGGCAGGCTCGCCGGTCAACCGGCGGTAGCTTCGCTGAGTCGGGCGCATGGCTCAACGATCCGCCAGCCCTCCGGAATCCACCAAACACTTTCTCAATATTCGGTACGAATGACTGCGATATGAGACGGGCTTCGGAGTCGTGGCTCGGAGGCCGGTCGCGTCCACATAGCTGGACAGGTTGAGGACTTTGGTCCCTGGTCGCGGTGAGTCGACGCGGCGCAGCATGGCCTAATGGCGTTAGGCATTCCGAATCGGGATAGGCGTTCCGAGCGACGGGCGGCCGTCCGGGCCGAGATCCTGGACGCCGCCTGGGCCGTGGCCCGGGAGAAGGGTCTGGCCGGTCTCACGCTGAACGACGTGGCCGCCCGGATCGGCATGCGGGCGCCGTCGCTGTACACCCACTTCGCCGGCAAGCACGCCATCTACGACGCGATGTTCGGCCAGGCCTGGTCGGCGTACGACGAGGCCGACCGGGTGGCCGGCGAGCGCGTCTCGGGGTCACCCCGGGAGCGGGTGCTGAACCGGTGCCTGGTCTTCTTCGACTTCGCGGTGGCCGATCCGGCCCGGACCCAGCTGATGAACCAGCGGACGATCCCCGGCTTCGAGCCGTCCGAGGAGGCGTTCGCCCCGTCCCGGCGAGCCGTCGCCCGGGCCGTCGCGGAGCTGGCCGAGCTCGGCGTCACCGACCGCGGTGACGTCGAGATCCTCTTCTCCATCATCGGCGGCCTGGCCGACCAGCAGCTCGCGAACGATCCCGGCGGCGACAGCCGGCGTCGACTGCTGGAACGGGCCGTCGCCATGTGGGCCGACGGGGTCGGCCTGCCTCGAGAACGTACCGAAGGACGAGCATCATGACCCTGACCAACGCGGCGACCGGATCCCGGCGCTCGGCGCACGATCACGAACGGGCGGCCGTCCTGGCCGCCGAGGAATACCGCCGCTGCGCCGACGCGGTGGCGGCGCTGGCCGACGACGACTGGGACCGCCCGACCGACTGCCCGCTCTGGACCGTCCGCCGGCTGGTGGCCCACGTGACCGGGATGGCGCTGATGGCGTCGTCCCCGGTGCAGCAGTTCCGGCAGCAACGCGCAGCCAGGGCCAGGCTGCGGCCCGGAACGCCCGCCATCGACGCCTTGACCGCGCACCAGGTCGACCTGTTCGCGGATCGACGCCCGGCCGAACTGGTGGCCCTGCTGGCCCGGCTCGGGCCGCGGGCCGCCAGGAGCCGGCGCCGGATGCCTGGCTTCGTCCGCGGCCGGGACTTCGCCGAACGGCAGCGCATGAACGGGGTCGACGAGACCTGGACGATCGGCTACCTGGCCGACACGATCCTGACCCGCGATCCCTGGATGCACCGGATCGACCTGGCCCGGGCGACCGGCCGCCCGCTGGTGCTGACCGCGGGGCACGACGGGGTGATCGTCGCCGACGTCGTGGCCGAGTGGGCCGGGCGCCACGGCAGGCCGTACCGACTCGAGCTCGAGGGCCCCGCCGGCGGCCGGTTCGGCAGGGACGACGCCGGTGAGGTGATCACGCTGGACGCGGTCGAGTTCTGCCGGGTGCTGTCCGGCCGGGCGCCGGGCGCCGGTCTGCTCACGACTCAGGTCCCGTTCTGAACGGTGACGGCGGCCCGGAGCCGGCTGAAGGCGTTCGGCTCGCCCATGCCGGGTACGGCCGCGAGGATCTCTGCGGCGCAGTCGGCGGGGGAGCGCTCGGTGGTGTCGACGGTGAGGTCGTCGTCGCCGTGGGCGTGCACCAGCTCCAGCTGGGCGGCGGCGGTGCCGGGTCGGCGGTCGCCGCGGGCGCGTTCCCGGCGGGCCAACTCGTCCGGCGCACAACGCACGCCGACCAGCAGCACCGGGAACGGCCGGAAGAGGTCCAGGCAGTCGGCCAGCCGCCACGGCTCGCTGAGGACATGGTCCATGATCACGTCGTTGCCGGCGGCGGCCATGCCGGCGACCACGCGGTGGAAACCGGCCCGGGTCCGGCGCAGCGTCTCGGCCAGCTCGCGCTCGTCCAGGGCGAGGGTCTGCGCCTTCGCCCGCATCGCGTTCAGGTCGTCCACGGCCAGCCGGAACGCCGGGGTGGGCCAGCGCCGCAGCAGTTCCTCGGCGATGCTGGACTTGCCGGACGAGGACGTACCGTTCAGGAGCACGATCCGGCCCGGTTCGGTCATGGGCGAAGTCTGCCCGACGGCGGCCGCGAAGCGACGCCCGGACGGCGGGGTTCGGCGCGGGGAGTTGCCCGGTCCGATGGCATGATGGCAGTCGTTTGAGACCACCCTTCCAGGACGGGGAATCGACCGAGATGCAGTTCAGCGAGGCGCTTGGGGCTTCCTACCGTCTCAGTGACCGCATCGGCACCGGCGCGGCCGGCGAGGTCTGGCGAGCGATCGACACCCGTACCGGCGAGACGGTGGCCGCCAAGCTGCTCCGGCCGGAACACGCGGCCGACCTCGCGGTCGTCGAGCGGTTCATCCGGGAGCGGTCGCTGCTGACCGGCCTGCGGCACCCCAACATCGTCGCCGTCCGTGACCTCGTCGTCGAGGGCGACCGGCTCGCCATCGTCATGGACTACCTCGAGGGCGGCTCGCTGCGCGACCTGCTGGCCGACCAGCGGACCCTGGCTCCCACCGTCGCGGTCCACTTCGCGGCGTCGGTGCTGGACGGGCTGGCGGCCGCGCACCAACGGCAGATCCTGCACCGCGACGTGAAGCCGGACAACGTGCTGCTGGAGGGGGACTGGCGGACCAGCCGCCAGGACGGGGTCAAGGTCACCGACTTCGGCATCGCCGAGATGATCTCCGAGCAGCCGCGGACCGACAGCGGCGGCCTGCTCGGCACCCCGGAATACATGGCCCCCGAGCTGGTCAGCACCGGCGAGGCCGGACCGCCGGCCGACGTCTACGGCGCCGGCATCCTCTTCTACGAGCTGCTCGCCGGACGGACGCCGTTCGCCGGTCCGGGCACCGACTTCACCATCGCGCAGCGGCACGTGACGGCCCGGGTCCCGGCGCTGAAACTGCCGGCCGAACTGTGGCGGCTGGTCCGCAATCTGCTGGACAAGAACCCGCGGTCGCGGCCCACCGCCGCCGAGGCCGCCGCGGAACTGCGCCGGCTCAGCGGTTCGGTGTACGTGGTGCCCCCGCTGGCCCTGGTGCCGCTGCCCCAGACGTTCGAGCGGGCCGACCGGCCGGCCACCGCGGTCCGCGGCGTCGCCGAGCCGACGCCCGACGAGGTGATCCCGGACCGGGCCGCCCGGCACACCTCCGGCCCGGCGCCGGACCTCGGCACGCCCGGCCAGGCCACCATGCACCGCCCGCTGCCGCAGCGTCCGGTGACCCCGGCCGAGCCGGAGCGCCAGCCCGAGGACGGGCCGCCGCGGCCCTGGTGGAAGACGCCGCGGGTGATCATCATGGCCGCCGGCGCCCTGGTGATCCTGATCGGCGCCGGCGTCGCGGCGATCCTGCTCACCCGGCCCCAGGTCGCGGCGCCGCCACCGGCCTCGACGGCTCCGGCACCGCCGGCGATGCAGGCCAGCCAGCAGGATCAGCCGACCCCGACCGGGCTCGGGATCAGCCGCCGCGCCGAGTACGACCCCGGCACCGCGACGATCCGGCTGACGATCACGTACAGCGCCCAGAACGCGGCGCTGCGCGGGCCGTTCCTCGAGGTGCTGCCCGGGCTGGACCCGAAGGCCGCCTGCCCGACCGTGAGCTGGACCGGGGCGAAGCAGGAGCAGAACCTGCCCAGCGTGACCGGGATCAGCCAGCGCTGCGGCTGGAGCGTCGACGGCGTGACCGTACCGGCGCAGGGCAGCAAGGAGGTGTCGGTCGCGGTACGGCAGCCGATCGCGGACTCCTCGCAACTGCAGACCTGGCTGCAGACGGCGGCCGAGACCACCGCGGCCGCGGTCGAGGACGACGAGGTGACCGGCACCGCCTATCCGGTGCAGCGGCTCCGCGACATCCAGCTGAGCACGCCGTCCAGTACGGTCAGCCAGCAGATCCTGCCGGTCACCCTGGTGCCGGTCTGGCCCAGCGGCACCGACAAGGTGAACCCGCTCTACAAGAGCCCGTCGGTCGGTGCGCCTTCCGAGATGCTGGTCGCGATCGCCGGCGGCGAGAAGGGGATCCGGTTCAGCGACGGCTGCTCCGGCGCCGTCTCGGTGTCGTCCGACGGCCTCACCGTGACCGCCCTGTCGCAGACGCCCGAGTGCACCATCAACGCCAAGGTCGGCAACTTCTCGGACCTGCAGAGCCCGCCGTTCGCGATCGTCACCCGAGGCGGCTGAGCCGCTCCGCTTCGGCCGGCTCGGCCGGCGACGGGCTGGCCGCCTGGATCAGCGCCATCCCGCCCGCCACGCAGGCGTAGCCGCGGCCCGCGGTCATCGCCACCGGCGCCCGGCGGGGCAGCGTGACCCCGAGCAGTTCGCCGTCGTAGTCGACGTTCGGCTGCAGCAGCACCCCGCAGCGGGACTTCCGGACCGTCTTGGTCCAGTGGCTGTACAGGCTGCGCAGGTCGTCGGAGCGGCCGGCGGCGAAGATCCGCAGGTCCGGCGACGCCGAGTCCAGCAGCCCGCTGATCGCCTGGTCGGAGTCGTCGAAGCGTTCCGCATCGTCGATCAGGACGGCCAGCGGGCCGTCGTGCATCCGGGCCGCGGCCAGCAGCGGGGCGAGTTCGTCGCCGGAGGCGGACCGGTCCAACAGCGGGGACCCGACCAGCGGCGAGCGGCGGTCGCCGACGCCCCAGACCTGGATCGGCGGGCCCGGGTGGTCGGCGGTCCGCAGCACCTCGGCGATCGACAGCAGCAGCGTCGACTTGCCGGAGCGGGCCGGGCCGGTGACCATCAGGTGCTCGCCCTCGTACAGCTCGAGCTGCTGGGGCTCCAGGTCGACCTCGCGGATCCCGACCGGGATCAGCCACGGCTCGGCCGCGATCGTGGCCTTGGCGCCGAGCTCGGCGACCGACACGTGGTCCGGCAGCTGGCCGACCACGTCCTGCTTGCGGCGGCTGCCGCTCCACTTGCCGGCGATCCGGGCGACCGCGTCGCGGAGGCCGCAGCCGGGGGTCGCGACATGGGTCTGCAGCCGGGTCTCACCGAGCACGCAGCGGCCGGCGACCGCGGCCGGAGCCTCGTGCGGCTTGACGCCGGCGGCCGAGTAGTCGTACTGGTCGGCGAGGCGGAACAGCCACTTCTGGGTGGTCACCTCGTCGATGGCCGGGGGGACCGACTTGGCCCGGGTGGTGGATGCGGCGAAGAAGAGGCCGAGGTCCGGCCCGTCGGCGTACGCGCGGTAGAGGCTGTCCAGCAGCGCGATGCCCTCGAAGTCCTGGAACTCCTCGCGCAGTGCGGCCAGGCCGTCGATCAGCACGACGGTACGGCGACCGTCGGCACCGTCCGCCTTCCGGCGGTCCAGCTCGGTCCGCAGGTAACGCAGGAACCGGACCTGCTGCTCGCGGGCGCCGCTGCCGGAGCCGACGTAGCCGACCGTGTGCGGCAGGTCGATCAGCGGCCGCAGGTCGCCCGAGCCCATGTCGAGGATCAGCAGGTCGAGCTCCTCGGGGGCGACCGAGTCGGCCAGGGTCAGCGCGAGGGTGGACAGCGTGGTGCTGGTGCCGCTGCCCGGGATGCCCATCAGCAGCAGATTGCCGCGGGCGATGTCCCAGCCGGCCGGGATCTGGCGCTGCCGGTCCGGGTCGTCGGAGATGGCGAAGGAGGCGCGCAGATGCTCGTCGACGCCGCCGACCACCGGCAGCGGCGGCGCATCCGGGTCCCGGTCCTCGGCGCCGGCCTCGGCCTGGAACCCGGCCAGCTCGACCCGCTCGCCGAGCGGCTCCGGCCAGACCGGCCGGGGCGGCGCGATACCGGCTGCGGCGGCGGCCTCGACGATCGCGTCGATCATCAGGTCCAGGTCGGCCGGGGCGTCGTCCGCGGTCTGCGGCCGGGGCGCCACCTCGACCCGGCCGAAGTGGACCGGGTGGGCGTCGATCTTGGTCGTCGACTGCTGCTCGGACTGGCCGGTCACCAGGGCCGTCTGGACCGGGGTGATGTCGTCCTGGCCGAGCTTCACGTACGCGCGGCCCTGTTGGCGCCGGCTGATCGCGGCAGCGTCGGCGACCCCGATCACGTTGGAGGAGTCCTCCCGGCTCTGCACCCGCAGCGCCACCCGGAGGTTGGTGTTGGCCAGGATGTCGTCGTTGACGACGCCGGCCGGGCGCTGGGTGGCCAGGATCATGTGCACGCCGAGGGTACGGCCGACGGCGCCGACGCTGACCAGCGACGACAGCACGTCCGGGAACTCCTTGGCCAGCATCGCGAACTCGTCCACCACGAGCAGCAACCTTGGCATCGGCTCGCTCGGGTTGGTGGCGAGGTAGGTGTCCAGGTTGTCGACGCCCTCGCCGGCCGCGGCGAACTTGCGCTGCCGGTACTGCATCTCGGCCTCGAGCGCGCGCAGCGCCCGGTTGGCCAGCTGCTCGTCCAGGTTGCTGATCGTGCCGATCGTGTGCGGCAGCCGTTCACAGGTCTTGAACGCCGCGCCGCCCTTGAAGTCGATCAGGATGAAGGTCAGCTTCGTCGGGTCGTTGCGGGCCGCCAGACCGGCCACCAGCGAGCGCAGGAACTCGCTCTTGCCTGAGCCGGTGGTGCCGCCGACCAGACCGTGCGGGCCGTCCCGGACCAGGTCCAGCGAGAAGGCGCCGCCCTCGCCGATGCCGACCGGGGTGGACACGCCGGTCGGGGCGGACCAACTCTGCCGGATCGCCTCGGCCGAGATCTCCTCGAAGTCCAGCAGCGGCGGCAGCCGGACCAGCGACGGCAGCGCGGCGCCGGGGACGACCAGGTCCGGGTCGTCGAACCGGGCCAGGTCCATCGCGGTCCGGCGCGCGGTGTCCAGACTGATCCCGGCCAGCACGACGTCGTCGACCTGCTTCAGGTCGCCCGGCCGGGTGACCGTGCCGGCGGCGTCGGCGCCGACCCGGATCACCACCGTGCAGGAGGCCGGAAGTTGATCTTCGGAGGAGGCGACGACGATGCCGGACACCTGCGTCTCGGGCCGCTTGTTGGCGGTCGGCTGGACGCCGCGGCCGTGGCCGAGCAGGGTCCGCGCCGGCGCGTTGCGGCCCTCGGTCAGCACGTCGGAGTCGAGCACCAGCAGCACGGCCCGGGTCGGGTGGTCCTGGATGCCGTCGCGCAGCGCCCGGAGCAGTTCGTCGCTGCGGGACCGGTTGTCGGAGAGCCAGCGTTCGCCGGCGCCGCCGCCGTGCCGGCGCAGGTGGGGGAGCCAGGAGGTCCAGGCCCAGTCCTCGTCCCGGCCCTGGTCGCAGAACACGCCGACCGTGACGTCGGCCGGCCCGCTCTGGGTCGAGGCCTGCGCGACCAGGCTGCGGGCGACGGCCAGCGCGCCGGCCCGTTCGCCGACGATGCCGACCACGCCGGCGTCGGACAGGTCGACCTCGACCGCACCGGCCGGCAACCGGCTCTCCTTCATGGCGGCGCGGATCTTCTCGTCGAGCCGGCCGCCGGACCGGTTCTCCACCGGCGGCGTCCACGGGACGTCGCCGACGCCGGCGTGCAGGTGCAGGAAGTCCTCGGCCGCCGGCCGTCGTTCCCACAGAGTCATGGTCGGGATCGCGGCCCGCCGGATGACCGTCGCCGGGTCCGGCGTGTCCAGGTACGACCGCCGGCCGCCCTCGGCCGCGGCCTCCCGCAGCTCGCCGCGGAACGTCTCGATCGCCTCGTCGAACCGCTTCTCCTCGGCCTTGAGGTTCTTCGACCGGCGGTGCTTGCCCTCGATCCAGGTGCCGATGCCGAGCACCGGGCTGAGCGCCGACAGCAGCGCGAACCTGGGGTCACCGATCACCAGCACCATCGCGCCGGCCAGCACCAGCGGCGCCAGGATCATCGCGATGCTGAACCGGCTGGCGTCCGGTACGTCCTTGCGGGCCGGCGGCTGGACCGGCTCCGGTTCGCCGAGCCGGCCGGGCCGCGGCGGCCGGTTGAACGGGGCGGTGCCGGCCGGAGTCAGGTTGTGCAGGGAGCCCGGCTTCGGCGCCGGCGTCTCGACGAGTTCCTTGCGGACCAGGATCGTCACGCCGCCGGCGGTGATCACGGCCTGCTCGGTGGCCAGCACCCCGTCGGGCTTCGGCTCGGCCGGCTGCTCGCGCCCGGTCCGGCGCCGGATCAGGTCGGCCGCGCGCTGTCGCCGGTTCGGCTTGTCCGCCTCGTCCTCGTCCTCGGCCCCGTCGGGGTCGTCCTCGTCGGCCTCCTCCTGGGCGCCGCCGATCCGCCGGCCGTCGACCAGGGTGCCGTTGGTGGAGCCGGCGTCGCGGATCCGTACCCCGTCCTCCTCGAGGGTGACCGTGGCGTGCTCCCAGGACGTGCTCGCCGAGTCGACCGACAGGTCCGCCTGCGGCGACCGGCCGATGATCAGCGGCCGATTCGCCGGTACGGGGACCACGCGGCCGGCGTCCAGGCCGCCGGACAGAGTGGCGGTCCAGCCCGAGATCGGCTCCGGCCGCTGCAACGGCGACCGCGAGACCGTACTGCCCTCGAGCAGCATCAGGTCGGACAGCAGGGTGTCGGCCGGGTAGGCGGTCTCGTCGACGCAGAGCGTCGTGTCGTCGCTGATCCGCTGCCCGCAGGTCTCCGCCACCAGGTCGGCCAGCGTCGCCGTGTGGGTACTGCGGCTCACCTCGATCTCGTGCGGAGAGCCGTCGAGGTCGATCAACAGACGCAACGCCGTTCCCTTCCCGAAGCTGTGGGCAACAACCCCCGTTTCACTCTAGTGCCGCGCGTTCCACCGGTCAGGGGGCGAAGAACCAGATCAGCCGAGGCGCCGCACCGTCCGCGGCCGGGCGCAGCCCGAGGTCCTGGCCCGAGGAACGCAGCGCGACCACGGCGTCCTCGGCCAGCGCGTCGCTGTGCGAGAAGTCCAGGGCCGGGCCGGCCAGCCCGTTGCTGTGGTCGAGCCGGAGCGAGGGGATGGCGCCCATCGGGTTGCCGTCCTCGCGGGCCGCGGTCGCCGCCGCCGCGTAGGTCAGTGCGATGACCGCGTCGTGGCTGCGGGCGTCCGCCGCGTCGGCCACCTTGACGAACGGCTGGTCGCCGAGCAGCGTCTTCTGCTCCGGATCCGCCGCCCGGAGCCGGATCGCGGCGAGGAACGCCGACATGGCCTTGCCGGTCTCGTCGGAGGCCAGCGCGGCCGGGTCGTCCGAGTCCGTACCGACGGTGCCGAGGCTGGTGGAGAGACTGCCGCCGGCCTTAACGAGTGCCGCGGTGAAGGCCGGGCTGGTCGCGTCGGGGGACAGGAAGATCGGCAGCGTGACGTCGGCGCCCTGCAGGGCCTGGACCACGACGGCCTGCTGGGCGGCCGGGCCGGAGATCAGTACGGAGTCGATCTTGTCCTTGCCCTCGGTCCGCTCGACCACCTCGCTGAGCAGGTTCTTGACGTCGTCCCCGGGCTTGAAGTGGACCTTGCCCGACACCTGGACCGACTCCGGCGTACCGCCGCCGACGTCGATCAGCAGGGTCTGCTTGAGCTTGTTCGCCGTGAGCGTCTGCTGCAGCGCCTCGCCGATCGCCGCGTCCATCGGGCCGGTGCTCCAGACCAGCTTGCCGAGCAGCTCCGGGTCCGTCTCGTACGGCAGCAGCAGCGGCAGCTTGGCCTGCTGGGCGGCCTTGACCGCGCCGCGCAGGTGGGTGCCCTGGGTGGCCCCGACGATGCCGCTGACCCCTTCGTCGGCGAGCTGCTCGACGGCACGCTGGGCGCCCTCGGTCGAGCCCTTGTCGTCGACCGTGACCAGCTTGACGTTGACGCCGCCCATCGACAGCCGCTGCGCCGCGACCTGGGCGCCCTCGGCCGCGTACTTCTGCTCGGAGCCCTCGCCGGGCTTCGACGACAGCGTGACGATCACGCCGAGCTTCAGCTCCGGCGGGGCGCCGGGGACCGCGACGGCCACCGGCTGCGCGACCGCCGGCTCGGTCTTCGGGGCGTCCGCCTGGGTCCGCCACCAGACGAACCCGCCGGTGCCGCCGCCCAGGACCAGGAGGACGACGGCCCCGAGGATGATCCAGCGCTTCTTGCTCACTGAGCCCCGATTCGGAAGGTGTACACGGTCTGGCTCTCCGCGCCCTCCGGCACCTCGAGCTGGAAGGCGGGCAGTTCGGCGCCGGCGCGCAGGGCGGCCTGCAGCTGGGCCTGCTGGAGCAGGATCCCGTTGATGTCCTGGCCCCGGACGTTGGCGTACGCCTCGGTCTGGCCGGACGCCAACGCCAGTTGGTAGTCGGCCGTGCCGACCCGCGCCGCGCTGGTGGTCATCGACCCGAGCAGGCCGGAGCCGTTGACCTTGCGGTCGCCGAGGTCGAGCAGCACCTTCTTCAGGC
This sequence comes from Microlunatus sp. YIM B11417, assembly GCF_059617205.1. NCBI lineage: Bacteria > Bacillati > Actinomycetota > Actinomycetes > Propionibacteriales > Propionibacteriaceae > Microlunatus > Microlunatus sp. YIM B11417. The sequence goes on from NZ_JCAMPJ010000003.1 coordinate 733,303, forward strand.
TGGCCTGGAGCAGGACGAAGGAGGCGTCCATGTCCCGGGTCGAGGCGGAGACGCCGCGGGCCAGGTCGTTGAGCGAACGGTCCACCTGCTCGGCCGCAGCCGCGGCGGTCCGCTTCTCCGACTCCCGCAGCTCGCGCCGCTGGCCCTCGATGATCCGGGCGCCGTTCCGGTTCAGCGCCTCGGAGGCGTTGGACAGGCCGGCCGCGGATTCCTCGAACATCTTGCCCACGGCCTCGCTGTCGATCTCGGCCTGGGCGGCGATCTTGCGGATCGCCGGCTCGAGGGCCTTGGCGAGTTCCTTCTTGGCCGTCTCGGATGCGTTCTTGAATCCGGCGCGAATCTGCTTCGGCAGGTTCTCCTCGTAATTCCAGAGAGCCTTCATCGGCTTCTCCATCGCGGTGTACGACGCGTTGAACTCGGTAACAGCCCCCTTCAGAGCTTTGACCTGCTCCGCCAGTTCCTCCACTTCGGGAAGTTCGGAGTCGATCTCGACCTCTTCTGGCGTCTGGTCCCGAAGCTTCTGAATGACTTCCTGGACCTTCTCGATCTGACCCAACGCCGCCGTCAACTCCCCTCTGGCTGCCTTGAGCGGGGCGTAGAGGCTGTCGTCGCGCTCCTCATCGGTCAGATCCGCGACCTTTTGCCAGCCGGCGGCCTGTTCCAGAGTCCGTTCCAGCAGTGAACCTTCGCGGCTGAATGGTGGTGGCGGGGTGAGTTCTTCGGGCTCCTCGGGTGGAGTCTCCGGGTCACCGTCGTCTTCTGGGGTGCAGCCTAATGGGACGAGGTAGCGCCGCATTTCCCGGATGTCCCGCTCGCTGGCGCCCTTGCCCGGGTCGAAGATGCCGCCGCCATCACCCATCTCGCAGGCGAATTCGGCCGCAGCTTCAATCTGCGCCTGCATGGAGCGATCTACTCCCGGAGTGCCCTCGGGCGGGCTCTTCAACTCGGCGACGGCCTTCTCGGCATCAGTGTGTACGCCCGCCAGTCTTTCGGCGAGTTGTTCCAGTTGATCCTCGGCACGCTCCAACTGGCCTTTCTGTTCGAGCAGCTGTGCGTCCATCTCGTCGAGTCGTTTGATGTAGCCGGCGAGTTGAGCTTCGATCTGATCCTTGACCTCCCTGAACCGTGCGTCGGACGCGGCTTTAAGCTCTCGCGCCGACGTCTCAAGGTCCTCCGCGGTCTGGTCGACCGAGGCCACCTCTTTCGCGAGGTCTTCGTACTCCTTGCGCGCGGTAGCGACGATCTCCGGCTGCAGCTTGCCGATCAACCGCTCACCGTCGTCGACCAGCTGCTTCATGATCGCCGCGAAGGTCTGCTCAGCGGCCCAAATGGAACAGGTCGTGGACTTGTCGTCCTTGCAGAGTTCGGCGTTCGGCTCGGCTGGGCCGACCGAGCGGAGCAGCACCTGCTGGGCCTCGGCCTTGCAGTTCTTGCTCGCGGTCGCGTAGCCCTCCAGCTGGGCGGACACCTGGACCAGGTTCCCGTACACGCTGCCGACGGCCTGCGGGGCGCCGACCACGGTCGAGCAGCCCTTGCCGCTGACCCGCGGCGCCGGCGGGTCGCCCGAGGTGTCGCCGAGCAGCTTGTCCATCGCGTCGACGGTCTGGCCCAGTTCCTGCAGCACGGCCGACTGGGCGCCGGCGACGGTGCCCTTGATGTCGGAGTTCAGCTGGGTCAGCTGGCCGTCCAGCGCCTTCATCGAGGTGGCGACGCCCTTCGTACTCTCCTGCAACTCCTTGACCGAACGGGTGCCGAGGGTCTTGGAGGTCGAGTCGAGGTTCTTGCGCACCTTGGAGATGTCGGTGCTGGCCCGGGTGAGCACCTGGTTCACGTCGGTGATCACCTGGATCGTCCGCTGCTCCAGCGCCAGCTGGGAGGTCGGGCTGGTGTTGAACGCCGACTCCAGCACCCGGCTCACCGACGGGTCGGTGACCAGGCCGGCCTGGACCGACATGTCGAAGGTCGGCACCTTGAAGTCCTTGGCGTCGGCGACCAGGGTCAGCGTCGCGTTCGCCCCCATCTGCGGGGAGGCGAGCAGCGCGGCCCACTGGACCACGGCGTCACCGTTCTCGGACCGGCTGAGCACACCGTTGGTGGCGGCCGCGGTCGACGAGCCGGTGGCCGTGATCACGTCGGTCGGGGCGACCCCGGCCAGCGCCGTGGAGGCGACCACGGTCAGCGGCGCCCCGACCAGGGCGGGCTGGGTCCGCGACGTACCGGCGACGTCATAGGTGAGGTTCTCCGGCTGCATGGTCAGGTTCTGCACCGTGATGTCGATCTCGATCCGGCCGTTGTGGCCGGCCAGGTCGTTCAGGTCGGTGCCGGTCCGATCCGCCGTCCGGTACGCCGTCGTGACCCGGACCGGGAGCTTGTCGGCGACCTCCTTCGGCGAGTACTTCACGGTCTCGGTGGTGGCGTCGCCGGCGTTCTCCCGTACCGAAACCGTGGTGGATTCGATGTCGGTCATCGTGCTGTCCGGCGCCATCTTCACGGCCACGGACTGCAGGATCCGCTGCGGCGGCAGGTCGGGCCCCTGATTCGGATTGGTACAGCCGGCAAGGAGCAGGAGCAGCGCCACTCCGGCGGCTACGGGTCCTCGCGCAGAAGCGAAGGGGAGGCGGGTGTCGGACCTGCCGAGACGGGTCCGGCCGGGCCTGGTGAACGTCATCAGTTCCTTCGTCAGTCGGTGTTCAGGCGGCTGGATGATGCGATCTCGAACGCCCCGGGCGTCGTCATGCTGCGGCAGCGTACCGCAGTCGCGCGTCACGTCGGCGGCCACGCCACGCCCGTTCTTTCCTTCATGAACGCCAGAAGAACAGTCGGTGGCGAGAAGCTCGGGCCGACCTCGGCGCCCTTAAGTTGATCTTGGTTCCAGTCGGGCCGTACCGGGCGGGCGGTGTGCCCGCGCGTCCGTGTCCGGGTCGGTCAGGAGCCATCACCCAACAGGTAACCGGTGATCGGGCCGGTGTCAAAGGAGGAGGGGCGAATGAGCCGCGTTCTGTCCACGGAGGAAGCGAAGTCCGCGATCCGTCAGATTCAGGCGATCGTGACCGGTGGACTGACGGACCAGATCTCGCAGCTGGACACGCAGGGCCAGAAGCTGTCCCAGCCGGATGTCTGGGACGGGCCCCTGGCCGCGACGTTCCGGAGCTCGACCTGGCCGGAGACCAAGGCCGCGCTGGACAAGGCCAAGCAGGAGCTGGACGACTTGCGGGGCCAGCTGGAGAAGATCTCCGCCAACATCTTCTCGGCCGGCGGCGGCAGCTGAGTCCCTTGTCGTGAGTCGGGCACGGACGAGTCGCCGCGGCGGTCGGTCGCGGCGACTCGCTGCCTGACGCCAGTCATCAGTCTTCGGTACGGGGAGCGGGGCTCGGTGCCCTGGCCCTTCTCAGCTGCGTCTCTGGAAGGTTGCGGAAGTGGTAGACATCTCGGATCTGGGCGCGATCGATGAGAACGTGCCCTTCAACAACGACGTGGCCGACGCGCTCATCGCCGCGTTCGACGGCGCGGCGTCGACGATCGAGGATCAGGCGGGTACGCGCTCGCAGGGCGTGACGGACGCCAAGGACGACTTCAGGGGCCACTTCTCCGAGCTGTTCTCCGGCAACGCCTCGGTGGCGGCCGCCGACGCCACCGAACTGGTCGCCCGGCTGCGCGAGGTCGCGACCGGCGCGCGCACGCTCAAGACCGAGGCCGAGAAGGAGCAGCAGCGCCGGGACAAGGCGCGGCAGTGGAAGCAGGAGCAGGACGACCGGAACGTGTTCGAGGAGTTCGGCGACTGGGTCAGCGGCGGCGAGGACCCGCCGGTCGGCCCGCCGGCCGATCCGGTGTCGATCACGGCGTCAGCGCCGCAGAACGGGACCAGGCAGACGCCGGCGCCGGGCACCGGCCCCAGCGGCGGCAGCTCCACGACCACGTCGGCCCGACCCTCCAACCTGCGCAAGTTCGTCACCGCGTCCCAACCGCTGAACGAGGCGCTCAACGGGAAGCCGGCCGCCCTGCGGGGCCACCTGACCAGCTTCGCCAGCTCCTGCCAGTGGGGCCGGCTGGAGGCCGAGGGTGTGGTGAGCGGCTTCGAGAAGTGGCTGACCGCGAACGGCGAGGACGTGCGCTGGGTGACGACGGTCGCGAACGCGTTCCAGGCGGCCGGCGGCGAGGGCAACATCACCTACCTGCTGAACAGCACCCTGTCCGCGGTCCTCGCGGCGGCCGGCGTGGCCGAGACGCGCCAGGACCTGACCATCGTCGCCGCCCAGGCGTACGGGCACCCGCCGACCACCGGCTACGCCGACGACCCGGTCAACACCGCCACCGGCAACTTCGTCGAGACCGAGCTGGACCTCGGCTTCCCGGGCGCGGCGGCGAACCTCGCCTTCTCCCGGACGTACAACGCGATCGCCGATCAGGCGGGCGCCTTCGGGCCCGGCTGGTCGTCGGCGATCGAGCTGCGGCTGGACCTCGCCGACGACGGGGCGACGCTGGTGCTGCCGGACGGCCGGAACGTCCTCTTCCCGCGGTCGGGCGACGGGTGGGACCGGGCGCCGGGGGAGAGGCTGTGGCTGGACCGGACCCGTACCGCCGACGGCACGGTGCTGGTGGTGTCCGACAACGACGGCCTGCGCCGCAGCTTCACGCCGGGCGGCCAGTGGCTGTCCGACAGCCGCGGCCCCGGTACGACGATCGCGGCGGAGCGCGACGGCGACGGCCGGCTGACCCGGCTGGCCCACGCGCGCGGCCGCTGGATCGAGTTGGGCTGGACCGGCTCCCGGGTCGCCGAGGTCCGCGCCTCCGACGGCCGCCGGGTCTCCTATGAGTACGACGACGCGGGCCGGCTGGTCGCGGCCGCCGGGCCGCTCGGCACCCGGACCTACCGGTGGAACAACGCCGGCCTGATCGAAGCGGTCGTCGGCGCGGACGGCGTCGTCGAGGTCGAGAACACCTACGACGAGCGGCGCCGGGTCACCGGCCAGCGGTCGCCGTTCGGCCGGCAGACCCGCTACGCCTACCTGTCCGGCCGGCTCACGGTCGTGTCCGACCTGGACGGAGAGCGGTCGAACACCTGGATCGCGGACCAGCGCGGCCGCCTGGTCGGTGTGATGGACGCGGACGGCCGGCGGCAGTCGATGAGCTACGACGGTTTCGGCAACCTGGTGGCGGTGACCGAGCGGAACGGCGCGACCACGACGCACGGCTACGACGAGCGCGGCCGGCGGGTCCGGACCCGTACTGCCTCCGGTGCGGATCTGACCTTCGGCTACGACGACGCCGACCGGGTGACCACCGTGGTCACCGAGGCCGGCGCGGTGACCGAGTACGGCTACGCGGGCGCCGACCGGAACCCGTCGGTGATCATCGATCCCGAGGGCGGCCGCACCGAACTCACCTGGGACGGCACGCTGCTGCTCCAGGTGACCGACCCGGTCGGGGTCCGGCTCCGGTTCGCCTACGACGAGCAGGGCGAACTGGTCGCGGTGATCGACGCCGCCGGCAACCGGGCCCGGCTGGAACGCGATGCGACCGGCCGGGTGACCGCGGCGATCACGCCGTCCGGCGCCCGCACCACCTTCCACTACGACGCGGCCGGACTGCTGGCCTCCCGGCGGGATCCGAACGGCGCCGTCCACCGCTACGAACACTCCGCCGGCGGCCGGCTGACCGCCATGATCGATCCGCTCGGCGGCCGAACCGAACTGGAGTACGGGCCGCACGGCGAGGTGACGAAGGCCGTCGACGCCATCGGCCGGGCCGCGACGCGGACCTTCGACGACCTGGGCAACGTGGCCGCCGTGGAACTGCCGGACGGCAGCAGCTGGCGGTTCGTCCACGACGCGCTGTCCCGGCTGCGGGAGACCGTCGACCCGGCCGGCGGCCGCTGGCGGCGGGAGTACGACGCGAACGGCGTCCTGCGCTCGTTCAGCGATCCGACCGGCCTGGTCCGCGAGGTTCCGGCGGACCGCACCGGTCTGAGTTCGACCCTGATCGAGGCCGACGGTACGACGATCGCCCGGTTCGACCCGCTGGGCCGCCCGACCGCGACCGAGGAGTCGGACGGCGCCACCGCGTTGATCACCCACGACCGGTGCGGCCGGCCGGTGGAGCTGGTCGACGGCGAGGGCCAGCTGACGCTGCTGCGGCGGGACGCGGCCGGCCGGCTGGTGGAGCGGATCGCCCCGTCCGGCGCGATCACCCGGCACGAGTACGACGCGTGCGGCCGGCTGGCCGCGGTGACCGAGCCGGGCGGCGGCCGGGTCGAGCTGGAGTACGACGCCGACGGTCGGGTGGTCCGTGAGGTCTCCTCGACCGGCGAGGTCGCCTGGTCCGAGTACGACGCGATGGGCTGGGTGGTGGCCCGGTTCGTCCCCGGCGAGGGGCTGACCCGGTACGGCTACGACCTGCTGGGCCGGCTGATCCGGCAGACCGATTCCTGGCACGGCCGGCGCCGGTTCCGCTACGACGCGGCCGGGCAACTGGTCGAGGCGGTGAACGGGACCGGCGGGGTGACCCGCTACGACTACGACGGCCTGGGCCGGTTGATCATGATCACCGATCCGCTGGGCGGGGTGACCCGGCGCAGCTACGACGCGATGGACCGGCTGGTCGCCGAGACCGACCCGATCGGTCGCACCACCAGCGGCGAGTACGACGCCGCCGGCCGGCTGCTGGCCCGGACCGATCCGGACGGACGCCGTACGGAATGGTCGTTCCGGGCGGGCCGGCTGTCGGCGCTGCGGATCGACGGCCGGCTGGTCGCCGAGATCATCCGCGACCTGCGGAACCGCTCCGTCCGGATCGCCGACCACACCGGCCCCGACGGTTCGGTCGAGCACGAGCTCACCTGGAACGGACGCCGGCAGCTGACCTCCCGCCGTCGCGGCGAGCGCCGGGTCGAGTGGACGTACGACAGCGACGGCCGGCGCGCCTCCCGGACCGGCCCGGACGGGCAGCGGACCGACTTCCGGTACGACGGCGGCGGGCGGCTCACGGTGGTGGACCATCCGCTGCTGGGCCGGGCCACCTTCGGCTACGACGACGCGGGCCGCCTCGTCCGGGCCGGCGCCGGCGAGGAGATCCAGTCCTGGCGCCGGGTCGACGGCTTCGTCGTGGAGCACACCCTGACCGGCCCCGACGGCGCTGCCCGGACCCGGCTGGACCGGGACGCGTGGGGCCGGATCTCTTCGATCACCGACGACGCGGGCCGTCGTACCTTCGGCTACGACGAGTCCGCACAGCTGGTCGAGGAACGGCGCGACGACGGCACCGTGTCGAGCTGGCAGTTCGACGCGGCCGGCCGGTTGGCGGCCGAGGCGGTGGCCGGCCGCCGCTGCGACTACGGCTACGACGCGGCCGGTCAGCTGGCCTCGACGGACACCGGGGAGACGCAGGTCCGCTACGTGTACGACGACGCCGGGCGCCGGGTCCGGGCCGAGGGGTCCGACGGCCGGACCCGGGAGTTCGGGTGGTCCGAGGTCGGCGGGCTGGCCTCGATCACCGACCGCGATGCGGCCGGCCGCACCCGGACCACCCGGCTCTGGGTCGACGCGCTCGGCGAACTCGGCCGGGTCGACGGCGCCGAGACCTGGTGGGACACCGCCACGAACTACGCGCCGAGCCTGATCCAGGTGGGCGACACCGCCGTGGTGCACACCGCCGCCGGGCTGACCGGCGTCGGCGGCGCCTGGCACCCGACGGGCTGGCGTACCGCCCGGGCCGGGTCGCCGGATCCGTGGGCGATCGATCCGGTGGCCGATCTCAGCGGCGGAGTGGCGGTCGGCGCGGCCGGCGAGCTGTTGGTCGCCGGGCTGGAATGGATGGGCGCGCGGGCGTACGACCCGGCCACCCGGGCCTTCCTGTCGGTCGACCAGCTGGAGCCGGTGCCCGGTGCGGGCTGGGCCGGGAATCCGTACGCGTTCGCGGGGAACGACCCGCTGCACGCCCTCGACCCGGCCGGTCTGAGCCCGGTCACGGACGAGGAACTGAAGGCGTACGCGGCCTCCAACGACGGCGCCTGGAACGCGGTCACCGACTGGGTCGGCGACAACTGGGAGTACCTGGCCGGCGGTGCGATGGTGATCGCCGGCGGTGTGCTGATGGCGACCGGCGTCGGCGGGCCGGCCGGTATAGCGCTGATCAGCGCGGGCGCGGACACGATCATCCAGAAGGCGACCACCGGCTCGGTGAACTGGGGCCAGGTCGCGATCTCCGGCGTCGTCGGGGGCGTCACGGGCGGGCTCGGCAGCCTGGCCGTCAAGGCCAGCACGAGCGGCGCCACCGCCCTGATGACCCGGCTCGGGGTCTACGGCACCGTCGGCGCCATGAGCAGCGAAGGGGTCTACCTCTCGCAGAACTGGGGCAACCTGACGTGGCGTGGCGCGCTCGGTGCCGGTGCGGGTGGCTTCGTCGCCGGCATGTTCTCCGGCGGGCGCGGCCCGGGCGGCGGAAGCCTGGCCACCGCCGTCGGGCAGAACGCGAAGTCGCTCGCGGCCCGGGGCTTCACCGCCGGTCTCGGCTTCGTCGGCGGAGCCACCGGATCGATCACCAACAATGTGGTCGCCGGGAATCCGATCAACTGGCGAGCGGCGTTGGTCTCCGGCGGCCTCTCCGCGGGCACCTCGCAGATCCCGAAGGTCGTCAACGCTCCCAGCGGGACCTCGAGTACGCTGCCGCAGGTGTCCCAGTTCGGCCCTCGCTTCAGCAACCTGGCGAGTTTCGGCGACCGGGGCACGGTGGCGCTCTACGCGGGCGCGGTCCAGAGCGGTCTCCAGAGCTATGGTGCGAACATCGCCCTGGGGCCGTTCCTGGAAGGCACCCCCTATCACCTTTTCGGTCAGTGAGTGCGTAACACCGGTCCGACCCGCAGACGCCGCCGCCCCGCGCGGTATCGGCGGCTGCGTCCGTTGGACCTGTGGTTGCTGCTGGTCCCGGCCGCCCTGGGCATCGTCCTGCCGGTGCTCTGGCAGATCCGGCCGGAGCTCGCCGTCCTGGTGATCCTGCTCGCGCCGGCACTGGGGTTCGGGACGGTCCAGCTGCCGACGATCGCGCGGGAGATCCTGATGTGGGTGCTGGGCTTCGGCGCCGCCCTCGCCTGGGGTGTGCTGAGCCCGGTGCTCGCGGTGAGTTGGCTGGTGCTGTTCCCGTGCGGCTTCGCCCTCGGCGGGCACGTCCGGGCGATCCGGTCCGGCGTACCGAAGCCGGGCAGTAGGCCCGTTGTGCCGGCCTCGGACCGGATGGTGTGCAATCCGGGCGAGGGCTCCGACGAGGTCGTGGTGATCGAGCCATCGCCGGCCGCGGTCCTCGCCGCGATCGACGCCCTGGACGGAACCGATCGGACCGTGATCAGCCTGTTCCACGGCCCGGCCCGGCTCGACCTGGCGGGCCGTCCCGACGGGCCGATGCTGGTCTATCACTGCCCTGATCAAGCGGCCAAGCGTCCGGAGTGGAGCCACCTGACGACGCCCGGTGCGCCGGACGTCGAGGTCACCATCCAGCTTGCCGTCCTGGGCTATTTCCGGCTCTGGCAGACCACCACCCTGGACTCGGCCCGGAAGGCCGCGACCGAGTTTCTCGCCTCCGGGGGCCGGGCTCCGGGACTCTCCTGGCGTACCGATCCCGACGTGGCCGACCTGCGGCCCCCTGGACTGTCCGAGGACTGACTCGCCTCGTTCCACCGGTCCGACCTCCCCGAGAACGGGAGGCCGGACTGGTCGCGCACTGACCCCGAGACTGTTAACTTCTAGCGAAGAGTTCGTGAATCCGTAGCGGTCCTGCGGTGACGCCGGCCCCTCGTCGGATTTCGACAGCCGTGATGTCTCGTGTCAAGGAGGAAGAACGATGAGTCGAGTTCTGTCTACCGAGGAAGCGAAGTCGGCGATCCGTCAGATTCAGGCGATCGTGACCGGTGGCCTGACGGACCAGATCTCGCAGTTGGACACGCAGGGCCAGAAGCTGTCCCAGCCGGATGTCTGGGACGGGCCTCTGGCGGCGACGTTCCGGAGCTCGACCTGGCCGGAGACGAAGGCGGCGCTGGACAAGGCCAAGCAGGAGCTGGACGACCTGCGGGGCCAGCTGGAGAAGATCTCGACCAACATCTTCAGCGCCGGCGGCGGCAGCTGACCCCGGACCTGCCCACGGGCAGGTCCATCAGGCGGTCGGTTCGTCAGCGTCGTCAGCGGAGGTGCGGTCATGGTTGACATTTCGGATCTGGGAGCGATCGACACGGACGTGCCGTTCGACAACGGTACGGCGGACGATCTGATCGCCGCGTTCGACAACGCGGCGACCGCGGTCGACGAGCAGGCGGGGTCCCGTGCGTCGTACGTGACGACGGGGTCGACGGACTTCAAGGGTCACTTCTCCGAGTTGTTCACGAGCAACGCGGCCGTCGCCTCCGCCGACGCCACCGAACTGGCCAGCCGGCTCCGCGAGGTCGCGACGGCCGCGCGCAACCTCAAGGAGGAGGCGCGCAAGGAGCAGGAACGCCGCAAGACCGCGCGGGAGTGGAAGCAGCGGCAGGACGACCGCAACGTGTTCGAGGAGTTCGGCGACTGGCTGACCGGCGGCGAGGACCCACCGGTCGGCCCGCCGGCCGACGAGCCCACGATCACCACCTCGGCTCCGCAGAACGGCACCCGTGACACTCCGCCGCCGGGCGGTGGGAGCAGTGGCGCCGGCGGTACGTCCTCGGCCCGGCCGTCCAACCTGCGCCAGTTCGCCTCCGGCTCCGAGACGCTCAACGAGGCGCTGAAGAACAAGCCCGGCGAGCTGCGGACCCATCTGTCGAACTTCGCCTCGAAGTGCCGCTGGGGCCGGCTGGACGCGTCCGGCGTGCCGACCGGCTTCGACAAGTGGCTGACCGCCAACGGCGAGGACGTCCGCTGGGCGAACACGATCGCCGACGCGTTCAAGGCCGCCGGCGGCGAGGGCAACATCTCCACCCTGGCCAACAGCGCGCTGGCCGCCGCCCTGCAGGCGAAGGGGATCGCGGCGTCCCGGCAGGACCTGACGATCGAGCCGCCGCAGGCGTACGGTCACCCGCCGACCACCGGCTACGCCGACGATCCGGTCAACACCGCCACCGGCAATTTCGTCGAGACCGAGGTCGATCTCACCTTCGCCGGCGCGGCGGCGAACCTCGAGTTCAGCCGGACCTACAACGCGATCGACGACGCCGTCGGCCCGTTCGGGCCCGGCTGGTCGTCGATCCTGGACCAGCGCCTGGAGTTCGCCGACGACGGCGCCCGGCTGGTGCTGCCGGACGGCCGGCAGGTGATCTTCCCGCGGCGCGGGGACGGCTGGGACCGGGCACCCGGCGAGGCGCTCTGGCTGGACCGGGTCGAGTCCGAGTCCGGCGCGGTGCTGGTGGTCTCCGACAACGACGGCACCCGCTGGACGTTCAGCACCGGTGGGCTGTGGCTGGCCCGCAGCCGCGGCGCCGGTACCGGCATCCTGGCCGGGCGGGACGACGACGGCCGGCTGGTCCGGCTGTCCCACGAACGCGGCCGCTCCGTCGCGCTGACCTGGGCGGAGGGCCGGATCGCCGAGGTACGCGCCTCGGACGGCCGCACCGTTCGCTACGCGTACGACGACGCCGGCCGGCTGACCTCGGCGACCGGGCCGACCGGCACCCGGACGTACACCTGGAACGAGGCGGGCCTGCTCGCCGCGGTGACCGGCGCCGACGGCCGGGTCGAGGTGGAGAACAGCTACGACGAGCGGCGCCGGGTCGCCGGACAGACGTCGCCGTTCGGCCGCCGCACCCGCTACGTCTACCTGCCGGGCCGGACCACGGTGGTGTCCGACCTGGACGGCGGCCGGTCCAACACCTGGATCGCCGACCAGCGCGGCCGGCTGGTCGGCGTGGTGGACGCGGACGGCGAACGTCAGTCGATGAGCTACGACGCCTTCGGCAACCTGGTCTCGGTGACCGAGCGCAACGGCGCGACGACCCTGCACAGCTACGACGACCGCGGCCGCCGGGTCCGCACCCGGACGGCCTCGGGCGCCGAGCTGGCCTTCGGCTACGACGCGGCCGACCGGGTCACCACGGTCGTGACCGAGGCCGGCGCCGTCACCGAGTACGGCTACCAGGACGACGGCCGGAACCCGTCGATCATGATCGATCCCGAGGGCGGCCGCACCGAGCTGACCTGGGAGCACGGCCTGCTGGTCCAGCTGACCGACCCGACCGGCGTCCGGGTCCGGTTCGGCTACGACGACCGCGGCGACCTGATCACCGTGACCAACGCGGCCGGCGACCAGGCCCGGCTGGACCGCGACGAGGCGGGCCGGGTCATCGCCGCGACCAGCCCCTCGGGCGCCCGGACCAGCTATCACTACGACGCCGCCGGGCTGCTCAGCTCGCGGCGCGACCCGAACGGAGCAGTCTGGCGCTATGAGCACGCGGCCGGCGGCAAGCCGACCGCCGTGATCGACCCGCACGGCGGCCGGACGGAGTTGGAGTACGGCCCGCACGGCGAGATCACCAAGGCGATCGACCCGCTCGGCCGCGCCGTCACCCAGACCTACGACGACCTCGGCCAGCTCAGCGGCCTCGAACTGCCGGACGGCGGGACCTGGCGGTTCGTCCACGACGCGCTGTCCCGGCTCCGCGAGACGGTCGATCCGGAGGGCGGCCGCTGGTGCCGCGACTACGACGCCAACGGCGACCTGGTCGCGCTCACCGACCCGACCGGGGTCCGGCGGGAGGCGACCCTCGAGCGATCCGGCCGGACCGTGGCGCTGGCCGAGGCCGACGGCACGGCCGAGGTGCGGTTCGACGGCCTGGGCCGGGCGATCGCCGCCGAGGCCGCCGACGGACCGACCGGCCTGATCACGCACGACCGCTGCGGGCGGCCGGTGGAGATCGTCGACGGCGAGGGCGGCCTGACCGTGCTGCGCCGCGACCTCGCCGGGCGGGTCACCGAACAGGTCGCCCCGTCGGGCGCGACGACCCGGTTCGCCTACGACCGGTGCGGCCGCCTGTCCGCCATCACCGACCCGCTGGGCGGCCGGACCGAGCTGACCTACGACGCCGACGGCCGGGTCGTCCGGGAGGTGGCGCCGAACGGCGAGACCGCCTGGGCCGAGTACGACGAGATGGGCTGGCTGGTGGCGAGCTTCGTCCCCGGCCGCGGACTGGCCCGGTACAGCCACGACCTGGTCGGCCGGGTCGTCCGGGCCACCGACTCCTGGTACGGCAAGCGCCGGTTCCGCTACGACGCAGCCGGCCAGCTGGTCGAGACGGTCAACGGCAACGGCGGCAGCACCCGTTACGACTACGACGCCCGCGGCCGGGTCGTCGCGATCACCGACCCGCTCGGCGGCGTCACCCGCCGCGCGTACGACGCGCTGGACCGGGTGATCTCCGAGACCGACCCGCTCGGCCGCACCACGACCTGCACCTACGACGCCGCCGGCCGGCCGGTCACCCAGACCGACCCGACCGGCCGCCGGCTCGGCTGGACCTACGACGCCGCCGGCCGGCAGGCGGAGCTGCACGTGGACGGGCGGCTGGTCTCCGCGATCACCCGGGACCTGCGGAACCGGCGGGTCGTCGTCGCGGACCGGACCGACCCGGACCGGCCGACCGAGCACGAGCTGGTCTGGAACCGCCGCCGGCAGCTGATCTCCCGGCGGCGCGGCGACCGCCGGGTCGAGTGGACGTACGACAGCGACGGCCGGCGGACCGGCATGACCGGGCCCGACGGGCAGACGACCCGGTACGAGCACGACTCCGCCGGCCGGGTGGTCGCCGTGGAGCACCCGCTGCTCGGCCGCGCCACCTTCGGCTACGACGCGGCCGGCCGGCTGGTCCGGGCCGGCGCGGGTGACGCGATCCAGACCTGGAGCCGCACCGACGGCTTCGTCGTCGAGCACACCGTGACCCGTCCCGACGGCTCGGAACGGACCTCCGTCGAACGCGATACCTGGGGCCGGATCACGGCCGTGGACAGCGGGTCGGGCCGGCGCGGCTACGGCTACGACGAGGCCGGCCAGTTGATCGAGGAACGGCTCGACGACGGCACGGTGTCGACCTGGCTGTTCGACCGGGCCGGCCGGCTGACCGCCGAGGTGATCGGCGGCACCCGGTGCAGCTACGGCTACGACGCCGCGGGCCAGCTGACCTCGACCGAGGCCGGCCAGGTCCGAGTGTCCTTCACGTACGACCTCGCCGGGCGACGCACCCGGACCGAGGCGTCCGACGGCCGGGTCCGCGAGCTCGGCTGGTCCGACACCGGCTGGCTGTCCATGATCACCGACCGCGACGGCGACCGGACGACGACCACCCGGCTCGGGGTGGACGCGCTCGGCGAGCTGAGCCGGGTCGGCGACGCCGAGACCTGGTGGGACACGGCGACGGACTACACGCCGGGCCTGATCCGGGCGGGGGAGAGCCCGGTGGTGCACACTCCCGGTGGGCTGACCGGGATCGGTGCGGCCTGGCAGTCGCCCGGCTGGCGGACCGCCCGGACGGCGGGCGCCGACCCCTGGACGGCCGGCCCGACGACCGGCGCCGGCTTCGAGATCGGCGCGGCGGGGGAGGTCAGGATCGCCGGGCTGGAGTGGCTGCACGCCCGGGCCTACGACCCGGCGACGCGCGGCTTCCTGTCCGTCGACCCGCAGGACCCGATGCCCGGAGCCGGCTGGGCCGCGAACCCGTACGCGTATGCGGGGAACGACCCGCTGCACGCGCTCGACCCGACCGGCCTGGCCCCGGTGACGGATGAGGAACTGAAGTCTTACGCCGCCTCCAACGACGGCGCCGTGCAGGCGGTCGGCGAATGGGTCGGCGACAACTGGGAGTACCTCGCCGGCGGCGCGATGGTGATCGCCGGCGGCGTGCTGATGGCGACCGGCGTCGGCGGCCCGGCCGGCATGGCCCTGATCAGCGCAGGTGCCGACACGATCATCCAGAAGGCCACCACCGGCACGGTGAACTGGGGCCAGGTCGCGGTCTCGGGTGCGATCGGCCTGGTCGGGGGCGGCGCGGCGGGCCTCGCGGCGAAGGCCAGCAAGGGCGGGCTGGCGGCGCTGAAGACCCGGGTCGCCGTGCACGGGACGGTCGGCGCGTTGAGCGGCGAGGCGTCGTACGTCACCAAGAACTGGGGCAACCTGAGCTGGCGCGGCGCTCTCGGCGCCGGCGCGGGCGGCTTCGTCGGCGGCGCCTTCGGGGCCGGCTCGGGGCCGGGCGGCGGCACCTTGGCGACCATGGTCGGGCAGGGCTCGAAGTCGCTGACCGCCAAGGGCATGACGGCCGGGATCAGCTTCGTCGGCGGCGCGACCGCCTCGGTGACGAACAACATCGTGTCCGGCAACCCGATCAACTGGACCGGCGCCGCGATCGCCGGCGGCCTGGGGGCCGCGACCTCCCCGATCCCGTCGTTCAAGAGCCCGACCGGGACCGGCACGTTGAACCAGCTGTCGTACTTCGGACCGCGCACCGTGTCCGGCGTGACGAACCTCAGCGGCACCAACACCCAGGCTCTCTGGGTCGGGGTCAGCCAGGGCGCGGTCCAGGGCTACACCGCGAACATGACCATTCCGCCGCTGCTCGGCCAATGACCGCGAGCCGATCGACCCGGCGCCGCCGCAGCGAGTTCCGTCGACTGCGCCGGAACGAGTTGGTGCTGCTGCTGGTCCCGGTGCTGCTCGGGATCGCGCCGGTGGTGATCTGGCGGATCCAGCCGGCACTCGGGATCGCCGTGATCGTGCTCGGGTTCGGGCTGGGCTTCGGCTCGGTCTGGCTGCCCGCCGTACCGCGCCAGGTCGCGCTCTGGGTGGTCGGGCTCGGCGGCGCCCTTGCCTGGGGTGTGCTGGACGCGCCGCTGGCGCTGAGCTGGCTGGTGCTGTTCCCGTGCGGGGTGGCGGTCGGCGGCCACGTCAGGTCCTTCCGTACGGTCTCCGCAGCCGAACCGCCGGCAACCGACCCGAACCGGATGGAGCACGACCGCGGCGGCGAGACCATCGTCACGACCTCGCCGTCGGCGGAGGCCGCCCGCACCGCGATCGAGCGACTGGACGGCGAGCACCGCACGGTGATCAGCCTGTTCCGCGGCCGGGCCCGGCTCGACGTCGGGGGCGATGCCGCGGGGCCGCTCATGGTCTACCACAGCGACGACCCGGGCGCGGCCCGGCCGGAGTGGAGCCATCTGACGACGCCGGGCGGGCCGGACACCGAGGTCGAGGTACGGCTCGCGGACGATCTCGGCCATTTCCAGGCCTGGCAGACGACGACCCTGGAGCCGGCCCGCGCGGCCGCCGCCGAGTTCCTCCGGACCGGCCGCCGGGCGCCCGGCCTGGCCTGGCGTACCGACGCCGAAGTCGCCGATCTCCGGCCTCCCGGGCTGCAGGAGGAAGGAGACGAAGGCTGATCGTGATCCCGGCCACTGAGCGGTTCCGGCTCCTGCAGGTGACCCGGCGCCACGGTTAGGGTGGCTGGCAACGCCGTAGGGGCAATGTCAATCAGGTCGGCCTGCGGCCGGCGTCAAGGAGGAGTTGCGGATGAGTCGGGTTCTCTCGACCGAGGAAGCGAAGTCGGCGATCCGTCAGATTCAGGCGATTGTGACCGGTGGTCTGACGGATCAGATTTCGCAGTTGGACACGCAGGGGCAGAAGTTGTCCCAGCCGGATGTCTGGGACGGGCCGCTGGCGGCGACGTTCCGGAGCTCGACCTGGCCGGAGACCAAGGCCGCGCTGGACAAGGCCAAGCAGGAGCTGGACGACCTGCGGGGCCAGCTGGAGAAGATCTCGACGAACATCTTCTCCGCGGGCGGCGGCAGCTGACCCGAGGCGGTCACTTTCTGCGGTTCGGGCCGCCGCGATCGTTCGGTCGCGGCGGCCCTTCTGTTTCTCATGCGGGTGCGGGGTTGCGCGGTCAGGCGCGGATGAGGCGTTGAGGTTGCTGTGGTGGACATCGACAAGCTGAAGGGCATGCCGGACGTCACGTACGACTTCGGGGTGTCGAGCGAGGTGAAGTCGGCGTTCCGTACGGCGGCGAACACCCTGTCCGGTCAGCGGGGCGACCGGGCGACGTGGCGGAACACGGGGTTGGAGCAGTTCGCCGGCCGGTTCTCCGACATCTTCAAGACCAACGGCACCACCCAGCTGGGTGACCTCGACGAGGTCGTCACCGCGTTGCGGGCCGTTGCCACGAAGTTGGAGGACGTGGAGCAGGCGGCGCGGGAGGAGAACCAGCGCCGCAAGACCGCCCGCGAGTGGGCCCAGCGCCAGGCCGATAGGTCGGGACTCGAGAAGGCGTGGGACGACTTCTGGGGTTCGGGTGAGGATCCGCCGGACGTCAACATCAAGGAAACCGGCCCGGCCCAGCACGTGAGCGCACCGGCGTCGAAGCCGCGCGAGACGCCGGCTCCGGGCAGCGGCGGTGGCGGTGGCGGGACGTCGTCGGCGAAGCCGTCGAACCTGCGGTCGTTCGCGACCAGCACGGATGGCGGTGACGGGGCGTTCGATGGGAAGGCGACGAGTCTCGAGGGCAAGTGCACCGAGTTCGCGACGGCCTGTTCGTGGGCGACGCTCGACGCGTCGGGCCCGATTCAGGGTCTCAAGGATTGGTTGCGGCTGAACGGTGAGGATGCGAAGTGGGCCACCACGGTGGCGGATGCGTTCGCCCGGGCCGGCGGCGAGGGCAACGTCTCCACGCTGTCCAACTCGACGATCGAGGCGGCGTTGCGGGCCGCGAACGTTGCGGTGAACCGGCAGGACATCGTCGTCGACCCGCCGACGGCCTACGGCTCGCCGCCCACGACGGGCTACTCGGACGACCCGGTCAACACGGCGACCGGCAACTTCATCGAGAACGAGTGCGATCTCGCCTTCCCGGGTGCGACGGCGGACTTGGGCCTGACCCGTACCTACAACTCGCTCAACCAGAGGCTCGGTGCGTTCGGCCGTGGCTGGTCGTCCTGGGCCGAGGCCGGGCTGACGCTGACCGACGAGGCCGCGCGACTGCGGCTGTCCGACGGCCGCGAGGTCGTCTTCCCGCGGCTCGGTGACGGTTGGGATCGCGCCAACGGCGAGAACTTGTGGCTGGCCCGCGCCGAGGCCGGCTACCGGGTGACGAACTCGGCCGGCCTGTGCTGGGACCTCCGTGCCGACGGCCGGCTCCGCACGACCAGCACCGGACCGGGGACCAAGATCACCTACTGGTACGACGACGAGGGCCGACTCGTCTCGGTGGCCCACCAGTTCGGCCGCTCCCTGGACCTGACCTGGGACGACGCGACCGGACGGATCACCGGCGCGACCGCCTCCGACGGCCGGACCGTGAGCTACCGCTACGACGACCGCGGCCGGCTGGTGGCCGCCGAGACCCCGGCCGGCACCCGCACGTACCGCTGGAACGACGCCGACCTGATCGACGCCGTCACCGACCCCGACGGCGTGATCGAGGCCGAGAACACCTACGACGAACACGGCCGCGTCCTCACCCAGCGCTCGCCGTTCGGCCGCACGACGCGCTTCGTCTATCTCCCCGGTGGCGTCACCGAGGTGTCCGACGCCGACGGCACGCGGGCCAACACCTGGATCGCCGACGGCAAGGGCCGGCTGATCGGCGTGATCGACGCCGATGATCAGCGCCAGTCCACCAGCTACGACCGCTACGGCAACCCGGTCATGATCACCGACCGGGCCGGCGCCACAGTGATCAACGGCTACGACGACCGTGGCCGCCTGATCCACCGCGAGACGCCGACCGGCGCCAAGATCGTCTGGGAACACGATGATCAGGACCGCCCGGTCACGATCACGCTCCAGAACGGCGACACCACGGCGATCACCCGCTACAGCTACGAGGGTGAGGAACGCAACCCGGTCGAGGTGATCGACGCCGAGGGCGGCCTGACCCGGATGCGGTGGGACCGTGGCCTGCTCAAGGAGATCATCGACCCCGAAGGCGTACGACTCCGCTTCGAGCATGATCACCACGGCGAACTCATCGCCGCCACCGACGCCGACGGCAACACCGCCCGCCTCGAACGCGATGATCTTGGTCGGGTGACCGCAGCGATCACCCCACTCGGCCACCGGACCACCTACCGCTACCACCACACCGGCCCGCTCGAATCCCGCCGCGACCCCGACGGTGCCATCTGGCGCTACGAGCACACCACCGGCGGCCGCCTCTCCGCGATCATCGACCCCACCGGCGGCCGCACCACCATCGAACACGGCGATCACGGCGAGGAGTCGAGGAGGGTGGACCCCCTCGGACGTTCCGTGGCCTCGGAGTACGACGACCTCGGCCACCGCAGTCGGGTCGAACTTCCGGACGGCTCCGAGTGGCGATTCAGCTACGACGCGCTGTCCCGGTTGGTCGAGTCCACCGACTCCGCAGGCGGTCGGTGGCGGTCCGGCTTCGACGCCAACGGCCACCTCAGCGAGACCATCGACCCGACCGGAGTCAGGCACACGGTGGTCCGCGACCAGGCCGGTCGCCCCGTGAGTAACGCCGACCGGTTGTCCGAGGTTGGCACCGACTACGACGTTCTGGGCCGGGTGGTCGGGCGAACCGGCACTGACGGAAGCCGACAGCAGCACCGGTACGACCGGTGCGGTCGCCTGATCGAGTACACCGACGGAACCGGTGCCGTGACCCGGTTCACCCGGGACAAGGCCGGCCGGGAGACCGCGATCACTCATCCGACCGGCACGACCTACCGCTACGAGTACGACGTCTGCGGACGCCGGGTAACGACCATCGACACCGATGGCTCCCGCTACCGGTTCGACTACGACGCCGACGGTCGGTTGGTTCGCGAGCACTGGCCAACCGGCGAACAGGCTTGGATCAGCTACGACGCTGCCGGTCGCCCGGTCGAACGCTTCGAGCCCGGCAGCGGCGTATCCCGCTTCGCCTATGACGCCGCCGGCCGGATCGTGAGGACCGTGGACGGTTGGAACGGGCCGCGCCGGTTCAGCTACGACGGCGCCGGCCAGCTGATCGCTGTGCAGAACGCGGCCGGCCAGGTCAGTCGGTTCGAGTACGACGACGCCGGTCGGCGCACCGCGGCGATCGACCCTCTCGGTGGCCGTACCGAATGGGCCTACAGCGTCCTGGGACTCGTGAACGCCGAGACCGACCCGTTGGGTCGGACGACCCGGTACCGGCACGACGCCGCGGGTCGGCAGACCGAGATGATCGATCCGACCGGGTCGGTCCTGGCCTGGCGCTACGACGACACCGGCCGCGAGGTTGAGGCGTTCGCCGACGGCGTGCGGGTGTCCCGCACGGAGCGTGACTTCGGCACTCGAACGCTGAGAGTGTTCGAGCCGGATCGAGACGGCGGTGAAGTCGCCAACGAACTACGTTTCGACCCGGAGGGCAGGCTGGTACGTCGCCTGCACGGTGCCGTCGGCATGGCCTGGTCCTACGACAGCGACGGCCGTCGCACGTCCTTCACTGGCGTTCACGGCGACCAGACACGCTATGAATACGATCAGGCCGGTCGGGTCGCAGTCGTGGAGGCTCCTGAGCTCGGCCGGGCCGTGATCGACCGAGATGCGGTGGGCCGGATCTGTTCCATGACAGCACCAGGTCTGCACGCAGTCTGGACCTGGACGGGCGGTGCTGTCACACGGCTCGAAGTGTCCCGCAGTGGACGGACCAAGATCACCGAGATCGAGCGCGACGACGCGGGCCGGTCATCGGCGAGACCACCGACGGGCACCGGACCAGTTACGCCTATGACCCGATGGGTCAGCTGATCGAGGTCCGCCGTGGCGACAGCTCAGTCACCGGGTTCCAGTACGACGCCGCTGGCCGGCTGATCCGCGAAACGACCGACGGCCGCAGCACCCACTACCGCTACGACGTTGCTGGACAGCTTCTCGAACGGCAGGGACCGGAGGGGAACAGCACCTTCAGCTATGACGGCGCCGGCCGCCGGATCACAGAGGCTGGGCCGGATGCTGAGCGGCGATTTGGGTGGGATCCGCGCGGCTTCCTCAAGTCGATCACCACCATCAACCGCGCCGATGACAAGGTGACGGCGCGGACCCAGCACCTCCGCGTCGACGCCCTCGGCGAACTGTCGGCGATCGACGAGGAGCCGGTCGCACGGGACACAGCGAACCACGTGCCGACACTGGCCCAGATCGGTGACCTGTCCGTCACCGGCTACGGCCCGCTGACTGCCTTACTGCCCGACCCGACCCGGAGATCCACAGCCGACTGGATCACCCCCGACTGGCGACCCCGCTCGACCGGAGCTGCCGACCCGTGGGGCGTCGCCGGCGGCCGGGTTTCGGACCGGCTTCCATCCGGGGTCCAGGTCGACGGCCAAGGCAACCTGGTGGTCGACGGAATGGAGTGGATGCAGGCTCGCGTCTACGACCCCGGATCCCGCGGCTTCCTGTCCGTCGACCCCCTCGAACCGGTGTACGGCACCGGCTGGTCCGGCAATCCGTACGCCTTCGCCGGAAATGACCCGCTCAATCAGTCGGACCCCTGGGGTCTGGAGCCGGTGACTGACAAGGAACTGCAGGCGTACCGGGACTCCAACAACGGCGCCCTCGCCGCGGCCTGGAACGCGACCACGAACTGGGTGGCGAACAACTGGGAGTACATCGCCGCCGGTGCCATGATCGTCGCCGGCGTGGCTCTGATGGCGACGGGCGTCGGCGGGCCGATCGGCCTGGCGCTGGCCGGCGGTGCGTTGTCGATGGGTATGTCGGTTGCCCAGCAGAAGGCGACCAAGGGCTCGGTGGACTGGGGCCAGGCGGGCCTCGACGGAGCACTCGGCATGGTGCCCATCCCCGGCGCGGGCGCCGCCAGCGCGCTGGTGAAGGCCGCGGGCCGGACAACGCTGGGTACCGGTATCAAGACGGTTGGCCGGAACGCCCTGTCGGGGGCCAAGAATCTGGGTCAGAAGGCGCTGTCGAAGTTCACCAGCACAGCCAGGAACGGCTGCTTCGTGGCGGACACGCTCGTCCTGATGGCGGACGGTTCAGCCAAGCCGATCCAGGAGGTCGCGGTCGGTGATGAGATTCGCGCATCGAACCCCGAGACCGACGCAACGCACGGTAAACGGGTCGTCGAAACGTACATTCACGAGGACGTGGAGACCTTCGTCGTGGAAACCTCCGCGGGCTCGGTGACTTCGACTGCCGAGCACCCGTTCTATGTGAGAGGCAGGGGCTGGGTCCCGGTCCGGGAGCTTCGCCCCGGGGACGTGCTGGTCGATGCCGACGGACAGTCGGTCGATTTGATCAAGGTGACTGGTACGGGCCTTACGGCGACTGTGTACAACTTCCAGGTCGACGAGCTGCAGAACTATCACGTGCAAGCCGGTGACCGATGGGTACGGGTTCACAACACACCTGCACCCACGGCGGGCCGGTCGATCTGGCGCCGCCTTTGTCCTTTCCTTCCAGTCAGTTCGGCAGCAAGGTCGGAAAGCACGCACAGGATTACGGACTCGACCCAGGTAACCCTGCGCACCGACAATGGTTCCGCGACCGGGCCCGCGAGGTTCACCTCAATCCCGAGGAAGTGCGTAAGGGAGCGATCCTCGGCCAGGACCAGGTCGGCTTCTTCTTCCGACAAGGTGATGATCTTGTGCTGACGAAGCCGGACGGTACGTTCATCTCCATGTACCCGGGCGGCCCGACCAACAAGCGCTTCATGAACGCGGAGGTGTTTCCGTTCTGATGGATGTCACCTTGCCCCACGTCGTCGGTAGAACCTGTCGGCGCGTGACGACGATTCGGCACCACTACCGAGATCAACCGGATTCGGGTCGCGGACCGATCCAGTTCGATTGGGATGATGGGAGCGTCACTACCGTCGATTCGCGCAGCGACCTGACCGTCGTCCTTTCCGAAGAGCCGTGGCTCGATCCCTACGCGTCGGTCTCGGGCCGGGAGCGGGATGCGCTGGAAGCCGAGGTCGGACTCTGGGTGCCACGGCAGGTCGAGCCGGGACAACCTCTGCATGCCGTCGTTGGCCGCGTGGCGAGCGGGATCCGGCCGCTGGAAGACCCGACGGGCCTGTTGATCGGTGTGAGATTGGAATTCGACGAACTCGTCGTCGTTGCGCAGATCGTGGCCCTGGACGACTGGGACCTCGAAGTCACTGTCGATTCGCCCCCTGGCGGCGCCGGACCGATTTCCGCCCGGACTTGATCAAGAAGACGTTCGCGAGTCGCCGTGTTCGTCTACAAGGAAGGCCCGTTCCAAGGACAGCTGGCCTCCTCGTCCGTACCGACGCCGAACCAATTGATCAAATGGGGTTGTGATGACCGGCTCACCTGCACGCGACGTGCTGACGATCTTCCTCGGCGGCTCGGAGGAAGTTCCCGGCCTGATCTTCTACGGTCTGGTCGGCGATGATCACGCAGTCGATGTGCCCACCTTCGGATCGACGCGGTGGCCCGACTCGCCAGCCCCGGAACCTTTGGTGCTGCACGGTCAAGGCTGGCGCGTGGTCGGCTGGGAGTTGCATCTCCCGATGTGGCCTCGGGCCGAGGATTTCCGCGGTGCGATTCGCGGGACCCTCCAGGAGTTGATCAACGCTGGGTGCCGAGTCGCCTGGGTCGGTGCTGAGGGTATCCCGTACGCCGACCCCCCGGACTTGTTCGATCCACAGTGGATGACCGGCGGAGTGCTCGCGTGGCTCACGAGCGACCGACGTTTCGGTTGCCCGCTCGACCCCGATCAACCGCTGGCCGGGGCGTCTGATGAAGAATTGCTTCGGCTTCGTGCGTTTTGCTGGGCGGCTCGCCACCGGTGAATGATCCCGGCGAAACGACCCACGTGAAGTCGGGACCGTGACCGAGATTCAATCAGAGATCGCCGGCGTTCTGCCGCTGCTGATCACGGGCCACGGGATCACCGACCCCTTCATCAACCTCTACGGTGCAGGCTGGAGCTTGTCGATCAACTGCAACTGGTCGTTGGTGGACGGCGAGGATGTCGTCGCTACCTGGGAATTTGCCGAAAGCGCGATGGGGGAGGCCGTCGCGGCGCGCGAGGGCCGGACGATCGTCGAGGTCAGGATCGGTGAAGGCCAGCTCGATCCGGTGTTCGTCTTCGATGACGGCGTCGAACTGGTCGTGGAAGCCGACACCGACCTCGATCCATGGGTGCTTCGCGCCGAGGGTCTGTCCGCAGTGATCGTCGGGCTCGGTCCGGGCGGTCGCGGGTCCTCTCCGGCGTGAGACCGGAGATCCTGCCTGCGCTCGCCCGTGAATGACGCGGTGCGCGTCTCGTGATCCACATCGGTGCTGGAGGCGGTGAAGGAATGGACCGGGAGAGCACCTTGCTGGCCCGGTTGGAGTCTGCGTCGGCGGACGAGCGCGAGAACGCCGCCGAGCTCGTGACCGACTGGCTCAACTCGATCGATTCCCTGGAGCGCAGGGTGCTGATCCAGCGGTTGGCGGTTGTGGCGGCCGAGGAGACGGATCGGGTCGCCCGGGAGGCCGAGCTCCACGCGATCGCGGAGCTCTCTCAGCCAGGCGCGGTGACACCGGACGACGTCGGACCCATCCTCCAGATCCCGGTGCACGATCTCGATCCTGCCGAGCGGGAGTATTTGCAGGGTCTTCGCGAGGACCTCGAGGGAACCGTCCGGGGGGATCGCCCGACCTCGTGATCACGCGCCGGCTCCGGCGTACCCCTATCCTGGCGCGGTGCATCGATGGAGCGAGCGTGGCGGGTACGACTGGCAGCTGATCGAGGTGGCCGAGCCGTCGCCGGAGGTCGTGCTGGGCGCGACGCTGGCGTACGGGATGTTGGACGAGTCCGTCGCCGACTACGGGACGCTGCAGACGGTGGCCGGCGCGATCCGGGCCGAGCTCGGGCGGCCGATCGAACTCCCCGAGGGCGGGGTGTCGGTGCCGGAGGGGCTGGTCGAGATCGGCCAGGACACCCTGACCTTCGCGGTACGGGGACGCCCGGAGGCCGTGGTCTCGACCTGGCGCCGGGTGGCCGGCTATTTCAACGGCACGGTGCCCGCCGACGGCGCGGAGCCGCATCCGGTCGACACGTTCGGCTGGACCCGGGACGCCGCCCTCCGCGCCGGCATGAGCTCGTTCGTCCTGTCCCTGCTCGACCTGCCGCCGATCGAGGTCGCGCCGGACAAGGTGGAGCAGTTGCGCCGGCACCTGGACCCGGCCCAGGGGACCGTGCGCTGCGCCTTCTTCAGCAACGACGAAGCCCTGATCGGGATCGACGCGTTCGCCGCGCCGGCGGTCGACCCGCGGCGGCAGTCGACACCGGCACCCGGCCGGGCCCGCGGGGCGGCGACGCCGGGGAGCCTGGCGGCGCCGCTCGGCCCGGTCCAGTTCACCGCCGTCGTCCCGCGGACCCGGGCCGGGCTCGCGGCCGGCCTGGCGCTGCGGACCCACTTCGCGGCCGCGCTGTCGGCGGTCGGCGGCGGTGATCCCGGCACCGGCTGCGCCGTGCACGAGTTCGGCGCGGACCGTTGGATCACCATCGTCTGCGACGGCGTGCCGGCGCCGCAGCACCGGGACCGGGCGATCGCGCGGACCCTGTCCACACCGATCGCCGACGCCCGCCTGGCGGCGGTGATCACCGAGCTGGAGGCGCTGTCGGACAGCCAGTGGGCCCGGAACCGGCGGGTCCTCGGCCTGCCGGCGGACGACGAGCCGCTGACCGTCCCGGAGGTCCGCAACGCGCTCGGCGCCGCCCTGAACACGGTGCACGTGACGAGCCTGCTCGGCGAGGCCGACCGCAGCGTCTCGGTGCTGCCCGGCTATCCGGAGCTGATGGCGGACCTGCCGGCCGAGCGCGGCGAGAAGTTCAGCGCCTGGCTGGCGCAGTCGGCGATGAGCGGCGGCGTGCCCGGCAGTGCCCGGCTCGGCGCCCGGACGCTGCTCGTCGAGTCGCCGGCCGAGGCGCTGGGGGAGCCGGCGGAGCGTGAGGTCGTCGATCTGGACGCGGCCGCGGTGATCATCGAGTACAGCGCGACGAATCTGGTGATCTTCGACGACCGGCTGCGCGGCGTCGACGTCGACACCGGCCGGCTGCGACGCGGCCCGAAGCTCCGCGAGCAGCTGGACCGGCGGCTGGCCGACGTACCGCGGCTCAAGATCATCGACCAGGCACCGCCGGCCGCCGAGTCGCCGCAGGTGCGCTCGACCAAGCGCCGGTACGTGGTCGGCGCGATCATCGCGGCCGTCGCGGTCAGCGCGGTCTTCACCGGCGCGATCGTGCAGAACGCGACCCGGGCCAAGCCGGTCACCGCCCGCGTCGCGGAGGGCCAGACGGTCGAGTTGGCCGGCGGCACCACCCTGACCGCCCGGAGCATCGAGGCCCGGGCGGACGGCCGCGACCTGATGGTCAACGCCTCCGTACGGATCTGCGCCGGCGGTGACCTGAGCGCCCGCGGCGTCGATCCGGCCGTGCAGCGCTCGGTCGGCCCGGCCAACTTCAGCCTGTACTCGCAGGACGGCATGACCGGCGAACGCACCGACGGTGGCGGGCCGCAACTCGCCGCCACGACGCTGTCCGAGGGCCAGTGCCTGGAGGGCGGGCTCGCGTACCGGATCCGGGACACCGGCAGTCCCTTGACCTTCGGCTACCGCAACCCGTTCGGCGACGACGTCGTCTGGTACGACCAGTGACGCGCGACGATTCTGCATCGCGAAAACTCCGGCCCTGATGTCTGTAGGGTGACATCCACTCCCAGGGCGAAAGGGCGGTGGTCATGCCGGAGGACACGGTACGGGCGCGGAGCGGCGGCGTGCAGTCCGTCGAGCGCGTCTTCGAGCTGCTGGAGCTGATGGCCGAGGCCGGCGGCGAGATCTCGCTGAGCGACCTCTCGGTCCGCGCCGGGCTGCCGATGCCGACCATCCACCGGTTGCTCCGGACCTGCGTCACGCTCGGCTATGCCCGGCAACTCCCGTCCCGCCGGTACGCCCTCGGCGCGCGGCTGATCCCGCTCGGCGAGCTGGCCGGCCAGCAACTCGGCCGGGTGGCCCAGCCGGAACTGGTCCGGGTGGTGGCCGAACTGGGGGAGACGGCCAACATGGCGCTGCTCGACGGCGACCAGGTCGTCTATGTCGCCCAGCAGCCGTCGCCGCACTCGATGCGCATGTTCACCGAGATCGGCCGCCGGGTCAGCCTGCACGACACCGGGGTCGGGAAAGCGATCCTGGCCGGGTTCGGCGACGACGTCGTACGCCGGATCGTGCAGCGGGCCGGCCTGGCGACGCCGACGGCCAAGAGCCACGGCACCGTGCAGTCCCTGCTGACGGATCTCGATCAGATCCGTGAACGCGGCTATGCGATCGACGACGAGGAGCAGGAGGTCGGGGTCCGCTGTTACGCGGTCGCCGTCCCCGGCACCCCGTCGCCGATGGCCATCTCGGTCTCGGGCCCGCTGGCGCGGGTC
Organism: Microlunatus sp. YIM B11417; assembly: GCF_059617205.1. NCBI lineage: Bacteria > Bacillati > Actinomycetota > Actinomycetes > Propionibacteriales > Propionibacteriaceae > Microlunatus > Microlunatus sp. YIM B11417. The sequence goes on from NZ_JCAMPJ010000003.1 coordinate 760,670, forward strand.
GACGAGGACTTCGGCCGGCGCGCCGTACCGGTGCTGCGCCGTGCCGCGGCGGCGATCGCCGCCGAACTGGTGCCCTGACCGGCGCCCCATCTTTCCCGGCCAGGCGATCCCGAGGCCCGGGCTGTCCCGACGCATCGCGTTGTAATTCCGCAAAGCAGAAGTTAACATCCGTAATGTCGAAGTTCGAGGAGGAATCTTGAACAGCCCCAGCCCCGGCTACTCGATCACCCTGCGGGTCGAGGTCGCAGCCACGGCCGGCTCGACCACCGACCTGGCCTCGGCGGTCGCCGAGACCGGCGCCCCGGTGACCGCGCTGGACATCGTCGAGTCCAGCCACGAGAAGATCGTGGTCGACGTCACCTGCAACACCGTCGACGACGGGCACGCCCAGCGGATCGCCGAGGTGCTCGACGCCCGCCCGGACACGCACGTCCGCAAGGTCAGCGACCGTACGTTCCTGCTCCACCTGGGCGGCAAGCTCGCGGTGGAGCCGAAGGTCCCGCTGAAGAACCGGGACGACCTGTCCCGCGCCTACACGCCCGGCGTGGCCCGGGTCTGCCTCGCCATCGCCGCCAATCCCGAGGACGCCCGGCGGCTGACGATCAAGCGCAACACGGTGGCCGTGGTCACCGACGGCACCGCCGTGCTCGGCCTGGGCGACATCGGCCCGGCCGCGGCCCTGCCGGTGATGGAGGGCAAGGCCGCGCTGTTCAAGCAGTTCGCCGGCGTGGACGCCTGGCCGGTCTGCCTGGACACCACCGACACCGAGGAGATCATCTCCATCGTCAAGGCGATGGCGCCGGTGTACGGCGGGATCAACCTGGAGGACATCGCCGCGCCGCGCTGCTTCGAGATCGAGCGCCGGCTCCGGGCCGAGCTGGACATCCCGGTCTTCCACGATGATCAACACGGTACGGCGATCGTCGTGCTGGCGGCCTTGATCAACTCGCTCCGGGTGGTCGGCAAGAAGATCACCGACGTCAAGATCGTGATCTCCGGTGTCGGCGCTGCCGGGCACGCGATCATCCAGCTGCTGCAGGCCCAGGGTGCGTCGCACATCGTCGGCTGCTCCCGGACCGGCGCCATCCACCGCGGCGGGACGTACACCGACGAGCACCGGCAGTGGATCGCCGAGAACACCAACCCGGACGGGGTTTCCGGCAGCCTGCACGACGCCCTGGTCGGAGCCGACGTGTTCATCGGGGTGTCCGGCCCGAACATCCTCGGCGCCGAACACGTGGCCACCATGGCCGACCGTTCGATCGTGCTGGCGCTGGCCAACCCGGATCCGGAGATCCCGCCGACCGAGGCGGCCAAGCATGCCGCGGTGGTGGCCACCGGGCGCAGCGACTTCCCGAACCAGATCAACAACGTGCTGGCGTTCCCGGGCCTGTTCCGTGGTCTGCTCGACGCCGCCGCGCGCAACATCACCACCCCGATGCTGGTGGCCGCCGCCGAGGCGATCGCCGACTGCGTCTCGCCGGACGAGCTCAACCCCAGCTACATCGTGCCGAGTGTCTTCGACAGCCGGGTCGCCCCGGCGGTCGCGGCCGCGGTGGCGAGTACCGCCGGCAGCTGATCCGCCCATCCCGACAGGAGGAATGAGAGATGACCATCACGGTGACCGACCGCCGTCCGATCGACCGAGCCGAGGAGATCCTGACCGACGAGGCGCTGGCCTTCGTCGAACGGCTGCACCAACGCTTCGCCGGGCGGCGCGACGAACTGCTCGGGGCGCGGGTGGCGCGCCGGGCGGCGGCCGCCGAGTCCGGTCGGCTCGACTTCCTCCCCGAGACCGCCGAGGTACGGGCCGCGGACTGGCAGGTCGCGCCCGCGCCGCCGGCCCTGCAGGATCGCCGGGTCGAGATGACCGGCCCGGCGACTCCGGCGAAGATGGCGATCAACGCGCTCAACTCGGGCGCCAAGGTCTGGCTGGCCGACCTGGAGGACGCCAGCTGTCCGACCTGGCCGAACGTCGTCGACGCGCTGCTCAACTTGTCCGACGCGGCCGCCGGGACGCTGGCGTACACGCAGCCGGACGGGAAGACGTACGCGCTGCGGACCGACGCCCCGCTGGCCGTCGTCGTGATGCGGCCGCGCGGCTGGCATCTGGACGAGGCGCACGTCGAGGTGGACGGGCGGCCCGGGATCGGCGCGCTCGTCGACTTCGGGCTGCACTTCTTCCACCTCGCCCGGCCGCTGCTGGAAGGCGGTCGCGGGCCGTACTACTACCTGCCGAAGTTGGAGAGCCACCTCGAGGCCAGGCTCTGGAACGACGTGTTCAGCTTCGCCGAGGCCGAGCTCGGCGTTGATCATGGAACGATCCGGGCCACCGTGCTGATCGAGACCATCCCGGCCGCGTTCGAGATGGACGAGATCCTGTACGAGCTCCGCGAGCACGCCTCCGGGCTGAACGCGGGCCGCTGGGACTACCTGTTCAGCATCATCAAGTACTTCCGCGACGCCGGGCCGGAGTTCGTCCTGGTCGACCGCGGCGACATCACGATGACCGCGCCGTTCATGCGGGCCTACACCGAGTTGCTGGTGCAGACCTGCCACAAGCGCGGCGCGTTCGCGATGGGCGGCATGGCGGCGTTCATCCCGAGCCGGAAGGACCCGTCGATCAACGCGGCCGCACTGGACAAGGTGCGGGCCGACAAGACCCGCGAGGCCGGCGACGGCTTCGACGGCTCCTGGGTGGCCCACCCGGACCTGGTCGACGTGTGCCGCGAGGTGTTCGACGGCGTGCTGGGGGAGCGGCCCAACCAGGTCGACCGGCAGCGCCCCGAGGTCGCCGTGACCGCGGCTCAGTTGCTCGACGTCGCGTCGGCGGAGGGCTCCAACACCGAGGCCGGGCTGCGGAACAACCTCGAGGTGGCAGTCGCCTACACCGCCGCCTGGCTGGCCGGCAGTGGCGCGGTCGCGATCCACAACCTGATGGAGGACGCGGCGACCGCCGAGATCTCCCGGTCCCAGGTCTGGCAGTTGATCAACAACGCGGTCACGCTGTCCGACTCCGGCGAGTCGGTGACCCGGGACCTGGTGGCCCGGCTGCTGGACGAGGAGACCGCGAAGCTGCGCGGTCAGGTCGACGCCGAGACCTTCGAGCGCTACTACCAGCCCGCCAAGAAGTTGATCAGCGACCTCTGCCTGGCCGAGGACTTCGTCGACTTCCTCACCCTGCCCGCGTACGAACAGCTGACCTGAAGCCGCAACGCTCCCTGAGCTTGTCGAAGGGCTGGGTCAGTTCCGCCTTTCCCCTTCGACAGGCTCAGGGCGCGTGCGAGTCGTGATCAACCGCGCCCGACGAACGGCATCCCGGCCGCGGTGATCACCAACGAGTTGACCGTGGCGTCGAGCGGCAGCTCGGCCATCATGAGGACGGCCCGGGCGACCCCGGCGACGTCGAAGGTCGGCTCCGGACGGAGCCGGCCGTCGGCCTGCAGGGTGCCCTGGGTCATCCGGCCGGTCATCGCGGTCGCCGCGTTGCCGATGTCGATCTGTCCGCAACTGATCTTGTACGGACGCCCGTCCAGCTCGATCGACTTGGTCAGCCCGGTGATCGCGTGCTTGGTCGCCGTGTACGCGGCGGACCGGGGCCGCGGCGTGTGCGCGGAGATCGAGCCGTTGTTGATGATCTTGCCGCCGATCGGTTGCTGCTCCTTCATGATCGACACCGCCGCGGCGGCGCACAACATCGCGCCGGTGAGATTGACCGCGACGCAGGCGTTCCAGTCGTCCAGCGAGATCTCGTCCACGCCGCCGGCCGGCCCGAACCAGCCGGCGTTGTTGAACAGCACGTCGACCCGGCCGAACGCGGACCGGATCCGGTCGAAGCCCGCGGTCACCGCGGCCGGATCGGTGACGTCCAGCGGCACGACCAGTCCGTGATCATGATCAGCCACGGTCTCGGCCAGTGGTTCCGGCCGCCGCCCGCAGGCCGCGACCCGGTAGCCGGCGGCCAGGAACGCCTGTGCCACCGCCCGGCCGATCCCGCTGCCGGCGCCCGTGATCACCGCGACCTTCGATGCCATCTCACCCGTCACGCGGCACATCCTCCCACCCGGAGCGAGCCTGTGAGCGAGCCCACAGGCGATCGCGGGATCCGATCCGTTCAGCGACCCGTCAACTGAGGTTGGATGAGAGTCAACGCGCGGGTAAGGGGTTGAAGCGGCTGTGGTGGACATCGACAAGCTGAAGGGCATGCCGGACGTCACGTACGACTTCGGGGTGTCGGGCGAGGTGAAGTCGGCGTTCCGTACGGCGGCGAACACCCTGTCGGGTCAGCGGGGCGACCGTTCGACCTGGCGTTCGACCGGCCTGGAGCAGTTCCAGGGCCACTTCTCCGACATCTTCAAGACCAACGGCACCACCCAGCTGGGTGACCTCGACGAGGTCGTCACCGCGTTGCGGGCCGTTGCCACGAAGCTGGAGGACGTCGAGCAGGCGGCGCGGGAGGAGAACCAGCGCCGCAAGACCGCCCGCGAGTGGGCCCAGCGCCAGGCCGACAGGTCGGGACTCGAGAAGGCGTGGGACGACTTCTGGGGTTCGGGCGAGGATCCGCCGGACGTCAACATCAAGGAGACCGGACCGGCCCAGCACGTGAGCGCCCCCGCGTCCAAGCCGCGCGAGACGCCGGCTCCGGGCAGCGGCGGTGGCGGTGGCGGGACGTCGTCGGCGAAGCCGTCGAACCTGCGGTCGTTCGCCACCAGCACGGATGGCGGTGACGGGGCGTTCGATGGGAAGGCGACGAGCCTCGAGGGCAAGTGCACCGAGTTCGCGACCGCCTGTTCGTGGGCGACGCTCGACGCGTCGGGCCCGATTCAGGGTCTCAAGGACTGGCTGCGGCTGAACGGTGAGGATGCGAAGTGGGCCACCACGGTGGCCGATGCGTTCGCCCGGGCCGGCGGCGAGGGCAACGTCTCGACGTTGTCGAACTCGACGATCGAGGCGGCGTTGCGGGCCGCGAACGTGGCGGTGAACCGGCAGGACATCGTGGTCGACCCGCCGACGGCCTACGGCTCGCCGCCCACGACGGGCTACTCGGACGACCCGGTCAACACGGCGACCGGCAACTTCATCGAGAACGAGTGCGATCTCGCCTTCCCGGGTGCGACGGCGGACTTGGGCCTGACCCGTACCTACAACTCGCTCAACCAGAAGCTCGGCGCGTTCGGCCGTGGCTGGTCCTCCTGGGCCGAGGCCGGGCTGACGCTGACCGACGAGGCCGCGCGACTGCGGCTGTCCGACGGCCGCGAGGTCGTCTTCCCGCGGCTCGGTGACGGTTGGGATCGCGCCAACGGCGAGAACTTGTGGCTGGCCCGCGTCGAGGCGGGCTACCGGGTGACGAACTCGGCCGGCCTGTGCTGGGACCTCCGTGCCGACGGCCGGCTCCTCACGACCAGCACCGGACCGGGGACCAAGGTCACCTACTGGTACGACGACGAGGGCCGACTCGTCTCGGTGGCCCACCAGTTCGGCCGCTCCCTGGACCTGACCTGGGACGACGCGACCGGACGGATCACCGGCGCGACCGCCTCCGACGGCCGGACCGTGAACTACCGCTACGACGACCGCAGCCGGCTGCTTGCGGCCGAGACCCCGGCCGGCACCCGCACGTACCGCTGGAACGACGCCGACCTGATCGACGCCGTCACCGACCCCGACGGCGTCGTCGAGGCGGAAAACACGTACGACGAACTGGGCCGGGTCACCACCCAGCGCTCGGCCTTCGGCCGGACCAGCCGCTTCGTCTACCTGCCCGGTGGCGTCACCGAGGTGTCCGACGCCGACGGCACGCGGGCCAACACCTGGATCGCCGACGGCAAGGGCCGGCTGATCGGCGTCATCGACGCCGATGATCAGCGCCAGTCCACCAGCTACGACCGCTACGGCAACCCGGTCATGATCACCGAACGCAACGGTGCCGTGACCGTCAACACCTACGACGAACGCGGCCGGCGGATCGAGCAGTCACTGCCGTCCGGGGCCCGGGCTCGCTGGACGTACGACGACGCTGACCGGCCGGTCACCGTTCAGGTCAGCAGCCGGGATGATCACGACCACACGGTCGAGTCAATCACGCGCTACAGCTACCAGGGCGATTCGCGGGATCCCAGCCAGGTGATCGATCCCGAGGGCGGTATCACCACCATGGAGTGGTCAGCCGGGCTGCTGAAGAAGATCGTCGACCCAGTCGGGGTGGTACTGAGATTCGATCATGACGAGCATGGCGACCTGATTGCCAGCACGGATGCCCAGGGCAACACGGCTCGGCTGGTCCGCGATGATCTTGGTCGAATCAGCGCCGCCATCACCCCGCTCGGACACCGGACCACCTACCGCTACGACGAGGCAGGGGCGTTGGAGTCCCGGCAGGATCCGGACGGTGCGATCTGGCGCTATGAGACCTCGGCCGGGGGACGGGTCACCGCCACGATCGATCCGCTCGGCGGCCGGACCACGATCGAATACGGCGACCACGGCGAACGATCCCGGGTCGTCGATCCGCTGGGCCACGCCGTCACCGAGACCTACGACGACCTCGGCAACCAGACCCGGACTGAGCTGCCCGACGGCAGCAGCTGGGAGTTCGGCTACGACGCGATGTCGCGACCGACCTCGCGGACGGACGCTGCCGGTGGCCATTGGGAGCTGGATTACGACGCACAAGGGTTCCTGACCCGGACGGTCGACCCGACCGGTGTCGAGCACTCCGTGCAGCGGGATCTGGAGGGCCGGCCGACCAAGCTCAGCGACCGGTTGTGGCAGACGACCACCGACTACGACGCGTTGGGCCGGACGGTTGCCGAGACGGGGCCGGACGGAGCCATCACGCGCTACCGCTACAACCGCTGCGGCCAGCTGGTCGAGCACACTGACCCGAACGGGGCGACCACCGCGATCCAGCGGGACGCCGCCGGCAGGCCGGTGGCGATCACCCACCCGATGGGCACCACGTACCGCTATGAGTACGACCGGTGCGGACGCCGCAACGCCACGATCGACACCGACGGCTCCCGCTACCAGTTCGAGTACGACGCCGACGGTCGGCTGGTCCGGGAACACTGGCCGACCGGCGAACAGGCCTGGATCGGGTACGACGCCTGCGGTCGGGTCGTCGAGCGCTACGCACCGGGCAAGGGGACCTCGGGCTTCGGCTACGACAAGGCCGGCCGCGTGATCCGATTGACCGACGGCTGGTACGGCCGCCGACGGATGCGCTACGACGCGGCCGGGCAACTGGTCGGTGTCACCAACGCCTCCGGTGGCCAGACTGGGTACGAGTACGACGAGACCGGACGCTGTGTGGCGGTGGTGGATCCGCTGGGCGGCCGTACCGAGCGTCGCTACGACGCGCTCGGCCGGATCATCGCGGAAACCGATCCGCTCGGCCGGACGACCCGCTACGGCTATGACGCGGCCGGACGACCGACCCGCCGGCTCGACCCGACCGGCGTCGAACTCACCTGGAGCTACGACGACACGGGCCGGTTGACCGAGTCCCACGCGGGGGACCGGCTGCTGTCCCGCCTCGAGTACGACCTCGCCGGTCGTACGATCCGGGTCCGTGAGGATGACACGGTCACCGAACTGGTCTGGGACGAGAACAAGCGGCTGATCCGGCGCGCCCGACACCGGGCGGACCATCCGTCCGGCGGAGTCGCCCTGTCGTGGGCCTACGACGGCGACGGGCGACGGACCTCGTTCACCCGCAGCGACGGTTCGCAGACACATTACGAATACGACCGGGCCGGGCGGGTCGCGGCAGCGACCGCGCCGGGCCTGGGCCGGGCCGTGATCGACCGGGACGCGATCGGCAGGATCGTGGCCATGGCTGCGCCTGGGCTCCATGCGACCTGGGTGTGGGACGGCGGAGCGATCGTCCGGCATCAGGTCACTCGGCAGGGGGTCACCGAGACCGTCGAGATCGAACGCGATGCCGCGGGACGGGTGATCGCCCAGACCAGCAACGGCGTGCGGACCGACTATGACTACGACTCGACCGGCCAGCTCGTCCAAGCACGCCGTGGCGATGGCTCGGCGACTGGCTATACCTATGATTCCGCAGGCCGGATGATCAAGGAGACCACCGACGGCGCAGTCATCGAGTATGTCTATGACGTGGCCGGCCAGCTGCGTTCTCGCCGTACGCCCGACGGCGTCACCGAGTACGGCTACGATGCCGCCGGCCGGAGGATTCGCGAGCACGGGCCGGACGGCGAGCAGCGGTTCGGCTGGGACCCGCGCGGATTCCTGGCCAGAATCACGACCATCAGCCGGACCGGTGACAAGATCACGGCCCGGACCCACGACCTGCCGACGGACCCGGAGCCTGCGGAGGTCCAGACCAGCCATGACTTCCGGGTCGACGCGCTCGGCGAACTCGCTGCGCTGGACGGTCAGCAGGTCGCCTGGGACTCGGCCGGTCTCGTGCCGGTGCTCGCCCAGATCGGCGACGTGTCGGTTTCCAGCTACGGACCGCTGACCGCGTTGCTCCCCGACCCTGCCGGCGGCGAAGCCGACGGCGGCGAATGGGTGACACCGGACTGGCGGCCCCGGTCCAGCGGCACTGATCCCTGGGGCGTTGCGCCGGGCGTCGCACGTCCCCAACTGCCGTCAGGCGTGGCAGTCGGCAGCCAGGGCAACCTGCTGGTGGGCGGCCGAGAATGGATGCAGGCCCGCGTCTATGACCCGGGCACACGCGGCTTCCTGTCGACGGATCCGCTGGATCCGGTGCTGGGTTCGGGGTGGGCCGGGAACCCATACTCCTTCGCCGGAAACGATCCGCTGAACCAGTCCGACCCGTGGGGTCTCAGTCCCGTGACGGACGAGGAGCTGCAGGCCTATCGGGACTCCAATAACGGTGCCCTCGCCGCTGCTTGGAATGCGACGACGAACTGGGTGGCGAACAACTGGGAGTACATCGCCGCCGGCGCCATGATCGTGGCCGGCGTGGCGTTGATGGCGACCGGTGTCGGCGGTCCGGTCGGCCTGGCGCTGGCCGGTGGCGCTTTGTCGATGGGTATGTCGGTTGCGCAGCAGAAGGCGACCAAGGGCTCGGTGGACTGGGGTCAGGCCGGTCTCGATGGCGTGATGGGCATGGTGCCGATTCCGGGCGGCGCGCTGCTGAAGTCCGGAGCGAGCGCGCTCGGACGAACCGCCTTGGCGAACGGGGTCAAGACCGTCGGAAGGAACGCCCTGAGCGGGGCCAAGCGTTTCGGCAGCAAGGCTCTGTCGAAGCTCACCGGAACGGCCAAGAGCGGCTGCTTCGTGGCGGGGACTCAGGTGCTGATGGCGGATGGCAGCTCGAAGGCGATCGAGGACGTCCGGGTCGGAGACGAAGTGACTGCGGCCGACCCCGACACGGGTAGGACGTACTCGAAGAAGGTCGTGGACACCTACGTCCATCAGGATGTCGAGACATTCCGAGTGGAGACCTCGTCCGGTGAGGTGACCTCGACGGCCGAGCATCCCTTCTATGTTCGCGGGAAGGGCTGGGTTCCGGTGCGAGAGTTGCAGCCAGGTGACGTCCTGGTGGACTCCGACGAGAACGCCGTCGAACTGGTCAAAGCCATCGCCACCGGGGAATCCCACACCGTCTACAACTTCAACGTCGAGGATCTTCACAACTACCATGTCAGGACCGGCACGGACTGGGTTCGGGTTCACAACGAGTGCGTGCCAAAGTATGTCTATCGAGGCGGTTCCGCCACCGATGACGCGCTGACGCCGAAACCCAAGGACGTTGACGGACTTTCGACCTTCGACACGCCCCAGCGGGCTGCGCCCCACGGCGGAAAGGTTCAGAAAATCGATACCGACAAGCTGGAGAATCTGGACGCCGTTCCCAACGGCACAGGTCACGTGTCACTCATTCCGAAGAATCGTGACGAGTTGGGACCATGGATGGAATCCAGAGGTTCGGGTACTCCGCACCCACTCACGCAGGAGATTCAGAGCGCCATCGTCGATACGTTCAAGGTGTCGAAATGACGGAGGAGTTCTGGAATGACGAACGGGCCCTCATCGACCATGCCGTGGCAAGGATCCAGCGGGAGCTGGCGACGACCGATCCTGGCCTCAGGTGGCGCACCGGCTACGTCACACCCCAGCCGGTGTTTCCGTTCCGTGCCTACGCGTCGATCGCACTGGACGACCGCGACGACGACATTGACAGCATCGACTTCTCGGTCGACTGCAAGCTTGAGAACGGTCGGCTACGCATCACCAGCGACATCTGCTACTCGGACGGTCAATTGATCGCGGAGGGACCCGTCGCCCATGAACCGGAAGGGATCGATAGGGCAACCTGGGTTCGGGAACGCATCGACGAGGCGCTGGGCTTCTTCCGCGCAAATCTGGGTCGGGTGCGCCAGGCCCTGAAGTCAGAGTGATGCGACGCCTGGACTTGATCGAAGAGCTACGCCAGCGGACCAAGCGATGACGCCTGAGCGGTGGCGTCTGACTCTGGGGTTGGCTCATCGGCTTGGGCTACGCCGGAGCTCAGTCCCGAGGAGTTCCTGGAACGATTCGGCGAGTCCGACGGGCTGGCCCTGGCCCTGCGGCTCCTCGCCGACGCGGTCGAGCGTGAGGACGCCGACGACCTGGAGGCCGCCTTGCGGGTGGTCTACACGTTCGGCGTGACGCCCGAAATGCTCGGTCCGCTGAAGCGGGCGGCAACAGCCGAGTGGCACCAGCGCCATGTGGATGTCGTCTTCCGGCTCCAGGATCTCGGCGACCCGGGAGCGGTCGACGTGTTGTCGGAACTGACCGAACGCGCTCCGGCCTATCTTGACGAACCCGAGGTCACCACCTTGAGCAACAACGCAACCTGGGCCCTGTTCAAGATCGGCGGGGACGCCGCGCGCGACGCACTCGAGCGAGTCCGGGACACCAACGCCGACGAGGACCGACGCGACCTTGCCGAGGATCTGTTGCAGAGGATGCAGGAGGCCTGAGACCTGACATGCCCGCACCTGACGGGAACCGCGTCAGTCAGGAGGTCTCCGGCGCGGTCCGGAGATTCGCGGGCTGGGTGGCCCGCGGTTCGGTGGGTCACCCACTCCTCGTAGGGGTCGACTATCTCGAGGACCTCATCGAGTCCCCGAGCCAGTTGGAGATCTGTTTCGCCATCTTTCTGAACGTGCTCGAACTTGACAATGAGGGCCAGCCGGTCAACGAGAAGTACGCGGAACGGGCTCAGACGGTCGTCGCGACAACGGTCCGCGCGCGGTCTCTGGTAGACAGTGCCGGTGAGCACAGAGGTGACGTATCTGGGGCGGGCGATCGAGCTCGCCGTGGCCAGCGTCGCCGACGGCGGGGGACCGTTCGGCGCGGTGATCGTGCGCAACGGCGAGGTGATCTCGACCGGGCAGAACCGGGTGACGAAGGACCATGATCCGAGTGCGCATGCCGAGGTGGTGGCGATCCGGGAGGCCTGCCGACTGCTGGGTACGCACTCACTGCGGGGCTGTGTCCTGTACGCGTCCTGCGAGCCGTGCCCGATGTGCCTGACCACCTCGCTGTGGGCCAGGCTGGACGAGATCGTGTACGCCGCCGACCGCTACGCCGCGGCCCGCAGCGGGTTCGACGACCTCGCCTTCTACGAGCTGCTCGGTCGGGACCGGCGGACCTGGCCGACCCTGATCCGGCACCGCGAGCTGCCGGCCGCCGAGGAGCCCTTCGCGGCCTGGAACCAGCTGGATGACAAGATCGACTACTGACCGAGCCGCAACGTCGTACAGGAGCAGCATGGGGGAATCGGCCCGACCGCGGGTGCTCGTCGTCCAGAACGCCCGCAAAGGAGGCCTGGGCCGCTTCGCCGACTGGTGGCAGGAGGCCGGGCTCGCGCTCGACGTCGTGCACGCCTACGACGGCGAACCGATCCCGGATCTCGATGATCACGACGCGCTGGTGCTGCTCGGCGGCGGCCTGATGCCGGACGACGACGCCAAGGGTCCCTGGCTGGCCCGGGAGCGCGACGTCGCCACGAAGGCGCTGCAGAGCGGGATCCCGCAGCTCGGCATCTGCCTCGGCGGCCAGCTGCTCGCGCACGTGGCCGGTGGCAGTGTCCGCGCCGAGCACGGGCAGCCGGAGGCCGGCAGCACCGTCCTCACCCGGCGCCCCGAGGCGGACCAGGACGCCCTGTTCGCCGACCTGACGCCGACGTTCCGGGCCATCGAGCACCACGTCGACCAGATCACCGAGCTGCCGCCGGACGCGGTCTGGCTGGCCAGCAGCGAGCGCTGCCCGCTGCAGGCCTTCCGGGTCGGCGAGCAGGCCTGGGGTGTCCAGTTCCATCCGGAGGTGGACCTGGACCGGATCCGGTCCTGGAACACCGACAACCTGATCGAGCAGGGCTTCGATCCGGAGCAGGTGATCAACGAGGCGGCCGAGTGGGAGCCGACCAGCGCCGCTGTCTGGCGCGGCTTCGCGGAACGGTTCGCCGCGGTCGTCCGGAGTTGATCAAGGACCGATAACGGGTGGCCCGGCCATCGCGCCGGTCGGTACGGTCTCGGCATGCGCGATCGACCGTACGGAATCGAGGACGCCGACCTGGGCACGCTGCTCGGCGAGGGCTGGCGGCTCGACGTGGTGATCATGGACTACGCGCCGGTCGGCTTCGGCGACTACCACTGGACCGCGACCAGCCGGGACGGCCGCCGCTGGTTCGTCACCGTTGCCGATCTTGCTGCCAAGACGATGCTCGGGCCGGACCCGGCGGCCGGGCTGGAACGGGCCCTGGCCACCGCGCTCGCCCTGTCCGGCCGCCCCGGACTCGAGTTCGTGACGGCGCCCGTCCCGGCCGTCGACGGGCGGGTCACCCGGCCGTGCGGCGAGCGTTACGCGGTCAGCGTCTTTCCTTGGCTGGAAGCCGAAGCGGGCTCCTTCGGCCGGCCCCGGGACTCGGCCGAGCGGGCGGTGGTGATCGACCTGCTGGCCCGCCTGCACGGCTCCCGACCGCCGGCCGGCACGCCGCGGCAGCCGATCGCGCTGACCCAGCGGCACGTCCTGGCCGACGTGCTGGCCGCCGACCAGGCTCGCTGGCCGGAAGCCGGCCCGTACACCCGGCGCGCCCAGCAGTTGATCATGGACCATCGGGCCGCCCTGATCGACCGGCTGGCCGAGTTCGACGCGATCGCGGCCCTGCAGCCGACCGATCCCGATGATCTTGTGCTGACCCACGGCGAACCGCATCCGGGCAACCTGCTCCGTGGCGGGGGCGGCCTGCACCTGATCGACTGGGACACGGTCGGGCTGGCCGTACCGGAGCGAGATCTGGCCGGCATCGGACCGACCGAGGAGGATCTCGACCGGTACGCAGCCGCGACCGGCCATCCGGTCGACCGGAAGACGATTCACGGCTACCACCTGCGCTGGGACCTGGAGGAGATCGGACTCTATGCCGACGAGTTCCGCCGGCCGCACGGCGACGGCCCGGACCAGGAGACCGCCTGGGGCGGGTTGACCGAGTCGGTCGCCCACCTGGCGGGACCGGAGCGTTGATCATGGTCCGGCTGACCCGCGCCGGTGCGGACTCGGCCGCGGAGCTTGCTGCGCTGCGTGCCCGGCATGCCGCCGAGCTGGATCCGTTCTCGACCCTGGAGCAGCTGCCGACGGAAGCCGGACTCGCCGAGGCACTGGGCGACGGGCGGCCCGCCCTGCTCGCCAGAGCGGCTACCGGCAGCACGATCGGGTACGGGATCGTCCGCGGCTGGGCCGAGACCGACGGCACCGAGCTCCGGCTGCTCGACGTCTGGGCCACTCCGGCCGAGACCCGGACCCAGGTCGAGGCCGCCCTGTTCCCGGCGCTCGAGGCCGCCGTGCGCACGGCGGAGCCCTCACGCACCCTGGTCTTCGGAGCCAACGCCCGGGCGGACGAACCGGACCGGTTGGCCCTGCTGGCCGGGCTGGGCTACCGCCCGGCCTTCGCCATGGTCGACCTGGAACTCGCCGACCGGGGCGCGCCGGTGGCCCGCCCCGAGGGCGTGACCCTACGGTCCGCGAACCTCTCCGACGTCGCCACCGTCGCCCGACTCCTGGACCGGATCTGGGCAGGCAGGCCGTACTTCTCGAGTCCGGACCGGACCGAGGTCGAGCAGTGGCTCCGGGAGTCGGGCCCGGACCTCTACCTGATCGCGGAGGACGGCTCCGGCCCGATCGGTCTCGCGGCAGGCCTCACCGGCGGCCCGACCGCCGTGGTCGACGATCTCGGCGTCGTCCCGCCGGCGCGCGGCCGCGGAGTCGGCGGCGCCCTGCTGTCCGAACTGCTGGACCGCCTGGCCCGGCACAGCGGAGGTCCGGTCCGGTTGCACACCGAGGCGCACGAACCGACCGGAGCCCTCCGGCTGTACCGGAGGGCTGGCTTCCGCGAGGTCGCCCGGCACCACCGGTTGCGTAAGCCCGGCTAAGGCTGCTGCTCCGGCTCGACCTCCTCCTTCGCCGCGTTCAGATTGCGCTTGGCCGGCGGGTGCTGAGCGGTCTCCGGGGTCGAGCCGGGCGGCATCTCGAAGACCCGGCGGCCCTCCTGCTCCTGGTCCTGTCCGGTGTCCGGCTCGTCGGGGGTGGACGGTGATTCCGGCAACATGACGATCTCCTCACTCGGTTGATCAGGCGGCCAGCGGTTCCGGGCGGTGATCGGGATCGATCTGGTCCCGGATCACGCCGAGGATCCGCCGCAGCGACCGCGAGATCTGCATCTGGCTGACCCCGAGTTCGTCGGCGATCTGCTGCTGGGTCCGCTGCTCGGCGAACCTCAGTTCGATGATGCGCAGGTCGTCCGGGGGGAGCCCGGCGCAGGCCTTGCGCAACGTACGCAACCATTCGATCCGGTCGTAGCCGCCGTCGACGGCACCGATCCGGCTGCCCAGGTCGGTCTGCGACTCCTGCCGGGCCGCCGGGGCGTCCAGCGAGATCGGCGCGAAGCACGCCCCGGCAGCGGCCGCCTCGGCGACCTGCTCGACCGGTTCGCCGAGGCGACCGGCCAGCTGCCGGAGGGTCGGCGCTGAGCCTTGTTCCTGGCTCAGCGTGTTCCAGGTGTCGGTCAGCTCGTGCTGCAACTCCTGGATCCGGCGCGGCGGCCGGACGACCCAGCCGTGATCACGGAAATACCGCTTGAGGCAGCCCCGGATCGTACTGACGGCGAACGGGACGAAGTCGCCGCGGTCCGGATCGGCACGGTCGACGGCCTGGACCAGCGCCAGCCGCGCGACCTGATCAAGATCCGCGGGATCCAGCCCGCGGCCGTGGTACCGCCGGGCGAGGGCGTCGGCCAGATCCAGATGGAGCAGGACGACCTCTTGCCGGCAGCGCTGTCGTTCGGCCTCATCGGCCGAGTTCGCCGCACGGAGGAGCTCGGAAGTCTCGTCCGTACGGGATTCGTGGGTGGAGGCCGAAGCATCGGTCGGCCTGGGGGAAAGAGCGAGACGGGTGGTCATCGGAAGAATTCCTTCACCAGCGTCACGTGAATGGCCGGTGGCTCGACCAGACTTCGAGCCAATCACCCGCGGCGCCTGAGCACAACCCCCTCCAGATTTCTGGACGAGATCGTCCGCGATCCGGACATGATCAAGGACGTTTGAGGCGGCACCGGGCGGGTACCTGCCGGACAACGCACGCTCACCACGAGGAGGGGAGTCCGATGCCCCAGGAAGCCTGGAGCGACAAGCGGGAACGGCAGTACGAACACATCAAGAAGGGCCTGCGGGAACGTGGCCGCGGCGAGGACGTGTCCGAGGAGATCGCGGCCCGCACGGTGAACAAGGAACGGGCTCGGGGCGGCGAGTCGAAGACCGCCAGCCGCAGCTCGACCGACGACGTGTCTTCCGGACACCGCGGCGGAAAGCGCTCGCACAGCGGCAGCAAGGGCCGCACCAAGGACCAGCTCTACAACGAGGCCCGGCAGCGCGGCATCAAGGGCCGGTCGACCATGACCAAGGACGAGCTCGCCCGAGCCGTCGGCCGCTGATCGCACGACCGTGGCAGGATCTTTCCCGATCACCGCGGTACGCAGCGGCGAGGCCCAGAGCGGAGGAGATCCGGCCATGGACGATCCGGTGTCGGAGCCCGGGACCGACGGTCGCGGTGAGACCGAGAACCAGCGGATGGACCGGAACTGGAACGAGTTGCTGCAGGAACTGCGGGTCACCCAGACCGGCACCCAGATCCTGTTCGGCTTCCTGCTCGCGGTCGCGTTCCAACCGCAGTTCGGCCGGCTCGACCAGTTCCAGCTCACCGTCTACCTGATCCTGGTGATCCTGGCGGCGCTGACCACCGCCCTGGCCCTGGCCCCGGTCAGCCTGCATCGCGCGCTGTTCCGCCGCGGGCTCAAGGCGGAGGTCGTCGGGATGGGCCACCTGCTCGTCGTGCTGGCGCTGGTCGGAGTCGGCCTCACCCTGTCCGGGACCACGTTGTTGATCTTCGACGTCACGGTCGGCCGGCCACAGTCCTGGATCGCCGGCGGCGTGATGCTCGTCCTGGCGGTCGGCATCGGGGTGCTGCCCCGGGCACTGGCCCGCCGCTGAGCCTTGTTTGGGCCTTGCCGGCGCCGGGTACCGAGCGAACGACGCCCGAGCCGGAAGGAGGTCCGCATGACGACGGCAACGCGACACCCTGACGGCTTCGGGCTCGGCTACCGGATCAGGTGGTGGCTCGAGTACGGACTGATGCACATTCTGGGCCCGGCCCAACTCGACGAGGCCCGGGATCCGCGGGCGAGGATGCGCCGCGAGTACGCCCGCCGCAAGGCCGAACACGAGCGCCGGCAGCAGCCACCCGACCGTCCGACCCCGGGGTGAGCCGGTCGTGACGGGGTCGGTCATGATCATGCCCGGGCTCGCCGTCCGCGGGTACGCCCTCGACACGGCGGCCACGCTGGCGGGCGCCGGGCATCCCACCCGCCTGCTGGACCCGGTGACCTGGCGGTCCGTTCCGGACCGCCTCACCGAGTACGGCGAGCAGGCCGCCGCGGACCTGGAGCGTGACGGCGAGAACGTCGATCTGCTGGTCGGCCTCTCCCTCGGGACCCAGGCCGCCGCGGTGACCGCCGCCGCGACCCGGCGGGTCCGGCGGCTGCTCCTGATCAGCCCAACCGTCGACCCCGCGCTGCGCACCCACCGGCGGCTGCTCGGCGCGTTCCTGGCCGGCGGCGAACCCCGCGGCCCCGGTCTCGGCCAACAGCTCCCGGACTGGTCCCGGGCCGGGCCGACCCGGATCGCGCACGGCTTCGACTTGGCGATCCGGCTCAAGCTCGAGGACGTCCTGCCCCGGATCGAGGTGCCGATCATGATCGTCCACTGCGAGCACGACACCCTCGGGTCGCACGGCTACGCGGCCGCGCTGGCCGCCGACCACGGCGCCGAGTTCCTGGTCGTCCCGGGTGCCGGGCACTCCTGGCCCACCGACGACGTCGCGGCCTTCCTGCGCCTGGTCACGGAGTTGCTCCGATGACTGACCTGCCCCCGGATCGCAGCGCGGCCTCGTTCGACTCCGCCACGGCGCTGCAGGCCGCGCTGGCGGCGGCCCTGAACGGCACCGGCTTCCCACATCTCGGCCAGCCCGCCCCGGCCGCCCGGGCGATCCGGATGGCGGCCCGGCTGCCGTGGCCGTTGCTGCGCCGGCTGTACACCCGGGTCGGTGCCAGCGAAGGGGTCCGGCCCGATGATCTTGGTCGGGTGGACCTGGCCGGCGTCGCGGGATGGCTGGCCGGCCGGCTGCCCCGGCGCCGGCAGCCGGCGGTCATGATCGGCTCCAGCAACGGGGCGCTGGTGCACCTGGCGGCGGCGCTGCAGGTGCCCTGGCTGCCCGGCACGGTCCTGGTGCCGGTCCGCCGGACGGGTGACCCGGACCGGCCGGACGAGGCACTGCGGTTCGGGGCGAGGGTCGCCCCGGCCTTCCTGGAAAGGAATCCCGACGTCGTCCTGCACCAGATGCATGATCAGGTGCAGGACGAGCTGATGGTCGCCGAGATGGCCTACTTCCGGGTGAAGTGGCAACGGCTGCCGGAGGCGTACGGTCGCTATCTGGCCGAGACCCTGGCGCCCGGAGCGCCGGTGGTCATGATCGAGGACGGGTCGCAGTGGCCGGTCGTCCAGGTGGGGGAGCGGCACCTGTTCCAGGCCGGCGCGCAAGGCGGGCTCGACCCGACGGGCTACCTGGACCGGCCGCACACCCCGGCACCGGACGCCGTCGCAGCCGAGGCCGAGTGGGGCGCGGCGCCGGCCCTGACCGAGTCCGTGGCGGCCTGGTGCGCCGACCATGATCATCCACTGGTCCGGCTCCGTTACGACGGCCCGCAGACCCCGGCCCACCCGGTCGCCACGATCTTCCGGTCCTGGTACCGGGAGCGCGGCGAGCCGGCCGACCGGCTGGTGGTGCCGAGCTTCGTGCTGGGCGACCCGTGGCGCATGATCAACAGCGGCTCGGTGCCGTACTGGACGTTCTTCTCGGTCCGCTCCGCACTGGCCGCGCTCGCTGATCATCTCAGTCGTACGGAGCCGTACCGGGAGGTCGCGGTGCTGCCGTTCCAGCACGGTGTCTGGTCGGCCGGGATCGCCACCCCTCAGGACTGGGCCCGGATCGGCCGGGCGCACGGCGTCGACGTGACGTTCCCCGGCCTTCGCCGCGGTGCTTTCCCGCACGACATCGGCTATCTCGGCCGGTACGGCGACGCCCTGAGCCGCCTGCCGTCGGCAGCCGAGCCGTGGCGTCCGCTGCCGCTCAGGAAGGCGTTGGCCGGGCTGCGCGAGGACCCGGCCATGATCATCCGGGAGGCAGGTCGACCGGAGTCAGCACCCACCGGAACCCGTACTTGACCGGCGAGGACCAGTCCACGCTCGCCGGCCCGAAGTACTCGGCGACCAGCCCTTGCAGTCGCTCGGCGAACTCCGCCGCCCGCTCGGGCCGGAGCCGGCCGGCATGCTCCGCGCCGGTCCAGCGCGCGCCGGGCCCGAACATGCCGAACTCGAGGTCGACCACCGCCTGCCGGTAGTCCTGCACCGATGCTCCGGGCAATTCGGTGAACGCAAGCTCGGGCGGCCGCGGTCGCTCGTCGTCGAGGGCCTGGTCACCGGCGGCGGTGCGGCGCCAGCCGGCCGGCCCGGTCTCGGCCAGGCCGAGCCCGGCGAGGGCGTCGAGGTAGCGGGCGATCCTGGTGTCGGTCACGCCGAGTTCGGCGGCGAGTTCGGCCAGCGGACGCGGCCGGGCGAGCCCGTGCAGCACGGCCCGGACCAGGTCGGAGCCGACCCAGGCCGGCCGGTCGGCGTCGCCGCCGGTGGTGTGCGGATCCATGGCGTGAGGGTAGCCGCCGAGGCTGTGGCAGACTGGCCGTCGCGCTCGGTCCCTGGCGGGCCGGGCGCCCAGCGGTGGGGCTCGCTGGACCGAACCGCGACGGCGTCTGGTCGTCGACAACAGTCCCTATCTCGTGGCCGAGGAATCGGCTTGTCCGGAGATAGGAGCACCATGCCCGAATTCGATCACGACCAGGCGGCCGAGCCGGTCGATCCCGACCTCGGCCCGGTCCACCCGCCGGCGGTCTCGGTCGCCCTGGTCGCGCTCGGCGGCATGATCGGCACCGCCGCCCGGGCGTTGATCGCCGCCGCGGTGCCGCAGCCGGCCGGGCTCCCGCTCGGCATCCTGGCGATCAACCTCGCCGGCGCCTACCTGCTCGGTCTGCTGCTCGCCGTGCTGCACCGGCGCGGGCCCGACGTCGGGCGGCGCCGGGCGGTCCGGCTGCTCTGCGGGACCGGCGTGCTCGGCGGCTTCACCACCTACAGTGCGCTGGCCACCGACTCCGGCGTGATGATCATGAACGGAGACCTGCTGCCGGCCCTCGGCTATGCGGTGATCACCGTACTGGCCGGGGGCCTGTGCAGCTGGGCCGGGCTGGCCAGCGGGAGCCTGGTCCGGGCGCCCGAGGCGGGGGAGTCGCGGTGACGCCGGGACTGCTGCTCCTGATCGCGGTCGCCGGCGGGGTCGGTTCCGCCCTGCGCTACCTGGTCGACACGGCGATCCAGGCCAGGATCGACGGTCCGGGTTCGTACCCGGTGGGCACCACGGTGATCAATCTGACCGGGTCGCTGCTGCTCGGCCTGTTCACCGGGTACGCCGCCGGGCACGCCCCGGGCGCGCCCTGGCTCACCGTCCTCGGCACCGGCCTGCTCGGCGGCTACACGACCTTCAGCACGGCGAGCGTGGAGACGGTCCGGCTGCTGCTCCGGCGGCGGTACGCGGCCGCTCTGCTGAACGGTCTCGGCCTGCTGGCCGGCTGCCTGCTGGCGGCCGGCGGCGGCTTGATCATCGGCATGGCCGTTCCCTGAGCCTGGCGAAGGGCCGAGCCGGATGGGTCTTCGCCCTTCGCCAGGATCGGCGCGCTCATCCCTTGCGTTCCGTGCGTCACAGAGCCTTGACCGGGCGGTCAATCAAAGATCTACACTGAAGGTGAAAGTGATCCGCCGGAGGTCGACGGATCTCCTCATCAGAAGGAGAGATCTCCCATGCGCAAGTGGAATCGATGGCAGGATTGGGTGGCCCTGGTGATCGGGGTCTACGCCTTCCTCTCGCCGATCTGGACGCAGACCACCACCATGGCCACCGCGTCGATGATCATCCTCGGGGTGCTGCTCGCGGCCAACGCCCTGTGGTCGTTGGCGATGCCGGGTGCCATCGCCTCGGAGTACGTGCACGCCGCCCTCGGACTGCTGATGTTCGTGTCGCCGTGGGTGCTCGGCTTCGCCGGAGTGATGGGCATGGCCTGGACGGCCTGGATCCTCGGCCTGCTGGCCCTGGCCACCGGGATCTGGGCGATTCCGTACAGCACGAAGGCCCACCACGCCCGCACCGTGACCCAGAGCTGAGCCGAACGGAAGGAGCAGGTCGACTTGCGGGCCGGGAATCCGGCCCGCAAGATCATTCCCGGGAACCCGTCGACGGAGGAGCCGAGCATGGATGACCGGAACGGCGCCCGGGAGCGCATCCTGGACGCGGCCGAGGAGCTCTTCGCCAGCACCGGTTTCGACGCGACGCCGACCGCCAAGATCGCCGGTGAGGCAGGGATCCCGAAGGGTCTGCTGTTCTACTACTTCCCCAGGAAGATCGACATCCTGACCACTCTGTTCGCGGAACGGATGCCCGCCCAGCCGCTCTGCGAGGTGGCCGAGGTGGCCCGGCCCGGCGACGTGGCGGGCTCCTTGCGCCGGCTGGCCGCGCGGCTCGACCTCGGCCGGCACGAGTCGGTCCTGCTCCGCACGGTGCTGATGCGCGAGATCGACACCCACCCTGAGGTCCGGGGTCACCTGCGCCAGCTCACCGACGGCCTGATCCGGCTGACCGAGGCCGTCCTCGACGCGGCCGCCTCGACCGCCCTGAACGCGCGGCGGCGCCGGGATGCGGCCCGGACCTTCGTCTCGGTGATGCTGTTCGACGCGAACCACCGGCGGTTCGACGGCGGGCAGCCGGACCTGGCACCGGCCGCCCGTGTCGTCGCCGCGAGCCTGATCGGCTGAGGCGCCAGCTATCCTGCCCCGATGGCGAACATCGTGGTGATCAACTTCCTGTCGTTGGACGGCGTCGTCCAGGCACCGTTGCGTCCCGACGAGGACCGCGACGGCGGTTTCGCCCACGGCGGCTGGACGGATCCGTACCAGGACGAGACCGTCGGCGCGTTCATGGGCGGCGCGACGACGAGGGCGTCCGGCCTGCTGCTCGGCCGGCGGACGTACGAGAACTTCGTCACCGACTGGATGCAGCCGGAGCCGACGGAACCGGCCGTCGTCGCGATGAACCGGATGCCGAAGTACCTGGTGTCGCAGACCCTGACCGACCCCGTCTGGCAGAACACGATCCGGCTCGGACCGGACCTGCCGGCGGAGGTGGCGCGGCTGCGCGCCGAGGTGGACGGCGACCTGGTCGTCTTCGGCAGCACCCAGGTGGTCCGGGCGCTGCACCGGGCCGATCTGGTCGACGAGTACCGGTTGTTGATCTTCCCTGTGCTGCTGGGCGGCGGCAAGCGGATGTTCGAGGACGGCGCGGGCCTGGCCCGGTTCGAGCTGGTCGACAGCGTGATCAGTGACTCGGGCGTGACGATCAACAGCTACCGGCGGGACCGGTCCGACTCTCGGTGATGCGGGCATTCCCGTTGGCTATGACCCCGAGCGGGGCCGGCTGTTGCCGCGTCCCTGGCGGTGGCCCATACTCAGACGGATCATTCACCTGGACCGGAGGAGCTCCATGCCTAGCCGACTGACCGTCCTCGCCGCAGCCGCAGCCGCGGCCGCGGCCCTCGTCCTCGCCTCGTGCGGGACGACCGGGCAGACCGGCGGCGGCGGGAAGCTCACCGGCGAAGGCACGGGCGACACCTGCACGATCGAGGGCCCGGTCAAGATCGGCGCCGCACTCAGCCTGACCGGTGGTGCGGCCAGCTACGGCGCCTCGCAGCAGAAGGGCCTCGAGCTCGCCGCCGAGCACCTGAGGCAGAAGGGCGGCGTCACGTACGACCTCGCCGTCGAGGACGACGCGACCGACCCGCGGCAGGGGATCACCGTCTTCGAGAAGTTGATCGAGGACCAGGTCAGCGTGATCATCGGCCCGACCCTGTCCAACGGCGCATTCCAGGCGCAGCCGATCGCGCAGGAGGAGAAGGTGCCGGTGCTGGCGATCTCCAACACGGCCGAGGGGATCACCGCGCAGGGCGACTACATCTTCCGCGACTCGCTGACCGAGGGCCAGGTGATCCCGCAGACGATCTCCACCGCCAAGGAGAAGTACGGCCTGAAGCGCGTGGTCGTCATGTACAGCAACGACGACGCCTTCACCGAGTCCGGCTACAAGGTGTTCGCCAGTTCGCTGGAGAAGGACGGCGTCGAGATCGCCGACACCCTCACGTTCTCCAAGGCGGACACGGACTTCCGGGCCCTGCTGACCGAGGCGAAGGGCCTGAACCCGGACGCGATCGTGGTGTCCGGGCTGATCGAGGCGGCGGTGCCGCTGGTCACCCAGGCCCGTGAGCTGGGCATCGAGGTGCCGATCATCGGCGGCAACGGCTTCAACAACCCGGCGCTGATGAAGCAGGCCGGTGCGGCGGCCGAGGGCGTCGTGGTCGGCGCCGCCTGGAACTCGGCCTCGGACAACCCGGAGAACACCGCCTTCCTGAAGGCCTTCCAGGACAAGAACCAGGCGGCGCCGGACCAGTTCGCGGCCCAGGCCTACGCCGCGATGACGATCATCGACGCCGCCGTACGGTCGGCCTGCAACGGCGAGCGGGAGGCGATCAAGACCGGCTTCGGCACGATCGACGACCTGCCGACCGTGCTCGGCGAGGTCACGCTGAACGAACAGCGCGACGTCGAGCACGACGCCGTGGTGCAGGTCGTCAAGGACGGCAAGTTCACCGTGCTCGAGTGACGACCCGGCCATGCAGCAACTCCTCAACGGCCTGTTCATCGGCTCGATCTACGCGCTGTTCGCGATCGGATTCACGCTGGTCTTCGGCATCCTGGACCGGCTGAACCTGGCCCATCCGGCCGTGTTCGCGGCTTCCGCGTTCGTCGGGATCGAGCTGGTCGAGCGCGGCGGCCTGTCGATCTGGCTGGCGCTGCCACTGGTGTTCGTGATCGGCGGCATCCTCGGCCTGATCATCGAGCGGGTGGCGTTCCGGCCGCTGAAGGACAGACCGGACTCGCACTTCGCCGGGCTGATCTCCTCGATCGCACTGTCCGGCGTGTTCATAGCCCTGCTGCAGGCCCGGTACGGTCCGGACACCCGGCGCTTCCCGGTCGGCTCGTTCCCGGACACGCGGTTCGAGATCCTCGGCGCGCAGGTCACCCTGGTGCAGGTCGTGATCACCGCCGTGTCCGTTCTGCTCATGGTCGGGCTGACCTGGCTGGTCTCCCGGTCCCGGCTCGGCCGGGGCATGCGCGCGGTCGCCGAGAACCCCACCGCGGCCCGGGTGCTCGGCCTCAACGTCGACCGGATCACCGCGATCACGTTCGCGATCTCCTCGGCGCTCGGGGCGGTCGCCGGCGTCCTGTTCGCGATGAACGTGAACAGCGCCCAGCTCACCATGGGCACCGCGATCGAGCTGAAAGGGCTGGCGGTGATCATCGTCGGCGGCATGGGCTCGTTGCCCGGAGCCCTGATCGGCGGGCTGATCCTCGGCCTGACCGAGGTCTTCGCGGTGCAGTACATCGGCTCGTCCTGGCGCGACCTGATCGCGTTCGGGTTGCTGTTCGTGATCTTGCTGATCCGGCCGCAGGGGCTGTTCGGCAAGCGTCGCGCCCGCGAGGTCTGACCGGCCGATGATCACCGACTCCACGCTGGTCTTCATCGCCCTCGGCGCGATCTTCGCCTTCTCCTTCTACGCCGTGCTGGTGGCCGGCCAGCTGTCCCTCGGCCAGGCCGGATTCGCCTCCCTGGCCGCGTTCACCGCGGCAGCGCTGACCCCGGACCCGGACCAGATCGGCGACCTGCCGGCGCTGCTGATCGCGATCGTGATCGGGATGGCCGTCGGGTCCGCGGCGGCGCTGCTGCTCGGCCTGCCGACGATGCACCTGCGCGGCGTGTTCCTGGCCATCGCCACCCTCGGTTTCGCCGAGGCGGTCCGGATCGTGATCTTGAACCAGTCCTGGACCGGCGGCGCGAACGGCATGAACGTGCCGAAGATCCTGACCCCGGGGATCGCCTGGGTGATCCTGGTCGTGGTCGCCTACTGGTTCTGGCGGATGGCCCCGTCGCGGTACGGCCGCGCGCTGGTCGCGATCCGCGAGGACGAGCTGGCGGCGCGGGCGATGGGTGTCGACGTCGGCCGGCACCGGCTGTCCGCCTTCGTCACCGCTGGCGCCGTGGCCGGCTTGTACGGCGTGCTGTGGGCCTTCTTCGTCCGGCTGATCGCCCCGGAGGACTTCAACTTCGCCGCCGCGATCGACGGTCTGGTCACCGCGGTGGTCGGCGGCTCGACGCTGTTCGTCGGGCCACTGCTCGGCAGCGGCTTCCAGACCCTGCTGCCGGAGGTGCAGCGCTGGCTCGGCATCGAGGCCGGCTGGATCCGGCCGTTCCTGTCCGGACTGTTGTTGCTGGTCGTGATCATCTTCCTGCCCGGCGGTCTGGCCAGCCTGATCCCGCGCCGCCGCACGCTCCCTGAGTCAGCCGAAGGGCAAGCCGCGCTGAGCCGCCGCCGACACCCGGAGCAGGGCGCTGTCGTCGCCACTCTCGCCGGCGTCAGCAAGGAGTACGGCGGCGTGCACGCCGTCCAGGGCGTCGACCTGGAGCTGCACAGCGGCGACGTGCTGGGCCTGATCGGGCCGAACGGAGCCGGCAAGACCACCCTGGTCAACCTGATCACCGGGCTGGTGCCGCCGTCCGGCGGAACGATCACCGTGCTCGGCGTCGACGTGGCGCGGACTCCCGTGCACCGGGTGGCCGCGGCCGGCGTGAGCCGTACCTTCCAGCACTCCAAGCTGTTCGGCCGGATGACGGCGCTGGAGAACGTGCTCGTCGGTGCCCACCAGGTGACCCGGCCGACCTTCCTGCGCCGGCTGCTCTGGCTGCCCTCGGCCCGACGGGACGAGCGGCGTGCGCTGCAGCACGCGGCCTCCTGCCTGGACCGGGTCGGGCTCGCCGATCACGGCGCCACCCGGGCCTCGGCGCTGTCGTACGGTGATCAACGGCGGCTCGAGATCGCCCGCGCCCTGGCCTCGGACCCGACCTTGTTGATCTTGGACGAGCCGGCCGCCGGGATGAACCACGTCGAGGCGGAGGCGCTGTCGGAGTTGATCACGTCGCTGGCCGCGGACGGCCTGACCATCCTGTTGATCGAGCACAACGTGGGCATGGTGCTGCGGACCTGCTCCCGGATCGTCGTGCTGAACTTCGGCGAGATACTGGCGACTGGGACGCCGGCCGAGGTGGCGGACAACGCCGATGTGGTGGAGGCCTACCTGGGTCGACGCGACTCGGATGGGACGGATGATCATGGCTGACCTGATCCTCGAGGTCCGTGACCTGACCGTCGGCTACGGCCGCGTGGAGGCGGTCCGGAACGTGTCCTTCAGCGTCGAGGAAGGCTCGCTGGTCACCCTGGTCGGGGCCAACGGTGCGGGCAAGTCGTCGATCATCAACGCGGTGTCCGGCATCCTGCGGCCGCGGTCGGGCAAGATCGACTTCGCCGGCCGCGACATCACCCGGACCCCCGCGCACCGGCTGGTCGGCAGTGGCCTGGTCCAGGTGCCGGAGGGCCGGCAGATCCTGGCCACGTTGACCGTCGAGGAGAACCTCCGGCTCGGGGGCTGGCATCGAGGGCGTACCACTGCGGCGTCGATCGGCGAGATGTACGGCCGATTCCCGGTGCTCGCCGAGCGCCGGTCGCTGCCCGCCGGCACCCTGTCCGGCGGCGAGCAGCAGATGCTCACCATCGCCCGGGCGCTGGTGGCCCGGCCGAAGCTGCTGCTGATGGACGAGCCGTCGATGGGCCTGGCGCCCAAGATCGTCGACGAGGTGTTCGACGTGATCCACGAGATCCGGGCGTCCGGCACCACCGTGCTGCTGGTCGAGCAGAACGCCCGGCGGGCGCTGCGTGCGGCCGACCACGGCTACGTGCTGGCCTCGGGCGAGATCGTGGCCGAAGGGCCGGCCGTCGAGCTGCTGGCCGACGACGCGGTCGTCCAGGCCTATCTCGGCATCGAGCGGCCCGATCCGGAGTGAAGGGTCAGGTGCCGATGACGCAGAACAGGTTGCCCTCGGTGTCGGCGAGGACGACGAAGTCGGCACCCTCCGGGTAGGTCCACTCCACCCGGGTCGCGCCGAGCGCGATCAGCCGCTCCACCTCGGCCTCCCGCTGACCCTCGTCGGCCCAGAGGTCGAGGTGGGTCCGGTCGGTGCCGTCCAGGTGCAGCCGGGCGCCCTCGCCGTTGGGGTCGAAGAGGAAGTCGGGGTTCTCGTCCTGCTGGTAGCCGAGAGCGTTGGTCCAGAACGACGCCGCCCGGGACTGATCAGCCACGTTCCACACGATCGATCCGATTCTGAGCATGGTCCACCGTCGCACACCCTGGGATCCGTCCACCAGAGCGGGCCGCGCCGGCGCCGCGCCGCGTCCTGCCGGGTCAATCCGCGGCTGGCGGAACGAAATCAGGGTCGGCGATCGCGGTGACGAGGTACCACCGAGCCGGCCGGCGCGGGGCCGGCTCGACGCGCCGCACGGCGAGCTCGAGCGCCCGCAGCTGCTGCTCGTACGGCAGACCCGGGCAGACGTTGTCGGCGAAGATCGGCACCTCGAGCCAGGCCTGGATCAGGTCGGGCGGATCGTCGTACTCGACATCTTCGGCCGCCAGTTGCCGGAACCCGGCGCGCTCGAGTTCGGTCCGGACGCCGTCCGGGGTCTGGGGCTGCCGGCGCCGGAGGAGCGGCCGCGGCTGGTACCCGAACTCCTCGATCGCCGCCTGCCGCATCAGCGCGAAGACGTTGGCGGTCTCGGGCGGGAGCTCCCGGGGCTGCTCACCGGGAACCCGGAGGAACTGCGACCCGAAGTTGAACACGAACCGCCCGCCCGGGCGCAGCACCCGGCGAACCGCCGCGAACGTGACCGGCAGCTCGGTCTGCCAGATCGCCGAGTTGCAGACGACCGCGTCGACCGGCGGGGCGGTTGCGGCCCGGCATCGATCGACCTCCTCCGCGGCCGACCGGATCCAGGTCACCCGAGGATCGGCGGTCTCGGCCCGGGCGACGTCGAGCATCGCCTGCGCCCCGTCGACCGACCAGACCACGGCCGCCTCCGGCAGCCGGGGGAGCAGGACCCGCGTGGTGGCTCCCGTACCGCAGCAGAGATCGATTACCCCGGTCGCGGTGGAGACCTCGGCCCGTTCGACCACGTCGCGGCTGGTGTCGGCATACATCGGGTATCGCCGGGTGAACGCCGCATAGGCCTCGGCGTTCTCCCTCTCGTCCCAACGGCTTGCCTTCATGAGGTTCCTCCTTGATCACGTTCAGCGAGCCGGGGGAGCAGCGCCCGGCCGTCTCCGGAGATGAGCAGCACGTCTCCGTCCCGCAGCTCGATCAGGGTCCGGCCGGCACCGCGCAGCTCGTCCGCGACGGCCGTCAGCACCGCAGACTCGGGATGCTCGGGAGAATCGAGATGCGGCACCACCGTTCCGTCGAGCAGGCCCAGGCCGTCCATGATCGGCTCGGCTCCCGGTGCGATGTGCTCCAGGTCGGCCACCGGATCACAGGCCTCGAGCCCCGCCAGGGATCGACCCAGGACACAGACTCCGGCGCTGTAACCACCGACGACGAACCGATCCTCAGCGACTGCCGTCAGCAGCACCTGATCGAACCCGGACGCGGCCAGCCGATGCCGGAGCACGAAGACGTTCCCGCCCCGCAGCCACACCACCCCGACCCCAGCCAAGGCCTCCCACAGCGAATCCGGTCGCCCGGAGAACCGCCGCAAGTCCAGTTCGAACGGATCGAGCCCACCCTCCCGCAGCCTCGCCAGCTCCTCCTCGACCCGCGAGGCCCGCACGTCCTCCGGCAACTGATCAAGGGAGTTCGCGATCACAGCGGTCCGCCGACGACCGCCGGCCAGCTCGATCAGCCGTTCGGCATGATCACCAGTCCGGAACGACGAGAGATAGAAGCGCACACAAGGCAGCATCGCAGAGCGAGGATCCGGCACCCGATGGAACGTATCCGGGCACCCGACGCGGCCAAGGAACGCACGGGGCTTCGGGCGGTCCACAGCATGCCCGGGCACTCATCGCAACCCAAGGAACGCAGGGGGTTTGGGGGACTCGGTCCCCCAATGGACACGACCCGCGATCCCGCGAAGACGCCTCGGCGTCGAGCAGGCAAGCGGGAGCGGGTGGGCGATACTGGGTTCGAACCAGTGACCTCTTCGGTGTGAACGAAGCGCGCTACCACTGCGCCAATCGCCCGTTGCAGCCGGGATCCGGAGTGGTGGATCCCGGTCAACGCGGTGATCAGGATAGCGCATCGGTACGGGGATCGACGACTCGGTTCCGGTGGGTCGCGGACGGGTGCAGTCAGAAATCCGGTCACGGGTGTCGGAGGCCGGTGTTAGCGTCGGCTCGTGATGCTGCGATGACGCGGCGCGGCTGGATCCTGTTCGCTGCGCTCAGCTTGTTCTGGGGGATTCCGTACCTGTTCATCCGGGTCGCGGTGGCCGAGATCGATCCGGTCCTGCTGGCGTTCGGGCGGACGTTCCTGGGTGCGCTGCTGTTGCTGCCGATCGCCCTGCGCCAGGGGGCGTTCCGGTCGGTGCTGAAGCATTGGCGCTGGATCCTGCTCTTCACGGTGATCGAGATCGTGGTGCCGTGGTTCATGCTCGGCACGGCCGAGACCCGGTTGAACAGCTCGACGACCGGGCTCTTCATCGCCGTGGTCCCGTTGATCGCGGCGATCCTGCTCGGCGTCCTCGGCCATGATCGTTTCGACGCCCGCCGGATCGCCGGTCTGCTGCTCGGCTTCGCCGGCGCGGCGCTGCTGGTCGGCCTGGACGTCCACGTCGACGATCTGCTGGCCGTCGGCGCACTGGGCCTGGTGACCATCGGGTACGCGATCGGGCCGATCATCATCAGCCGGAAGCTCGACGACCTGCCGCCCCTCGGCGTGATCACGACCTCGTTGTTCCTCGCGGCGGCCGTCTACGCGCCGTTCACGCCGATCGTGTGGCCGGACCGGATGGTGTCGGCGCAGGCGATCGGCTCGGTCGTCGTGCTGGCCGTGGTCTGCACAGCCGGCGCGTTCCTGGTCATGTTCGCGTTGATCAAGGAAGTCGGGCCGAGTCGGATGACCTTCATCACCTACATCAACCCGGCGATCGCGATCATCCTCGGCGCGGCCGTCCTGAACGAGCCGCTGACGATCGGCCTGGCGATCGGCTTCCCGATGGTGATCATCGGCTCGATCCTCGGCACCTGGAAGTCCAAGCCGGCGCCGCCGGAGGCCGCCGCGGCCGGTCCCGACCTGGCGGAGGAGCGGGGCTCCTAGGGCTCCAGGTCGGCCGCCGAGCGCTCGGCGAAGATCTTGGCCAGCTCGGCGGACCGGGCCGTCGGGTACTCCTGGTCGTCCCAGCGGTGCACGCCCTGGACGTCCCGCAACGACGATGTGATGAACACCTCATCGGCGGCCCGGGCCTCGGCCTCGGTCAGGTCCGCCTCCCGGACGCCGCACCACTCGATGACCAGCCCGCGCGTGATCCCGGCCAGCGGGCCCGCCTCGAGCGTGGGCGTCACGATGTCATCGCCGATCACGAAGAAGATGTTGGAGCCGGTGCCCTCGCAGACGTGACCGGCATTGTTGATCAAGATCGCCTCGGTCCCGCCGCGCTCCGCGGCGTACGCCAGGGCCCGTACGTTCTCGGCATACGAGATGGACTTCACGCCGGCCAGAGCGCCGCGTTCGTTGCGGGTCCAGGGCGCGGTGACGATCGCCGTCGTCGGCTCCAGCGGCTCGATCGAATCCGCCGCGACGACCAGCGTCGGCGGACCGAACGGAGCCTGCGAGCCGAGCGGTCCACGGCCGCCCGTGTAGGTGATCCTGATCTTGCCGAGCCCGTACGCGCGATCGCCCAGCACTGCGGCAATCGCCTCCCGTGCCTGGTCATGATCGGGATCGGGCAGCCCGAGCAGCCGGGCCGACCGGGTCAACCGGTCCAGGTGACGGCCCACCGTGAAGGGCCCGTCGGGCAGCACCTTGAGCGTTTCGAAGACGCCGTCACCGACCACCAGGCCATGATCGGCGGCTCCGATCGTGGCCGCGGAGGGGTCGTCGTACAGGGTCCCGTTGACCCAGATCCGCAGGTCGCCGGAGGCCGCTGCCGTCGCCGAGGGGCCGGCGCTCGTCGTCGTCATGCGGCCACGATAGTGCCCCGGAAACGACACCGGTGGAACCCAGTTGGACTCGCGCCGACGGCTAGGCTAAAGTTCCTGAACGCACCGCCCCTCCGGGAGCGGCGCGCGGACGTGGCTCAGGGGTAGAGCATCACCTTGCCAAGGTGAGGGTCGCGGGTTCGAATCCCGTCGTCCGCTCGGAGCGGGTCTCGCTGTCAAAGGTGGGGTTTCGCAACGCTCCTCGGTGGAGTGGCCGAGAGGCGAGGCAACGGACTGCAAATCCGTGTACACGGGTTCGAATCCCGTCTCCACCTCGGGCGATTGGCGCAGCGGTAGCGCGCTTCCCTGACACGGAAGAGGTCACTGGTTCGAACCCAGTATCGCCCACTCCCTCCGGCCGGTCCCTGCTTGTCGCCTTCGGCGACTTCGCGGGGGTCGGTCGCTTCGTTTTTGGGGGACCGAGTCCCCCAAGCCCCCTGCGTTCCTGAGGGTTGCGTTCCTGCGTGGTCGGGTTGAGGTTGCTTCCTTGTGAAGGGCTCATGCTTCGAGTCTCCGCAGCCGACCTGCCGCGGCGGCTGATGGTACGAGGAGCTGCTGGGCATCGAACGTGCATCCGGGCCTACGCCTGCGAGTCCTGTGGCGAGCACGGGTTGGCGCCGACCGTTGTGCCGAACACCACCATGGCGTTGGGCTGTATCGAGTTCGGGGTCGGTGATCGATCCGTTCGGCAACGTACTCGACCACTTCCACAACCAGCACTACCTGGAGCTGCTGGCCCGCTGAGCATCGCTCAGAAAAGTGATCAGAAGGTGATCAGTTTGGCTACGAGGATGGTCCCATCAGCCAAGGGAGGGAACGGCCATGTGGGGAGTCGCCATGATCAACCGGAAGTCGCTCGAAGAGGGGGCGGGTCGATGATGGACTTCGCCGATGCCGCAGCCTGGGAGGCGTGGCTGGCCGAGAATCACGGGACGGCCGGGGAGGCCTGGCTGCGGATCGCCAAGAAGGGGGCGCCGGGCACCTCGGTCACGGCCGCGGAGGGGACCGAGGTTGCGCTCTGTTACGGCTGGATCGACGGGCACCGAAGGTCTCATGATCAACATTCGTTCGCCCAGCGCTACTCGCCTCGTCGCAAGGGGAGCTCCTGGTCGCTGATCAACGTCGAGCGGGTGGAGGCGTTGACGGCCGCGGGACGGATGAGTCCTGCGGGTCTGATCCAGGTCGCCGCCGCGAAAGCGGACGGTCGCTGGGCCGCGGCCTACACCTCACAGCGCAACACGACCGTGCCCGCCGACCTGGCGGAGGCGCTGGCGGGCGAGCCACGGGCGGCCGCTGCTTTCGCGACCCTCGACCGGACCAACCGGTACCGGATGATCTTGCCCCTGCTGAAGGCGACGACTGCGGAGGTCCGCGCCGCTCGGCTCCGCAGGACCGTCGCCGAGCTGCTGGGCGGCGCCTAGCCCGAGTCAGGCGGTGCGGGGAGACTTCCTCGCACCACGACGCTTGGCGACGTAGGGGAGGGCGAAGAGGTAGAGGCCGGTCAGGAGTTGCAGGGCCAACGGCGGGAGCGGGGCGTAGACGAGCGCGAACGGGAGGGCCGGTTGGTTGACGGTGGCGACGAACGCGACGACGACCGTCACGGTGAAGATCATCGACAGCCAGCGGTGGAACTGCCGGATCCTTCTGCTTGCCTTCATGGCCCAGCCCTCTCTCGGAATGATCTTGATGACCATCACGCTAGGGCGGGCACGGTGGCCCGGGCTTCTCGATTCCTGATCACTCCGGGTCGGGCTCGGTGACGCCGTAGTCGGCGGCCAGCTCCTTCGTGGTCAGGACGCGGCCTGATCGCCGGCGGAGGTCGGGGTCGGCCGCGAGAGCGGCCACGACGCGGCCGACGAAGACCGGGGACTCGGAGGCCGTCAGGTCGAAGTGCTCGGCGGCCTTGAGTACGGATTCGGTTCTGACCAGGCCGGGGTAGAGGGCGACCGCGGTCACGTCGTGCTCCCTGAGGTCGTACGCCATCGTGGCGGCCATCCGGTTGGTCGCGGCCTTCGCCACCCCGTACGCCACCCCGGCGTCGTCCAGTTCGGCACCCTCCGCGGAGACGTTGACGATCAGGCCCTGCCGCCGGTCGACCATGGTCTGCGCGGCCAGCACGGCGGCGACGTAGTGGGCCCGGACACCGGCCGCGAACATGGCGTCCCAGCGGCTCAGCGGGACCGTCCAGAAGCCTCGTTCGGTCCAGAACTCCGTACCGTCCCAGAAGAACTCGTACCCGCCCCAGGCGTTGTTGATCAGCACGTCGAGCCGGCCAGAACGCCGCAGCAGCTCGGCGAAGACGGCGCGCACCTGATCGTCGTCGCGATGATCACAGGGCAGCGCGATGCCGGTGCCGCCGATCGCGGTCACCTCCGCCGCCGTCTGGTGCACGGTGCCGGGCAACGGGATGGCAGCCCGGCCCTCCTCCGTCGTCCGCCCCGTCAGATAGACCGTCGCGCCGGCTTCGCCCAATCCCAGCGCGATACCCTTGCCGACCCCGCGGCTGGCACCCGTCACGAGCGCCACTTTCCCTTGCAATGCAGGCATTTCCCGACTCCTCGACCTGATCGTCCGACCCCCGGTTCCTACCGTGGACCACCTCGGCCGGCAGGACAAGAGAACGTGGTCGGCTTGCTGGCGCAGCCGGACCTTCTATCCTGCGGGCCATGCGCAGCAACGCCGTGCCGGTGGTCGGGCGATGACACTCCACCTGATCTGCGGGCTGCCGGGAGCCGGGAAGACGACGCTGGCCAAGGAACTTGCGGCGGCCACCGGCGCGGTACGACTCTGCCCGGACGAGTGGCTGACTGACCTCGAGATCGACCTGTACGACGAGCCCGCGCGGGACCGGCTGGAGCGCCGGCTGATCCGGCTGGCCACCGAACTCCTGTCCCGCGGGCTCAGCGTGATCTTGGAGTACGGCTTCTGGTCCCGGCTGGAGCGGGACCGGCTGCACGACCTGGCCCGGGAACTCGGCGTCCGGGTCGAGCTGCACGCGCTGGTCCTGCCGATCGACGAGCTCTGGTCGCGGATCGAGCGGCGCAACCGGTCCAGCGGGTGGCGGGCCGCGCCGATCACCCGGGCGCACCTGGAGGAATGGGCCACGCTGTTCGAGGTGCCGACATCCGACGAGTTGGCCCGTTACGACGCGCCGACACCTCGCTGACGATCCACGGGGGCGGGTGCAATCATGGGCCGCATGACTGTGCCGGCGCACGACGGGAGCTCTGACCGCGCCCTCCTGCCGACCGGTGCCAGAGCCCGGGCCAGAGTGGTCGTGGTGCGGGCCATGAACCGCCGGGGCATCCGGCTGCTGCACGTGGCCGACCTCGTCCTGGTCTACGCCCTGCTGTTGTTGATCAGCGCCGGCATGGGGATGCTGCGGCCCAACTTCAAGGCGTTCGCCCACTTCGACGAGTACGTCTGGAAGTACGCTCTGGTCGCCGTGATCAGCCTGGCCGTCTTCTCGATCGGCGGGCTCTACGACCGGGAGCGGCGGGTGGTGGTCCGGCCCGCACTGCCGCGGATGGTGACCCTGGTCTGGACCGCTTCCCTCATCGTCGGCCTGATCAGCTGGCTGCTCGGCGACTTCCTGATTCCGCGCAGTGTCCTGCTCGGGTACGCGATCATCGGGCCGATCGCCCTGTCCGCGACCCGGCGGATCTCCCGGTCGCTGCGGGAACGGATCGAGGGCCCGCCGCGGGTCCTGCTGGTCGGTTCGACGGAGGCGACGGCGCTGGCCGAGCGGCACCTGACCGCGGCGTCGGCGGTCGCCGTGGCCGGCCGGGTCGGCAGTGTGACCGGCCTGGAGCGGCAGGTGATCGAGTACGCGGCGACGGACGTGCTGCTGCTGGACGGCGACTCGCTGCGCGATCTCTACGCGGACTCCCTGTCCCGGTTGGAGAACGACGGCGTCGAGGTGTTGCAGCTGGTCCGGCCGCACGACTCGCTGCTCGGGCTGCGCACGGTGGGGGAGATCGGCGGGATGCCGGTGGTGTCGCTGTCGGCGCACGTGCTGACCCGGTCCCAGCAGCGGCTGAAACGCTGGATGGACCTCGTCGTGTTGCTGATCACCGCGCCGATCACGATCCCGTTGACGATCATGACGGCGATCCTGGTCGCGGTCCGGGCCGGCCGCCCGCTGCTGTTCATCCAGGACCGGGTGGGTCGCGGCGAGGCGTCGTTCCGGATGCTCAAGTTCCGCACCATGCGGCCCGATGCCGAGGTCGGTGGCGTTCCGGTGCAGGCCGCGACGAACGACCCGCGGGTGATCAAGGGGCTCGGCTGGCTGCGCAGCACCCGGCTGGACGAACTGCCGCAGTTGATCAACGTCCTGTTCGGCCAGATGACGATCGTCGGGCCGCGGCCGGAACGGCCGGAGGAGATGGAGGAGTACGAGCGGCTGATCCCCGGCTACCGCCGGCGGCACCAGATCGAGCCGGGCATCACCGGCCTGGCCCAGGTGTACGGCCGCTACCACACCCACCCGGAGTTCAAGCTGGGTCACGACCTGCAGTACCTGGCGAACTGGTCACCGATGGTCGACCTGCAGATCATGGCCCGGACCGCCTGGGTGATCTTGACCCGCCGGCTCTAGCAAGGCCCGCAGTTCGCCGCGCGGATCGCGGGTGACCCGGAGCTCGTCGTTGATGATCATGGTCGCCCGGTCCGGCACGCGATGGTCCGGCCAGTCCGGGCCGTCCGGCAGCTGGGGCCGCCCGGTCGCCGCGAACGACGTCCAGGCCGCCGACAGCGCGTCGGCCAGGGCCTCCGGGGGTTTCGGCCCGAGCACCTCGGAGAGCTCGGGATGATCGTGATGCCGGAAGACGAACGACACCTCGCCGCCGTGGACGGCGCCGATCCTGGGCCGGGCGTCGCGCGGCTCCCAGCGGAAGAGATAGCCGAACGTGGCACCCGTCGCCGACTGTCGGGCCGCCAGCAGCCGGTTGGACGGCTGGCGATAGACCCGATCGGTCAGGTAGCCGCCGACCAGCTCGGCCTCGGTCGCACCGGGGACGGTGCGTTCGAACGCGGCCCGATAGTCGCCGGCCAGGCCGGGACGGTCCGGGAAGTCATCGCCGATCAGGCCCTCGAGCCGTTCGGGCAGGGCGGTCGTCTCGGCATCGGACCACGCCAGCGGCACGCCGAGCCCGGCCGCCTCGTGCTCGTTCGTGCCGACGATCAGATCCACGCCCGCGTTGCGGCCGGCCGCCACCGACCGGTACGGCAGGTCCGGCAGCAGCCGGCCGTCGATCGTCGGCTGGAACGCGAACACGGTCGCCAGCCGGCCCTCGCCGCGCCGCTCCATCAGCCGGGTCTGGGCGCGGACGATCGCCTCGACCGGCAGGTCCAGCAGTCGCTCGGCCCGGGTCTCGGGCAGGCCGAGCAGGTCCAGCAGTTCGGCGGTGCGTTCGATCCCGAACGCCGGCGGCTGAGCCCGCTCGGCCGTACCGCTCTGGACGATGGCCCGCCGGAACAGGCCCTCGGCGGCCGGCATCCCGAGCAGCGTCGAGGTCGCGGCCCCGCCCGCCGACTGGCCGAAGACGGTGACTCGGTCCGGGTCGCCGCCGAGGGCCAGGGCATGATCCTGGACCCAGCCGAGCGCGGTGATCAGATCGAGCAGAGCCAGGTTCGCCGAGTCCCGGAATTCCTGTCCCAGCAGGTGTTCCAGGGTCAGGAAGCCGAGCGCGCCGAGCCGGTACCCGACGCTGATCACGATCACGCCGTGCCGGGCCGCCAGTCGGTCTCCGGCCGTGATCGGGTCGCCCGCGGCCCCGGCGACATACCCGCCGCCATGGACCCAGACCATGATCGGCAGACCCTCCGCGCCGGCCGGCCGCCACAGGTTCAGCGCCAGACAGTCCCGTTCACTGCCGACCACCCCGTCGTCGCCGAGCTGCGGCGCCATGGCCCCGAACTCCGCTGCCGGCCGCACCCCGGTCCAGGGCGCCGCGGCACCCGGGGCCCGGAACCGTGACGCCTCGGCGAACGGCACGCCGAGAAACTCATCGACCGCCCCGTCCCTGGTCTCGTGCCGCACTCCACGAACAACCCCCGCCGACGTCACGACCTCAGGCCCCATGCCCCCATCCTCTCGCCACGCAATGTGGAAACTCGAGGGCACCAGACGCGGCGGAATGTTCCACGGTGTCGGGTCGGGACTAGTCTTTACCCTCGGCCGCCAGACCAGGCCGATCAACAGGAGAGGACCACAGTCGTGTCTACCGCGTCGACCACCAGCCCCGGCAGCAGCGAGTCCCGGGTGGTCGACGGCACGACGACCGGCCTCGACCTGTACGGCGACGACCGGACCGTCGTCGCGGTCCGGGTCGACGGCGAGACCCGCGACCTGCACCGGGAGATTCCGGCCGGGGCGACCGTCGAGCCGGTGATGATCGACTCCGACGAGGGCCTGGCGATCCTGCGGCACTCGGCCGCCCACGTCGCCGCCCAGGCCGTGCAGGCGCTGCACAGCGACGCCAAGCTCGGCATCGGGCCGCCGATCACCGATGGCTTCTACTACGACTTCGATGTCGCGGAGCCGTTCACGCCCGACGACCTGAAGTCGATCGAGAAGCAGATGACCAAGATCATCAAGGAGCGGCAGCGGTTCCGCCGCCGTCCGGTGACCGACGACGAGGCCAGGGCGGAGCTGGCCGCGGAGCCGTACAAGCTGGAACTGATCAGCGACAAGGGCTCGGCCGGCGCGGACGACGGCGCCAACGTCGAGGTCGGGGCCGGCGAGCTGACGATCTACGACAACCTGCGCCGCGACGACTCGGTCGCCTGGAAGGACCTGTGCCGCGGCCCACACGTGCCGCACACCGGCTACATCCCCGCGTATTCGCTGATGCGGACCTCGGCGGCCTACTGGCGCGGCAACCAGGCCAACCAGCAGCTGCAACGGCTGTACGGCACCGCCTGGCCGAGCCGGGACGACCTGAAGGCGTACCTGACCCGGCTCGAGGAGGCCGCCAAGCGCGACCACCGCAAGCTCGGCCGGGAGCTGGACCTGTTCTCCTTCCCGGACGAGATCGGCTCCGGCCTCGCCGTCTTCCATCCCAAGGGCGGCATCCTGCGCACGGTGATGGAGGACTACTCCCGGAAGCGCCACATCGAAGCCGGGTACGACTTCGTCAACACCCCGCACGTCACCAAGGCGGAGCTGTTCGACATCTCGGGGCACCTCGGCTTCTACGCCGACGGCATGTTCCCGCCGATGCACCTGGACGAAGAGCTGCACGAGGACGGCACGGTCAAGCGGCAGGGCCAGGACTACTACCTGAAGCCGATGAACTGCCCGATGCACTGCCTGATCTTCCGGTCCCGCGGCCGGTCCTACCGCGAGCTGCCGCTGCGGCTGTTCGAGTTCGGCAGCGTCTACCGCTACGAGATGTCCGGCGTCGTGCACGGCCTGACCCGGGTCCGCGGGATGACCCAGGACGATGCCCACATCTACTGCCTGGAGGACCAGGCCCAGGACGAGCTGATCTCGCTGCTCACGTTCGTCCTCGACCTGCTCGCCGACTACGGGCTGGACGACTTCTACCTCGAGCTGTCCACCCGGGACCCGGAGAAGTCGATCGGCAGCGACGAGGACTGGGAGCGGGCCACCGAGATGCTCCGCAAGGCCGCCGAGACGTCCGGCCTGGAGCTGGTGCTCGACCCGGGCGGCGCCGCGTTCTACGCGCCGAAGATCTCGGTCCAGGCCCGGGACGCGATCGGCCGGACCTGGCAGATGTCGACCATCCAGGTGGACCTGATGCTGCCGGACCGGTTCGGACTGGAGATCACGGCGCCGGACGGCACCCGGCAGCGGCCGATGATGATCCACCGGGCCCTGTTCGGCTCGATCGAGCGGTTCATCGGCGTACTGACCGAGCACTACGCCGGCGCCTTCCCGCCCTGGCTGTCCCCGGTCCAGGTGATCGGCATCCCGGTCGCCGACGAGTACAACCCTTACCTGGAAGGAATCGCGGCGAAGCTCCGCGAGCAGGGCGTACGGATCGAGGTGGACACCTCGGACGACCGGATGCAGAAGAAGATCCGCAACGCCAGCAAGGAGAAGGTGCCCTACGTCCTGATCGCCGGCGGCGAGGACGCGGCCGCCGACGCGGTCTCGTTCCGCTACCGGGACGGCACCCAGAAGAACGGGGTACCGATCGACGACGCGGTGGCCGAGATCGTCACCGCGATCGCCGAACGCCGCCAGGTCTGATCCGCGTACGCCGGACGAGGGAGGACGAGTGGAGCAGGCCGAGGAGCTGCCCGGCGTGCCGGACGCGTTCCAGCGGCTCTGGACGCCGCACCGGATGGTCTACATCCGTGGCGAGAACAAGCCGGAGTCGGACGCCGCGCCGGCCTGCCCGTTCTGCCGGATCCCGTCCCGGACCGATGCCGACGGGCTGATCGTGCACCGCGGCGAGCACGCGTACGTGGTGCTCAACCTGTATCCGTACTCGCCGGGGCACCTGCTCGTCTGCCCGTACCGGCACGTCGCCGACTACACCGACCTGACCGCCGACGAGGGCCGCGAGCTGACCGAGCTGACCCAGGACGCGATGCGGGCGCTGCGCGCGGCGAGCAGCCCGGACGGGTTCAACCTCGGCGTCAACCAGGGTTCGATCGCCGGCGCCGGGATCGCCGCCCACCTGCACCAGCACGTGGTGCCGCGCTGGGCCGGCGACGCGAACTTCCTGCCCGTGGTCGGCCAGACCAAGGCACTGCCGCAACTGCTCGGCGACACCCGGGAACTGGTCAGCCAGGCCTGGCGCGATCTCCGGACCACCACGAGCCCGGACTGATCACGCCGTGCTGGAACGATTTCGCGGACTCGCCGCTGCCGCCCTGACCCCGGCGGCACGGTTCCTGCTGCGGATCGGCGCCACCCCGGATCTGATCACCTGCATCGGCACCCTCGGGGTGCTGCTCGGCGCGTTGATCTTCTTCCCCAACGGCTGGTTCCTGCCCGGCGTGATCATCGTCACCTTCTTCGTGCTGTTCGACATGCTGGACGGCCAGATGGCCAAGATCAACGGCCGGACCACGCGTTGGGGCGCGTTCCTCGACTCGAGCCTGGACCGGATCGGCGACGGTGCCGTGTTCGGTGGGGTGGTGCTCTATTTCGTCGGCCGTGATCAGCCGCTGATCTGGCCGGTGATCGCGGTCTGGGCGCTGGTGGCGGGCCAGCTGACCTCCTACGTCAAGGCCAGGGCGGAGAGCCTCGGCTTCAGCGCGCCCGGCGGCCTGGCGGCGCGGGCCGACCGGCTGCTGGTGATCCTGGTTGCGTTGTTCCTGGCCGGCTTCGGGATCCCGTACGTGCTGGAGATCGGGCTCGCCGTGCTGGCCGTGATCAACACCGTCACCGTCGTCCAGCGGATGCTGCTGGTCCGGCAGCAGGCCCGGCAGGGCGAGGACCATGATCAACAGAACGGTCATGATCAGCCGGCGGACGGAGAGCCGGATGCGCCGACGTCCTGACCGGTCGATCGCCGACACCGTCCTCCGCGGTGTGTACGCCCTCGGCTGGCGGGTCGCGGCACGGATCCCGGACCGCGTCGCCGACGTGATCATCGCGGCCGGGGCCCGGCTGGCGACGGTGGCGGGTTCTTCGGCACTGGCCACGTGGCGGCACAATGTCACCGTGCTGACGAGCCGCCCCTGCCCGGACGACCTGGTGCGCCGCGGCGTCGCCTCGTACCTGCGCAACTTCCACCAGGTGCTCGCCCTGGCCCGCTGGAGCCGGGCCGAGATCGACCGGCGGGTGGTCCTGATCAACGACGCGGCGCTGCGGTCCGCGCTGGCCGCCGAGGGCGCCGTCGTGGTGCTGCCGCACAGCGGCAACTGGGATCTCGCCGGCGCCTGGGCCTGTCTCAACCTGCGCCCGGTGAGCACGGTCGCCGAGCAGCTGGGGGAGGGCGAGTTCGCCGACTTCGTGAGGTTCCGGGAGGGCCTCGGCATGGAGGTGATCGCGCACACCGACCCGGACGCCCTGGCGGCCCTGATCGCGGCGATCCGGGCCGGCCGGATGGTCTGCCTGCTCGGCGACCGGGACCTGGCCGGCAGCGGGGTCCCGGTGACCTGGCCGCTGCCGTACGGGAGGACGGCGACGACCACGATGCCCGCCGGCCCCGCCGTGGTGGCCCGCCGGACCGGCGCCGCCCTGATCCCCGCAGTCACCCGGTTCGCCGGCCACGGCCTGGAGGTCGTCCTCGGGGACCCGGTCGAGCACCGGCCCGGCCGCGACGGACTGGTGGCGATGACCCAGCAGGTCTGCGACTTCTTCGCGGCCGAGCTGCCCAGGCAGCCCGAGGACTGGCACCTGTTCCAGCCGTTCTTCCCGGCCGAGGCGGCCGCTGCGTGAGCCGCTTCGCCCCACGGGTCGGCCTGGTCTGTCCCTATTCCTTCGACCAGCCCGGCGGCGTCCAGAACCACGTCGTCGGACTGGCCGGCTTCCTGGCCCGGAACGGGTTCCGGCCGAGCATCCTCGGGCCGGGCCGGCCGGACGCGCTCATCGCGTCCAGCCTGGCCGAGGCCGGGCTGCCGCCGGAGACGTTCACCTCGGCCGGACCGGCGGTGCCGGTCCCGTACAACGGTTCGGTGGCCCGGGTGAACTTCGGCCCGTTCAGCGCCGCCCGGGTCCGCGGCTGGCTCCGCGACGGCCGGTTCGACCTGCTGCACCTGCACGAGCCGATCACCCCGAGCGTCTCCATGCTGGCCCTGTGGGCCGGCTCGGTGCCGGTGGTGGCGACGTTCCACACCGCGACCCCGCGATCCCGCTCGATGCGGATCGCCGGCGGCCTGCTGCGCGGCTCGATCGGCAAGATCGACACCGGCATCGCCGTGTCCGAGTCGGCCCGCGAAGTGGTGGTCCGCTACCTGGGCCGGGACGCCGTGGTCGTACCGAACGGTTTCAGCCACGCCGAATTCACCGCCGATCTCGACCGGGCGCCCAGCCCGGGCGGTCCGTGGCGCGGCGGCGACCGGCCGCGGCTCGCGTTCCTGGGCCGGCTGGACGAACCGCGCAAGGGACTGGACGTGCTGCTCGCCGCGCTGCCGAGGATCAGGACCGGCGCCCGGGAGCTCGGCATCGGCGAACTGGAGGTGGTGATCGCGGGGCAGGGGGACCGTGGGCTGCCACCCGACTGCCGCGGTGTCGGCATGATCAGCAACGCCGAACGGGCCCGGCTGCTCGGCAGCACCGACGTGTTCGTCGCGCCGCACCGGGCCCGGGAGAGCTTCGGCATCGTGCTGCTGGAGGCGATGGCGAGCGGCGCCCCGATCGTCGCGTCGGACCTGCCCGCCTTCGTCGACCTGCTGCGCGACGGCGACACCGACCAGCTCGGCGCGCTGTTCCCGGCCGGGGACCCGGAACGGTTGGCGGCCGCCGTGATCACGACGCTGGCGGACCGTTCGGCGGTACGGCGGCGGGCCGGCCGGGCCCGCGCCGCGAGTCGCGGCTACGACTGGGCCATGGTCGGCCCGCGGCTGGCCGACATCTACCAGAGCACCCTGGCCGGCGAGCGGATCCCCAGCCTGACCGGCTGAGCAGGGTGGCGTCGACGCCCTACGACCGGCTTCCGCAGCGGCACGGCGCTGCGGTCCGCCGGGACAGGTCCGGCGTGACCTGGTCGGTCTGGCCGATAGGCGCCGGGGCCGGCGGCGCCGGTGGATCGAGGGGCATCAGCAGGGCGACCACGGCGGCCGGGTACGCCACGATCTTGATCAACGTGCTGATGCCCGTCACCGTGTGAACACCACGTCGTCTTCACCCTCCCGATCCCGCGACCCTCGCCGGTCACGGAATTGTCTCGCTCCGGTTCGCCGCGCGTAAAGCCGGACACTCCGGCCGGGGGTGTCGCCGGCCGTCAGAATCGCCCGTGATCGGGTACTAACCTGGTGCGATGCCGTCGCCCGGAACCGAACCACGGGGCGGTCGGGCGTCCAGGCCACGACCGTCGCGAGCGATCATGCCGCCGCGCGCGCCGGCGGCGAGCATGGACCTGCTGCTGCAGATCGTCAAGGAGCCGGTCGACCCCGGCTACGCCGAGGCGGCCGCGGCCGGGCGGACCGAGCGGCCGCGCTGGCGGCTCGGCTTCGCGCTGGTCGC
Organism: Microlunatus sp. YIM B11417; assembly: GCF_059617205.1. Taxonomy (NCBI): domain Bacteria; kingdom Bacillati; phylum Actinomycetota; class Actinomycetes; order Propionibacteriales; family Propionibacteriaceae; genus Microlunatus; species Microlunatus sp. YIM B11417. The sequence goes on from NZ_JCAMPJ010000003.1 coordinate 803,654, forward strand.
GATCTTGATCGGCATCATGGTCAGCGTCTCGGTGCTGAAGAACTCCCAGGCCGCGCCGGAGATCGCCGACGAACGTCGGGAGCTGATCACGCGGATCGCCCAGGCCGAAGCCGAGCAAGATCAACTCCGGGCCCGGGCCGACGAGTTGGACGCGGAGATCGAGGGCCTGCGGGCGAGCGCGCTCGGCGGCGACGCGGAGGCCAAGGACCTGGAGCGGCGGATCGCGCTGGCCGACGCCGCCAACGGCGCCGCGCCGGTGACCGGGCCGGGCCTGTCGGTGGTGGTCGACGACGCGCCGGGGGACAGCCAGGACTCCCGGGACCGGGTGCTCGACCTGGACCTCCAGATCCTGGTCAACGGCCTCTGGCAGGTCGGCGCCGAGGCGGTCACGGTGAACGGGCACCGGCTGTCGCCGCTGACCTCGATCCGCGGCGCCGGTGAGGCGATCACCGTCGACTACCGGTCGATCACGAGGCCGTACCGGGTGGAGGCGATCACCGACCCGGACACCTCCCAGCAACGCTTCGTGCAGACCCACGCCGGCGTCTGGTGGAACGAACTGGCGAAGAGCCGTGGAATGCGGTACGAACTGAGCACCGTGAAGGAGATCACCATGGACGCCGACCCCGGCATCAACCTGCGGCACGCGAAGGGCTCCGAATGATCCCGGTCATCGGGCTGCTGCTCGGCATCATCGCCGGCCTGCTGCTGGAACCGACGCTGCCGCAGGTGCTGCAGCCGTACCTGCCGATCGCCATCGTGGCGGCGATGGACGCGATCTTCGGCGCGTTCCGGGCCTACCTGGACGGCACCTTCACCGACCGGGTGTTCGTGGTCTCGTTCATCTCGAACGTCCTGATCGCCGCTCTGATCGTCTTCGTCGGCGACCAGATCGGCGTCGGCTCCCAATTGTCGACGGCCGTCGTCGTCGTGCTCGGCATCCGCATCTTCACCAACGCTGCGGCGATCCGGCGGGCGCTGCTCCATGCCTGACCCGAAGCCGCGCGACCCGAAGGAAGCGGACGAGACTCCGGTACCGAAGCGGTCCCGGCCCGCCGAACCGGAGGAGGCGCCGTTGCGCCGGCTCGGCCGGGCCATGATCAAACCGGGCAAGGCGCAGGTGATCGCTGCGGTGATGCTGTTCCTGGTCGGGCTCGGCGCGGTGATGCAGATCCGGGCCAACTCGGCCGACGACACGTACCGCAACCTGAACCGGGAACAGCTGTTCATCCTGCTCGACGGCCTCGGCCAGAAGTCCAAGCAGTACGAGGCCGAGATCGCCGACCTGGAACAGAAGCGGAAGGACCTGGTCTCCGGCGCCGACCGGTCCAAGAACGCGCGGGAGCAGCTGGAGCAGAATCTGGAGAAGGCCTCGATCCTCGCCGGCACCGTGCCGGCCCAGGGGCCCGGTATCCGGATGACGATCGAGGACCCGCAGAACAAGGTCGACGGCGACGTGATGCTCAGCGCGATCGAGGAGCTGCGGGACGCCGGTGCCGAGGTGATCGAGATCAACAACGCGATCCGCGTGGTCGCGTCCACCTGGTTCGCCGGCAGCGGCGATCAGCTCGTCGCCGACGGCCAGCCGATCACCCGGCCGATCACGATCAGCGTCATCGGCGACCCGCACAGCCTGGAGGAGGCCTCCCGGTTCCGCGGCGGGATCGTGAGCGAGATCACCGGCCCGCAGATCGGCGGCACGGTGGAGATCTCCCAGCTGAGCAGGCTGGTGATCAGTTCCTTGCATCGGGCCGAACCGAATCAGTACGCTCGCCCCGCGTCGAGTCCGCCGACCCCACGCTGATCATCCCGCGCACGAGGCCGTACGGCCCGCGGCCACCACCACCCGAGACCATCAAAGGAGTGCGGAATGCCCACCTTCCCGGAGGACCTGAAGTACAGCACCGAGCATGAGTGGGTGCGCACCGGCAACTCGTCGACGGTCCGGGTCGGGATCACCGATTACGCCGCCGAGCAGCTCGGCGACATCGTCTACGTGTCGCTGCCCGAGGTCGGGGCGACGGTCGCCGCGGGCGATGCCTGCGGTGAGCTGGACTCGACCAAGAGCGTGTCCGATGTGTTCGCGCCGGTGAGCGGTGTGGTCAGCGCGGTGAACCAGTCCCTCGACGGCGCGCCCGAGCTGCTGAACACCGACCCGTACGGCGACGGCTGGCTGTTCGAGGTCGAGGTCGAGTCCGACAACGAGCTGGACGACCTGCTCGACGCGGACGGTTACGCCGAGTTGACCGAACAAGGGAATTGACCCGAAACGGTTCGCCGACGGGCCCGGGGAACGGAGTTGTTTCCGGGGCGACGTGCCCTAAACTCTCCATGAATCCTTGAGCACTCTCAGGGGACGACCGAGCCGATTGAGGTTTCATGCCGTACTGCACCAACTGTGGCCACGACAACCCCGAGGGGAGCAACTTCTGTGGCCAGTGCGGTACCCCGCTCACGTCGGTGACCGCACCCGTCGTCGACCGTACGTCCGCGTCGGACACCACGCGGACGATGCCGGCGGCCGTCGACGACCGCGACGCGGAGTCGCTCACCGCTGAGGACGAGGCTGCGGTCAAGGCGCTGCCGCGCGGCTCGGCGCTGCTCGTCGTCCGGCGCGGCTCGAACGCCGGCAGCCGGTATCTGCTGAACACCGATGTGGTGACCGCCGGCCGGCACCAGGATTCCGACATCTTCCTCGACGACATCTCCGTCTCCCGTCGGCACGCCGAGTTCACCCGGTCCGCCGAGGGCACCACGGTCAAGGACCTGGGCAGCCTGAACGGGACGTACGTCAACCGCGAACTGGTCGAGCAGCGGCTGCTGGCGCAGGGCGACGAGGTGCAGATCGGCAAGTTCCGTCTGGTCTTCTTCACGGGGCAGGACACGGCCTAGGCCGTACGGGATCGATGGCGGACCAACCGCAACCCGCGCGAACTCCGGACAACGTCACCCCGGTGAGGGGTGGCGGGTCGGGAGGCCAGCGACTCCGCAGCATCGGGCAGGCTCTGAATGCGCTTCGCCCGGAGTTCCCCGACATCTCGATCTCCAAGATCCGGTTCCTGGAGAGCGAGGGCCTGATCGCCCCGGTCCGGTCGCCGTCGTCGGGTTATCGGCGCTACTCGCAGTCCGACATCGAGCGACTGCGCTACATCCTGTCCGTTCAGCGCGATCACTACCTGCCGCTCAAGGTGATCCGGGAACACCTGGAGAAGCTCGACCAGGGCGAGCCGCCGCCGTCGGTGCCGACGCTGGCCGATCCGGCCCAGGGCGACGGCAAACAGCCGAACGCGAACCCGGGCGCTGCCGCGAACAACGCCGCCGCGCAGCAGCAACAGCAGCGGCAGTCGATCCGGCTGACCAGGTCCCAGTTGCTCGAGGCCAGCGGCCTCTCCGAGCCCGCCCTGACCGAGCTGGAGCGGATGCTCATCGTGCAGCCGCGGCGCGGCACCGCCCATTACGGCCGGGACGCGCTGACGATCGCGATCGCGGCCCGTCGCATGTCGGAGTTCGGCATCGACACCCGGCACCTGCGCGCGTTCAAGATGTCGGTCGACCGCGAGGTCGGGCTGGTCGAGCAGGCGATCGCGCCGCACGTACGGCGGGGCGGCGGCAACACCGAGGTCTCGAAGGAGATCACCCAGCTGGTGATCAGCTTCCACGCCGCGCTGGTCCGCACGGCGATGGAACAGCGCTAGGGGACTGACACGCATCCGCCGACGGCACCCGAACCTTTGGGCGGACAGCCGAGAGAAGTAGTGTGGAGTTATGCGTGAACTCGAGGTCGTCGGCGTCCGGGTGGAGATGCCGTCGAATCAGCCGATCCTCCTGCTCCGAGAGGTCGGCGGGACCCGTGCGCTGCCGATCTTCATCGGCGCGAGCGAGGCCTCGGCGATCGCCAGCGCCCAGGAAGGGCTGGAGCCGCCGCGGCCGATGACGCACGACCTGATGGTGAACGTGCTGGAGGCCTTGAACCACCGGCTCACCGAGGTCCAGATCACCGAGGTCGACGACGGGACGTACTACGCGGTCCTGTTGATCGACGGCGTCGAGATCAGTGCCCGGCCGTCCGACTCGGTCGCTCTCGCGGTACGGATCGGCTGCGACATCTATTGCGCCGAGGAGGTCCTGGACGAAGCCGGGATCGAGTGGCCCGAGGCCGAGGAGGACGAGGTGGAGAAGTTCCGCGAGTTCCTCGACCAGGTCAATCCGGACGATTTCGTCACCGGAGAGGGCCCCAAGCAACCCTGAACCACGGCGTTTCGGACAACTCTCATGCTGGTCTTGAGAGCTGATCCGCATTCGGCCCGCCTATCGGCGTGTCGTTGACCCTCGGCGGAAGCGGCCCGTAAATTCATCTGAGTAATGCCACGCCCGTGATTCGTCCCGGGCCCGCCCGACTTCCCCAAGCTGACTGGCATCCGGAGGCAGACGTGAGCACAACCGAGCAGCATCAGGCACCAGGAAACGATGCCGAGCCGCGGCCCGGCGAGCTGCAGGAACTGCTGTTCGACGGCGACTTCTCGCCGATGCCGGCCGACCTCGGCTTCCGCGGCCCGGTGGCCTGCAACGCCGCCGGCATCACCTACCGGCAGCTCGACTACTGGGCCCGCACCGGCCTGGTCACCCCGGAGATCCGCGGCGCCAAGGGCTCCGGCAGCCAGCGGCTGTACAGCTTCCGCGACATCCTGATCCTCAAGGTGATCAAGCGCCTGCTGGACGCCGGGATCTCGCTGAACCAGATCCGTACCGCCATCGAGCACCTCCGGGCCCGCGGCGTCGAGGACCTGACCGAGGTCACCCTGATGAGCGACGGCGTCAGCGTCTTCGAGTGCACCTCCGACGACGAGGTGATCGACCTGCTGCGCGGCGGCCAGGGCGTCTTCGGCATCGCCCTCGGCGGAGTCTGGCGCGACATCGAGGGCACCCTCTCCGCCCTCCCGGCCGAGCGTGCCGAAGAGGAAGAGGCCGCGGCCGCACCGTCCGCCGACGACGAGCTCTCCCGCCGTCGCCGCGCCCGCGCCGTCAGCTGATCCACTCCGTACCGAACTCCAAGACGCGACCGGAATCCCCGGTCGCGTTTTGCGTGTCCGCCCCACAACGATCCCTGAGCGAGCGGGCCGCCCCGATCCGGTCCCTGAGCTTGTCGAAGGGCCAGGCCCGTCTCGCGTGTCAGCGTCAGGGTGCTGGGGGAGTGGGCCGCCCTCGATGCGGCGCCGCGCCACGTTGTACGCCAGCGTCGGCGGCACGAACTCGACGAACCAGTCCGCGCCGGCCGACCGGAGCCCGTCCAGGTACCGCAGGTCGGCCGCCCGGTCGTCGGCCCGCTGCCGTCCGCCGACCGCGATCGTGAAGCCGGGCTTGCCCAGCGCCTTGGCGTCGGAGCGCAGCGCGGCGACGTCGGTCGCGGTCACGTCCTCCCAACCGGATCCGGGCGGGACCCGGTAGAGACAGGATCCGTCCCAGCGCAACGCCCGGGCCCGCGGTCCCCGGCGGGTGATCGCGCCGCCGACCCAGATCGGGATCCGGGGTCGCTGCACCGGCGGCGGTCGCAGCGCCGGGCCGTCGGCGCCGGCCGACCAGAGCCGGTCGATCTGGTCCAGGCCGCGATCCAGCTGCTGGGCCCGTTCCTGCGCGGTCGGCGCCGGCTCGACCAGGGCCGCGTCGACGTCGTTGTCGCCGCCGATGCCCACGCCCAGCACGGCCCAGCCGCCGGACACGTGGTCGAGCGTCGACGCCTGGCCCGCGACGGTCGCGGCCCGGCGCCAGGGGAGTGGCGTGACCATCGTGCCGAGCGTGATCCGCTCGGTCGCCTGGGCGACCAGGGCCAGGGTGAGCCAGATGTCGTGACACTCGAGCCCGTCGTAGAAGACCAGATAGTCCTCGCAGAAGACCCCGTCCCAGCCGGTCTGTTCGGCCAGCGCCGCCAGTTCGGCGATCCGGCCCGGCTGGCCCCACGGGCCGGCGGGCGAGATCGCGAGCCCGTACCTCATCGTCCTGTCGCTCATGCCTCAGAGCCCACCACGGACCACTGACACCCGACACGCCGTCCGTCCCGCGTGCGTTTGTGGGCGGTCGATCCGGACGGTTAGGCTGGGCGACGCCGCAACAGCAGTGTGGGAGAGTCCGGCCACCGGCCGGCGCCGAAGGGGCAACCTCCCCGGAACCTCTCAGGCACCGAGACCGCACTGTGTTGGCAACTCTGGAGCCGGAGGGGCGACAGAGGGGGAGTGCACCGGATCATTCCGGGGCACCACCCGACGGAGAAAGAGCCCCATCCATGGCCGTCATGACCGATCACAGCACCGTCGCCGGCACCGCCGACCCGGACCGCCCGTTCCGGGACCGGCACATCGGGCCGGACCAGGCGGAGACCGCCGTGATGCTCGCCGCGATCGGGCAGCCCAGCCTGGACGCCCTGGTCGACGCGTCCCTGCCGGAATCGATCCGGGAGCACGCGCCGCTGAACCTGCCGCCGGCGCTCAGCGAGAGCGAGGTCGCGGTACGGCTCCGTACCCTCGCGGAACAGAACCGCGCGCTGACGGCCATGATCGGCCTCGGCTACCACGGCACCGTGACGCCGCCGGTGATCCGGCGCAACGTGCTCGAGGACCCGGCCTGGTACACGGCCTACACGCCGTACCAGCCGGAGATCAGCCAGGGCCGGCTGGAGGCCTTGATCAACTTCCAGACCGCGGTCGCCGACCTGACCGGGCTGGCCACCGCCGGCGCCAGCCTGCTGGACGAGGGCACCGCCGTCGCCGAGGCGATCACGCTGGCCCGCCGCACCAACAAGTCGGGTTCGGTGGTGATCTTGGACGCGGACACGCTGCCGCAGACCATCGCCGTCGTGAAGACCCGGGCCGAGGCGGCCGGCATCGAGGTCGTCGTCGCCGAAGCCGATCTTGTCTCGGCCATCGCGGCGAACGACCCGTTCGCCGTGGTGGTGCAGACACCGGGCGCCTCGGGACGGCTGGCCGACACCGCCGAACTGCGGTCCCTCGCCGAGGCCGCGCACGCCGCCGGCGCTCAGGTGATCGCGGCTTGCGACCTGCTCGCATGCACCATGATCACACCGCCCGGCGAGTGGGGCGCGGACATCGCGGTCGGCTCCAGCCAGCGGTTCGGCGTCCCGCTGTTCTACGGCGGCCCGCACGCCGGGTTCATGGCGGTCCGGGCCGGGCTGGAGCGGCAGCTGCCGGGCCGGCTGGTCGGTCTCTCCAAGGACACCGCCGGTACGTCCGCGTACCGCCTCGCGCTGCAGACCCGGGAACAGCACATCCGCCGGGAGAAGGCGACCTCCAACATCTGCACCGCGCAGGTGCTGCTGGCCGTGGTGGCCGGGATGTACGCGGTCTACCACGGTCCGGAGGGGCTGCGGTCGATCGCCGGCACCGTGCACCGCAACGCCGCCGCGCTGGCCGACGACCTCGGCCGGGCCGGCTTCGACGTCGTCCACGGCTCCTTCTTCGACACCGTCCTGGTCCGGGTCCCCGGGCATGCGGCCGGCGTCGTCGCTGCGGCCCACGAGCGCGGCGTACACCTGCGGCTGGTCGACTCCGACCAGGTCGGGATCTCGGTCGGCGAGGACGCCGACAGCGGAGCGCTGCGGGCCGTACGGGAGGCCTTCGGGCTGGACGGCGCCCCCGGCCAGGCCGGACCGGACCGGCTGGCCGGCAGCCGGCGGACCAGTGACTTCCTGACCCACCCGGTGTTCCACGACGCGCACAGTGAGACCGCGATGCTGCGCTACCTGCGCGCGCTCTCGGACCGGGACTTCGCCCTGGACCGGGGCATGATCCCGCTCGGGTCCTGCACGATGAAGCTCAACGCCACCGCCGAGATGGAGCCGATCTCGCTGCCCGGCTTCGCGAGCCTGCACCCGTTCGCACCGGTCGCCGACGCGCAGGGCTACGCGACCATGATCAACGAGCTGGAGACCTGGCTGGCCGAGATCACCGGCTACGCGAAGGTGTCGGTCCAGCCGAACGCCGGCAGCCAGGGCGAGCTGGCCGGGCTGCTGACCATCCGGGCCTACCATGACGCCCGCGGTGATCATGACCGCCGGGTCTGCCTGATCCCGTCCTCGGCGCACGGTACCAACGCCGCCTCGGCCGCGATGGCCGGGCTCAAGGTGGTGGTCGTCGGCGCCACGGAGGACGGCTCGGTGGATCTCGACGACCTGCGGGCCAAGATCGACAAGCACCGTGATCAACTCGCCGCGATCATGGTCACCTACCCGTCCACCCACGGAGTGTTCGAGGAGGGCATCGCCGAGTTGTGTGCGCTGGTGCACGACGCCGGCGGCCAGGTGTACGTCGACGGGGCCAACCTGAATGCGCTGCTCGGCCTGGCCCGGCCCGGCCGGTTCGGCGCGGATGTCAGCCATCTCAACCTGCACAAGACGTTCTGCATCCCGCACGGCGGCGGCGGTCCGGGCGTCGGCCCGATCGGTGTCGGTGCCCACCTGGTGCCGTACCTGCCGACCCATCCGCTCTCCGAGGTCGGCGGTGATCATGGCATCGGCCCGATCTCCGCCGCGCCGTACGGTTCGGCCGGAATCCTGCCGATCAGCTACGCCTACATCGCGATGATGGGAACCGACGGCTTGACCTCGGCCACCCAGCACGCGCTGCTGGCGGCCAACTACGTGGCGGCCCGGCTCCATGATCATTACCCGGTGCTCTACACGGGCCGCGGCGGGCTGGTCGCGCACGAGTGCATCATCGACCTGCGGCCGCTGACCAAGGCGAGCAGGATCACCGTCGACGACGTCGCGAAGCGGTTGATCGACTACGGATTCCACGCGCCGACGATGAGCTTCCCGGTGGCGGGCACCTTGATGGTCGAGCCGACCGAGTCGGAGGACCTGGCCGAGCTGGACCGGTTCTGCCAGGCCATGATCGACATCCGGGCCGAGATCGCCCGGGTCGAGTCGGGGGAGTGGCCGGCCGAGGACAACCCGCTGGTGAACGCCCCGCACACCCAGGCCGCGGTGATCGACGATGCCTGGACGCATCCGTACTCGCGGAAGCTGGCGGCGTTCCCGGCCGGGCTGCACGGCGGCCCGATCGGCGGCGGTGCCCGGGACAAGTACTGGCCGCCGGTCGCCCGGATCGACGGCAGCTACGGTGATCGCAACCTGGTCTGCTCCTGCCCGCCGCCGGAGGCGTACGAGGACTGAGTCAGGGCTCGCTCAGAGGGCGGCGATCTGGTGGGCCAGCTCGATGTCGGCCTGGGTCAGGCCGCCCTCGGAGTGGGTGGACAGGGTCAGCGTCACCTTGTTCCAGCGGATGTCGATGTCCGGATGGTGGTTCGCGGCCTCTGCCAGGTCACCCACCTTGTTCACGTACGCCAGCGCCGCCACGAAGTCGGCCAGCTCGGTGGTGCTGCGGATCGCCGGCTCGCCCTCGACCCTGGACCAGCCGTCCAGGTCGGCGAGCTGAGTGTCCACTTCGTCGTCGGTGAGGAGTCGGGTCATGTCTGCCAGCCTTGACCGGCGCCCGGAACCTGTCAAGGACACCGGTCGCTCGGCGACCCTGACGACCGGACTGTCGGCGGCAGAGCTTACGGTCTGCCCGTGGACCTGATCGGATTGGCGGAACGGGTCGTCCCGATCCTGGTCTTCCTGGTCGCGATGACGGTGCTCGCGGAACTGTCGGACCGGATCGGCGTGTTCGCCCGGATCGCCCATGTCGCGGCCCGGCTCGGCCGCGGTTCGGTGCTGGCACTGTGGCTGTTGCTCACCGCGGCGGCGGTGCTGGTGACGGCCGTGCTGTCGCTGGACACGACGGCGGTGCTGGTCACGCCGGTGGCGCTGGTGTTGGCCCGTCGGCTCGGGGTGGACCGGCTGCTGTTCGCGTACACGTCGGTGTGGATCGCCAACACGGCCTCGCTGTTCCTGCCGTCGTCCAACCTGACCAATCTGCTGGCGCTGCAGCGGCTGGACGTGCCGGCCCGCGAGTTCGCCGGCTTCGTCTGGCCGGTGGCGCTCGGCTGCGTGCTGGTCACCGTGCTGCTGTTGCTGATCATGTTCCGCGGCTCGCTGCGGGGCCGCTACCAGCGACCGCCGCTGGAGCCCGCGCCGGACCGGCCGCTGCTGGTCATCGCCTTCGTCGTCGCGGCCGCGCTCGGCCCGATGATCATCGTCGGAGTGCCGGTGGAGGCGGCCGCGGTGGTGGCAGCCTGCGTGGTGCTGCTGGCGACGGTGATCCGGCGTCCGGACCTGCTGACCGCTGCGCTGCGGTCTGGGCACCTGGTGCCGTGGCGGCTGGTGCTCGGCGTCTCGGTCCTGTTCCTGCTGGTCCAGCTGGCGCATGATCACGGCCTGCCCGCCCTGCTGGTCCGGATCAGCGGCGCCGGCACCGACTGGCCGGAACTGGCCCGACTGGCCGTGATCGGCGCCGGCGCGGCCAACCTGATCAACAACCTGCCGGCCTATCTGGCCCTGGAACCGGTGGCGAACGGCCTGGCCCGTACGGTCGCGCTGCTGGTCGGCGTGAACGCCGGCCCGCTGATCACGCCGTGGGCGAGTCTGGCGACGCTGCTCTGGGCCGGCCGCTGTCGTGCGGCGGGCCTCACCGTGTCCTGGCGCGGCTTCGCCGTCCGCGGCGCGGCCCTGGTCGCGATCCAGTTGGCCGTCGCCGTCGCGTTGCTCGCCGTCCTCGGGGCGCCAGTCGCTACCCTGACCGGGTGAAGGAGTGGATCGAGCGCGTCAAGGCACGGCCAGGCATCGCCCATCTGATCCGGACCGGTGAGCGGTACACGACCCGGCTCGGCGACCAGTTCGGGGCTGCGATCACGTACTTCTCCGTGCTCGCGCTGGTGCCGATCCTGATGTTCGCGTTCTCGATCACCGGCTTCGTGCTGACGTACGCGCGACCGGATCTGATGGAGTCCGTCGTCCAGGCGGCGACCTCCGCGGTGGGTGGCTCCGGCAGCCAGGGGCAGCAGATCGCCGACCTGGTCGAGAACTTCCTGAAGGGCTGGGCCACGGTCGGCGTGGTCGGCCTGCTGTCGGCCATGTATTCCGGGTCGGGCTGGATCGGCAACCTGAAGCAGGCCGTCCAGGGCCAGATGCGGGAGAACTTCGACTACGCGGAGAAGAAGGAGAACTTCCTGGTCAAGATCGGGGTCAACCTGTTGATCTTGATCGGTCTGCTGATTCTGGTCGCGCTGACCTTCTCGCTGGCCAGCCTGTCCACCTCGCTGAGCGGCACCGTGATCGGCTGGCTCGGGCTGGACGACCTGCCGTGGCTCCGGCCGGTGCTGGCGCTGGTGCCGGTGATCATCTCGGTCGGCGCCGGCTGGGTGCTGTTCATGTACCTCTACACCGTGCTGCCGGAGTACCGCTTCCCGTGGCGGACCGTGCGCCGCGGCGCGCTGATCGGATCGATCGGCCTCGGCGTCCTGCAGTACCTGACCAGCTTCCTGGTCGGCATCTTCGCCGGCAACGCGGCGGCCGCGCTGTTCGGTCCGGTGATCGCCCTGATGCTCTTCTTCAACCTGTTCGCCCGGCTGATCCTCTTCGTCGCGGCCTGGATCGCGACCGCGCACCAGCCGGCCGTCGCGCCGGTCCAGGTGGAGGAGCGGGTACGGTTCGCGCTGCACCCCGAACCCGCCGAGCCGGAGCCGGTCCTGGTTCCCCAGGAGGTCGCGGTCCGCTCGGTCCGGGTCGGCATGGGCGCCGGCTACGTCACCGGTGCCGCGACCGGCGTCGGCTTGGGCGCCGTGATCGCCGCCATCGCCGGCCGCCTGGCCCGTCGCCGAGCCGCGAAGGACTCGTAACCTCACCCGTCACAGGAGCCTGCTGGTTTTTCACGTTACGTGAAAAACCAGCGCTTTCCGCGAGAAGCTTCCCCGGTAAAGCGCCGGTCTTTCACGTTACGTGAAAAACCGACGGCGCTATGGGCGGCCGGTCGCCCCGAGTTGCGCCGACCGGTCACAACTGCAGCGACACGCCGTGGAAACCGCTGCTTTTGTGACCGGTCGGCGGGTTTGTCAGTGGGCGGAGGCGGGTTGCGGGGCGGCCTGGCCGATGCCGGCCAGCAGGTCGGTGAACCAGGGCTGGGTGATGTCGAACGGCTTGCCGCCCTTGATCCGCTCGAACTCGATCGCCCGCAGTTCGTCGCCGCGCTCCTCGTCCTGGCCGATCACGCCCGGCTCGCCGCGCAGGGCGGAGTCGACGGCGAGGTCGGTCATCGACTTGATCAGGTCGAGGTCGCGCTGGTTGGCGGCGGCGGAGCGGGAGAAGTAGCCGGACTTCTGCACCATGACCTTCTCGGCGCCGATCTTCTCGGCGAACTTGGCGGCGAACCAGGCACCCGGGTTGATGGTGTCGATCTTGACGTGACCGAACGGGTCCCGCTCGACCTCCTCGCCGGAGCGCTCCAGCTCGGCGACGATGGTGTCCAGGCCGGCGCCCTCGGACAGGAAGATCGTCACGTTGCCGACCTCGTCCATGATCGACTTCAGGCGTACGGACTCCGCGTCGAGGTCGATCACGGCTTCGGGGACGTACACGCCGTGCACGTCCCAGGCCGCCCGGCTGAGCCCGATCTCGGGCAGCCACTCGCGAGTGTCCAGCCAGTCCCGGTAGGACTGCGCGGTGGCTGCGGTCAGCCAGCCGCAGTGCCGGCCCATCACCTCGTGCACGATCAACATCCGGGAGGCCGAGTTGTGCTCGCCGACGATGTTCTCGGCGAACCGAGCGCCCTGTTCGGCCGCGGTCCAGGCCCCGAGCGACTGCCGGATCGGTACCACGTCGTTGTCGATCGTCTTCGGCAGCCCGACCACGGTGAGCGGGTAGTCGTGCTCGGCCAGATAGGCGGCCAGGTCGGCGGCCGTGGTGTTGGTGTCGTCGCCGCCGATGGTGTGCAGGACGTCCACGCCGTCCTTGGTCAGCCGCTCGGCCGCCGCCTGCAGAGGGTCGACGCCCTCGGCCACCAGGCCGCGCTTCACCAGGTCCTTGGCGTTGGTGAGCTTGACCCGCGAGTTGCCGATCGGGGAGCCGCCGTACTCGTGCAGCAGACCGGCCTTGGCCCGGACCTCGGGCGTGACGACGAGCGAGTCGCCGGAGAGCAGGCCCTGGTAGCCGTGTCGGTAGGCGATGATCTCGACTTCGGGGGCGAGCTCGGTGTAGCGCTGGATCAGCCCGCCGATGGCGGAGGAGAGGCACGGGGCGAACCCGCCGGCGGTGAGCAGTGCGACCTTCTTGACCATGGCGGTCATCCTAGGGTCCCCGCTCGACGCGGCGATGACGACCCCGGACGCCGGGAGTTTCCTCCGCCGGGCCCTCGTACTAGCGTGCTGGATTCGACCGCAACGACCGAAGCGACGGGGGATTTCCGTGGCAGAGTTCGATTACGTCATCGTCGGCGCCGGGCCTGCCGGCTGCGTGCTGGCCCACCGCCTGTCGGCCGACCCGGAGACCAGCGTCCTGCTCGTCGAGGCCGGTGATCGGGACAGCAATCCGCTGATCGCGATGCCCGGCGGCACGTTCCCGCTGCTCGGCGATCCGGCCACCGCGTGGTTCCATCCGACCCGGCCGTTCGGGCCGACCGAGCAGGTGGAGTACTGGGGTCCGGGGCAAGACGCTCGGCGGGTCCAGCTCGGTCAACGGGATGGTCTACAACCGCGGCCAGGCCGCCGACTACGACGAGCTGGAGCGGCGCGGCAATCCGGGCTGGGGCTGGCCGGCGATCCTGGCGGCCTACAGGGCGGTCGAAGATCACGAACTCGGGGCCTCGCCGGTCCGTGGCACCGGCGGGCCGCTCCGGGTGAGCAGTACGGCGGTACGGGCCGGGCCGTTGCTGGACGACGTGATCGCCTCCGGCGCCGACCTCGGCTGGCGGCCCACCCGGGACGTCAACGAGGCGGACGGGGAACGGATCGGGTACGTCATCGCGACGATCCACGACGGCCACCGGGTCAGCGCGGCGAGCGCGTTCCTGCACCCGGCGCTGGACCGGCCCAACCTCACGGTCGCCGTACGCACCGTGGTCGAGCGGGTGCGGTTCGCCGACTCGGCTTCGGTCGTACGGGCCGTCGGGGTGATCGGGCGGCAGGACGACCAGTCCTTCGAGGCCTCCGCCGCCCGCGAGGTCATCCTGGCGGCCGGCGCGATCGGCAGCCCGAAGCTGTTGCAGCTGTCCCGGATCGGGCCGGAGCCGGTCCTGCGGGCGGCCGGCGTCGAGGTCGTCCGTGACGTACCGCGGCTCGGGGCTCGGCTGCGCGAGCACCGAGCGTTCCAGGTGCAGTACCGGCTCACCGAGAACCTCGGCTACAACCGGCTGCTCAGCACGCCGGAGGGGCAGCAGGCGGCGATGCAGGAGTACCAGGAGCATCGGCGTGGAGTCCTCGCGGCACCGCCGTTCGAGGTCGTCGGCTTCCTCAAGACCCGTGCCGGCCTGGACCGTCCGGACGCCCAGCTGCAGATCGCGCCGCTGTCCATCGCGCCGCGACGCCAGGGCGCAGCGGTCGAGGTGGAGCACGAGCCGGGCATGATGGCGATCGGGTTCGCCCTGCGGCCGGACAGCGAGGGCAGCCTGCGGATCACCTCCGCCGACCCCGCTGCGCCGCTGGACATCGACGCCAACTACCTCGCCACCGAGCACGACCGGGCGACGACGGTCGGCGCGTTCCGGGCCCTGCGCCGGCTGTTCGAGACCGCGCCGCTCGCCGGCCGGATCGAACGCGAGACCGAACCGGGCCCGGCCGTGGAGAGCGACCAGGAGATCCTCGACTACGTGCTGACGGTCGGCAGCGCCGGCTATCACGCGGTCGGGACGTGCGCCATGGGGCCGGACGACGAGGACGTGGTCGACTCGCGGCTGCGGGTCCGCGGCGTGGCCGGGCTGCGGGTGGTCGACGCCTCGGTGCTGCCGGTGCTCGTCTCCGGAAATCTCAACGGGCCGATCACCGCGCTGGCCTGGCGGGCCGCCGACCTGATCCGCGAGGGGTGATCAGGCGGGTTCGCAGAGCCGGGAGCTGCCCGGCTCGAGGTAGACCGCGCCCGGCCCGTCCGCGGCGACCGTGTCGTTCGGGTTCTGCAACGAGCAGCGCTTCAGGCTCAGGCACCCGCAGCCGATGCAGTTGTCCAACTCGTCCCGGAGCTTGATCAACCGGGCGATCTGGGCGTCGATCCGGGGGCGCCAGTCCCGGGACAGCCGGGCCCAGTCGGCCCGGGTCGGCGTCCGGTTGTCCGGCAGGCTGTCCATCGCCTCGGTGATCTCGGTCAAGGACAGGCCGACCCGCTGCGCCGACCGGATGAACGCGATCCGGCGCAGCATCGCCCGTTCGTACCTGCGTTGGTTGCCGGTGGTCCGGGTCGCCGAGATCAGACCCTGCGACTCGTAGTAGCGCAGCGCCGACGGCGCCACGCCGGACCGGGCCGCCAGATCCCCGATGGTCAGCTGATCGTTCTTGTGCAGCATGATCACCAGGTTAGTTCAAGCTGAAGCGAGCTTTAAGAGCCGGTCGACCGGACAGGACGGCTCGGATCACGTCCGTTGAGGTGGCGGCTTGTACGGTGGGCTCGTCGTCGCCGATCCAACGACGGCCGCGGTCCACCCAGCCGGTCCGGAGTCCGACCCGCGCGGCGCCGCGGACGTCGGCGTCGGGATGATCACCGATCATCCAGGGCTCGCCCGCCTCCGGCGACCGCTCCAGCGCGATCGCGAAAATCCTCGGATCGGGTTTCTTGCAACCGACCGCCTCGGAGATGATCACGTCGTCCACGAGCTCGGCCAGCCCGGTCACCTGCAGCTTGCGCTGCTGTTGCCACTCGGTGCCGTTACTGACCACCACCCGCCGGATTCCCTGCTCCGGAAGGGATTCGAGCAGTGCCGTGACGCCCTCGACCGCCCTGATCTCGTCGACGTGCTCGCGCAGCAGGCGTTCGATCAGCCGATCCTGGGCGTCCGACAGCCCGAACCGCTCCTGGATCCCCGCCGCGACCCTGTCCCGCGGCGTGTAACCGTCCGCGTCGAGCTCGACCAGCCAGTCCACATCACCCGCCCCGCCGCCCACCTCGGCGACGAACCGCCCCGCCCAGCCGGCGAACGCGGCCGCCCGGTCCACCAGCGTGTTGTCGAGATCCATCAGCAGCACCCCCCAACCCTCCCTTCCAATCGCCGACCGGTCACCAAAGCAGCGGTTCTGTCGGCGTGTCGCTGCGGAAGTGACCGGTCGGCGGGAGGTGGGGCGGAGATGAGCACGGCGGAGAGAGAAGGCGCAGCCAGACGTGAGGGTGCGGCAGGACGTGGGTGAGTTGAGGTCGGCGGGGAGCGGGGCGGTGGGGTGGAGCTGAAGTCGGGGCGGGGAGCAGATGCGGTAGGGAGCGGAGGTCGGTGGGGAGCAGGGGCGGTGGGGAGCGGAGGTCGGCGGGGAGCAGGGGCGGTGGGGAGCGGAGGTCGGCGGGGAGCAGGGGCGGTGGGGAGCGGAGGTCGGCGGGGAGCAGGGGCGGTGGGGAGCGGAGGTCGGCGGGGAGCAGGGGCGGTGGGGAGCGGAGGTCGGCGGGGAGCGGGTGCGGTGGGGTGGAGCTGAGGTCCGCGGGGAGCTGGTGCGGTGGGCGGAGCTGAGGTCCGCGGGAAGCGGGTGCGGTGGGCGGAGTTGAGGTCGGCGCGGGATCCGCGACCGTTGCGAGCATCCGCGACCGTTGCGCCGGTCGCGGATGAGAGGAACGGTCGCGAATCGCCAGGGGCTGGCAGGCGTGGCACCGAGGGGTTGGATTGGGCAGCTTCGGATGCGGGGGCTCGTGGTCGCGCGGTTACGGGGTGAGTTGGGGGAAGGCAGCCTCGGGAGCGCCGACCTCGAGGCCGGAGCCCAGAGGCCGGCGGAGGCGGTCGGCGCCGTCCGGGACGAACGGGGTCAGTTCGTCGGCCAGGACTCGGCAGACGGTCAGGGCCGTGGCCAGGATCGGGTCGAGGCGGGGATCGTCGGCGGGCAGCCGCCAGGGCTCGGTCTGCTGGAGATAGCGATTGGCCGTTCGGGCCACGTTGATCAGGGCCGCCGTGGCGGAGCGCAGGTCGAACCGGGCCAGCGCCGTGTCGATCCGCCCGGGCAGGGCCGCGGCGGCCGCCGACACCTTCGCGCCGGCCGGAGCTGGATCCGGGTCCAGCCGATGCAGTCGCCCGGACCGGCGTCGGTTGATCAGGGTGACGGTGCGGTTGACCAGATTCCCGACCCCGTTCGCCAGGTCCGCGTCGTGGCGCTCGACCAGGGCCCGCTCGGTGAAGTCGGTGTCGCCGACGCGGGCCACGCCGGCGGACAGCCACCAGCGCACCGCGTCCCGCCCGTACGCGTCGACCACGGCCGCCGGGTCGGCCGAACCGCCGGCCGACTTGGAGATCTTGGCGCCGTCCACGGTCAGGTAGTCGTGGACGAAGATCGAGGTCGGCAGCGGCAGGCCGGCGGACAGCAGTTGGCCGAGCCAGGTCAGGGCGTGGAAGCGGACGATGCCCTTGCCGATCACGTGGATCCGTTCGGCCGAGCCCTGCCACCACCGCCGGTAGTCCGGGCCGTCGTCGGCGTACCCGAGCGAGGTCAGGTAGTTGGCCAGCGCGTCCCACCAGACATAGATGACCTGGCCCGGATCGCCGGGCACGCCGATGCCCCAGCCGTCGGCGCGGGCGGCCGGGCGGGACACGCTGACGTCGGGCAGCCCGGCGTCGATCAAGCCGAGGATCTCGTTGCGCCGCGACTCCGGCTCGATCCGTACCTCGCCGGAGAGGATCAGCCGCCGGATCGGCTCGGCGTACCGGCTCAGGGCGAAGAACCAGTTCTCCTCCTCGACCGGCTCGGGCTCGGTGCCGTGCTCCGGGCAGCGGCCGTCAACAAGATCGTCGGCGGTGTAGAACTGCTCGCAGCCTGCGCAGTAGCGCCCGCGGTACGTCCGCCGGGTGAAGTCGCCGGCCTCGGCGCAGCGGCGCCAGATCCGCTGCACGCCCGGCGCGTGCCGGGGATCGCTGCCGGTCCGGATGAAGTCGTCCAGGCTCAGCCCGAGCGGCCCGGCCAGCCGCTGGAAGGCGTCGGCGTTCTCCGCGACGAACGTGCCCGGGTCGACGCCGGCGGTACGGGCGGCGGTGACGTTCTTCAGGGCGTTGTCGTCGGTGCCGCTGAGCAGCCGTACGGACCGCCCGCGGTGGCGATGGTGCCGGGCCAGCACGTCGGCCTGGACGAACTCCAGGGCGTGGCCGAGGTGCGGCCGGGCGTTGACGTACGGAATCGACGTGGTCAGGTAGACGGTCATCGGTGAACTCCTCGAGGCGGCGACACCTCGGAGTTCGGCCACCCCGCGATGCCGCGGGGTGGATGGGCGCAGGCCGGATTACCCCGTGGGCGGGGTCATCATGATCGGCGCGCGGAACATGGGAACCAGCCTAGCCAGCGTCGACCGGCTACCGCCCGCCCTTTTCCGTCGGTACGGTCAGCGCAGCCGAGCGGCCGACGCGAGGAAGCGGCGCCCCAGCTCCGGCGCGCCGTAGCGCAGGCAGTAGAGCCCGGTCGACACGCGTTCCAGGAAGCCCCACTCCCAGATCACCGCCGCGTCGACCCCGGACCGCAGCGCCAGCAGCCGGCAGTAGTCGCGGAGCAGCGCGTCCGGATCGGCGGCCGCGGCCAACTCGGGCAGCCAGTCCCGCAGCACCACGCCGAGGTCGTAGCCGGGATCGGCGAGGAAACCGTCCGGGTCGACGAACACGTAGCCGTCGCCGCGGCGCTGCAGCGCGTTGGCCGCGTGCGGGTCGCCATGGACGACGACCGAGCGATCCGGGTCGAACGCGGCCGCGCGTCGCTCCGCGTACCCCAGTGCGGTGTCGATCACCCGTTCCGGGCAGGGCCGGCCGAGCGCCGGCCAGGCCTCCGCGATGAACGCGCCCAACGCCGCGGCCTTCTCCGGGACGCTCGGCGGGGCGGCCGGCCGGGACACCTGCCAGGCCTCCCGCAGCAGCGCACAGAGCACCTCGATGGCATGTTCCGGCGGCGGCTCGACCGAGTCCAGGGACGGCCCGAGTCCCTCCACCAGCAACGCGTTGCGATCGCCGTCGAACCGGTGCAGCCGGGCATAGCCGCGTCCGCCGGCCCGGCGCAGCGTGTCGGCCTGCTCGGTCAGGTCGCCGTCCGGCTGGCCGAGCTTGAGCACCACCGGCTCACCGTCGCCGTCGGTGGCCCGCAGCACCAGCGAGGCACTGCCGCCGGCCAGCGGCTCGCCGACGGAAAGGTCCCAGTCAGCAGCCAGTCCGGCGACCAGGTCGGGCAGCCCGGCGAGCCAGGCGTCGCCCGCCGGTCCGAGCGAACGCGCACGGTCCCGGACCCGGTCCGGCAAGGAGAACATGCCCCGAACCCTAGGCGAGTGCGATCATCGTCACATCGTCTTAACGCGCCGACGTGGCGGCGGTCTCGATCCACGGCGCCGGGCGGGCTAGTATGCCGCTCATGACGGAGGCGGACCGCTTGAGGTTCAGGTACGCCGCCCGAACCGATGTCGGTCTGGTCCGCCCGCACAACGAGGATTCCGGCTTTGCCGGCCCGTATCTGCTCCTGGTCGCCGACGGCGTGGGCGGCGCTGCAGCCGGGGAGATCGCATCGGCGAGCACGGCATTTGCTCTGAGTTCGGCTGCGATCGTTCATGATCATCCCGATCTGACCGGTTTTCTGGCCGAGGTGATCGAGGTTGCTCACCGGCAGCTGCGTGACGACGCGGAGCTGCATCCGGAGCGTCGGGGAATGTCCACGACGTTGACCGCGATCATGTCCGACGGCGACACCTGTGCGATGGCACATGTCGGGGACTCGAGGGCCTACCTGCTCCGGGACGGCTTCCTGACCCAGCTCAGTCATGATCACACGCTCGTGCAGCGGCTGATCGACACCGGCGAGCTGACCGAGGAGGAGGCGCTGAGCTACCCGTACCGGAGCGTGGTGCTGCAGGCGGTCGACGACCGGCAGCCGCCGGTGCCCGACCTGTGCGAGCTGGAGCTGATGGTGGGGGACCGGCTGCTGATCTGCAGCGACGGGCTCAGCGACCTGGTCGACGACCAGCAGATCGCCGACCTGCTCTACATCCACGATCTGGACGACGCGGCGAAGGCGTTGATCGCGGCGGCGGTGGACCGGGGTGGCCGGGACAACATCACCTGCGTGATCGGCG
Organism: Microlunatus sp. YIM B11417; assembly: GCF_059617205.1. Classification (NCBI taxonomy): domain Bacteria; kingdom Bacillati; phylum Actinomycetota; class Actinomycetes; order Propionibacteriales; family Propionibacteriaceae; genus Microlunatus; species Microlunatus sp. YIM B11417. The sequence continues at coordinate 823,800 of NZ_JCAMPJ010000003.1, forward strand.
AGGTCGAGACCGGTCCGCTGATCCGCCGGCACGGTCGTTTCGTCGGCGCCTGCGGGCCGGACAACCTGATCGATCCGACGCCGGTCCGGCTCGAGTCGGCCCAGGTACGGATGGGTGCGTAGCCGGTCGAAACACTGCCCGTTCCCGCACGCCGGCCGCTGTACTAGGGTCGGACGATGGCGAAGTACTTCGATGTGCACCCGGACAATCCCCAGCCCCGCGCCATCGGACAGGTCGTCGACCTGGTACGTGACGGCGCGCTGATCGCCTATCCGACGGACTCCTGCTACGCCCTCGGCTGCCAGCTCGGCAACCGGGACGGGCTGGAGCGGATCCGCCGGATCAGGCAACTGGACGACAAGCACCACTTCACGCTGGTCTGTCGCGAGTTCGGCCAACTGGGCCAGTTCGTGCACATCGACAACGCCGTGTTCCGCAGCATCAAGGCGGCCACGCCCGGCAGCTACACGTTCATCCTGCCGGCCACCAAGGAGGTGCCGCGCCAGATGCTGCACCCCAAGAAGAAGACCGTCGGGGTACGGATCCCGGACCACGTCACCACCCAGGCCCTGCTCGCCACACTCGGCGAGCCGCTGTTGTCCAGCACGCTGCTGCTGCCCGGCGAGGAGGACCCGCTGACCCAGGGCTGGGAGATCAAGGACCGGCTCGACCCCGAGCTGGACGCGGTCGTCGACTCGGGCGACTGCGGCGCGGAGCCGACGACGGTGATCGACTTCTCCGACGGAGCGCCGGAGGTTGTCCGGGTCGGTGCGGGGGATCCGGCCCCGTTCGAGTGAGGAGGCCGCGATGCGGTCGATCTGGAAGGGCGCGATCTCGTTCGGCCTGGTCAATGTGCCGGTCAAGCTGTACAGCGCGACCGAGGACCACGACCTGTCGCTGCACCAGGTGCACGACGCCGACGGCGGCCGGATCCGCTACCAGCGGCGCTGCGAGGTCTGCGGCAAGATCGTCGACTACGAGCACATCGACAAGGCGTACGACGACGGCAGTACCACCGTCGTCCTGACCGAGGACGATCTTGCCGCGCTGCCTGAGGAGCGGAGCAAGTCGATCGACGTGGCGCAGTTCGTGCCGAGTGATCAACTCGATCCGATCAGTTTCGACCGGAGCTACTTCCTCGAGCCGGACAAGGCGGCCGTGAAGCCGTACAAGCTGCTCCGGGACGCGCTGGCCGAGTCGGACCGGACGGCGATCGTCACCTTCGCGCTGCGCCAGAAGAGCCGGCTCGCCGCACTCCGGGTCCGCGGCAAGGTGATCATGCTGCAGACCCTGCTCTGGGACGACGAGGTACGGGAGGCCGACTTCGACGTGCTGTCCTCCACGGCGTCGGTGTCCAAGCAGGAGAAGAAGATGGCCTCGTCGCTGATCGACAGCCTGGCCGGCGACTTCCGGCCGGACGCGTTCACCGACGAGTACCAGGAGCAGTTGCGGACCCTGATCGAGGCGAAGAAGGCCGAGGGCGAGGCGCTGGACACGGCCGCCACATTCGGCGTCGAGGAGGAGGACGGCGAGCCGGGCGAGGTGATCGACCTGGTCGAGGCCCTGCGGCGCAGCGTCGAGGAGGTCGGCAGTCGCCGTACGGCCAAGAAGTCCGGTGCCAAGAAGGCGAGCGCGAAGAAGAAGACCACCAAGAAGGCGGCGGCCAAGAAGTCCACGGCGAAGAAGACGGCGGCCAAGAAGAAGGCCAGCTGACGACGGCGACCACTCCCTGAGCTTGTCGAAGGGCAGGCCCGTTCCAAGCCCTTCGACAGGCTCAGGGCACTGACGGGCCGCCCTTCGACAGGCTCAGGGCACGGTGGCGCGGCGGACGAGTTCGAAGCAGGCGACGGCGGCCGCGCTGGCGACGTTGAGGGACTCCACGGCGCCGGGCATCGGGATGGTGACCCAGTCGGTGATCAACTCGGCGACGTGCGGGGTGACGCCGTCGGTCTCGCTGCCGAGGACGAGCGCGACGGCCGGGCCGAGCTCCACGGTGAAGATCGAGTGATCACCGGACGCGGCCAGCCCGACCAGTTGGAAGCCGGCGTCGCGGAGTTGCCGGGCCGCCTCGGCGGCCGTACCCGACCGCAGCACCGGCGCCCGGAACGCGACCCCGGCCGAGGCCTTGATCACCAGCGGGTCGATGCTCGCGACGCCGCGGTGCGGGACGACGATGCCCTCCAGTCCGGCGGCGGTCGCGGTGCGCAGGATCATCCCGACGTTGCTCGGCGTCCGTACCCCGTCCAGCAGCAGCACCCGACTCGGCCGGTCCGGACCGTCCAGCGCAGCGGTCAGGGTCCGCATGCCCGGGGCGAGCACGTCCGCCAGCACGCCGTTGTCGTGCTTGCCGTTGCCGGACAGCAGCTTGATCCGGTGCGCCGGCGCCCGCTGCACGTCGATCCCGCGGCCGCGCGCGGTGGACTCGATCTGACGGGCGGCCGGCCCGCGCTCGCCGTCGGCGATCATCACCTTGTCGATGGCCAGGTCGGGGTCGTCCAAGGCCGCCTGCACGGGCCGATGGCCGTACACGGTGATGAAGCGGTCCTTCGGTGAATCGGCCCTGGGCATGGCGGAGAGCCTACGCCCGGGCTCAGAGGGCTACCGGCGGGATCCTCGCGTCGGCCCGGTACCCCTCGAACAACGGGCCGCCGAACTGGTCCAGGATCTGCTCGGCCACCTTGGCGATCGGCCCAGGGTCACCGGTCCAGGCGGACCGCGCCGCACCCAGCAGGTCGTCCTGCCAGCGGCTGCCGGTCTCGGTGTCGAACCGTTCCAGCTCGGTCACCAGCGCCTTCCCGTGGCCGACCCAGCGCTTCGAACCGGCCAGCAGCAGGTCGGCCGACGACTCCAGCAGGCCGGTGCCGATCATCCCGATCCGGTCCTGGTCCTGGGCACCGCGCAGGTCGTCCAGCAGGTCGGTGACCCGATAGCGGCGGGCGTCCAGTTCGGCCTGGCTGAGCGCTTCGGGACCGGTCCGCAACCAGTCCAGGCAGCGCCGCTGCCAGGTGGCGCCGGACCCGTCGTTGTCGGCGAGGATGATCGACTCGCCGATCAGCCGGATCGTGGACGGCCGGCGGCTCTCCAGGCTCCGGTCGCAGAAGTACGTCAGCGAGTCCTCGGTCTGGACGAAGAACTCGACCGGGTAGCCCTCGTACCGCTCCGACGAGCGGTACGGAGCCGGCGGACCGGGCAGCAACACGGTCAGGTCGAGGTCGGACGTGGGGGTCGCGGTTTCGGCCACGAAGCTCCCGCCCAGCCAGGCGGCCCGGAGATTGGGGAAGCGATCCCGGACGAGTCCGCGGGCGAGGTCGACGAGCTGGAAGTCGATCACCCGGTACATTCTGCGGCCTTTTCGTGATTTTCGTACCGGAAATCGTGATTCCGTCTCATTGGACAAGGCTCTGAGTAGGGCGGATCGACCGGTTCCGGGTGCGGCGTCATCCGTCCGCCGCCGGGTACCACTAACATCGGCGCAATGACGTCCTGGCCCGGTCTGCCGCTCAGCAAGTTCGCCGCTACGACAGTCCGGGTGGTCGCCTCCGCATGATCGCTCTGCTCTCGGCCGGCGCTGTCGGCCTGCTGTTCAGCCTGCTGGTCACCCCGGTCGCGATGCGGCTGTACGCCCGCTGGGGCTGGGGCCAGCCGATCCGGGTGGACGGCCCGACCACACACGAGGTGAAGCGTGGCACGCCCACCATGGGCGGGCTGGTGTTCATCACGGGATCCCTGGTCGGCTACTTCTTCGGCCACCTGGTCGGGCCGGGCGTCGCGATCTCGCCGAGCGCGCTCCTGGTGATCCTGATGCTGGTCGGCCACGGCATCGTCGGCTTCCTGGACGACTTCACCAAGACCCGACTGCAGCGCAGCCTCGGCCTGACCGGCTGGCAGAAGATCGCCGGCCAGGTGACGGTGAGCACGCTGTTCGCGATCCTGGCGCTGCAGTTCGCCGACCCGCTGACCGGGCTGACCCCCGCCTCGACGGCGATCTCGTTCACCCGCGACATCCCGTGGCTCAATCTCGCCGCGCTCGGCCTGGTCGGCGTCGTGCTGGTGCTGGTCTGGATCAACCTGCTGGCGGTCGCCACCTCGAACGGCGTCAACGTCACCGACGGTCAGGACGGGCTGGCCACCGGCTCGACGATCCTGGCCCTGTCGGCGTTCATCTTCATCGGCTTCTTCCAGTCCAGCCAGGCCTGCCAGAGCGCCACCCGGTCGCTGGAGCACGCCTGTTTCCAGGTCCGCGACCCGCTCGACCTGGCGATCATCGCGACCGCGCTGTCCGGCAGCCTGATCGGCTTCCTCTGGTGGAACGCGCCGCCGGCGAAGATCATCATGGGCGACACCGGCGCCCTCGGCCTCGGCGGTGCGCTCGCCGCGCTGGCCGTGCTCAGCCGGACCGAGCTGCTGCTGATCGTCATCGGCGGCCTGTTCTGCGTGATCACCGGCTCGGTGATCGTGCAGCGGGCGTACTTCAAGCTGACCAAGGGCAAGCGGATCTTCCTGATGAGCCCGCTGCACCACCACTTCGAGCTCAAGGGCTGGGCCGAGGTGACGATCACGATCCGGTTCTGGATCATCGCCGGCGTCTTCATGATCACCGGCGTCGGGATCTTCTACCTCAGCTGGCTCGGCAGCTGACCGGCGCGGTCAGGCGAGCCGGAACGCCAGCGTGTGCTGCCACCGGGACAGGTCGGGCTGCTCGGCCGGATCGGTCTCGTAGATCTCCAGCCGGGCCGCCCAGCGGCCGTCGGTGACGTCGAACCGGTGACCCTCGGCGGCCGCCCAGTCGAGCAGGCGTCGGGTCACCTCCATCAGTTCGTCCGGATGGCCGGTGTGGGTCACGGTGGCGTAGCGGCCGGCAGGCAACACGCCGCTGCGGATCTCGCCGTCGCCGGGCCGTTCGGTCGCCGTCGGGACACCGACCTCGACCTCGAGCTCGGCGGGCATGTCGATCTCGTTGTACTTCCAGAACGGCGGGCCGGCGGGCGCCTCACCCAGTTCGGCGAGCCGGGCGAACACCCGGCCGTGCACGGTGGGCAGGTTGGCGAGGCCGCTCATCGGGGTGCGGCTGACGATGAAGAGGTACGGCTGCGCGGCACGATCGACGATCCGCGGCTCGGTCATCACAGGATCCATGGAACTGAGACTCGCAGAACCGGCGGGACTCAGCGGCCCGAACGGATCTCGATCGCGCGCGGCGGCACCGGCCCGGGCAGCGTGCGCAGCGGGCCCCGGCCCGGCGTGATCGAGCCGAGCACGGACGGATGACGGGCGCCGGTGCCGGACGGCAGCGTGCCGGGCAGCCCGTGCACGGTGAGGAAGCCCAGGAGCGCGAACAGGATCGCCTCCTTGGCCGCGGACGGCAGCCCGAGCTCGTCGGCCGACCGCAGCGGCACCGGGTCGAGCAGCGCGGCCAGCCGGCCGGCCAGGGTCGGGTTGCGCAGCCCGCCGCCGGCGGCCACCACCTCGGTCGGGGCGTGCCGCAGGATCGCCTCGGTCACCGTACGGGCGGTCAGTTCGGTCAGCGTGGCCAGCACATCGTCCAGCGAGTCCTCGTTCAGCGGGAGCACGCCGTCGAGGTGGCCGAGGTGGAACAGTTCCTTGCCGGTCGACTTCGGCGGCTGCCGCCGGTAGTACGGCTCCGCGAGCAGCCGGTCCAGCGCCTCCGGCAGCACCCGGCCGCGGGCCGCCCGGGCTCCGTCCCGGTCGTACGGCTCGCCGGTGACGGCCCGGACCGCCGCGTCGAGCAGGGCGTTCGCCGGCCCCGTGTCGTACGCCAGCGGAACTATGGGCGCCTGTCCTTGCGCGGAGCGGAGCGGGGGTTCAAGGGGGTCGTCCCCCTGGTCCCTCGGATCGGTGCCGAGGCCGACGGTGATGTTCGCGATGCCGCCGAGGTTGAGCGCGACCGGGTTGCCGGGCCGGGACCGCAGCCACAGCACGTCGAGCAGCCCGACCAGTGGCGCGCCCTGGCCGCCGGCGGCGATGTCGCGGGCACGGAAGTCGGCGACCACGGGCAGCCCGGTCCGTTCCGCGATCCAGGCCGGCTGGCCGAGCTGCAGGGTGCCCCGCGCGGCGCCGTCCTCGACCCAGTGGAAGACCGTCTGCCCGTGCGACGCGACGAGGTCGGCCCGGCCGTCGCACAGCTCGTCGACGGCCCGGGCGGCGACCTCGGCGAAGCTCTGGCCGATCTCGGTGTCCAGCCGGCAGATCAGTTCAGCACCGATCAGACCCGGCGGCAGGGCAGTCGCCAGCGCCTCCCGAAGGTCCTCGGGGTAGGGCTGCGAGACCAGCCCGAGCGGGCGCAGCGTGATCACGTCGCCCGCGAAGTCCAGCTCCACCGCCGCGGCGTCGACCGCGTCGAACGAGGTCCCCGACATCATCCCGATCACCCGAAGCGGCACAGCGTCACGGTAACCGATCGGCCGAGCCTCCTAGCCTGGGTCTCGTGCGCTCCCATGTCACCGCCCGGCAGCAGGAGTTGCTCGACCTGGTCCGGGACCGCGGCACGATCACCGTCCGCGACCTGGCCGCCCACCTCGACGTCCACGTGATGACGGTCCGCCGCGACCTGCACCGGCTCACCGAGCACCACCGGGTCGAGTGGCGGCACGGCCGGGTGCTGTGGCCCAGGACGCCGTGGCAGCCGGACCCGCCGGCCGCCGACCCGGGCGTGACGGTCGGGATGATCGTCCCGGTCCGGGACTACTACTTCGCCGAGGTGATCCGGGGCGCGCAGGCGGTGGCCGCCGAGCGGGGCGTCCGGCTGGTCGTCGGCCTGACCGGCTACCGGGAGAGCGGCGACGCCGAGGAGCTGCGCCGGCTGCTGGCCGCCGGCGTGCAGGGGCTGCTGTTCACGCCGGCCGGCGACTCGACCATGATCGCTCCCGGGGCGGTGGCGGCGCTGGCGGACCGGGCGACGCCGTTGGTGATCATGGAACGTTGCCTGCCGGCCGGCCATTCGCTGGCCGGCCACGACGCGGTGTTCGCCGATCACGCGCACGGCGTCGGGCTCGCCCTCCGCCACCTGGTGAGCGTCGGCCGGCAGCGGGTGATCATGATGAACCGGCACGCCGTGCCCGGCACTCGATACCGGGACGGCTATCTGGCCGCGATGCGCAGCCTGGGCCTGCCGCTCCCGGTGCCGCCGCTGGAGTCGGTCGGACCGGCCGCGGAGTCCCGCCCGTTCGCCGAGACCGTACGGTCGCTGGTCGGGCTGGTCCGGGCCGGCCGGGCCGACGCGATCATCATCCAGAACGACAGCAGCGCGATCGACGTGGTCCGCGCGCTGGTCCAGGAGGGGATCAGGGTTCCGCGTGACCTGGCGGTGATCTCCTACGACGACGAGCTGGCCGAGCTGTGCGAGATCCCGCTCACCGCGGTGTCGCCGCCGAAGCGGCTGATCGGGGCACACGCCCTGGAACGGCTGCTGCGCAGGATCGCGGCCGCCGGCGAACCGGCGGGGGACGCGGCACCGGAGCCGAGTTGGCATCTCGGGCTGGTGCCCGAGCTGGTGCTCCGAGACTCGACGCCGGGCTAGCCGGCGCAGTGTTCCTTTTGTGCCGTTCCCGCGGATCGTTGTGCCGCCTCGGCGGGTCTTGATAGGAAGTCGGCAACGCTGACCCACGAGCCGGAGGACAGCCATGACACCGACGTCAGCCCTGCGCCCACACCGACCCCGAATCGGCCGGACGGTGCTGGCCGCCTTCCTGATCACCGTCGTGATCACCGCGGGATCCACCCGAACCGCCGTTGCGGCGATCCTCTGGGACGGCAACGCCAGCAAGGGATTCGACGTCTTCGCCGCCGTGCTCTGCGACGGCGGCCACGCCTCGGTCACCGACTGGAACGACGGGCACGGCGCGATCTTCTCGGTGCACAAGCCCGCCGGCAGCGACCGCTGCGAGCTGCACAGCATCAACGACGAATCCCTGCTCGGCAACAACCGGACGCTGTGGTTCGGCTGGGAGCTGAACACCAGGACCGGCAACGCGCAGACCGTGTTCCAGTGGAAGTCCAACGGCACCGGTGATCAACATCAGCAGAACTATCCGGTGATCATGAAGGTGGAGGACGACCGGCTCAAGGTTTGGTACGTCGCGCCGGGGGAGACGTGGATCGCGATCGGCAGCGCCGCCTGGACCCCCGGGACCTGGAACGCGATCCAGGTCGGCCTCAGCACCAGCTCCGGCAGCACAGGGTCCGTCGAGGTGTTCCTCAACGGGAGCCGGATCGCGGCCCGGTCCGGGATCCGTACCTGGGACGACCTGGGCAACAAGCCACGCTGGGGCACCTACGGGGCCACCATCGCCGACACCGCATCGCACGTCTGGGTGGACGATCCCAGGCTCGGCACCGATCGAGGAGCTGTCTCATGATCAACGACATTCCCGGGGACGGCCCGGCGCACCACTGGTCCCGGCGCCGGCTGCTGGCCGTCGGCGGTACCGGCCTCGCCGGCACCATCTGGCTGGCCGCCCGGCCGCTGGCCCCGACCACGGCGCGCGCCGAGACCGGGTTCGAGGGGCTGCGGGAGCGCGGTCGTACGCTCCATCTCGGGCCGCCCTTCGACGCCTCGGCCGAACCCTTCGCGTCCGCACTGGCGACCATGATCAGCACCGCCTCCCGCTATGCCGCGGACTTCGCCCCGCGGCCCGGCGCACTGTGGCCCGACCTCGACTACGCCGACCCGGAGCCCGACACCGACCAGGAGTCGTACGGCTATTCGGCGCGCATCTCGACCTCGTACACGCGACTGCTCACCCTGGCCGAGGCCTACGTCCGGCCGGGCACCGCGATGACCGGCGACGCGGCGGTGCTGGACCGGATCCGCACCGGGCTGGACCAGCTCGACGCGGAGGTCTACGGCGCCGGCCGACCGCGGTTCGGCAACTGGTGGGACTTCCAGATCGGTTCGCCGCAACGGCTCGCAACCACCGCGTTGTTGATCTTCGACTAGCTGACCGCTGATCAACGCGCCCGGTACGCCGCGGCGATCGAGCACTTCGTCCCCGACTCGGCGGTCGCGAACTACACCGGGACCAGCACCGGGGCCAACCGGGTCGACCTGTGCCGGGCGATCATCGGCGGCGCCCTGCTCAGCGGGAACGAGGCGCGGATGGCGCTCGGCCGCGACGCGCTCTCGCCGGTGTTCCCGTACGTGACGACGGGGGACGGCTATTACGCCGACGGCTCGTTCATCCAGCACACCACCGTTCCGTACATCGGCGGCTACGGTGCCGTCCTGATCGACGGACTCGGCTGGGCGTTCTCGCTGCTGGCCGGGTCGGCGTGGGAGCTCACCGATCCGAACCGCGAACTCTTCCTGGACACGATCGACACGGCGACGGCGCCGTTCATCGTCAACGGCCTGATGATGGACAACGTGTCCGGCCGCGGGATCAGCCGCAGCGGCAGCAGCGAGTTCCGGCGTGGCACCCCGGTGCTCGGCGCGATCGCCGTGATCGCCAAGGGGGTCGACGCGGACCGGGCCGCCCGGTGGCGGTCCATGATCAAGGGCTGGCTGGCCCGCAACCACGTCGATCCGCCGCTGGCCGACCCGCGGCAGTCGCTGGTCCGGCTGAGCAATCTCAAGGCGATCATGGACGACGCGACGGTGCGGCCGTCGCCGGAGCCGGTCGAGCACCGCGTCTTCGGCAGCATGGACCGGGTGACGCACCGCCGGCCGGGCTGGGCGGCGGCGATCTCGATGGCGTCCCGCCGGATCGCGTACTACGAGGTCGGCAACGGCGAGAACCTGCACGGGTGGCACACCGGGTCGGGCTGGCTGCAGTGGTGGACCGACGAGACGATCGGCCAGTTCTCCGACGCGTTCTGGCCGACCGTCGACCCGTACCGGCTGGCCGGGACGACCACTTCGCTGAAGCCGCTGCCGAACGGGGCCGGCGGGGACTGGGGTGCCGCCAAGCCGGACAGCGCCTGGGCCGGCGGCTGCACCGACGGCGAGTTCGGGGCGGCGGGCCAGGACCTGCGCGGACTCCAGTCGACGTTGCGGGCCCGGAAGTCCTGGTTCAGCATCGACGAGGGCATCGTCTGTCTCGGCGCCGGCATCGAGGCCGGCGACGGCCACGAGGTCGACTCGGTGATCGAGAACCGCCAGCTCGGTGAGGACGCGGCCGGGCTGGTCGTCGACGGAGGACCCCTGGCGCTCTCGGACGGTGTGCCGGTCCGGCTCCGCCGGCCGCACTGGGCCCATCTCGAGGGCCACGCCGGCTATCTGTTCCCGGCGCCGATCCGGGTCACGGCGCTCGACCAGCGGCGGACCGGCCGTTGGCGCGACATCAACAACGGCGGGCCGACCGACGCGATCACCCGCCGCTACCTCGCCCTGTACGTCGATCATGGGGTCGACCCGGCCGCGGCCGACTACGCGTACGTGGTCCTGCCCGGGGCGACCGCGGAGCGCACCGCCGAACTGGCCGCCCCGGCGCAGCGCGGCCGGATCAAGATCACCGCGAACTCGGCCACCGCCCAGGGCATCGAGGTCGATCATCTCGGCCTGCTGGCGGCGAACTTCTGGGCGCCGGGCCGGGTCGGCACCCTCGTCTCGTCCGGCCCGGCGTCGGTACTGGTCCGACGCGACGACGACCGGACGGCCGTGATCTGTGTCGCGGACCCGACCCGTTCCGGCACCGGTCTGACGATCACCTGGGACCGGCCGGTCGCCGCAGTGGTCAGCCGGCCGGACACGGTCACCAAGATCACCACCGGCGACCGGCTGGTGATCGAGTTCTCGCCGCTGGCCGACGCCGCCGGCGCGACCCAGCGGATCCAGGTCCGGCTGCCCTGATCGGGCTCCGCGGCAGCCGCCGTGAAAGCATCGGGCCATGAGCGTGTCACCTGGACCGACCGAGCTGGCGGCCCGGCTGCCGCGGCTGTTCCTGCCGAGCCGGATCGACTACGCCAACTGCGAGATCACCTTCACCGTCGACCCGGTGCCGGAGGAGGCGATCAACCGGCTCCATCTGCTCGCCGTGACCAGCGAGGGAGAGGTCGTCGTCTGCGAGAGCGTCGAGGGCTGGCGGTTCCTGCCCGGCGGCCGTCGCGAGCCGGGGGAGTCGGTCGACGAGCTGGCCCATCGGGAGGCGATGGAGGAGGCCGGGCTCCGGCTGGATGCGCCGCCCGTCGTCTTCGGCGCGCACGTCGCGGTCAGCGACGACCCCGCCCCGTACCGCGATCATTTCGCGCACCCGGTCGGCTACTGGGCCTACGCTCACGTCCCCGCCACGATCGTCGCGGAACCGACCAGCCCACCGGACGCGGAGCAGATCACGGGCGTGCACACGCTTCCGGCCGAGCGTGCGATCGAGTACCTGGAGGTGCACGATCCGTACCATGCCGACGTGGTACGGCTTGCCATGTACACCGGGATCATCCCCTCGGGCGACGGCTGAGCATGGCAGACTGACCGGACGTGAAGCGTCCTTGGCTGATCGGAGCGGTCGCACTCGGCGTGGTGATCATCGTCGTCGCCGTGATCGCCGTCCTCGGCGGCGCTGGCGGACAACCGTCGGCGCAACCCGATCGGCCGGAGTTGCCGGTCAAGCAGGAACTGATCGAGCAGGCCCGACCCGACCCCGGTTGTACGAAGGTGGCCCGGCCGAAGCCGACCGGTACCGGTGCGATCAAGCTCGGCGTGATCCGGCTGCTCGGCCACTGCCTGATCTCCCAGACGGTGCTGGTCGCCGAGACCGAGGTCGGGGCGAGGCTCGAAGCGCTGCGGAAGGAGCGGGACGTCGTCGCCGCGGACCGGGCCGAACAGCCGCAGCCGCCCGAATCGCCGCGCGACCCGTACCCGGCGACGGACGGCACCGAGGCGAAGCAGTGGGGACTGGACGCACTGGGCGGCGCGGCAGCGCTGCGGGCGTTGTGGCCGGACGATGCGCCGGAACTCAAGATCGGCGTCGTCGACAGCGGCCTTGACCCGGAGCAGGCCGAGTTCGGCGACCGGGTGATCGCGGTCAAGGACACCGAACTCGGCAGCGACGCCTACGAGTCCCACGGCACCGAGGTGGCCGGCATCATCGCGGCCGCCGACGACGGCACCGGGATCACCGGCCTGGCGCCCGAGGCGAAGCTGCTCGACGCCCAGTACTGGCGTGACGGCGAGTCGGTCGGTGAGGAGGGGATCCACGACGAGATCATCTGGGCCGTCGACCAGGGCGCTCGGGTGATCAATCTGTCCGCCGGCAGCAGCGACACGTCCCTGCTGCGGGCGGCCTACGCCTACGCGGAACTGAGCCGGGTCGTGCTGGTGCCCGCGGTCGGCAACTGCGGCGGCACCGGCCGCCGGATCTCGCTGCCGTGGGAGCGTGAGTACGACCGGAAGCACTGCGACCGTCCGGACGAGGTCGCCGGCCAGGCCGATCAACCGACCGTCCTCGGTGTCGGCGCCCTGACCGACGACGGCGACCGGGCCGACTTCTCCTCGGCGAACCGGACCGTGATGATCATGGCTCCTGGCCAGGACGTGCTGTCCACCTGCGTCAGCCGGATCGCCGGGCCGCGCACCCTGTGCACGAACGACGGGACCTCGTTCGCGGCGCCGTTCGTCACCGGGGCCGTGGCGATCCTGCTGGCCCGGCATCCGGAAGCCCGGCCGGCGGACCTGCGGCAGGCGTTGATCATGACCGCCGACCCGATCGAGAGCGAACGCGGCAATCGCAACGACGAGTACGGCTACGGCAGGCTCAACGTGATCGCCGCCGCGAAGTATCTCGATGATCATCCGCCGGAGCCGCTGCCCGAGCAGCCGGTGATCGCCGCCGCCCAGGTCACCGGGACCGAGTCCATCGCTCACCGTACCGAATTGATCTTGGACGACGGCGAGACGCTCGAGGTGCAGAAACTCGATCCGGAAGGCGCCGTCCCGTCGATGGCGTTCAGTGCCGACGGTGCCTGGTTCGCCGCCAGCGACGGCAAGGTGCTGACCGTCGTCGACGCGTACACCGGACGGCAGCAGTCGACCGAGTGCGAGTGCGGCGGAGTCGCGTTCAACGGCAGGAACCAGGTGCTCACCGCGCAGGTCGGCGGCGGCAAGGTCAAGGTCGCCCAGTACGACCCGCTGACCGCCGACTGGACCGGCACCACCTACGCCCCCGAGCTCTATCCGAGCGAGACCGGGGCCGCGAAGGTGGTCGGCGCCGCCGGCGATGTCGCCCTGCTCACCGTCGGACCTCAGCAGGTGAACCTGGACGAACTGGTCGGGGTCTGGCCGGACAGCACCGTGGTGAGGCTGCACAACACCGAGGAGGGCATCGGCCGGGTGGCCGCGTCACCGGACGGCCGCTACGTGGTGGCGACGGGCACCAAGACCTGCTGGGCCGACCCGCGTCAGTACCGGCTGATCGACCTGGCGAAGTCGAAGGCCGGCGGGAAGCCGTACGCGAAATGGGTGACGCCGTCGGCGGCGCTGTCCTGCTGGCCGACCTCGCTGCACTTCGAGGGCGACGTGCTGCACGCGGCCTGGATCGCCGCCCACGACGGGGTCCGGGACACCTGCCCCGAGTCCGACTCCAGCGACCCGTCGACCGAAGGCGTCGGTTCCAGCCTCGAGATCGGCGAGTTCAAGGCGTCGGACGCCTACACCGAGGAACCCTGGTCGAAGCTGACCTGCGGCACGGCGGGTGTCTGGCACCTGACCAACGGCGAGCAGTTGCAGCTCAAGGCCGGTCCGTTGATGCCGTCGCTGGACCGCTCGCCGTACCACTACAAGCTGGTCCGGGTCCGTCCCGGCGGCAAGGCGGACGAGACGATCGCCGACCAGGCCGAGGACCTGATCATCCGGCCCCGCTGATTCCTGGCAGACTGACCCGACGTGAAGCGTCCCTGGTTGATCGGAGCGATCGCGCTCGGTGTCGTGATCGTCGTCGTCGCCGTGATCGCGGTGGTCGGTTTTCTCGATGATCAACCGACCGCCCAACCGGACCGGTTGGAGCCGCCGGTCAATCACGAGTTGATCGAACAGGCGCGCCCCGACCCGGCCTGCTCCAAGCTCCCGCCGGCCAAGCCGTCCGGCGCCGGCGACGTCCAGCTCAGCGTGATCAAGCTCCGCGGCCACTGCCTGGTCCCGGAAACCGTCCTGGTCGAAGCGGCCGAGCTCGAGGCGAAGCTGGCGGAACTGCGGAAACAGCCCGACGTCGTCGCAGCGGACCCGGCCCAGGCCGCGACGCCGCCGTTCGACGATCTCGAGACCGGCGAAGGCCGGCAGTTCGAACAACAGTCCCGGGACTCGCTCGGGGGTGATCGCCTGCTGGAGCTGTGGCCGCAGGACGGGCCGGAGATCCGGGTGGCCATGGTCGACGCGGGCGTCGACGCGACCCACCCCGAACTGGCCGGCCGCGTGATCGCGACCAGGGACACGGTCCTCGGCACGGACCGCAGCCGAGATCACGGCACGTTCAGCGCCGGAATCGTGGCCGCCGCGGCGGACGGGGTGGGCATCACCGGCATCGCGCCGAACGTGAAACTGCTGGACGCCCAGTACTGGCGCGACGGCGGGAACTGGGGTGTGGCCGAGGGCATCAACCAGCCCGGGATCGCCGACGAGATCATCTGGTCGGTCGATAACGGCGCCCAGGTGCTCAGCGTCTCGGCGACCCAGGTCGAGCCTTCGTCGACGCTGACCGCGGCCTACGAGTACGCCGAGTTGAACGGCGTGGTCGCCATTGCCGCGGTCGGGAACTGCGGCCGGAAGTCCGGGGCGGAGCGAGACGAGTACTGCCGCCGGCGCGACGACGTGATGGCGCAGGCCGATCAGCCGACGGTGCTCGGGGTCGGTGCCACGTCGAAGGGAAAGAAGGCCGCGTATTCGTCGGCCAACCGGACCGTCCAGCTGGTGGCGCCGGCCGGGGACATCCACGAAGCCTTCTGGCCCGACGACAAGACGCTCTCGACGTGCATCAACGATCCGGCCCGTCCGCGAACGCTCTGCAAGGGCATCGGCACCTCCTTCGCGGAGCCGATGGTGGCCGCCGCCGCGGCCATTCTGGTGGCCCGGCATCCCGAGGCAGCCCCGGCGGACGTCCGGAATGCCTTGATCATGACCGCGAACCGGGACGATCTCGACCTCGAGGCGGGGCACCGCAACGACAAGTACGGCTACGGCCGGCTGGACATCCTGGCCGCTGCGAAGTATCTCGATGATCATCGGCCGCAGCCGAAGCCGGAGCAGCCGGCGATCGTCGCCGCGACCCGGACCGGTGGCAAGGTCGAATTGATCTTGGAAGACGGCAAGAAGGTCACCGTGCAGAAGCTGGGCACGGGGGATCAGCCGGCGTTCGCGTTCAGTGCCGACGGCGCCTGGTTCGCCGCCGCCGACGGCACGTCGCTGACCGTGGTGGACGCCTACACGGGCCGGCAGCAGTCGGTCGAGTGCGCGTGCCACGGCGTGGCGTTCAACACGAAGAACCAGGTGCTCACCGCCCAGGCCCGTGGCGGCTTCAAGATCGCCCGGTACGACCCGCTGACGGCCGACTGGACCGGGAGCACCTTCGCGCCGAAGCTGCCGGCCGGCGGCATGGACGCACCCCGGCTCGTCGGCGCCGCAGGCGACGTGGCACTGGTGACGCTGGCTCAGGGCGAGTACGCGAACAGCCTGTACGGAGTCTGGCCGGACAGCACCGCGGTCCAACTGGACGGCGGCGGGCTGGCGTACACCACGGTGGAGGCCTCGGCCTCGGGCCGGTTCGTCGTCGCATCGAGTCCGCAGTCGTGTCCGCGCGTGATCGACGTCGAGAAGACCCGGTCGTCCGGCAAGCCCTGGACGAAGTGGCTCTGGTACGACGACACCTTCTGCGCGACCGCGACGCTGGCGCACTTCGACGGCGACAAGTTCCTGCACCTCGGCTGGCTCGGCTACCAGTCGATGCAGCGGAGGCCCGCCTGCCTGAAGCCCGGCCAGGACCAGGTTCCGGTGACAGGTCGGCTGCCGATCGGCGAGTTCAAGCCGAGCCGCGAACCGGTCGACCTGCCCTGGAAGGATCTCGACTGCACGGCCTCGGGCATCTGGCCGCTGCGGAACGGCGAGCAGATCAGGGCCCGCGGCATCCCGGGCCCGACCCTGCCGTTCAAGTACGCGATCGTCCTGGCGAAACCGAACGGCGAGGGCGAACGGACCCTGGCCGAGAAGGTCGACGAAGTCGCCGTCCGGCCGCGTTGATCACGCGTCGAGGTCGACCCGCCGATCCCGTCGATCCACGGCGTCCATGATCAACTCGGCCAGCCGGGCGATCTTGAGCCGGGCCCGGCGGCCCGACGAGGGGTCGTCCACGGTGAGCTCGCCGGCACCGGCCTCACTGTCGCCGATCACGCCGATCAGCGCGTCCCGCCGGGACCGGGAGTCCTGGATCCGGCGCCCCACGCTGCCGTCCGGCTCCAGCCGGACCCGAACCCCGGCGGCACCGAGCAGCCGGGCCGCGTCGTCCGCGGCCGCACGGTGCGCCTCGCCGACCGGGAGCAGGCAGAGCTGCACCGGGGCCAGCCAGACCGGCAGCCTGCCGTCGTACGCCTCGAGCAGGAACGCCGCCATCCGTTCCATGGAGCCGATGATCCCGCGGTGGATCATCAGCACCCGATGGTCAGCGCCGTCCTCGCCGACGTAGTTCAGGTCGAACCGCTCCGGCTGGTTGAAGTCCAGCTGTACGGTCGCAAGGGACTCCTCCCGGCCGGCCGCATCACGCACCTGGACGTCGATCTTCGGACCGTAGAACGCCGCCTCGCCGGCCGCTTCACGCCACTCCAGCCCGCGCCGGCGACCCGCCGGACCATGATCATCACCGGCCAGCAGCGACCGCAGCTCGGCCTCGGCCTGCCGCCACTGTTCCGCCGACCCGAGGTAGCCGGCCCCGTCGTCGCGGCAGGACAGCCGGAGATACTCGACCTCGATGCCGAGCACCGCGAACGCGTCCAGCAGGGCGTTCAGGGCCAACTCCACCTCGTCCCGCAACTGGTCCGGCCGGCAGAACACGTGGGTGTCGTCGAGATCGATCTGGCGGACCCGGCTCAGGCCGCTCAGCGACCCGGACGGCTCGGACCGGAACATCGGAGCCAGCTCGTTGTAGCGCACCGGCAGTTCCCGGTAGCTGTGCTGCTGCGCCGCGAAGATCATCGCGTGGTGCGGGCAGTTGGCCGGCCGCAGCACCAGGTGATCACCACCGACCGGCATCGGCGGGAACATGTCCTGGCTGAATTTCTCCCAGTGCCCGGACCGTTCGAACAGGGCCTGCTTGCCGAGCACCGGCGAATACACCGGCTGGCACCCGGAGGCCAGCGCCACCTCGCGGGCGAACTTCTCCAGCTCGTGGCGAATCACTGCGCCGGCCGGCAGCCAGAGCGGCAGGCCGGCACCGACGTCGGGATGGCCCGCGAACACGCCCATCGCACGGCCGATCTCGCGATGGTCGCGGGCGGCCGGTCTGTCCTGGTCGATCATGATCATGCTCCTTGGAGTTCGGGAGGAGCCGCCCGGGCACGAGAAAAGCCCCGGAGCAAGCTCCGGGGCTTCGATGCTGAAGAGGTCAGCGAGCGCGCCGGAGGTCGTCCGGCGTCGTGGTGTGCAGTGACCGCTGATCCATGGCGCTCACCGTACTCGCGCGGAAAGTCCTCCGCAACAAGGAATCCGTCAGGAGCGCGGCCGGGGCCGGCGCCGGCCGGTGGAGCCGCGGATGATCAACTCGGCCGGGAACACCTCGCGGCGCGGCGGCAGCTCCGGCTCGGCCAGCCGGTCGCCGAGCAGCTCGACCGAACGGGCCGCCATCGCCGCCAGCGGCTGGTCGACGGTGGTCAGGTCGATCGATTTCCAGCCCGACTGCAGCGTGTTGTCGAACCCGACCACCGAGATGTCGTCCGGCACCCGCAGGCCGCGTTCCTTGATCGCGTTCAGCGCGGCGAAGGCGAGCAGGTCGTTGTGACAGAAGATCGCGGACGGGGGATAGCGCCGGTCCAGCAACCGTTCGGTGCCGGCGAAGCCCTGCTCGTAACGGAAATCGGTCCGGATCCGGAACTCGTCCTTGAGCTCGATTCCATGATCGGCGAGCCGGCCCAGGAAGCCCGCGGTGCGCTGGGTCGCGGTGCTCGTCCCGGCCGTGCCCTCGATCATGGCGAACCGCCGGTGACCGAGCCGGTGCAGATGATCGACGACGGCCGCCGCCCCGGCCGCGTTGTCGCCCTCGACCGAATCACAGGCCAGCTCGACGGTACGGTTCGCCAGCACCAACGGGAAGCGGCGCCGGACCAGGTCGTGCAGGATGCCGAGCGTTGCCGTCGCGGCGGTCAGGATGATCCCGTCCACCCGTTGCTGCAGCAGCAGCTCCACCGCCTCCTGTTGATCACCGGCGTGCCCGTTCTGCAGCAGCATCTGCTGGCCCCGGTCGGCCAGCGTCCGCCCGATCTCCTCCAGGAACTCGGGATAGAAGGGATTGGTGATGTCGGAGACGACCACGCCGACCAGTCCGGTGCGGCTGGTCACCAGGCCGCGGGCGACCGCGTTCGGCGAATAGCCGAGGGACTTGCTGATCTCCAGGATCCGGGCCCGGGTCTCCTCGGAGACGACACCGCCGTTCAGCGCCCGGGACACGGTGGCCTGAGAGATCCCGGCGGCCCGCGCGATGTCCACGCTGGTCGGCGCCTTCCGCCGTTCGCTCATCATCTAGATTCCTTCCGTGCGAATCCTCGACATCCGCCACCTCACCGTACCCATCCAATCGGAGATGGCGAACGCGTACATCAGCTTCGCCAGCATGGACGTCAGCGTGCTGGCGATCATCACCGACCAGGTCCGGGACGGCGAGCCGGTGATCGGTTTCGGCTTCAACTCCAACGGCCGCTACGCCCAGCCGGGCATCCTCGACCACCGGATCATCCCGCGGGTGCTCGGCGCGCCGCCGGACAGCCTGATCGACCCCGACACCGGGCACCTCGATCCGGCCCTGATCTGGCGGGCCGCCATGATCAACGAGAAGCCGGGCGGACACGGTGACCGGGCCGTCGCCGTCGGCATCCTCGACATGGCCGCCTGGGACCTGGCGGCGAAGCTGGCCGGCCGCCCGGTGCAGCAGCTGATGGCCGAACGTGCCGCGTCCGGGACCGGCACGCCGGTGGACCGGGTCTGGGTCTACGCGGCCGGCGGCTACTACTACCCCGACCGCGGCACGCCGGCGCTGCTGGACGAGCTGCGCGGGTACCTGGAGCTGGGCTACCGGACCGTGAAGCTCAAGATCGGCGGCGCGCCGCTGACGGAGGACCTGGCCCGGATCGAGGCCGTGCTGGCCATGCTGCCGACCGGCGCCGACCTCGCCGTGGACGCGAACGGGCGGTTCGACGCGGCCATCGCGATCAGTTACGCCGAGGCGCTGCGGGATCTGCCGCTGCGCTGGTACGAGGAGCCGGTGGACCCGCTCGACTACCAGGCGCTCAGCCAGGTGGCCGAGGTCTACCCCGGACCGCTGGCGACGGGGGAGAACCTGCTGGCGCGGCAGGAGGCGGTCAACCTGGTCCGCTACGGCGGCCTGCGCCCGGACCGGGACGTGCTGCAGATGGACTCGGCGCTGAGCTACGGCTTCACCGAGTACGACCGGACCCTGGTCGCGCTCACGGAGCACGGCTGGTCGCCGTCCCGCTGCGTGCCGCACGGGGGACACCAGTTCAACCTGGCGATCGCCGCGGCCTGTGGGCTGGCCGGCGCGGAGTCGTACCCGGGGATCTTCGAGCCGTTCGGCGGCTTCGCCGACGCCGACCAGGTCGTCGACGGCTACGTCACCCTGCCGGACGTGCCGGGGATCGGCCTGGAGCAGAAGTCCTCGCTGGTGCCGGTGCTGGACCGGCTGCGCGATCGCTGACCGCGATCCGGAGCGCGTTTCCCAACAGTTGAGCCAGAACGCCCCCACCCTTGCTCACTATCCTCCGATTGTTGTAATAATCTTCGGTATATCGAAGTGAGCGCAAGGTCTGCGGAAGGACGGGGCGGATGACCGAGCGGACAGAGCCGGCCGGGCTCGGCGGGGTGATCAGCGTCGTCCAGACGCCGTTCGACGACGCCGACGAGATCGACGCGGCGGCGCATCGGCGGCAGCTGGACTGGCTGTTCGCCGAGGGTACGGACGGTGTCGTCACCGGCATGGTCTCCGAGGTGCTGCGGCTGACCGCCGACGAACGGGACCGGCTGGCGAGCCTGACCTGCGAGGCGGCCGACGGGCGCGGCCCGGTGATCGTCAGCGTGGGCGCCGAGTCGACCCACACGGCGGTCCGGCACGCCAAGCACGCGGCCCGGGCCGGCGCCGATGCGGTGATGGCGGTGCCGCCGGCGCTCACCGCGGTCGGGGACGACGAGTTGTTCGGCTACTTCGCGACGATCGCGGAGTCGTCCGGGCTGCCCGTCGTGGTCCAGGACGCCTCCGGCTACGTCGGGCGCTCGCTGTCCATCGAGCTGCAGGCCCGGCTGTTCTGGGAGCTCGGCGACCTGGCTCTGTTCAAGCCGGAGTCGCCGCCGATCGGGCCGAAGGTGTCCGCGCTGCGCAAGGCGACCGACGGCGGCGCCCGGATCTTCGAGGGCACCGGCGGGCTGCACCTGATCGACAGCTTCCGCCGCGGCGCGATCGGCACCATGCCGGCGGGCGACCTGGTCTGGGCCATGGTCCCGCTGTGGCGGGCGCTGACCGCGGGCGACTACGACCGGGCGTACGAGATCGGCGGGCCGCTGGCCATGGTGATCACCCACCAGTCCAGCCTGGACACGTTCGTCTCGGTGGAGAAGCACAACCTGGTCCGGCAGGGCGTGCTGCCGTCGGCCCGGATGCGCGGCCCGGTCGGCGCGATCGGCGACGAGGACACCCTGGCCGAGGTGGACCGGCTGGTCGACCGGCTGCGCGCCGTGGTCGAGGCGGGCCGGTGAAGCTCCGCGACGTCACGCCGTTCCTGCTCCGCGGCACCGAACGGTACGGGTCCGGTGCCACCGGCACCGAGGCGACCGACCAGGGCGACTGGCTGCTGCTGATCCGGGTCCGCACCACCGACGGCGGCCAGGCCTGGGCCGACGTGGAGACGCTGGCGCCGGTCGCGGCGCGGGTGGTCCGCGGCGACGGGATGGGGGCCATGGGCTTCCGTACCCTCGAGGAACTGCTGGTCGGCCGCGAGTTCGAGGACCCGGCCGAGCTCTGGGACGAGCTCTACATCGGCTCGGTCTACTACGGCCGCCGCGGCGTCGCGATGCAGGCCCTGTCCGCCATCGACAACTGCCTCTGGGCGCTGCGGGCCGAGCAGGACGGCGTCGCCCTGGCCGACCTGCTCGGCGGCCGCCGCCGGGACCGGATCCCGGCCTACGCCTCGACCCTGTTCCGCGGCACGCCGGAGGGGAACGCCGAGGCGGCCCGGGCCTACCGCGAGCGCGGCTTCCGCGGGGTGAAGTTCGGCTGGGGCGGCTTCGGCGTGGACGCGGTCCGGGACGGCGAGATCCTCACCGCGATCACCGAGGCGCTCGGCGACGTCGCGCTGATGGTCGATCCGGGCTGGTATCTCGACGACGGCGGCCGACCTCGTCTGCGTACCCCGGCGGAAGAGGGCGCGATGCTCGGCCTGCTCGCCGACCACCGGCCGACCTGGGTCGAGGACATCGTCCATCCCGAGGAGTTCGAGCGGTACGCGGAGCTGCGCCGGGACCACCCGACGCTGCCGTTCGCGGCCGGCGAGCAGCAGGCCACCCGCTGGGAACTCGGCCGCCTGATCGAGACCGGGGGACTCAGCTACCTGCAGCCGGACCTGTCCCGCTGCGGCGGCCTGACAGTGGCCCGGCAGCTGGTCGAGCCGGCGGTCCAGGGCGGCATCCAGGTGGTCACCCACTCCTGGTTGACGGATCTGTTGCACGCCTACAGCCTGAGCCTGCTGGCCACCCTGCCGGCCGCCCCCTGGGTCGAGTTCAACGTCGCGCAGAGCGAGCTGAGCCGGGGCGTGGTGGCGCGCCGGATGATCCTGGAGCCCGACGGTACGGTCCTCGTCCCGCAGGCGATGCCCGAGATCGACGAGACCTTCGTGCAACGCCACGCCGTCCAGCCCTGAGCCTCGACCCTCACGCTCCCTGAGCCTGTCGAAGGGCAAGGCCCGAACCGGCTCGTCCCTCCGACAAGGTCAGGGAACTGGGTTGATCACGAGGCCAGGGCGTCGATCCGGGCCACCTCGTCGTCGCTGAGTTCGATCTTGGCGCCGGCCGCGTTGGCGATGATCCGCTCGGGCTGGGTGGATTTCGGGATCACCACGAAGCCGTGCTTGACGTGCCAGGCGACGATCACCTGGGCGGTGGTGGCGTTATGATCGGCGGCGATGGCGACCAGGGTCGGATCGTCCAGATTCGAAGCCCGGAAGGGGCTGTAGCCCTCCAGCAGGACGCCGCGCTCGGCCAGCCCGCCGGCGATCGCGGGATCGTAGAGCGACGGGCCCCACTTGATCTGGTTCACCGCCGGGGCGACGCCGGTGGCGCTGATCAACTCGTCGATCTGGTCCAGCGAGTAGTTGCTGACACCGATCGAGGTGGCCAGCCCGTCGGCCTGGGCGGCGATGAACTGCTCCCAGGCGGCCGGGGTGGCCTGCTTGTTCGGCGGCCAGTGGACCAGCCACAGGTCGACCCGGTCCAGGCCGAGCTTGGTCAGGCTCTCCTCGAGCGTCTGCCGTTCCCGGCCGACATGGTCGGGCGGCATCTTGGTGGTGACGAAGACCGAGTCGCGGGGCAGCCCGGCCTCGGCCAGCGCCTGGCCGATGCCGGCCTCGTTGCCGTACCCGGTGGCGGTGTCGATGTGCCGGTAGCCGGCTTCCAACGCGGCGGCCGTCGCGGCCGGAGCCTCGGCGTCGGGGATCTGCCAGGTGCCGAATCCGAGCAGTGGCATGGTCGGCCCGTTGCTCAGTGTGGCGGTGGGCTGGGAGTAGTCGGCGGTGGTCATGGCCCCAGTCTGTCCCTCCCGTCCACGATCCGGTGCCCCCGGGACCAGTGAGTGGGACATGCCCACTTAGGGTTGGGGGACTTCGCCGTCCCATCAACGGAGCTGATCATGACCCGCGCCTGGAAGTTCGTCCTGACCGATTCGCTGGAGACCGTCCTTCCGTCGGCCCAGCCGCGGCCGCACGCCGAGACCGGTGGACCGCGGGGCGGCGGCTCGGTGTTCCTCGGCGAGCCGTACTCGGTGCAGGTCGCGTTCCAGCCGCCGCCCGAGGGGCGAGTCGGCAGCCACGCGGTCGACTTCACGCTGTCCGGTACGGCAGCGGAGCACGCGTCGATCTTCGCCGTCGACCTGGTGCCGGCGCCGATGCCGGCCTTTCCCGATCATGACGACAACTACCTGATCACCGAACCGGCGCTGGCCCCGGACGTGCTGCGGCCGGTGCCGGACGGCCGGGTGGAACCGATCGTCGGCTGCTGGCGCAGCGTCTGGATCGACGTCCGGGTGGATCCGGCGAACGCCCCGGCCGGAGTGGCGGAACTGGACCTGGAGCTGACGATCACCGCACGGCGGGCCGGCACCCAGGAGGAACTGTTCGCCGAGACCGTGCCGGTGACGGTGATCAATCAGGAACTGCCCGCGCTCGACCTCGTCAACACGCAGTGGCTGCATGCCGACTGCCTGGTCGACTACTACGGCGGTACGGCTTTCGACGAGGGCCACTGGGCCGCCCTTGATCAATTCGTGGCCAGTGCGGCCCGGATGGGCATCACGGGCCTGCTCACCCCGCTCTGGACGCCGCCACTGGACACGGCGATCGGCCTCCGGCGGACCCCCGTGCAGCTGCTCGACATCGCTCGCGACGGCGGCGTCTACCGGTTCGGCTTCGACAAGCTCGGCCGCTGGCTGGACCTGTTCCGCAAGCACGGGATCGCCTACCTGGAGCTGTCCCACCTGTTCACCCAGTGGGGCGCCAACGCGACGCCGGCGATCGATGCCGTGGTGGACGGCGAGCCGACCCAGCTGTTCGGCTGGGACGTGGCCGCGACCGATCCGGAGTACCGCCGGTTCCTGGAGGCGCTGCTGCCGCAGCTGCGGGCGTACCTGGGCGAGCACTGGGATCCGTCCAAGATCATCTTCCACATCTCCGACGAGCCGCACCATGATCAACTGGAGTCGTACCAGGCGGCCCGGAAGGTCGTCGCCGACCTGTTGCAGGGCTGCCTGGTCGTCGACGCGTTGAGCGACTACGCCTTCTACACCAGCGGTGTGGTGGCCAACCCGGTGGTGGCGACGAACCACGTCGAACCGTTCCTGGAGGCGAAGGTCGAGCGGCTCTGGGTGTACTACTGCGTCAGCCAGAACAAGATCGTCGCGAACCGCTTCATCGGCATGCCGGCCGCCCGGAACCGGGTGCTCGGCCACCAGCTGTTCGCCGCCGACGCCGGCGGGTTCCTGCACTGGGGCTTCAACTTCTACAACGGCCAGCACTCGCGGGTGAAGCTCAACCCGTTCACCGACACGACCTCCGGCGGCGCCTTCCCGGCCGGTGACCCGTTCATCGTCTACCCGGGCCCGGACCGCACCGTGTGGGAGTCCACCCGGCACCGGATCGCCGCGCAGGCGATGAATGATCACCGGGCGATGCAGCTGCTCCGGGACCGGGCCGGCCGGGAGGCCGTGCTGTCGATCATCGATCCGGACGGCAGCGTCACCTTTTCGAACTACCCGCGCGACCCGGAACACTTCCTGCAGACCCGGGAACGGATCAACGCCGCGATCCGCGCAAGCTAGGGTCAACCGCGCACTGGCTTGTCGAGGTGGAAGCCCGATCTGCCTACGCTTCGACAGGCTCGGCCTGGATCCACCGATCGGGTTCGGTCGCGAGGGTCGCAAGATCCTACTGCTGCCCTTGGCGCGGTCGGGGATCGCGCCATCCAGGGCGGGTGTCGCGGTCCGGAAGTGAATCTCGCAGGTGTGCGGCCGGGTGCATGTCGTTTTTCCTCCTCAACTCAACCGATAAAGCGCTTCAGCGCTTTCCAGCGCTCGAGTTGAGGAGTTCTTGCGACCGCCCGCCCGACCGCACAGCCCGTGCGTGCCGACCACCACCAGTCCACGTCGCCAAGATCATTGGTGGCCTGGATCCATCGGTCGGGTTGGGCTGTGGGTGTGGCGACATGCACGGATACGCCTTACCTGGTTGGAAGATGGCGACTGGCGGGCAGAGTGTGTGGTCCGGCCGGGCACCACGCGGACGCTGGGTCGGTCCCGGTCGCAGGGAGGGTGTCGGTGAGGTCTCGGCTTCGATCGCTTTGGGTGGCACAGATCTGCAACGCAACGGTGCGTGGTCGCCGGATTTCGCCCTTGGGGGGCCGTCGCGTTGCAGATTTGTGTCACTTGCCCGGATCCGCGGCCCCGATCGTCGATCCATCGATGATCTTGCTGGCATCGACGGGTGGTGATCGTGTGCCGAGTCATCGACCGACGTCGACAACTCACCATTCGGGTGAGCCGCCAGGGTTGTCCGGAGACTTCAACCGGGTGGATCCAGGCTCACGAACGTTCGACACCGGGCACTAGTTGATCTTGGCGACCAGCTCGACCAGGTTGCCGTCCGGGTCCCGGACCAGCGCGTTGCGGTTGCCGTTGCCGGCGTCGTGCGGCGGCTGTACGACCGGTACTCCATGCGCCGCCAGGTCGGCGTAGGCGGCGTCGACGTCGTCGGTCCAGATCACCAGCGCGAAGCCGGGCGTTCCCGGCGACGCGTCGACGCCGTGCACCCGGCGCGCGGCGTCGACATCGCCGAGGCCGAGGGTGACGCCGTCCAGCCGGAGCTCGACGTGGTCCGGCACCCCCTCGGCCGGCGTCCGGAACGTCTCGGCGAAACCGAGCCGATCCCGGTAGAACCGCAGGGCGGTCTCGATCCTGGCGGTGTAGAGGTTGATCATCGGGTTCCGGTACACGAGCCCAAGCTAGTGGCTCAGGACGCCGGTGCGAACGCCTTCCGGTCGACCTTCACGACCTGGCCCGCGTCGGACATGCCGAGGAAGGACGCGATCGCCCAGGCCGACGACCACAGGTCGCCGCGGTAGGTGAGCAGGCCGCTCGGCATCGTCACCTGCGCGTAGGTCCGCTGACCCCAGCGCGGCACCCGGACGATCTGGCCCACCGTGCTCGGGTCGAATCCCGGCGGCGGGGGAGCGTCCGGCGGCGGCGACCCCTCGAGCAACTCCGACACGTAGACGGTGCCCCAGCGGTCCACCGTGACACCGGTCGGCGACGTGAAGCCCTTGATCACCTTGACGATCCTGCCCTTGGCGTTGATCACGTAGACCCGGCCCTCGCCGGGCATCTCGGCGGTGAGGGCGGAGACGTACAGCAGGCCGTCGGGCCCGTAGGCGAGACCGGTCGGCACCGCGTCGCAGCCGACGCCGCTGGTGGTGTTGTTCGGCGCGGTCGCACAGGCTCCGGTGGTGACCGTCGGCGGCGTGAAGAAGTTCTTCACCTTGCCGTGCCGGTCCACCTTGAGCACCGTGTTGGCGCCGGCGTCGGCGACCAGCAGGAACCCGTGCCGGCCCCGGTCCCGGAGCACGAAGTACGGGTTCGACAGCGCGTCCAGCGGGTTGCCGTCCGGCCCGAACTGGATCTGGCCGTCCGGGTTGTGGGCCAGCTCGAACGCGGTCAGGTCGGCGAACATCCGCGCCGTACCGCCGGGCCGGGCCACCATCAGCCCGGACGGCGGCGCGCCACTCGGATCGGTGTCGGGCGCCGGTTCGCCGGTCGCGATGTAGAGCTTGCCGCCGACCTCGGCGACGCCCTGCGGGCTGAACAGGTCACGGACCAGCACCTTGGTCCGGCCGGTCCTGGGGTCGACGGCCGTGATCAGGCCGGCGTCGGATTCGGCGACCAGCAGCCGGCCGAAGCCGGTGCTGAGCTGGCGTGGGCCGTTGAGGCCGTCGGCGACGACCTTGATCGGTTCGGCGGGTCGAGGGTGGGCGACGGCGGGTGCCGCCCCTCCCGCAGCGATGGTCAGGGTTGCGGTGAGCCCGGCCGCGACGGCGAGCAACCGTCGTCGGGCACGCGAAAACGGATGGTCTGGCATGGAGGTGACTTCCCGGATGGGGGCGGTTCCCCGTTGGCCCGCCCACTGTGATCCGTACTACACCCGGTTTCTTGACCCCGCAACGAGATCCGCCGAATTCGGTGCTGATCAGTGCTTCGAGCAGCAGTCGCAGCCGCCGGAGCAGCCCGCTTCGCCGTCCGGGTCGACCGCCAGGGCGAGACCGCTCGGGGCACAGCAGCCGTCCCCGCGCCAGGCCCGGACCCCTTCCCGGACGGCCAACCCGGCGATCACCAGGGCGACCACCGGGTCCGCCCAGGTCCAGCCGAACGCGGCGTTGAGCACCAGGCCGATCAGCAGCACCGCGGACAGGTAGGTGCAGATCAGGGTCTGCCGCGAGTCCGCCACGGCCGATGCCGAGCCGAGCTCCCGGCCGGCCCGACGCTGGGCGTACGAGAGGAAGGGCATGATCATCACCGAGACCGCCGCCAGCGCGATGCCGGGCACTGAGGTCTCGGCCTCGCCGGCGCCGGTTAGCGCCAGAACCGAATGCACGGTGACGTAGGCCGCCAGCGCGAAGAACGAGAGGGCGATCACCCTGAGGGCGCGGCGTTCCCTGGCCTCGCGGACCGCGCGGTCCCGCGCGCTGAACTGCCAGGCGACCGCCGCGGCCGACGACACCTCGATCACCGAGTCCAGGCCGAAGCCGATCAACGCGCTGGACGAGGCGAGCGTGCCGGCGGTGATCGCGACGACCGCCTCGATCACGTTGTAGCCGATCGTCGCCGCGACCAGCAGCCGGATCCGCCCGGTCAGTACGGCCCGCCGCTGCTCGGTCAACATCGCCGGAAGGGCCATCAGCAGCAGCCTTCGGTCGCGGCGTCCGGGCAGCCGGGTTCGGTGGCGACGGCCAGCACGGCGGTCCGGACGTCGTCGATCGCATGCCCGAGCCGGTGGTCGGCCAGTTCGTAGCGCTGCCGGCGGCCGTCCGGCGTGGCGACGACAAGGCCGCAGTCGCGCAGGCAGGCCAGATGGTTCGAGAGGCGGGACCGGCTGATGCCGAGGGTGTCGGCGAGGTCGGCCGGATGGGCCGGACCGTCGCGGAGCAGCAGGAGCAGCCGGCACCGGATCGGGTCGGCCAGCGCCCGCCCGAATCTCGTCATCGCCTCGATGTCCGTCGCCACGGTCAGCACATCGGTGACGATACAGGAAGTCCTGAACTCAGGAAATCCTGAACTCAGTCCTTGATCACGCGATACCAGTGCTCCGTGGTGCCGGGCAAGCGCTCGAGGCCGACCTCAGCGCCGCCGTCGTACGCTCGCGTGCCGGCGCCGAGCAGGACCGGCACGACGAAGATCAGGATCTCGTCGAGCAGCCCGGCCTCGAGACAGCTGCGCGCCGTGCCGGCCCCGAGCACGTTGACGTAGCGGTGCCCGGCCAGCTCCTTCGCGCGCGCCACCGCCTCGCCGAGCTCGGTGTGGAACTCGACGCCCGGCACCGGCCGCTCGGGCGGCCGCCGGGTCAGCACCAGGGTCGGCCCGCCGTACTGACCGGCGAACGCGCCCTCCTCCTCGGTGCCGCGATTCGGGTCGTCGCCGCGGAACGTGGTGCCACCGACCAGGACGCAGCCGATCTGGTCGACCAGGTTCGCCGCCGCCTCGCTCGGTTCGATCGGATGACGGTTCAGCCAGGACATGTCACCACCCGGGCCCGCGATGAAGCCGTCCAGCGACATCGCGGCCGAGTACAGCAGTTTCGCCACGGTGCTCCTCTCAGGGGGACCGGGTCGGTTCCATGATCACGTCGACCACCGACCCTTCGGACAGTTGCTCCGCGCGCCGGACCGCGTCCTTGACCGGCAGCGCGTACCCGCCGTCCTTGGGGAACAGCGAGGTCGTCCAGGTGGTGTCGCCGATCCGGGCCCGCACCGGGATCACGCCCCAGCCGTAGCTGAGCGCGGCGGACAGGTCGCGGAGCTGCGCACTGGCGTCCTCCGGCACGGTGATGAAGTGGAACGGCGCCGGCCCGCGCCAGTGCCAGATGTCGCCGGTGAACTCGAACGTCAAGCCGTCCATGACCCTCCTTCCAGGACGACCCTAGCGGTCGCCCCCGACAGCGCCTTGGAAGAATGCGCCCATGATCGACGGGGACATGATCGACGGCGAACAGCGACTCCGGTACGACGCACCCGCGGCGGACTGGCTGGCGGCGCTGCCGCTCGGCGACGGCCGGCTCGCGGCGATGATGTTCGGCGGGGTACGAGAACAACGGATCCAGCTCAACCACGGCTCGGCCTGGTCGGGCTCCCCGCGCAGCGGTGATCATGATCGGGCGGACGGTCCGGGCGTGCTGGCCGAGATCCGGAGCGCGCTGGCGGCTGGTGATCATGCTGCCGCCGAGACTGCCGCGGTGCGGCTGCAGGACGCGGACAGCCAGTCCTACCTTCCGTTCGTCGATCTCCACCTGGAGCAGGACGGGGTCGCCGAGCCGCTGGCGTACCGGCGCGAGCTGGAACTGCCCACGGCCACCCACACCGAGCTGATCGAGACCAAGCACGGACCGGTCCGGCGCACCGCGTTCATCGCCGCCGACCCGTCCGTCCTGGTGATCTTGGTCGAGTCCGAGCGGCCGACCGACCTGCGGCTTCGCGTCGAGACCCCGCTGCGGCTGCTCGGGACCCGCCGCGAACCGAACCTGATCACCGCGGACCTGCAACTGCCGAGCGACGTCGATCTGCGCCGCGACACGATCGGCTGGGACGACGACCCGGGCGCGGCCCTCCGTGCCGCCGTCGCCGTACGGTGGCAGCACGACGGCGCCGACCGTGCGAGCGAGGACGACCTCCGGGCCACCGGCGTTCGCCGGTGCGTGATCATGATCACCGCGGCCACCGGGCATCCCGGCCTGGCCGCCCTGGCCGGCGGCGGCGTGGAGCTCGGTGATCTCGATCGCTGCCGCCGCGATGCCGTCGAACGCCTGGACCGGGCCGCCGAACTGGGCCTGGGCGCCTTGCAGGCAAGCCATCGCGAGGACTTCGCTCGGTTGTACGGGAGGGTCGCGCTGAGGCTCGGCGGGACGCAGCAGGGGAGCGACCTGCCCACCGATCGCCGCCTGGAACGGGCCAACGCCGCCCCGGCCGGACCGCTGGCCGCGGACCTCGGGCTGGCCGAGCTCTTGTTCAACTACGGACGCTATCTCTTGATCAGCTCGTCCCGGCCGGGCGGTCATCCGGCCAACCTGCAGGGCATCTGGAACGACCGGCTGCCGGCGCCGTGGCGGTCCAACTACACGATCAACATCAATCTGCAGATGAACTACTGGGCGGCCGAGGCGACCGGGCTGACGGAGTGCCTGGAGCCGCTCTACGACCTGATCGACGTGCTCCGCCGGCGCGGTGCGGTCACGGCGCGGCAGAAGTACGGACTGCCGGGCTGGCTCGCCCACCACAACACCGACGGCTGGGGCTACACCGCGATGCCCGGGGCCGGGATCGGCCAGCCGCGCTGGTCGCTGTGGCCCCTGGGCGGCCTGTGGTTGGTCCGGCACCTGGTCGAACGGCTGGATCATCGCTGGGACGAGGACTTCGCCCGGGACCGGGCCTGGCCGGCCCTCCGCGGCGCCGCCGAGTTCGGCCTGGCCTGGCTGGTCGAGGCGGCCGACGGAACCCTCGGCACGGCACCCTCGACGTCGCCCGAGAACGCCTTCCTGATCGACGGCACCGCGTACGGCGTCGGCGTCTCGTCGACCATGGACCTGACCTTGATCAGCGACACCCTGCGGCAGTTGACCCGGCTGGCCGATCGGCTCGGCGTGGCCGACGATCCGGTGGTGACGGCGGCCGTGGCGGCCCTGCCGTGCATCCCTGCGCCGAGCCCTGGCCGCGACGGACTGATCAAGGAATGGCTGAGCGATCCGGAGCAGTCGGAACCGCATCACCGGCACGTGTCGCACCTGTACTTCTGCTACCCGGGTGATCATGACGACGCGAGCCTGGCCGACGGGGTCCGGGCCAGCCTGGACGCCCGCGGCGACGAGTCGACCGGCTGGTCGCTGGCTTGGAAGCTCGCCCTGCGCGCCCGCCTCGGCCAGGCCGACAAGGTCTCCGACCTGCTGAAGTTGATCTTCCGCGACATGACGACCGATCGTGGCGGCCAGAGCGGCGGCCTCTACCCGAACCTGTTCGCCGCCCACCCGCCGTACCAGATCGACGGCAACTTCGGCTACGTCGCCGGCCTGCTGGAAGCCCTCGTGCACAGCCACGGCGACACCCTCCGCCTGCTGCCCGCCCTCCCCGCCGAACTCCCGGACGGCACCCTGACCGGCCTCCGCGCCCGCGGCGGCCTGACCGTCTCCCTGCGCTGGGCCGCCGGCGCCCTCACCGAGGCGACCGTACAGGCTGACACCGACCGCACCCTCACCGTCAGCTGGCCCACCGGCGGGACCACCCTCCACCTGAACCCCGACACCGCGACCCCCATCCCCACCCCTTTCCGCTGAGCGGTCACCAAAGCAGCGGTTTCGGCGGCGTGTCGCTGCAGAATTGACCGGTCACTGGGGGTGAGGCGACTCGAGGTCAGTGCCAGGTTCCGCGCCAGTCGTACAACGGAGCCGTGGTCTGGTACTCGCGAAGCTCGGTGATGAGCCCGCCGCCGACGCGGGCCACCGTCGCGCCGTCGAACACGCCCCGTTCGCCCGCCCACGTGCACTCGAAGGTCCACTGCGCGACTTCCCGATCCTCCGTGCCGAAGTGATCACCGACCTCCCACCGATGCACCACCCCGCCCGCCCCGAACCATGCCTCGGCCCAGCGCCGGACCCATTCGCGCCCGCGATACACCGGCCCGTAGCACTCGGTGATCACGCAATCCTCCGCAACCACCGCGGCGATGCGTTCCAGGTCGGCGGCGACCCAGGCGTCCATGTATTCGGCGAGCGCACTCATCCGCTCAGGGTAGAAGGTCGGGTACCTTGCTCACTGCTCCGTACCGGTCGGGGCGAACTCCCGCGCTGCACCCGTACGGCAGAATGTCGATCATGAAGGCAGTCTCCAGCTGGTCCCTGCACCGCACCCTCGGCTCCTATCACTCGGGCTCGAAAGCCCCCGCGGACCCGGAGCAGTTCGCACCGCCGGCTTCCGGGCTGCCGCTGCTGGAGCTGCCGGCCGAGTTGCACCGGCGCGGGTACGACACGGTCCAGTTGTGCCATTTCCACCTGCCCAGCCGGGCTCCGAGCTACCTGGCCGAGCTGCGCGCCGCGCTCGCCGACGCGTCGATCACGCTCGATGCCCTGCTGGTCGACGACGGCGACCTGGTCGACCCGGAGGCCGCCGATGCTCATCAGGAATGGATCTCCGGCTGGATCGGTGACGCCGTGGCGCTCGGTGCGACCAGGGCCCGCGTGATCGCCGGGCGCCAGTCGCCGACCCCGGAACGGCTGGCCGAGAGCGGGCGCCGGTTGGCCGAGCTGGCCGGCCGTCATCCGGACATCAGGATCGTCACCGAGAACTGGCTCGATCTGACGCCCGGACCGGAGCAGGTGGAAACGATCTTGGACGCCGCCGGCGGCCGGGTCGGCCTGTTGATCGATCTCGGCAACTGGGCAGCGCCGGACAAGTACGCCTGGCTGGGCCGGATCGCCGGCCGGGCCGAGACCTGTCACGCGAAGTGCCATTTCGACGGCGACGAAGCCGACCGGGACGACTTCGCCGAATCCATCCGGGTGATCAACAGCGCCGGCTACACCGGCCCGCTCGCCCTCGTCTACGACGGTACGGAACCGGGGGAGTGGGACGCCCTGGAGACCGTCCACGCGATCGCGAGCGCCGGCCGCTGACCGCCGGGGCCTGTGCCGTGATCATGTCCGGTTGATCCGGTCCAGGAAGCCGTCGACGATCGCCTCGAGGCCCAGGCGGTACGTGTCGCGTACCTCGATCTCGAGCCACTCGTTCCCGATGGCGGCCAGTTCGGGCAGCGCGGTCATGTCGGCGCCGCGGAAGAACTCACCGCCCTGGATCCGCTCCGGATCTGGCCGTTCGGCCGAATGGGCCCGCACCAGGATCTCGCCGACCGTGTAGTACCAGATCGTCCGGAACAGGTCGACCGCCTGCACCCTGCTGCAGCCTGCCCGCAAGGCGCCGGACACCATCGCCTCGACCGTCCAGACGGCCGGTTCGTCGAGGCGGCCCAGGAACCCGTCCGCGGTGATCACCTCCACCGCCCAGGGCCACCCGGCCAGGGTGTCGTGCACGTAGAGGGCGGCGGTGACGATCCGGTGCCGCGGGTCGTCGGGCAGTCCGGGCCGCGGTGTCCGGGCCGCGCGATCGTTGATCAACGCGACGAGCAGGTCGTCCTTGTTGCGCACGTGGTGATAGAGCGTGGTCGGCCCGACCCCCAGTTCTTGGGCGAGCCGTCGGACGGTCAGCCGCTGCCAGCCGTCCCGGTCGATCAACAACTGCGCCGCGGCCAGGATCTCGCCACGGGAGGTCGCCGGCGGACGCCCTGCCCGGCGAGCCGGACCGTCGGCGGGCTGTGTGGACGTGGGGCGTGGCACGGTCCCATCATGCCGGGCCGCGACCGGAACGCTCGGCAGACCGGACCGATCAGGGGTGACTCAGGATCGTCCCCGACTGTGCCGGGCGGCCGCCGTTCCTATATTTAGGAACATGTTCCGAAATACACCGGGTCCCGGTCCGACGCTGGCTGCTGTGGCGGTCGTGCAGTTCCTCGTCTCGCTCGATCTCTCGGTGGTCAACGTCGGGCTGCCGCAGATCGCGGACGGCCTCGGGTTCACCGGCGTCGGCGTCACCTGGGTGATCCATGCGTACGCCCTCACCTTCGGCGGGCTGCTGTTGCTGGGCGGCAAGGCTGCGGATCTCTTCGGCCGCAGGCGGATGCTGCTGATCGGTCTCACCGGGTTCGGGGTTGCCTCGCTGCTGGGAGGCTTCGCCCAGGAGTCGTGGCAGCTGATCGCAGCCCGGGCCGGGCAGGGGATCGGAGCCGCCGCCCTGGCACCGGCCGCGCTGTCACTGCTCACGGCCACGTTCCCGTCCGGCCGGCCCCGTGTGCGCGCGTTCGGCATCTGGAGCGCGACCAACGCCGCCGGCGGAGCGCTCGGCGTGCTGATCGGTGGCTTGCTCACCCAGTACGCCGGCTGGCGCTGGGTGATGTTCGTCAACGTACCGATGGTCCTGGTGGCCGGGTTCCTGGCCCGCCGTGGCATCCCGGCCGGTGGCCGCAGCGCCACGGCACGGAGCCAGCCGGACGTGCTGGGCGCCGTCCTCGCGACCGCAGGCCTGACCATGCTCGTGTACGGGATCGTCCGCACGGACGAACTCGGCTGGGGATCGCCGATCACCCTGCTGACCCTGGCGCTGGCCGCCCTTCTGTTGATCATGTTCGTCCTGGTCGAACGCGGGACCAGGCGGGATCCACTGGTCCGGCTCGGCCTGTTCGGCAACCGGTCGGTCAGTGGCGCGAACGCCTACAACCTGCTGCTCGGGGCCGCAATGGCCTCGGCGTTCTACCTGGTGTCCCTCTATCTGCAACGGATCCTCCGGCACGGGCCGGCGCTGGCCGGGCTCGAGGTGCTGCCCTTCGCGCTGGGCGTGGTGGCCGGGTCGTTCCTCGCCGTGAAGCTCGGCTACCGGCTGGCGCCCAGGACGTTGTTGATCACCGGGGCCGTCCTCTGCGCGAGCGGCTTCGCCTGGTTCGCCGGGATCAGTCCGGACGGCTCGTTCCTGATCCACGTGCTCGGGCCGTCGCTCGTGACCAGTGTCGGCTTCGGGTTGTGCCTGGCCCCGCTGGTGTCGACCGCGACCGCCGGCGTCGCCGACCAGGAGACCGGCACCGCCTCCGGGCTCCTGAACAGTTCACGTCAGCTCGGCGCCACGCTCGGGCTGGCGGTGATCGGCACGACCGCCCAGCGCGGTGCCGGTCCCTCGCCCGAGCTCGCCGACCTCAGCCACGGGTACGCGCTCGGCTTCGGCCTCTGCGCAGCCCTGCTGATCGGGGCAGCCCTGGTCGCCGGCCTCGTCCTGCCGCACCGGGTGCGCGCCGTCGCACCATCCGGACCGTCGGCCCGAACCTCCTGAATTCCCAACCATGAAAGACATCCCGTCATGATCAAGCATCGATCCTGGGCCCTCCCGGCCTTGGTCACCGGCCTCGTCCTCAGCCTGATCGCGATCGCCGTCACGGTGGTCGACTACGCGGCCGGTGACCTCCTGCGCGGCCACATCCGGGCCGGCTATCCCACACTCGGCTCGGCGGAGATCGAGGGCGCCGCAACCTTCTACCTGACCTACCTCGCGACAGTGACCGGCCTCGCCGTGCTCTGCTGGGCGGTGACGATCTGGGCAGTCGCGCGGGGTCGCCGCTGGGCCCGATGGCTCGCGTCCGCGATCTTCCTCGCGGCGGTCGCCGTCAGCCTGATCAACCTGACGATCACCGACACCTCGGGCGACACCGGCCTGCCGCCCTTGCTGGGCTGGCTCGGCATCCTGCCCTGCCTGGCCGGCCTGGCTGCCGTCGTTCAACTGTGGCGACACCCCACCGTAGCCAACAGGTGACTCGGCGCGTCTGCCTGCAATGGCAGGCCCGCGACGCGAGACCGTGCCGATCATCGGTGACTCGATCTCGTACGCTTCTGATCATGGGACAACGTCTGGTCTTGGTCGGGGACTCGGTGACCGATTGCGGTCGGGACAGGGAGGACGACGGCGCGCTCGGCCATGGCTGGGTGTCCGTGGTCGGAGCGGAACTGCCGGATGTCACCGTGATCAACCGCGGCATCTCCGGCAATCGGGTCCGTGACCTGGTGGCCCGCTGGGACGCCGACGTGCTCGCCGCCGGGCCGGACACGGTCGGGATCATGATCGGGATCAACGACACCTGGCGGCGCTACGACCGCGACGACCCGACCAGCACCGAGGCCTTCGCCGCCGACTACCAGACCCTGCTGGACCGCACCAGAGCCGCCGGCGTGGGACGGGTGATCCTGCTCGAGCCGGTGCTGACCCCGGTCGAGGACGGCCAGTGGACCTGGCGGGAGGATCTCGATCCCAAGATCAGCGCGGTCCGGCGGCTGGCCCAGCGGCACGGTCTCGAACTGGTGCCCACCGACGCGGTGATGAACGCCGCCGCGGCCACCCGCCCGCTCGGAGAGCTGGCCGGCGACGGAGTCCATCCCTCCGAGGCCGGTCACCGAGTGATCGCGGACGCGTTCCTGCAGACCTATCGCAGCCGTCCGTCCTAGGCCTGCCGGACGAGGTCCGGATCCTCCCGGGGTTCGACGCCAGAGTCAGGAAGGTGCGTCCGGGTCGCCCCGGCCGAATCGCCGCGCGCGCTCCGCGTTCCACTCATCCATATTCCAGGCTCGCCGGGTTCGTCGTGGAGTCGGAGGAACGACTCACCGTCCGGATCCTCACCGTAGACACCCTCGTCCTGAAGCCGGGAGATCAACTCGTCGAGCGCGGATCGCAGCGCGGTGGATCGTCTGCGGTAGGCGGCGAAGTCGTGACCGTCACTCGCGATCAAGGCGGGCAGCTGGTCCCTGAATCCCTGCGGAAGCCATGCAAGATTCCGTAGACCACGCAGTTCCCGGCTGCGCCAGGGCCGCCACTTGCGGTGGTAGGCGAAGAGGGCTCGCGCGAGGTCCTGGTAGCCGGCCTGCAACCGATCGAAGGCCTCGGCGCCGCCCAACTTCCGCCAGTGGCGGTCGGCGTCACCAGCGGGGATGATCGAGATCGCCTGCCCGATCGCGTCGTCGAGGATGGCGAGCCGGTCCGGCTCCGGCATCGACGTCCGATCCTTGATCAGAGCGGCGATCTCACCCGTGCGGTCATAGGCGATCCACCCGTCGGCGAGTTCGGCCCGCCGGGGTTCCGGCCAGGTGAAGCCCGGCGATCGCCAGGTGGTGAGATCGAACCGGTCGATGTCGAGCTGAACACCCACGCGGTCCAGTTCCGGGTCGTCGGCGAAGATCGAATGGTACGTGTTGTCCGCCGGACGCCAGACGAACTCGGCCGGCAGCAGATAGGGATCGATCGGATCCATGAACACGACGGCATCGATGTCGGATCCGGGCACGGATTCATCGCCCTGGCGCGCAAGCCCGATCGCGACACTGCCCGTGGCCACAACCCCACGGACCGCCGCATGGGGAGCGAGCCGGGTCATCGCGAAGTCCAGGAGTTGGGCACGCTTGCGGTCCGACGGCGACTCCTTCCCCATGGTTCTGCACCATTCCAGCCAGGCGGCGGCGTGTCTATCCGAATTCGGAATCGTCGAGGTCCCGCGCGAGCCTCTCGACCGCGCGGTCGGGTGCCTCGACAACAGCGCTGTCCGTCATGGTGATCAACCAGGGGAGCGATTCGAAGGTACGGACGATGCGAAGCCTGCGCAGGCTGTTCCATCCGAGATGCTCATCCGTGGTCGTGCCGGTTCGTCGATCGAGCATGATCAGATAGGCACGGAACAGGTCCCGTTCGGATCGTCCGCTCTGGCTGGCCAGCGAGGGGAGCATTCCCGCGAGGTCGGTGTACAGCGGCCGCAGCGACATGGTCTCGAGATCGAAGGCGACGAGCTCCGACTGACCCTCGTGCCCCGACTCCAGCCACCCGACTTGTTGGTAGCTCAGCTCGTTGTGGTTCAGGGCCAGCGGTATCCCGTGGCTGGCGACGAGCGCCTGCCGGTAGGCGTCGAACCATCGGCTCGCGTCGTCGGTGGACGGCAGGAGGTCGATCAAGGCTTCGCGGATTCGTGCTCCGTACCCAGGATTCCCCGGGGGTGGCCGGAAGAGATCCTCCGGCGCTTCGGTGATGCTGTTGAGCTTCGCCATGAGGTCGAGGAGATCGTCGACGTCCCCGGCCGTCGTGCCGATGGTCGGCAGGAACTGCAAGATCATGATCTCGCCGGCGGTCGTGGCTGCCGTACCGAGGAGTGGTGCGACCGGAGCACCGTGCTCCCGAAGGTAACGGTACTTGGCGATCTCCGGTCGTTCCGGGTTGTTGATCTTGAGGAAGATCGTCCGCTGCTGTGACGGTCCGGCCCGGCCCTCGTACCGGATCGTCAGGATCTGCGATCGGCCCGTCTGGTGCAGTCCCCGGATCTCGTGGGTGCGGAACGCGCCGATCGGCCGGTGCAGGTCCGGGACTGCGCCGCGAAGATCGTCCCATTCCAGACCCCACGGCAGCTCGACCTCGGTCGCCTCGACCGGAGTCGGTGAGAGCCTTCCTTGATCACCGGAACTGGAGGCCACGGGATCCTCACTCGGGTCCCGACGGTGACGGCTCGACGTTGAGCGCCACGATCTCGAACAGCGGCCGCACCCCAAGCCTGCTGGCCAGGGCGGCCGAGGCCCGGTTGTCGTGGAGATGGCTGTAGAACGCGATCTTGCCGCTCTTCAGGACCTCGGTCGCCCACGCCTGCGCAACCAGGGTCCCGTAGCCCTGCCGCCGCTGGTCCGTCGCGGTCTCGATCCACAACTCTGCTGCGGTGCTGTCGCTGCGTGAAGACGAAGCGGACGCCACGCGACGACCGTCAACCAGGATCGAGA
This sequence comes from Microlunatus sp. YIM B11417, assembly GCF_059617205.1. Taxonomy (NCBI): domain Bacteria; kingdom Bacillati; phylum Actinomycetota; class Actinomycetes; order Propionibacteriales; family Propionibacteriaceae; genus Microlunatus; species Microlunatus sp. YIM B11417. Next base: position 862,350 of record NZ_JCAMPJ010000003.1, read on the forward strand.
ACGATTCGGCGCCGTCGCGCACGAGCGTCTGAGGTGCGTTCGCGGGCGCCCCGGCCTCGAAGGCGTAGGTGTGAAAATGATCCGCCGTCACCCGGAATCCGCGAAGACCGAGTCGCTCGACCAGATCGTCACGGTGATCGACGAGCTCATCGACGCCAAGCCCCACGAGCTCTTGGACGAACGATTCGGGCGCAGCTGCCGCGAAGGCCACCTCGGTCTCCCGCTCGCTGTAACGCACGGCGTAGCAGGCATGGAGCGGGTCAGGGTTCGGGCCTGCGGCGACCACCAACCGCCCGGCGTCGTCGAAGGCCTTGCATTCCAAGGCCAGTTGAACACGCCACAGGTCCCGGCGAGATCGGTCCGGCTTCACTCCTCCTTGATAACAGATCTCGTCAGGATGATCATCGGAGATTCCGGGCGTGTGGCACGATGCACGCGTGCAGACCTCGGTACGGCAAGCGTTGGTGGACAACGACTATCCGGGGCGCGGGCTCCTGGTGACGAGCACGCCCGCAGACGGACTTTGCGTCGTCTACTTCATGACCGGGCGCAGTGCCGCGAGTCGTGAGCGGACCTTGGTACTGGACGGTGACTCGCTCTACGCCCGGCCGCGGGGCACCACCGAGCATGATCCGTTGCGGCACTACCGGGCGGCGACGGTGGGACCCGAGTGGTGCGTCGTCGGCAATGGCGACCAGGTGGACACCGTGATCACGAACCTCGCCACGATGGCGCCGGCTCAGGCCGTGCAGGGAATCGCGTACGAGCCCGATCCGCCACTCCGGACGCCGCGGATCACCGTCGTCGCCTCCCGCACCGCGGCAGGACCGACTCTCATCGCCGGTTCGCGGGCGAGCCTGCTGGCCCCGGAGCAGACGTACGTCAGCACCCTGAGCGTGGGCGACGTAGGGACCGGATCCGGGATCCTGACGACGACGTACCTCTCTCGAGATCGGCAGGTCGTGGCGACCCATCAGCCGCCCGCGGAGGTGACCGTGGCAGCGACCGACGCGCCGGCCCTGCTCGAGCTCGTCTGGTCCTGCCTCGCGGATGATCTTCGCGTCGCCGCCGCGGTGATCAGGCCGACTGCGGCCGAGCCGCTCACGGCCGATCTCGTGCGCTCGGCCTGAGCGTCCGGGAATCAGCTCGTGTAGCGGGTGATCAACTCCACGCAGCGGCGGAACTGTGCCGGTCCGGCGGGGTTCCGCCAGCCCAGCATCTCGAGCATCCAGTCGATCGCGAAGGCGGGCACCAGTCCGGCCTCGGCGTCGGCGGGGTCGGCCACCCGGGCATATCCGTGACGGACCAGGTCCAGGCGGTCGTTGAACGGGGCACCCGCCGACACCTCCCAGCGGGCCAGGTCGAAAGCGGGCGGAGCGGTGCCGGCGAACTCCCAGTCGATCACGCCGGTCACCGCTCCGTGGTGGATCAGCAGGTTCTTGGGCATGAAGTCGCCCTGGGCCAGGGACTGCGGGGGAGTCGGCCGGGCCGAGATCTCGCGGCGCAGGAACTCCGCGCCGCGCTCGACGGTCGCCGCTGCCGCCGGGTCGAGCACGTCGCGGACGATCGCCGCGATCCTGGTGACTTCGTCGGGGTCCGGGCTGCGCAGCTCGTGCCGCAGCCCGCGTCCCTCGCCCGGGACGACACTGTGCACCCGCGCCATGACCTCGCCGGCGTCCACGATCAGTCGTTCAAGATCATCAGCGGCAAGATCACCGACCAGGTCCATCAACGAGCGCCCGGGCAGGAACTCCTGGACCGAGAACGACAACAGACCGTCCTCATGATCACGGTGGACCAGGCCGAGCACCTCCGCCGTCGGCACGCCGTTCGTGCGCGCCCGCGCCATCAGGTGCGCCTCGTCGATGAACCACGGCGTCGGCTGCCGGGCGATGCGGACGACCACGGTGATCGCCTCGCCGAGTTCCGCCCGGTAGGTCTCGTTCATCCCACCACCGGCCAGCGGAACGAGTCGCTCGACGCCGCGGCCGCAGACCGAGCGCACCACCGAGTCGATGATCGGGAGAGGCGTTGTCACCATGACCACGCAGTCTGGCCCAGCGCGCACCCTCAGGCCACCCGAATTCCCGAGACAACGACGGCGGACAGACGGTAGTTTCGTCACGATGTCGAACCAGTCCATGATCAAAGACCTGGTGGTCGTCGGTGCCGGCATCGCCGGCGCCTCGGTGGCCTACCACGCGGCCAGAGCGGGCGCAGCCGTGACTCTCGTCGACGCCGGGCGACCGGGCGGCGGCGTGACTCAGGACTCCTTCGCCTGGATCGGATCGGCCGGTGTACGGACCGGGCGCGCCGCCGAGCTGCGGATGGGTGCGACGGACGAGTACCGCCGGCTCGAGGCTGAACTGCCGGGACTTCCGGTGACCTGGTCCGGTTCCCTGTCCTGGCACTCGGGCCGGAGCGCTCCCGAGCCCGGGCCGGGGGAGGAGCTCGTCGACGGAGCCTTCGCCGCGAAGCTGGAGCCGAACCTGCGGCAGCCTCCGGAGTGGGCCGTCTGGGCGCCCGGCGACGGGGCCGTCGACGCGGTCGGCGTGATCGAACGGATGATCACCGGCGCGCGGGCCCACGCCGCTCAGGTGCACCTGGACACGCCGGTCATCGCCTTGCGACGTAACGCCGAGGGCCGGGTCGTCGGAGTCGAGACCTCGGCCGGCATCCTCTCCGGGGACGCCGTCGTGCTGGCCGCCGGAGTGGGTACGGCCGAGGTGGCGGCCTCGCTGGGCGTCGAGGTCCCGGTCGGCCCGTCGCCCGCGACGCTCTTCCGGTTCCGCGCGCCGGCCGGTCTGGTGAGCCGGGTCGTGAACTCCGAGCACTTCGATCTTCGGCAGGTCGCGCCGGATCGGCTCATCGCTGCGGCCGACTCGGCGGAGCCGACCCTTGCCGCGATCCGGTCGACCTTCCGCGGCGCCGACGACGTCGAGCTGCTCAGCGCCCGGGTGGGTGCACGGCCGATGCCGGCGGACGGCGAGCCGATCATCGGGCCGGTCGCCGAGGCGCCGGGCCTCTATCTGGCGGTGATGCACGCGGCCGTCACGCTCGGACCGGCCGTCGGGCGGCTGGTCGCGCAGGAACTGGTCGGCGGCACCACCGAGCCGTTGCTCGCCGGCTGCCGGTTCGACCGTTTCTGAAGCCCTGGTACGGATTTCAGGATTCGGCTTGCGGCGGCGCTGCCGGAAGCTGCACCGTGGCGCGGAGCCCGCCGTCCGGCCGGCCGGTCAGGGTCAGCGTCCCGTCGTGCGCCTGGGCGATGCTCTTGACGATGGCCAGGCCGAGGCCGACGCCGGAGTGATCGGTACGAACGCGCTGGGTGCCGCGTTGGAACGGTTCGGCCAGTGTGGCCACCAGCGCCGGCGTGAGCCTCGCTCCGGTGTTCTCCACGGTGATCAACACGGTCTCGGGCAGGGCGCGCGTGGTGATCCAGATGGACCCCTGTTCGGGCTGGTTGTGCACGATCGCGTTGTGGACGAGGTTCGTCGTCAGCTGCAGCAGCAATGCGTACGAACCGAGCGTCGGCGCGACGTCTCCGGAGGTCGTGATCGCCACGCCGTTCTGCTCAGCGAGCGGAAGCAGACTCTCCGTGGCCTCCTCGGCGATCAGCGACAGGTCGACCGGTTCCTTGGTGAACGTCCGCTGGTCGGCCCGGCTGAGCAACAGCAGTGCCTCGGTGAGGTCGATGGCTCGGGTGTTGACGTGCCGGAGCCGATCGACGAGTTCACGGCCGTCGTGATCGGGGTCGCTGTGGGCCACGTCGAGCAGCGTCTGGGTGATCGCCAGCGGCGTGCGCAGCTCGTGCGAGGCGTTCGCGGCGAAGCGCTGCTGCTCGGCGGCGTGGGTCTCGAGCCGCGCGAGCATGGTGTCGAACGCGTCGGCGAGCTCGCGCAGCTCGTCGTCGCGCCCTTCCAGGTGGATCCGGTGCGAGAGCGAACCGTTGGCGGCCAGCCGGGTCGCATGCGTGATCCGGTTCAACGGCGCCAGCATGCTGCCGGCCAGGAGCCAGCCACCGACCAGGCCGAAGATCAGCAGGAAGATCACGGCCCCGATCGCAGGCGGGGTGAAGGCCCGGATCAGGTCGGACTGGTTCGGTACCGCCGCCGACCGTCCTCCCGAGCCCGGCACGAGGATGACCTCGGGGACGTACCTCAGCAGGAAGACCCAGACCACCGCGAGCAGGACGCCGCCGGAGGCCATGATGCAGGCGGCGTAGCTGAGGGTGAGTTTGAGCCGGACGCTCAGCCCGGGCGCTCTAGCCACGGGCCACCGGGGCCGGACATGTCACGCCGTCGACGATCACCACATGCATGCCCTCAGTAGACAGGATCCGGCCTTTCCTTGGCATATCGACATCCGGCGAAGCGATCGTCCCGGTTCACGCTGAAGATCTTGGCGCTGCCCTAGGCTCGTCGAGTGCGCGACGACCTGTGGGCGGTGACGGAACGACTTCTGGCCGAGGCGCTCGGCGAGAACGTACGCATCGTCGGCGCGGTCGACCTCGGCGACGACTGGGCACCCGTCCAGCGGCTCAGCCTCGACAACGGTTCGACCGTCGTGGTCAAGACCAGGCGGGAGGTCGCCGGCCCATGGGGTGATGACGCGGCAGCCCTGGACAACGAGCGGCGGGGGATCGCGCTGGTGACCGAGCTCGGGGTCGAGGTCGCCCCGCAGCTGATCGCCGCCGACCAGAACGTCATTCTGATGACCGACGTCGGTACGGGCCCGTCGGTGCAGGACGTCCTGTTGTGCGGGACTGCCGAGGAGGCCGCCGCCGGCTTGACCGCGCTGGCTCGCGCGGCGGGCCGCCTGCATGCGGCGTCGGCAGGCCTGGAACCACCCTGGCGGAATCGGACGACCTTTCTCGACCGGGCCTTCGAGTACTGGCCGGAGTTGCGCAACGCGGCCGACGGCCTCGGATTTCCCGCGCCGCTGGGAGTGACCGCCGATCTGGAGGAGCTGGACTGTGCGCTGACGAATCCGGACCTCCGCGTGTTCGTCCAGGGCGATCTGGGTCCGAACAACGCCGTGCTCTCCGGCGACAGCGCGCGACTGGTCGATTTCGAGGGCTCCGGATTCCGGCACTTCGCCCTCGAAGCGGCCAATCTGCGCCTGCCGTTTCCCGCCTACGGGCATTGGGGCGTGCTGCCGGCCGAGGTGACGGCGGCGATGGACGAGGCCTACCGCGCCGAGTTGGCGGTCGGTTGGCCGGCCGCACTCGACGACGCGTCGTACGAGGCCGAGATCGCGACCGGCTGCGCGGTGTGGGCGATCATCCGGGCGCACCGGTTGCCGGTGATCGCCCTGCCGGGTCAGGACCCCGAACTGGCCTTGCGCCGGCGTACCCAGATCGTCCAGACGCTCACCTCCTTCGCCGACACCGCCATACGGGCCGGCCGTTACGAAGGCCTCGCGCGATGGTTCGTCGCGATCGCGGATGAGATGCGCGAGCGGTGGGCCGAGGCCAGACAGCCGCCGCGAACCTTTCCGGCGTTCACGGCGAGTGAGGTACCGACTCCGTAGCGCGACGGCTACTCGCCCGCCCAGGGGACGCCTCGGGTCACCAGATACGTACGCAATTGCGCCGTGTGCAACTGCAGGCGGACCAAGCCCGTGACGAGCATTTCGCCGAGCGGGGTGCCATGGTGCCGGTGCGATGCGGCGACCGGCTGCTCGGCCTGTTCGTCGGTCAGCGTGGCGAAGAGGTCGTCGGCCTTGCGCAGGCAGTGATCGACGTACGCCAGCAGTTCCTCGCGGGAGTACGTCGGCGGCACGACGTCGGGATCCTCGTCATGTGGATCCAGCGGTGGTCGCGGCACCCAGCCCTGCTCGGTGGCTGAGAGCTCCGCATCGGTGAAGAACAGGATGTGCGCTGTCGTCCACCACACCGAGCCCTGGGCCCGTCGCTTCCGCTCGGCCGTGGCCTCGTCCTCGAACGGAGGTGAGCCAGATCGATGCCATCGCCACACCGTACGAGCGGGCACTGACAAGGCCGCGCTCGATCGTCCCAGGCAACGACTTCGGTCTGCCTACTCGTCCAAACGATCCCAGGGCCCTTCGGGCGTGCCGGAGTCCTTCACGATTCTCGTCCGCCGAGTTGATGCCGGTACGGATGTCGTTCGCGCAACGCCATGCGAAATAGCCGGCCTGAACGCACAGCCGGGCCCGCAGATAGACCGCGAATCCCAGCCGAACCTCGTCGATCATGCTTGGCCGTGCCTGGAGATAGGCGGCGACGAGCGACTCGCCGGGCGTCAACGCTGCGCCGTCGTGATTGACGGCACGGTCGACGAGTTCCGGGCCGGCGTCGTCGATCGGACAGCGGAGATACATGGCCGCGGAGCTGAGGTCGTACAGCGCAGGGCCGTACATCGTGGCGCCCCAGTCGATCAGGCCCGTGTCGTTGCCCGCGACGAGGAACGCACTCGGGGGACGGGTCGCCGTGAAGCCCGGCCCAGGTCAGCGATTGCTCGGCATGAAGCTGGTCGAGGTCCCTCCGCGACGAGCGAACCACCGACGGTCATGACCGGAGCGCCGACCGAGATGCCCCGGCGGTCCAACAGGGCAGCCAGTTCGAGTCCGCGGATGAAGCCCTGGTCGCCGACGGACACCGATTTCAGGGCGAACCTGCCGGCCTCGGTGATCACCGACCAGGTCTCCGAGTTCATCGCTCCGGTCAGCGGCTCGACCTCGCCAACCGTGAGCGCCCAGTGCGTCTCGATCAGTCGGCGGAGGTCCATGCTGGCGAGCCTGTCAGGTTCACGCAGCTCGGGGCGACAGGTTTTCGGCGGTCTCTGAATGCGGTTGCAAAGTGCGGTGGGCGTCTGGAACCGTTGCCGAACATGAGGCTCCTCTTGATCATCGGGCCGCCGGCCGTCGGCAAGATGACGGTGGGCCGGGAGATCGCCGCGAAGAGCGACTTCAGGCTCTTCCACAATCACCACACGATCGAGCCGCTGGTCGAGGTGTTCGGCCACGGCTCCGAGCCGTTCAACGTCCTCAACGTCGAGTTCCGCCGCCGTGTGATCGAGGAGGCGGCACGCCACGGACTGGATTTGATCTTCACCCTGGTCTGGAACCTGCAGGACCCGGCCGACACCGCCTACGTCGAACAGTTGGTCGCCCCGTTCCAAGAATCGGGTGGCAGCATCCGCGTCCTCGAGTTGGCCGCTGATCTTGAAACGCGGCTGGTGCGCAACCGCGGCGAGAGCCGGTTGGCCGCGAAGCCGACCAAGCGGGATCTGGAGTGGTCCGACGGCAACGTACGCAGCATGGAGGCGTACCAACTCGCGACGGATCCGACCGGAGCCACACCGACTCCGGCCGACGCGTTCCTGAGCCGCTATCCGTACCTGCGCCTCGAAACGCGGGACCTGACGGCGGCCGAGGCAGCCGAGCTCGCCCTCGACTGGCTCGGCCCGCGAGAGTGATCGGCGGTGACCATGGAGAATTCGATCAAGATCCCGGCGATCCTCCGCAATCACGCGATCGCGGCCGGGGCCGCAGGCTGGCTTGATGATCTTCCACGGCTGATCAGTCGCTTCGAACAGCGTTGGGACATCACGGTCGGGCGCCCGCTCAGCGGTGCCACCGAGGCGTACGTCGCGGAGGCGACCACCGCGGCCGGGCAGCCGGTCGTGCTGAAGGTTCTGGTTCCCTTGCGCGGGGCACGGGCACGCCACGAGATCACCGCGCTGCGCCTGGCCGACGGTCGCGGCTGCGTCGAACTGCTCCGTGACGATCCCGACGCGGGCGCGCTTCTGCTCGAGCGATTGGGCCCGGCTCTGTTCGAGTTGGGCGTACCGACGGCACGCCGTCACGAGATCCTGTGCGCCACAGCGGCAAGGCTGTGGCGCCCCGCGCCGGACAGCGGACTTCCGACCGGTGCCGACCGGGCTCGACGACTGGCCGACACCGTCACGGAATCGTGGGACCGTCTTGACCGACCGTGCTCGGAGCAGGCGATCGACTACGCGCTCGCCTGTGCACGCCGGCGCGAAGCGGCTCACGATGACGAGCGGGCGGTGTTGGTGCACGGTGACGTCCACCAGCTCAACGCGCTCCAGTCGGGTTCGGAGTTCAAGCTCGTCGACCCGGACGGTCTGCTGGCTGAACCCGAGTGCGACCTCGGTACGGTGATGCGAGGCGACCCGGTCGAACTGCTCCAGGGCGACCCGCAGGAACGAGCCCGCCGGCTCGGCGCCCTGTCCGGCCTCGATGCCATGGCCATCTGGGAGTGGGGAGTCATCGAGCGGGTCGCGAGCGGCCTGCATTGCACCGAACTCGATCTCCAACCGCTCGGCCGCCAGACCCTGGCCGCTGCCGATGCCGTCGCCGGCCGAGAGTTTTCATGATCATGGGAGCCGCGCAATCATGGCATGATCGATTTCATCGGCGGCAACGGGAGGATGGCGAGTTTCGATGCTGAGGCTTGGATCGATCGTGATGCACGTGGCGGAAATCGAGAGGGCGGCGCAGTTCTGGGGCCAGGCACTCGAGTCCCAGTACGAACTGGCTCACCGAGACCACAACTCGGCGACCTTCTTTCCGAGAACCGGCCCAGGAGTCGTCCTGCAACTGACCGAGCGCAATCAGATGCACCTGGACCTGAACACCGACAGCCTGGAAGAGAACGCGGCCGAGATCAAACGCCTTGAATCACTCGGAGCCCGGCGCGTGGACTGGCCCTACCGACCGGACGTTCCTGTGATGGCAGATCCGGACGGGAATCTGTTCTGCGTGTGCTGAACGATGTCCGGACTCGGAAGCAGCAGCTGACGTTCTTCTGCGGCGGCACGAGAACCTCTCGACCTTCCGGGATCATGATCAACTCCGGCCGGCCGATCACCGAGGTCGTCGATGAGATCCTTCGTCACGTGGACGATGGTTCGGATCGCCATCGTGCAGAATCGACGGGTGCCGAACCTCGCCGTGGGCCAGGACTCCACCCGACTGATCACCCTGCGCGGGAACAGTGGGTCAGGGAAGTCGACCGTCGCGGCGGCGATCCGCGCCGCGAGGCCACCGGGGACCCTGGCGATCGTCGGGCAGGATCTGATCCGATACGAGATCCTCGGCAGTGGCGAGGATCAGGGCGGTCACCCGATCTCGCTCGCGGAGTCGATGGCCAGACACCTGCTTGACCGCGGCGTTGACGTGATCATCGAAGGGATCTTGAACGCCGCCTGGTATACGGACATGCTCGTGCAGCTGGTGGCTGATCATCGCGGGAGCTCGAGGTCGTACATCTGGAAGCTGCCCTTCGACGAGACGGTGCGCCGCACTGCGACCAAACCGGCGTCGGGGACGTCCTGGGAACACAACTTGCGTACCTGGTGGCGCGGATTCCAACCGGTTCCCGGGCTGAACGAGCGGATCATCGGTCCCGACGAAACCTTCGATGCGACCGTGGCGCGCATCCTCACCGAATGTTGGGCCTAGTCCATGGATTTTGAGGATCTCAATGCACCGCTGGAGACCGAGCGACTGACCCTGCGCCCGGTTCGTGGAGATGACCTGCCAGCGCTCATCGAACTGAAGTCAGATCCTGCGGTCAATCGCTATCTTCCGTATTCGGAACCGCCAACGCCCGAACAAGTGGCGCTGGCACTGGATGCAGAACTGGAGTTCGTCGCGACCTCCAACGGAACTCTGATGTTGGGAATTCAGCGCCATGACGCATCAGTCCTGGTAGGGCACGTTGCGATCTGGCCGAGGGAGACAGTCGATGTGCCGCGCGGAGAGCTCATCATCATGGTTGCCGCTCCACACTGGCGGCGCGGTATCGCTGCGGAGGCCTGCACGGCTGCGATTGAGCGTTGGAGGTCCGACCTTGACGGATCGATGGTCTACGCAGCCGTGCATCCCGAGAACCTCGCCTGCCAGGCGCTGATGCGGAAGATCGGACTTGACCGGGAGGTTCCGGGTCATGCATTTCCGGGGATTCATTCAGAGACCGATCGCGTCTTTTTCACGCCGACGAGACGTGGGGGAGAGGGGAGACGTGGCAACTGATTTTGCGATGCCGGAGGCGGTGCGTGAAAGCATTCGCGCGATCGCCGAAAAGTTCGGGGTGCCGGATCGGCAGGTATCGGTCGCTCCGCGTCAGGGTCAGGTGAATCTGACGATCTTTCTTGGGGACGATCTAGTTCTGCGGCTGCCCAGAAAGCCGAGGTTCGAGCAGCGGCTCGCCAAGGAGGCCGAGGTCATTCCGTTCGTCCTGGAGCACGGTGTTCCGACGTCCAAGCTGGTGGCCTTCGATGCGGGACACGAGATCTCCGACGTCACCTACCTGGTGCTGGAACGATTGCGCGGACGGGAGATCGACGACATGCCTTCACCCGCCGGTGAGGGCCGGCGCACCATGGATTCGTTGTTCGAGATCTTGTCTGTGCTTCATTCACTTCAGAGAGACGCCGAGCCGCCGATCGGTGGGGTAGCGACCGCCGAGTTCTCGTACGAGCCTCTGCTCGATCAGTTGACGAATGACGGCGAGCTCGGCGGCAACCAGACGGCATGGTTGCGGCGGTGGTTTCGCCACCTGGAAGATCTTGGTGCCCGCAGCTCGGCCCCGGTCCTCCTGCATGGTGACGTCATGCCCTCCAACCTGATCATGAACGACTCCGGCGAGGTCACCGCGATCATCGACTGGGGCTCGACGTGCTGGGCCGAGCCGACACGTGACCTGGCAGGCTTTCGGACGTCCACCCTTCCCTGGATCGTGGATTCGTATCGGAAGGTTGCCGGCGTGCCTTCCGACGGATCGCTCGAGGCGAGCGTGCTGTGGTACCAACTGTTTTTCGCCCTGGCCAAGCTGCGCGGCCGGACATCAACCTCCGAGAAGCGCAACTGGTCCGCACCACGAGGCGCACGGCTGCTGGAGATCATGCGATTCCTCTCGACCGACATCCCGGATCGCTGGAAGACGGTACTGCAGGAAGACCGACCAGAACCGCGGTAGGCGTTATGCCGTTGGCAGAAGCCCTGTCGGATCATCGATGTGAGAAGGCATTCTGAGGCGATGGAGCTGGGGTTTGGCGGCGAGGTTGCTGATCTCTATCACCGGTACCGTCGTGGCTATCCGGCAGACGTGATCACCGCCTGCGTCGATGCGTTCTCATTGAACAGCGACGATCTCGTGATCGATCTCGGTTGTGGCACGGGTCAACTGGCGACACCGATCGCCCGGCAGGTTCGGGCTGTGGTCGGGGTCGATCCGGAACCAGACATGCTGGCCCGCGCCCGCGCAGCAGCACAGGACCAGGGCGTCACGCAAGTGGCCTGGATGGTCGGCAGCGACTCCGACCTTCCGCTGTTGCGATCGCTGTTGGGTGATCGGTCAGTAGGCGCGGTGACGATCGGACAAGCACTGCACTGGATGGACCATGAGGCGGTGTTTGCCACGGTCGGTCCGCTCCTGCGTCCTGGCGGTGGGGTCATGATCGTGGCCAACGGAATCCCTTTGTGGCTGCAGGATTCGGACTGGTCACGGGCCCTACGCAGATGGCTGTCCGAATGGTTCGGTGCGCGTCCAGCCGACAGTTGCGGCACAGACAACGCAACACAAGATCGCTACTGCCAGAGCCTGACGGCCAACGGCTTCGAGGTCAGCAAGGTCGATCTCGACTACGCCGACGAACTCACCTTCGACCAACTACTCGGCGGGGTCTACAGCGCGCTACCGGTCGACCGCCTTCCATCGCACAAGGAGCGCCCACGGATCGCTGCGGAGCTCCGGGACGTGCTTCATCCCTTCCGGCCGTACATCGAGCAGGTCCCGGTGCGAGCCATCCTCGGCAAGAAGGCGGCGTGAGAGCTCGTCGGCACCGCCGGGTCAGGGGATCCTGGCGCAAAGCATGACTCCTGTGGCGTAGTCCAAGCCGGTGTACCTCCACCCGGTCAGCGAAGTCAGATGTGCGACGAGCGCATCGACGCTGGCTTGATGCCCGGACGGCCAGTTCGACTGGGGGAGCAAGTCGTCGATGACGTAGAGGCCGCCCGGAGCGACCATCGAGAGCGCTAGGTCGAGATGGCTGAACTTGCCGGGCCAAGCGTCGGCGAAGATGAGGTCATATCGGCCTTTGCTCGCTTCCTGGGACTCAAGCCAGGCGCCGCCGTCTGCGACTACGAACTCCACCCGATGATCCTCAATTTCCTCCTGCGCAATGCTCGAGAGCGCAGGATCCAGTTCGACCGTGACGAGCTGCGCGTCCTCTGACATTCCGTCGAGCAGGTGGAGCGTGCCCAGGCCGGTCCCTGTGCCGAGTTCAAGAAACTTGCCGCCGGGCTTGGTCACGGCCAGCGTCGTCAGCAGTTCGCCCACACGTTGGGCGGAGGACGCGTCAAAGCCCAACGAACTTTACCTGACATAATGTCGCTTATCGGACTAGCGTAGAAAGTGGGTCAGAGCGGTTTGCTCATGGTGTATTGGGCGACGACGCCTTGTGCCACGTCCTCGATGCGCCGCTTCAGGTCCCAGTCGACGGATCGGTCCTGGAGCCAGAGTTGTGGATGGCCTCGCCAGTCCCGCTGGGTCAGGTCGCGACCGGCCAGGACGCCGGTGATCAACTCCGTGATGATCAACTCGGGATGATCGACTTCCGGAGCGAACTGGATCAGGAGCTGCGCCTGGTAGCCGCAGGCCAGGTAGAAGTCGACCGCGCCGTCGAGGCTCCCGAGTCCGACTGTGTCGGCGCCTCGTTCACGCAAAATGCCTTCCGCATGCTCGAGCAGCCGCCGGCCGACGCCTTGGCCGCGATAGCCGTCCAGGACGGCCACGGTGCCGATCCCGTTGACGCCGTCGCAACCGACGCAACCGACGATCCGTCCTTCGTCAAGCGCGATCGACAGCAGGTCCGGGCTGGCCTGGAACAGGTCGAGATCACGGGTGCCGCGGCCGGGTCCGAGGACCGCGTCCAGCACCCGTACGGCAGCCTGGACCTCGGCTGTCGTCGCGGCACCGCGAACCTCGACGGGTGTGATCATCTCCGGAGAGCCGCCTTCACCTCTTCGGCCAGGCGTACGGCGGCTTCGATCTCCACTCGGCGCGTCGACACGCTCTCGACGTTCAGTCCGACGGGCATCTCGAGGCGCCGGCAGTACGTCAGCATGTCGAATGCCGCCGCCCGGACGTGCTCGTACGACGCTGCGAGCGTGTCCTCGCTGCGGGTGAGGTCGCGCTGGATCCAGTTCGGGACCTTGACGCCCAGCCAGGTCAGGAATTCCAGGGTCTTCAGCGAACCGCAGACCGACAGGGTGAAGGCGATCGGCCGGGGTTTCAGGCCGCGGGCCTGGCACACATCGTGATAGTCGGACACCAGATTCTTCGCGGCATTCACGTCGTACAGAACCTGGCTCACGAAGAACGAACAGCCCGCGGCCTGCTTGTCCAGCATCCGCAGATGCTCGTCTCCCCTGGCCTCGTGCCGCTCCGGAATCACGACTCCGCCGATGATCAACTCGGGCCGGATCGCTTCGCGCAGAGCGTACGCGGATCTCAGCGAGGTCTGCCCGACGTTGTGGCTGGACGACGATCCCACCAGCACCGAAAGGACTCGGTCGGTCGGTTGTGAGGCCAGCCAGGTCTGAAGATCGGGTTCGGCATACTTGCCGACCGACCGGTAGACGACCGCCGGCTTCTGCCAGGCGCTCAGCTGATCAGCGAGATAGTCGGCCGGATCGATGGTCGGCAGGAACGGGAACGGACGCTCGTCCGGGTTCCGGTCGTTCTCGTCGGCGATGTCGTACAGCACCACGGCGTCCGGGTCCACGGTCCGCAGCCGACTCAGCGTCGCCTCGGCAATGGCCTGCCGGCGCTCGGGGCTGGTGGACGCACGCGGCGGCGTGATGGCGAACAGCAGAAACTCGCGCTCGCCCGAACTGATCAGCTGCCGCAACTCCACAGAGTGACCGTACCCGAGGTGATCATCTATTGCCACGCGATGATCACGCGAATCGCCGCCCCTCTCCCCCCGGCCATGATCAACTTCCATGATCAGGTTGGACGGGCGGACGCTCAGACGTGCCCGGCTTCGATCGCGAGCCGCAACACGTCCGTCAGCGGGCCCTTGTCGAAACTCGCCAGGTCGGTCGGGAAACGTTCCTGCCAACGGCCCATGGTGGATGATCGTGTCAGACTCGGTCGGGTGAAGATCAGTCAGGCCGGCGCAGGCGACGTCACGGGATTGGCCCGGTTGCTGGCCGCGAACGCCCGTCGCGACGAGCCGGCGCAGGACCCGGACGACGCCTTCGTCGAGGAGTTCGCGAGCTGGTGGACGGCGCAGCAGGAGTCCCATATCGCCTATGTCGCGCGATCGGACGGACCGGAACTCGTCGGCATGGCCTGGGTCGCCCTGGTGCCCCGGGTTCCTCGACCCGGCAATCTGAGCCGGTTGTCCGCGGACATCCAGAGCGTCTTCGTCCGGCCGGAGCACCGCGGACAGGGCATCGGGTCCGCGCTGGTCGACGCCGCCACCGCGCACGCCCTGAGGCTCGGCGCGCTGCATGTCACGGTGCACTCCGGGCGCCAGGCCGTTCCGGTCTACGAACGGCTGGGGTTCGCTTCGTCGCCGCAACTGCTCCAACGGGCACCGGACTAGTCGATGGCGCGAAGATCATTTCACGGTGCGCCGGGCCGGTTCGAGGCGGTGGCGGAGTTCGTCGGTGATCACTTTCCGGAGGTACGGTTCGCGGCCGACGTGGCCGGCGGCCAGGGGATGCTGGCGCGGATCCTGACCAAGCGGCACAACATCGACTGCGAGGTGATCGATCCGCGCGGCTGGGTGCTGAAGGGCGTCGCGAACCGGGCACTCCCCTACACGGCCGATCTTGCCGACTACTACGACCTGATCATCGGCCTGCACCCCGATCAGGCGCTGCGGCCCGTGGTCGAGTCGGCGGCGGTCGTCCCGGTGCTGGTACTGCCCTGCTGCAACTTCTGGAGTCCCGGCACCAGGCTCGGCCGGGACGCCCTGCTCGCCGCCATCAGCAGCCATCAGCAAGCCCTCGGCGGGACCGCCGAGCCCGTCACCCTCGGCTTCGACGGCCCGATGAACCGCGGCCTGGTGCTGCGCCCGCCGACCGGCTGACCGAAATCCAGCGCACTCGGAGGAATTCGGCTCGGAAACGCCCGATCCGGGCCAAGTGCGCTGGATCTCGGTCAGCACTAGATTGACCGGATGGCGTCTCGACTCTCGGCGATCAGCTTCGACGCGAACGATCCGGACCGGCTCGGCCGGTTCTGGGCCGGCCTGCTCGGCCGGAAGGCCGACCCGGATCCGGAAGGCGGCGTGGTCCTGGAGCCGGACGACGACGGTCAGCCGCGGATCCGGTTCCGGCCGGCCCCGAACGAGAAGATCGGGCAGAACCGGATGCACTTCGATCTGACCAGCGGCTCGCTCGAAGATCAAGAACAGCAGGTCTCCCTCGCCCTGGAGCTGGGCGGACGGCACATCGACATCGGTCAGCGTCCCGACGAGCGCCACGTCGTGCTCGCCGATCCCGAGGGCAACGAGTTCTGTGTCATCGAGCCCGGCAACAACTTCCTGGCCGACACCGGCCGGATCGGCGCGCTGGCCTGCGACGGCTCGCAGCAGGTCGGGTACTTCTGGAACCGGGCCCTGGACTGGCCGCTGGTCTGGGACCAGGACGAGGAGACCGCGATCCAGTCCCCGCTCGGCGGCACCAAGATCACCTGGGGCGGGCCGCCGGTCGAGCCGCTGGTCGGCAAGGGGCGGGTGCACTTCGACCTGGTCGCCGACGACCACGGGGCCGAACTGGTGCGGCTGATCGCCCTCGGCGCACGCCGGTCCGTACTGTCGCCGGATGATCATGACTGGGTTGTCCTGACCGATCCGGACGACAACGAGTTCTGCCTCAGGTCTGCTGGATCCTGATCATGTTGCCGGCGGGATCCCGGACGGCGAAGTCGCGCACCCCGTACGGCTGATCGATCGGCTCCTGGACGATCTCGGCGCCGCTCGCCTCCAGCCGTTCGAAGGTGGCGGCCAGGTCAGCGCTGGCCAGGTTGACCCCGAAGTAGCTGCCCTTGGCCATCAGGTCGAGCAGGGTACGGCGCTCGTCCTCGGTCACCCCGGGCAGCGCGGGCGGCTGCAGCACGATCGCGGTGTCCGGCTGATCGGCCGGCCCGACCGTGATCCAGCGCATCCCGTCGTAGCCGACGTCGTTGCGCACCTCGAAGCCGAGCGCGTCGCGGTAGAAGGCGAGCGAGGCGTCCGCGTCGAGGTGCGGCAGGAAACTCGAATGAATGGTGATCGTCATGCGGCCACGCTAGGTCGCCGCGTCCGCCGATGCTTCTCGATTCCTGATCGGCCGGGTCACCTGCTTCGCGACACATGCCGGCATGCCCTCGGTGGACTCGGCCGCCTCCCGCCGGTACGTGCTCGGCGGCACCCCGACCAGCTCGGTGAACCGGGTGCTGAACGTACCCAGCGAGGAGCAGCCGACCTCGAAGCACACGTCGGTGACACTCAGATCGCCGCGCCGCAGCAGGGCCATCGCCCGCTCGATCCGCCGGGTCATCAGATACGAGTACGGGGACTCGCCGTAGGCCTGCCGGAACTGCCGGCTGAGATGCCCGGACGACATGTTCACCCCACGGGCGAGCGCCTCGACGTCGAGCGGCTGGGCGTACTCCCGGTCGATCCGATCCCGCACCCGCCGCAGCAGCGCCAGATCGCGCAGCCGGTCCGCCTCCGCATCCTTCTTGCCCACGCGTGTGATGGTGCCACGTCGAGCTCCGCCAGCCAACCGAGCGTCGCGCCTAGCCGGTGCGGTCGATCCCGAGGGTCGCGATCAGATCTTCGTGGAACTCGAACCAGACCCGATGACAGGAGTCGCGATCGGTCCCGGCCAGCCAGGCCGGATCATCGGCGATCCGGTGCAGCGCGGTGGCGAACCGCCGGTGGTAGCCGACGAACCGCTCCAGCCGTGTGAGCAGGTCCCGCTCGAACCCCGCCAGTGCATCCGCCGCCGAGCCCAACCCGGTCACCGTCGTGTCGAGATCGACCTCCTGGTCGGCCATGCCGAGCGTCGCCAACTGCCAGGCCGTGCACAGCTCCCCCACGCTTCGGTTGTACGGAAGGAAGTCGCCGTGCACCCGGTCGACCAGGCTCCGCGCGCCTGCCTCGTCCAGCTCGACGGCAAGCCGACGCTCCCCTTCGACCTTGCCCGCCTCGGTCAGCGACCAGCCGCCCTCGCCGCCGAAGGAGCTGTACCCGACCCAACCGCGATCGGCCAGCCCGGCCAGCTCCGCTTCGGTGTCGGCCACCGGTCGGCCGAAACGTGCCGCCACCCGCTCCGTCGGTGCGTAGCCGAGCAGCCGCACCGCGTGCAGAGTCAACAGGTCGGGTGTCATCAGGACTCCTTGATCATGATCGTTCCGGCGCTGCCGTCGACCAGGACGCGCTGCCCGTCGCGGAGGGACGCCAGAGCTCCGGTCGCTCCGACCACGGCTGGAATCCCGAGTTCGCGGGCCACGATCGCCGCGTGCGCCAGCTTGCTGCCGACCTCGGTGATCACCGCCGAGGCACGCCCGAGCAGGGGTGTCCAGGCCGGCGACGTGGTCCGGCAGACCAGGATCTCGCCGGCGCCGAACCGGTCGAACTCGTCCAGCGAGGTGATCAGCCGCACCGTCCCGACGACCTCGCCCGGGCTCGCCGCCGTACCGGAGATCATCATGCTGCGAGCACCTGGTCGAGCCTGTCCCGGGCGGACTGGGTGAACGCCGGTTTGCTGCCGTCCGCCAATCCGTTCGCGACGTAATTGACGAGCTCCAGCACCTCGGCGATCCAGATCCGCTCCTGGAACCGGGGCGGCAGCTCGCTCGCGTACGTGCGCAGGAACTCCTCTTCAGCGACGGCCGGGAACTCGGGCCAGACCTGCCAGCGCAGCTTGACCAGATCGGCCAGCGGATCCCAGGCCTCGGCGATGTCGAAGTCGATCACGGCGACGACGCTGCCGTCCGGGGCCGCCAGCAGGTTGTCCAGGTAGAGATCACGATGGGTGAGTCGCGGCTCGGCCACCGGGGACACGTCCTTGGCGAGGGCGAGGACCCGGTCGAACAGCTCGCGATGATCAAGTCCGGGCAACCCGCCGGCGGCTTCCAGCCGACCGACGATCTGCGGCACCCGATACGCCACGTAGTCGAACCAGCGGGCGAAGCTCGGCCGGCCGCCGAACCGCGACGCGAACCCGTCGGCCACGACCGTGTGCAGCTTCGCCACCGTCTCGCCCAGCGTCGCGAAGAACCGCCGCACCGTCTCGTCGTTGATCATGACCTCCGCCGGATGACGTCCGTCCAGGTAGCGCTGGACCCGGAGCGACCTGCCGTCGAGGGCCACGCACTCCGGCTCGACGTGCAGCAACTCCGGGACCGGTACGCCGGCCTCGGCGGCCGCCCGGTGCGCGTCAGCCGACCTGAGCAGCTTCTCCGGACCCAAGTGCGGCCGGGCGACCTTGATCAACATCGGCCCGTCGTCGGTGGCGAACCGCCAGTTCTCGTTGCCGAACCCGCGTTCGATCCGCGTGGGCACCGCCGTCACCCGTACCGCGAGCGTCTGCTCGAGATGCTCCCGGAGTCGGTCACTGATCAACACCGGGCCAGCTTAGGCCGTGACAGGATGGGCGCGATGACTGATCAGCTGCGCGACCCAGCCGTCTACGTCGTGACGGACATCGAGGTCGACGGGCCATGGCCCGGCCCCAATTCGCTGCGCTCCTTCGCCTCGGTCGCGGTGACCGCCGAGGGCCGCGAACTGGGCCGGTTCGAGGCGGTCCTGGAACCCTTGCCGGGTGCCGCTCCGAACCCGGACACGCTGGCCTGGTTCCAGACCCAGCCCGAAGCCTGGGCGGCCGCCACCACGGACCCACGTCCGGTGCCGGAGGTGCTGCGCGACTACGGCACCTGGGTCGGTTCCCTGCCCCGGCCGCGGATCTTCGCCGCCCACCCGATCGCGTTCGACGGCGGCTGGATCGACGACTACCTGCGCCGGTTCACCCGGTTCGGCCTGGTCCAGGGACCGTACGAGACCGATCCGCTGTTCGACGGCGGTGGACTCTGCCTGCGCAGCTACGCGGCAGCCGTCACCGGCCGGCCGGTGTCGGAGGTCTCGCCCGCGACGCTGCCGGCGGAATGGTTCGGGAACGTACCGCACACCCATCGCGCGATCGACGACGCCCTCGGCTACGCCCACCTCCTGGTCGAATTGTTCCGGCAGGTCCGCGCGAGAGCCGAGGACTGATAGAATCCATGTCTGCGAAGCCTCTCGGACCGGACGGGTCGGGAGGCTTTTTTCATGCCCTCACAACCCGTCCAGGGAACGCTGTTCCACTCCCATCTGACCCGTCCTCGCGGCGAACTGCTGCTGCCGCTGAACCGGCTCCGCGATGATCATCCCGACCTCTACCGGCAGCATGCCGCGAAGTACGACGGCCGGCCGCACGGCATGATCGAACCGGTGCCGCCGCTCGGCTGCACGTGGGCCGACGTCGTGTTCCTCTCCCCCGTCGATCCGGCTCCGCTGTTCGCCGCCCTGGCCCGCTCCGGCCGGCCCACCGGTGGCCAGCGGCCCGCCACCTTGGACGCCTCGCGGCTGGACCCCGACCGGTGTGTGATCAGGCTGATGCGGCACGGCAAGGACGGGCACTACCCGGATCCGCCCGACGAGCACGACTATCTTCCGTTCACCACCGCCGGCCTGCGCGCCGTCGGACGGGTCACCCAGATCGCCCTGGACCGGTTGGAACGGCTCGGGCCGGACGATCCGTGGCTGCCCTGGGTGGACGTACCGCACATCCTGCACCGGGGCCCGATCCCGCTCGCCTGGTTCACCCCGCCCGCACCATGATCAAAACCGCCATGATCAGCGGGCGTTCGTGATCACAGGACGGCCGGGTCGTCCTCGCCGGCGCCGGGACTGCGTCGCTCGATCAGCACCGTGTCCCGCCAGCGGCCGTGCTGCTGAGCGATCTTGATCCGGGTCCCGACCACCCGGAAGCCGACCGCGGCGTGCAGTGCGAGGCTGGCCTGGTTCTCCGGGAAGATCGACGACTGGATCGTCCAGACGCCCGCCTCCTCGGCCAGCTCGATCAGCCGGTCCAGCAGCCGCCGGCCGACCCCCCGACCGCGGCCGTCCGGGTGTACGTACACCGAATGCTCGATCACGCCGGCGTAGCAGGCCCGGCTGGACACCCGGGTGGCGGCGATCCAGCCGAGCACGCTGCCGTCCGGATCGACCGCGACCTGGCTGAACCCGGGCAGCCGGCTCGCGGTGAACTCGGCCCAGGTCGGCACGGTCGTCTCGAAGGTGGCGTTGCCCTCATCGATGCCGAGCTGGTAGATCGCCAGCACCGGCTCGGCGTCCTCCGGCAGCATCGCCCGAACGCTGAAACCCATGATCAGGAGTGTAGGAGGGCGGCGTCCCCGAGCACCGGGGCGACACCGCCGAACTCCGCGGTGAGGCCGAACCGGTCGCCGCGCACGACCGTGTGCCGCCACTCCACCGCGCGCCCGCGCACCCGGCCGAGCCGGTGGATCGAGAACACGGCGGTGCCGGCGGGGCAACGCAGCAGGGTCCGCTCGGCCGTCGTCGGTACGACAGCGTGCAGCTCCTCCCGGCCGCGGTCCGGCCGGACCCCGACGCGAGCGGCGAGCTCGCCGTACAGGCTGGTCTCGGAGAAGTCCGCGACCAGCAGCGGGCCCGCGAAGTCGGCCGGCAGCCAGGCTCGGTCCAGCGCCAGCGGCTCGCCGTCCGCCATCCGGATCCGCTCCAGGTAGACCAGCGGCGTCGACGCCTCGAGGCCGAGCCGTTCGGCCACCACACCGTCCGCCCGGCGGTCCAGACAGCGCACGACGCTGCGCTGCGTCAGACCGGCCGCCCGGACCGCGGCGAACAGGCTGTAGAGCGTGCCCAGCGGCTGGTTGATCTCGGTCGGCGGGGTCACCCGCGGCTGCCGGCCGCGTTCGGCGACCACCCGGCCGTCGCCGCGCAGCTGGCGCAGGGCCTGTCGGACCGTGTGCCGACTGACGCCGTACTCGTCGGCCAGCGCGTGCTCGCCGGGGAATCCGGCACCGAACTCGTCCGCCTCGATGCGCGCGGTGAGGTCGTCCTGCAGCTGCCGCCACAGCGGTGTCCCGGACGCCCGATCCAGCCGATTCGACGCCACTCCGCCCTCCCCTCGCTCGGCGGTTACCCTACTGGTGTGAAATGTACGCACATTTCGATGAACGGGTGGCTGAGATGACCGGCGGATACCTGGCCCGAGGCCGATCCGTGGCGCCGGGGCTCGCCGTGGTCGGGGCCGGGTCGGTCCTGGCCTCGCTGCTGGGACGGCTGGCCCCGCTGGTCGGCGCGCCCGTCTTCGGTCTGGTGCTCGGCGCGCTGGCCGCCGCTGTCGTACCGCGGCTCAGGTCGGCCACCCTGACCCCCGGGTACGGCCTCGCCGGGCGGTTCCTGCTCCAGGCGGCGATCGTCGTCCTCGGCACCGGCCTGTCGCTGCGCCAGGTGATCACGGTCGGCCAGGAGTCGCTGCCGGTGATGATCGGGACCTTGATCATCGCGCTGCTCGGCGGCGCCGCCCTGGGCCGGCTGTTCCGGCTGGACCGGGAGACCACGCTGTTGATCACCGTCGGCACCGCGATCTGCGGCGCGTCCGCGATCGCCGCCACGTCGGCCGTGATCAAGCCCCGGGAGCGCGCGATCGGGTACGCCATCGGCACGATCTTCACGTTCAACGTCGCGGCGGTGATGATCTTTCCGCCGCTGGGGCACCTGCTCGGGCTGGACCCGGCGGCGTTCGGGCTGTGGAGCGGAACGGCGGTCAACGACACCTCCTCCGTCGTCGCCACCGCCTATGCGTTCGACCCGGCGGCCGGACCGCAGGCGCTGGTGGTCAAGCTGGCGCGCAGCCTGATGATCATCCCGGTCGTGCTCGTGATCGCGGTGATCAACTCACGCGGGCGGTCCGCCGCCGAACGGGCCACCACCCGGCCGAAGCCCTGGCGCCTGGTGCCGCCCTTCCTGATCGGCTTCCTGCTGGCGGCCGGCCTGCAGACCGTCGGGCTGATCCCGGCGTCCTGGCAGCCGGCACTGGCTGCGCTCGGGCTGTTCCTGATCACGGCCGCGCTGACCGGGATCGGCCTGTCCCTCCGGCTGGCCGACCTGCGGCGCTCGGGGCCGAAGCCGCTGCTGCTCGGTGCCCTGCTCTGGATCGCCGTGGCCGTCGCCAGCCTCGCACTGCAGGCGAGCACCGGACTGCTCTGACAAAAGTCAGTTGTGCCGACCCGACGGTCGGTGTTGTACTGCCCGGGAACGATCACCCGAGGAGGGCCGAGCCATGCCGGCAGCTGTCATGACCAACAGCTCTGTCAGCACGCACTCGAAGGACTTGAGGCTTGGTTCGCACACTCAACCTGGGGATCGTGGCGCATGTCGACGCCGGTAAGACCAGTCTGACCGAACGGCTGCTCTATGCGGCCGGGGTGATCGACGAACTGGGCCGGGTCGACGACGGCAGCACCCAGACCGACACCCTCGCGCTGGAACGGCGGCGCGGCATCACGATCAAGACCGCGGTCGCGTCCTTTCCGGTACGGGACGTGACGGTGAACCTGATCGACACACCCGGACACCCGGACTTCATCGCCGAGGTCGAGCGCGCCCTGGCTGTGCTCGACGGCGCGGTGCTCGTCGTGTCCGCCGTCGAGGGCGTCCAGGCGCAGACCCGCGTCCTGTTCCGCGCGCTGCGTCGGCTGGGTATCCCGACCGTGATCTTCGTGAACAAGATCGACCGGCGCGGCGCCCGCTCGGACGACCTGCTGGTCGACCTGGCGGAACGGCTGGAGACCGTCGTCGTACCGATGACCGAGGCCCGGTCCCTCGGCAGCCGGCAGGCGTCCGTACGGCGACTCCGCGACAACGCCCCGGAGGTGTTGAACCGGCGGGTCGAACTTCTCGCCGAGCACGACGACGCGCTGCTCGCGGCCTATGTCGGCCAGGCGCCCGCTCCGTCCGCGGCTGCCGTACACCGTGCTCTGCGGCGACAGCTCCGGGCCGGCCGGGTCAGCCCGGTCTACGTCGGGTCGGCCGTCACCGGTGTCGGCGTCGCCGAGCTCACCGACGGCCTGCTCCGGTTCCTGCCGTCCGGCCGGTTGCGGATGCCGACCACGTCCGCGCGCGTGTTCAAGATCGACCGCGGCGCCCACGGGGAGAAGGCTGCCTACGTCCGGGTCTTCGGCGGCGCGCTGCGGGTCCGCGACCAGGTCCCGCTCGCGTCCGGCGGTCGGGGCCGGATCACCGGGCTGGAACTGGTCGAGCGCGGCGCTCCGGCCGAGACGGACGTGCTCGGGGCCGGGCAGATCGGCCGGGTCCGCGGGCTGCCCAAGATCAGGATCGGCGACGTGATCGGCGCCGCCGACCCGCTGGCCGAGGCGCACCAGTTCGCGCCGCCCACCCTGGAGACGATCATCGCCCCGGTCGACCCGACCCAGCGGGGCGCCTTGTTCAGCGCGCTGTCCCAGCTCGCCGAGCAGGATCCGTTGATCAATCTCCGCTCCGACGACAGCCGTCAGGAGCTGTCCCTGTCGCTGTACGGCGAGGTGCAGAAGGAGGTGATCGGCGCGACGCTGGCCGACGAGTACGGCATCGACGTGGAGTTCGCCGAGACCTCGATCATCTGCATCGAGCGTCCGATCGGGACCGGCGCGGCCGTCGAGTTCAACGGAGTCGCGCCGAATCCGTTCCTCGCCACGGTCGGATTGCGGGTCGAGCCGCTGATCGGCGACGAGAACACGTTCCGGCTGGAGGCCGAGCTCGGCTCGATGCCGCCCGCGTTCTTCAAGGCGGTCGAGGACACCGTCCGGACGGCGCTGCGTCAGGGACTGTACGGCTGGCAGGTGCACGGTTGCGCGGTGATCTTGACCCACACCGGCTATTCGCCGCGGCAGAGTCACGCGCACCAGAAGTTCAACAAGGCGATGTCCAGCACCGCCGGGGACTTCCGCTACCTCACGCCGCTGGTCCTGATGGCCGCTCTCCGGCGGGCCGGCAGCCGGGTGCTCGAGCCGCTGCACCGGATGCGGCTGGAGGTTCCGGCCGATCTGGTCGAGGTCGTCCTGCCCGCGGTCGTCCGCCTGGAGGCCGTACCGCTGGGTTCACGGCCGCACCGGCGGTCGGTGATCATCGACGGCGAGCTGCCGGCAGCCCGGGTGCACGAACTGCAGCAGCGACTGCCCGGGTGGACCCGCGGCGAGGGCGTGCTGGAGACCGAGTTCCAGGGCTATCGGCCGATCCGTGGCGCGGCGCCGAGACGACACCGGACCGACGGCAACCCGGTCGACCGCAGGGAGTACCTGAGCGGGCTCGAGAACACCGGGCGAACCCTCTCGGCACCGATCGGATGATCATGACACTAGGGTGAGGCGCATGGCGGAGGGACCGGTCGGCTGGCGGGTGGATTGTTGGTTCGATCCCTCGTGTCCGCTGACCTGGCACACGGCTCGGTGGCTGCTCCGGCTCGTCGACCGGGGCATGATCACCGTCGACTGGCACCTGATGAGCCTCTCGGTGCTCAACGAGGGGCGGACTGACGATCCCGAGGGCGACCCGGAGGGCTACCTCTGGGTGCCGGTACGGATCTGTGCCGCCGTGCTTCACCGTCACGGCGCGGCGGCGCTGCTCCGGTTCTACCGGGCGCTCTGGGAACGCGAGCCGGGCGCCGAACCCGAGCACGACTGGCTGAACGACCTCACCGCCTCGCTCCGGCTGGCCGGTCTGCCCGAGGATCTGGCCACGGCCGGCGAATCGGGCGAGTTCGACGCGGCGATCCGTGCTTCGCATGCGCGCGGCGTGGAACTGGTCGGCCCGGGGCTGGGCACACCGGTGGTCTGGATCCGCGACCACCACACCGTGGATCGCGCCTTCTTCGGGCCGGTGATCACCGCGGCGGTCGGGGACGACGAGGGGCTGCGGCTGTGGCGCGGAGTCACCGAGCTGGCCCGGGTCGCCCCGTTCACCGAGTTGCAGACCAGGCGATAGCCTGACCGATCATGATCAACGAGCCACTGCAGCAGGGTCCTTGGATCCATCCGTCGCCGGACTTCCCGGCGGAGCCCAGGTGGGGTTTCGCCGACGGCATCCAGCTCGGCATCGCGCCACTCGGCGGCCCTCGCGGTCTGCTCCGGATCTACGCCCCGTATCTTGATCATCCCCGTGATCGCTTGATCAACTTCATCGCGATCGAGCCGATCCCCGACGGCGCGGACCGGCGCGGCTACTCCGAGCTGGAGCCGAGCCGTCTGGATCCCGAACGCGGCAAACGATTCTGGAGCGCGCCCTCCGTCGACGCCCCGGAGATCGGACTCGGTGATCACCCGGTGCCGGGCGAGCTGAGCACGATCGACGGCGTCGAGCAGCTGAGTGTGGTGATCGTCTCGGAGCGGTTCGACAACGGTGCCGACGTGGCGGTCCGGATCACCTTCCGGGCCGACCGGCCGCACGAGTTCGGCATCGCGGCGTATCGGCGGCCCGGCTCGGTGCCGCTGCAGGCCTGCGTCCTGACGGCCACGATGGGCAACTTCCCGCGGCTCCGGCTGCTCGACCTCGCCGACCGTACGGTCACGCCGGCCGAGCTGTGGCCGGACTTCGGCGGGACCGCGTTCGCGCCGCACGCGAAGTTCGGCCTGCCGGACCTGACCCGGACTGCCGACGGCACCGCCGTCGCTTCGGCGCGCCCGGACGAAGTCGATCATGGTGCGGCGAGCTACGCGGAGGGCACCGCCGAACACTGGAAGTACTACGGGCGGCGTGCTGTCCAGACCTGGCGGGCCGCGGATCCGGACCCGGAGGTGGTCGCCTGCGTGAACGGCCGATTCACCTACTGGGCCAGCGAATCCCCGATCCCCGGTGGCGTCTCGTACGAGAACGTCGAACTGATCGAGCCGTTCCGCGACGGCCGCGAGTTCACCTTCTCCGTCGAGCCGCTCGACTGACGCGGCTCAGTCCCGCGGCGGGAAGACCGGCAGCTGGTCGGTGCGGACGTCGGTGTCCGGCCAACGCCGGCGCAGCAGCCGGCCGAGGTCGCGACACCAGGCGACCAGGGCCGGCCAGGCGCCGCGCGACTCGGCCAGCTCGGCCGCCGACTCGATCGTGTTCCGGCGCTCCAGCCGACTGCGGTCACCGGCCGGGCGGGCGTCGACCTTGGGCAGGTTGCCGAGCCGGCCGAAGGCATGCAGCAGGCCGGCCGCGGCAAGATCATCGCCGAACCGACGGTCGTCCATGGTCTCCGGGATCACGTTGCCCAGCGCCGACCGATAGGCGGGCTCGAAGCCGGAGGCGACGGCGTCGGGCACGGTGGCCCAGCGTGGGCCGGGCAGGTAGAAGTCGGTCAGATCGGTCAGGCAGTGCCGATTGCCGGCGAACTCGTAGTCGATGATCACCGCCGTGCCAGGAGCCGCGACCAGCACGTTGTTGGTCGCGGAATCCCCGTTGGACAGGGCCGAGAACGGGCCGGGACGATCAAGCCGGTCGTAGCACGCCTCGGCCTCGGCGACGGCCTCGGCTGGCGGCGGCCGGCCCAGGTCCGTGGCGTGGCGGCGCAGGTTCCGCCAGTCCTGCGCCATGAAGCGGCGGCGCACGCGTACCGGATCGACGGCCAGCCGTCCGGTGAACCGACTCAGGTAGTCGGTGTCCCGGCCCGCCGTCCTCGCGTGCCGGTCGGCCAGCAGCCCGGCGGCCTCGATCATGCCCGCACGCGCGATCTCCGGGTCGTCCCGATCCCGGATCAGCCGGTCCAGCGGTACGTGAGTCGGGAAGTCCTCCATGATCACGAGCCCGTCGCCGGCCGCGATCAGCCGCGGCGCCCGTACACCGTGATCGGCGAGGAACTCCAGGGCGATCCCCTCGGTGATCGCCTGGGTCGGATCGGCCCGCGCGGAGGGGTCGTCGGCCTCGCCGTCGCGGACCCACTTCATGATCACCGATGCCACCGGCCCGCCCCGCACCGTCAGCCGGGCGACACTCCACGGCACGAGCCGCTCGGCCGCGACGACCTCGACCGAGGGACCCCAGAGCGTCGAGAGCAGGTCTCGAGCGGCGGTGACGATGGACATTCGGGCCAGTCTAGGATCGATCGCCGTGGAGTCCGCTTTCGAGGAAGAACCGTTGGCCGGTGGCAACGTCGCCGACGCTGTGGTCAGGGTCGGCGAGACCGTACGCAAGCCCGCCACACCGTCCACCCCGGCGGTGCAGGCTCTGCTCCGTCATCTGCGCAGCAGCGGCCTGGACACCGTGCCGGAGCCGTACGGGCTGGACGAGCAGGGCCGGCAGGTCCTGGAGTACGTCCCCGGACGGCTCGCCCATGATCATCCGCCGCTGGACCTGGACGGGCTGCACCGGATCGGCCGGATGATCAAGGATCTGCACGACGCCGCCGAGTCCTTCGCGGCGCCGCCGGAGCCGGCCTGGGACGTGGTGATCCCGCCGGACCGGGAGGATCTGATCTGTCATCACGATCTTGCTCCGTGGAACCTGGTCCAGGACGGCGACCGCTGGGTCTTCATCGACTGGGACGGGGCCGGGCCGGGATCGCGGCTCTGGGACCTGGGCTACGCCGCCCACGGGTTCGTCGTGATCGCCGCGGGCAACGCCCCGGTCGTCGACGGCGAACGGCTCGCGGCCCTGGTCGACGGCTACGGCCTCGACGCCGAGGGGCGGCACCGGCTGCCGCGGGCCATGATCGACCACACCCGCGGGATGGAGCGGCTGCTGATCGACGGACACCGGACCGGCACCCAGCCGTGGGCCCGGCTCTACGCCGAAGGGCATGCCGACCACTGGGGGCCGGCCGCCGACTACCTGGAGGAAAACCATGATCATTGGCTGTCGGTCCTGCTCTAGGATCCGATGCCATGGAACCACGGCCGTTCGTCCCGGATGACTTCGATCCGCCGACCTCGCTGAGCACGGACCGGTTCCGGCTGGAACAGCTCGGCGAGCGGCACAACGTCTCCGATCACGCAGCCTGGACGTCGAGCATCGACCACATCCGTTCGACCCCTGGCTATCCGGACGGCTCCTGGCCGCCGGCCGCCGGGATGTCGCTGGAGGACAACGCGCGTGACCTGCGCCGCCACGCGGACGACTTCGTGGCCCGCAAGGGCTTCACGTTCACGGTCCTCGACCCCGGGAAGGGGGACGTGATCGGCTGCGTCTACCTCTACCCCGCGGACCGCGAGGAACACGACGTCTCCGTGCAGTCCTGGGTCCGCGCCGACGTGGCCCACCTCGACGGGCCACTCGCCGACGCGGTGGCGGCCTGGCTCGAGGCCGACTGGCCCTGGCAGAGCCCGGACCGCTACGGCCGCTGACCGTTGTATTCTTGAGCTTCCGCCGCGGGTCCCGCGGCCCGTCGATGGCCCCGATGCGCCGCGAAGCATCGATGATCATGAACGATTCCCCGGTCCGGAAGGGTCTTCCGGCTCGCCCATGACGGCGCGGCGGATCCGCGTCCGCACCCGTACCGATCTTCGAACGCAGCGACGGCGCCGATCCCACCGCTGCTGGGACCACCTGATCGCCGCGCCGCTGTGGCCCAAGCACGGTGTCAATCTCGGCACCCTACTGCGCACCTGCGACGCGGTCGGCGCCTGCCTCGCCGTCCCCCGACTGCCCTGGGTCCCGGAGGCCCTGGACAAGGGCAACACGCTGCGCAAGCCCAGCTGCGTGCACTGGACTCCGCGTGACCCGTCCGACTGGCTGGATCGGCAGCGTGACGAGGGCAGCCGGATCGTCGGTGTCGAGCTGATCGAGGAGTCCATCCGCCTCGGCGACCTGCCCGCCGCCCGCCAGCGCACGGTGATGCTGCTCGGCCACGAGACCGACGGCCTGCCACCCGCCGCCCTGGAACGCCTGGACGAGGCCGTCGAGATCCCCATGATCGGCACCGGCCTCAGCCTCAACGTCGCCGTAGCCGGCTCCCTCGTCCTCTACCGCCTGGCCGGCCTCCTCTAACCCAGTGCCGACCGGTCACAGAATCTGGCGTTCTGGCGGCGTGTCGCTGCGGAAGTGACCGGTCGACCATCCGTGCCGGAGGACGCCGAGCCCGGATCTGACGAACGCGTCTCTCCGCTCGGGTTGACGATCCCTGGCGCTGAGGGCGGCCCGACGTTCCCGGTCGACGACGTCCTCCCGATCGCGCACGCCGAACTGCCCCGGCGGCGATCCCGCGTCGAGCAAGCGGTGGACGCCGCCCAGCCGAGACGTCGCGCCGGCTGCCTCGAGTTCCCCCTCCCCTCCCCCTGACGCCGACCGGTCACCTCCGCAGCGACACGCCTGCTTTTGTGACCGGTCGGCGGATCTGTTGGGGGTGGGAGGTCAGGAGAGGTACGGGAGTTCGGTGAGGCGGAGGCGGGCGGAGCCGTAGGGCACCAGGTGCAGGGGTACCGACTCCTGCCCCTCGGTGTCGCAGACCAGGGGCGGGGCGGCGGCACTGTTGTGCTTCAGGCCCCAGTTGCGGACCAGGCGACCGCGGGTGCGCAGCCGGACCGGGGCCTGGACCGCCTGGAACGGCTGGCGAGGCACAGCGGCGAGTTCCACCTCGAAGCCGGCGTCGGCATCGATTCCGTACTGCCACTGCGAAGCCGGCAGGATCTCCCAGTCGCTGAAGCGTTCCCGGGTGCGCAGCGGGCGCCAGTCCTCGGCGATCGGCAGCGCGTAGACGAGCGGGCCGCGGCGGACGGAGACGGACGGCTCCTGGTGACGCACCAGCCGGACCTCCATCGGCAGCGTCAGCTCGAGCCGGTCGCCGTCGCGCCAGTCCCGTTCCAGCACGGCGAAGCCGCGGTCGCGGCGGTCCAGTGCGATCGACGTGCCGTTGATCGACGCCGTCGGCGCCGCGCACCAGCCGGGGATCCGGAGCCGGAGGGCGAACCGGGCCGGCCGGTCCAGTTCCAGAACGATGCCGATGCTCTCCCGGAACGGGTAGTCACCGGTCACCTCCAGGCCGAGCCGAGCACCGTCCGCGACCTCGGTCTCGACCCGGCACGGCGCGTACCCGACGGCCACCAGACCGCCCTCATGATCACCGAACCACAGGTGCGAGACCAGCTTCGGCCAACCCTGGTGCAGGTTCGCCGTGCAGCAGCCGAAGTGCGGCTCCAGTCCGAACAGGTTCGCGTCCGGGCCGTTGCTCCACGGCCGGTCCGCCACGGTGCAGGAGACCTGGTTGGCCTGCTGGTCGTACTGGTGCGAGGTCCAGTCGGCCGAGATCGTCGCCGGGAGCGCGTTGTAGGCTGCGAGTTCCAGCAGATCGCCGAACTCCCCCTCGCCGAAGATCGACACCAACTGCTCCATGCTGAACAGGTACTCGACGACGGCGCACAGCTCCAGGCCCTGACTCGGATGGGTGCCGCTCAACCATTCGTCCCCGGAGAACAGGCCGTGCGCCTGTCCGTGGTACGTGTTCAGGGCGACCAGCCCGGCTCGGACCGCCGCCAGCTCGGACCGGTCACCGGTGACCAGGCTCCGGATCGCCGGTGCCCGCAGGCCCATCGCGACGTTGACCCCGTGCGACCGCGGATCCCACACGGTCACCTTGCGCCGGAACGGGAAGTCGGTGAAGGTCGCCGTCCAGTCCAGGGTCTGTTCCATGATCAACTCGGCCAGCTTCGGCCATCGGTCGTCCGGCGCCTGCCGGTGCAGCCAGAGGATGCTCAGCACCAGGTCGGCACCGCGGGCCCGGGCCCACTCCTCCAGCGGCCGGCCGGGCAGTTCGCGTTCGAGGTGGGCGGCGTAGCGCTCCAGGAACGGCACGATCCGCGGATCGCCGGTCGCCTCGGCGTGCTGGGTGAGCACCTTGAGCATGATCATGAACTGCCACCAGTCGTGGCTCTTGTCCCGGCCGCTGCTGGTCTCCAGCCCGTGCGGCCCGAAGCCGCCGTCCGGACGCTGGCTGGTCAGGGCCGCCTCGACCCACCGGTTCGCCTTGGCGATCAGGCGCTCGTCCTCCAGCAGGTACGCCAGCGGCAGCAGCCCGTCCAGGTAGTACGGGCCGCGCTCCCAGCCGTCGCCGGCACCGCCGAGCCAGGCGTTGTCCGGGCCGACGTCGGCCCAGTGCTCGTCCAGGTGTCCGGTCAGGCCGTCGGCCTGCAGCCGCAGTTGATCACGCAGCCAGCCGCGCGGCTTGATCGTCCCGAGCGGCAGCGGTTCGAACGCGGTCATGCGGCGCGCTCCGCGAAGATGATCACGAAGTTCGGCAGCTCGACGTACGCCTCGATGCCCTCGGTGCCCGACTCGGCGGCGACCTTCGCGTCGAGACCCGGCTCGATCACCTTGCGGAGCAGGCAACCGGCCTCCATGATCGCGTTCAGGTACGCGGACAGGGGCCGGTGGAAGTCGGAGGCGAGCGGCCCCGGCAACTCGTACTCGCTCAGATAGCGGTCCACCCGGTAGGCGCCGTCGTTCTCCCGCCAGGTGGTCCACAGGTTCTCGAACGCCGGATGGACCAGGTTGATCACCAGCCGCCCGCCCGGCCGCAGCGAGCGGACGCAGGACTCCAGGGCCGGGCGCCAGTCCGGGATCGCCATCAGCACCATGCTGCAGACCACGACGTCGAAGGCCTGCTCCGGTTCGTACTCCAGCAACCCGGCCTGGTGGATGGTCAGGCCGAGCTGCTCGGTCCGCTCCCGTTCCCGGATCCGGTCCACCAGCGCCTGGGCGGGCTCGACTGCGGTCACCGTCGCCCCGGCCCGGGCCAGGATCCGGCTCAGGTAGCCGTCACCGGCACCGGCGTCGAGCACCGAGACGCCGGTCAGGTCGCCGAGTTCGGCCAGCAGGTGCGGATTGATCAGGTTGCGCTTGGCGAAGTCGCCGTCGTTCTCGTGCTTACGGATCAGTTCTTCCGGCATGACCGCCCAGCGGGCGATCGCGGCAACGTTGTCGGGGGTCTCGATCACGAGACACCAGTCTGTCAGCCCAGTCGTTCGGTCTCCAGCCGCCCCGGCCGACCCGTCGGTGGGTCAGCTCGAGCCAGCCGACGATGATCACAGCCAAGATCACGAAGGCGATCGTGCTGATCATGACGGCTCCAGCCGGACCGCCAACCGGCGCAGGAAGAACTGCACCAACGGCCCGATCGCGAGCGCGTACGCGACCGTACCGACGCCGACCGTCCCACCGAGGACGAACCCGATGATCAACACCACGACCTCGATGCCGGTCCGGATCAGGCGCAGGCTGCGACCGGTCCGAGCAGCCAGCCCGGTCATCAGCCCGTCCCGCGGGCCCGGGCCGAACTGGCTGCCGATGTAGGTCGCCCCGGCCACCCCGTTCAGCACGATGCCGCCGGCCAGCAGGGCGATCCTGATCAGCCAGTCGGTCTGCGCCGGGATCAGCCATAGACCGAGGTCGACGGCGAGACCGACCACGATGACGTTGGACAAGGTGCCGAGGCCGGGCCGCTGCCGCAGCGGCAGCCAGAGCAGCAGCACCAGGGCGCCGACCAGGATGGTGATCGTGCCGAAGCTGACCGGGATCCAGCGGGACAGTCCCTGCGCCAGCACGTCCCACGGCGGCAGACCGAGGTCGCCGCGCAGCATCATCGCGAGCGAGATGCCGTAGAGCAGCAGGCCGGCGTAGAGCTGCGGCAACCGGCGGCCGAGCTTGCCGGCCCGGAGTTGCTGCAGCGGACCGAGGGTCGTGACGGGAGAGGGTGCGGGCACGCTTCGAAGTCTCTCCGCTGATTGGTCGGTCAGCACAGGGCCAATCGGCAACAAGTGGCACGATTGCTGGAGCTTGACCAGGCCGCTTAAGCTCTGTACATGGCGACCCGATGGATCTCTGCCTCCAGAGTGGCCCGATTGCTCGGCGACACCGACTGGGCCTCGCCGGCCTACCAGGACCTCGCCGAACGGCTCCGGCTGCTCATCGTCGACGGC
The DNA here is from genome assembly GCF_059617205.1 of Microlunatus sp. YIM B11417. NCBI lineage: Bacteria > Bacillati > Actinomycetota > Actinomycetes > Propionibacteriales > Propionibacteriaceae > Microlunatus > Microlunatus sp. YIM B11417. The sequence continues at coordinate 895,306 of NZ_JCAMPJ010000003.1, forward strand.
CGGATCGGCCACGGTTCCCGCCTGCCCAGCGAACGCGACCTGGCCGGCGAACTCGGGTTGAGCCGGTCCACCGTCGCCGCCGGGTACGCCGAGCTCCGCGACCGGGGCTATGCGGAGGCCCGCCGCGGCTCCGGGAACTACGCGATCGCCGGCTCGGCCGGATCCGCCGGGCTGCTCGGGACCGAGGGTCCGACGGACGGGCTGATCGAGTTCAACCGGGCCGCGCCGCAGGCGACCCCGGGCCTGCTGATCGCGTACGAACGGACGATCGGCGAGCTGCCGGGGCTGCTCGGCAGCACCGGGTACGAGCCGCAGGGCGTGCCCGTCCTGCGGGAGGCGATCGCGGACCGGTTCGCGCAGCGCGGGCTGCCGACCGATCCCGACCAGATCCTGGTCACCTCCGGCGCGCTGTCGGCGCTGGCGGTGCTGGCCCGTTGCCTGCTCTCCCGCGGCGACCGGGTGCTGGTCGACGCACCCACCTATCCGAACGCGATGGACGCCTTCCGGCAGCACGGTGCCCGGCTGGTCGCGCAGCCGCTCGGCGGCGACGGCTGGGATCCGGAGGCGACCGAACTGCTGGTCCGGCAGACCTCGCCGCGGCTGGCGTACCTGGTGCCGGAGTTCCACAATCCGACCGGCCGGCTGATGCCCGAGTCGGCCCGAGCCGCGCTCCGCGACGTGTTCCGGACCCAGCGGGTGACCATGATCATCGACGAGACGATGGTCGAGCTGGCCCTCGACGACCCGGCCGCAATGCCGCCGCCGCTGGCCACCGGCGCGGCCGATGCGATCACGGTCGGCTCGGCCAGCAAGGCGTTCTGGGGTGGGCTCCGGGTCGGCTGGATCCGGGCGCCGCGGTCACTGATCCGGCCGCTGGTGCAGAGCCGGGTCGCACTGGACCTCGGCACTGCGCCCCTCGAGCAGCTCGTCACGGCGGGCCTGCTGCGCGACGCGTCGACCCTGTTGGAACTGCAGCGGGAACGGCTGACCGAGCAGCGGGACCGGTTGATCACCGAGCTGGCCGAGCGGCTGCCCGGCTGGACCTGCGAACGGCCGGCCGGTGGTCTGTCGCTGTGGATCACGCTGCCGCGCGAGGTGTCGTCCCGGCTGGCCGGCAACGCGGATCGGTATGGCCTGCAACTGACGCCGGGCGGCCAGTTCTTCCCGGACGGCGGCGGCGAGCGGATGCTCCGGCTGCCGTACACCCTGTCGATCGAGACGCTGACCGTGGCGGTCGACCGGCTCACCGAGCTCTGGGCCGACGTCGCCTCCCGGCCGGTCAGCCCCGGCCGATTGTCGCTGACGGCCTGACGGTCACTTCTCGGCGGCCTTGGCGGCGGCCTTCTTCTCCTTCTTGTAGCTGCGCACCTTGAGCAGGGACTCCGGGTCGACCACGTCGGCCACCGAGCGGTACCCGTCCAACGCGTAGTCGCCGGCCGCCTTCTCCCAGCCGTCCGGCTTCACCCCGGCCTGCTTGGCCAGCAGTGCGACGAAGATCTGTGCCTTCTGCTTGCCGAACCCGGGCAGCCGCTGCACCCGCTTGAGCAGGTCGGCGCCGTTCGCGGCCTCGGTCCAGATCCGGGACGCGTCGCCGTCGTACTCGTCGACGACCACCCGGGCCAGTTCGCGCAGCCGGGCCGACATCGCGCCGTGGAAGCGGTGCACGGCGGGCGGCACGGCGCAGAGGGCGGCGAACTTCTCCGGATCGGCGTCGGCGATCGCGACCGGGTCGATCGAACCGAACCGGTCCAGCACCTTCCACGGGCCGCGGAACGCGTGCTCCATCGGGTGTTGTTGATCAAGCATCATCCCGGCGAGCAGGGCGAACGGCGACTGATCGAGGACGGCGTCGGCTTCGGCGAGCCCGGTGATCTGGTACGACATGCACCCATCCTCTCGCATCCCACCGACAGCAACGGATTGTGAGTTGCATCACACGAGTCGTGCATTGGCCAGGCCCGATGTGATTGGCTCGCGGAGCGCGCAGAACCCTTTGACCGTCACCGCCCGGTTCGGCCTATTCTGGGCCCGCCTGGACAAGGCCCGGGCGGAGCGATCCGCCTAGTTCCGTTACGAACGAAGGGTCTTGTCATGCCCAGGCTCCCCCACTCCGTCCGCCGGCTGGCGCGCCATCTGTGGCTGCTCTGGCACGCGGCACCCGTCCACGTGCTGGCCTGCTTCACCCTGTCGGCCCTCCAGGCTGCGTCGGCCGTCGCCGCCATGATCACCTCGGGCCGGTTGGTCGGCGCGCTCGCCGACGTCCTCGCCGGAGTCGGTTCGCCGACGGCGGTCGGGATCTGGCTGGCCGCCACCGCGGCGGCGCTCGTCGCGGGCCCGCTGCTGGCGGCGGTCTCCGGCGGCGTCGAGGAGGTCACCGGTGCCCGCTACCTGAGCGCGTACCAGGATCTGCTGCTCGACACCGCGACCCGTCCGTACGCGCTGAGCTGGGTCCGGTCACCCGCCGGAGCGGAGGCGCTGGACCAGGCGGCCGGGGCGTTGCAGCACTGGCTGTTCCTGCGCGGGGTGGGCGGCCTCTGGGGCGTCGTCGCGTCCCGGCTCTCCGGGGTCGGTGCCCTGGTGATCGTCGCCGGCTGGCGGTGGTGGGTCGCGGCCGTCCTGCTGATCGGCTGGTTGACCCTGTCCCGGACCACGGCCCGCTGGCGCGCCGTGCTGATGGACGATGCCGGCTCGATCCCGTTGCGGCACCGGGCGTCCTACCTGCAGCGCGTCGTGCTGGAACGGTCGTCGGCCAAGGAGGTGCGGCTGTTCGGGCTGGCCGACTGGTTCGTCGACGCGTTCGTCGCGCTCCGGCACCGGATCATGATCGACGTCGCCGCAAACCGGCGCCGAACGGTGCGCGGGACGGTCGGTTCGCTGATCCTGTTGTTGCTGCTGCACGCGGGCGCGTTCGGCTTCTTGATCATGGACGTCGTCGGCGGGGCGGTCACGGTCGCGTCGCTGGCCACCCTCGTGCAGGCGCTGTTGGGGCTGAGCGTCTTCGGCCGGCAGGACGACGACGAGACCTCGTTGGACCGTACGGCCACCGAACTGTCCCGGCTGATCGACTTCCGTGCCTCGCTCGGACTGCCCTTTCCGCAGCCGGTCCCGGACGATCATGATCAGGTCGATGGCGGGCGGCCGGGGCAGGCGCGGGTCGAGTTCCGTGGAGTCGGTTTCGGCTATCCGGGCACGGATTCACCGGTGCTGGAGAACCTGGACTTGATCATCGAGCCCGGCGAGTGTGTCGCGATCGTCGGGCCGAACGGGGCCGGCAAGTCCACCCTGCTCGGGCTGCTCTGCGGCTTGTGGTCGCCCGATGCGGGCACGGTTCGGATCGACGGCCGCGACCCGGCGACGGACCCGCGGGCCCGGTCCCGGATCGCGCCGATCTTCCAGCAGTTCCTCCGGTTGCCGCTCAGTGCAGCCGACAACCTGGCCGCTGGGAACCGTTGGCTGCCCGGCACGGACTGGGTGCGGGCTGCCGAGCGCGCGGGGGCCGACGCGGTCCTGGCCGAACTGCCCCGCGGGCCGGAGACGGTGCTGTCGGCCGAGTTCGACGGCGGCACGAACCTGTCCGGCGGCCAGTGGCAACGGATCGCGCTGGCCCGGGCACTGACGGCGATCGAGTCTGGCGCCGGGCTGCTCGCGCTGGACGAGCCGACCGCGGCCCTGGACGTCCGGGCCGAGGCGGCGCTGTTCGAGTCCGTCCTCGATCATGGGGTCTGCAGTACCACCGTGTTGATCACCCACCGGTTGTCCTCGGTACGGCACGCGGACCGGATCGTCGTGCTCGGCACCCCACCCGGCAGGTCCGGAGCCCGGGTGATCGAAACCGGCAGCCACGAGGAACTGATCCGGTCCGGCGGGAGCTACGCGCGGATGTTCGAGTTGCAGGCGGCACGGTTCCGGGGTGAGCTGTGATGCGATCACTGGTCCGAGCCCTGCACCTGCTCGTCTCCACCTCGATCCGGGTGGCCCCGGTCGCGTCCCTCGGCTGCCTCGCCGAGCCCGTCGGGGTGCTCGTCGCACTGCTCCAGCCCTGGTCGCTGGCGATGTTCATCGGCGGCGCCACAACCGGAGATCCCCAGCGGATGATCACCGCGGCTGCGGTCTTCGTCCTGCAGGTCGCGGCGTCCCGCGTGCTGTTCATGATCGGGATCAGCTCGCGGATCAACCAGATGGAACGAGTCGGGGCCACCTTCGCTGCGGAGATCGCCCGGATCACCGCAGCGATCCCGACCGTCGATCATTTGGACGACCCGCGTTACCTCGATCAACTCCAACTTCTGCGGGAGCGCTCCGGCGCCGTCGGCCTGGCCATCAACACCATGCTCAACCAGCTGAGCTCCGTGGTCGGGGTGATCGGCGTGCTGGCCCTGGCCACGTCGGCGGATCCGCGGATGCTGCTGGTCGCCCTGGCCGGCGTACCGACCGTGCTGGCCGGGCCGATCGTCGCCCGGTGGCGCGGCCGGGCGGAGGCGGCGAGCGCCGAACCGGGCCGGCTGGCCCGGGCCTTGCTCAGGTTGGGCATCGATCCCGAGCACTTCGGCGAGGTCCGGGTGTTCCGGCTGGCCGACGGGCTACGGTCCCGGCTGCTCGCGGCGAGCCGGGCCTGGCGCCGACCGATGGTCGCGCTGGCCCGGCGCGAGGCGACCTTGACCGCAATCGTCCAGGTGATCTTCTTCGGCGTCGCGGCGGCCGTCCTCGCGGTCCTGGTCCAGGACACGCTGACCGGTCGGGGAACGATCGGCGACCTCACCCTGGCCCTGCTCCTGGTCACCCGGCTGCAGGGAGTCAGCAGCCAGTTGAGATCCGTGATCAGCGAGGTCGCCGACATGTCCCGGACCGCGGGCCGCTACCTCTGGCTGCTGGACACGGCGGACAAGATCACCGAGGACCATCCGGGGCGTGCCGCGCCGCCCGGACGACCGGGCCGGCTCGTCCTGACCGATGTCGGCTATCGCTACCCCGGCTCGGGTCGGGACGCGCTGAGCGGCGTCGAGCTCGATCTTGCTCCCGGGACCGTACTCGCGGTGGTCGGGGAGAACGGTGCCGGGAAGTCCACCCTGGTCGAGTTGATCACCGGGCTCCGTACCCCGTCGTCGGGAACGATCAAGATCGGCGAGGTGGCGCTGAACGATCTTGACCCGGCGGCCTGGCGGAGCCGGATCGGCGGCGCGTTCCAAGATCATGTCCGGTTCGAGCTGGTGCTGTCCGAGACGGTCGGCATCGGTGATCTGCCGCGTCGCGATGATCAGGCGGCGGTACGGGCAGCGCTGATCGCCGGTGCCGCGGAGCAGGTGGCGGACGGGTTGCCGGACGGGACCGCCACCCAGCTCGGCACGGCCTGGCCGGGCGGTGTCGACCTGTCCGGCGGCCAGTGGCAGCGACTCGCCATCGCCCGCGGGCTGATGCGGCCCGCTCCCCTGGTCCGGGTCCTCGACGAGCCGACCGCGGCCCTGGACGCGATCACCGAGCACCAGCTCTTCGACCGCTATGCGGCGGCGGCCCGGGCCGGCCGGAGTGCCGGGACGATCACCATCCTGGTCACCCACCGGTTCTCCACCGTCGCCTCCGCGGATGTGATCGCCGTGCTCGACCGCGGTCGGCTGATCGAGTACGGCAGCCATGCCGACCTGGTTGCGGCCGGCCGCCACTACGCCCATCTCTACGAACTCCAGGCGCGCGGCTACCGGTCATGATCACCGGACGGCGGTAGCCTCCCGCCATGAGACCCTTCTCACCGACCCGGTGGCGCCTTCCGATCATGGTCGGAGTCGTCGCCGCACTGACGGTGATCACGGGCTGCGGACCTGCGGTGCCACCGTCACCGAGTGCCACGCCCGCCGTGCGCGTGGCGACGTTCCGGGTCGCCGACAGCGAGACCTTCCGGGTCGAACTGGCGACGCCCGAACTGGTCGCGCACGCCGAGAAGCTGCTCGCCGGCGAGGACGTCGAGGCGATCCCGCTCGGCCGGGTCGTCCGCGGCGACCCGGGACCGAACGCGCCGTGGACCTGGCACCTCGACCCGGCCACGTTCTCCTTCGCCTTCGCCACGACCGAGGTCTGCGACGGCCTGCCGTCCTTCGTCGAGGACGAGACGATCACCAGCGACGACTACTGCCCGTGGTCGGCCAAGGTGATCGCCGTCGACTGAGGCCAGCGGCTCGACCGGCTAGACCTTGATCACGTCGAGACCCGGCATCTCGTCGTAGTCGTTGTCCTGGGTGGCCAACGGAACACCGTGCGCGATCGCCGTGGCCGCGATCCAGGTGTCGTTGATCGGCGCCTTGGCACCCGCCGAACGCAATCGCGAGACCAGCAGTGCCCAGGCCTCGGAGACCCGCTCGTCAATCGGAAGCGGCTCGCACCGGAAGGCGATTCAGAACGCTTCCGCGGCGCCGAACCGCAGGGCTGCGGTCAGGGCCAGTGGGACCGGCGGGTCGGGAGCAGCCGGAGCCGGACGGCGTCCGGGGCGCCGGGTGCCGGCGCTCCCGTACCGACTGTCACCACGACGTCGGCGTCGCGCACCGGCAGCCCCGGGTAGCCGTTCTCGGCGTGCAGGGTCTCGAACCGGGCCAGCGGACGGAACCCCGGCTCCGGCGCCGGCAGCGGCCCCGGCGCGCTGATCGCCACCTCGACCGGCGGCCGCGCGGCTCCATGATCAGGGGCGTGCTCGTCCACCGTGATCGGTCTGAGCAGCAGGACGTCGTCGGAGTCGATCATGGTCTCGTTCGCGGCCCGGGCATGCCGCGCCCAGACCGGACCCTCGTAGAACCCTTGCAGGGCGGCGATCCGGGACTCCAGATCGCGATAGCCGCGGAACCAGACGAAGCGGTCGTCGGCTCCGTCCTCCCGGAACAACCCGAGCAGGCAGATGCCCTGTTCCTGCTGGGACTCCACGAATTCGCGCTCGAAGAGTTCGATCAGTTCGTCGCGCCGGCCGGGCCGCAGCAGGTAGCGGCGCAGTTCGACGACTCCGCACTCCGACGGGTCCATCAGGCCACCGTACGGGTGCTGGTCATGATCCAGTTGAGATGCCAGGTCGCGCCCTCGTCGAAGGAGAAGAACTGCCGCCAGCGCGCCGAGTCCTGGGTGATGTCGGACCAGACGTAGCGGACCAGCAGCTCGACGCCGTTCACCACGTCGCGGCACTCGAACGTACCGACGCCGTCCACGAACCGGCCGACCACCGGCTCGTCCAGGACGCCGGGGCGGCCGGTCGAGGCCCACCAGATCCGCCACAGCCCGGTCTCCGGCTCGAACAGCCGCAGCGTGAAGCCCTCGATGCTCCCGCCGTTCGGCAGCTCCGGCACCCGCAGCGTGTCGCAGTTGCCGAGGCCGCCCAAGATCAACCGGACCTCGTCGGTGCCCTCGAACTCGATCCACTCGTCGCAGTCCGGGTCGAGCGCGTCCGTGACCCGGCGGTGGTGGACGTGCCAGCTGCCGGCGAAGAAATCGAAGTCGTGCCGGCCGTCGGCGATCGGTTCGGCGTCGAGGGTGTCAGTCGTCATGGCGGCACTCTGGCAGCGAATCACTGCCATCTCCTGTCAGTGTTTCACCGATACTGGTGTCATGCGTGCCAGCCGGCTGGTCAGTGCCCTGATGCTGCTGCAGGCACGCCGCACCATGACGGCGCGGGAACTGGCCGACGAGCTCGAGGTCTCGGTCCGCACCGTCTATCGCGACATGGAGTCGCTGCAGCACTCCGGCGTACCCCTCTACGCCGACTCCGGCCGCTCCGGTGGCTATCGCCTGGTCGAGGGCTATCGCACCCGGCTCACCGGGCTCACCCACGACGAGGCGCAGGCGCTGTTCCTGACCGGGCTGCCGCAGGCCGCCGATCAGCTCGGTCTCGGTGCCGTGCTGGCCAGCGCCGAACGCAAGCTGCAGGCGGCGCTGCCGGAAGAGTTGCGGACCCGCGCCGAGGAGGTACGGGAGCGGTTCCACCTCGACGCACCGGGCTGGTACGCCGAGCGGGACGAGCCGCCCTGCCTGGCCGAGGTCGCCGCCGCCGTCTGGCAGCAACTGCGGATCACCGTGATCTACCGGCGCTGGCGGGAGCCCAGCGTGGTCCGCCGTACCCTGGAGCCGCTCGGCATGGTGCTCAAGGCCGGCCGCTGGTACGTCGTCGCGCGGTCGGCCGACGGCGGGCCGCCGAGGACGTACCGGGTCAATCAGGTGCTCGGCGTCGAAGGCACCGGCGACCCGTTCGAACGCCCCGCCGACTTCACCCTGGCCGATTATTGGCGTGCCCAGCTGGAAGGTTTTCAGGAGCGGCTGATCCAGGGCGCCGCGACGGTTCGGCTGTCCCCCGCCGGCCTGGACCGCAGCCGCGACGTCTGGAGCGACGCCGCGACCGCCTCGGTGACCGCCACCGCCACCGAGCCGGATCCGGACGGCTGGATCACCGCCAGCCTGCCGATCGAGTCGCTGACCCACGCCGAGACCGAGATGCTCAAGCTCGGCGCCCAGGTCGAGGTCCTGGAGCCGCCCGAGCTCCGGGAACGCCTCAGCCGCACCGCCGCCGAGCTTGCCGCCCGCTATCGCGCCTGATCCGGACGCACATGCTCGATCCTTGGCCGCACCCGCGACTTCCCAATACTTCCTGACGCTTTACCCAGGTTGCTTCTCGTGCAAAGCGCCGGTTTTTCACGTTAACGTGAAAAACTTGTGACCAGTGTGACGCCCGATGCAGATCAGATGTTGATCATGTGGCCGGCGATGCCGTGTGCGGCTTCCTTGATCGACTCCGAGAGGGTCGGGTGGGCGTGGATGTTGCGGGCGATCTCCTCGGCGGTGAGGTCCCAGAGCTGGGCCAGGGTCAGCTCCGGCAGCAGCTCGGTCACCTCCGGGCCGACCAGGTGCGCGCCGAGCAGTTCGCCGTACTTGGCGTCGGCGACGATCTTGACGAAGCCGGTCGCGTCACCGAGGCCCCAGGCCTTGCCGTTGGCCGAGAACGGGAACTTCGCCACCTTGACGTCGTACCCCTTCTCCTTCGCCTGCGCCTCGGTGTAGCCGAAGGAGCCGATCTGCGGCTGGCAGTAGGTCGCCCGCGGGATGAAGTCGTAGTTGATCTCCTGGGTCGGCGCGCCGGCGATCGTCTCGGCGGCCACGATCCCCTGAGCCTCCGCGGTGTGCGCCAGCATCAGCTTCGCGGTGACATCGCCGATCGCGTAGATGTGCGGCACGTTGGTCCGCATGAAGCCGTCGATGTCGATCGCGCCGCGTTCGGTCAGCTTCACGCCGGCCGCCTCGAGACCGTAGCCCTCGGTGCGCGGGGCGAAGCCGATCGCCTGCAGCACCTTGTCGGCCTCGAGCACCTGGCCCTCGCCGCCGGCGGCCGGCGACACCGTCACCTTGACCTTGTCGCCGGAGTCGTCGATCGCGTCCACCTTGGTCGAGGTCAGCAGGGTCACCCCGAGCTTCTTGTACGCCTTCGCCAGCTCGGCCGAGACGTCCTTGTCCTCCAGCGGCACGATCCGGTCCAGGTACTCGACGATGGTGACCTTGACGCCGTAGTTGCTCAGCACGTACGCGAACTCGACGCCGATCGCGCCGGCGCCGGCGATGATGATCGACTCCGGCAGCGTGTCGGTGAGGATCTGCTCCTCGTACGTCACGACCCGCTCGCTCAGCTGGGTGCCCGGCAGCAGCTTCGTGGTCGCGCCGGCGGCAATGATCATGTTGTCGAACGTGATCGTCTGTGCCTCACCGGAGTCACCCTGAACCGACAGGGTGTGATCGTCGACGAAGGTGCCCCAGCCGTCGATCTCGGTGATCTTGTTCTTCTTCATCAGGAAGTGGACGCCCTTGCTCATCCGGTCCGCGACGGCCCGGCTGCGCTTGAAGGCGGCCCCGAAGTCCATGCTGACCTCGCCGTTGATGCCGTACGTCGACGCTTCCTTGGTCAGGATGTGCGACAGCTCGGCGTTCCGCAGCAGCGCCTTGCTCGGGATGCAGCCGACGTTGAGACAGACCCCGCCCCAGTACTTCTTCTCGACGATGGCGGTGTTCAGTCCGAGCTGCGCCGCGCGGATCGCGGCCACGTATCCTCCGGGCCCCGCGCCGAGGACAACGACATCAAAGTGTGCGGTCATGAGGCAACTCTAGAAGGACGGCCGCGGGCCCGGCGCCGGGGTCAGGCGGTGTGCGACACGCGACACGACGTGCCGACACGCCGTAACTCGACTTAACTCACATATGAGATATGGTGCTCGACGTGACTGATACCTCTCTGGACCGAATCGGCACCCTGATCCGTGACGCGCGCAAGCACCGCGGGCTGACGCAGACCCAGCTGGCCACTGTGCTGGGCACCAGTCAGAGCGCGATCCACCGGATCGAAGCCGGCAACCAGAACCTGAGTCTGGACATGGTGAGCCGGATTGCGGACGCGCTCGATTCTCCCCTCATCTCCGTCGGCGCCGGCCCGATGCACCTGCGGGTGACCGGCGGCGCGACGCTCAGCGGCAGCATCGACGTGCGCTCGTCCAAGAACGCCGCCGTCGCCCTGCTCTGCGCCAGCCTGCTGAACCAGGGCAAGACCACGATCCGCGGGATCGCCAAGATCGAGGAGGTCAACCGGATCCTCGAGGTCCTGACCAGCATCGGCGTCGAGGCCACCTGGTCGCCGGACCGGCAGGACCTGACCCTGGTCCGGCCGGCCGAGCTCGACCTCGAGTCGATGGACGTGGAGGCGGCCCGGCGCACCCGGAGCGTGCTGATGTTCCTCGGCCCGCTGCTGCACCTGATGACCGAGTTCAGGCTGCCGTACGCCGGCGGCTGCGACCTCGGCGCCCGGACCATCGAGCCGCACCTGCAGGTCTTCCGCCGGTTCGGCCTTTCGGTGGTGCCGACCGACGGCTACTACCACTGCACGGTCGACCCGGACGTCGAGCCGAACCGGCCGATCATCCTGACCGAGCGCAGCGACACCGGCACCGAGAACGCGCTGCTGGCGGCGGCACTGTTCCCGGGCGAGACCGTCCTGCGCAACGCCAGCCCGAACTACATGGTGCAGGACCTGTGCGTCTTCCTGACCCACCTCGGCGTCGAGATCGACGGCATCGGCACGACGACGCTGCGGATCCGTGGTGTGGAGAGCATCAACCGCGACGTCGAGTACGCGCCGTCGGAGGACCCGATCGAGGCGATGAGCCTGCTCACCGCGGCGATCGTCACCGAGTCCGAGCTGACCATCCGGCGCACCCCGATCGAGTTCCTCGAGATCGAGCTGTCGATCCTGACCGAGATGGGCCTCAAGTACGACCTCTCGCACGAGTACGTCGCCGAGAACGGGCACACCCGGCTGGTCGACCTGACCGTTCACCCGTCCGAGCTGAAGGCGCCGATCGACAGCATCCACCCGATGCCGTTCCCGGGCCTCAACATCGACAACCTGCCGTTCTTCGCCGTGATCGCGGCGACGGCGCAGGGTTCGACGATCATCCACGACTGGGTGTACGACAACCGCGCGATCTACCTGACCGACCTGAACAAGCTCGGTGCCCAGGTGAAGCTGCTCGACCCGCACCGGGTCGAGGTGACCGGTCCGACCCGCTGGCGCGGCGCCGAGGTGATCTGCCCGCCCGCCCTCCGGCCGGCCATGTGCGTGCTGCTGACCATGCTCGCGGCGCGCGGCGAGTCCCTGCTGCGCAACGTGTACGTGATCAACCGCGGCTACGAGGATCTGGCCAACCGGCTCAATGCGGTCGGCGCGAACATCCAGATCTACTACGACACGCACTGATCGACTTCTCCCCGGAGCCTGTCGAAGGGCAGCCAAGATCAACGCGCTCGGACCTTCGACAGGCTCAGGGACCGATGCTGCGACGAGCTCTCAGGGAAGGATGTCGTCGTCGCGGTGGGCGGCGTAGAAGTCCGCCTGCCGGCGCATGATCTCGCGCATCGAGGTGCCACGGTCGACGCCGTACACGGTGCGCGGGAAATCGAGACCCTCCTGCACGGCCCAGAGTTCGTCGTGCCGGTCGGGTGAGAACAGTTCGGCCGGGTCGCCCGCGGCGATCCAGCCGATCGGCACCGTGGCCCCCGGCACCAGTCGCGAGTTGACGTGCAGCACGCTGTTGATCCGTAGCTCGGATCCCTGCTCTGCCAGCGATCCCGGGAACAGTGACGCCCCGGTCGCGACGAACACCTCGTCCTCGATCACTGCGCCGTTCACGTGTGCGTGCGGCCCGATCAACACCGCGTCGCCGATCCGTACGTCATGATCACGACGGCCGCGGACCAGTGCGTTCTCCATGATCACCACGTCGTCGCCGGTCGTGATCATGCCGTCCTCGGCGGTCAGCACCGCGCCGTGCAGCACCCGCACCCGCTCCCCCAGGATCACGTTCCCGCAGACCACGGCGGTCGGCGCGACGTAGGCCGACGCCGGGATCGCTGGACAGTGTCCTCGATGTTCCAGCAGCATGATCAGCTTTCCAGCCGCGGGCCGGGATGGAGCGCGATCGTGCCGTCGCTGTGGAAGTCGAAGCCGTGGAACGTGCCCGGCTCCAGCACGTTGCCGGCGAGGAAGCGCAGCACGGTGTCGTCCGGGTCGGTGACGTCGAGATTGGCACCCCACTCCCCACGGTCCTGTACGCCGCCGTGCCCGACCCCGAGCTCGTCGCAGCGCGCCGCCAGTGCGTGCAGCGTCGCGAGCGATTCGACCTCGAGGGCGAACGGGTCGAAGCCGGCCAGGTCCGGCCGGCTCGCACTGTGCGCACGCTCGCGCAGGGCGATGCCGAAGGCCCCGTCCGGGTCGACCAGCTGGACACCGCGCAGCTCACCGTCCTCGGCGAACTCCGCGACCAGTTCGAGTTCGAGCAGTGATCGGTACCAGGCGACACTGCGCGCGAGGTCGGTCACCGGCAGCTTGACGTGGCGGATCCTCCGCAATCCCAGGCCCATGGATCGATCCTGCCACTCCCGGGCCGCAAGGTCAGCGGATCCGGGTCGCCTCGAAATGCTGCGACGGGTTGGCGATCTCGTCCTGCGCGGCGACCAGCTGCAGTTCGGACTGGCCGGACTCGACGGTCTTGCTGAGCACGCCGTGCACGATCGCCGCGGTCTGGCTCAGCGCCGTGGGCAGGTCGGTGGTCAGCACGTGGGCCAGGAACGTCGCCGCGGTCAGGTCGCCGCTGCCGGTGAAGGTCTGGTTCAGCAGCGGCAGGGTGACCGACCAGGCCTCGCCCTCGGTGACCGTGATCATCTGCAGCCGGTCCTCGGCCACCAGGTCGTGCACGACGCTGGTCACCAGCACCGTGTCCGGACCCATCGCGCGGACCTCGTCGGCGGCGGTGATCACGTCGTCCAGCGTCTTCGCCGGCCGGCCGGTGAGGAACTCCAGCTCGAAATGGTTGGGCGTCAGGATCTGCGCGGCCGGCACCACCCGGTCCCGCATGAACTCCGGAATCCCTTCCCTGACGTACATTCCGCGGTCCACGTCGCCCATCACCGGGTCGCAGCAGTAGATGGCGTCGGGGTTGCGTTCCTTGACCAGCGCGACCGCGTCCAAGATCACCGCGCCGACGTCGGCCCCGCCCTGATAGCCGGACAGGACGGCGTCGCAGCGGGCCAGCACACCGCGTTCGTCCAGGCCCTTGATCACGTCGGCGACATCGGATGCGGCGAGCAGCGGGCCGCGCCAGCTCTCGTACCCGGTGTGGTTGGAGAAGTGCACGGTGAGCACCGGCCAGACCTCGACGCCGAGCCGCATCAGCGGGAAGGTCGCGGCACTGTTGCCGACGTGTCCGTACGCGACGGAGGACTGGATGGAGAGAATCGCGGTCACGGCACGATTCTGACACCCGCCACGATCCGGTTAGATATCCAGGTGAACACCGCATCCCCCGTCGCGGCGGAGCTCGACCGGCTGGTCGCCGAACGCCCCGAGCCCGGACCGGCCACCGTCTCGGTCACCCTGCTCAATGATCATGGCGATACGGTCGCCGAGGTGAACCCGGACGCCCAGCATTACGCGGCCTCGACGATGAAGCTGCCGCTGGTGCTGGCCGCCTATCGGCTCGCCGCGGCCGGCCGGCTCGACCTGGATGCCGAGCTTCCGGTGCACAACGAGTTCACCTCCCAGGTCGGCGGCACGTTCGGCGTCGTCCAGGAGGACGACTCCGATCCGGAACCGTGGGCCCGGGTCGGCGGTACGGCGACGCTGCGCTGGCTGTGCCGGCGCGCTGTCGTACGGTCCTCGAACTTGGCCACCAACCTCGTCCTGGACCAGGTCGGCCTGGCCGCGGTCGGCGAGGCGATCGCCGCCTGCGGCGCGACCGGGATCAGCGTCGCGCGCGGTATCAACGACTACGCGGCCCGGGACAAGCTGGGTGACGGCAACCTGATCACCACGCGCGGGTTGGCCGCGATCCTGTTCGCTCTGCACCGCGGCACGGCGGCCGACCGCGCCTCCTGCGAGGCCGTCCTCGAGGTGCTGGCGGCGAACGAGATGGGGATGGACCTGCGGGCCGGCCTGCCGGCGGGCACCTGGGTCGCGCACAAGAACGGCTGGGTCACCGACATCACCCACGACGCCGGCCTGGTCCGCCCACCCGACGCCCGCCCGTTCGTGCTCGCCGTCGCCACCACCGCCCCGTGGCCGAGCGAGGTGGCGCACGGCTTCATCGCGTCTCTCACGGCCGCCGTCTGGGAGCACCGGTCGACGCTCTGACGCCCGAAATGCAGTTGGTCGGTGACCGGCACGGGCGGTAGGTTGCTCTGGCCCGTGACACCGCCCGAGGAGGTGAGACCCATGAACGCTGTACCGATGTGGGTGCTCCCCCTTCGCGTCACGGTCGGGCGACCGAGCTAGGGGTCGCCGGGAGTGCCACAGTCCAGGCACTTCCGAAAGGCACCTCATGAACCCTTCCGCCACCCCCGATGCGCCGAACGCCTTCGACGTGATCATCGCCGGCTGCGGGCCGACCGGCGCCATGCTCGCGGCCGAACTCCGGCTGCACGACGTCCGGGTCCTCCTGCTGGAGCAGGAGACCGAGCCCGCCTCGTACGTCCGCATCGTCGCCCTGCACAGCCGCAGCCTGGAGCTGATGGCGATGCGCGGCCTGCTGGACCGGCTCCTCGCACAGGGCCGCCGGCGACCGACCGGCGCCTACGTCGCCGGCATCGACCGGCCCGCCCCGACAGACCTCGACACCGCCCATGCGTACCTGCTCGGCATCCCGCAGCCGATCATCGTCCGACAGCTCGAAGATCACGCGATCGCCCTCGGGGCCGAGGTCCGCCACGGTGCCGCAGTGGCCGGCTTCGAGCAGGACGACGAGGGCGTGACCGTCGAGCTCGCCGACGGCGCCAGCCTGCGATCGCGCTACCTGGTCGGCTGTGACGGCGCCCGCAGCACGGTCCGGCAGCAACTCGGCGTCGGCTTCCCGGGCGAACCGTCGCGGGCCGAGACCCTGATGGGCGAACTGCGGGCTGAGGCGGCGCCGGAGGAGATCGCCGCCAGAGTGGCCGAGGTCGGCGCGGACCACCAGCCGTTCTGGGTGCGACCGTCCGGCGGTGGCGGCTACAGCGTCGTCGTGCCGGCCGGCGAGGTGACCGACCGTACGGTGCCGCCCACGCTGGACGACTTCAAGCTCCGGCTGCGGGCCGTCGCCGGCGCCGACTTCGGCGTGCACTCGCCGCGTTGGCTGTCCCGTTTCGGCGACGCCACCCGGCTGGCCGAGCACTACCGGATCGGGCGGGTGCTGCTGGCCGGCGACGCGGCCCACATCCATCCGCCGGTCGGCGGGCAGGGCCTCAACCTCGGGATCCAGGACGCGGTCAACCTCGGCTGGAAGCTGGCCGCGCAGGTCCACGGCTGGGCCCCGGCGGGCCTTCTCGACACGTACCAGTCGGAACGGCGGCCGGTCGCCGCGGACGTCCTGGCCAATACCCGCGCCCAGCGGGAACTGCAGTCACCCGAACCGGGGCCGCGGGCCGTGCGCGACCTGATCACCGAGCTGATGCAGTTCGATGCGGTGAACCGCTACCTGGTCGAGAAGATCACCGCCATCGGCATCCGGTACGACCTCGGCGACGGACCCGACCTGCTCGGCCGCCGGCTGCCCGATCTCGACCTGACCCGGGGCCACCTCTACGAGCGAATGCGCAGCGGCCGCGGCCTGCTGCTCGACCGCACCGGACACCTGACCGTCGGCGCCTGGTCGGACCGGGTCGACGAGCTCCAGGATTCCGCAGCCGCCCTGGACGTGCCGGCGGTCCTGGTCCGCCCGGACGGCCATGTCGCCTGGATCGGCGAGGACCAGCCCGGCCTCGACGCACAGCTACGGCGCTGGTTCGGTCGCGGCTGAGCCGTTCCCCTGAGCTTGTCGAAGGGTCATGGCTCGATCCGGCCTGGCACTTCGACAAGCTCAGTGCGCGTCACCCGTCGGATCCGGCCCGGCACTTCGACAAGCTCAGTGCGCGTTCCACCTCTCGTCCCATTTCGGACGGCAACTATTCCGGTTGATGGCACCACTAAATAGGCTGACCGGGTTCCCGATCCCAAGGTGGTGACCATGCGGAACCGGCCGACAGCCTGGCTCGCGGTGGCTTGCGCGACGCTCTGTCTGACCCTTTCCCTTCCGACGGCGGCGGTCGCCGAGACCGCCCCTCCCCCGATCCGCACCGGCGATCTGCTGGTGCCGAACCACAGCTTCGAGGACGGCCTCGACGGCTGGACCCCGACCGACGGGCGCGGCGGCGCAGCGCCCTGCCCGGACGGACTCGAACTCGATCGCGACGGTGCCACCGACGGCACGCAGGCGCTGGCCCTGGGCGGTCGCGGCTGCGCGTCGATCGGTGCCCGCAGCGACGCGGTCCCGGTGACGGCCGGCGCGGTCCTGCAGGCCCGCGCGCACGCGACCGGCACCGACACGGCGTCCATCGGCCTGGTCTGGCTCGACGCCGCCGGCGCGGCCCTCGACGCCGTCTACGCCACGCACCCGCGAGGCACCGAGATCGTCACGGTCGCCGGCACCGCTCCGGCCGGTGCCGCCGCGGTCGCCGTGGAGCTCGGCGTGCGCCGCTCCGGTACCTACGACGAGGTGCTGATCACCGCCCCCGCCACCAGCGTCGGGCCGCAGATCACCAAGCCCGCAACGTATCTGGCGATGGGCGCGGGCGAGGACGAGACCGGCCGCAAGGTCGCCTTCTCGGTCGCGACCGGCTCGACCGGCAGCCCGGCCAAGCTGGTGATCAGCGACATCCTGAAGACCGAAGTGATCAAGACCGTCGACCTGCCCGGTGCGACCGGCTCCTGGACGGTCAGGCAGAACCCGGTGAACAAGATCGTCTACATCGGCACCTACGGCGCCGCAGCCCTCTGGTCCTGGACCCCCGGCGCCGCCGAAGCGGTCCGGATCGGCGCCCCGCCGATTGATCATTTCGGCTTCACCTACGGGCTCAGCTTCGGCACCGACGGCACCGTGTACGGCGGCGCCTGGGGCGAGCCGACCCAGGGCTACGCCGGCGCGGCGATCTGGAAGTACGACGAGCAGGACGGCTTCGCCGTCGTCGGGCCGAACCAGCTCACCACGGACGCCAACTACACCCGCTGGACCGCGTACGACGACGTGACCGACGCGGTGTTCACCGGCACCGGCACCAAGCCGCACCTCTACGGCTGCCCGGTCGACGCCGACGCGACCGGCGAGTGCAGCGACCTGACCTCGCTGCTCAGCCCGGAACAGCTGGCGCTGCCCTGGCTCTACGGCGGTTCGGCCGGCGACGGCTATGTCACCGTCTGGGGCGGCGACAGCAACAGCCGCGGCAACGACTACCTGACCGTGATCAAGGTCGGCAGGGACGCCGCCGGCAAGATCACCGGCGAGGTGATCACCGAGATCAAGGGCGTCGTCTACAACGGCGCCACCCGGCCGGTCGACGGCAAGATCTACTTCAACAAGGCCGGCGAGACGAACCTCCCGCTGCACTCCTACGACCTGGCCACCGGCCAGGAGACCGTGCTGAACGCGCCGGTCAACATCTACTCCCGGGCCTGGGAACTGATCGACCTCGGCGACCCCGCCTGGCCGGGCCTGTCGATCGTCGGCTGGAACTCGGGCGGCATCCTCACCGCGTACAACCTGCAGACCGGCAACTTCCAGCGCGGCCAGGTGCCGAACAACCCCGCGATGCCGATCGCAGCCAACTCGGTCGCGCTCGGCGCCGACGGCCGGCTCTGGACCGCCGGCTACCTGACCGGCGGCCTCGGCGCGTACACGCCGCTGCGGGACGACCGGCAGCGCACGTACCTGTTCGGCGGCCAGGCCGAACAGATGATCAGCTACCGGGGCCGGATCTATCAGGGCATCTATCCGTACGGACGGATCGACTCCTTCACGCCGGCCGAGATCGAGGCCGGCACCGCCCCGCGGCAGGAATGCACGATCGGTGATCATCAGAACCGGCCGTACGGACTGACCGGGCACGGCGACCGGATCTACTTCGGCAGCCAGGCCGACTACGGTCATGATCAAGGAGGCTTCGGCTACCTCGACCTGACCACCGGGACCTGCACCACCTTCCCCGGCGCCATCGGCCACCAGTCGATCAACGCCCTGGCCGCGAGCGGATCCAAGATCTTCGCCGGTGGCAACATCTTCTACAGCTACGACGGCGAACCGGTCGACGACCAGGCGAAGTTGTTGATCTTCGACGAGAGCACCGGCCAGGCCCGGACCGTCCCGTGGCCGATCGCCGGCACCCGCTCCGTGGACGCCGCCGTCACCGACACGACCGGCGTGGTCTGGTTCTACGCCAACGGCTGGCTGGCCGCGCTCGACCCCGCCACCGAGAAGTTGATCTTCTCCCAGGAGATCTTCCCGGACTGGAAGCCGGGTGAGCGGATCGCCGGCAACTACGCCCGGCTGGTCCAGCACCCGAACGGGTCGATCTACGGCGTCGCCGGCGGCCGCCTGTTCGGGTTCGACCCGGGCCGGACGCTCCGGGCGGGCAGCGCGACCGGGACTCTCGAAGTGCTCCGGCCGAGCGGCGCCGGCACCCATCTGGTGGTCGACGCCTACGGCGACCTCTATTCGGTCGCCGGGCCGCGGCTGCTCCGCACCGTGCCTCGGTGATCCCGCCGGCACGGGGAGCGGGAACTCCTCGTGCCGCCGAGGGTCCTGGACCGCCGCCGACCGGTCGGCGGGGGTTCAGGACCCGAGGTCGGAGAGGTCCATCCCGTGGGCCGTGACGAGGTTCGCCGTGCCGTCGGCGAGCCGGTAGGTGAGGCCGATGACGGCGGCCCGGCCGGACGCGGTGGCGGCGGCGAGCGCGCGTGAGCGGTCCAGCAGCAGATCGGCGGTGTACCGCGTGTGGGCGGCGATGAAGTCGGCGTCCTCGGCGCCGCCCTCAGCTCGGACCGCGAGCACGCTCGGCGTCACGCGTTCGACGACATCGCGGACATAGCCCGGAGTCGGCCGGCCGTTCTCCACGGCATCACGGGTCGCGGCGACGGCGCCGCAGGCGTCGTGGCCGAGCACCACGACGAGCGGGCACTCCAGCACCGAGACCCCGTACTCGATGCTGCCCAGGATCTCCGGCCCCAGGACATGGCCGGCCGTGCGCACCACGAACAGATCGCCGAGACCCCGATCGAAGATGATCTCCGCGGCCAGCCGGGAATCGGAGCAGCCGAACACCACGGCGAACGGCCGCTGCTGCGCCACCACCTGGGAGCGCCGGGCGGCATCCTGGTTCGGATGCTCGGGAACGCCGGCCACGAAACGGCTGTTCCCGGCGAGCAGGATGTCGAAGGCCTCACGGGGCGACAACACGGGAGCGGCAGTCACACCAGCACCTTACGCAACAGCCCGGACGGCGCCGGGATCGGACCGGTGGTCGGCTTCGGGTCGCTCACCGGCCGGCGAGCGACCCGAAGCCACGAAGGTGATGATCACGAAGCCGGCAGCAGCACCTGATCGATGATGTAGACCGTGGCGTTGGCGGTCTGCACGTTGCCGCACAGCACCTTGGCCTTCGGGCCCACGGTGAACTCCTCGCCGGAACCCGCCACCTCGATCGTTCCGCCCTGCAGCGTCTTGTGCGAGCCGGCCACCTCGTCGGGCGCGAGCCGACCCGGCACGACGTGGTACGTGAGCACCGTGGTCAGCAGCTTCTTGTCCTTCATCGCCTTGGCCAGGGTGTCCTGATCCATCGCCTTGAACGCGTCATCGGTCGGCGCGAACACCGTGATGTCGTCGGCGGAGTTCAGGGTGTCGCCCAGCCCGGCCTCACCGACCGCCTTGACCAGCGTGGTCAGCAGCGGGTTGGCGCTGGCAGCGGTGGCGACCGGTTCCTTGGACATCCCGTCGAAGGAACCCTTGCCCGATGTCGGAACCTTCGAGCAGGCCGCGCCGAACGGGGTGTCGGAGGCCTCCGACACCGACGGGCTCGGGCTCGAGGCCGGCGGAGCGGACGAGGATGGCGCCGCCGAACCGGCGGACGGGTTCGCGCCGGACGGGTTCGGGCTGCTGCACGCCGCCGCAGTGAGCGGGACGACGATCAGCGCCACCGCAGCGGCTGTCTTACGGAACGCGAACATGAGCTTCTCCTGATCTTGGTGTGGCACTGAATTGATCTTGTGGAGGATTCGGTCCCGGTGGCGGATCGGATTGGTCTCCCCCGCCCGGAAAGGGTCACAACCTGATCACGCGGCCGGTCCCGGATGATCATCGAGACATGCCGCTACTCCGTGCTGAAGATGATCTTGTGCCAGCCCCTGGCCCCGTCCGGGAACACCGGGGTGCGCTGCTCCGGCTGGACCTCACCGGTGCCGTCGGTGGCCCGCACCTCGGCGGTGTGCCGGCCGGGCGGGCCGTCGTGGCGGAAGCTCCACTGCCGCCACAGATCGACTCCGGCGTCGGTGGCGAGGGACGCCTGCTGCCACCGGCCGCCGTCGATGCGGACCTCCACCTGGGCAATGCCTCGGTGCTGCGCCCAGGCGATACCGGCGAGGACCGCCCGGTCGCGCGGGATCGTCGCCAGCGACTTCGGAACGTCGATCCGGCTCTGGGTCAGGATCGGCGCCTCGGTGGCCCAGTCACGATCCGTCCAGTACGCCGAGCGCGCTGCGTAGGTGGTGAACTCGATCCGGCGCAGCCACTTGGTCGCCGAGACGAACCCGAACAGTCCTGGCACGATCATCCGGGCCGGGAACCCGTTCTGGTCCGGCAGCACCTCTCCGTTCATGCCGACCGCGATCATCGCGTCCCTGCCGTCCAGCAGGGCCGCGAGCGGGGTGCTGCAGGTGTAGCCCGAGTCGAGGGAATAGCTGAAGGCCTGATCGGCACCCGGCCGGATCCCGAGCCGGTCGGCCAGTTCGGTGAAGGGCACGCCCAGCCAGCGGGCGGTGCTGACGTACCCGCCGCCGACCTCGTTCGAGACACAGGTCAGCGTGATCGTCCGCTCGATCAGCGGCAGCGCGAGCAGGTCGGCGTAGGAGAGGCTCAGCGGCCGGTCGACCATCCCGTCGAGGACCAGGGTCCAGCCCTCGACCGCGACTCGGGGCGTGGTCAGGCTGATGTCGACCCGGTAGAAGTCGGCGATGTCGGTGACGAACGGCGTCGCGCCGGGAAGCTCCGCGCCGGCCGGGATGGGTGGCGCCGGCGACACCGGGGCCGGCAGCCGAGCCGTGGCCGAGCCGGCACCACCGGCGCGCAACCGGGCCAGGCCCTCTCCGCCCGCTCCGCCGAGCAGCGCCCCGGCTCCCGCCCCGCCCAGCCCCAGCAGCAGGACGCGCCGGTTCCGGCGGAGTTCGGCGTCGGCCGGCAGCCCACCTTCCGCACTTCTCGGGCGGGCGGTCCGGGCCAGCAGCCGGAGCGTCACCGCACCGGCGACCGCCGCGGCCACGGAAGGAACCACATCGGCAGCGGCGGCGCCCGGCCGGAGGGCCGCCAGCACCGCGCCGACCAGGCCGAGCGCCGCGATGGCCGCCGTGGCCAGGATCGGCCGACGCCAGGCGAACTGGCCGATTCCGCCGGCCAGGAGGATCAGCACCGTCGCGATCAGACCGATCAGCAAGGGTTTGTCGTAACCGCCGAAGGTCCGCACCGCGAACTCCTTGGCGGGAGTCGGCGCAAGATCGATCATGGTCGATCCGACCACCAGCAGCGGTGACGTCGCCGGCCCGGCCACCACGGCCACCAGGTGCCCGGTCGCCAGCGCCACCAGGGCCGACACGATGCCGGCGAGGCCCCGCAGGCCTCGGCCGAAGGTCGGACTGGAGCGGCTCATGCCATGGGTTCGGCGCCGAAGCCCGGTCGGATGGGTCGGTCGCGGCTGTGCCGTTGTCGTGCGGGTGCCCGAGATTTACCGTCCGGGCCACCGAGTGTGGGTGGGGCCAATTAGAGTTGTGACATGTCGGCGGACCAGTCTTCCCGTACGGCGCGGAGACACCGCGCCCACTGGAAGCGCGGCGGTGCGTTCGACGAGTACGAGCCCGAGCACAACACCCACGTCCTGATCGAGCCCAACGAGGACCGCTGGGAGTGGCGGCGCAGGATCCGGCAGGACCCACGGAAGCTGGCGATCTACCGGGTCGGGGTCGCCGTCGCCGGGCTGTTCTTCATCATCCTCGGCGCCGTCACCGGTCCGCTGCCCGGCCCGGGAGGCATCCCGCTGGTGCTGCTCGGCCTGGCCGTCTGGTCCTCGGAGTTCCGCTGGGCGCACCGGTTGATGCGGCTGTTCCGGCTGATCCTGCGCCGGCTCGGCCGGTGGCCGTTGCGGCAGAAGGTCCTGCTCACCGTGCTGGCGATCTGCGTCGGGCTGACCGCCGCGTACCTCGGGTTCATGGTGTTCGGGGTGCCGCCCTGGATGCCCGGACCGATCGCCGACGTGCTCCGCCGGCTGCCGGGCGTCTAGCGGGATCGTGCGAGCCGCCGACTTCGCGTACTTCGACGCGCCGTTCCTCGCGTTCGCCCATCGCGGCGGCGCCACCTATCCGCCGAACCTGGGCCGGGAGAACACGCTGCACGCGTTCGCCGAGGCGGCCGAGCTCGGCTACCGCTACTTCGAGACCGACGTGCACGCGACCGCCGACGGGGTCCTGATCGCCTTCCACGACGACCGGCTGGACCGGGTCACCGACCGGACCGGGTTGGTCGCCGAACTGCCGTACGCGGAGCTGAAGGAGGCCCGGATCGGCGGCGTCGACCCGATCCCCCTGTTCGACGAGCTCCTCGACGCCCACCCCGGGGTCAGGTTCAACGTCGATGCGAAGTCCGACGCCGCGGTGCCGCTGCTGGCCGAGGCGATCCGGCGGCACGGCGCGATCGATCGGGTCTGCGTCTCCTCGTTCGGAGTCCGCCGGCTGCACCGGATCCGACGACTGCTCGGCCCGCGGGTGCCGACCGCGGCGAGCCAGGCCGGGATCGCCTGGAACCGGTACGCGCCCCGGCTGACCGCCATGATCAACTCGGCCGGCGCGGCGCTGCAGCTGCCGGTCCGGAACACGGTCGCCGGCCGGACCGTGACCGTGCTGACCCCGGCGTTGATCAAGGCCGTGCACCGGGCCGGCAAGCAGGTGCACGTGTGGACGATCGACGACGCCGCGGAGATGGAACGGCTGATCGATCTCGGTGTCGACGGCATCTTCACCGACCGGATCGATATCTTGTCCGATGTGCTGAACCGACGCGGGCTCTGGACCTGAGCCGCCGCCCATGGACCCGACTCTCCCCGCAGCGAGACCCCGCACCTCCAAACCCGGCCAGGTGCTGGCCTGGGCGCTCTGGGACTGGGGCTCGAGCGCGTACAACACGATCGTCGTCACCTTCGTCATCGCGCCGTACCTGACCGAGGACGTCGCGGCCGGCGCCCCGGCCGGTTCACTGTCCGGCGCGACCTGGCTGAGCATCGCGCTCGCCGCCGCCGGCCTGCTGATCGCCCTGCTGGCGCCGGTGGTCGGGCAGCGGGCCGACGCGGGCGGCCGGCGCAAGCTCAACCTCGCGCTCTGGAGCGCGCTGACCATCCTGTCGTCGGCCGGCCTGTTCTTCGTCGCCGACGAGTACTCCTACCTCTGGCTCGGGCTGGTCCTGATGGCCGCCGGCAGCGTGTTCTCCGAGCTCGCCGCCGTCTCGTACAACGCGATGCTGCGGCAGATCTCCACCCCGGCCACGATCGGCCGGGTCTCCGGCATCGGCTGGGCGGCCGGCTACGTCGGCGGCATCGGGGTGTTGCTCGGCGCCTACCTGCTGTTCATCCAGCCCGACGTCGGCCTGTTCGGCGTGACGGCCGACGGCGGCCTGAAGTACCGGGTGCTGGCGGTCGTCGCCGCCGTCTGGTTCGCGGTCTGGTCGATCCCGGTGCTCGTCGCGGTGCCGGAGATCCCGCCCACCGACCGCGCGGCGAGGGTCGGCTTCTTCGCCTCGTACCGGGTGCTGCTCCGGCAACTGCGCGATCTCTACGCCACGTCGAGGCACACCGTCTGGTTCCTGCTGGCCAGCGCGATCTTCCGGGACGGCCTGGCCGCCGTGTTCGCCTTCGGCGCCGTGCTGGCCCGCAGCGTGTACGGGCTCTCGGCCGGCGACGTGATCATCTTCGGCGTCGCGGCGAACGTGGTCGCGGCCGCGGGGGCCTTCGCGGCCGGGGTCGTCGAGGACCGGGTCGGCCCGAAGCTGATCATCCTGGTCTCGCTCGGCGGGCTGATCGCGGCGGCGATCGTCCTGCTCTTCTCGCACGGCTCGACCTTGTTCTGGGTCTTCGGGCTGATCCTCTGCCTGTGGGTCGGGCCGGCCCAGTCCAGCTCCCGGACCTTCCTGGCCCGGCTCGCCCCGGCCGGGCACGAGGGACAGCTGTTCGGCCTGTACGCGACCACCGGCCGGGCCGTGTCGTTCCTGGCGCCGAGCCTGTTCGGGCTGTTCGCCGGCATCTTCGCCAGTGACCGGATGGGCATCATCGGGATAGCCTTGGTGCTGCTCGCCGGGGCCGTCGCGCTGCTCCCGGTCCGCAGCCCGGTGCGCGAAACCGCACCTTTGTGACGATATGTTCACCCGTTCGGAACATTTCCGCAGACTCGGGAGTTGTGTTCTCCAGGGGACCATCCAAGTCAGGATCGAGTCGGGAGGACACGATGGCAGATCGCTCGTTACGGGGTTCCGGCCTCGGAGCCAAGAGCTTCGAAGATGAGACCGGAGTCGAATTCGCTCCTCGCCAGGAGATCGGATACGACTGCCCGAACCAGCACCACTTCGCGTTGACCTTCGCCGAAGAGGCTGAGATCCCCGCCCTGTGGGAGTGCCCGCGGTGCGGTGCGGAGTCGTTGCGCTCCGACGGCGAGCGTCCGGAGGCCAAGGACGAGAAGCCGGCCCGGACGCACTGGGACATGCTGCGCGAACGCCGGTCGATCGCCGAGCTGGAGGATCTGCTCAAGGAGCGGCTGGACCTGTTGCGGTCCGGTGCCCTCGGGCCGAACTATCTCTCCTCGCACTCGGCGAAGTCGGCCTAAACTCGGGTTCCACGCCAGCCTGGCCGTCTCCCGGCACCCGCATCGCACTGGTCGGCGATGCGTCAGTGCCGGGAGGCGGTCATTTCTGTTCAAACCACACGGTGAGTCAGTTCGCGCCCCGGAACGGGAAGTGGCGGGCGGGGTCGAACGTCGGCCGCGGCTGGTAGGTGTTGACGCCCGGGTCGCCGCGGAGCAGGAAGGCGCTCGGGTACGGCTGCTCGTCCGCGGTGATCCTCGTCGAGGTCGGGATGTAGCGGATGGTCAGGCCACAGCGCCGGTTCGGCGACGTGTTGGCGTTGCTGCCGTGCACGATCTTCGGGTGGTGCACCTCGACGTCGCCCGGTGCCAGCACCATGTCGACCGCCTGGCTCTCGTCAACCTCGACCGCGATCTCGGCACCGAGCACGTTCTCGACGTCCTTCCGTTCCCGCAGTGCCGCCGTGTCCAGCGTGTGGCTACCGGGAATCAGCCGGACGCAGCCGTTCTCCGGCGTCGAGTGGTCGACCGCCAGCCAGAGTGTCACCACCTCCATCGGCTCCAGCGGCCAGAACGCGCTGTCCTGATGCCAGAGCACCTGCTGCCCGGTGAACGGCGGCTTGCTGATGTAGTGCGACGCGAACAGCGCGACGTCGTCGCCGACGAACTGCGAGGCGATGTCGACCAGCCGGTCGTCGGAGATCAGCCGGACCCAGAACGGGTCGTCGCGCAGGTAGATGTGGCCGAGGTGTTCCGGCCGGACGTCCGGGTGCTGCTGCTCGAGCCAGGCCACGTGGTCGCCGGCCTCGGCGATCAGGTCGGCGTCGATCACGTTGCGGAAGATCACGTACCCGTCGCGGTCGAAGTCGCTCAGCGTCTCGCTGCGGGTGTCGGGGGTGCTGGTCATCGGTACGGCTCCTCGGTGGCGAGTTGACGATTTCCCTCATCATCCGCCGCGCGTTCCGCGTACGACAGCCACGGGACGCTCGAATACTTGTACTTTCTTGATGTGGTGATCTCACCGAGCCAGCCCGGACTGGAACGCTTCGAGACCCATGCCCTCGGCCGGCCGTACCACGCGGCGCTGGTCGACCTGCGCGGTCGGTCGGAGCCGCACGGGCACCGCGACTACTGCGAGGTCATGGTGGTGCTGGACGGCAGCGGCAGCCAGGATCTCGGGCCCGGCGTCACCGACCGGATCCAGCCGCTGCGGGCCGGCGACGTGATCCTGCTCCGCTCCTACGATCGGCTGACCGGCCGGGACCAGCACGCGATCTCGGGCCCGGTCCGCTTCTACAACATCGCCTTCCCGGCCAGCCGGTGGCGGTCCTTCGCCGACCTCGCCGGGGTCCGGACCGACTGGCACACCGCCGAGCGCCCGCCGCACCGGCGGCTCTCCCCCTCGTCCGGGTCGGAGTCCGCCGAGGCCGCCTGCGCGCTGGCGCTGCAGCGCTTCCGGGCCGGGCCGCGGCCGCTCGACCTGATCGAGTTCTGGACCGAACTCGTACCGCTGCTGGATCCGGAGCCGGCGCCCGGGATCGAGCCGCCGCCGACCGGGGCGCCGGACTGGCTGGTCGCCGCCTGTGCCGACCTGCAGCGCGACGACAACCTGCGCGGCGGCGTGCCCCGGCTGCTCGAGCTGGCCCGGGTCAGCCCGGCCCACCTGGCCCGCTCGATGCGCCGCTACTACGACACCACCGCAACGGGGTACGTCACCGAGCTGAGGCTGCGGCGCGCGGCCACGCTGCTCACCACGACCATGCGCCCGGTCGCCGAGATCGCCGACGCCTGTGGCTTCGCCAGCCCGGCCTACTTCACCCGCCGGTTCCAGGCCGCGCACGGGATGGCGCCGCGCGAGTTCCGGAAGGCGGCCCAGCACGCCTTCGTCCCGCGCGGGTAGCGGTCAGGCCAGGATCGGTCGCAGCACGGCGCCAGTGGCCGGGCAGCTCCAGACCGCGGCCCCGTCGACCGTCGCCGCGTCCGCCGGGTGCCGGTGCCCGGGACATTCCGGCACCGCCGCGCCCCAGTTCAGCGTCGACTCCACCACGTAGTCCTGCAGCCGGGATGCGAGCAGCTCGACCGTCTCCGGCCACGGCTCGTCGGGCAGCACGCAGACCGTGAACGGCTCCCACCGGTCGCCCTGGCCGTCGCGACCTCGCACCTCGACCTGGACAAGATCATCTTCTGGCCCGGCACCGAGCACGGTCCAGCGCCGCAGCGGATCGAGTTGATCAAGAATCTGCTGCGCCGCCGCCCCGAGTTCGTCCCAGCGCGCCTGCTCGTCCACCCGGCGAACCTAGTCGCTGCGCACGGCCTTTGCCGGGATGTCAGCCTTCCTCCACACACGTGCGCTGCCGCGTGGCGAGCTTCGCCGTGGAGGAAGAGGGACCTCGCTCCGAGGTCGGGGGTCGCGGTCTTCGCCATGCCTCAGACTCCACCACGTGGACGCTGCAGGCCGTCCCGCCTCGTCCGGCCACGGATCGCCCGGGCGGTACGTACCTGCGGGCTGCCCTGGGACCTCGACGCGGACAAGATCAGCTTCGGACCCGGCGCCGAGCACGGACCTGCGCCCCGAGCCAGTCGAGGTGGGGCTGGTGAACCTGGGCTGCCGGACTCCCGACTCGACCCATGTCACGATTCCTCTGCGGATCGGCCCTTCCGGGCGACTGCCACGCGGCAACGCCTGACCCGCAGAGAAATCGCGACACGGGTTGTGGCGTCCCGTTGCCATCCGCTCGTTCGCGGCCGATGCTCACCCGGGCTCCGCTGTCTATCCTTCCGGGATGGGTGCGACCACGGTTCTCACGACGGCGCGGCTGGAGCTGGTGCCGCTCGATCCGGACCGGGACGCCGAGAGCCTGCACGCGATGCTCGGCGATCCGGAGATGGATCCGTACGGGTGGGCAGCGCCGAGCCGGGACGTGGCCGAGACCCGGCAGCGGCTCCAGGATGACCTGGCCGGGAACGGCGGGTGGACCTGGGCGGTTCGGGTCCGCCCGGACCGGGAGGCGGTGGGCGCGATCGGGATCTTCTCCGATCAGGGTCGGCCGATCCGCGGGCTGAGCTGGCATCTGCGGCGATCGCTCTGGGGCCGGGGCATCATGGGCGAGGCCGCGCCGGTGGTCGTCGAGCATCTGCTCGCGGAGCCGGGGATCACCGGGGTCGAGGCCTGGATCGACACCCGGAACCTGCGGTCGATCGGCGTTGCGCGCCGGGCCGGGTTGCAGGAGGCGAGCCGGATGGCCCGGGTCTACAGCGATCACGTCGCGCAGCAGGTGGTGATGGTGCGAGCGGCCGAGCCGCGGGACAGCGACGTGGTGGCCGTCTTCCCCGACCTGCCGGTACGCGACGTGCGGGTGAGCGCCCAGCAGCTCGCGCAGGTGCTCGGCCTGCACCTGGCCTTCCTCCACCCGGACCCGCCCACCATGGCGCGGCTGACGATCACGCCCTGGGCCGGCAGCCAGGAACTCAATCTGGTCCGGGCGGGCGGCGATGTGGCGCCGGTCAGCCTGACGATCGACCTCGGCATCCCGCCCGACCTCGTCCACGAGCGCGCGCTGGCGGCCGGGCTCGCCGTGGACGGCCCGCCGCAGGATCAGCCCTGGTACCGGCGCACGTTCGCGATCCTGCTGCCCGACGGCCAGCAGCTGCGGGTGCAGGGACCGGTGCGACCGGAACGCGACGCCGGCTGAGTCCGGCTCAGGCGCGGCGCAGCAGGTCGCGCAGCCAGGCGGATTCCGCGTCGATCTCCTCGAGGAACCCGCGTTCCAGGAACGAGTCGTACGGATGGATCCCGGCCCGGCCCCAGCGGAGGGTACGGTCCCGGTCGCAGTCCTGGACGTCGAAGATCAACTCCCCCAACTCCGGCACGCTCACCCCGGCGTGTTCGGCGATGATCGCCAACCGGCGGAGATGGTCCGGCTCCTCCGGAAAGCCGCAGGCCTGCCAGCCCTTCGGCTCCGGCCGCAGCGGCACCGCGAACCAGGCGAGTTGCGCGAAGTCCCAGAGTTCCGGTGCCGGCTCCAGGAAGTCCCAGTCGATCAGGCCGATCAGGCGACCGTCCTGCCAGAGCGTGTTCCAGGGACCGAGGTCACCGTGCCGCAGCGGCCGCGGACCCTCACCGGGGACGCCGCCCGCTCGCCACACCGCGTCCGGACCGGGCTCGAACCCGGCCAGCGCGCCGCCCAGTTCGGCGGTCAGCTCGGCCAGCTGACGCAGGCCGTCATCGGAGCGGACGACCGCGGGCCAGGGCCGGTTGGCCGGCTCACCGGGCAGGAAAGTCAGGATCTCCCGACCTTGATCATCGAGGCCGAGCGCGCGCGGCGCCCGGTCGAACCCGACCCGGTGAAGATGATCAATGACGGCGTGCACGGCGGGCGTCCACGGGCCGGCGCTGCGCCGGACGGTGTCGCCGACGCGGACGACCGAGTTGACCATGCCGCCCGACAGCGGCTCCTCGGTCACCGGTCAGCGCGGCGGATCGAGAGTGCCGCGCACGGTACGCGGCTCGGACTTCGGCTCGGTGACCGTACCGTCGACCACGCTGCCGTCGACCACGGTGCCCGGGTCGACGTCGAGCACGGTCGAGACACCGGCCCGGTCCAGCCGGCGGGCGATCGCGGCGCCGAGCAGGCGGCGGGCCAGCGGGCGGGTGAACGGGAGCAGGAAGAACAGGCCGATCACGTCGGTGGCGAACCCGGGCAGCATGACGAAGGTGCCGCCGACCAGCACCAGGGCGGCGTCGGCGAGTTCACCGGACGGCATCCTCCCCTGCTGGAACGATTCCGTCAGCGACCGCCAGGCCCGGTTGCCCTCGCGCCGCATCAGCCAGCCGCCGAGGACGGCCTCAGCGACCAAGATCAACAAGGTCGGCAGCAGGCCGATCTGCTGGCCGACCTGGATCAGCAGCCAGACCTCGAGGATCGGCACCGCCACCAGCAGGACCAGCAGCAGCGGCATCAACCAGGGGTGTCGGCGGCCCATGATCAGCTCCCGACGGCCTTGGACCGGCGGCGGGCGGCGCCGGACAGCTGCCCGGCCCGGTACGCGATCCCCCACAGGGTCACCCGGATCAGCGCCTCGATGACGATCGCCTGGCTCATCTTGGAGTCGCCGTGCTCGCGGTCGACGAACGTGATCGGCACCTCGACCACCCGCAGCCCCGCCTTGACGGTGCGCCAGGCCAGGTCGATCTGGAAGCAGTAGCCGGCCGACGCGACGTCGTCCAGCCCGATCTTGCGCAGCGTGTCGGCCCGCCACGCGTTGTAGCCACCGGTGACGTCCTTGATCGGCAGGCCGAGGCAGATCCGCGACCAGAGGCTGCCGACCCGGGAGATCAGCTGCCGCGCCGGCGACCAGTTGACGGTCCGGCCGCCGACCACCCAGCGCGAGCCCTTGACCATGTCGGCCGTCCGCAGCGCCTGCAGCATCGCCGGCAGCCGCTCCGCCGGGTGCGACCCGTCGGCGTCATGCTGGACCAGCACCCCGTAGCCGCGGTCCAGGCCCCAGCCGAAGCCCGCGAGGTAGGCCGCGCCGAGGCCCTCCTTGCCGCGCCGGTGCAGCACGTGCACGTGGTCGTCGGAGGCGGCCAGGTGATCGGCGACGTCTCCCGTACCGTCCGGCGAGTTGTCGTCGGCGATCAGGATGTCGGCCTCCGGTACGGCCTCGCGGAGCCGGCCGGTGGTCTTCTCGATGTTCGCCGCCTCGTTGTAGGTCGGCACGATCACCAAGATCCGGCCCAGTTCGGTGGCTGGCCGTTCGGTCACACTGGGTCCTCTCGTTCCTGGTTCACCGAGGGGACGACCCTCAGGAGTGCGCGGGTTCCCGCGCCGGAGACTCCCCAGTCTTCCGCAGACGTCCAAAGCGGGCCACTCCGACACCGCCGGCGACCGCGGCGAGCAGGCCGATCAGGGCCATCGCCCGGTCCAGCCAGGGCGCGATCAGCACCGCCGGCGTGACAGCCGACCGGACCGGCAGTTCGACGACGAACGAGTCCGCGGTGAACTCCCGCGTCTTGTGCACCACGTTGCCGTCGCGGTCGATGAAGCCGGACACGCTGTTCGTCGTGGCGACCGCGATCTCGCGCCGGGTCTCCATCGCCCGGGCCCGGGTGATCGCGAACTGCTGCTCGATCTGGCCGGTGCCGCCGTAGGTGGCGTTGTTGCTCTGCACCAGCGACACCTGGGCGCCGTTGGTGATGGTGTCGTAGATGGTCTGGTCGTACGCCAGCTCGAAGCAGATCGCGTCGCCGACGGTGATGTTCCGGTCCCCGACCGGCACGGTCATGACACCGGGCCGGGTGCCCGGGATGGCCTGCGGCCCGACCTCCTTGAGGATCGGCACCAGCGGCAGCAGCTGGGCCCGGAACGGGATCCACTCGCCGAACGGCACCAGGTTGCGCTTGTCGTACCGGCCGAGGATGCCCTGCTGCGGGTCCCACCAGAGGCCGGTGGTCTGCCGCTCGTCCGGCCCCGGTCCCTCCATCACCGCGCCGACCAGGATCGGCTTGCCGGACACCTTGGCGGCCGAGTCGACGACCTGCCGGGTGGTGGCGTCGAGCACCGGATCGATGTCGGTCGAGTTCTCCGGCCACAGGATGAAGTCGGGCTCCGGCGCCTGGCCGAGCCGCCAGCGCGTGGTGAGCTCGATGGTCTGGCTGAGGTGATTGTTGGTGACCGAGCGTGCCTCGCCCATCGCGTCCATGCCGCGGCCCGGGACGTTGCCCTGCACCACGCCGACGGTGAGCGGTTCTCCGGTTCCGGCGGCCGACTCGAACTGGAGGCCGCGGAACATCGCCCCGGTGGCGCCGACGACGAGGAACCCGATCAGCACGGCGACCGCCGGCTGGCGAAGCGCCAGCAGGAACGGACGCCACTCCGCCCGCGGCCGGTTCTCCTGCAGCGCGCGCAGCACCAGCCAGCCGAACACCGACGCGGCCAGGGCGACGAGCAGGCTCACCCCCGGTACGCCGATCAGCGGGAGGAAGCCGGCCAGCGGCGTGTCGACCGCCGCGTAGGCCAGCCGGACCCAGCCGAAGCCGCCGAACGGGACGCGGGAGTAGGCGAACTCGAGTGCGGTCCAGGCGAACGCCGACCACAGCGGCCACAGCCGCAGCTTCGAGATCAGCACCAGCGCGAGCCCGAGCAGGCCGAAGAAGAGCGCCTCGAACAAGATCAACAACGCGGCGATCCAGGTGCCGAGGACCTGGATCCAGCCGATCGTCACGGTGAGCAGGGCCAGCCCGAAGGCGTACCCGAGACCGAAGCCGCGACGGGCCCGCTGCCCGTGCACGGCGATCAGCAGCAGCGGGATACCGATCAGGACGGCGCCCCAGAACGCGTACGGCTGCCAGGCCAGGCCGAGCACCAGCCCGCCGGCCACGGCGCAGACCAGCCGCCAGAGCAGTCGGCGGTCGTCCAGCAGCGCGGTCACAGTTGCGGGCGATCCTCGTACGGCGTGGACAGCACGGTCGTCGTATGGGTGGACACCTTCGCCGAGGCCCGGATCTTGGCCAGCACGGCCTCCAGATCGGCCATCGTCGGCACCTGCACCTTGAGCAGATAGCTCGGGTCACCGGCCACCGAGTAGCAGGAGATGATCTCCGGCAGGTGCTGCAGCCGGTCCGGCGCGTCGTCCGGCTGGCTCGGGTCGAACGGCTTGATCGCCACGAAGGCCGTGACCAGCAGGCCCAGCTCGTTGGAGTCGAGCGTCGCCCGGTACCCCTTGATCACGCCACGCTGTTCCAGCCGCCGGACCCGCTGCTGGGCGGCCGAGGTCGAGAGACCGGTCTCCTTGCCGATGTCGGTGTAGGACATCCGGCCGTCTCTCGCCAGCAGCTCGAGAATCCGCCGGTCAAGCTTCTCCATCCCCGACGCCGTGCCAGGATTCGACTGTGCGCACACCTCGATTACTCCTCCTCGACACTGCTTCCCTGTACTTCCGCGCCTTCTTCGGCGTACCGGATTCCCTGCGTGCACCGGATGGTACCCCGGTCAACGCGGTCCGTGGACTGCTGGACTTCATCGCAAGACTCGTCGACACCTACCGGCCGACCCACCTGGTCTGCTGCTGGGACAACGACTGGCGTCCGGCCTGGCGGGTGGAGTTGATTCCCAGCTACAAGGCGCACCGGGTCGCCGACGCCGGGGAAACGGTGGTCAGCGAGATGTCGACCTCCACCGAAACGGCCGGTGAACAGGCTCCGGACGACCTCGCGGTGCAGGTGCCGCTGATCGTCGAGGTGCTGACCGCGCTCGGGCTGCCGATCGTCGGCCAGGACGGGTACGAGGCCGACGACGTCATCGGGACCCTGGCCACGACCGCGGAGATGCCGGTCGACGTGGTGACCGGCGACCGCGACCTGTTCCAGTTGGTGGACGACACGCGCGAGGTGCGGGTGCTCTACATCGCCCGCGGCGTCGGCAAGCACGAGCAGGTAACCGATTCCTGGGTGCAGGGCAAGTACGGCATCCCGGCCGCCGCCTACGTCGACTTCGCCACCCTGCGCGGTGACACGTCGGACGGGCTGCCCGGGGTGGCCGGGATCGGCGAGAAGACGGCGGCGTCGCTGCTGACCACGTACGGGACGCTGGAGCAGGTGCTGGCCGCCGCCAGCGAGCCCGGGACCAAGATCAGCAGCTCGATCCGGTCCAAACTGGGCGCCGCGATCGACTACCTGGCCGTCGCGCCGACCGTGGTCGCCGTGGCTCGCGACCTCGACCTGGGCGTCAAGCCGGACGACCTCGCCCTGCCCGCCGCCCCGGTCGACCCGGCCGCCTTCGCCGAGCTCACCGAGCGGCTCGGCCTCGGCACCAGCGCCGACCGGATCACCGCCGCCCTGGCCCTCGACTGAGCTCGGACCCGGCCGAGCGCCGGGCCCGGACCAACGCGACGGCACCGAGCGTGAGCGCCGCGGCCCCGGCGAGCAGCCCGAGCAAGGCTCCGGCGCGCCCGTTCCCGGTCCCGATGCCGGCGTCCGAGGTCAGCACGACCAGTCCGGCCACCAGCACGCCGATCAGCCCGGCTCCCAGCGCCGACAGTGCGCCGAGCGACCCGGTCCGGATGCCGAGCCGGCTGCCGGGACGGGACAGGGCCAGGCCTGCCACGACCGCTCCCGCCGCCCCGAGCCACACCGCCACGAGGGCGCCGAGCCGCCCGGCGCTGAGGTAGGTGGCGCCGACGTGCGCGGTGAAGACGTTCGGGTCCGGCTCTGGTCCGAACCGTCCCCAGGCCACGAAGCCGGCCGCCGCCAGGTAGACCACCGGCCCGGCCAGCAGCAGCGGTTCGCGTCGGCGTACGTGCAGGACGATCGCGCCGATCATGAGCAGCGCGACGCCGATCGCGGTGACCGGGATCAGGATCGGCGCGACGCCGACGCCGGCCGGCAGCACCAGGCCCAGGGCCGCCAGGATCTCCAGGACGCCGATGATCCTGACCCCGGTGCCGCCGACGTCGCGGACCCAGGCTCCGGCCCGGGTCGCCGCCAGCGTCTCGGCGGGCACGACGAGCTTGATCGCACCGCCGATCAGGAGGCCGGCGGCGAGCAGACCGCCGGTGATGAAGAGGGTGAGGTTCATGGCCGCCTCCACCGGCCGGGCGCGGGGCCTCAGCCGCTGAACCGCGCGGTCAGCCCGCAGCGGCGCCGAGTCACCTCGTCGGGATCGTCGCCGTACACCAGCAGCTGCAGCGTGCTCCGCCGGACCGGGTGATCCGTGCGGGCGGTGTCGTGGCCGGCGACCACGATGAGGCCAGCGGCGGAGAGGTCAGGGCCGAGCGCGGCCAGCAGGTCCGGCAGCGGCGCGGCCACCGCGAGGCTCACCGACTCGGCCGGTCGGTCCAGCGCGTCGGGGCGGACGGTCTGCAGCGCCAGCAGCGGGATCGAACCCCCGGTGATCCGGAAGTTCAGGTCGAGCATGATCAGCCGGCCGTCCCGTGTCTCGGCGCAGTCCAGGCTGCACATCCCGCGATAGCCGAGTTCCGCCGCACGCTGGGTGATCGACTGACATTCCGCCAGCAGTTCCGGCGGCGGCGCGCTGACCAGGCCGAACAGTCCGCCGTCGTAGATGCCGACAGAGTCGACCCGCTGTTCGGTGACGGCCAGCAGGCGTGCCGTGCCGCTCGATCCGACATAGAACTGGATGCCCCAGTTGCGGGCCAGATCCAGGTATTCCTCGACGACGAACTCGGTCAGGACGCGGGTGAAGGCCGGCCAGGTGATCGGGTCACCGGCCCGATGCAGGTAGACGTCGAGGTTGCCGCGGTGCGCGTCGTCGGTCGCCGCCTTGAGCACCCAGGAATCCGCCACCGGCGTCGCCGCGAGGAGGTCGGCGCCGGTCACGATGCTGCGCCGGGCCTGGAAGTCCGGATCGACGAAGGTGCTGATGCTGGCCTTGTTGTTGAGGAAGCCGACGAGCCCACCCGACTTGACCGCGTACGGGTCGGGGCACAGTCCGGCCGGCTGCGGATACTCCATCGAGATCAGCAGCCCGTCGGCCATCGCCTCCCTCACCCGGAACTCGAACTCGACTTCGGTACGGAACTCGCGAAGCTCGGAGCCGACCGGCAGCCCGCTCTCGCGCAACCGCGCCAGCAGCCCGGGTTCGGTGCCGCCGGCGCTGCAGATCAGCGGCGTGTCCGCGGCCACCGCGATCGGCCGGGCGGAGACCACGTCGCGCGTGTGCCGATGCGTGCCGACCGGTACCGCGTCCGCCAGCGGCGGCCGGGCGCAGACGGCGACGCCCGGACCGTAGACGTCGCTGAGCGTCCGGGGAGCGCCGACCGACGGCGAGAAGGGAAGGGCGAGTGTCATGGGACCTCCCGAAGGTGCGTAGCGGGCCGTGACGGGAGGCATCGACTGCGGGGTCCGTTCGGTGGTCGCGACCGGACACGATGAAAGCCGTGGGCAGACGGCCCGGATGCGGGCCCTCTGCCCTGATGGTCTCATGCTTTCGACCGCTCCCCGGCCAGCGCGCACCCGGCGGCACCGTCCGGAGACTTGGGTCAGCTACGGGGTGTCAGGTCGAGCTGGGTCCGCAGCGCCGTGAGAAAAGGCTGCGCGGAGGGCGGCAGCGGGCCCAGGTAGTGCTCGGCGACGGCCGGGCGACGGTCGGCACTGGGGTCCCGGCGGAGGAGTTCGTCGA
Source organism: Microlunatus sp. YIM B11417 (assembly GCF_059617205.1). Taxonomy (NCBI): domain Bacteria; kingdom Bacillati; phylum Actinomycetota; class Actinomycetes; order Propionibacteriales; family Propionibacteriaceae; genus Microlunatus; species Microlunatus sp. YIM B11417. Next base: position 931,879 of record NZ_JCAMPJ010000003.1, read on the forward strand.
GGGCCTGGTCCAGGTCGCCGGCCCGGAGTTGATCATGAGTGATCCGGTACGCGGCCGCGGCCGTGGCGGGCGGCTCGGCGGTGGCCGGGCCCAGCACGACGGCGTACGGCTTCAGGGTGGCGAAGTAGTCGACCAGCAGGCCGCTGACGTCGGCGACCAGCGCGTCGGAGGCGTTGAACGCCTCGGCCAGCGGGTCCCGGCGGTGTTCCCGGGCCAGCCGGTGCGGTCGCCCGGAGGTCGTCCGGTCCCGGGCCAGCAGCGCGTCGACGGCGTCGATCAGGGACCGCTCGGCGGCGTTGTCCCAGCTCAGCGGGTGCGGCCGGAAGGCGACCGTCACCCCGCGGGCGATCAGCGCCTCGGCCAGCACCGAGCAGTACGGCAGCGAGCTCAGTTCGGTCCTGGCGTTGTAGCCGCGCCAGGTCGGGGCCAGCAGCACGGTCGGGTCGGCCACCGCGCCGATCCGGGTGGCCGGGGTCGCGGCGTCGGCCAGCTGGGGCCGGCCGATCTCGACGAGCCGGTCGTCGGGGATCTCCAGACCGGCCTGCAGATAGCGTTCCCGGGCCGCGGGGCCGGCGATGAAGATCCGGTCGAACATCCGGTGCGTCGGGTGCACCGATGCCTCCTTGTCGGAGTCGCCGTGGCCCAGGTAGACGTGCGTCATGGACCGGAACCCGACCAGGTTGGCGTTGCCGCCGACGACGTTGACGTAGAGCGCGACCTTCGTGGACTGGGTCACCACCGCGTCCAGGTCCGTCGCCAGCGGCGCACAGACCACCGGGGCCTGCGTCAGGGGGGCGGCCCAGGCCAGCGCGGCCGGCTGGCGGACCACGACCAGGTAGCGCTCCCCCAGCAGGTCCAGCAGCGGCAGCCACATCGCCAGCTGGTAGGCGCCGCCGCTCTCCCGGCTGGTGTAGATGATCACCCGCGGTGCGTACGTCTCGATCGCGGCGCGGGTCCGGGCCGGGTTGCCGACGGTCCGCATCCGGCGCCGGGTGAAGATCACCAGCCGCGCTGCCACCGCCAGCCCGACCACGCCGGTCAAGATCATCACCAGGGTCAGGCCGGTCGCCGCGGCCAGCCCGGACAGCAGCAGCACCAGGCCCGCGACGAGCCGGGTCTCAGTGGCGGTGATCGGCCGGGCCGGGTCCGGCTGGCCCGGCAGTCGGACAGCACTCAGCTGCGGGCGTGAGCCGGCCCGGGCCAGCGGCCGGCTCAGCGCGATCATCCCGGCGCAGAGCAGGCCGAGCCCGATCCCGCAGGCCAGGGCCGGCGACGGCCCGGACCGCAGGGCCGCGACCATGATCACCAGCAGGCCCGCGGCGATGGCCAGCGGAACGTCGGGGATCCCGCGGCGGAGCAGGCTAACCATGATCAACCGGATGCTGGGCCGGGCTCGACCCTTCGACAAGCTCACGGTGCTGGCTCGCCAACGTGCCCTGAACTTGTCGAAGGGCCAGGCCGGATTCGGCCGCAGGCCGGCCGATCACGGCTCGGGCCTGGTCGAGGAAGCCGTCGGCGTACGTCTCGGCCGGGAAGTCGCCCAGGTAGTAGATCCGGGTGCTGTCGCGCTCCGCGACCTTCGGATCGTTGATCAACAGGTCGTCCAGCGCGGCCGCCAGGTTGGTCAGGTCGTCCTCGATCAGGTAGCCGGCCAGCGCGGCGGGCGCGTCCCGGACCAGGTCGTCCGGGGTGCGGCCGACCGAGACGATCGCGAACGGCTTGGCGCTGTGCAGGTAGTCCGACACCACCGCGGACACGTCGGAGATCATCGCGTCGGAGGCGTTGAAGCAGTCCTCGACGGTCATCGTCTGCTCGGCCGCGTCGCCCCAGACGTGCCCGCCCGCCGGGTCCGCGGCCAGCCGGGCCTGGATCTTCTTGATCAACTCCACCGCCGCCGGGAACCGGTAGTTGAACGGATGGGCGCGGAAGATCACCCGGACCCCGCGCTCGAGCAGGGCGCCGACGATCCGCTCCCCGACCGGCAGCGAATAGACCTTGGTGTCGGCGAAGGTGCCCTGCCAGGTCGGCGCGTAGAGCACGGTCGGCCGTTGCTGCTCGGCGACCGGCCGCTCGGCCCGGGTGATCAACTCGACCTGGGGCCGGCCGACGATCCGGAACTTCTCGGCCGGGATCTCGACGCCGTGCCGGGCGTACCGGTCGATGCCGGCCTGGCCGGCCGCGAAGATCAGGTCGTAGATCGCGTGCACCGGGTTGTAGCAGGCCGGCTTCTCCGAGTCGCCGTGGTTGAGCCAGACATGGGTCAGCTCCCGCCGCTCGATGAAGTGGGTGTTCTTCACCGCGTTGTTGACGTAGAAGCAGGTGGTCAGCGACGGCACGATGACCTCTTCCAGGCTGCCCAGGCTGGGCCGGTAGATCACCGGCACCGAGGTGATCGCGGCGATCTCCCGGTGCATCTTGAGGTCCCGCGTGATGATCACGTAGGGCTCGCCGATCCGGTCGAAGTACGGCAGCCACATGCCGAGCTGGTAGCGCGCGCCGACCGGCGAGGCGAAGTAGGCGGCGAACCGCGGCGCCAGGTCCCGCACCGTCTGCGGCAGCCGTTCCTCGGCCGCGACGACCTGGTGCACCCGGACCGCCGCCAGCACCAGGGCGCCGGCCGTCAGGGCGAGCAGCAGCACGGCCAGGCCGAGAGCGAGCCAGCCGAGGACCGGCAGCCCCCAGCCGAGCCAGCCGACGGCCAGGACGACCAGGGTGCCCGGCCAGGTCAGCCGCAGCACGGCCGGCTGGCGCAGCTCGGCGCGCAGGCTGGGCAGGTTCGCCACCTCGACGCCGTGCCGGCCCCAGCCGCGCTTGATCGCCGTCTCGGCGGCGACGCAGAGCACCACCACGACCGTCGTGGTCAGCACGACCGGGCCGGTCGTCGCACTCAGTCCGAAGCCGACCGCGAGCAGCAGCCGGGCCGGTCCGGCGAAGGTCAGCAGGCTCTCCCAGCCGGCGAGTCTGCCCAACTGGGTCCGCTTCAGCCAGCCGATCAGCAGCACCCCGGCGAGCGCCAGCACCACCGACACCGGTTCCGGTGCGCCGATCAGGACCGTGGCCAGGGCCAGCGCGGCCAGGGCCCCGGCCACCGCGCCGCCGGCCAGCGCGGACAGCTGCCGGCGCAGGTTGGCCCGGCGGCTGGGCCGGCTCGGCTCGTCCGGCTCGGACAGCCCGTGCAGGTCGCCCGGATCGGTCCCGGTGGCGGCGTCGCGGACCGCGTCGACGAACGCGTCGGCGTAGTGCTCGGTCGGGAAGTCGCCCAGGTAGTCGGCCCGGATCTCGGCCCGCACGCCGGCGTGCGGGTCGGCGCCGAGCAGATCGTCCAGGACCGGGTCCAGGTCGGTCAGGTCGCGGTCGAGGACGTACGCGCCGCGGGCGATCGGGTACTGCGCGACGAAGTCGCCCTCCGGCACCGCCACCATCGCGAACGGCTTCCGCGAGTACAGGTAGTCCGAGACGATCGCGGACACGTCGGCGATCATCGCCGCGGACTCGTTGGTGCAGTCGAGCACGGTCCGTTCGGTCTCGGCCGCGGGCCCCCAGACGTGCTGCCGGCCGGTCGCCGCCGCGTCGTCGGCCAGCCGCCGCTGGATCTGCTCGACCAGCACGGTGTCCTCGGCGAAGTGGTACGAGAACGGGTGCGGCCGGAAGATCACCGTCCGGCCGCGGGCCAGCAGCGCGTCGACGATCCGCAGGCCCTGCGGCAGCGAGGACAGCTGGGTCTCGGTGACGTGGCCGCGCCAGGTGGGTGCGTAGAGGACCGGTTGCCCTTCGACAGGCTCAGGGCGCGTGGGGTGGTTGGGCTCAGGGCGCGTGGGGTGGTTGGGCTCAGGGCGCGTGGGGTCGATGACCTCGATGCCCTCGACCTGGGGCCGCCCGACGACGCGGAACTTGTCCGGCGGGATCCGGACGCCGTGGTCGGCGTAGCGGCGGGTGGCGGCCGGGCCGGCGGCGAAGATCCGGTCGTACATCGCGTGGGTCGGGTTGTACGACGGCGGCTTGTCGGAGTCGCCGTGGCCGAGATAGACGTGGGTCAGGTGGCCGTACCGGATGAAGGCACCGTTGCCCGACGACGCGTTGACGTAGAACGCGGCCCGGAGGGTCGGCGCCACCACATCGTCCAGCCCGCCGATGGTGCGGCGGACCACGACCGGGACGTCGGTCAGGCCGGCCAGCACCCGGGCCGGCAGCTCGTCCCGCGCGACGATGAGGAACGGCAGCCCGGCCCGTTTCAGGTACGGCAGCCACATGGCCACCTGGTAGGAGGCGTCGTCCGGCCGGGCCGTGTAGACGACGAACCGCGGCCCGTAGGCGGCGACCGCGCCGGACAGTTGCCGCTCGATCTCGCGGTGCCGCCGGATCCGGCCGGCGGTCTCGGCAAGGAACGCGACCGTCACCAGCGCCGCCAGCACTGCGGCCGCCGCCCAGAGCCAGGACCCGGCCGTCTCGAAGCCCGACTGTGCCCAGCCGATCCAGCCGAGGCAGGCGCCGGCCACGGTCGCGCCGAGGCCGGCCCACAGCACGGCCGGCGGCAGCCAGCCGCGCGGTTCGCGCAGCGGCGCGACGCCGGGCAGCCCGTGCACGTACACCAGCTTGGAGGCGGCGCCGCGGGCGATCGCCGGCTCAACGATCAGCCCGGCGACGATGATCAACATCGCCAGCGCCCGGCCGGCCCCGGCCACCGGATCGTTGGCCGGCTCGAACACGGTCACCGCGGCGGCGAGCGCCACCCGGGGCAGCTGCCGGCTGCCCACCGGCGACTCACCGTCGCGCCGGTACGCGAGCTGCTGCTCGATCCCGATGATCACCGCGGCCGCGATCGCCACGATCACGAACAGCGCGATCCCGACGTCCGAGGTCACCGCCCCGGACCAGACCAGCCAGGCCAGCACCAGCGGCACGGCCGCCAGCAACGGGTCCTCGAGGCTCCACCGCACCTGCTCCGCAGTCCGGTTCACGGGCGACTCCGGTTCACAGAAGCAGCCTCTCAGCCGTCGACGCGGCTGCCGCGATCGGCCTCGTCGAAGAATGCCTCCACCACCCGCTGGGTGGCGGCGCCGTCGTGCAGGCCGTTGTACTCGGCGTTGAACCGCGCGATCTCGGCGGCGTACTCCTTCTCCACCACGTCGAGCCGGAGCAGGCAGTCGAGCAGCTCCGGCAGATCCTTGACCTGCGGGCCGGGCGCCGTCGGCTCCCAGTCGAACAGCGACGACCGGGTGCCCAGGTAGTCGTCCAGGTCCGGCACGAAGAAGATCATCGGCTTGCCGGTCAGCGCCCAGTCGAAGCGCAACGACGAGTAGTCCAGGATCGCGACGTCGGCGGCCAGGGTGAGGTCGTTGATCTCCGGGTACCGGGTCACGTCGACGACCGTCGCCGCCTTGTGCTCCAGGTCGCCCTGGCGCAGGTTGTAGTTGTGGCCGCGGAGCAGGATCACGTAGTCCTCGCCCAGCTGGGCCGCCAGCTTGTCGATGTCCAGCGCGTCGTAGAACCGCGCCGACCAGGCGCCGGTCGCGCTGGTGTCCCGCCAGGTCGGCGCGTACAGCAGCACCTTCTTGCCCGGATCGACGCCGAGCCGGCCGAGCACCCGGGCCCGCTCCCCCGGGTCCGGGTCGACCAGGGCGTCGTCGCGCGGGTAGCCGGTGACCAGGATCTCGCCCTGGTAGCGGTACTCCTGCCGGTACAGATCGGCGCAGAATTCGGACGGGACCAGGATCGAGGTCCAGGCGTCGTTGCGGCGCCGGCACTCGACGTCGATCAGATCGTCCGGGAAGTCCTTGGCCCGCCAGAACGAGATACCCATCGACTTGAACGGGTAGCCGTGGAAGGTCTGCAGGAACTTCTGGTACGGCCGCCGGGTGAAGAACCGGTCGAAGTCGATGTTGTTGCAGAGGTAGCGCGAGGTGGCGATCGCCTCGTACCAGGCCGCGCTGCCGATGATCACCGGCTTGGCGCCCTCGGGCAGCTCGACCGACAGGTCGGAGACGCCCCAGAGCAGGTCCAGCGGCGCCTTCCGGCGGTGCAGCTCACGGTGGATCGCGAGCTGGCTGTCGGTGGCGAACTCGCCCCGGTAGCACTGGAAGAACACCTGGTCGGCGGGCTGCTGCGGCCAGTCGGTCGCGGCCAGCCGGCGCTGCGCGACCCGGCCCAGTTCGGCCTCGGCGAGCGGGGCCCGGAGGCCGATCGTCAGCACCGGCGAACCGGTCCGGCGGCCGACCGTGATCCGGTGCCAGTCGGTGACCAGGTCGAACGGCAGCTCGGGCAGCCACTCGGTGTGGTAGAGCAGGTTGACCGACTCCTCCTCCCCCGACTCGGTCGTGGACCAGGGCAGCCGGACGCCGTAGGTGCCGGTCGGCAGCGGGTAGGACTGCTCGCTGCGCCAGTTCGGCACCGCCGGGTCGAACGCCAGCCGGTGCCGGCCGGCCGGCAGTTCCTCGACCGAGGCGGCGAACACCTTGCCGCGCGGCGAGTGGAGGTAGGCACCGGCCAGGGTGGCCGGGTCCGCTCCCTCGAGCGAGACGTCGACCAGGATCCGGGTGCCCTCGGTGGAGACGCCGTGGGCGCGCAGCACGACCGGTGCCGTGGTCAGCGAGACGTACCCGCGCGGGGTGCGGACCCAGCGCGACGAACCGCGCCCGTAGCTGCCGATCTCCGCACCGACCTCGGCCTCGGCGGGCCAGGAGATCCGCCGGTCGGACCGGCCGCTGTCGCGCAGCCGGACCTCCCAGTTGCTGCTCGGCCGCAGGTTCTCCGGCAGCTGCAGCGAGAAGGTGAAGTCGCCGTCCGCGAGCGGCTCGACCTTGGCCCGGTACACCTGCTGGGCGTTCCGGGTCAGCACCACCTCGCGCGGCGGCCGGGCCGGCCGCAGCAGCCGCAGCTGCCCGGTCAGTTCCCGCCCGTGCGCGGCCAGCCGGACGGCCCGCCACTGGTCGGGCCGGATCTGGATCGCGAAGCCGATCTTGTCGTCGTTGACCGGCACGATCCGGTACGAGACGTCGCCGTTGGCCAGGTCCCGGGCCGGGTTCATCTTGCCCTGGCCGGTCCGGATGATGCCGTGCACGCCGCCCTCCCGCTCGACCCCGCGGCAGGAGGTCCGGATCCGCAACTGCCACTGCGAGTCGGTGACCGGCTCCTCGACCAGCGCGTCGACGTCGACGACGGCGGTGAAGCCGGCGGAGTCGTACCGCTGATTGGGGTGGTTGGCCCAGCGGGTGATGTAGTCGCGGCGGAACCGGCCCACCTCCAGCTCGACCCGGCGGCCGGTGGTCACCTCCTTGAGGTAGGCGGTGATCTCCTCGTCGTGCTCGGTCAGGTCCACGCCGCGGGCGAACGCCCAGCCCTCCAGCCGCAGCTTGCCGTCCGGCAGCCAGTCGGTCCGGGCGACACAGGCGGACAGCGCGCTCTGATGATCACTGAGCCGGTACATCTCCTCCGGCAGGTCCAGCTCCTCGGCGATCGGCAGGTCGGCGACCACGACGCCGTCGATCACCGTCGTCTGCGGCAGCGCACCGTTCAGCCGGAAGTACTCGATCACCCGGCCGGCCTCGACCCAGCGGCCCTGTGCGGCCAGCGCGACCCGCAGCTTGCGTTCGACCCGGACGTGCGACCAGGCCGCCGCGTCGGCGCGGGCGATGAAGCGCTGGCAGGCCCGCTGCAGGACGGAGCGGTACTCCTCGTCGGCGGTCACTGCGAACTCGACGAACAGGGACAGGTCGATGTCGAGCACCCGGCCCAGCCAGGCGGCCGACACCCGCGGCGACGACTCGGCCGAGACGACCTCCCAGGCCAGGTCCTTCACCGAGACCCGGTCCCGCAGGTTGGAGACCTCGTGCTTCTGCTGGCCGATCGAGGACTGATCCTCCCGGATCCGCCAGTTGTACGTGCTGATCGACAGCATGTCGAAGGAGCGGGCGCGCAGGTACGCGGTGACCATCGGCACGTGGTCCTCGTACGCGATGCCCTCGGGGAACGGACCGATCTTGGTGTTCCAGAACTCGCGGCGGAACATCCGGTTGCAGGCGATCACGTCCTGCATCGCGTCCGGGAACTCGTCGATGGTGATCCCGAGCCGTTCCTCGCGGTGCGCGTTGTCCACCCAGGCCGGCTTGGACGACTTGCCGTGGCTGAACCGGCGGACCGAGCCGACGACGAAGTCGGAGCCGGTCTTGTGCAGGGTGTCCACCATCCGCTGGTACGCCCGCTGCGGAATCGTGTCGTCGGAGTCGAGGAACGTGATCAACGGCGCGGTCGCGGCGGCGATGCCCACGTTGCGCGCGGCACCCAGACCGGCGTTGGCCTGCCGGATCACCTTGATCCGCCGGTCCTTCTTGACGTACTGCGCGATCACCGCGGGCGACCCGTCGGTCGAGCCGTCGTCGACGATGATGATCTCGAGCCGCTTCAGGGACTGACGCAGCAGGCTGTCCAGGCAGGCGCCGAGGTACTCCTCGACGTTGTAGACCGGGACGATGACGCTCAGTTCGGGCCCGGGCAGCCGCCGCCACAGCAACGGTCCGACCGGGCTCTCTTTCACGGTCCGGACCAAGCCGTTCGGGAGCCGCCGGGCGATCCGGCGCAGAAGCTTGCGTGCCTGCACAGTTCTCCTGTTCGTGTGCCACGTGGGCGAATGCACATGTTGCGAAATAGTCACGGGGCCGCGGCGAGTTTAAGTGAAGTCGACCGGTCAGGACGAGTCGTCCACGCCGCGGCGGCGCTTCCAGACCTTCTGCAGGCCGCGCCGGAACCGGCCGCCGCCGCGCTCCCGGGCGGGCTCGGGCTCCGGTGCCGGCGGGGCCAGCGGCACGGTCGCGGCGGTCTCGCCGGCGATCGCGACGGTCGCCGTCCCGTCGCCGAACTCGACCGTCATCCGGCGCGAGCTGCGGTGGCCGGTGAAGGCGAACATCAGGTCGCGGCGGCCGGCCCGTACCGGGCCGTCGACGACCAGTTCGGCGCCGGCCCCGGTCGCGACCAGCCGGGCCGGCAGCTGGCTCTCGGTGACCGCCCGCCCGGTCAGCCGGCCGGCACCGGCGATCTGCACCCTGGTCAGGGCGAGCACCACCTGGTCGGCGTCGGTGCTCGCGTCCTCGGCAGCGGGCCGGGCGGCACCGACGACGGTCCGCGCCGTCTCGGTGAGGTCCAGCGCCAGCCCGCCGTCCTTCGTCGCGTACGCCACCGCGGCACGGCCGTCGACCAGGGCCGGCAGCTCGGTCAGGCTGCCGATCCGGACCGGGTCCCGGTGCTTGCCGGAGGCGCCGTGCCCGTCCACCCGGACGTCCCAGATGTCCTGCTCCAGTCCGGCCACGTCGATCCGCCCGGTGATCTCGAAGCCGGCGGCCGGGTCCTGAGCCTGGCGGAGGACCGGCACCTCGATCCCCGAGGCACGTCCACGGACCGAGATCCCGACCGAGTCCAGCGGCTCGCTCCCGGTGCCGGTGACGGTGACGACGAAGGCCTGGCCGGCCCAGGTGACCCGGACTCCGTCGGTCTGCAGGGTTCCGGTGGGCTTGGCCGCCGGGACCGCGCGGTCCTTGGCCGGAGCCGGTTCCGGCAGCGGCCGGACCGCGGGCGGTGTGGCGGCCAGGTCGAGCTCGGCGCGCAGCGGGGTCTGTCGGTCCTGGAACCGGGCGTGGACCGCGAACGTGTCGCCGGGCTCCGGCCGGAACCGCAGCTCGGCGGGTCGGTCGGACTCGGCGACCAGTTCGGCCGGGGCCGAGCTCTCGTACGCGACGGTGCCGGTGAGCTCCGTGTCGCCGTACGTGTGCAGGCCGGTCAGGCCGAGCCGGACCCGGTCCGGCCCGACCCGGCTCGCGGCCGGGTCGACCTGGATCAACGGCAGGATCCGGCGGGCCTCGCCGAGCCTGGTCAGGTCGAGCGCGAGCCGGCCGTCGTTGGTCCGGTACGGCACCGCGGGCAGTCCGGCGATCAGCGCCGGCCGCTCGGCCAGCCCCTCGGCGCGGACCGGGTCGATCCGCTCGTAGCCGAGCCCGGTCAGGTGCAGCCGGGCGTCGAAGATCTCGTCCCCTTCGCCGCCGTCCAGCCAGGCCCGCAGCGGGCCGGCCCCGGGGGCGAGGTCGATCCGGGCGTCGACGGTGAAGGTGAGCCGGCGTTCGGCGTCCAGCCGCAACGGCACGCCGCCCGGCATCGGCCATTCCACGCCGGAGCCGCGGCCGCGCAGCCCGAGATCGACCACGGTCGCGGCGAGCTCGCCGAGCCGCGTCGCCGACTCGGGCGGCAGGTCGGGCAGGCCGGCGCCGGTCAGGTCGAGCACCGGTCCGTCGGCGCCCTCGGCGACCGGGTACGGGTCGTCGCCCGCCTGCAGCCGCCCCGTGATCACGACCCGCAGCGCACCCCGGTCCCAGGTCACCTCGCGGACCGGGTCGAGGCCGAGCTTCACCGTCCGGTCGCGTTCCCGCAACGCGTCCAGCCCGGCCCGGTCGCCGCGCCGGTAGAGCCAGGAACGGACCCGGTCGATCGGCTCCAGGTCGGCGTCCAACGCGTCCGGGAAGTGCCGCAGCAGCCGGTCGGCGTCGGACAGGTAGCGGTCCCGGATCGGGTGGTCGCCGGGACCGAGCCAGCGCAGGATGACGCGGACGTACCAGCGCTTCAGCAGGGCCCGCCGCTTCGGACCGTCGGCCAGCGCCTCGATCGGCTCCAGCGACCGTTCGAACGAGTCCAGGAAGACGTCGAAGTCGAAGCCGGCCCGGTGCAGGTTCTGATCATGGATCAGCCACTGGTAGCAGGGATAGTCGGCCAGGATCGCGGTCTTGTCGGTGGCGGCGTAGACGGCGGCGTTGAAGTACTGGTCCTCCAGCCGGATCGGTCCCTCCGGGAACCTGATCCCGGCCTCGACGAGCAGGGACCGGCGGTACAGCTTGTGCGGCGTCACGCAGTGCAGCACTCGCTGGTCGATGCCGGCGTCGGCGACGTTGCCCTGCCAGGTCGGCCAGCCGGGCGTCAGCGGGTCGCCCTTCATGACCTCCTTGCCGAGCACCACGTCGGCGCCGGTCTCGACCGCGTAGTCGTACATCCGCCGCAGCGCGTCCGGGAACAGCTGGTCGTCATGATCGAGATAGAGGACGTATTCCCCGGTGGCTCGGTCGGTGCCGAGATTCCGCGGCCGGCCGGACCAGCCGGAGTTCTCGATCCGGTGCAGTTGCAGCTGCTGCCGGCCCTCGATCAGTTGCTCGACCCGGCGGTCCGTGCCGTCGGTGGAGCCGTCATCGACGAAGATCCCCTCGTACTCGTTCGCCGGCAGGGTCTGGGCGAGCAGGCTCTGCACGGTCTGCTCGATCCGGTTCCCCGAGTTGTACGTCGCGACGACGACGCTGACTTTCGGCATCGGGTCACCAGTCTGTGGTTGCCGCGTCGGTGAGGAAGTCACCGTCACGTTCGAAATCGACGCTGAACCCGGACGCGAACGCCTTGCCGTCCCAGCCCTTCTCCGGCTGGGCGATGTCCGGGTCGCACCAGACCAGGCTGACCCGGTGCCCCATGGCGAAGGCCATCATGTATTCGTTGCGGGCCGTGTACGACTCGGACGAGATGAGGATGACCCGTTTGGGCTCGGCGCAGAAGATCAGGCTGAACATGGCGCTGCCGGCGAAGCCGGCGATCAACTCCGCGGAGTCGAAGATCGTCGCCTGCTCGGCGACGTCGTAGTCCTCCGGGTAGACGATCGTGAACCCGTGCCGGGTGAAGAACTCCTCCACCTCGGCCAGGTTGTGGCAGGCCCGCTTGTAGTTGGACCGGCGGGAGACGAAGATCTTCGCCGGCCGGTCCTCGGCGCTGCGGGAACGGCCCTCGGCGACCAGCTTCGCGCCGGCCCGGCGCCAGACGTCCGGCAGCTCCGGGTGGACGTAGCTCGGGTTGACCAGCATCGGCGTCGCCGACAGCAGCTTCTCCACCCGCAGCACGCCCTTCGGTGACACGAAGTCGTCCGGCCCGGCGCCGGCGGCGGCCAGCACGTCCCGCTCGAACGGGGCCAGCTCGTTGTGGCCGCCGGGCAGCGGCAGCAGCACCTTGAGATCCGGGTGCCGCTCCTTGGCGATCGACCAGGCCCACATCCGGGACAGCTGCTCGGTCATCATGTGGCCGAAGTGCCGCGGCCACTCCGAGGACAGATAGAAGTAGCTGCCGGAGAGTTCCTTGGGCTCCGCCACGTTCCGCGGGTAGCGCGCGAACAGCGGGTTCAGGTCGTCCAGGAACCTGTTCTTCAGTCGCGGGTGGGTCAGGTGCCGGAACGTGTCCGGCAGGATCACGTCGTGCGACAGCACCACCTGGTGCGGGCAGGCCAGGACGTCGTCGTACTCGCGCAGCTGCAGTTCGGGCACCGTGTACTCGGTGGCGAACCGGGGGTCGTGCCGGTCGTGGTTGTAGCGCAGGTCGCCGACCCGGGAGAACGTGGTGGCCGGCAGCTTGGTCAGGATCCGCCCGATCTCCGGCTTGGCCCGGAGCACCCGCTCCACTTCCCACTCGCGCAGCTTCGGCAGGGCCGGGCCGGCGCTCGTGATGATCAACAACCCGTCGTCGTAGGCGATCCCGCGGACCGCTTCGGCGATCCCCTTCTCGTCCTTGCGCGGGGACGGCTTCTTGTCCTCGACGTCGGCGAACCGGCCACGGTCCCGGTCGTCCACGACCCGGCTGACGAGTTCCCAGATCGACGGCGTCTTCTTGGCGTCGGCGGTCAGCCCGGTGGTGGCGCTGCGGACGCAGTACCGGCCGCCGGCCTTGAGGTGGAGGAAGGTCCGGCGGAACCGGCGCAGCCGTTCGGCCGGACCGGCCAGGGTGGCGTCGATGATCACATCCACCGGGCCCTGCGCGGCGAGCTCGGCGTGCTGGTCGGAGTCCGTACCGTCGGGGACCGCGAACACCGCACTCTTCGGCAGCACCTGCACCAGCAGCCCGGTCAACTCGGCCGAGGTGTCGTCGGTGAACAGCGCGATCCGGGTGGTCGTCCCCTGCCGCAGGGTGTCCTCGAGCCGGGTCAGGAACCTGCGGGTCGGCTTGTCCGGCTTCCAGCCGCGCTCCTTGGCGACGTCCACCCAACGCTCGGGTACGGTCTCGGCCTTCGCCTGCGTCCCGTTGCCGGAGGATCCTGCATCACCGCGCGCCGACCGGTAGGCGCTCTTCAGCCAGTCCGGGGCATAGCGGCGCCCCAGCTTCTTGAGCCGCGCCACCCGGCGTGGCTGATCCGATTGGCGTGACGTTTCCACCAGACTCCCGCTGTGCACTCTCGTATGACCACCGAAGAACCCGACGGTAGTGTGCAGGTTACGACGAACTGACAACTCTCGAACAACAGGACACCCGGATGCCCGTAGAAGTTTCGGTACTGATCACCGCCGACCGCGAGCCACGGCGGCTCGCGAAGCTGATCTCCTCGCTGGACACGCAGACGCTGAGCCCGTCCGAACTGGAGATCATCCTGGTCAGTACCGGTGACGGGCAGGCCGAACGGTGGGAGGACCTGGCCGCCCGGCGCCCCAACGTCACGGTGCGTCAGTCCGCCGGTCCGGCCGAGGCGGCCCTGACCCAGGCGGTCGGTGCGGCCACCGGCACCTGGACCCTGATCTTCGGTACCGAGACCGCGACGCGGGACGCCGAGCTGCTGCCCGAATCGCTGCGGAAGCTGGTCGACCACGCCGAGAAGCACCAGCTCGACTGGCTCGCGGCACAGGTCGCGTACCGGAACGCGAAGGGGCGGCTGACCGGCCTGTTCCGGCTGTCCGAGCAGCGGGCCGGCGGCCCGGTGCCGCCGTCGCCGTGCATCCTGCACCGAACCGAGCGGCTCCGGGACGCCGCCGACGATCCGGGTTCGGGCGGCGTCTTCGCCGACTACGCCTGCCTGGTGCTCGGCGAGCAGGACGGCGCCGAGGGTCCGGCCGCCTCCTTCGAGGTGAGCGACGCGGCCGCCTCCTGGCAGGGCACCGTGCTGACCGTGACGGCCACCGCCTCGTCCTCCGCCGAGCTGGCGTACACGTTGCAGCACCGGGCCACCGGCCTGGAGCACTGGCTGCCGACGACGACCGAGCCGGCCGCCGACGGCGGAACCGTGGTGCGGGCGACGATCGACCTGGCCGCCGAGGCCGAGGTGCCGCAGCTGGCCGGCGGCGCCTGGGGCCTCTGGCTGACCGCGATCGACGGCGACGGCACCGGCGAGCGGGTCCGGGTGCCACCGATCACCGCGCCGTCGGCCCTCGTCGACGGCACCCTCGTCGCGCTCGGCGTGACCGGGAACGGCTTCTCGCTCGACCTCGGCGCCACCATGCTGGCCGGGCTGGGCGAACTGCCGGCCGAGCGGGCCACGATCGAGGAGGCCGCCGGCGGCACCCTCGCCACGCTGCCCGCGCCGGGCCTGCACGTGCACGGCGACGCCCGGATCGAGGGCTTCCTGCAGCAGGGCGGCTTCCCGCTGCCGGCCGAGCTGATCGCGACCGACGGCGAGGCCCGGGTCGAGTGCCTGATGTCCGGGATGGCCGGCAGCAGCCCGCTGCTGACCAAGTTCGGCACCAGCCACGCCGCCGAGACCGGCCTGACCCTGACCATCGATCCGGTCGGCGCCATGACGATCGCCCCGACCCCGCCCAAGCCGGCCCCGAAGCCGGCCGCCCCGAAGCCAGCCCCGAAGCCCGCTCCGAAGCCGGTCGCGGCGACTCCGGCGCCGAAGCCGGCGGCCGCGAAGAAGCCGGCCAAGAAGAAGGCGAAGAAGAAGCCCCCGCCGACGGCGCTGACCAAGCTGCGCCGCCGCGTCCCCGGCTTCCTCGAGCCCGCCGTGAAGGGCCTGTCCCGCAATTCCGCGGCCCGTTCGATCTACGGCCGGATCAACCGCGCCCTGCGCTGATCAGTTGTCCCGGCGGCGCCGGATCAGCCCGCGCAGCCGGGCGCCGAGGGTGGACGGCACGGTCACCGTGTGCTCGGTCCTCGTGGTGCGGCCGCTGAACCGGACCTCGATCGTGTACGTGCCCGAGGGAAGCGCCGCGGCCGCGGTCCGGATCCGGGCCCGGCCGTCGGAGCCGAGCAGGGTCGCGCTGAGCTCGATCGGCTCCCGGTCGTCGTCCGGGACCAGCCGGACCGTGCCGGACAGAGCCGTACAGCCGTGCACGTGGACGCCCGGCACCCCGAGCTCCAGGACGGCTCGGCCGTCGGACGGGAGCAGTTGAACGGTCGCGTCGGCCGAGGCCGCCCCCGCCGCGACGGTACGGAAGCGCTCCCCCACGTCGAGCGTCAGCCCGCCGCTCCGGTTCGTGTAGGCGATCACCGCGGTCCCGTCGATCAGGGCGGGCAGCAGCAAACCCTCCGGACCGGGCGCGGCGTGGTGGAACCGGCGATCCAGCGCGGTCGTGCTCAGGCTGACGTCGTACGGCTGCTGCCCCAGCGGCCGGCCGAACGCCGCGGTGCCGACCTCGATGGCGACGGTGTGCCGGCCCTTGATCACGAAGCCGTCCCCGGTCGGCTCCAGGACCGGAGCGCCGGGGTCGCCGACGTGCCAGTCCTCCCGGGTGTCGCGCGCCTTCAGCCCGAACTGGAGCAGCCCGGTGTCCACCGAGCCGGCGAAGTCGAGCTGGTCCTGACCCAGTGCCGCTCGGACGGGGGCGTCCGGGTCGCGCTGCAGCCGCCCGTCGGCGGTCCGGGTCAGGGTCAGCGGCGAGCCCTCGTACCGGAGCTGGATCTCGACCGTCAGTTCGAGGCGCGGACCCTGCCAGGAGACGTCGACCGCGGTCGCCGGCGGGCTGATCCCGCGCTCGATCAGGGCGAGCCGGCGTGCGGTGTCCAGGTCACCGGTGCGCAGGCACCGCGACCGGGCCCGGGCCACGGGCCCCAGGCCGGCGTCCAGTCGCTCCGGGATCAGCTCCTCGGCCAGCGCCCGGGCCCGCTCCGCCTCGTACTCCAGCCGCTGCGGCCGGGCGGTCAGCATCCATGCCCCGAACCGGTCCAGGAACCGGCCCCGGTACAGGTGCAGCAGCACCTCGTCGCGGCGCGGGCCGGGCGGCAGCAGGGCGGCGCTCGAGCGCACCAGGTCGGTCAGGTTGCGCCACTTCTCCTCCACGTCGACGCCGAACGTGGTCGAACTGCCGGCCTCGCGCTTCACCCAGTGGTAACAGGCTCGGCTGCCGAAGACCGCGACCCTCGCACCGCGGGCTAAGGCGAGCACGTTGAACCGGACGTCCTCCCAGAGCAGCCGCCGCCGCTCGTCGAACCGGACCTCCTGCTCCCGCAGGAAGTCGCGGCGGTACAGCTTGTGCGGCGTCAGCGGCAGCAGGTCGGCCAGCCGGGACTCGGGCTCCGGGGCTCGGTCCTGCTCGTAGCTGTCCCAGCCCCAGCCCCACCCCTTGGTCCGGGCCTCCTTGAGGTTGACCACGTCGGCCCGGTGCCGGTGCCCGAAGGCGTACGCGTGCTCCAGACCGTCCGGGAACAGCAGGTCGTCATGGTCCAGGAACAGGACGTACTCGCCGGAGGCCAGGTCGGCGCCGACGTTGCGCGGCCGGCCGGGCCAGCCCGAGTTGGGGATCTGCCGGGCGATGGTGTGCTGGCGCTCGGCGGCGAGGGCCTGCAGCCGGCCGTACGTGTCGTCCGGGGACCCGTCGTCGACGAAGATCAACTCGAGCGCCTCGGCGGGCAGCGTGAGCCGGTCCACCGACTCGACCAGCGCCCCGAGATGGTCCGGACTCGTCCGGTACGTCGGCACGACAAGGCTCACCCAGGTCCGCATCCCCAGCCCCGTTTTCCTTCGCTCGCAGTGCGCCAAGTATCACCGCAGTCGCGGCGGAACGCTGGGATTTGCGCAGAAAATCGGGAGCGGGACGCGGGGATGGCTCAGAGTTCGCCCGGGGCCGGGCTCGCTCGGGTCAGGCGTACGCGGCGCCGAGCGAGGCACCGAGCCGCTCGGACAGCAGGGCCTGCACCTCGTGGGCCGGGGTGCCGGCCCGGACACCGTTGAGGGTGTCCCAGAGTTCCGACTGCATGACCCGCTCCGGGGCCTGGGCTCCGAGCCGATCGATCAGCTGGATCGGCACCGGCTGCGGGTCCGGCCTGCGGAACTCGGCCAGGATCTCGGTGAAGTTGTCGGCCAGCACCGTGTTCTCCGGGTCCAGGCCGGTGACCAGCAACAGCCCGGTCGGCCGGACGTCGGTCATGATCACGGTCAGGTCCGGGCGGTAACGCCGCAGCACCTCGACCATCGAGTACACGTCGCCGGTCCAGAGCCGGGTGTGCTTGACCCGGGCGGCCTCCTCGACCGTGTTCGGCATCATGTCGTCGAAGAAGATGACGCCCTTGGTCGAGCTGTACCGCTCGGCGTTGATGAAGTCGCGGAGGGCGTACTCGAAGAGGTGCATGCCGTCGATGAAGGCCAGTTCGAACGGCCGGCCGCCGGTTGCGGCGAGCGGGTCCGGCTGGCTGAAGTAGGCATCGCTGGTGGTCCGGAACAGGGACACGTCGCAGTGCAACTCGGTCTTGATCGTGAACGCCGGGTCGATCCCGATCGCGCGGCAGCGGGCCAGCGCGAGACTGGTCCCGGTCCGTACACCGATCTCAAGATAGGTGGCCGGGTTCAGCTTCCGGTGCGCGTACTCCAGGACCGTGAGATACCTCATCGGCACAACTTATCCCTTCTCTGTTGCAAAAGGGGGCGACCCCCTTTGGATCCCCCGCAGCGCTCCGCGCAAGGACCTGACTGTTCTATTCGGTGAAGACTGCGTCGACGACGCGCGCGGCGGCCTGGCCGTCGTCGCGCGGGTTGAACTTGGCCACCCAGGCCGCATAGGCGTCCGCGTGCTCGGCGTGCTGCGCCTCCGCGTTCTTGACGTTCTCGACCAGCTCCTCCGGCGTGTACGACAGCGGACCCGGCGCGCTCTCGGCCAGGTCGAAGTAGAGCCCGCGGCGGCGGTCCCGGTAGTCGTCGTAGTCCGGCACGAAGAACTGGATCGGCTTCCCGGTCACCGTGTAGTCGAACATGATCGACGAGTAGTCGGTGATCACCAGGTCGGCCGCCAGCAACAGATCGTTGAGCAGCGGGTACGAGGTGGCGTCGATGATGTTGCTGCCGAATACACGGGCGCCCGGGCGCAGCGAATTGGTGTGGCCGCGGAGCAGGAAGACGTAGTCGGGCCCGAGCTGACGGCCCAGCCACTCCAGGTCGAGGTAGCCGACCACGTGGCCCTCGCCGTCCCGCCAGGTCGGCGCGTACAGGATCGCCTTCTGGTCCGGCCGCAGGCCCAGCCCCTCCCGGAGGGCGGCGACCTGCTCGGGCGGCGTGGTGACCAGCGTGTCGTTGCGCGGGTAGCCGAGTTCGAGCAGCGGGCCGTCGTAGAAGTAGGCCTCCCGGAAGATGTCGGCCGCGTACGTGTTCTGCGCGAGCAGGAAGTCCCAGTCCGACGACAGGCCCTTCTGCAGCTTCTCGTAGTTGGCCCGGTCCCGGTTCACGGGCCGATCGTTGCCGAGCAGCTTCAGCGGCGTCCCGTGCCAGGTCTGGACGACGGTCTGGCCGGGCCGCTTGTGCTTGCGCAACGGGATCGGCGCACCGCAGTTGTGGAAGAAGTACGAGGCCTTGCCGAGCACCTCGAACCACTCCCGGCTCTTCCAGAGCAGCGGCGTCGCGCCCTCCGGCAGCGGCACCGAGTAGTCGGCGACGGTCCAGTAGAGGGTGCGGTCGGTGCCGCGGCGGACCAGTTCCTCGTGGATGGCGCGCGGGCTGTCGGTCGCGCTGCGGGCGTAGAAGCTCTCGAAGTAGACCGAACCGTCCCGCTCCGACGGAGTGGACCAGTAGCGGTCCCGTTGCACCCGGAACGCGTACAGCCCGGCCTCGTCGACCCGCAGCGGCGGCGCCACATGCACCGACGGCACGTCCTTGGCGGCCCGGCCCAGCGTCGCGTTCAGCCGGCTCGACTCGAACTCGACCGGTAGGTCCGCGATCGCCTCCGGCGCCAGCTTGACGTCGATCGGCTCGCCGTCGTTGAGGGCCCAGAGCCGGTAGTGGCCGATCGACAGCGGCGCGACCGGGCCGTTCCAGAAGCTGGCCTCGAGGTCGAGGGTCAGGGTGAAGCCGCGCCGCTGCCAGGTCAGGTCCGCCGGCACCGAGCCGAGCGGGCCGCGCAGCTCGAGGCTGATCGTCTCCGGCTCCACGTCCTCGGCGACCCAGCCGGCCGCCCGGATCCGCGGCGAGCCGGGATCGTAGGCGGTCCACTCGGTGATCATGACCGGCGCCGGTGCCGGCCGCGGCGGTCGGCCGTCCCGCCGGGCGACGGACAGGCCGTCCTCCTTCGACCAGACCGGCTGCAGGTACCGCGGGGTGTCGTCCGGTCCGGTGCCGCCGCCGGAGGGGACCAGGCTGCCGGCCGAGCCCTGGTCCTGCCGGCCGGTGGCCGTGCCCTCGATTCTCGAGCCCTGCTGAGTCAGCGCGCAGCGCAGGGTAAGCCGGTCGGTGTCGGCGCTGGTCAGCAGCGACTTCAGGTCGACCACCGCCCGGAAGCCGGCGCCGCTGCGGTCATGCTTGTCGTCGCTCGCGTACAGGTTCGCGCGCAGGTCGGCCCGCTGCTCGACGGTCGCCTCGATCGACGTGTCGCCGCCGGCAAGCCAGATCCGCAGCTTGGGCGGGTTGACCGTGGCGGCCAGCTTGCTGCCGTACGCCCAGCCGGTGAGTTCGTACGTCGCCGGGCCGAGCCAGCGCACGCCGGCGACCACGAACACCAGGTCACCGAAGTTGATCTTGGTCGCGGGCGCCTTCTTGGCCGGCGCCTTCTTGGCGGGAGCCTTCTTGGCCGGGGCCTTCTTCGCGGCAGGCGGCGGGGCGGCGGCCTTGCGGGCGCTGTCGTACCGGCGGAGCAGGCCGTTCAGCACCGGGGTCCGTTTGACCACGCGGCGGATCCGCCGTTTCAGCCGGGTCACCGAGCTCCGACGTTCGCCTGTCCTCACCATGGCGGGGAAGTTTACGGGCGAAACCACGCGAGCGTGCCAACGGTGTCCACGGCGCGCCGGGAATCGGCGACGGTGCGGGTTTTCGACAGTAAGGTTGACGAGATGTCCCACTCCGTCTCGGTCGTGGTGTATGCGGACCGCCCCGCCCAGGAGTTGTCCGCCACCCTGGCCTCACTCGATGCCCAGTCGCTGCCTGCCCCGCGGCTGCAGGTCATCCTGGCCACCGGCAGCGGCGAACTGGCGCGGCGCCTCGATCGGTATGCGCAGCACCGGCCGAACGTGCTGGTGCACCACAACCCCGGGCCGGCCGAGGCGTCGAAGCACGGCGCGGCGGCGCTGGCCAGCGGCGACTGGACACTGATCCTCGGCCCGAGCGTGATGGACCGCCGGGCTCGCGTGCTGCCGGAGGCCCTGGAACGGCTGACCCGGTACGCGGCGGAGCAGGACCTGGACCGGCTGACCGGCCGGGTCGCCTATCGCAGCGCGGCCGGGATCCTGGACGGCCTGTTCGGCGAGAACTCGGTCTGGTCCGGTGACGTACCGGATCGTCCGGAGCCGTTCGTGCTCTACCGGACGGCGGTGCTGACCGACCCGCGCCGGCACACCCGCCGCGGCGGCGTGCTGGCCGACTACCCCGCCCTCTACCTCGATCCGCGGCCGAGCAACACGCCACCGATCACCCGGTCCGGCGTCGCCGCCCGCTGGGTCGACGGCCGGCTGCGGATCGAGGTGACGCTGCGTTCCGAGGCGGCCGCGCTCGCCGTCGCGGACCGCCGACTCCATGATCAACAACTCCGGTTCGCCGTCCACCACCCGGCCTCCGGCCTGGACTTCTGGCTGCCGACCGACGCGCCGCGCCCGGACGACCCCGACTCCGACAAGCGGGTCGCGCGGGCCGAGCTCGATCCGCGCCGGGCCGCCCTCGGCGAACCCCTGGCGCCGGGCGTCTGGGAACTCTGGGTCTCGGTGATCGGCCCGGACCACACCGGCTGCCGGCTCCGGATCCCGGCCGCCGACGTACCCTCCGCGGTGCTGGACGGACTGCTGGTCGCGACCGCCCGGCACGGCGACGGCCTCGCCGTCGACATCGGCGCCACCCGTTACCCGGCCGTCGGCGCGCTGCCGGCCGACGGCGCCGAGGTCTCCGAGAGCGTTCGTGGCACCCTGGCCCGGTTGATGGTGCCGTCCCTGCACGTCACCGGTACGGCCGCGATCCGCGGTCAGCTGGTCCAGCGCGGCGACGCCGCCCCGGCCACCCTGATCTGCGCCGACGGCCAGGCCCGGGTGGAGAGCTACCTGTCCGGGCTGGCCGGCACCAACTCGCTGGCCGTCGCCTTCGGCGGTGCCAAGCCCGCCGAGACCGGCCTCAGCCTGCGCATCGACCCGTCCGGCAGCATGGCGGTGATCGCGACCCCGAAGCCGCCCCGGCCGCGGGTCATTCCCGCCCCGGTCGCCCCCGAACCGCCCTCGGACCGCCCCCGCCGAACCACGCCGAAGCCCCCGCCCACGGTGCTGACCCGGCTCCGCCACCGCATCCCCGCCTTCCTCGAGCCCGCTGCCCAGCGCCTCTCCCACAACCCCGCCGCCCGAGCCTTCTACCGCCGAGTCAACCGCTCCCTCCGCCCCCGCCACTGAAATCCGCCGACCGGTCACCAAAGCAGGCGTTCTGGTGGGCCGACTCACGCGGTGAGTGCAACAGTTGGATCTGTCGGGTTGGACAGTAGCTCGTGCAGCTTCTCGGCGGGGGTTTTGAAGCCGAGTCGTTTCCGGGGTCT